>CAYUWY010000011.1:0-211619 GCA_964448575.1 uncultured Pirellulaceae bacterium
CCACCACCGCCGCCCTCTTGCTGGGCTTTTTTCAAAGCATCAATCAGATCCTGAATCGTGATCTCGATTTCACTTTGTACTAGCTGCGTATATTGATCGGTCCGCTCCTCTTGAAGAGCTTCGGCAGCCGTGGCCAAATCCAATCGAAGTTCCTGAACGACTTCAGGGAAAACGATACTCGTTCCGTCTTCTAAAAGAAGATCGTAAGCCTGCTGACCAAGCTCACTGATTTCCAATTCTTCATTGCCAAGCCGCAACATGATCACATTGTCGCGTCGGCTAAGCTCACCAAGATTGGTTCGTTTATCGTCGAGCTCAATCGTCATAACACTGGCGACCTTTTGTCGGTCCAGCATCTCTCGGAATCGGGCTTCGAGGCGAGCAAGTTTTTCTTCGCGTGTTTCTTCACGAAGCTGAGAAATTCGATCTTCGATTTCCTCAAGGGCTTCCTCCAACTCTTGCTCTGCCTGCTCCTGTTTCTTTTTGGCTTCTTCTGGATTGTCCTCAGCAAGATCGTCCGCAGCCTCTTTCATTGATTCTGCAGCTTTCTCCATTCCCTGCTGTCCGGCTTGTTGGCCAGGTTTGGCTCCAGCTTCCTCACCCTCTTCCTCTTTGGGCTTGGGAGCTTTTTTCATTTCCTCGATCAAGTCCAAAGTCTTGTCGCGAGTACGACGCTGTTTCTCCGCCATCTGCTCAAGCACTTCTTCAGGAAGCGATTCAATACGGCGTTTCTCTTTTTCGATTTCAGCAAGTGCTTTTTCAAGCTCTTTCTGAGCCGCTTCTTCCTGGCGTTTAGCGTCTTCAGGCTTGCCAGAGCCTAGTTTCTCTTCGGCTTTTTCTTGATGCTTTTGAGCTTTCTCAAGTGCTTCCTGTCCGGGCTTTGGAGGCTCAGGCTTTTTTGGTTTCGACTCGCCTGATTTTCCTTCACCGGACTTTCCTTCACCAGATTTACCCTCTCCCGATTCACCTTCGCCGGACTTACCTTCGCCATCTTTAGGCTCACCTTCTTTAGGCTCACCTTCACCGGATTTTCCATCCTTAGGCTCACCATCTTTCGATTCGCCTTCACCAGATTTTCCATCCTTAGGTTCGCCGTCTTTTTGCTCACCATCTTTTGGTTCGCCATCTTTTGGCTTACCGTCTTCGCCTTTGCCGTCCTTTGGTTCGCCGTCTTTAGGATCCTTGGGCGTATCGGTCCCCATCTCCGAATCCTTTTTGACATTGTTGCCAGCAATCTCATTCTTCAAATCTTCGGTGGCTTTACGAACTTCAAATTGTTTGTCGGCAACTTTATCAAGTGCATTCAACCCTTCATTGGCTTTATCATCAGTCGCCTTGATAACATCTTTTTGCTTACCGATAAGTTCTTTGAGTTTAGCGATCTGCGCCTCAAGCTTCTTCACAGCGTCTTCTGGATTGGCAACCTTCTCAGATTCGGCTTTCTGTTCTTTTTCTTCCTTCAGCCGTTCCTCGATACTCTTCTTCCATTTCTCAAGCTGCTTCATCTCTTCTTTTTTGGATTGCGTTTGCTCTTTGTTCCCAGTCAACAAACGCACAAGAGCCTCGAGATTCTGAACCACCTCGTCGATCACTTTTTCGGCTTCAGGCAATTTACCTTGATCGAGCAATTCGCTCGCCTCAGCCATTTTTTTCGAGATCAATTTCTCCTTTGACTGCTGATAGGCAGCAACAAGCAGTTCCGCCCGTTTTGGCTCTTTCTCACGAAGCTTTTCCGCGATGACGGTGAGCTTATTTTCCAGCTCTAACATTTTGAGTTCGATCAAGCGCTGTCGAACACCCAATTCGCTTTTTTTCTGAGAGTCATCCTGTGCAATGGACGGCACGACGCCAAGGACCGCAAAAATGGCGGCCAAAAAGAATACCGCTAGCGGTGAAGGGGAAAGCGTTTTTTTCATTTCTGTCTCCAAAATCAAACAAGACGAGATTTGGGCAATCTTTAAACCTGGAAGAACTACCAATGTAACGGACAAAACAATTATTTATTATCAAAAACTTTCTTTTTATCGAACGGATCTTTCTTCTTTTTGATCCCTTGTTTCAATAGCGTCTGTTCTTTCTTAACTTCCAAGATATCGTTGATGATTTCCTGGAAACTCTCTGAGTCATTCATCGCACTGAGAATCTTTTTCATCTCTTCGAGAATTTCGTTGTGAATCGCAACAGTTTGCCCAACGGCTTGCTCAAATTCCGCAGGAACGGTCGCGGCTCGTCGACAATTGTCCAAGTTACGAGTCGCCATTGAAATCAATTCCTGATCCAAACGACGAATCGGCTTGATAATTTTCTCGTCAAAACGTCGTTCGATTCGCTGATCGGGGGCAATTTCATTTTCGGCTTCATCAAGCCGATTGTTTTTGACTTCGACAAGAAACTCTTCAAAGCGATTGGCGATACGGTCGATCGCGGTACCAATGCCTTTTTGGTTTTGCACCAAGTTAATAAACGAGGCCTCTCGTGTGGCGTCAAACTCTTCCCGACTTGCCCCAGGCTCCGGAAGTCGCGCCGCTACGGCTTGCATTTCTGTCGTAAGCTCCAATTGAACTTGGTACGCCTGGTCGAACGCTTTTCGTTGCTCGATTTCGCGACGAAGCAGATCTGCTCGCAGCTCTTCATCGGAAACAACTCGCAGCAAGAACTCTTGCGAACGTCCGACGTTTGGTTTTTCTGGATGGTTGTCTGACGCAGCGACAGCGAATTTGAAACTCGTTCCCGGCGTCAATTTTAACGCCAACAGATCGAGCACCCGATCGTCCTTGTGATTTCGAACGGGTTTCCCATCAACCAAGCCAAGCTCGTCAAACAAAATATTACGAACAACTGCCTGCTCGTCATCAACGCCAAGCTTCCAATTGCAATCAAATGCCAATTTCGTCAGCCCATACTCATCCCCAGCCTGAAACGAAGTCGGCAACATGGCTCGTGCAGAAACCAAGCCGCTGATCCCCAACAAGCTCGCACGAACTTTCGGTGTGTCGTCTTCTTTGATCGCAAGTTTGAATTTCGAGCGACGCGAACTGCTTAACCCGCCCGTATCAACCAGCTCAAACTCATACTCGCCGCCACGCAACTCGCCTTCGCCACCTGGAATCAAAAGCTCGAACTGTTTGTCGTCCGCACCTTGAGTCATCCCAAAGACTTCGTCGCCAAGTTTCAAGTTCGCTTTTGAAAGCGGTTTGTTAGTGGTGATTGCCATCTGAAGTTTACTACCAACCAAAACCGAGTGCGGGCCATTACCCGTCAAAGGCAGTTTTTCGATGCCCGTGTATTCAGGCATGAGCACATTCATATCCAACTCAATGATGTTTGGCGGTTCGACCAATTCAACATTGACCCAATCGGTTACGTCGTCGCCGCCGGTAGCCCGAAAACGAAATTTGGATGAGACATTATGGAACATAAACACGCGTTCACGCCCATCCAGTTTTCCAGTCGGCTTCATTCCATGAATCGTACGGCCACCGGGGTTGTCGACTTCCAGTGAAACATTGACGTCCGTAATTTTGCTGTCTTCGCGAACGACAACGATTTGTCGATGGTCGTTGCCTCGGGGCAAAATGAGCTTGCCGTCTTTGGCTCCAACGATTTCCAAATAAGTCGACTGAGGCCACTGATCGTCCAGCAGCATGATGTTTCGATTGAACCAAGTCCGCAGAAAATTCGTCTGCGTGACGCCGAATCCAATTCCGGCCAGCAGCACAACGCCTATCAACAGCAGCACCCAGTTCTTCATGTACTCAGAAAGATTCAGGGCTTTGCCAAAGTCGATTGCCTCAGCCTGTTTCAAGCCATTGGAAATCGTCGCATCTGCAAGTGCCGCCGAAACGCCTTGAGCCCGCAAATCCTTTTCGCGCGAAAGCTGAACACCTGTGATCAAGTTTTCTTTGAGGCCAGGGTTCTTGCTTTCGACTTCGTAAATCAAAGCATCATCATTGGGCCGAGCCAACATGGGTTTGATCACTCGCCAGCCAAAATAGGCGATGACCGCAACCGCCATCACGACCAACATGACCAAACGCTGAGCGGCATCCATTCGGAATACGCGGTCCAGCAGCATGTCCGCGCCGAGAATCGCGACGATCGCCAAAAGCCAACGGCCAACGCCATGGACCATAATCCAGCGAGTCAATTTGCCCCGCATCCGATTCAGCTTGCGCCGAACCGGTTTGGGCATATGTTTTGATGAAGTTGCAGTTGCCATGAAATAGCTATTTCCTGTTTTGACTGAGCGACGCGTTTGGGAACTGTGCTGAAATATTCGTTTTGAACATTCACATTTAAAATTTTGTTCCGCCGCCTCGCTTCAATCCATCATTCAATTTTTGTTTTAGTTTTTCAAAATGTCTTCAGATGCTGGCCGCCATTGCAGGGCGTAACCACCACCTACTTTCGATCAAAGCAGCTTATACCACTTGCGGATAATCCACTCGATCGACAACAACAACACAGGCAAAATAAACATGCCCCAGCGTAGAATCCAGTTACCATCCCAAAGCGGTTTGGGAAGGCTGTTGAACTCAGCTCGTGTAATCATCGTTGGCAGTAACTCTGGAATCTGGTCGATTTGCTCCAAGCGGAAATACTTACCGCCCGATTGATCAGCAATTTCTCGCAGCATTTTTTCGTTCAGCCAAAACGCACCCGACTCAGCACTTGGCGGAACAACTCGAAATGGGATCGGATCAATCAATTTTCCATCAGACGATCCAGCGCCCAAATCAATCGTGGCTTCGAAGCTGCCAATCCGCTGAGCTACAAACGTTCCTTCGTAACTGCCTTCCTGATTGGGAAGCAATTTCATTTCGACCGTTTGCGTTCTTCCGTCATCCGTTTTCACGATCGCTTTATGAATCGCCTGCGTCGACGGCTTAAACTGCTCATCCAAAACTCGGCCAACCAACAAGATTCGATCGCCAAGTTCAAACTCTGTTTTTTCTACATCAATAAATCCGCGACGCGAACCTTGAAGCGATCGAGTCTCGACCAGGTAGCGAACGACTTGAATCCAGAACCGGTCAAAGTACTGGGCCTGTACACCAACAGGACGCCATCGCCATGTACCTTGAAAGCCCATATACAAAACACTTCCGGCACCGTATCGACCGGCCACCAACAACGGCTGATTGCCTTCTGCGTTGACTTGATCGCCTCGCTCCAACAACACACGTGCGGTCGGCTTGGGCGACATCGTTGGAAAGCTCCAAAAGATACCCGGCATCAAATTCCAAATCTTGGTCGTCTCGGCCGGATCACTTCGGAAACTCATCACCGGATGATCCATGTTGTGATTGACCAGCAGCATCTTGCCCGGACGTTTATCTTTGGCCGAGGCAAGCGCCTCAACAGTATCAATAAATTCGATGTCACCGAAACGAACGGGAAGCATATCCCGAACTCCCTTCAAGCTGTTCATTGTCACAAATAAACTTGTGAATTGCGGTCCAGCCATAAACATCACGCCGCCGGCACGCTCTTTGCAAAACTCTTTCAACAAATCCAACCACTTTGCATCGAACTCATCCGGATTGGGATCCATCAACATGATGACGTTGTATTCACGAAACTCTTCCATCGACCGTGGAAGTTTCGTGATTGGCTCGTTGCCTTCTTGCGGTCGAGATTCGTCCATCGACTGAAGCCAACATGTCAACGCAATGTTCTGGTCACGTTGAAGCAGACGCTGAACTTGCTGGTAATCCCAACTTGGCAGACCCGAAATCAAAAGCACTTTGACTTTTTCGTCAACGACTTCCATCTCAGAAGAAAGCCGCGCGTTGTCGTCCGTTTCCGTCTCATCGTCCAGTGCGTCGACTTGGACTGTGTAAACGTACTTGCCGGGCTGATTCAAAACGTGATCGAAATCGACACGAATACGTCCGCCATTGATGGGGACTTCGACGTCTTTGGTTTTAACTTGTTCTGGTGCGCCTGGTTTTCCAGTTGAATCAACAGCCTGCTGGATCAGCTGGACTTCAATCCGCGACGGCATTCCTGTGTCGCCGACTTGACTCGATTGCAAAATGGCTTCGATTTCAAACGGCTCATCGGGATAAGCTTTATCGCGAACGTAAACTTCATTGACGGAAAGATTTTTCGGCGGGTTAGGATCGCCCACACCGATTACGAAAATCGGAATCTCTAGCGAAGCCGCTTTTTTCGCAATCTCAAGCGGATCCTCACCACCGTTATGCTGGCCATCGGAAATCAACACGACTGCCGAAAGTCGATTTGGATCATCAAGCGACTCACGAAGGGCTTGCCAGATATCGGTGCCCAAACCGTTGGCTTCCAAATCGGGGATGGAATCTCGAATCAGCCCATCCGTCTCTTCAGTTCCATCTGCACCATCAACGGCAGCAGCTCCTTCTTCGTCGTTGCCGCCACCCGTTTTGCCGTCGGCTTTTTCTTTTGCCTCTCGCTCAGCTTTTTCTTTTTCCTGCGTCGTAATTGCCGGAATGACCGCGACGGGCGTATTTCCATCAGAGAAATTGACGACGCGAATGGCACCTTTATCACGAATCAACTCAAGCAGTTCCGGGTTCTTGTTGAACGCTTGGTTGACAAGCATCGAACGCTTAATGTTTCCTGAGCCAATTTCATCAGCCGAAATGCCAGTCGCTTTAGCCAACTGAGTCACACGATCGGCGCTACGATAGTTATCACCCCGGTCAAAAGACAGGGAGGAATCGCGAAGCATCGCAATCGTGGGTTTAATTTCATTGACTTGTTGATAGAAAACCGACGGCTTGAGAAACATCGCGATCAACAGCAACAACACTGCCAGGCGCAAGCAGGCCATCACCATTTTCGCGCCTTTGGGACATGTGCCGATTTCGCGGCGGTACATCCAAAACACACTAAAAATCACGGCAGCGATGGCGGCGATCAAAACGAACACACCCCAGGATTCCGGCATGTTAGCCCACTGCAATTGCGGCGTGCCGGCGCGTTGAGGATCGTCTCCTAATGCCCACTCAAGAAAATTGTTTTTTGCAATCAAATTCAACGTAGTACTCGGCTCGTATAATTAAGTTCGTTGGACTTTTGTTCGCCCACAAATCAAACGCTTATTCGTCTTCGTCTTCATCTTCTTCTGGTGCTTTGCCCAATGCGTAGACACGATTGGCACCGTGCACCCAAATCCGCTCGCCGTCACTGAACAAGTTTCCAACGGGAGCATTGGTCCCCAAATCAACATGGACCTTGGCAATAATATTGGCTTTCCCTTTGTCACCAAGCAGATCAAACAAGTAGATATTGTCTTCAACCGGCATATAGATTCCCTTTGGCGTCAACATGCCACGTCCAAGCGATTGTTTGCCATCGAAAATCTGATCGGCACCCCAGATCATGCGGCCTTCGCCTTTGAGATCGTACGCCACAATGGTCTCCGGACCGGCGGCGTAAAGCATGTCGTTGTGCACGCCTAACAAGTAGTCAACTTTGTAGCCGATCGGGCTCATTTCGCTTCGCCAGATCATTTTGCCGTTGTTGCGATCGTAGGCTTCGATTGTGTCTGAATCTGAGCTAAAGCAAACCATCTGACGCCCAAATGGAATCACCATATCGCTAGACCAGCCATCGAAATTCATTCGGGTCACCTGCGCGCCCATATTGCGGCCCAGGTTACTCGAGGTTCCGACTCGACCATATCGTTTCGCAAAACGAACGGTCCCCGTGGCTGGATCGAGAACAAACACGACGCCCATTCCGCAGTTCACAAACAGATCGCTTCCGTCCATTGAAAGATTGATCGGTGCCCAAGCAACGGCTCCGTTCTCCGGTTCGTCACACAAAAAGGACTTCCAAATCGTTTTGCCATCGTCATTTGGATCAAGTGCGTAAATCGAAATCGCACCACCGATATTCACGGGCGCCAAAAGCATGTCGCCAAAACCAATCGGAGCAGCCATAAAGCCACCAGTTGAGAGCCAAGGCGTCTCTTCGACCTCAGTCAAAACATCGGTTTCATCCTCAGACTCCTCAGGTTCACGCGGCAACGTCCACTGAACCTCACCTGTCACTGAATCATAAGACGTCAAGAAATTTTCTCGCGTCCGGCGATAGGTCGCATTCCACTGCGCCGTAATAGTGCGTTTCGATGTCTTGTTGGAATCATCAAACGGCTTGCCTTCGATCGTATAAACCCGGCCGTCGTGAATCGACATCTGCTGGAAAATCGTATCGCCAAACAACTGGATTTCAGCAGCGGATGATGGCAGTGGCCCGTTCCTGTTTTGTGCCGTACTACCGCCGTAACTGGTTGTCATTTTATTGGCCATCGACGTTGCATAATCAATTTGAAATGCGTTTCGCCAGACGCTTCGCCAAGCAATCGCACGGTCAAGGCTGGTTTGTTCTACCGAAAGCTGCGAAAGCTTTTCCACTTTCTTACGACTCCAAACCGAAAGGTCGCCGCCTGTCTTAAAGAAAACTCGATCGCCATCGATGAGCAAATTACCAGCGGGTCGCCAGGTTTTATCCCGCCACTTGTCAATCATGTCTCGTTCCATCTTCATTCGAGTGTCAAGAACAGATTTGCCCGACGCTCGTTGACCACTCAACATTATTCCATCAACATCAACGCCTTTGACGAATTTGTTTTTCGGCTCGTAATAGTACTGCCAAACCGCAGCCAAATCGTGAAGCAT
Organism: uncultured Pirellulaceae bacterium; assembly: GCA_964448575.1. Classification (GTDB taxonomy): domain Bacteria; phylum Planctomycetota; class Planctomycetia; order Pirellulales; family Pirellulaceae; genus Mariniblastus. Next base: position 8,670 of record CAYUWY010000011.1, read on the forward strand.
GAATTCATCTGGAACAGCCAACGTTGTTCCGTAGCGGCGAGAGTCACCCAGTCGCATTTGCCAACTTGAATTAACCAGCACGTTGCCTTCCCCGGCCACTAGATTACCCAGCGTCTTGCGAACCATTTCCGCACGGTCAGTATTAGCTTGAATCTCGTCGGCTTTAGCCAGCGAAATTTCAGCCGCTTTGACATCACCCAGGAACGATTGGCAAAGTGCAATCCTCGTGTGGACTTCTTCCATAGAAACGGATGGATCGGGATAGTTATTGGCGATTTTCTCAAACATCCGTCGAGCACCAATAAAATCAAAACGATCAAGATAGATACAACCAAGACTAAACGCGGCATCGTCACCAAGTGAACTGACAAAATATTGCCGCACAACTTTATTAAGCGCGGTCACGTCAGCTGGACCGTCAGCCTGTGCGAGAATCTCTTTTGCGGCAGCGTCTGCCATTACGCGGTACGCAACCAGGCCTTCGGGTGGAAGCTCCGCCAGAATTCCTTCGATCTGATTGCCCAGCGAATAATAAACTGAACCATCAGGAGAAAACAAAGCATCACCACTTTGCTTCAAAACTTCTTGCCACAACTGAGCGGCCACCCGATAGTTGCCGTCTTTGCGAATTCGTTCAGCCGTCTCCAGAACGCCTTCGAGATCCGGCGACGTTTTTAAGATCGCGCCGGACTCTGCATCCACATCTCCTGTATCCTGCAACGCGACAAGTTCACGAACCAACCGAGCCGCTTGGGCATGAGCGTAGTCCGGAATCGAAATCAGCGAAACCAACAGCAACGCGATGGCGCTCAAGGTCAATTTCGAGACCATGATGAAGTTTGAAATTCTCATTATCGTTTCTTTCCCCAAAAATAGCCGAGGAATTGCTCAAGCATCAAAGCTCCAAACAAGACCATCAAAAGCTGCAGCCAAATCTCGGTGTTGCCGCCGGAAACCGTTTGTTCTTTTAGTTCCGTTGACGAAAGAAAGGTAACTTTGTCACCGAAAAAGTCACCTTCCATCGCACTGGCTGCGAGCCGTTTCAAATTGCCTTCGCGGGGGTCCAATGCGGAAGCAAACAATACTTTTTCTTTTTCGCCTGTGTGCCGGGTCAATTCGAGATCGTAAAAACCACTTTTATCAATGCCTTCAAAATCGACTTTGTAAAGCACACTTGTTTTTGCCTCTTTCGTATCATTGACGGGCTTGGCAACGGCTTCGACTTTTTCATTGTCAGGATTGCGAAGTGCAACACGACTTTCGTAAGCCGACATATCAACCGGATAATTCAAACTCCCACCAAGATCGACAGTGCTTTGCTCGCCACCTGATCCAACCAGGTAGTCAATCAAGTCAATCATTACAGGCGGATAGGTTGGGCTACTTGGCCACATCGTCCAGTCGCCATCGCCTGGAATCGTAAACACGATTACGTTGCCCAAGCCAAACGTTCGATCAACCATCGCGGGTGAGTTCTTTTCATCGTTCAACCGCAGCGGCACTTGGACTGTGTTTCCGATCATGTTTTCTGGCAACTCCGAAGTCCACCAACTAAACACATCGACGTTACTAAGGCTGGCCGAATCACTATCGACGACAACTTGAAGGGAAGGGTGGGTTTGCGGGTCGATTTCAAAATTAACCCACTTGGCCATCGTTGGGTCGCCAACCATGCTGACCAGCGACAACGGCGAAAGGCCTGCACCATCGCGATAAAAAGTCCCGTTGAATGTCGAAGCGCGAACTCGGTTGCCAGGCATGACCACCAAAGCGCCTCCATCTTTCACCCACTGCTCAATCGATTTGACACGGTCAGGTGAGGCTTCGTCGACGTTGCACAGGAATATAATTTCGTAATCAGAAAGCGAAACCGTTTCCAATTCACTAACGGTAACGACTTCAGTTTCTAATCCAGTTCCTTCGACGTCCAAACTACGCAAGTAGTGAGTTTCACTTCGCTCTGATGCGGCTGATGGATCGCCATCAACAAGCAACACGGAAATGCCGTCTTTTACACGTGAGGCATAAAGTGCCGTTGAATCTTCGAGCAATTGATCGGCAAGCAAGCCTTCATCGCCCAAGGACTGTCGGTCGATTTCGGCGCGAACTTTGTAGTTCGCAAAACGTGGCTTGTTCGATTCATCACCAAGCAAATCGCCGCCGGGATCCGATTGCGTTGGAAACACGTACCGGAACGAAAGCTCAGCAGTCTGGTTGGGTGCGATAGACGCGATGACTTCGTAGTCGGGCTGCCCATCGTCGACTTGCAGCAAAACGCGAACTTGATTGACTGTCTGCGACCCAAAGTTGGTGACCTGCACGTTAAAGGGAATTACTTTGTCGGCAACCTGCAAATTTTCAGGCCGCACGCTGGTGATCGCAAGGTTTTGATCGTTGGGACTTCCAATGTCAATTAGAAAACAGCCGATTGTATTTTCGGAAACTTGAGTCAGCAATTTATTGGGTGACGATTCAGTATCTGAATCAAGCGTATTGACCCAATCCCGCTCACGCATATCAGAATAGAAATACGAAACTCGGCCACCGGTTTCTCTTTGGCCACTAACGTAACGATTCAGTTCGCCAATGGAGACACTGTAGTCGGCGACTTTGTCAGAACATTCGAGATCATCAATCGCTTGAGTCAACGAAGCGACGGTGGATCGGGTAAGCGGTTCGTTAGCAAGCAGCGGCTGATCCGGATTGCTGGTCAGCATCACGGTCAACCAGTCTTCTGTTTTGTCAGATTCTGCAAAACGTTGAATCAACTCCTTGGCACTATCTTTAATGGCCGAAAACGCGGGAACGGAGTTATTAAGCACGCGTTGGCTGAGCGAGTCATCAATCAAAATCACGCGCTCAAGTTTCTGGGCCTGCTGAAGTGCTCCCGTGATACTTGACGGAAGAAACGGACGGGCAAGCATGAGCGCGATCAAAGCCATCGCCAGGCACCGCAAGAACAACAGGATAAAGTTCTCAAGCTGAACCCGGCGTCGGTTCTTTTTGTCGGCTTCGAACAGGAAATCCATCGCCGCCCAGTCGACAATCTTAAACCGTCGCTTGTTTAGCAAGTGAATGAGAATGGGGGACGCGATTGCGAGCCCTCCCAACAGCATCCACGGATTCAATAGCCAGCTGAGCATATCCCTTAGTTCCTAGTTAATCCCGATGTCTTGTTTTGGTGTCAATCTTGTTTTGGCGTCAATCGTCTCGTAGTTCTACTGCGCCATCTTTAATCTCAGACCAGCTTCCGGCGCGATTTCGCGCGGAAGTTAAGGTAACTTGAAAGCATCCCATCCAACGGTTTCGATGTGTCAAGCAACACGTGATCGATTCCCGCCACGGCACAAACTTTTTTCACGCGTGTCATGTATCGCTCGACCGCTTCCATATACGACTTGCGAAGGGCACGCGGCTCGGTGTGCAATTCGGCATCGACCTCCATGCCTTTGAACAACGTATTGTCCTGAAATGGAAATTCCAATTCGTCATGATGCATCACGTGGAACACAACCACCTCATGCCGACGCAAACGGAATTGCGCGAGCGCCTTGCCAAGCTCATCCGGATCAATAAACAGGTCAGAGAAAATCGCAACCATTCCACGCTGGCGAATCTGAGCAGCAAGCTGCAAAAACGGATCGCTCACGTCAGTTGTTTTTGCGGGCTCCGTTTTTTCAAGCTCATGAAACAACATTTTCATGTGCGACGGATGAGAAGACGTCTTAAAGTTCTTGTCGATTTTGTCGCTAAACAAAACCATCCCAACGGAGTCTTGCTGCTGTTGCATCATGTAGCCCAGACTCGCTGCGGCCGTCGCGGCGTAATCGAACTTGCTCCAGCCGTCACTGGTCCCCGAACCTTTCGCTTCGCCGTATCGCATTGACTTTGAACAGTCGACAATGATGTGGCATTTAAGGTTCGTCTCTTCTTCGTACTCTTTAATATAGAGACGATCGGTTTTGGACCAGACTTTCCAGTCGATATGGCGAAGGTCGTCGCCGGGTGCGTACTCACGATGAGCCGCAAATTCGATAGCGAAACCGTTGTACGGCGAACGGTGCTGGCCGGTAATAAAACCTTCCACCACGACCCGCGCTCGAACATCCAGACGCTTGATTTTGTCAAGCGTTTTGGAATCGAGATACTTGGTTCCTGTTGGTTCAGAAGTAGACATCAACTCTCAATTGTAAAACTTAAGTGCAATCCACGACGACGGTTCCGCGTCGAACGCTCGAACTAGCCAAATGCCTTGACAAGTTCAGGAGCCATTTGGTCACCGTCACTTCGCTCAGGAATTTCAGTCAGCAATCGTTCGATAACGTCATCCGAAGTAATCCCGGATGATTCCGCGTTAAAGTTCGTGATCACACGATGGCGAAGCACAGGCTTGGCGACGGCACGCAAATCATCGGTCGTTGCGTATGTTCGTCCTTCAAGAACGGCACGCGCCTTTGCACCCAGCAACAAGTTCTGAACACCACGCGGGCCAGCACCCCAGGAGATGGACTCTTTAACGAATGCAGGGCAATCGTCTTCGAGCACGCGAGTGGCGCGAACGATGCGCAAAGCAAAGTGAATCACGTGAGCGGCCACAGGAACGCGTCGAACCAATTGCTGAAGTCGAATGATATCTTCGCCAGAGAGAACTTGATCAACACTGGTTGAAAGATCAGCCGTTGTGGTTGCGGCGATTTGATACTCTTCATCGTAAGACGGATATTTCACGAACACTTTGAACATGAAACGATCTTGTTGGGCTTCAGGAAGCGTATAAGTACCTTCCTGCTCAATCGGGTTTTGCGTCGCCAACACAAAGAACGGTTGTGGCAACTCGTGTCGCTCGCCGCCGATGGTGACTTGTTTCTCCTGCATCGCTTCCAAAAGAGCCGCTTGGGTTTTGGGAGGCGTACGGTTAATTTCGTCTGCCAGAATGATGTTCGAAAACACTGGACCTTTGAGAAACTTAAACTCGCGGGCACCGGATGTTTTGTCTTCTTGAATCACTTCGGTTCCAACGATGTCTGACGGCATCAAGTCAGGCGTAAATTGGATTCGGCTAAAGTCCAGATTAAGTGTTTCCGAAAGCGTGCTGACCATCAACGTTTTGGCCAGACCAGGAACGCCTTCCAGTAGACAGTGGCCTTTGGCAAAAATCGCAATCATCAATTGCTCAATCACTTCGTTCTGGCCAACGATGACTTTGCCAAGTTGTTGACGAACCGATTTGTACGATTCACTCAACTTCTCTAACGACTTAATATCATCACTACTGAGTTCGGCTTGGCCACCAGAAACGCGATCGTTCATATTCTCTTCCTGTTCAAGGGATTGATTTATCAAAGGAGTCGATTGGCAAAAATGGCTGAGGAAAGAACAACCGTTGTAGCCGTATTTTTAAAATTCAATTTGTGATTGGAAAACGCTCAACCGTTTTGTCTCAATTGACGTCTCCCAACCCCAATACGATTCTAACCCACGAGACTACCTGTGTGCCACTTTGTAGCGGAAATCGTGGCAACCAAAGAGGATGTGGATTGTTTCGATTTTTTTCAAAACATTTTAATTTTTCTGACGGCCATATATTTTGGGTTTTGCGTCCATTTCGCCCAGCACCCATTGACGTTTCTTTTTTACGGTAAACCATCCCCGACGGTCGTAACGGGGGTGTAACGAAAAAAAGCAATACGACATTGGCTGAATCTTGTTCAGAGGACGCGAAATAGATGGTATTTCGTTTTGACATCGCTTTTTCGTATCACCAGCAATGTTGGAGGAATAAACTTGGTTCAACGGGCAGAACATGAAATAATGGAAGAATGACTTCTCAAGCCAAAATCAATTTTGAGCCCAACTCGCCTTCAGCGGCAACGTGGGAAAAGAAAAAATGGCGGCCCATTAGTATGTCGCTGATCACGCATCTTTTATTAGCCACTTTTTTGATCATTTTAGGTTATTCCAGTGGAACCCGAGGCTCGTCAGACAAAGTCTTGCGCGCCGGAATCGTGCTTACCAATTTAAACCAGGACAAAGAAACCGAATATCTTTCTGCCGATGACCTGCCCGAGGACGTAGAAGCAAAACCGGCTTCCAATCCCAACGCAGCAGAATCCGCCGACACGCCACCCCCATTGGCTGCGGCGGCTCAGCCAATTGACCGCCCAGAATTCACTGGAGCCGAAGCCGTCAAAACCACCGAGTTGGACGCCAATCAAATGGCAGATGTTCCCAACAAAGGAAAATTGGACAGCCAATACGAATTATCAGAAGAAGATTTGGAACTTATTCGCGCCGACCAACGCCTGCTTAAATCGCGAGCACCGATCGGCGATCCAGTCTCCCTCAGCGTTTTTGGCTCCGAAGGACTAAATGGACGCTCGTTCGCGTTTGTGATTGATCGCTCCAAAAGCATGGGAGCCGGCGGTCTGGACGTAATTCGAGCCTCACGAAAAGAACTTTCTGCCGCTATTAATAAACTGGAATCGCACCATCTATTTCAAATTATCGGCTACCATGAACGAACGACAGTCGTTTCGAAAACTCGCAAGATGCTCAAAGCGACGGATGAGAACAAAAACGCAGTTCCCGGGTTTATTGATTCGTTGGGAGCCTACGGCGCGACCAACCATGAAAACGGATTGGTGGCGGCACTTGCTTTTAAACCAGACGTGATCGTACTAATGACCGATGGCGGTTACCCGGAACTAAACGAATCGGAACTAAAACTGATGAATCGTTTCGCCGGGGGATGCCAGATTCACTGCATTCAATTCGGGATCGGTCCGATGCAAGAAAGCATTAATTTCATGACGAAACTGGCCGAACAAAACAACGGATCGTTTCGCTACGTCGACGTACGAGAATTGCGAAAGCAAAACGAATAGGCCGGAATTTCAACGAGACCGAAAATGTAAAGTAGCTCATTAAAGTAGCTCGACTCTCCGAGTCGTTATTCGCGCGCTGTTTCGACTCGGAGAGTCGAACTACTTAAAACCCAAAATCAGACACTCAAACGAAAACAATCTAAAATCCTAAGTGAACTTCGACTTCCTGAATTTCGATTTCCATCAACCCAATATCGTCCAATGAAAAATCGCATCCGATTCGCGCAAAAACGCCTTTCAAGTTTACTGGCTAAGAGTTTGATCCTCTCAAGCCTGCTTGCTTCTGCGCTAGCAATTGCCAATCCAGCACGCGCCAATGACTTCCAAGTCAGTCTTCATCGCGGTTCGGTAATCACAGCCGAACTTGGCGACCAGGAAATCAACTGGACGACGGTTCTCAACAATGGCGAAATGTCGAAAAGAAAAATCAAATTTTCTGACATCCAAAAACTTGTTCTCAGTGACGCCCCTGCCAGCCAACAAGTCGCCGAAATCCGCGGGCTCATCACGAAGCTTGAAAGCTCCGACTACCTGCAGCGTAATGCAGCAGAAGAAAAACTTTCGCAGCAAGAAACAGGCGGGCGATTTTTGTCACTCATCAAAGCTCAAGTCGAGAATCCGAAATTCGAAGTGCGATATCGAATCCAGCGTATCCTTGATCGACTCGACATGGACATCGATGAAGTCGTCAACGAATTTGATGTACTGTACCTCAAAGACGGATCAATGCTCGAAGGCGATGCCGGCAACTTTAAACTCGAGTGCCAATACCGCGACCAAAAATTCTCATTCCCGCGTTCTGATATTCAACTGATTTCTGAGCCAGTCAAACCCAAGGTTGCAACAAAAGTTGCGTCGGAAGTAAAAGTCAGAATGTTTCACACGTATGAAAATGAGTTCTACACCAGCAAACAAGTGCTGGTTGACTTCAACCAATCTCCCTCCGGTTCAAAACTCAAAAAAGACACCAACGTCGAAGATGTATTCATTCCCATGGGATTGAAAGTCGGAACCGAAGAAGAAAATGGATTTGTTGCCATGTCAGGTTATCCTTTTCGTTTCAACGCCCCTCCTTCAGGAGGAACGATCTGCGTTTACAAAAATACGGGCAGCTTCACCTCGCGTTTTAAAGGCATAATGGAATTCCAGTTTTGCATGCCGAATCAAAAATCGGTTCCAGCAGGAGTCCACGAGTTTGGTTTGTTCATGGCCCGAGTGAATTTTCCTCGTAGCTTTTTGGTTGAAGCCTACAATGCTGACGGTCAAATTCTGGCAGCCGTTGAATCTACAGATAAAAATTGCGTGTTCGGCGGCATCAAATCAAACGAACTGATCACAAAGATTCGTATCATCGCCAACCCGTACTTGTTTCGCATCGAACAAGAAGTTGATGAAGACTACGCGGTGGACCACGTTTGTTTTTCTCCGCCAGTCCCAGTTTCCAATCCAAAATTAAGCCACCCCGAACCACTTATCGTTGAGGGCGAAAAGAAACCAAAGCTGGAGCTCCCGGAAGAGGAAGAGCCGAATGAAACGGAAGAAATCGTCGAACCGGAACCTCTGCTTTCAGTCGTGAGCTTAAAGAATGGCGACTCGATTCGCGGAAGCAACTTGAAAGTCGGCAACGAAAAAACAGTATTGATTGACATGACCGACAATGCCACGATCACTATCAAATTGGACGAAGTGCGCTCACTGAAATTCGCTGTCGAAGAAGCCCCACCCAAAGAGAAAAAGTGGCTGGCCGTACTCAAGGATCGAAGCGCGATCTTTGTCAAACCGGGTGCAACAATGGCCAGTGAGAAATTCCCGAACTTGAAGTTCAAGCCAAACGAAATCGCCGCGCTTTCGTCAGCCAAAAACCGAGTTCGATATCCAGAAGCCACCGACTTTGAAAAAGGCGCTCAAGTATTAGTGTTTCCAACGTGCCGAATTCCAGTCGATAAATTGGCTTTCACCGAAGAAGGATACTCATGGGAAAAAGATGCAGTCAAAGTTCAGCAACCCATTTATTTCATCGAACCCGAAGAAGGTGAAGAAGACCAACCACCCAAACTTACTTCAAAGAACCCAAATCCCGAAGAACCTGAAGACTCAGATCCTGATGAATCTAAGAACGTAGATCCTGATGATCCAACACCACAATTTCGATCAGTCAATTACGCCAAAGCGTGGCCGTACACCGTCCCGACTGTCTGGACCAACAGACCACAATCGCAGCAGCCGGGCACTGGGCAACTCCGCTTGGTTGATGGCCAGCAATTAACGCTCAGCGGCGCAGCAGGTTTCGAAATCACAAAAATCGACTCCAACTCGGTTACCGTTTCCGTCGCAAGTAAAACCATTGACATTCCACTTAACGAGATTCTAAGTATCGAATTCGCCCAATGATCCCCAAAAAACAATTGGGCATCATCGCTTAATTAGGTCACGATTTTGGCGAAGAATCGCAAGCCGTACGTGGTCAGTTGCCAGCAACAATTCCATATAGAATTCAAAGTCCATCTTTGGTTATGATCAGAGTTGAATTCCCGAGATCAATCAAATGGACATACGAAATTGGCTGAAGAACAACTGGACGTGATCGCCGTTGGAGCCCATCCAGATGATTGTGAGATCGGATGCGGCGGAACGCTGGCCCGATTAGCACAACAAGGCCTGCGTGTGGGGATTGTTGATTTGACCGATGGCGAGCCGACTCCCAATTGCCCGTCGCCCGATGTTCGCGTTGCCGAAGCCCACGCGGCAGCAGAGACACTGGGCATCGCCAAACGTGTGATTCTCGAACTGCCCAATCGAAATCTGTTCGATTCATTCGAAGCCCGTGTCGCGCTGGCTAAACAGTTTCGAATCTTTCGCCCAAAAATCGTCATGGGACTTGGTGGCAAAACGCCAATGGCTTCTCCCGATCATTGGCAAGCCATGCAGATCACGGACGCAGCGATCTTTTACAGCCGGCTAAGTAAATGGGATGAGCATTTTGACGGACTGCCAACGCATCCGATTTCGAGACAGATTTACTACTCTTTGTTTTACGAATCCGACTGGAGCGGATCGGCTGCCAAGCAATTTGTGTTCGACATTTCAAAAACACTCGAAACAAAAATCGCAGCGGTGAAGTGCTACAAAACGCAGTTCCCGCCTGAGAAGGAATACATCTACGACCGCGTCCGCGCGATGTCAGCGTCGATCGGTTTGTCGGCCGGATTCGAAGCAGGCGAAGCCTTGACATCGACGCGAACGATTGGAAGCCAGGACCTGATGAAGACTTTGTTGCTCTAACTCGTGCTAGCAAACAAAATCAAATCAAAAGCGAAACGTCGTAGGATGGACATTCCTGTCCGTCACTTTCAAATTCACGACACAGATATGTCCAACTTGCGTTCTGGAATTACTCACTCGCTTGCACATTGAGTTTGTCTCGTTTCATATCGTCGGTTTCTATTTCCGCAAATTAGCGTCGTTGTTATAGTTCCGCATCGAAAAGCTGTTGATCCGACTTCAAGAGGGCACGCTCGTGAGCATCCAAGAAAAACCACAAGCCAAAACCAGTGAAATCTACGTACCGGGAACACCGCTGGATCACGAACATTCGCTCGCCATGAATTTGCGCAATGATCTTTCGGGAGAACTTCCTGTGCCACCTCACGAGCATATGGAATATCGCGAAACCAGCGAGCAATATTTGTCGCTTGGCAAAAAGGAAGTCGACATCATTCGCGCAACGTTGAGTGACCTGAATTTCGATATCGGAAAAGCCAAAAACATTCTTGAATTCGGAGTCGCCAACGCCAGGCTGTTGCGATGGTTTGCCGACCTCGCTGGAAAGTGCAATTTGCATGGCGTTGACATTCAATCAGACAAAATTTTCTGGTGCATCGAGAACCTCTATCCGTGGTTTAATTTTTCCGTTTGCACCACAGTCCCACACCTGCCATTTCGCGATGGCCATTTCGATTTTGCATATGCGGGATCGGTATTTACTCACCTTGGCGAATTACACTCCCAATGGTTTTTCGAGTTAACTCGTGTGGTTCAAAAAGGATCACTGCTGTACCTGACCTTCATCGATGAGCGAAGCCTTTCGTTGCTAGAAACGGAATTGAAGGATCGGCCATTGGCAAAGCAAATTGCGGCTCACGGCCAAGGCGAAAAACTTCGCAGCCGTGACTTTGACTGGATGTCGATCGGCTCATACGGCGGGCAGTTCCTCTCTCAGGTGATCATGACCGAACGCTACATTCGCTACCTCAGCCGTTCCGTGGCCGACGTTGTTGAGATCGTCCCACGCGGGTTCAGCGACATGCAGACTAGCTACGTCTTCCGCGTCAAGTAATCCAAGTAGCGGACGAAGGCAGTCAGCGGCAGGTTAAAGTTCATGGTATTGCACAGCGCCTGATCACAAGCCACAATCCAACGGCAAACGGCGTCTGACAACCGAACACTGCTACCCGCAACTGCCAACTTTAAAAACATGCCCAGCCACCGAGTCAATTTTCACAACGCAGCCGGCACTCGGCTTGGCGGTATCGTCGACCTTCCTCAAGAAGGTGAACCCCTCGCGTTCGCTTTATTCGCCCATTGCTTTACCTGCACCAAGGACTTAAAAGCCATCGTGCGCGTTAGCCGTGGACTGGCCAAGCACAACATCGGCGTACTGCGATTTGATTTCACGGGCCTGGGAGACAGCCAAGGCGATTTTTCACAATCGAATTTCGAATCCAATTTGGCCGATGTCCAAGCCGCCGTTGCTTGGCTGACCCAAGAGCATCAAGCCCCCCAAATCCTGATCGGACATTCGTTAGGCGGTGCAGCGATGATGAAGTCCTGTGGCTCGATCCCGTCAGCCAAAGGGATTGTCACATTGGCGGCACCGTCGGACACAAAGCATTTGGCGAAGTTTCTCGGCAGTCAGAATCCGAAAATTGAATCCGAAGGCGTTGGCGAAGTCACCATCGGCGGCCGGACTCATACGATGCGGAAGCAGTTGTTGGAAAGCCTCGCCAACATCGATCTTAAATCTGCGATTGAGAAAATTCATATCCCACATTTGATTTTCCACTCGCCCGTTGACGAGACACTGGCCTTTCGACACGCAGAAGAGATTTTTGCCTGGACGGGCGGACCAAAATCACTGATCACGCTTGATGGTTCAGATCACTTACTCGTAAATCAACCCCAAGACGTTGGTTACGTAGCGGATCTGATCGCAACCTGGGCCGGCCGAATATTCGCCGCGTAGTAATTTGGCATGCTCTTGTCCAAGGAACGTCCAAAAGGCATACCCAAGAAAACCCAGCGACGATACCCAAACGGATGGATACCCAAACGGATACCAAACGACGATACTACGCCAAGGTCGTTACCCCAAAGGGGTTTTACTCCAAAGCCCAGTGTCGCGAAGCGCACGCTGGGTTTTGTCGTTTCCCACAATCCGTACCCCAACGGGGTTACACATCGATTTGTTGAACCCCTTTGGGGGTCGATCGAATGCCAACTCAATACCCAGCGTGCGCTGCGCGACACTGGGCTTTGGAATATAACGCCGTTGGCGTACGGCGCGTGATGAGAGGCGAGCTTTGGAAATATATAACGACGTGGCATGGCGTAGCACGCTTTGGATATAACGCCGTTGGCTTACTGGCGCGGGCTTTGGAACGTACTTAGGCGCTTCGCCCCTCAACACCGTTGACGTACCGGCGCGGGTTTGGGTTTCGGCCGATATGGAATCAACGGCTTACTTGATACGCGCCACCAGAACGCTGCTTGTTGAGACTCTCTTGGGCCACGACATCCCAAAAACGAGGCTCGCAATGTAGGCGGGTACGCGACGATTTTTTGTTGTTGATCGTGGCATCACCACCAACACCAAACGCTGCATACCGATCCAGCCCGTCCCCCTGCGTAAACAGCCCTAGATCGACGTATTCCTGAAGCAAATCAAGTGCCTTTTCGTTGTTGCCTTCGTAGGACTCAATGACTGCCAGGTAAAGCGCCGCACTTCCACGGAATCTCGCGAACTCTTTGGCCCGCAAGAAAATCGGGCGAGCCTTTTCGTTAAGAGACTTGATCTTCGCCTTAAGCTCCAGCACGCGCGGCGAATCATCAAATTCAAAATCAGGTTTGGTGTAAAGTTCCCTCACAGAATACAACCCTCGTTTGGCAACTTCCAGTTTCGCCAAACCGTTCTGCTCCGTCCGAATCTCATCCAAAACCGCTGATCTCATGTTGTAGTAACACAGTGCTTGAGTGTGCCAAGCGTGACCATTGAAAGGATCGGCTTCCGTAAGTTTCTCGTACTCGTCAGCCGCGCTGGCGTAATCACGATTCGTCCAGAACTCATCGGCTTGTTGACGGGCAACAGAAAAATCGGATCCGTCATCCAAGCCACTGGCATCCAAACGGCTGACGAAAACGGTGAGTAAATAGAACGCACCACAGAACGCGATGAGCACGCACGTATCTCGAACTAGTCGTTTTAGTTTCATAGATTATCAAGACTATCGAAATGAACTCGCCGCAAACAGAAAGTTGACATTCCGAATTGGATGAGGATTAATTGTTGTCGCGAAGGGCTTCGAAATATTGCTGAGCGTGTTCACGCTGGGTCTTTGAAAGTTTCTGGTTCTCAAGTGGATCAGATTCTTTACTCAAACCAGCCTTCACCAACTCGCGTGTTTCGCTGGCTGATCGGCCCGTGATATTCTTACCATCAGCCGTTCCTGTTTTGACAGTCTGGCCTCGTTGCAATTTGCCTTTGACGCGAGCTTTAAACGTTCCCGTTTCGTCTTCTTCTTTCTCACGCTTTCCACCTCCCGGGCCTTTGCCTTTTGCAAAGTCCTGCCAGCGTGGCTTGCCGTCCAACTCACCTTCGCCGTCACCCATTTTGGCTTTGGAACCTTCCGCAGCTTCTTCCAGATCTTCGAGGGCTTCAAGTTCCTCAAGGGCCTGGCGCATCTCTTCGATTTCTTCTGCCAAATCTTCAAGTGCGTCGCCGGCTTCTTTCATGGCTTGTTCGGCTTCATCGCCCCCTTCACCTTTTTCGCCGCTCTTCTCACCTTTCTCACCTTTCTCACCTTGCTGGCCAGGTTTGCCGCCTTTCTTGGATTTCTCACCTGGCTTGCCGCCTTTTTTCATGCAATCAGCGCACTTCTTAAGCGTCTGGGCCATCTTTTCCATCTTCTTTTTTTGCTTGTCCAACTCTTTCATTTTGTCAAGCTTTTCCTGCATCTTGGCAGCTTTTTCGAGATCGCCTTCCGCAACCGCTTTTTTAATTTCGTCTTCGAGTTTTTTCTTTTCGGCTTTGTGTTCGGCAGCCAACTTCTTTAACTCTTTGGCCATCATCTCGATGTCTTTAGCGAGCTTTGTCATTTCGACTTTGTTCAAGTCACCGGCCTTAAGTTTGTCGACCAAGTCTTTGATCGCCTTTTTGGCTTCTTTCATATCGCCTTTGCTCAATGACTCGGCAAGCTTTTTGGCTGGACCTTCGCCGATGTCTTTTAGTTTATTGAGACTTTCACGCAGGTCTTTGCTACTGCCAAGTTCGTTCTTGCGTTTCTCGATTTGCTTTTTGATGTCATTCAGTTTCACCAAAGCGTTTTTCTTATCGCTGTCTTTGTCGTCAAGGAGGTCCTCAAACTTTTTAGAAAGTGCCTTGAACTCTTTGGCGTCTTTAAGTCCTTTGGTTGCAATCTCTTTTCTTTTCTCTTCAAGCTTCTTTTTGAACTCTTTGATCGCAACGGAAACTTTCTTGCGAGCTTCAACATTGGACTCGACCGCAGCCGCCGCTTTTTTCTCTGCATTGGGAATGAATACCAAAGCAATCAAAAGCAAAATTGGAATCAGTGGCAACAATCCCCGCCAAGTCGGCTGGAATTTGAACTCATCCCGCACATCGATTGTTTCCGCTCGGGCAACGGCGTCATCAACCAACGCCTTGCCGGCTTCTGATTCAATCTCTCCAGGGGCAAGCGACATTGCGCTTGAAAGTCGTTCCTTCAAGCCAAACCGTTTGTCGACTTCGACTGCGACATCCATCTGAGATGCACGGCTTCGCCAAGTCAGCCCGCAGGCAACGAGGAAACCAAAAACGGCTCCGCCCAGAATCCAAGAGTAGGTCCAAGCGTCAATGTGATTTTGTGTTTGAAGAAATTCGAGGTGCCAGATTTTTGGAATCGCCATTCCAATGACAGCCAACAACAGACCGGCGAACGCAGCCCAAGTCAAAATCGTAAAGAACTTACCGGTGTTAACCCGGCGGCGTGCACGTGCGACTTGTTTGTTGATTTCGTTCATGACAGTCTCCCAAGTTTGGATGAGCAAACAACGTGTCAGTTTTGGTCACGTCGAGTGGTGGCTACAGGCAATAACCATTATGGCCGTTAACTTTATATACCGACCCACCGATGTATTTAACCGAATATCCGGTTATTCGTTTCTATCGGTCCATTATATGAGTTCATTTTTGTAGAATGCTATTGAGAATTCGAATTGTTACCGAAAAAGCTGGCATATCCTTCAATTGAGGGTTATTTGGGCAGTTTAGACGCGGTCAAATTAACAGATACTAATTTCTGTTCCCTAGATTACTTTAAATTGGCAACCGCTGAGACCAATCAACGCGACCGAATTTTCTCTTTGAAGTTCGCTCGCGACATAACGAATGACACAAATCCAATCCGAATTTGATTCTAAATCTCAATCCAATCCTTCAGTGGATTCTGGAGCGGAAGGATTGCGGAACACAGCCAACTCAAGTGAACTCGAATTGTCAGCAACACAAGCTTCAAAAAGTGAATTGCTTTCTCCCCGTCAGCTTCCTGATGCGGACGTTGTGATCTATGACGGCAAGTGTGTTTTCTGCCAAGGCCAGGTCAAGAATCTAAAACGACTCGACGGCAAGGATCGGCTTTCGTACATTTCACTTCATGATGCCTTCGTCGCGGAAAACTTTTCGGACTTAAGCTACGAAGAATTGATGGAACAAATTTACGTCATTCCAAATTCGCCAACGGGTTATACGGCGTCACGGCTCGGAGGAGCCCGCGCGATCCGTTACTTGACGCGGCGACTTCCCAAGCTCTGGATTCTCGCGCCGCTGCTGCACATTCCGTTTACGCTTCCCATCGTCCAGTGGTTCTACAAACTGGTCGCCAATCGCCGCTACAAAATCGCTGGCAAATCCGGTCCCGTCTGTGATGAAAACGGGACTTGCGAATTGCACTTTGGCGATGCAAAGAAAAAGTAGTTCGCTACCGGTGCGTTGTTACCAGTGACTACCCACAATGAGCCGTTTTGGCGCTAGCCACGGTTAATGAACATCAACCAACCGGCGCAAACCAACGGCACCCAAATTCAATCGCCAACTAATCCTACAGCCCCACCATTGGCAATAGATACCAAACCAACGCAGCAAGCAGAAACCCAACCACCGAAACAACGGTTGAGATAACGGTCCAGGTTTGAAAAGTTTGCTTTTCCGTCATCATCATGTAACGGCTGACCATCCAAAAACCACTGTCGTTGACATGCGAGGCGGCAGAAGCACCAGCGGCAATCGCGACAACCACGAGTGCAAGCTGGGCTTGTGAAAGCCCGTCCACCATCGAGGTCATCAAACCGGCCGCCGTTACCATCGCAACGGTTGCTGAGCCTTGAGCAACACGAACGAACACGGCAAACAAGTAAGCCAAAAGCAAAACCGGGATACCCCAGCCTTCACACGCCGTACTTAACGCATCCGCCACACCGCTTTCGGTCATCACACCTTTGAACACGCCGCCCGCGCCGGTAATCAAAATGATAATTCCCGCCGGACCTAACGCTTTGGTCGAGACGTCCATCAATTCCGATCTGTCGAAACCTCGCCGATACCCCAGGAAGATTAGCGCTGCGACCGTTGCCAACAACAATGCGATTACAGGATGGCCGACGAAAAACAAAAACTTCAATCCGATGTTTGTCGCCGCCAACTCTTTTTTCAGCGTACCCTCGTAAATCTTTTTACGCTCTTTAGGTATGTTATCGACCTCGCCTCCGTTCAAGCCCACGATCTTGTCTTCGCCAACCGTTTGAAACAGGGCTTCGCGATCAATCCCCGCTGCGACATATTCCTGGATAATTGTTCCAGCCAAAATCAAAGCGATGGGCAATCCAATCAGAAGCAAAATCGAATTCAGACTTGGTAACTTTGCATCTTCAATCGGAGTGGATTCTTCGAACTCTTCAGGAGGCGCGATGTATAGTTTTTCGGCCATCCGCTTAGGAACCAGAATGCCACCAATGATCGCGGTCGGGAATCCGATCATACAACCAAACAAAATCACCCATCCAAGCCCAACCCCCAACTCGTACGCCACCCAAACCGGGCCCGGCGTCGGCGGCACAAACGCGTGCGTCACCATCATGCCCGCCAACAACGGTAGACCGAACGCCAAAACGGACTTGCCAGTTTTTCGTGACAGGGCATAAAGAATCGGCGCGATGATCACCAACGCGACATCAAGAAACACGGGAATGGAAATAATAAATCCCGTCACGACCATCGCCCAACTCGCTCGTTTCTCACCAAAAATTTTCAGCAAAGACTTCGCCAGACTCTGAGCGCCACCTGAATGCTCAAGCATCGCGCCAAAAATCGCACCCAATCCGATAATGGTCGCGATAAAGCCGAGGCCGCCACCCATCGCTTTTATGATTTGGTCGCCAATCTGCGTTAGCTGAAGAGCATCCTCTACGCCTGTCATTTCACTCGACGATCCGACCGCCACAAACAGGCTTGCCAAAATCAAAGCCAGAAAAGCCTGAACGCGAAATTTGAGAATCAGCACCAACAAAAGCACAACGGCCAACACTAACAACGTCAGCAAATAAGTCAGCGAAAGCTTTCCCGTAGTCGCATCTTGTCCGATCAAAATCAGGCTCGAACTCAATGTGTTCAACGGCATATTCTTCTCCGGTTTTTGCGACGGTGGGTTGGTGAGTGTCAATGGTTCCAATAAATTGAAGCCACCATGATAAAGATCTTTCGCAACCAAAACGACTACGTGCTGCAAAATTCTGAGCGAACGATTCGCGTTGCCACTTTCTCGTTCAACGATCTGTTTCGCTCGGTCGACCCAGCCGCCTATGCACGTGGTTTCTTTGACCAACCAGAAACTCATGATGTTGATGCGGCCACCCTCGAAAACCACGCTTGGCTCGCACCAATTGCCGATCAAGAAGTCTGGGCAGCCGGCGTGACGTACTTTCGCAGCCGCTCGGCAAGAATGGAAGAAAGCGAACAATCCGGTGGTGACCGGTTTTACGACATGGTCTATGAAGCCGAGCGACCTGAGCTTTTTTTCAAAGCCACGGGCGCACGCAGTCGAGGCCATCTCGCCAAAGTCTGCATTCGATCCGATTCAAGCTGGGACGTTCCGGAGCCAGAGTTAACACTCGCGATCAATCAATCGGGAAAGATCTTTGGATACACGATTGGAAACGACATGAGTTCGCGATCCATCGAAGGCGACAATCCGCTGTATCTTCCGCAAGCCAAAATCTATCGCGGTTCCTGCGCGATCGGCCCCTGCTTGACCATCAATGAAGATGAAGACGTCATCAACAAAGAGACCAAAATCAAGATCGTGATCAACCGAGGCGGCAAAGAAATGTTTGCCGGCCAGACCGAGGTTTCACAAATCAAAAGAAGCTTTGAAGAACTTGCTCAATTTCTATTTCAAGACAACGAGTTTTCCAACGGTGCTTATTTGATGACGGGAACTGGGGTCGTACCCGAATCTGATTTTACGCTCCAGTCAGGCGACCAGATTCAAATCGAAATCGACGGACTTGGCAAACTTACTAACACCGTTGAATAACATGCTCGATTCAGGCAACGAAAAAATCTACGAACTGCGAACAACGGCAACCGGACCGACCGGCCAACTTCCGTTCGCCGATGAGTTTTTGAAAACGGCTGCCAGTGGTGATCTATTTGGTTGGACTCAAAACGCAGGGATGGGTTGGAATCCAGGTGACATGCGGAAACCGAACTTTGTCATCCTTTCAACCCAAGGCGGCATTCGACGCCCGGACGGTTCGCCAATCGCACTTGGCTATCACACCGGCCATTGGGAAGTCGGCCTTCTGATGGAACAGGCCGCGCGAAACATTGCACTTGGCGGAGGCATTCCGTTTGCTGGATTCTGCAGCGACCCATGTGACGGCCGCACACAAGGTACGCTTGGAATGTTCGATTCGCTGGCCTACCGAAACGATGCCGCAATTATTTTTCGCCGACTCGCTCGTTCACTTCCAACAGCCAAAGGAGTCGTTGGCGTGGCGACTTGTGACAAAGGCCTTCCTGCAATGATGATGGCGCTGGCGGGACTTAAGAATCTTCCGTCGATCCTTGTTCCTGGTGGCGTGACGTTGCTCAGTCAAGACACTGAAGACCTTGGCAAAATCCAATCCATCGGGCCGCGTTACGCGCATGGTGAAATCAGTCTAAAAGAAGCCGCCGAGATGGGCTGCAAGGCTTGCGGCACCCCCGGTGGCGGTTGCCAGTTCCTCGGCACGGCCGCAACTTCCCAAGTCGTCGGCGAAGCACTCGGCCTGTCGCTAACGCATTCCGCGCTCAGTCCGTCGGGCGCAGAAATCTGGCTGGACCTTGCCGCCCGTAGCGGGACTGCTGTTCTTGGACTTTACCAATCTGGCACAACAACAGCCGATATTCTGACCAACGATTCGATTGAAAACGCGATGGTCACACATGCTGCGTTTGGCGGTTCGACGAATTTGATCATGCACATTCCGGCGATCGCTCACGCGGCAGGATTGAAACGTCCGACGGTTAAAGATTGGCAGCGGATCAACGCGAGCGTTCCTCGGTTGGTCGATGCTCTTCCCAATGGGCCACACGGTTACGCGACGGTTCAAGTTTTTCTGGCTGGCGGCGTTCCCGAAGTCATGCTTCACCTGCGCGAATTGGGATTGCTTAAACTTGATGCAAAAACGGTTTCTGGAAAAACGCTGGGCGAGAATCTTGAGTGGTGGAAAGGCTCAGAAAGACGAGTTCGACTCAAAGAAAAACTCAAGCAGCTGGACGGAATTGATTCCAACGACGTCATTGTCAATTCAAAAAACGGATTCACAAGCACGGTCACGTTTCCCGTTGGTAATTTGACACCCGAAGGTTCCGTCATCAAAAGCACCGCCATCGATCCGACCGTGATTGATGACGATGGCGTTTACCGACACACCGGTCCGGCACGGGTTTTCTGTAGCGAAGCCGACGCGATCGCCGCAGTGAAATCGACAGGCGATGACCAAATCCGCAAGGGTGATGTGATGGTGCTGATCGGAATCGGCGCCCTGGGCGCGGGCATGCCTGAGACTGCACAAATAACTTTCGCGCTCAAGTATCTTTCACATGGCAAACACGTCGCGTTGATCACCGACGGACGATTTTCTGGAGTTTCGACCGGACCGTGCATCGGGCACATTAGCCCAGAAGCCATGGCGGGTGGGCGAATTGGAAAAGTCTCCGACGGCGATCAAATCAAAATCGAAATCGACACGCGCTCACTTACTGGCTCGGTTGACTTTCTTGGAGATTTAACCGAGCTCGATTCCCGGTCACTTCATCCGAAACTAAAACAGCATCCGCAACTCCCGGATGACACAAAACTTTGGGCCGCACTTCAACAAGTCAGCGGCGGCACGTGGGGCGGCTGCGTTTACGACGTTGACGCGATCACCAAGAAACTTTTGGGTGAATAGTTCGCCCGTCACTTTCACAAAAACATTTGCCAACGCTTTCGTTTTCTCCGTAGACTTTGAATGTCGCTTTCCGGGAGAAAAGAACGATCATGAATGAAGCTAACCAGGCGATCGTCGCCGACCTTCTCGTTGCCGCAGACTTTGCTGAAGAAACGGGCGGCAGTTTTTCGGTACAGCTTATTCGAGAATTTGCCCAAGGGATCAAGTCGCTTGGTCAAAAGAATTTTGCGGCGATTGGATTCATGGAATTCCCTTTTCATGACAGCGTTTGCCAAATCGAAAGCGACCGGAGGTCGCAAGGTTCTTTGACCAAAGTCACGCATGAGGTGAAAAGGATGGCCAAACTCATGCGCTCAAATAGCTTCTTTCTCGCAAGCAGCATGTTGGACACACACGCCGAAAACCTGCAGCGCATGAAATCCGATCCAATTTCGGTATTGCTGAACGAGCAATCGATCAGTTACTGGGAAGCTTTGCATGCTTTCACGCTGCAAAAAAAGAAACATGGTTCTTGTTTCACTCCGACGCAAAACGCCGTCCGGCTAGATTACATTGACGATGTAACGGTGGCAAAGGCGACGGCCAAGTTTTACCGATTGGGATACCGCGACATTGATGACTCACAAGTTCCCGAATCACTGATCGAGCTGATACCGGAAGCTATTGCGAGAGAAATGCTTATTCTCCCGATTCACAAATCAGACAGATCACTTTGGATCACCTGCTCTAATCCTCATCGAGACACCATCGAAAATCTTCAGTTTATTCTGAATCGAAAAATCAGCATTCGTTTCGTGGCTGCGGAATCGCAAATCCTGAATACGGTCAACCGTTTGTATGGCGGATTCCCTGGCGAAACAAATTCAGGTGCGCTGATCGATTCGCATTTCGAACCGGCTCAGCAAAAAGAACGGACCGAAATTGCCGAGCACACCATGAGACAAGTCGAGAGCTTTCGATCGCTATGGCGTGCCGTGGGAGAAGAACCGTTTAAAACCGCGGATGGACGCAGATAAACGCAGATTCAAGTTCTGCTTTTATCCGCGTCCATCAGCGTTCATCCGTGGTTGAAAATTTAGATGACAAAAATGGTGTTCAGCGAGAAGTCTCAAACGGAAAAAAGAAACGAAAAAAAATACGCCCAATGCACTACGGCGGATCATGGCCGCCTTCGTTAAATGGATGGCAGCGGCAGATTCGACAGAAGCCTTTGAAGCCTCCGCGAATTGCGCCGTATTTGTTAACCGATTCGATAAAGTACGCACTGCACGTGGGCGTGAACCGACAGTTGTTGCCCAACATCGGGCTTAAACAAACTTGATACATCCGCACCGCAAGAATCAAAGCTCTGCCGGGCAAACGAATTATCCAAGTGACCCAGTTCATCGGACTACAGTTCTACGCTTGCTCGCGTTTCAAGTTTTTATCCAGTCGCACAGCCAGCCGACCGATCGAACGATAGATGGCTTGGTAGTCGCAAACGGCTCCTTTTTTGGGCCGAACGATCATATCCATTCCCACAGGCATTTCCAAACGTTGCTTGCGAAACGCTTCGCGGATACGTCGTTTCCAGTCATTGCGAACCACCGCGTTACCGACTTTTCGACTGACCGATAACCCCAATCGCGTCACGCCAATTTCGTTTCGGCACGCACGGATCACCAACACGTTGTCAGCGGCGAAAACGGTGCCTTGATAGACCGAATCAAATTCAGCCTGTCGTCGCAAGCGAGCAGATTTTGGATAACTTTGGTCCGTCATTTCAACATCTAAAATACTTAAATCGCGCCAAACCAAAACCGAAAACTGAAAGCAAGAAACTGACGATTACCAAGCCAGCTCTTCTCGCACCGAATCGTTCCACCGCTCATCCAGCTGCTTCAGTAAATCAACATCCTCTGGCGAAACTTCATCGGGCAAAACAATTTGCAAATTGGCAATCAAATCGCCAGAGCGTTCTTTGGCTTTGATTCCCATTCCTTTGAGCCGCAACGATTTTCCGCTTGAGCAACCAGCGGGAACAGTAACGGTGATTGTTCCATGGGGTGTTGGCAAATCAATTTTCGAACCTTCAGCGGCTTCGAGAATTGAGATGGGAACCGTCACATGAAGGTTCAGGCCTTTGCGAAAGTAATTGGGATGGGGCGCGACTTTTACGACGACCATCAAATCGCCTCGTGGTCCACCATTGGAGCTTGACTGGCCTTGGCCGCGCAAGCGTATTTTTTTGTTGGCCTCGATTCCGGCAGGAATCTTAATGTCTATCTTTTCGACTTTGCCGTTTCGGCGCTGCAAACTAATTTGATGTTGCCCGCCCAAAATTGCGGTCGCGAAAGGAACAGTGATTTCCTGTTCTACATCTCTGCCTTTGGGTGGCGTGCGTTGCCCGCCGCCCATGGGTCCTCCTCCCATGCCACCGCCGCCCATCTGGCGCAAGATGTCTTCGAATCCTCCGCCGCCGCCACCGCCACCAAAAATTTGGCTAATGTCGATTCCACCGGGACCGCCACCGAACGGGCTGCCGCCACCGCCGAATGGATTGCCGCCCATCTGTTCAAACCCAGGTCCCATTTGGTCATACATGCCGCGTTTTTTGGGATCGCTTAGAACGTCATACGCTTGCTGGACTTTTTGGAATTGTTGCTTGGCGCGGTCACGTTCTCTTTCCTCTGCATCAGCGTGCAAATCAGGATGGTATTTTCGCGCGAGCTTGCGATAGGCCTTTTGAATTTCCGATTCGCTTGCGTTTTTTGATACGCCCAGCACTTTATAGTAGTCGTCGTCCGCCATGCGGTTGTATTCGCCTGATTGTGAGTTTCAAAGTAAACGGCAATTCTACGTCTTGTAGGACCTTATATTCAACCGCCAAGCAAACCCAATACGTGAAAGAGCCCTCAATGAATGGCTGGAGTTAACAGAATTTCAGTTTCTGTCCTTTGCACCTCTGCGCCCTTACAGCGCCAAGGATACAATTATTCAGGATAATCCAATCTTTTTAAGGATAACCGGATGCGAAAATTTGCATTGGCTATTGTCTATCTGGGAGTTGCATTTGGTTGCTATTGGTTTGGGGCTAGTTTGTGCGAACCCAAGCTTCGTTGGGGGTTGGAATTTGAGGCAATCAATCGGCAGGATGCGAATTCTTATACTGATCAAGAGCGGCATACGATTGCAACCAAAGTCAATTTGGTATGGGATCGTATTGAAAACAGGCTGAAACTGGTTGCTCCCGATTCCCTAAAAACATTGAATGGTCCAGCTTCGGACGAGCAGATAGATTTGTTCGAAGATCGGTTGGGAATGAATCTTCCGCCGGATCTTGAGGCTTCTCTTAGAAGGCATAACGGAACTAGCGCGCAATTTGGTGCTTTCGTGATGCAATCAGTTCAAGGAATCATAGGCGAGCACGCCAGACTTTCCTATGCAACAGTTGCCTCATGGGAAGTCAGTTTTTATGAGGCCGCATTTGACCACGGAGCAGGAAAATGGGAACCAGGCGCTCTGGTTGTAGGTTGGAATTACTTTG
Organism: uncultured Pirellulaceae bacterium; assembly: GCA_964448575.1. Lineage (GTDB taxonomy): Bacteria > Planctomycetota > Planctomycetia > Pirellulales > Pirellulaceae > Mariniblastus. The sequence goes on from CAYUWY010000011.1 coordinate 32,844, forward strand.
GGATGCTCGTTGATACTGAGCAAAAAGATATCACATTGATCCTGAGCTCACATAATTACTCTGGCCCTCATCACGATTCCTATTTGGCTTCACTTGAATATATCGCGGATAAGTTGGACTCGGGCGACTTTGAAATTTCCAAATCTGAAGATGGCGCTGCACTACTTATGCTGGATGGACTCGCGTGCGATCACTATTGAATATCAAATCAACTATCAACGAATTGGAAGAGTCGGATTCAGACAGAGGCAGAAGCATGTCTGGTGATACGAAAAAGAATAGACGGAAGTGGAGCCAGTGGTCGCTTTTGACGTTAATGTTTTTTGCTTTGTCGATTTCGCTTTTTATTGTTCCATTTGTGAACCGAGCTGAGCATGTTCGTTTTTGGCAAAAGGTGAAAGACTCCGAAAATTGTGAAATCGAAATAAGGTCTGGAGAACCTTCGGGAACAGCAAAATCGCTCAAGATCCCATGGCTTTTAAACAGGATCTTTCCAGATGTTTCGACTCAGTATTTTGACAATGTGACTAGCATTTACTTAGAAAAACCGAATGAGGAGTTGCAAACTGAAATCTCCAAGCACATGAGAGGGTGTACCAACCTCCTTCATTTGCATTGGCATGGTCGAGTCAGCGATCAAATGGCGCGAGACATACGACGGTGTGAAAGCCTCACGCTTCTCAAGCTGAACGACTGCTCAGATACTGATACGTTTTTGAAAAACTTAAGCGCGTTAAAATCATTGCAAATCATTTCCCTTAATCAATGCCAGATTTCAAAGTCAGGTATCGACGAGTTGAAACGGATGAATCAACTCAAACTAATCCTGATGTTTAAGACAGAGATCTCACAATCAGCGATCGAAGAGCTTCGTGCGGAGCTACCCAACTGTTACGTATTCGCTTTTTCCAAAGAAGATTTGAAACAGTACTAGCCGCGTCTTTAGAGTGCCGCCCAAACATCGCGACAACCAACCGCAGAGCAATAGAATCTGCATTCTGACCTGCAGCTCGCGACTCAAAGTCCAGTCTCAATTTCTGCAACTTCTGGATAAATTGCCAGAGTGACACAGCAAAATGGAACGCATGCGGGACCAAGTCTGTCAATCATTTCTGTGTTGTATTTCGACATCAAATCGTTGTTTTTCGCTGCGTTGGTTTCAAAAAAACAACATCCTGAGTTGATCACAAAACTCAACCTCAGTCCAAAACAACGGTTTTTTACGCCCCAAATGACTTTCGCCAAATTCCTTTGTTGTTTGGCACCTCGACTGCACTAAGGCGGAACAAGAGAAACCCGTCAACGTGTAGGAAAACAATGGCCCGTGCAAAGCAAAAGACTTCGTCTGACTTGACCAAAGCAAACGAAACAGAAAACAACGTCGCTACTAAAGCACCTTCCAAGCTCGGTGAGAATGCGATCGATGATCCGGTGCGGATGTATCTCATGCAAATGGGACGCATTCCATTGCTGACACGTGACGAAGAAGTCGATGCCGCCATGGCCATTGACACCGCTCGATTTGCGTTCCGCAACACAATGCTCGCAACCGATTTCATGTTACGCGGAGCCGTTGATGCACTTCAAAAAGTTCACGACAAAAAGCTGCGTCTTGATCGCACAATCGAAGTTTCGGTAACCAACAAAGCCGAAAAGAATCGTATCATGCTGCGTTTGGTGCCGAACCTGAAAACGCTCAAGCACCTCATGAGCCAAAACAAGCACGATTACTTCTTTGCGATTTCGCTGAACAATCCAATGCCAGAACGCCGAGCCGCTTGGCGTCGTTTGGTTCGTCGCCGCAACAAGTGCGTCATGCTGGTCGAAGAGTTGAACCTGCGATACAGCCGACTTCAACCTTTGTTCGAACAGCTGGACGAAATCAATACCCGGATGCAGGTCCTGGTTCGCCAAATCAAAGAAGCTGAAGAAACAGGTTTCGTTGGAGCACGCAGCATCGAAGAAATTCGTGCCGAGCTTCACTACCTGATGCAGCAAACATACGAAACGCCGCAAACACTTGATCGTCGCGTCGTCAAAACAAAGAAGCTTCACGACACCCAAGACGCTGCCAAACGAGTCCTCTCAGCCGGCAACTTGCGATTGGTCGTTTCGATTGCCAAAAAGTATCGCAACCGTGGATTGAGTTTTCTTGACTTGATCCAGGAAGGCAACACGGGACTCATGCGTGCGGTCGACAAATTCGAACACGAGCGAGGCTACAAGTTCTCGACTTATGCGACCTGGTGGATTCGCCAAGCCATCACTCGGGCGATCGCTGACCAGAGCCGTACAATTCGCGTTCCGGTTCACATGATCGACACGATGAGCAAAGTTCGCAACGTAATGCGTGAGCTGGTTCAGGAACTGGGCCGCGAACCATCGCCTGAAGAAACTGCCGAACGAGCGAAACTTTCACTTGATGACACTCGGATCATCATGAAAATGGCCCGCACACCGTTGTCGCTTGACCAACCTGTTGGCGATCATGACGATAGTTACTTTGGCGAATTCCTTGAAGACCACCGCGACGACGATCCGCTATACGAAACACACCAAGCCGCTTTGAAGTCGCGAATCGAAGAAGCGATGGAGCACTTGAACTATCGCGAACGAGAAATCCTTCGCCTGCGATATGGCTTGGCCGACGGTTACTCGTACACGCTTGAAGAAGTCGGTAAAATCTTCTCGGTTACTCGTGAACGTGTTCGACAAATTGAATCAAAAGCAGTTCGTAAACTTCAACAACCGTACCGTAATCGCTCATTGTCAAGCTTCCTTGACGGTTACGACTCATCATTGGATGGACCCGTTGTAGAGAATTAATCGACCACTACGTTTCCCCTTACTCCCGTAATTTCGATCCTCCTCACGCAATTACGGGACCTTTCCTACACTTCTTTTCACGTTGTGTGTTTCTCTAGAACACCCGTCAAACTTCTTGGCGGGTGTTTTTTCGTTTGGTTGGCAATCTTCCCGCAAGCCGGAACTAACCAGGCTCATGTGGACTCTTTCTCAATCCATATTGGGGCATACCGTCACTCGCTGGTTTTTCGATTTGCACGTGTATTTCTTTAAACTTTCGGTACACCTCGGCAAAGCCCAGACTCTCGCCAAAAACTGTTGGAGCTCTTTCGGTGGCCAACTTCGCTTGCATAAGTGACCATCCCGAAAACATTTTGACTACTTTCACCGCTTCTAACAGGGAATTGCCCCAGGAAAGGATCTCAACATCAAATCGGATACCGACTTTATCCAACCAGTCCTCGTCAAATTCGTCCGCGTGCCCAACCAGTTTTTCAATCAGCGAGTAATACAGTTCGCTTTGAAGTTCCGCCTCGCACAACTCGATCTCCAGTCGCAAATAGTTTGCTCTAGGATCACCTTGTTCTTCCAGCCAGTCAGCGTAAACAAGCCGCGATGCATAGTCTTGCGAGTCAGAAAGCACTGCTGCAATAAGATTTTCTTCACCCTTGGACATACTCAGACCCTATACCCAACGTGTGAAATCAACAAAACATTTGTGCGCGTGCGCCGCAAGCTTGCAGTTGGGGATTCGTTTCGATTTGCGACTGACAAATTGCAGCACTTCTGCACCTACCTTAAACTGTTTCACAATCGCAAACAATCACTTCAAAGTCTCCACGGTTCCTTGAATTTGGAACTGCCAACAAAGCAACAAAATGATGACTGAAACAGATCCCGAATACCCAACACCAAAAAAACAAAGCGGATTGATTCGCAAAGTCTTTCGCTTTTTACTGGCCATCATTTTGATTGTCTGCTTACTGCTTGCCGTGCTTACATTACGAGTCAACTCGCAGCGAGACGCAGTGAAAAAGATCCGTGATGCGGGCGGCAGCGTTGGATATGAAATCGAAATTGACGACGACTTTTTGATGCGCCAACCTTCCGATGTCAAAAAACAACCGTTGGGTTGGCTGGTTGACTACGTTGACGTCGACTTTGTTTCAGGCATCGTTTCGATCAGCCTTCCCGATGGCGAACTGGAAGACCTTTCTTCCATTGCAAGATTCACGAAGCTCAAGCGGCTGACCGTTGGCGAAAACAATATCAAAGACATCTCAATCGTCAAAGAATTCAAGAACCTCCGTCGCTTGACGATCCGAGGAAACCCAGTCAGCGATTTATCGCCAATCAAAGGCATGAAACTTGAGCGTCTGGACATTCATGCAACGGCGATTGAGGACCTCTCTCCCATTCAGGATGCCACGACGCTTGTTCGGCTCAACATATCGAAAACCAAAGTCACCGACCTCGCGGCTCTTGAGAACCTTGTGAATTTAACGAACTTAAATATCGGATTCTGTTCCGTTGAAAATTTTCAGCCCATCGAGAAACTGTCGAAACTCACAACACTTAACGTTGAAGAAACTAAAATTACGGATTTAACACCGATCACTTCGATGACCAACCTTCAGACGCTCGATATCGAAGGCACGCAACTCACCGACGTAATGGCTTTGAAGCGACTGAAATCTTTACGTTCATTGAGCTTAGGTGATTCCAAGGTTAGCCCAGAATCCGTCAAGGCACTTGAAGCCGAGCTTCCCGAACTCAAAGTTGGAACAAAAAAGTTCGTTTACTCACGATAAAAATTTCGAAATCTGCGATACCGGGAATCGGCAACCCGAAAAAAAATTTCGGCAAACCCTATAAAATTTTAGGACAATACTGAAGAAATCTCCGCCACTTTTCGCTCTATTAGTAGTATCGCTCTAGAGAATGGAAAGCGGAAAGGTGGAATGGATGAACACGGGATATATCAGCGGGTATGCCTGCAATGCATACGGGGATCCGGTCGAGGGTGCAATCGTCAAATTGAAATCTCTCAAGATCGGAAAGAGAAGGATCAAGATCTATGATCCGGACACATTCAAATCAAAAAGAACTCACTCCGACGTTTCGAAATCGGATGGCAGCTTCGTCGTCCCGTTTGCCTGGAATGGACTTAGCATCGCAGAAGTAAAATGCGATCCGGTATTTCGCCTGATTGCATCTCACCCAGATAACAAATCGGTAGGCTTCGCATCAGAAAAATTCTATGTGCGCCAAAGCGTCCCTGCTTTGCTTGAATCGTTGGCGCTCGATGGCGACCCACCAGGGAACTTGGCAGAATCAAGCCTCCAATCGCTAGCCGATACGTGGAAAGCATCGGCGCCCAATATGGAGATGGTTGGATTCGGCGGCTGCGAAGTCATTCTCAACAAAGTTTTTTCGCTTAACATTTTTAGGCGCAAGATACGACGGCCTACGATCATCAAGAATCAAGCACAGTAAACCGTTCGAAACAAATACGTGACAAACAAAAGCTGAACGCGATGTCGTTTTTGCCTGGAAGTCAATTCGTATGCGTTTACTGGCTGACTTTCTTTTGAGCCTCGCACAAAATTGCGATACAATTTTTCCCAAACCGGTTTGGTTAGGAGAAAGCGATGTGGGCTCGTAAGAGAATTGACATTCGGCTGCGCGACCTCGTGTCGGGTTTGTTGGGGTGCGCTTTTCCAAGAAACAGAACCCATTCCCAGTCAAGCATCAAACGGAGCTTTGCCAAATCCCACTCAGGCTCTCAAACCGCAAATGTCGAACCGGTTTGTTTTCTCTCCATTCGAAGTGGATTTGATCTGCTCCTTCAAACTCTTGTCGAATCCAAATCGAACCAAGAACCAATCGGTCCTTTCACATCCGAAAACTTAAACGACACACCTGACCGTGGTGAGATAATTTTTTCGGCGCTTACAATCGATGACATGCCTCGAATTGCGCGGTCCCACGGATTCCAAATCGTCGCCGCAGATATCGACGCCAAAACGCTTTGGCCATCGGCAGACGAAATCGAATCAAAAATTACGCCCCGCACTCAAGCCATCGTTGTCGCTCAACTAATGGGTGGATTGGCTGACATCGAGCCAATTGCCAAGCTCGCAAAAAAGTACGGAATCGTACTGATCGAAGACTGCGCCCAGGCTTACCTCGGAAACCACTACACCGGATCTGAACTTGCCGACGTTTCCACGTTCAGTTTTGGCTCAATCAAAACCAACACAGCACTTGGCGGAGCCGTTTTCTTCATCCGCGACCAAAATCTAAAGTCAAAATTGCGAAACAACCATTTACGGTGGCCAACACAATCGAATTGGGCTTTTTTCAAGCGGATTTTGAAATACGGCTTCGTCAAAATGGTTTCGACGTGGCCAATGGCTTGGGCTATTCGCAGCGGCTTTCGCCATTTTGGCTCTAACCACGATGCCACAGCCGCTTCGATGGCCAAAGGATTCTCTGGTGATGATTTTTTACGGCAAATTCGGTATCAGCCCTCATCGGCTTTGCTCGGCCTCATGGCAAAACGCATTGGTGAATTCACCCCTGAATCGATTAAAACCCGGGCATCACGTGGTGAGTTGCTGCGCCAGACGATTTCGTCCTTTAATGGCGACATCTTAGTGCTTGGTTCGCTTTCGGTTTCACCTACTTACTGGGTTTTCGCTGTATTGGTCGAGAACCCCAAACAGCTTGCGATTCGATTGTGGGACGCTGGCTTTGATGCGACGACTCAATCAAGCCTGCGACCGGTTGAAACATCGGTAAACGCAATGAGCGATGCTGCTTCTTACAAAGCAAATTTTAATGCAGCAACCAACTCAAATTGCGACACACGATACGAAACGTCAGCCGCACGAACGATTTGCGATCAAGTACTTTTCCTGCCAATCGACCTCCCGATGCCCAAACGCGAGTTGATTCGACTGGGAAAAATTGTCGGGCAGTTTGGCCATCCAACTAAAGCTTGCTTCAAAACAGACAAACTCATTTCGCCCGAAAAATCATTGTTAAAAACGGCGTTACTGAAAACCTGAATTCGCATTTCCGCCACGCCAGAACCACTTTTCCAGCCTTGCAAAGATCGTTTGATCGTTAACCAACAGGGCAAATTCGATCGTTTGCTGTCAAAGTCGAACATTGAGACGTGGCTTCTGCTGTTACACGTTGCTGGGATGACTTGCATCTGGCGTTTTGCTCTCGTTGCGTGCTCGCATTTCATCTAAAAGTTGGCTCTGGAGAACGGACCGCTCGACATGCTGAGCGCCCGTTTCAATTTTCGAACTGCTCAAAATTCTTCCAACAAAATTTCTGTTTTGAGTTTTGAAAAAAAAGCGATTGTCTTTAAAATCAACAGCTGCCAATTTGTTGCCTTGATCGGATTCAAGACTGAATGCCCGCCTCGACTCGTAAAAAAAACAGCTCCTCTAAAAAGCCTGCGTGGTCGCGGTTGAAAGACGAGCAATTGTTGGACATGCGAATCTGTGACTTGGGTTTGAAATTCGAAGACACACCCCTGGTCGACGTGCGTGACCAACTCCACTCTGAACTCGCGCAACGCAATCTTAAAATCAAACCACATTGCTGGTTCAGTGACGATTGGTTTGCTCCTGATGGCGTACCTGGAATTGCGATTCCGTTTTATATGGCCCATCCTCGCCTGATGCGTTTGGAACGAAACCAAATGCTGGAAGTCGAAGGCGGAACAAAATCCTGGTGCATGCGAATCATGCGCCACGAAGCCGGGCATGCGGTCGACACAGCGTTTCGACTTCACCGGCGCAAGGGTTACAAATCGGTGTTCGGAAATTACTCGCAGCCGTATCCCGAGTACTACCGCCCCAAACCACGCAGTAAGAACTTTGTCCTTCATCTGGAACCGTGGTACGCCCAAAGTCATCCCGCCGAAGATTTTGCAGAGACGTTTGCAGTCTGGCTTAAGCCCCGTTCGCGTTGGCGAAAAGAATACAAAAATTGGACTGGTGCACTTCAGAAAATTGAATTCATCGAAGAGCTAATGGGCAAGCTTGCCAACAAACCGCCCAAAGTCAAAACTCGCAAGAAGATTGAGCCAGCCCATCGGATTAACAAAACGCTTCGCCAACATTACGTCGAACGAAGGGCACTTTATAGTGTTGACTCGCCCAGCGAATTCGATGATGACTTGCGAAAAATGTTCCCCCAAACCCCCAAGAGTCGCCCAAGTAAATCTGCGGCAGCTTTTCTGAGAAAAAATCGTGACGAATTCAGTCGATCCATCGCACAGTGGACGGGCGAATATCAATACAATATCAATCAAGTATTACGAGAAATGATTGAGCGTTGTAACGTCATGAAACTTCGTGTCACTGGCGACGAGATTGAGCTTCGGCGAAATTTGTCGATCATGTTGACCGTTCACACCATGAATTATTTGCATGGTGCCCATCGCGTCACACTTTGACTCGATAGTTTCATTCAACACTTCTCTCAATTCTTTTTCTCTTCTCCCAGCCTGCAGGTTTCTGCAAAACGGCGAAGGAAAATGTCATAGAGGCCATTTTTTGGCCACAACTGACAACCCACTCAACCAACCTATTAGGAAACGAAACGAATCCAGATGAGAAAGCTTCGTGTGCTCGTGTTGATGCATGAGTCACTGGTTCCTCCGGACAGCCTCGACGGATATACCGAACAAGAAATTCTGGAATGGCAAACAGAATTTGACGTCGTCAACACGCTGCGAGAAATGGGACATGAGGTCCTGCCACTAGGCGTCTATGACGACCTTGGGGACCTTCGTCGCGCCACCGAAGACTTCAAGCCTCACGTTTGGTTCAATCTGCTCGAAGAATTCCATGGCGTTGGCGTCTACGACCATCACGTCGTCAGCTATCTCGAATTGATGAAACAGCATTACACCGGCTGCAATCCACGTGGCCTGCTACTTGCTCACGACAAACCACTGGCCAAGAAAATCCTCTCGTTCCACGGCATCCCATCGCCCGGTTTTTTTGTCGTCTCACAAGGCAAAAAAACCAAGCTACCCAAGGAGATCGAATTTCCCTTGCTCGTCAAATCGGCTTCTGAAGACGCGTCGCTGGGGATCACAGAAGCCTCCGTCGTCTACGACATGGACCAACTTCAAGAACGAGTGGACTTTATTCACAATGACACTGAAACCGATGCTTTGGTTGAAACTTTCATCCAAGGCCGCGAGCTCTACGTCGGCGTGATTGGGAATCGTCAACTCAAAGTCTATCCCATCTGGGAAATGCTTTTCGAAAACGTCGATGCAGGTGCACACCGAATTGCGACGTCGCGAGTGAAATGGGATATCGAACATCAGAAGAAACTTGGTATCAAAACCGTCCGCGCCAAACAAATCCCCAAGCACATTGAAAAGAAAATCAATTCCGTGTGCAAACGCGTCTACAAGGCACTTAGCCTCAGTGGTTACGCACGCATCGATTTAAGACTTCGCGAAGACGGCAAAGTGTTTGTGATCGAAGCCAACCCAAACCCCAACCTCTCTTATGGTGAAGACTTCGCCGAGTCCGCAGAAAGCATTGGAATCAAATACGAAGATCTCTTGAAAAAAATCATTTCGCTTGGTCTCAATTATCAAGCCGAATGGCGTTTGATCTAACCTCTGCCAGCCTCTACCAGTCTCTAACAGTCTCAGCTAATCGCAACCTGGCTATCTCAAACAGTCAAACCTCCGTGGCATTCACGAGAGGTCTCATAATTCACACTTCGCAAATCTCGAAGCCGGCTTTCAACCCCTAAATCAGGCATGATATTCCCAAGCCAACTCCATGTCAGCTCAATCTTTCAGGTTTTCAATGCAGCGAAAATTCCACGTGTTAGGATTGTAGAGACGGAGGGACGGCGGTTGGCCATCCCTGACACGATAAATTATTAATCCAACATGTTGAGCAGCTTTGTGAATAAGTTTTGTCGATCATTTTCTCTACGCCACTTGGCAATTCTGGTTTCTTCTTTTGCTTTTTTGTCCTTCAATTTGGACCAAGCAGCCACCGCTCAGGAAGCTCAATTTGATGAGGCGGCGATTCAATACGAAGTCGACCTGGCCGACGTCAAAAACCATTACCTCACCGTGACTGCCACGATTCCAGTCGAAGGCAAAACAACGGAATTGATGATGGCCGTCTGGACGCCAGGGTCTTACCTCGTCCGCGAGTACGCAAGGCACATGGATTCGATCGAAGTCACTTCGATCGGCAAAGATGGATCCGCCGAGAAACTGGATTACGAAAAAGTAAAGAAGAATCGTTGGGTCGTCCAAACCGACGGTCAAAAGTCATTCAAATTCAAGTATCGCATTTACTGCAACGAAATGTCCGTCCGCACCAACTGGGTCGGCAAGCAGTTTGCGATGATCAATGGCGCTCCGACTTTTGTCACATTGCCAGACCGATTAAATGAGCAGCATGTTGTTCGATTGAAAATGCCAAACGGCTGGACGCGAAGTGCGACGAGTATCAAACAGGCTGGCGAAACACCGCACACGTTCCTGGCAGAAAATTTCGACGAAATCGTTGATAGCCCAATCGTCGCCGGAAACATCAATGTCTATCCATTTTCTGTTGGTGGAGTTGAGCACCAGTTGGTGAACGTTGGTGAGTCAGGTTATTGGGACGGCAGCAAAGCGGCTGCGGATTTGAAACGAGTCGTTGCCGAGCACCACAAAATGTGGGGCGTCGTGCCTTATGATCGGTATTTGTTTCTCAACATGATCAACGAATCAGGTGGCGGACTTGAACATGACAATTCAACTTTGATCATGACCAGCCGTTGGAGTTTTCGCGACAAGAGACGCTATGTGGGTTGGCTTAGTCTTGCCAGCCACGAATTTTTTCACACTTGGAACGTCCGTCGACTCAGACCAAAACCACTTGTGAAGTACGACTATGAGAACGAAGTCTATACGGACGGCCTGTGGATCGCCGAAGGCATAACGAGTTACTACGAAGACCTCGCGCTTGTTCGAGCTGGGCTGACCACTCGCAAAGAGTTTTTGGCACAGCTTTCCCGCAGCGTTGGATCGGTTCAAGGAACCCATGGCCGCAAGGTGCAAAGCTTGAAAGAGTCGTCATTCGACACTTGGATCAAGTTCTATCGCCCAGATGAAAACTCGAGCAACACTCGAATCAGTTATTACGCCAAAGGTGCCGTTGTTGCGTTTTTGCTTGATGCGAAAATTCGCAAGCTAACTGATGGCGAAAAAAGCCTCGATGATGTCATGCGAAAAATGTATGAGTCGTTTTCGAAATCCGGATTTACAAGCAAAGACTTCCGCAAAACGGCTTCGGATGTTGCGGGTGAGGATTTATCCGATTGGTTCACAAGCACAATCGATTCAACAGATGAGTTGGTTTATGACGACCTCGAAGCGATTGGAGTCGTGGTTCCCAATAATAAAGAAGCAGACAAAGCAACCGACGAAGATTCATCTGAAAACGAATCAGACGAAGCGGAAGACGATGACGCAAAGCCAAAGAAAAAATCGCCCAGAAAACGAAAGAAGAAATCGCCCAGAAAACGAAAGAAGAAATCGCCCGCAAAACCAGCCAAACCAACTCCATGGCTGGGTGTTTCAACTGGCGATACCGGCGGGAAAATAACCGTCTCGTCCGTGAAACCGAACTCGCCTGCGTCGGATGTTGGCCTCAACATCAAAGACGAAATCATCGCGATCAACGGATTCCGTGTGAGGAGTGTCGATTCTTCGCTTGCTCAATATGAGGTTGGCGATGAAATCGAAGTCTTAATTGCTCGTCGGGGCCAATTGATGACGATGAAGATGACGATCGGCAAGAGAGAAAGAGAATCCTGGACGCTCAAGCTAATTGCCAAACCGACGGAGAAACAGCAAGAACAGATTGATCTCTGGTTGGGCGCGGAAGAAGAAAAAGAGTAAAGCGGCGATGGAGGAACTCCAGGAGACGGCGAATCAGCGTCACGTGTGGCTTGCGTATATCAAAGGCATTGCGTTCAAGAGGGGCCGGCGTCAGGCACAGCCTGACCTACAAGACTCGGACCTTATTTTCGCTTAAAGTTTCCGCAAGTGCTCCATCAACGCTTTTGCCCAGCGAGTCTGGTAGCGATAAGCGTTGTAAAGCATCGCCACGGTTCGAGTTGGTTTCTCGCCTGAAAACGAACGGTAAATTCGACGATCGCTTTGGTCAAGTTTTTGCGCCATCTTGGGAACCATCGAGATACCGTGCTTCAACGAAACCAATTCTTGAACGGTTGCCAGTTGGCTGGTTCGCTCAATCGAAATTGGTTGGATAGATTCTCGCTGACAAAATGAAGCTATGTTGTCCGAAAGACAGTGGGCTTGGTCAAGCATCACAAACGGAAGCTCGCGCACATCCGACAAAGTGATCTTCTTCTTTTTCTCAAGCTCATGGCCATTGGGTAAAACCAAAACCAGCTCTTCTTCGAACAGCGGTTCGACTTCGAGGTACTGGGCTGTAATGGGCAACGCAAGAATCGCCAAATCAACTTCTCCGCGACTGCAAAGCTTCAAAATATTTTGCGTTGTGTCTTCTTGGACCGCAACCGAAACGTTCGGATAAGCTTCGGCGAATTCGCTGAGCACCGATGGCAACAGGTAAGGGGCGATGGTCGGAATCACCGCCAACCGAACACGACCGCGAGTGGTCGAATCGTGCAGCTCCGCAAACGTGTCTTCGACAAGGGCAAGAATCTGTTGGGCTCTGCCTTGAAGCAACTCACCCAACTCGGTCAATGAGACTTCGCGAGGTTTGCGATCAAACAACGGTTGGCCAATTTGCGTTTCAAGCTTTTGAATCGATCGACTGAGTGAAGATTGAGAGATGCCAATTTCTTCGGCGGCTCGCGTAAAGTTTTGCGCGCGAGCGACGGCCAGAAAATGGCTTAGCTGTTGAAATTCAAGTTCTGTTTTCACTGCATTCTCGATTGAATTTTTTGGATTGAATTCTGTTCTACGCTGGCAATCAGCCATGCGTTTACCACATAGCAACAATATAAACTATGCATTGGACGCATGGCGTTTTGCGTGAGATACTCTCCACCTAAGACTTGAAAAAACCCTTGTTGAAGGAGATCTCATGAAAAAAACACGCTTTTTAACAGCTATTCTGCTCTGCAGTTTGCTCTATCCCAGCGCCTACGCCCAAGAAACTGCCAGCCCTTATGAAAAATTGATGGCGAAGGGTGGAACGTGTCCCGTCACCGGCATTACGTACGCTGCGACTCCCGCTAAACCGGCCGAAGGATCAAACACGGAAACGAATTCGACTGCGGCGGCGATTGAAAAATCGGCAACGGAGGATGTTTATTCGAACCGTGACTGGTGGCCTAATCAGCTAAACCTGAATGTGCTGCATCAGAACTCGCCGATGGGCAATCCGCTTGGCGCTGATTTTAACTACGCCCAAGAGTTTAAAAAGCTTGACCTGGCTGCGGTCAAAAAAGACATCAAAGAGTTAATGACCGACTCGCAGGAATGGTGGCCGGCGGACTACGGTCACTACGGACCATTCTTCGTTCGTATGGCTTGGCATAGCGCGGGGACGTATCGAGTTGGCGATGGACGCGGTGGTGCTTCTTCGGGAACGCTTCGATTTGCGCCACTCAACAGCTGGCCCGACAACGCAAACCTCGACAAAGCCCGACGATTGCTTTGGCCAATCAAACAAAAATACGGAAACAAAATCTCCTGGGCGGACCTGATGATTCTCACAGGCAACTGTGCACTTGAGTCGATGGGGTTCGAGACGTTTGGATTCGCAGGTGGACGTGCTGATGTTTGGGAACCTGAATCGGATATCTACTGGGGGCCAGAAAACGAATGGCTTACGGACAAACGTTACACGGGCGATCGCGACCTGGAGAATCCACTTGGCGCAGTTGAGATGGGTTTGATCTATGTCAATCCACAAGGACCAAATGGAAAACCTGATCCGCTTGGTTCAGCACGAGACATTCGCGAAACATTCGGACGCATGGCAATGAACGATGAAGAAACCGTTGCCTTGATTGCCGGTGGACACACATTTGGAAAAGCACATGGTGCCGCCGACCCAAGCAAATTCGTTGATCGAGAACCTGAAGCCGCCGGACTTGAAGAGCAGGGGCTTGGCTGGAAAAACTCTTACGGCAAAGGCAATGGTGGCGACACAATCACCAGCGGGCTGGAAGGTGCTTGGACGACAACTCCCACCGAATGGTCCAATGGTTTCTTTGACAACCTTTTCGATTACCAATGGAAAGTCATCAAGAACCAAAACGGGGCTTGGCAATGGACTCCTACCGATGAATCGGCAGACGGCAGCGTTCCCGACGCCCACGATGACGCAAAGAGCCACGCTCCAATCATGTTGACATCGGACATTGCACTAAAAGAAGACCCTGCCTACGCAAAGATCTCAAAGCGATTTCACGAGAACCCAAAAGAGTTCAAAGCCGCTTTTGCGAAAGCCTGGTACAAGCTAACTCATCGCGACATGGGGCCGTACGTCCGCTGTCTTGGCCCTGAAGTTCCTGCTGTTCAAAAGTGGCAAGACCCGATTCCAGCGGTCGACTTTGAAGTGATCGGCGACAGTGAAATCACGGCATTGAAAGGAAAGATTCTTGATTCTGGTTTGACCGTTTCGCAATTGGTTTCAACGGCATGGGCTTCGGCTTCTACTTTTCGTGGAACCGATAAACGGGGCGGGGCAAACGGAGCCCGCATTCGACTTGCACCTCAAAAAGACTGGGACGTCAACCAACCTGCTGAACTCGCCAAAGTTTTAGAGTCTCTAACAAAGATTCAAAACGATTTTAATACGACAGGCAGCAAGAAAGTTTCGATGGCCGACCTGATTGTGCTGGGCGGTTGTGCAGCCGTTGAAAAAGCTGCCAAAGATGCTGGACACGACATCAAAGTCCCATTCTCGCCCGGTCGCAACGATGCAACCCAAGAGATGACTGATGTGGAATCGTTTGCTTGGCTTGAGCCAATGGCGGACGGTTTTCGCAACTACATGACTGATGGGCAGCGCCGGCGACCTGAGGAACTGTTGGTTGATCGTGCTCATTTATTAACGCTTTCCGCTCCGGAGATGACGGTTCTAGTCGGCGGACTACGAGTTCTTAATGGTGGCAAGCAAGGCGCGTTTACCAAAACGCCTGGCAAGCTGACCAACGATTTCTTTGTCAACTTGCTGGACATGAACAACCAGTGGAAAAAGTCTGACACGGGCGTTTTTGAAGGACGCGATCGCAAGACCGGTGATGTTAAATGGACCGGTACCGAAGTCGATCTCGTTTTTGGCTCAAACTCGCAGCTTCGAGCACTCGCTGAAGTCTACGCCAGTAGCGACTCGAAAGAAAAGTTCGCCAAGGATTTCGTAGCGGCTTGGGACAAAGTGATGAACCTCGATCGTTTCGACCTTCACAATTAGTGAGTGTCAAGAAACATTAAACTTACTTAGTTCGAGTAGTGGCCCGCCAGCAAACACTGGCGGGCCTTTTTTGTTCGGTATTCAGTTGGGAGCTTTCAATGGCAGGTGCAAGGTTTATTATTCTGACACTCACTACCGACATTGCCACTCAATTCGAATTTCTGGTGCCATGCTCACGCCAGCGTGAGCATGTGAGAAAGTCCGAATCAGGCTGGCTCAGGAGACGATTGATTCTCGCCACTGTCCCCAATTGCTCCAACCCAAAGCGTCAAACCATATGGTGGCAATCAGCGACGACAATCTGTGGAATTCACAAACGACTTTGCGACAAACAACTTGTTTCGCCAACGAAGCAGCAGCACAATGGAAGGACGATCATACGGCTGGTTTAGTTGCCGATTGATCGTTGTGATTCTTGAATTGTGATTCTGGGCTGATTTCATGACTGAACAAAAACGTTATCCTTCGATCCTGATGTTTGGACCACCTGGAGTTGGCAAAGGAACACAAGGCAAGATTCTTGGCTCAGTTCCTGGCTTTTTCCATTTGTCCGTCGGTGATGTGTTCAGGTCGATCGACATTGGATCCCCGGAGGGCATTGAAGTCTGTAAGCATACCTCGCAAGGCCATTTTGTTCCCGATGAATTAACCATTCAGATTTGGAAAAAAGCGCTCGACGCATACATCGCACTTTCGTATTTCAAACCTCGCGAAGACCTTCTGATCCTCGACGGCATTCCACGTAACACAGCCCAAACCGAACTTGTCAAAGACCACCTCGACATCGTGCAAGTGATTAACTTTAGTTGCACCGACGAAGAGGAAATGATCAAGCGAATGCAGCGTCGGGCGATCCGCGAAAACCGAGCCGACGATACCAGCGAAGAAGTCATTCGCAAACGATTTAAAATCTTCCACGAAATCTCCAAGCCCGTATTGGGATGCTATCCCGAAGAGATCATCTCAACGGTCGAGGCCAAAGGCTCACCCGCCGAAGTGCTGCGGAATATCTTGCGATTCGTCATTCCGATTCAGAACAAACACTTCACCAGTGAACTTCAGGTTGGCTGAGCACTGCGGAATTTTGCCCTAACAACCTTGTAATCGCGTTTGTCTTGTCTTGTCTTAGCCTTCCTTAATAGTTGTCGCTTGGGTGACTCCCAAAAAAACATCGCACAATTCAACGATTGACCGATGCTTTTTTCATCCAGCTCCACTTTCAAGTATTCAGATTGCCTCCAACCTCGCATAAAAAAAGCCGATCAAAGAAGATCGGCTTAAGACTTAATCGGAATGTTTGCTTTGTGTGGTGAAACTTTATGATCGTCGGCGACGTGAAAGAACCCCACAGAACACAGCACCAAGAATGATGATCGAACCGGGCTCAGGAACGGCACTAATTCGGTTGAATCCAATGATGTCAATTGCTTGAAGATCAAGCTCTGTGACGAAGTTGAGATTCCCTGCGGCCGCAGCGGTAGGATCCAGGATGCCCAGCTGAACCTGGTCGCCAAGATTGCCGTCGCGCCAGTGGCTGGCTTGTCGACCATCACCTTCCTGTGTGCCCAACGAAAAGTGATCGAGTCCACCGACAATTCCACCGCCGCCAGTTAGTCCGCCATCAATGGAATAGAATTTTGGTCGAGTATCCGCTGTGTAGTCGATGTCTGCGCCGTTGGCAACACTGTCAGGAGAATGCCGAGCAAAGTCCAATGAGTTAACAAACGTAAATTGATCGTCATTGAAACCAGCGTCCACATTTCCGTCAAGGACATCAACACCGCTGGTGAATCCAAGTGCGTGGCCAATCTCGTGAATGGCGACACCAACGAAGTCTTGTTGCCCGCTTCCAATTCCATCAGAGGGATCGAAGTCGAAGTTGAATTGACTGTTGAAGGTAATTTGAGCGTCTTCACCGACTTGGATTCCGTTTATCAGCCCGAGTGCTTTTGCATTCGCATTGGTCAGGAAGACCTGTGTGTTGTTGGCACCGCCATCGTTATCCACGAATGCAGCAGAGGATTCGTTAGTTCCGTTGATGTAAACGGAAAAAGCATTGCCAGTTGGAAGCGTCGAGCTGAAGCTTGCATCAGCAGCAGACAACGCATCAGCGGCGATTGCCGATCGAAAAGCTGAATAAGAATAACGGTCCCTTGTTGAACCTGCTTGGCCCAAAATGCCTCCGCCAAGGTCGGCGAACCCCAGTGTCAGGTTTACTTCGATGTCGTCATCAAACTGTGATGACCAAAAGTCCGCGGCCTGTTGAAAGCCAGCATCGGCATCAGCATTGCCGGTAGAAGTCAAATTGAATCTGAGCTGTCCGTTAGCTTGTGCGATGCAGCAGAACGCAACCAGGAAAAATGTAGCAATGAACTTCACTTTGAATGACCTGTGGTTGAGAGTTGGAATGAATAAAGGATAAAAGCCTTCCCCAAGGTTAGTCTCGAATCACGCTTCTTTCAACCAACTAAAAACCCAACCCTTCGCAAAAACTACAATTTCATTTAAGGTCCGATAAAGAACACATTTTGTGAGAAAAAACTCAAAACGAAAGCTTGTTTCAACGACTGGTTAACAGTTTGAACCCAAACACCCCCAAATGATGGACAACATTCAAATCGCTCAAACCGACTTTAACGATTAGATAGATTATCCAATTGAGTCCTTGCCCATGATCGGACGCAAACACTCAGGGATGGTCACCGACCCATCAGCGTTCTGATGATTTTCCAAAACGGAGATCAATGCACGACTGAGCGCAAAAGCTGTTCCATTTAGTGTGTGCACAAACTTCGTTCCCTTTTTGTCTTTCTCTTTGAAGCGAATATTCAAACGGCGAGCCTGATAGTCAGTGCAGTTCGAAGTACTGGTGACCTCGCCCCACTCACCCGCATCGCCACGGCCTGGCATCCATGCTTCGAGGTCGTATTTACGATAGGCCGGGCCGCCCAAATCCCCGGTCGCCGTATCGACAACACGAAAAGGCACACCGATTGCATCGAACAAATCGCATTCGATCTGGCGAAGCTCTTCATGAATCGCATCGCTTTGATCAGGGGTAGTAAACACGAACATTTCGATTTTGGTGAATTGATGAACGCGGTACAAACCTCGTGACGCTCGACCAGCAGCTCCGGCTTCGGTGCGGTAACAATGGCTGATCCCACAAAGCTTAATAGGAAGCTCGGTGTCCATCACAGTTTTCCCGCTATACAAACCGCCCAACGTAATTTCAGCAGTTCCGATCAAACTTAGATTCGATTCTTCAATGCTATAAATCTGAGTTTCTGGACCACGTGGCATGAAGCCAATTCCTTCAAGCACAGAATCTTTGGCAAGGTCGGGCGTAATGGTCGGCGTAAAACCGCGCTTGGTCAATTCGCTAACGGCGTATTGTTGAAGCGCCAAATCGAGCAAGACTAGATCGCCTTTGAGAAAGTAGAATCCATTGCCCGTCGTGCGTGACCCGCCCTCGAAGTCAATCCAATCGTGCTTTTCACCAAGCTCAAGATGATCAAGCGGCTTGAAATCAAACTCGCGCGGCGCGTGGGCCCCCCGAGAAATTTCAAGGTTAGATTTATCATCAACGCCAACGGGGCAGTCGGCATGAGCCATATTGGGAACGGCCAATTGGATCTGCAAAACTTCCGCGTCCATTGCGTCATGCTCTCCCTGGGCGACGTCTTTTTGATCACGTAGCTCACGAGCTTTCACCTTGAGCGCCTCACGTTCGGCTTCGTCCTTGGCCTTACCAATTTTCTTTGACTCGGCATTTGAAGCCGTATTCAAATCCTGAACCTCTTGCAATTTCGCTCGGCGAGCCGTTTCTAGTTCAACCAAGCGATCAACGTCGACTTTGACATTGCGGTTGGTGCAGTTTTGTTTAACAGCGTCAACGTTTTCAAGAATGTATTTTCGGTCAAGCATAAGAGGTGTGATTGGTTTGTAGTGAGTAGTGTATTATCGAAAAGCAAAAAAGTAACTTCTTCGCTGGACCAAAAGCCCGCGACGATCCAATTGAATCGAAACGTTCTTGTCATCGGCCCTTTGATCCAGACTTTGATCAGACTTTAATTTTGGCAATTTCGTCCCAGAGACAGCAGCTTGATTTGATTCCGCGATGAAAATCTTCAAGCGAGAACTTCTCGTTGGGACTGTGGAGATTGTCATCGTCTTGCCCCCATCCCAGCAGCAACGTGTCGATACCCAACATTTTGGTGAACGCATTGACGACAGGGATACTTCCGCCAGAACGGACAAACACGGGCTTGGTTCCAAACCCTTGCTCAACGGCTCGTGCAGCCGCATCCATGTAGGGACTGTCAAGCGAAAGGACAAAACCGGGAGCACCATGCAGTGCGATGAACTCCATTTCAATTCCGGGCGGACATAACTCTTCCAATTTTTTCTTGATGGACTCCTGAATCTTTTTAGGATCTTGAGCGGGAACCAAACGGCAACTGAATTTCGCACCTGCCTTGGAAGGCAAAACGGTTTTGGCACCTTCGCCCTGGTAACCACTCCACAATCCATTGATGTCAAACGTTGGTCGAGCCCAGCGTCGCTCAAGTGTTGTGAAGCCTTTTTCGCCCGCAAGATCGTCAGCCCCACCGAGGCCTTGTTCTTTCGCGTATTCGTCTTCCGAAAAACCGAGTGCCGCAAACTGTTCGCGCTCGCGTTCGCTTAACCCCTGAACGTCATCGTAGAAACCGGGAACTTGAACTTGGCCGTCGTCATTGATCAAGGCACCCAGCATTTTGCAAAGTGCGTTGGCAGGGTTGGTGACCGTTCCGCCAAATCCGCCTGAGTGTAAGTCCTTGCAAGGGCCAGTCAGGTTCACTTGAAAATAAGTAATTCCCTTCAAGCCATAAGTGATCGCTGGCTTGCCAGGTCCGTATTGCGAACAGTCACTGATGACGGCGATGTCGGCACTGATTTTTTCTTTGACCGGAACGTCTTTGTCGTACTCGCCCCGCAGGAACGCAGCCAATCCCTTGCCGCCGGATTCTTCTTCGCCTTCGATCAGAAATTTGACTTGGACAGGCAAGTCACCACGCGTTTTCAAATACGACTCGACTCCAAACACATGCGTGATCATTTGGCCTTTGTCATCGGTCGCTCCCCGCGCGAAAACTTTTCCGTCTCGCACAGTCGGTTCGAATGGCGGGCTGTCCCATAGGTCCAACGGATCTGGCGGCTGGACGTCGTAATGACCGTAAACCAAAACGGTTGGCGCGCCCTCAATCTTTTCCGATTCCGCATAAACTAAAGGGTGGCCACAGGTTTCAATAACCTCCGTGTGGAGCTTGAGCCCGCGAAATTTATCCGCGAGCCAGTCTGCGGCTTGCCGAACCTCTTTGTCGTAAGCACTGTCTGTTCCAATACTGGCCATTCGTAGCCATTCGAACAAATCCGACTCGAACCGATCGTGGTTTTCAGTTAAATAAGTATCGAATTCTGACATTGAAATATCCTATTTTGGTGTCGCCAATATGGAGTGTCCCGTAAGCCGATTAAAAATCGGGACACGAAATGTGCTTGCAAACCGAGCAAGTTTTTTTCCCAATAAACGTAAGCCCTGACTAAACTGAACTTTGCGTAACAATATAGCGATGTGGCTCACACCCCACCACGAGTCGGGCTTGAGAATCTCGTGACCAATTGACGACGATTGTCTAAGATTGATGTCAGGCCCATAAAAAATTACTTGTGCGAAATCGGATTTTCCGTCACATTACCCACGAATAAAGTCTCAAGAAATTGATTTCTTGATTTCGTTTCATCACCCCAGAGTTAGAGAATCATTATGTCTGAGCAGGGATCCGCAACCCTTACTGCCGAACCCATCGTGCGATCGAACAAGCAAAAGAAACGCACGCCGCCCAAACGCCAACCACGATACAACGTCATCCTTTGGGACGATGATGATCACTCTTACGAGTACGTGATCCTGATGATGAAGCAGTTGTTTGGATACCCGTTTGAAAAAGGGATTCAAATGGCCACCACGGTTGATAACACGGGCAAGTGCATTTGCCTGACAACGACTAAAGAACATGCTGAGCTAAAGCGTGATCAGATTCACGGGTTTGGCAAAGACTTTTTGATGGAGCGAAGTGCAGGATCAATGTCGGCTTCCATCGAGCCTGTTCCTGGCGAATGAGTTCACAAAACTGAACTTCTCCAGAATGAATTTCTTTCTCGAAAGCGACCAACGGTTCGCAAGTCAAATGTAGCCGGAGTCGCCGAACTTCGGGATGACTTTTTCCGATCTTCATCCTTGAGCTTGGACACAATCCAAGCTCCATGTGATTCAAGCTCCATGTGATTCCGCGGTCCCTCAAAACCAGCGTCGAATCACTTTGGCCCTCAAAGCGGTCAATTAATCCGCAAAACCTCTCACCTCCCGGATACCTGGCGAGGTCAGAATTGGAAATCAGCCCGCCAATTCAATTTCAACGGTTGCCTAAACCCCCAGCCTCTCCGACAATCTTGGCTTGGATGTACTCTATAAACTCTGGTTCGGATCGAGACTTTGTCTGCAAAACTAAAAACCGCAACGCTTGGCTGCAAAGTCAACCAATACGAAACGCAGTTTGTCCGTGAAGGATTGATCAGCGCCGGATACACTGACGCCGAATCCGATCAACCGGCCGATCTGTGCATCGTTAACACTTGCACGATCACGGGTGAAGGTGATTCCAAAAGCCGTCAAATCATCCGACGAATGAACCGCGACAACCCGGACGCACGAATCGTCGTGATGGGTTGTTACGCCACTCGTGAACCCGAAGCCGTTGCCGCACTTCCAGGTGTTGCCGAAGTAGTCACCGACAAACGCGAGTTACCAGATTTGCTTGGTCGGTTTGGTGTCGTTGATATCCCCAACGGAATCTCAGGTCTCAACAATCGCCACCGCGCTTACGTCAAAGTCCAGGACGGTTGTTTACTGCGATGTAGTTACTGCATCATTCCAACGGTCCGCCCCGACATGTTCAGCCGTCCAATGCAAGACGTTTTGGATGAAGTCCGCGTGCTGATCGACAACGGATTCCGCGAAGTGATTCTCACTGGCATTCACTTGGGCCACTACGGCGTCGATTTCAATAAAGGCAAACCCAAATCAGAGTGGACTCGACTTTCACATCTCGTCCGCAACATTTGTGAGCTTTCTCCTGAAGTTCGCGTCCGCATGTCTTCCATCGAAGCCACCGAAGTCACACGAGAGTTGATCGAAGTGATGCAAGAGTTTTCTGCGCAAGTCTGTCCGCACTTACACGTCTGCCTGCAAAGCGGAAGCGATAGGATTCTTCGCGGAATGAAACGACGCTGGACACGACGACACATCATTGACCGCTGCGAACTGGTTAAGAAAGAGCTTCACCTTCCAGCGTTTACTACCGACGTGATCGTTGGATTCCCAGGCGAAACCGAATCCGATTTTGAAGACACTCTCGACGCGTGTCGCCAAATCGGTTTTTCAAAGATCCACATGTTCCCGTTTAGCCCACGCCGCGGCACGCCGGCGGCCGACATGACAGATCAAATTCCCAAGCAAGTTAAATCGGAACGGGGAAAAGTTCTCGCCGCCCTCGAGACAGAACTCAAGCGAGAATACTTTAACTCCTTGGTTGGCGAGCGACTGCAATTGCTGGTCGAAAAAGTCAACGACGATGGAACTGCATCGGGAACCTCTTGCCGCTACGCCCCCATCATCGCCAGCGTTGAAAAAGCGCAAGAAAACTCATTGGTCGACGTGAAAATCGAGAGCGTCTCCAATGATGTACTGATTGGCCAAAGGTAGTGGTTTCGTCAAAGCTGAAATGAATAGTTTGTCTCAGGGTTCTGGGGGCTATTCTCACGCGCAGCAGGAGCATGCTTACGCTTCGCGTAAACATGGCACCCGTCAATTCAGGTTTGACACACCAATAGTCCAACTCGCATAGATCCGCGCAAGACGTCAAAAACAAAAAAAAGCGATCGCCTGATTAATTCAGCGATCGCTATTTTTATGTCAAACCAATTTCGAACAATTCATTTTGATCGAAGTTGATGAATCAGCCAGTTGGGTCGACTACCAATCCTTAACCAAGGTTGGGTTTTCCAATCCGAGCTTTTTCATTTTCTTGTAAAGCGTCGTACGATTGACGGCCAACTGCTCAGCGGTCGCGTTACGATTCCAGTTATTCTCGCGAAGACACTGAAGGATAATTTGCCGCTCAGGCCCTTCCAATGCTTGCTTCAACGTTTGACGCTCTCCAACAGGAGCAATCGTCAATGTATTGGAAGAACATGAGTTGATATGCGCGGGCAAATCGTTAAGCCCAAGCGTTGGGCCGGCTCCAAGCAACACGGCTCGCTCAACAATGTTCTGCAATTCACGAACGTTGCCAGGCCAGCTGTATTCGTGAAGGGCCTGCATTGCTGCAGCATCGAAACCTTCAATATTCTTGTTCTCTTCGTCGCAAACCTTGCCTAGGAAATGCTGAACCAATGTAGGAATATCAGAAATCCGCTGACGCAACGCCGGCAGCTCGATATTGATTACGTTGACGCGGTAGTAAAGATCTTGACGGAATCGGCCTTCTGCAACGGCTGTCGAAAGATCTTCATTGGTCGCAAGAATGATACGAGTGTTGACCTGATAAGTCTCAGTGCCGCCCACTTGTTCAAATTCGAGCTCCTGCAACACGCGAAGCAATTTGACTTGCATGCTTGGTGACGCAGTCGCGATTTCATCTAGAAATATTGTGCCACCGTCGGCTTGCTTGAATTTACCAATTTTGTTTCCAGTCGCCCCTGTGAACGAGCCTGCAACATGGCCAAACAATTCGCTTTCAAGCAGGTTTTCTGGCAAAGCACCACAGGCGACTTCGACAAATGGAGCCTTTCGGCGGTTGGATCGTTGGTGAATGGCACGGGCAATCAATGACTTTCCTGTTCCACTTTCGCCAGTAATCAAAACCGTGGCTTTGGTGTCAGCGATGTTATCAACCATGTCAAATGTCTTCTGCATTCGAGCATCGTTGCCAACAATCGAGTTTCGACCGAACCGTTTGTCGAGCTGGGTTTTAAGATTTTCGTTTTCTGTGATGACCTGCTGCTGAGAAAGGGCACGATCAAATGCCAACAGAATCTCATCATCAATCAATGGTTTTGTCAGTAGATCGAAAGCACCGGCGCGAATGGCTTCGATTCCGGTATCGACAGTGGCGTAGCCAGTCATCAGCAAAACCACCACATCTGGGTGGTGCTTCTTGCATTCAACCAATAGCTCAAGACCATCATCTGCCCCTAAGCGAAGGTCAATCAAAGCCAAATCATGCACACGATCAGCGAGCATTTTTCTGGCTTCTTCAGCGTTTGAGGCCAAGGAAACACGGTATCCCTGCTCCACGAGCCAGGACCCCATCGAATCAAGAAGGTGGCGGTCGTCATCAACGATTAAGATTTGGCGAGTTTTTTGTTCAGTTGGATTCATGATTGGTCTGCTTAGTCAAATTCGATTTCGTTGGACGTTGGATAAGGACAACATCCTCTGTTTATTTAGGTCACCGTTGGCCAATGTCAGAATTTGAACGATGTGAATTTTCAACAATTGAAAAACATAAAGGCCGTTGTTGAATTAATCTGAATATTCGTTAGATTCGGAACTTCGCATTTTGAGTTGGTTATCGGGGATTAAATCCGCAAGGAATGACAACCCCATGGACAATTCGAAGCAATACTATTGTTTTTTCACGAATTGAGATTATGCCTTTGAAAATCGTTGTCGCGGACGATCATCCGATCGCCTGCGAGGGCGTTCGAAAGGTAACACAACCATCTGGAATAGAAGTCGTCGCCGAAATAGTGGCGCCGGACAAAATTGTTGATGCAATTGCACTCCACAAACCAGATGTATTGGTTACCGAAGTTCGCCTTGGAGGGCACGATGCACTCAAGAGTCTTGAGCAACTTAAGCTCGGGGAACATGAGTGCAGCGTGGTCGTTTTTTCCGCCTACTCAAACCCAACTAATATCGCGCGTGCAGCCGCATATGGATGCCACGACTTTATTCTTAAAACGGACTCTTGTGACCGATTAGTTGACGCTATAAAAAGCGCCGGTTCTGGACAACCAGTTTCTGAATCAAGTCTTTTGGTGAAAACCAAGACCAGAATGCGTCGGTCTTCGTCCGGTGATACTGCAAGCCCGTTGACCAACCGCGAAACTCAGGTTTTGCGCCATGTTTCGATGGGACTCAGCAATCGGGAAGTCGGCAAATCACTTGGGATTAGCGTCGAAACCGTCAAGGAACATGTGCAAAACATTTTGCGCAAACTCGACGTCAACGACCGCACCCAAGCTGCTGTCTGGGCAATCCGCCAAGAACTGATTTAGCTGGCTGCTGTACCAATGGCAAAGTGATTGTGAATGTACGCGCTGCGTTGCAGTTGTTATCGAAACCGGAAAACGTGACTAGTCGTTTACGGCCAACCAGCGATAACTGACTCAAACAAACCCAGCTATTTTTTAGGTGGCGGAACATCGAGTTTGTCGATGAACCGCTTCATCTTGGCTTCCAATCCCCTAATGTCACTCCCAAACGCCTTGGCAAAATCCTTTGCGCGGTCACTACTTGAATAGCCTGAAAAATTGGCTCGTCTCGCATCTGCGCGCAAAAATCGGTTGTATTCTGCCGGCATTTTTTCGGTAAAGAAAAACGTCATGCCCCATGACATTGCATATGCCAATTGTGCGTTGGATCGAAATAGTTTGTCACTCGCAATCAGACTCGCCATCTTTCCTTTGACTTTGTCGTTTGCGTAGTAGTACTTCAACGCGATCAAGCGATCACGATTGATGCGGTCTTTTTGCTTGGAATAATACGTGCTGTTATTAACGCCTGGTGCCTCGAACAACATCGCCAACCCCTCCGAAGCCCAACGAAGGCCTTGGTTGTAACGGCTATGTACACCAGTATTGAATGCCGTTTGGTGCGTGGCTTCGTGGATAATGGTATCCGCATTGAAAAACCAACCTTGGCTGCCCGGATTTCCACCCGTTTGATCGTAAGTGATAATTCGATTGCTTCGCGGCGAATAGTATCCCAGCACATTCGTTCCCGCATCAGGGTGATACCTGCGCAAGAAACGATCGAACTCTTTTCGCGTTCGCAAAACAACGGCAACCATCTGAAACTCTGGCTTTTTCAGATCGAACCCGCGTGAATCAAAATAAGCTCCGAAGCGAACGTAGAGCTTTTGAAATGGAGCCGACCACACGCCTGAGTTTCCGTTGGGATGAACCACCAGAAAATTCTGCGTTACCGAGACTTGGTACTTGGAACCAAATTCTTTCTGAAGTCGGATACGCATATCTGAGCTGGAGTAAGGCGTAAACGAACTCTTGATTTTTTTGTAGTCTTTTTCTGACTTCACAGGCAAAATTGAGATCTTGCCATCTCGCCGCAAAATCATCATATCCTTGCCGTCCCACACCAATGGTTGGCCGATATATTTTTTCTTTTTGTAAGCAATCTCAACCGTCATTTCCGGCTGCGATTGACCGGCTGCACTTTGGCTTCCGACCTGCCAGAAAACGCCCGCGCAGAGCATCGCAACAATCAAGTTTCGCAGGGGAAATAAAGCCATTTTTGCCGCCAGTCATAAATACACACAACGTAAAAGCGTAGGTTACTAATTGAGGTCGTGTGGATGAACGTTTCCGAAATTTTGATTTTCTTCGACGTCAGAGTTTTCAATCGCTAGAATGAAAGCGAATCATTCATCAAGGAAATCAAATGCTTCGCTTCACTCAACTGCCGCTCATCGCCGTTTTATCCGTTCTGATTTTGGGTTTTTCCACCCAATTTTCTCCCCTTGCGCTGGGCCAAGAATCAAAAAAAGACGACGACACTCCCCAAGCCTCCGCCAAAGAAGAGCGCGAGCTGAGCGACATGGAGTTGATCGAAAAGGTGGAATACCTACAGCGACAACTCCAAGCGGCGGAGATTCCCAAACGTGATGCCGCCGAGAAAGAACTCATTTCGCTTGGCGTACGAGTGCTTGATTTCCTTGAGCCCACCACCGAAAAAACACCGTCCGACGCAGCCAACCGCGCTTCACGAGTGAGAGTCGCTTTGGAAAAAATCGCGGTTGCCGAGGTGACCAATGCCAGTACAGTCAAACTAGTTGGCAAAATGACGGTTGGCGCGGCATTCAAAAGCATTCGTAAACAAACCAAAAATGACATTGGCCTTCCTGACGCAGCTCCTGACGTTTTTCGCAACAAAGAGATTGACTTAAATCTGAAAGACGTTGATTTTTGGGTCGCGGTTGCCGAAGTGATGAAGCAGGGCGAATTGGTTGTCGATCTTTACGGCGGTGGACCCGGCATTTTGCGATTGGTCCCAACCGATGAAGCCCGTGTTCGTGCGGCTGACCCTGCCGCAGCGGCCGCAGAAGAAAAGGCAGGCAAGGGCGAGAAAAAAGAACTTACCGGCCCGCCACGCAACGTCTCAGGCATTTTCCAATTGACGGTTACCCATGTGAACGCGTCGCGCAACCTCGCCAATCCTGAACTTAGTTACTGCAACGTTCGGATCAAAGTTCGTTGGGAACCGCGTGTGACGCCGATCTCAATCGATTTGCCAGCCACCTCTATCAAAGCACTCGATGAGTTTGACACCGAAATCGAAATCACTAATCGCGATGCCGTTCTATCGGGAACCGTTCAACCTGAAATTCCCGAACTTGAGTTTTCAATTCCGATCGGATTGGTTGATCGACAGATCGAAACGATTCAATCTCTGGACGCCGTGATCGATGCGGTTCTCCCTGGCCGGATGGAAAAATTCCGATTCAGGAAATTAGGAAGACTAACTCCCGGTGTAAGCCAAACCAAAGCTGGAGCAACCGTCAAATTCGAAGGCATCGCAAAAAATGAAGATCTCTATGGCGTGACCGTCGGTTTAATTTTCGACGAAGACCACAACGCCCTTGAATCACATCAAAGCTGGGTGTATCGCAACCCAGTCTACATGGAAAACGCTGAAGGCGAACGATTTGAAGTTTTGACTTACACCGCCGTTCGTCAAACCGAAAACGAAATCGCGATCGAATATTTCTTTGAGCACGATCCCAAAGACATGACACTGTACTACCAAACTCCGGCAGCAATCGTAGAAGTTCCTGTTAAGGTTTCACTCAAAGACATCCCGCTTCCGTAGGATTTCATTGCCGCTTGATCATTAGCTGGTATGCGAGAACCTTTGATCGCCGGATTTTCAACCGCGAATGGACGCTAATAAACGCGAATACAAATTCGATTTTTCATCCGCGTCCATTGGCGTTCATTCGCGGTTCTCTTACTCTGTTTTTACGCATTGAAATCGAATTCGACGTTTCAAAGCGGTGGTATTTTCACCGAGGACTGTCTTTTTCCGGTTATTAATTGCCTTAAAAACAAATTCTGATTTTCTTTTTAACTTTTCGCAGACGTATTCGTCTTACTTCCGGGTTTAAACAGAGTCATTGACTTAGTCCCTGGAAACGCTGCAAGTGCGAATCGATTTCGAAAAGTATCTCGACAACGTCTATCGATTCGCGCTCAACCTGTCGCGCGACCCGCACTTGGCTGAAGACTTGACGCAAGAATGTTTCTTGCGAGCCCATCAAAGAATCAACCAGTTAAAGAATGCGCGCGGTGTAAAACCATGGCTTTTCCAAATCCTCGTCAACCTTTGGAAAGACAACTTAAAGAAAAAGCGGCCGCAATACCTGAACAACGAAATGCTTGATCCGACAGACAAAGCCACGTCACCAGAAGTCAATCAGTTGGAAAAGGAAGCTTACGACCAGCTGATTAATTTGATGCAAACCTTACCCGAGCAGCAACGTTCCGTTTTGTTTTTGAAAGCCGTTGAGCAATTTTCGAATTCAGACATCGCAAAGCTGCTTGGCAAATCAGAGAACTCAGTAAAAGCCAATTTGAGTATCGCCCGAAAAACGTTGCGCGGAAAACTCTTACAGTTGTCCAAGGAAAAAACAAAAGCGAAATGAATGACTCATGCCAACATCTTGAAGACTTCCTCGATGGTTCGATAGACGAAGCCAGTCGGCAATCATTCTCCGACCATTTGAAAACCTGCGAGTCATGCACTTTGGAAATCGAGTTGACTGAATCTCTTGACGGAGCAATTCAGCAGGCTTGGAATTCCGTCGCCGCACCTGCAAGCTTGAAACATGGGTCCGTTTGCCTTTCAAGTGAACTGACTCAAAAGCCGGTTCGCAGAAAAAGAGCCGTTGCAATGTCTGCAATCGTGGCAGGAATCGCAGCCTTGATTGGGCTGGTCGTTTACAGCAGTGGAATATTGCAACGCCCAATCAACGAAGAGAAAAGGCTGTCAAACAACACCCCGAAACTTACCAAACCAATCCTTGAAACAGAGACCAAATCCCCTGTCGTTTTTTCGGCCACGGGCCAAGGTCGACACACAATATTGATTCAGTCGCCAGCGTCCAATGAGGCTTTCACAATTGTGAACGCCTATCCGGTTGTTGATTTTTCTAAGCACAACTCTCCTTAAGAGGAAATAGTAATGAGGTCACTAACTAAATTAAGTCCGCTTTGTATCTTGCTGGTTTTATTGTCAACGAGCTCAGGCATCGCAGATGACCAGCAATTAGTCTCTTTCCGAATCGTACACGCTGATGCCCAGACTGTCTTTCAGGTCGCACAAACGATGCTCGCCGATCATGAAAATGTGCGGTTGGCCGTCGACCCAAAATCGAATTCGGTTTTAATGAAAGGCTCAAAAGAATCCATCGAAGTGCTTCGCACAGTGATCGCAAGAATAGACACTGCTCCTCAAGAACTGGAGGTTACGATATTCTTGATTAGGCACAAAAAGGCAAGCGATTTAGTACCTCTGATAGAAAATATTCTGCAACAGCAGATGGCTAGCCAGGATGTTCGAATGTCGACTGACGATTCATTGAACACGCTAATTGTCTCGGCGCCCAAGGAAAAAATCGAATTGATTTCACCGCTAGTCGACAGCCTTGACCAATCTATCGAAGAGAACAGGCAGGCGAAAAATGGAAAAATCGAGAATTGCGTCGTTCGCATCACTTGGTTGATTGACGCGGATCCGGAAATTGAAGCACGGTATCGCCAACCCAATCCTACTCTGGAAAAATTGGTAACTGCCATGGGAACCAATAAAGTCATGAAGTTGCCGCGTTCACTGACCGAGATGCAATCCGTTGTAAAAGCTTCTACAACGAATGGAACCAAATTTTCATCCTCGACCAACCGCGACGTAAACAGCGTTTCAATTGCTGCAACCGTAAAAGGTACTTTGCAACTGGCGTCCGATGGAAAAACCTATGAACTTGAACTCGACCTGGAAATGCAAAATGGTACGTCAAAGGTAAAAACCGGAACCAAACTTAACCTCCCAAAAAATCACCCGGTCGCTTTCAACCTTTCAGACGTCGGCGATCTTAAATCAGCTGCCGTGGTTCAACTCCTGGACTCCAATTAAGTCGCTAGAACGTTACTTCGCTTCGGCATACTCGATCTTTACATTGGCTCGATGCTGCTGGCTGATCGTTTGAAACAAAGCACCTTGGGCGGCGTTCTCAACGGACTCTCGTGTGTCACGCCACCCAATTTTGCCTTGCTTGACTTCCAGGCACTTGATGAGATGGACCCCAAAATGGGTCGTGACCGGATCACTGACTTGATTTTTCTGCAGCACAAAAGCCGCTTTGGTAAACGCTCTGGGCATTGGGCCATCGATTCTGATCCAACCGATTTTTCCGCCGTCATCTTTTGTTGGAGCCTGCGAATGTTGTTTGACAATCGCATCCCAATCCTCGCTGGCGTCGAGTTTTCTTTTTAATGTCTTGGCTTCATTCAAGGCCGACTCGCGTTTCTCAGGCTTCGCATCCGCCGGCACTTTTATCAAAAGATGCGCCACACGAAGCTCCGTGCCATCGAAATCGCGTCGGTGTTGCTCGAAGTAACCTTCCAAAAACTCATCCGTCAGTTTCGGCCCTAGATAACGCTTCCAACTGATATCCAAAGCAAATTGAAACTCAAGTTCCGATTGAGTCTGCCCAGACGTTTTCAAATAGTCGTCAAGCGTTTTGCCAACCAATTCCAACTCGTTTTTCAACTCATCTACCTTGAGCCGAATTTCGCTTTCTCCGGCAGCAAGCTTGTGAGTTTTCAAATAGTCCATTGTGACCTTCTGATCGATCAACCGCTCCAAGATGGATTTTTTTGCAACTGACAACTGAGAGTCCGAAAGCTTCAAACCGCCCGTGAATTTCTTCAGGTCAAAGTCAATTTGACTCTGCGTGATCGGATCGCCGTTGACCGTCGCAACGACAACCGGCTCTTGAGCGGCAGGTTTTTTCGCGTTGGATTCCTGCGCATGAACCCCGCGCGCACGAGATGCGAACGCATTACGGACGGGCGCAGAAAATGCGAGCGATGAAGAATTTTGTGCCTCGCCAAACGCACACCAAAACAACGACAGGCTAATGGCCGATATAGCCATCAGTGTGAAAAAGGATCGCATCAAGGTACCTCATTTAAGTCGTTGCCCCAACTCAATGGTGAGATCGAATCTCTCCCAATCTATTCGATTGGGCCTCTGCAGGAAAGGTTTACCTGCAAAGCCCAAGACGCCTGCAAACAAGACGCCTGAAAGTTTGGTTTTGCACAGACATACAACCGACGCGAAGCGACGAATCGAAAGATGCATTCTTGTCCGTCTTTTCACTTTCGCGACAACGGTTACACAAGAATGAACATCCAACATTATTTATCTGTGGCCAAAACGACCTCGGTGCACACGTCCCGTTTAAAGGTTACCGCGCTTTCCTTGCTCAAGCTCAAGCGACTCAAACAAAGCCTTGAAGTTACCTTTGCCGAATGATTCGCTGCCACGACGACAGATGATCTCAAAGAACAGCGTTGGGCGGTCTTGAAGCGGTTTGGTGAAAATCTGCAGCAAGTATCCTTTGTCGTCCCGATCGACCAACACACGAAGGTCTTTGACTTTCTGGATGTCTTCTTTGATCTCGCCAACACGATCCCAAACGATATCGTAATAGCTCTCTGGGATCTCAAGGAAATCGACGCCACGTTTTCGCAATTGGCCAACGGTATTCACTTCGTCCTTGGTCAAAAGAGCCAAGTGCTGAATGCCAGCCGTGTTGTCGTGCCAGTCGAGGTACTCTTCGATCTGACTTTTGCGTTTGCCTTCAGCCGGCTCGTTGATCGGAATCTTGATAAGCTCGCGACCCGAGTCCATGACCTTTGACATCAACGCCGAATACTCAGTTGAAATATCTTTGTCATCAAAATGCTTAAACAACTTGAATCCCAAGACGTCTTCATACCACTTAACCCAGACATTCATCTCGCCCATTTTCACGTTGCCGACGCAGTGATCGACATAGAACAAGCCCGTTGGATTGGCTCGGTTGTATTCGTTGATGGCAAGGTCATTGAGAATTTTGAAGTTTGGCAAGAACTGATTGCCACGGTCTTTGACTTTATCCAAAGCGAAATGTTCGTCACGCGAGATAAAGGTATGTACGACTCGGCCAAACGATTTGATTCCGGATTTGACAACCATTCCGTGTTCGTCAGAAACCTCGATCGGTTCGTAGGCAGACTCCGCACCGTTTTTAAGGGCTTGCTCATACGCGGCGACTGAATCGTCAACGGTGAAAGCAATGTCTTTGATTCCATCGCCGTACAAACCAACCTCTTTTTGAATAGGATGGCCTTCTGTCAAACCAGTTGACAGCAGGAAGCGAATATTGCCTTGAGTCAACAAATAAGTTGCTGAATCGCGAACGTTAGTGGTCAGATCGGAAACCTGTTCGATTTCGAATCCGAATGCCTGGGCGTAAAAATATGCCGCTTGTTTGGCATTGCCCACGTAGAACTGAACGTAGTCCACGTCGATCAAACGAAGTGGATCTTTGGAGGTTGAAGTTTGTGTAGAAGTAACAGGAGAGCTCATATTAAAATCCCATCTCTGATTTTCGAGTTGGTTGAAATGCCGATCGGCAACTGACGAATTTTAGACACTGACTGCTCATGCGGTAAGGCAATTTGCTGAGGCAAGAAAGCAATTCGTCCAATTAAGACGGTCTTTCACATTGTGAGCGATTTATCCTACCCAAACCGCAATGATTTACCCTTCATCTGGGAAGCAAATTAACTCCATTCCCTCCCGCGCGTCGTAACTCAATAACATGACGTCGTGACGGCCAAATTCTCTCAAAATATTTCGGTAGAGAACCTGCTCGCCTGGCCAAGGATACGCATACACCAAATCGATATCATCAAGCGCAACATCTAGCTCGCCATAGCCATCGGCGTCATCAATAAATGTCGCGACCGACTCGTCTCCATTGCGAGGGTCCCACTCAAACTCGTCAGGGATAAAGCTTCCTTGGGCAAAACTTGCATCGGACGAAAATGATTCGGCAAGCTCAAAAGAAAAATCAACCAGATTGGGTTCCGCCTCCATCCCAAACGCTTCAAATCCCATCCGACTGGCCATGATCGTCACCACGCCCAAGCCTGACCCCCACTCCAAAACGGTCGTGACTTTTTCTTGCAACGAAAACAGAGAATGATAAACGGTCAGGTAATCTGAGCTGACGTAAGACCGAAACTCTGGGCGACCATCGTTTTCGGTCCAGATTGCATCGGCTTCTGACCAAAGTTCGCGAAACTCTTCTAATCGCGATTTATGGGGTTCCGCGTTAACATCGATTTTAGGATTGAGATCGTGAATGGTGTCAGCTTTCTTGCGCCAAATGAATTTGACGATCAGTATCAGTTACTTTGTCGAAAACGGCAACCAACTAAATTGGTCATTCGCCGTGAGAACCCAAACAAACTGCCGCCTTTCAACTGGCGAATCGAAACTGGCGACAAGTGGACTTCTTCGCACGAGCGTTAACCGTCAGACAAACCTGAACGAACCAGTAAATCCGGAAGCTTCATTGCATCTTTTCGTTATTCAGAAAATTGGACCGCCGGAAATCTCAATTCGCTTTAAAAATACTTGCATCCATCGGCCTTAACATCCAAACTGGAAATTCGACGTAACGACTTCCGGCACACAAACGCCATACGGCACCACAGCAGCCAACACAATCAAACGAACTATGCTGCCAGCCGTTTTCAAACAAAAGGACCTCCGATGAAATCTCAATTCGTTCTACTTGCGGCTGTCTCAGTGATTGCCGGCGCGATGGTGATGGCTCAAGAGAAAGAGAAAGAAAGCAATTTCGCTAAACCGACCATCGACCTTGGTTGTGTCGTGAGCGACATCGATGCTTCGATCAAGTTTTACACCGAAGCCGTTGGGTTTGAGGTCACGAGTAGTTTTTCGGTCACACCAGAATTGGCAAACGACGCTGGATTGACTGACAAGAAATTGGACGTCAAAGTCCTAACGCTTGGCAAAGGCCCCGGCGCGACGCAGCTTAAATTGATGCAGGTTGAAGGAGAAAGTGCCAAAGCCAATAACGATCACATCAACAGCACGCTTGGATTCAGCTACATTACCGTCTTTGTGAAAAGCACCGATGTTGCGATGGATCGGCTAACCAAAGCGGGTGTCAAACCGATCGCCAAAGGCCCTGTCGAATTGCCGATCACCAAAGGCTCTGCGCCGATTGGGAAAATGGCTTTGACAGTCATTCGAGATCCAGATGGAAATTTGGTGGAACTCGTTGGACCGAAATCGGATAATTAATCAGGCGTTACTTCACCGTATTCTCGGTCCCCAACAGAACATTCAATGTTCGATTGGCGACGCGTGTGATGTATTTATTTGGCTGGTCTTTGAGGCATTGCTGCAGCTCAGGGATCAGCGGCCGCGCCAACTCGCCTACTTCATCCAGCACGATCGCAGCTCGCAGCCGCCCCCATTGGTGCTCGCTTTTTAGCTCGGTTTTCAATGCAGCCAACGCCAGATTAATTTGCGTTTCGTCACCCGTATCCTTCAGCAGAACCCGCGCCGCTGCAATTCGCACGCAAGGGGCTTCGTCTTTAAGCATCGTTTTCGCCGCTGCAATTGCCTGGGGCTTGGCGTCTTTCCATTCACTTGAAAGGTTCCCAATTCCGATCGCTGCCCAATAGCGAACGACAGAATCGGTATCTGAAACCGCCTCCATCAACGCCGGCAGCTCTTTTGCCGAACCTACCGCAGCATTGGCCACGTTTCGAATCCGCTTGATCAATTCCGGGTCTGCTTTTTCCAAAATGTTATACCGAGCACCCGCCAATTTCTCTCGTCGCTCGATTTCCGATTCAGGAATCAATCCAATGTCACGCGTCTTCAGCACCCACTGAAGATGAACCGCTCTAAGGCGTTCCAAAGTTTGCTGGTGATTCGGATCGGCCGCCAAGTTGTTGACCTCGTGTGGATCTGAGTCGAGATCGTAAAGCTCTTCTGCCGGTTTTTGGTCAGCCATAAAAATCTTCGCCGCGTTTGCAAGTCCGCCTGCCGCATGCACACGCCGCAGCTCCTTCATCGTCGCGCCTTTTTCGGGTGTGTTCATGTATTGGTAGTACGGCTTGAACGGCTCGTAGTTTCGGATGTAGCGAAACCGCTTGTCCCTGACCGAACGGATGATGTCATATCGCTCGTCCATTCGATCACGCGCCCCAAAAACGTGGGCACGTTGAGGGCTTAATCGACCTCCAAGAAACGCTCGACCTTGAAAGTGCTGAGGAATTTCGATTCCTGCAAGATTCAAAACGGTCGGGGCAAAGTCCAAACTACTAACCAATTCGTCGTTGATTGCCCCCGGCCGACCATAAATCGAATCGGCTTTTTCTCTGCTCAAGCCACATTTTTCCCAAGTTTGAAACTTCCTTGGAACGCGAACGATCAATGGAACTCTTGTGCCGGAATCGTAAAGCCAACGTTTTGCTCGTGGCAATCCAACGCCATGGTCCGACCAATACATGATGATCGTGTTTTCGTAGAGGTCGGCGTCTCTAAGTTCCTGGATCAACTTGCCAGCCCAAACATCCATCGCAGTGATCAATTCGTAATTTCGTTTCCAGTCTTCGCGGACGACAGGCGTGTCAGGGTAATAGGGCGGTAACTTTAACTTGGTTGGGTCTTGTCGAAATTCATCCGGCAAATCCTTGGTAACTTTTTCGTATTTCGACGTTTTCTCAATCCCGCTTTCGTGACAGCCGTTGAAATTGAACACTGCAAAAAAAGGCTGCGATTTATCCGGGCGATTTTTCCAATGGCCTTTCCTACTCGACTCGTGCCAAACATTCTTTGGTGTTTGGAATTGATAGTCTTGTTTACTGTTGTTGGTGCAATAGTACCCGGCCTCGCGCAGGTAGCTTGGAAACGGCTTAACAAAGTCCGGCAGTTTCGCATTGCAACGCATGTGGTGTGTGCCGAGTGTCGACTGATAGACACCCGTGATGATCGCCGAGCGACACGGCGCACAAACGCCAGCCGTTGTGAAAGTGTTGGTGTAACGCACCGCGTCTTTGGCCAGCAAATCCAGGTTAGGTGTGATCGCCTGTTCATCGCCAAAGCATCCGATGTGAGGACTAATGTCTTCGCAAGATATCCAAATGATGTTTGGCTTTACTGCATCGTCAGCGGACAGGGCAACCGCTTGCGGGAGAAGGCTTGCCAAAACGAAAAACAAAATTGCGGCTAGTCTGAGCATGATCGTTCCGTACGTTAGCAAGTTCTTTTGAGCGTTACAGTTTGTTTAACAAAGAGTTTACACGCCATACTCTTCGGCGGTCCAGCGTTTCACCAGACTTCCGTTTTGCTCGTCCGCGGCGCGAGGTTTTTGATAGGAGCGTCGATGCTGCATCGTTTTGCTTAAGTCATCGCAGTTGTTGAGCATCAAGCGGCTTTCGCCCATCTCCCAAGGCAACACGTAAGCGTCGGCCAGCAAGTCGACTTCGCGAAAGTAACCACGACACGTTTCGGCATCCATTTCTTTCCGCGCCAGTCGGGTCAGTCTGCCTTGAATCTGATCCCAAGTTTCAACGGCAGGCAGTTTGGTGTTCTCATTTAAAAAGCAATCGCGATACTCGGCAATCTGCGAATCGGATTGCAATCGCGATGGCAGTGATTTTAGCTGCGCACGAATTACAGCAGGAAAGGGAGCAATCGCAGTGGCCACCTGACGTTCGATTTCCTGGAACGGCATTCGTATTTCGACGACACGCGGCTTGGTCGGGCAACTGCAGCCATCGTGGTGATAGTATTCGGCTTGGCTAAGTTTTCCGCCACTCGATTTTCCGCGCACACGCCGGTAGGTTGGATCTTTAGTATGCAAGTTTTTGCAAACCACCAAGCCCTCGGATTCCACGAGATTTAAAAACTCATCCCGATTCTGCGGCGCAAGCAGGATTTGATGGAGGTAATCTTTTGCTTTGGCTTGTTCGACGTGCGGGTCAACAACCCCGTCGATCACCAGTCCAAACGTATGCGGCCTGGTAATCAAAAACTGGCAGCCGCCGATTTCCATTTGCGTATCTGAAATAATTTCCATAACGATCGTCTCTACTCTTCCGGGATCGGGCGGAATTTTTTAATTGAAACCGGGATCGGCGACTTAAACGAAACCAACTCGCCCGATTCTGGATGGTGGAACTCCAAAAAATGTGCGTGAAGCGCCATTCGTTTTTTGGTCCAGTTTCGATGTTGCGATTTCTTTTTCCCGTATCTTGGATCCCCCAACACAGGATGCCCCGCATCGGCAAGATGCACTCGCATCTGGTGT
The DNA here is from genome assembly GCA_964448575.1 of uncultured Pirellulaceae bacterium. Taxonomy (GTDB): domain Bacteria; phylum Planctomycetota; class Planctomycetia; order Pirellulales; family Pirellulaceae; genus Mariniblastus. The sequence continues at coordinate 70,933 of CAYUWY010000011.1, forward strand.
CGGCGGGCGGTCTTGGGCGCGATCTCAACAATCGTTGTATCGAGCTTCGTACCAATCGTTTTGTATTCAGTAATCGCGTGCTTGCCCAGCTGTTTGTCTTTTCCGTATACGGAATATTGATCGAGATTTTTTGCGGTTGCCAAATGCGTTTCGAACGAGCCTTCAGGTTTTGCAACCAGCCCATTCACAATCGCAGTAAACATTCGTTTGGGAACTTGCTCGTTGAATTGTGCTTGAAGCAACTCTGCTCCGACCGTTGTTTTTGCGAACACCAAAAGGCCGCTGACTTGGCGATCAAGCCGATGGACGACGAAACAATCCCGCCCACGTTTAGAATGATTGACATATAGCTTTAACCGATCGAGCAACGTATTCGAGTTCGATTTCTCAGTCGGCACCGTCAGAACACCGGCTGTTTTGTTGACGACGATCAACCACGAATCTTCATAGACGACTTCGAACGTGCGGTCCTCCCACGGCTTACGAACCTGAGGATAGCCGGCTTTGGGATCGTACTGAATTTGGAGCAGGTCGCCCTCAGTCACTCGAAAGAACGACTCACGGCAAATTTTTCCGTTGACGCGAACGCACTTATTCTCGAACAGACGCGTGACTTTGCTTCGCGGAAGCTCCGTGAGATCGCGGACGAGATGATCGGCGCGGCCAGCTTGAGACTCGTTAACGGTGACAGAATGTGCTTCGTTGGCCATGTGGGCTTTTGCGTTTGGTTTTGCAGAGGATTTGAACCCAACAGTATCGTTTACTGCCCAATCACGCCAAGGGGCAAAACTCAAAGTGCCTGATCTTTTACTAAAGTTGCGAAGCCCGTTCCGGTTGATTTAGAATCAAGACATCCAAACGGCTAAAGCCAGGCCTCGTCCACTCCAGCCAGCATAAGCCTGTGTCGCTTACATTTCCATCACTTCCAATTCACTCAAGATTTCATGCCGATTCAATTCTCCTGCAGTTGCGGAAAAAACTACCAGGTTTCAGAAACGTTGGCTGGCAAGACCATCAGTTGTAAACGCTGCGAGGGCAGGGTCACCATTCCGACGACTCCGGCTGCCGTGGCCTTCAATCAGGCTCGCCAGAATCCCAAACAAACAGGCCAGTTTCTGGCGTCCAATCCGGGATTGCTTTCGCCGAACTATTTTAAAGTCCTCACAACATTCCCCGGCTCAGCCGCAATCGTTTTCGGATTTCTCTTAATTAGTTTTGGCGGGCTCTTTGTCCATTGGCTGTTTTGGCTGCCGTTCCTCTTGATGCTGGCGATTGTCGTTTGGTACTTTCGCTCAATCAAATTTCACTACACGCAAGGATGCATTACTCCCGCGCGAATCCTCTCAGTCGACCCTCCCTTGGTCGCGGTCTACTCCGACCTCTCGATCAGCGGCAAATCGTGTCACGCTGTCCGGCTGTTGCGCCAACCGCTTCATAAACTCGCGCCGCACGTCGCCAAGCCCGGTCCGATCTCATCCATTTCACTTTACTTTGGCCTCCATCGAGAACTGGGCGATCACTGGTGCGACATCCTGCCAGTCATCACCAACCTGGCCACCAACGACGTTCCAGAAATCATTCGTGTTTACTCCAGCATCGGACAGGAAGAATGGCAGTGGCTCGACTGGGGGCTCAAACAAATTCCGATCAGCCAATCGCCGACTGAGGAAGAGTTGCGGCCCTATCGAATTTTCCACCCGACGTTTCAACCCAAAATCAGCGTTCAGTCCATTCCGCAGCTAAACGCCCTCGCGAAAAAGTATTTTTCAAACGACGAATGCAAAGGCTGCTTTACCCAAGCTGATTTGGAGCAAGAAGTGTTCGAGAAGTTTCAAACGAACTTTGGCAGCCCAATCGCGTTCAACCAAATCGTTTATTTCGTTGGCAATAACTACGATGGCAGTGGTGTCATCATTGTGCCAACTGGACTATTGGTTTACTCCAAAAAAAGCGGGCCATTCATGTTGAATTGGAACCAAATCAAAGGGACGTATGCGACGTTGGACTACTTCGAATTCGTTTTGATCGATGGCCGCCGGGTCCTTATGACTTGCGACTGCTTTCAACGTGTCGCAACTCAAATGCAGCTGGAGAAATTTATCAATCGGGTCGTCGGCCACGGAAACGAGACTTAAATAGCCTACTCCGGTCCTACTAATCGACGATTCAAATCACTTGTATTTTTTGCGGTTTGCGAATCCCCAAATTACGGAGATCGTCCCGAACAATAACGACGTAAGAAAAATTCCGATTCGAATGAACGACGACATTCCGCTGCCGCCTTTGGCCTTGGCTTTGGGAATTGGAAAATCAGGATCGCGTGTGGACTTGGGATCATTCCGTGCCGATTCCGTTTTTGCTTTTTTGTTCGATGCCTCGTTGCTCGAAGGCTTGCTCGCGTTTGAACTATTGGAAGAAAAGTCCGAATCGCCAAACGTGACCTCTTCGCCAAACTTAGATTCATTTTTCTCTTTTGACTTTGGCTTGTGAAAAGGCGGATGGCTTATTCGCGGCTTGCGCGGATCCTTTTTAATGTTGAATGGATCAGGCTCGGCTTTTTCGGATTCAGATCGGTCTGGCTTTGCTGGTTCAGGTTGCTTTGGGGTAGAAGACTCCGCACGCTTTTTAGGTTGGGGAGCAAAAGGGTCGTCGGGATCGGATTCGGCAAAGGGATTCTCTGCTTCAAACGGATTCTCTGATTTCTTTTCCTTTTTGTCGGCTTCGATTTTATTTACGTAGTCAACGTCCTTTTTCGCAAACGTCGTTAATGGGACTTTGATTGTTAGATCGCCGCGTTTTAGCAACTCAACTTTCTCACCGTCAAAATCGACGAATTTCGCCTCCACCGAAAACTTTCCATCCGCCGAATTCCAAGTTCGCATTTCGTATGTAGGACGGGAATCTTCTTCAGGTTCATCGTCAGTGGTCGGCCGATCGCCGAATGGAGTCGACGACTCGCCATCGCGAACTTGAGAACTGGCAAACATCCAAACACGATTCTTGCCACGGCTATCGGTGAACTTGGCTCGCAGCATCCGGCCGCCCCCAAGCAGTTCGGTTACTTCCGCATCAAACCACTTGTTCTGAAACTTGACCTGAATCTGATCGCCGACGCCGTAGACAATTTCACGTTGTAACGCGTGAGAGTCTTTGGTCTGCACGAACCCCATTGCCACCAACAGCAGGAAGAAACTCAAGATAAATTTGAAACTGATTTTTGCCATCACCAATGTCCTTTAATACATTTCTTAATCTGATGGTAATGGATTTGATTCACAATTTGAAGAATAATCCGAGACGTTTGTGGTCGTAAAAAGCTGGGCGCGAGTCTCGAAGTTGCACTATTTGCCGACTGGCCATTCCTGTCCGTCTATTTTTGGCTACGACATTCGTAAAGGAATTTTCAACTTACGTATTTGCCGGCCAACACGAGGCCAGTACAACTTCACAACGCGCGAGCAAGAGAGTGGCGAGCAGCTCGTGGCGCCTCGTAAACAATGCAAATACAATATAGTGCACATCCGAATTCTCCCGGCCCATCAATAACAAACTATGCCATTTACCATTCAAGGAAACCTCGTCGACGTCATTGCCGGTGATATTTTTTCTGGCGAAGTCACTATCGACGACGGCAAGATCGCCAACATTCGCCGTATTGGCGAGACCGATCCTGCTGCCAAATTTATCATGCCTGGATTTGTTGATTCACATATCCATGTCGAAAGTTCAATGTTGCTTCCCAGCCGTTTTGCGCGCGTCGCGGTCACGCACGGAACGGTATCGACCGTTTCAGATCCGCACGAAATTGCAAACATCTGTGGCATTGAGGGCGTTGAGTTAATGCTTCGAGATGCCACTAAGACATGTTTCAAGTTTTGTTTTGGCGCACCGGCTTGTGTACCTGCAACCGTTTTCGAAACTGCTGGGGCAACGATCGATAGTGACGCAGTCGGGAAACTTTTGGATGATCCGCGCATTGGATACTTAAGCGAAATGATGGATTTCCCTGGCGTGCTCAACGGATCTCCAGAAGTCATGAAGAAGATCAAGCACGCCCAAGATCGCGGCAAGCCTGTCGATGGCCACGCTCCTGGTCTTCGCGGCGAAGATGCCGCCAAATACTTTGGCGCCGGAATCTCCACCGACCATGAATGCTTCACGATTGAAGAAGCACTCGACAAACTCGCGGTCGGTTGCAAAATCGCCATCCGCGAAGGATCCGCCGCACGCAACTTTGAAGCGCTTCAACCGTTGATCGATTCGCACTCAGAAAAGGTCATGCTTTGCAGTGACGACAAACATCCCGACGAATTCTTGCTGGGCCATATCAACCAACTGGCAGCGCGAGCCGTTGCAGCCGGACGCGATCTGATGAACGTCTTGAAAGTTGCTTGTTTGAATCCGGTCAAACACTATGGCTTAAACGTTGGGCTACTCCAACTCGGCGACTCGGCGGACTTTATCCTGGTCGACGATTTGAAAAACTTCCAAGTCCAGCAGACATACATCGACGGTGAACTTGTTGCCGAAAATGGCAAGTGCCTGATGCCAAGCGTCGAACCCGAAACGATTAACCAGTTTGAAGCATCACCAATTTCGACTGACCAACTGCAAGTCAAATCCGGTGGCTCGCAAATTCGAGTCATCCAAGCCATCGATGGTCAATTGATCACGCATCAGGAAATGGCACCAACCAAATTAGCCAACGGCCTGGCAATCTCAGACGTCGATAACGATGTGCTCAAGATCGTGGTCGTTAACCGGTACACGAACGCGCCGCCTGCAATCGCGTTTGCCAAAGGGTTTGGATTGAAAAAAGGCGCGTTTGCGTCGTCTGTCGCTCACGACTCACACAACGTGGTTGCAGTTGGTGTCGACGATAAAGATCTGGCCGCAGCGATCAACGCCGTCATTGAATGCAAAGGCGGTTTATCCGTTCACAGTGACAATAGCGGGAGCGTTTTACCGTTGCCCGTTGCTGGTTTAATGTCGGCTGAATCATGCGAAGTCGTCGGCCAGCAGTACGGCGACCTCGACAAACGCGTGAAGGAATTTGGCTGCACACTGCGAGCGCCGTATATGACTTTGTCTTTCATGGCATTGCTTGTCATTCCATCACTCAAGCTTAGTGACAAAGGCTTATTCAACGGAGACAAATTCGAATTCGTTCCATTGTTCTCTGACTGATTTGCGTCGGACGAGTGCACGCCACTGCATGGCTACTGTGAATCTGCAACCAACTGATCGCGAACCTGTAATAACTGAGCCGTGATACTGATCGCGATTTCGGCTGGCTGGTTTGAACCAATCGGCAACCCGATCGGACAAAGAAAACTTTCGGCAAGCTCCCCTTCAACTCCCTCTGATTTCAACTCGCGAATCAATGCTCCACGTTTTGACTTGCTTCCAATAACGCCCAAATACGCAGGTTGAATCTGATTTTGAAAGATCGCGGCAAGCACTGGCCGGTCGGTGGAATGGCCCATCGTCATGCAAACCACGAAATCGTTTGATGTTACTTTTTTGGCTTCGACGGTTAAGTCATTCGTGCAGACTTTGGTCAAACGCGAGTGGTCTTTTAAACGATCCATCCACTCAGTTCGCGTATCGATACAAGTGACTCTGCAATCAAGCGTTAACAAGAGCCGCACCAACGCTTGCGAAACATGACCGGCACCAAAGACCACAATATGCCAGTCGTCGCGGTTGTAGACTTCAAAAAACAGCTTCACCAATCCACCGCACGTCATCCCAATGTCGCGTTGTAAATTCCAATCGACAATCTCACGCGAACGACTGGGATCAAGCATCACTGCTTGGGCAAACTCAATCGCACGGTTTTCGACTTTGCCACCACCAACGGTTCCATGCACCAAACCCGATTGATCAACCAACATTTTTGAGCCGGCGTCTTGAGGCGTGCTCCCAGTTGATTCCACCATCGTCACGACAACGAACGGATTCCCGGTCAGGGCGAGTTGCGAAAGGGCTTCGATATGGGGAAGTGAGTTAGTCATGGATCTTAACAGTAGGCCAATCTGCATCGAGCGCGTTGTTAGAGTGAATTCGGTAATCGCCGAATTACGAAAACAAACATCGCAGTATCTCTTCACCCGTCGCTGGCAATTTCAAATTCGGATCGTGCTTGCCTTCGACAAAAGAAAGCGCATTTTTCACTGCGGCCCAAACTGCAACTCCTAACAACAGCGGCGGTTCGCCCACGGCTTTGCTCCGCCGGATGCAGTGAAGATTGTCGTCGTTGGGGAAAAACTCGCAGCGAAAATCGAGAGGAACATCGGTGATCGCCGGAATCTTATACGTCGTCGGCGAATGCGAAAGTAGATTCCCGCTTTCGTCATAGACTAAACACTCGGCCGTCACCCAACCCATGCCCTGGATAAAGCCGCCGGTGATCTGGCCCATGTCGACGCCTGGATTGATTGACTTTCCGATGTCCATCAGCAGGTCGACGCGAGGCACCGTCAAATCACCAGTGAAACGATCGATGCAGACTTCCGCGACAGCCGCTCCCTGGGTGAAGTAAAGAAACGGATTGCCCCGGCCTGTCTCGCGGTTGAAATCGACACCGGGTGTTTTATAAAAACCCCGAGCACCCAGATCAATTCGCTCCATACGGGCACGATTTGTTAAATCTTTGAAAGCCATACCGCTCTCGGGAATTCGCGAATCTCGTACGGTCGAGTTTTCAAAAACAATATGCTCAGGCGACGGAATCAAACCGTCATCAGGCGAAGCAAAAATGCCGGCTGCAAACTCAGCCAACCGACCGCGAATCTTCCCAGCCGCGTCAATGGCGGCGGCTCCATTCAAATCCGTTCCAGCCGAAGCAGCCGTTGGCGAAGTGTTATTGTTCTTCTCCGTCGACGTTGGCATCACGATCACGTCGTAGTAAGGCAGACCAAACTCGTCACTGACAAGCTGCCGAATCTTCGTATTCAGCCCTTGGCCCATTTCCGTCCCGCCGGTCGAAACTTGAATCGTTCCATCGGTGTACACATTGACCAACGCGTTGGCTTGATTCAAAAACTTCGTCGTGAACGAGATTCCGAATTTAACCGGAACCATCGACAGTCCGTGCAAGAACAATTTGTCCGAGTCGTTTCGCTTTTTCAGTTCACTCGCACGCTCAAGATACTCAGACGAATCGGCAAGCGTCGTCATGATCTCAGTTAAGTGATTCCCGGTGTACAGCTGCCGATACGGCGTCACGTTTCGGTCGTCGGTTCCATAGATATTTTTGATTCGCACATCGAACGAATCGACTTTGAGATACTCACTGATCCGCTCAACAATATTCTCCATTGCAGCCACGGCTTGAGGTCCGCCAAAACCTCGGAACGCGGTATTGGGTGGATAATTGGTCCAACAAACGCGCCCGTTGACTTCGATGTTTTCGATGTAGTACGCGTTTTCGGCATGAAGCAAAGTCCGTTCCATCACGGACGTTGAAAGATCAGCCGCAGCGCCACCATCAGAATAAAAGTCGACTTTCATTCCTTTGATTTCACCGTCTGGCTCAAACCCAACGCTCCATCGACACAGATAAGCATGACGTTTTCCTGTCACGCGCATGTCGGTGTCTTTGTCATAAATGACCCGCGCTGCCCGACCAGTTTTCTGGGCAACCAACGAAGCCATCAGCGCCGGAATGACGGCTTGGGTTTCTTTGCCACCGAACGCACCGCCCATTCTTTTACAGATGCAGACGACTTGATGTTGCGAAAGACCCAGCACCTCGGCCACCATCGTTTGAATTTCGGTTGTGTTCTGCGTGGACGAATGAACGATCAACTGATCTTGCTCGCCTGGGAACGCGACCGCGGCTTGGGACTCAAGATAAAACTGCTCTTGGCCGGCGACATAAAACTCGCCAGAAAGCTGATGAGCCGAAGCAGGAATCGCGTTTTCCGGTTCGCCACGACGGATCTGACGACGCGGACCGATAAAGTGCTCGCCTGCGATCGCGTCTTCGATTTTGAAAACGGGTTTGGACGAAGACGCATCAATCTTCACCAGCGAACATGCGTGATCCAAAATCGCTTGAGACTCCGCAGCGATCACAACGACTGGCTGGCCGATATAAGAAAGCTTATCTGCAGCGAGGAATGGCTCGTCACAAATAAGTGGCCCGAAAATATTGTGCGGGCCAACATCGAGATGAGTGAGGACGCAGGCGACACCGGATAGGTTTTTGGCGGCGTCGAGATCAACGGATTTGATCGTTCCCGAAGCCACAGGACTTCCGACAAAACCAACATACAACTCATCAACGCGGCGGGGCAGATCGTCGATGTAAGGCGCCGCGCCAGTTACGTGGCCAATTGCTGAATCGTGTGGGATCGTTTTGCCAACTGACGGTCCAGTATCAGTCTTTCGGTCGACGATTGAATTTGGAGGCGTGTTCATGCGATCGCTCCCACAGATGAGATTTCATGGAAGAATTTTAGCAACACATTTCTGGCAAGCTGAAATCGAAAATCGGCGCCACCTCTCACGTCAGAGATTGGCGTGATCTCGCTGACTGCGATATCGCCGGCTTGCTGCATCGTTTCAAGATTGAACGGTTTTCCAACCAGAAACGATTCAGTCTTTCGCAGTCGCAAAACGACCGGCCCGACCGCACCCAACGCCAACGACGCACTTGCAATCGCATCGCCGTCGACCTTCATCTGAATTGCTGCAGTGAAACTTGAAATATCAAGGTCACGCCGGCGGGAGACTTTGTACAGTCGCAATTCGCTTTCGGGGGGCGGTAACGGAATATTGACTCGGGTCAGAAGCTCACCTGGTTTCAAATCGAACTTTTTATAACCCGAGTAGAAATCGTTAATGTTAACGGTGCGTTTGCCGGCCACGCTTGTGAGTTCAAGTTCGGATTCGCAAACAAACAAAAACGGAATCGAATCGGCAATCGGCGAAGCGTTAATAATATTCCCGCCGATCGTGCCTACGTTGCGGATCTGTGGCGATCCAAAAATCGAAACGATGTTGTGAAACTGGGGGACCAGCTCTCGAGTTAGATTTTCAAAGCCAGCCCAAGTCGCGCGGGCACCTGCCGAAATCGAATTCGAATCGGCAGACAAAGTCGCCATTTCCTCGACACGATTCAGGTCCAGCCAAATCGGGCGTTGAGAATGACCTTTATTGAACTGCACACCAATGTCTGTCGCCCCAGCAACAATAAGTGCGGTCGGTTCTTCGGCCAAGAACTTTACGGCGTCTTCAATCATTGTTGGGCAATAGACAACATTGTTGGTGGCAGCGTCGAAGCGATTCGGTCCTTCGATACGAATCGGCTGGCCAAATGATGCATCAAATTGCTTGACCATTTCGGATGCTGGAAACCGATCGTTCATCGCCTGAGTGTTGGCTGGGTTCGATTTCTTGCCTGCGTTGATGATCGGTGTGTATCCGGTGCAACGGCAAAGATTCCCGGTCAGCCCGTGTCGCCAATCGTCTTCGGTGGGAGACTCGTTTTGCTCAAGTATCCCAGTCATCGCCATCACAAAACCGGGCGTACAAAATCCACATTGAGAGCCGTGACAATCAATCATCGCTTGCTGGACGCCGTTTGGTTTTCCATCACAGGCCAGCCCTTCGACCGTTACGATGTGGCATCCGTCTAACTGAAAAACGAATCGGATACACGAGTCGATTGGCTCGTAAACAGGTGGCGTCTTCTGATCGCTTTTTACACTCGGACCAAGATCAGCACAAAGAACCGAACACGAACCACAGTCGCCTTCGGAGCAAACGATTTTTGTGCCGCACATACTCAGGCGCGTACGGAGAAAGTCCGACAAAGTCAGAAAGACATCTGCTCCCGTGACGCGGTGTTGCTGTCCGTTAACAAATAGTAGAATGTGCTGACGCATGCTCGACCTCGTTCCGACATTCAATTCAAATTGAACGTCCACTAGTTGATGGTCCTAATAATATACTGTGGTTCACCAATCGCATCGACCACTGACGCTTCCGCTCTAAACATTGCAGATGAACCTTCATGGCCAACAGCCCAAAAATCGCCATTGACCAAGAGGTACTCCAGTCTGTCGCTGACCGCATTGCCCGGCGATGTGATGAGCTTGCGAAGCATACTGACGACACTGAGGGTTTAACTCGCACATTTTGCTCGCGAGCCATGAAGTCCGCCCACGAAGAACTGAAAACGTGGATGCAAGCCACAAAGATGGATTGCGTTTTGGATGAAAGCGGAAATTTGATTGGTCGTTACGTGTCCCCAAAACTCGTTGCCGGTCAAAACGAACCCGAACAAATCTTCATAATCGGTTCTCACTTGGACACGGTGGTCAACTCCGGTCGATTCGATGGAATGCTGGGTGTACTGCTTGGAGTTGGCGTTGTGGAAATGCTTCATGAAACGAATTTCCGATTGCCTTTTCAAGTTCACGTTGTCGCATTTTCAGAAGAAGAAGGTGTACGTTTTCGGTTTCCATTTATCGGCTCAAAAGGGATCACGGGTACGCTTGAACAGTCGACGCTTAAAATTGCCGACGACGAAGGGATCTCGATGTGGCAAGCTTTAAAAGATTTTGGCTGCGAACCTGACCAGATCGAAACGGCTTCGTACCGAGACAAAAAAGTGATTGGGTTTATGGAAGCCCACATCGAACAAGCGGTCACGCTGGAAGAAGAAAACATCCCGGTCGGCATTGTTTCGGCAATCGCCGGCCAAACGCGAGCCACCATTTCGATTGAAGGCCACGCGGGTCATGCCGGAACCGTTCCTCACGACCGGCGACGTGATGCTTTGGCGGCAGCAGCCGAATTGATTTTGCAAATCGAGACGCTTGGCCAAGCAACGGACGGACTTTTCGCGACCGTCGGAAACGTTGTTGCTTCTCCTGGGCTTTCCAACGTCATCAGTGGGCGTGCTGAATTGCGTTTGGACTTGCGGCACGAATTGGACAGCGAGCGCGAACTTGCGTTTGAAAAAATTCAATCAACCCTCAATCGGATTGCCGAATCACGAAGCGTGACGATGACACTTGATTCTGTTCAGCATTCTCCCGCCGTCCCAATGGACTCAGAGCTTGCCGGGCATCTTGAATCTGCGATCAGCGACATTGGTATTGAACCCAAAACGATGGTCAGCGGTGCCGGCCACGATGCGATGGTCATGTCAACTCTCGCGCCATCGTGTATGTTGTTTGTTCGTTGTAAAAACGGAATAAGTCATCATCCTGACGAATATGTTTCTCCCGAAGATATTCGATCCGCCCTGGAAGTGATGGTCAGCGCCTTGATAAGGCGCGCCGTCTCAAAACATTGACCTTATCACCTTAAAGGAAACCCAATGCAAGTTTTCGGTCAAACTCGCAGTAAGTACTCAGGCGATTACGCCTTGATAACACCGGACACGCACGTGAATTCGCCGCTTGTGGGTTGGACGAACACGTCGGCTGTGATTCACATCTCGCCAGAAATGGGCGCACGATTTACTCAGTACACAGCCACGATGGGTGAAAGCTCGCAGAGTGGACTACCGGGCGAAACCGTTCAACGTTTTGTTTACGTCCAAGAAGGCAATTGCAAACTCACGATCGACACGAAACACACGGGCGAGGATTTAGCACCGCCGTCCGCTGACGTCCATGAATTAACACCCGGCTCGTTCGCGTTTATTCCAGCGGAAATGCGGCACGTCATCGCGTGTGATTCTTCGGCCAAACTGGTTGTGTTTGAAAAGTTGTACCAACCGCATCCAGATTGGGGCGATCCAGATCCGGTTGTCGGACACAGCGACAAAATCGAAGGCATGCCGTTCATGGGTGATGAAGACGCGCGACTGCAAACGCTGTTGCCCATCGTTCCCGAGTTCGACATGGCGGTCAACATTTTTACTTATCAACCAGGCGCAACGTTGCCCCAAGTCGAAGTTCACGTCATGGAACACGGGTTATTGATGCTGGCAGGGCAGGGCGTTTACCGATTGTCAGACGACTACCATCCGGTCGGCGCGGGCGACGCAATCTGGATGGCTTCGTATTGTCCGCAGTGGTTTGTCGCGATGGGCAAAACTCCTGCCAGTTACATTTACTACAAAGACATCCATCGAGATCGACTTACAGAAAAAGAGTAAGCCGAAATTTCGAAAGCGGATCACACCCCGTCGCCGCCCCCAATTCAAAAGCTTTAATTTCGAAGGCACATCAATGAGCATCTCGGTCGCAAGACAATCTTATGGAAAATCGAAAGTCTGTTTGTCGCACATCAGACGCGGTGAAGAATCACATGACTTTGTCCAGATCGAAGTCGAAGTCGCACTCGAAGGCGATTTCGAATCCGCTTATTCCCAAGGCGACAACAGCAAAGTCATTCCGACCGACACGATGAAGAACACCGTTTACGCGGTCGCTCGCCTACAGGGCATCGAAAGCATCGAATCGTACGCCCAGCACTTGGCAAACCATTTTTACGATTCGTTTGAGCAAGTCGAAATGTGTACGATTTCAATCAGCGAACATTTGTGGCAGCGGATCGACTTGGACGGATCAGCTCACGGGCACGCTTTTACAGGCGGCGGAAGCGAAAAAAACACTTGCGTTGTTTCGTCTTCGGCGGACGGGCTGGCAATGCAGTCAGGACTGAGTGGACTTCAAGTCTTAAAGACAACCGAATCGGGTTTTGAAAACTACGTGCAAGACAAATTCACAACGCTCAAGCCAACGAGTGATCGGATTTTTGCAACGACCATCACTGCATCATGGCCATGCAAAGACGAACATCACGATTGGACAACCACGCGTGGTACGATTCGGAATTTGCTGTTGGATGTTTTCGCTCACACGTTCAGCCCATCCGTTCAAAAGACGCTTTATGATATGGCTAATTCTGTGTTGGCCGCATGTCCCGAGATTGATGAAATTTCGCTTAACATGCCCAACCAACATCACTTGTTGGCTGATATCGAAAAATTGGATTTAAAAAACGACAACGACATTTTCGTGCCTTCGCCTGAACCGTTTGGCGTCATTTCGGCAACCATTGGTCGCAACGGATAACGCCGTGTCGGTCCCAAACAAATTTGCAATTTCCAGCACGCGAGTCGTTACGCCCGACGGTGAAATCGACGGAGTGATTGTGATTGCCGATGGCAAGATCAGCCACGTCGCAACTCGCCCCGAACCGATCGACGTCCCTGTTCATGACTTTGGCGATCTCGTTATCTCTCCTGGTATCGTCGATGCTCATGTTCATATCAATGAACCCGAGAGGCCGGACGAGACACCGTGGGAAGGATTCAAATCGGCAACGTCGGCGGCCGCGGCAGGTGGTGTGACGACGATTTTGGATATGCCGCTCAACAGCATTCCAGTGACCACGACAACAGAAGCACTTCGCCAAAAACGCGCTGCCGCTCAATCCAAATGCCACATTGATGTTGGGTTCTATGGCGGGCTGGTTCCGGAAAACGAATCCGAAATTGCACCGTTAGTAGAAGCCGGCGTGCTTGGCATCAAAGCATTCATGTGCGATTCGGGCTTGGATGAGTTCGGTGGTACGGGTGAGGACAACCTGCGAAACGCGCTGTCCGTTTTGAAAACATCTGGCGTGCCGTTGTTGGCTCACGCCGAGATTGTGAATTCGAACATGGCCTCGCCTGACAGCCCGCGTTCTTACGAAGCCTATAAAAACTCGCGACCTCCTGAGTTTGAGTTGACGGCGATCAAGTTGTTGATCGAACTTTGCCGCGAATTCAAAACACCTATTCACATCGTCCATTTGGCAACGGCGAAAGCACTTCCGCTGATCGAGCAAGCAAAGCACGAAGGGTTGCCGCTGACGGTTGAAACTTGCCCGCATTATTTGTTTTTTTCCGACGACCAAATTGAAGATGGCCAAACGAGTTTTAAATGCGCGCCTCCAATTCGCGATGAAGCCAATCGCATGGCGCTTTGCAACGCGGTAAAATCTGGGCTGATCGAAACGATTGGCTCCGACCATTCGCCTTGCCCGCCTGAATTAAAGCAATTGGAATCGGGCAATTTCTTTACAGCCTGGGGAGGAATCGCGGGACTACAATTGTCATTGCCGGTTGTCTGGACGTTGGGAACTAAGCTTGGCTGGACAACCGCAATATTGGCAGAACGTTTGTCACAGCGACCGGCTGAGATTTTTGGGCTGGGCGATCAAAAAGGAAAAATTGCGACCGGTTATGATGCTGACTTGGTCGTTTGGGATCCCAACCGATGTTTCGATGTTTGCGGCAAAGAACTTTTTCATCGACACCCTGTAACGCCCTATGAAGGTTGTCAGCTCAATGGCGTGGTTGAGCGGACTTACGTGAGAGGCAAGGTTGTTTTTCAACAAGGCAAATTGATGGGCGACCCAGCAGGCAAACTCTTGAGACACGAATCGGATCGAATTGCAAAATGGCTCAATGGGCTTGGCTCGGAATTGGCGAGCACGCTGGAAACATGCTGTGCGACACAGGCTTGGGTTGCCGGGATGGTCAAAGAGGGCGATTTTGAAAGCGATGAAGCGGTTGTTGATCGTGCGGACGCAGTTTGGAACACGATTGGCGAATCGGCCGAAAATGAGGCGGCCTGGTTGGAAGCGTTTTCTGCACACCCGCGTATTGGCGACATCAATACGCTGCGAGAAAAATATTCCAACACGAAAAAGATAGCCAGCGGTGAACAGTCTGGCGTCGAATCTGCTGAAGAAGCGACGCTACAACGTCTTGCCATCGCCAACGATGAGTATTTTGAGAAATTCGGTTTCATCTTCATCGTTTGTGCAACCGGAAAATCAGCGAAAGAAATGCTGGCCATTTTGGAAGACAGATTGCTGAACGATCGCGACACGGAATTGAAAATCGCGGCGCAAGAACAATTGAAAATCACCAAAATCAGACTGAGGAAATTAGGCTCATGAGTGGAATCACTTCGCATATTCTTGACACGACCCGTGGTAAGCCCGCTGAAGGAGTTGCCGTTGAGCTTGAGATCAAACTGGAAAACACGGACTGGCACAGCGTTGGAACTGGAACTACAGATGCCGACGGACGGGTTCCAAATTTAGCGCCCGCTGAATTCAAGACGGGCGAGTATCGAATCAGCTTTATGGTTGATGACTATTTTCAATCACAAAAGGTTGAATCGTTTTACCCCATGGTCAGGATCGAATTTCACGTAAAAGACTCGAGCGAACACTACCATGTACCGTTGCTGCTTAACCCGCACGGATATTCAACTTACCGCGGAAGCTAACTGGAATTGGAATTAACTTTCCAGTTCGCAGCCTTTCGATTTGCGCCGAAATATTGGTAATCAAATGAACTCAATCGACATTCCTTACTATCTCGATTACCTCCCGCCAACGCTGTTGCAGCAGCTTCTTTCCGATGGCCAACCCGTCACTGCGGTTCCTGGGCTAACAGTTTCAAAAGGCCTGCGTACGAAGTTTCCAAAAATTGAAACGGACGAAGCATTGCAATTCGTTTGCGAGCTCTACCAGTCGACCAAGGATTCGCTTGCCAATGTTTTAAAGCAACGTCAGATCGACCGTGTGTTCATTGATGAGGAAACACTCAAGTGCAAAGAATTAAATGCAGGCGTGGAATACCGATCGCCTGACTACGCAACGATTATTGGAAAGCAAAACGAAAACGGAACGGTAGTCGTTGGCCCAGCTCCAAACGACAAAACATCCGCCAACCACCAAGTCACCATTCCCGATTTTCTTGCCGGATACCAAGTCACTTTGTTCGGCCCACCGGACACTGCAAAGATGGCAATCAACGCGATGAATGCCTTGAATCGTGTTTCGTCAGACGAACCCGCAATCGTGACGGAGTTGGTTAACGCTTCGGGTGCTGTGCCGCGTTGGGGTGCGGACAACGAAGATTCCCAGACGCCGATCATGAAAAACTTCTTGAGCGCCTGTGAAAATCTGGTCGGTTGTTTTGACGGGACGCTTCGGTTTGAAGATCCCAACAACGGAAAAACTTATCAACTCGATGAAACGGGCCGTTCGATTCCGATCAAGCGAATTCCGGGACTGGCGTTGCCTGATGGAAATCACCTACTCGATGGAAATCCATTGCCGCTTCATCTGTTTGATTTCGCGATGCACCTGTTCCACAACTGGGATCGCCCCGAAGCGTTAATGTTCTACATTCCGAAACTTGAAAACGAGTTCGAAGCAGAATATCTCAAGCAGTTAATCGTAGCGGCGGAAACCAAACTCAAAGAGCTTCATCAAGAATACGGAATCGGCACCGTTGGTTTGTTTATCGTTTTCGAAAACCCGCGAGCCATTTTTCGAATCCAGGAAATCGCCAACGCTTTGGCGCCCTATTTTCTTGGTGGAAGTTTAGGCTGGCATGATTTCCTTGGCTCGACAGCCCGATTGTTCAAGCACGACCCGAACTACCGCATTCCCGTCAAAGCCGACCCGAATATCGTGATCAATCACATTCGCGAGTCGCATCACTTGCTCGTCAGCGCGCTTGAGCCGATCAACGCGATTCGAATCGGCGGCATGTACGGCGTATTGTTTGAAGACAACAACGTTGAGTCGTACGAAGTCTCGATGGTCGGTTACATCAAAGACGTCGTGACGCAGATGAAACGTGGACTTACTGGATTCTGGGTTGCCCATCCCGCGTTTGTCAGACCGGGAATCGCGCTCGTCGAAGCGTTCGGGCGCTTGCAAAACAATCCGCAAGATCTTTCATTGGTTCAATTGATTAAAGCTCTCGTTCCAAGCGAATCTGAATCGGCTCCATTGTTGAAATTCGTGACCGGCCCCGACGTTTCAGGTTTGGACGCTGACGATCCGCTTTATCAACGCGGAGTTTTGGCGGCCAGTATTGCAACGTCCGAAGTGATCGCAAACGATGATCCTGAGGAAGTTCGCTACAACGTTTTCCAAGCGATTCAGTACATCACCGATTGGCTTTGCGGCAACGGCTGTGTAGCGCTGCCGACGACGATGAACAACGCTGCCGGCAAACCCATTTTTGTTCGCGTGATGGACGACCTCGCGACGACCGAGCGTTCACGCTGGGAGTTGTGGGCAGAAGTGCACCACGGTCGGGTTTCGATTGAACTGTTCGAAAAAATTCTCGCCGAAGAAATCGAGTTCATTGCCAATGATTGGCAAACAGAAACAAAGCGCCCTCAAGTCCGCTGGGAAGGCGAAGCCGCAAAGTGGTATCCGATGGCCGAGAAACTTTTGCGTCAGCTTGTAACTGCCGAGACTCCGGTCGAGTTCGCGACCGAACTACTTATGCCATTTACGTTTGATGTCGTACGAAACGCGGATGATCCCTGGGCCGCTGCGGTGAAACTTTGCCCGGAAAAATACGACGCGTAAAGTGATCGCCTGCGGTAACTTTCAAAAATTAACTTGCAGGCTTCAATGGTGTTCCGCAATGATGGCAATTGTTAGCACGAATCGAAACAGAGCTTCCGCAGTTGGGACAGCCATTCAGATTCTCGCTTTGTTGTGGATTTTTTCTAAGCACGTAATACAAAATAATACCAGCTGCAAGGCAGACACACGGCAAGAGAAAAATGACGCCAAGAATTAACAGCTCAGGTATCCCGGGCATGTGCACTCCTTAATATGAATCTGCGAGATATTAAAACTTGTAGAAAAAAGCAACGCGAAACGAAGAATCGTCAACGGCACTATGTTATGCTGTTTCGAAAATCCCATCATCATTAAAACCACACGAAACCATGAAAACAATTTTAAACTACTTAGCCGCTTGTCTGTTCGTATTTTGCATTTTTGCGCCTGCCGCAAATGCACAAACTCAAACGGAGATGAAGGCTTACACAAACATCACTTTTCCTTCGGCTGATGAAGTGAAAATCACGGCCGATCTTTACATGAAGCACAGCAAGGCGCACCCATTTATCGTGCTGTGCCACCAAGCCGGTTGGTCGCGTGGCGAGTATCGCGAGATCGCGCCGAAGCTTAACGCGATGGGATTCAATTGCATGGCGATTGACCAACGCAGTGGAGATAAAGTAAATGACGTCGACAACGAAACAATGAAAGCAGCAAAATCGGCCGACAAAGGGGTTGCTTTTCTGGATGCGGAACCAGACATGATCGCAGCGATCAAATTCGCCCGTGCAAACCACGCGGAAGGCAAAGTCATTCTCTGGGGCAGTAGTTACAGTTCGGCTTTGGCGCTTCGCATCGCCGGTGAAAACCCAACTTTGGTAGATGGCGTTTTGGCGTTTGCGCCAGGCGAGTACTTTGTACGGTTTGGCAAACCTGCTGATTGGATTGCGACCTCAGCGGCAAAGATTGCTGACCCAGCCTTCATTACATCAGCGAAAAACGAACTTAAGAATTGGAGTTCTGTTTTTGAAGCGATCCCTGGTGACAAAAAAGTGAAATTCTTGCCCGCAACCAATGGCAACCACGGATCACGGGCGCTTTGGGAAAAATTCGATGACAACGATGCTTACTGGACAGCGGTTGAAGGTTTCTTAAAGCAGTTTGTTGCCGAAAAAGAGTAATCGCAGTTGTGACTATCGCAGGCGAAACGACGCCAGTGATGGTTTTGAAATGACGATTTTATGTGACGGACAGTTTTACCTGTCCGTCTTTTTTTGTGTCTTTTTCTGGGCGACTGTTTATCGACTAAGCCCCACTCGGCGGCGAGCGAGCAGGCACGCGTCTCCGGCGACTTCAAAGTCTGCACAATTCTTTGGGCGTGTTTCGTAATGGCGGCAACGATACGGATTTGCCGCTGCTCCGTCACCGTCTAACGCAACGCAAATGCCGTTGGGGCGGGGAACGATGTACTCGCTTTCGATTGCGATTTCGCTTGGACTTTCGTTCTCACCCGCAATTCCATCATCACTCGCGTTTCCACACTCGCTCGTATTTTTATTCGCACTCTCGCCTTCACTCGTACTAACACGCAGCTGCACCAGTTCCGGATGCAACTTGCAAAACGAATCGTCGGCAGCCACCAGGTCAAAACCTTGACGACAGCATGCACCGCAGGAACCGCAAGCCTCAATAGAAAAAGGTTGCTCCCAACGCTCGCACGCCTTTTCATCGGAATCGACAGCAGGAGCAAACTCTGCTCCCGGCTCCTTGTGCTGGCGACACCCCAAACCAAACGGCTCGGCAATTGCCCATGCACACGTTCCACATCGAAGATCACCATTGGCATACATTAACGAGCCCAGTCGATGACGGCCTCGTGTCACACTCCAAAGCGAAGTCGAATCGGCGATGCCATGAACTGCATCGGCAATCGCTGCCGTTGCGGTAAGGCTGCGAGTCAGGACTGGCTCAAACGGTTCCATCCGAGCGCGATGAAAAGCGTCTTGTGCCAGAGCGATTGCTGGATCTTCGCCGTCGACCATCGGATCTTCTGGCAGCGATTCCCAATAGGGTCGCCAGTCGGTGGTGACGGCCATAAAGTCACGTAGCCCGAACGGTCGCGATAGCGCCGCCTGCAAACGAATACACGCGTACTCCTGAACCAAGTCACGATCGTCAATATTGTTCAGCCCCCAGTCTTCCAAAATTTTTCCATTACGCCCCGCCACCAACCAGTGACAAATCTCGTGGAAGATCATCTGAGCCAAACAATCATCGGCGTCGAAATGCGACGCGTCGCAAATCGTGAGCGTCCCCTGGCCATCGTAGGAAGCGAACGTGTCAGCGGATCGATTGATCTTGAGGCCCAAATCAGCGGCAGCACGAATCCAAATCAAATCGACTGGGTCGTCGTAGCGATGAACAATGGGTCGTTCAAACATGCGAACTACGGTTTGGCAAAATTGAGTGAAATTTGGCTTGGCTAAATCAAACTTGAGCAAATTAAGATTGCGAGTCGACCCATTGGGTTAACAAATCAAACTGCTTCGCAAAATCGTTTTCGTTGGTCCCTAGCGGCGATTTAAAAAAGCTTGAAAGGAACGTAAGCAAACCCGTTTCGCCGTTTCGTGCAGCCAGTTCAGTAAACCGGAAAAGATCCAACACCAATGGCGCAGCTAAAATCGAATCGCAGCCCTGCCATGTAAACGTCATGATCATAGGCGTGCCGAGAAAGCCACGGAAGTGAATGTGATCCCAAGCCGTTTTCCAATCGCCCAGGCTTTTAATGTACTCGATGCTAATGTGGGTCTGCGGATCGTAGCCAAGAATTTGACCCAGCAAACGGTCTTTGCTCGTGACTTTGGTTTGCTTGTTAATTGGATCGTCCAGCACTTTGCCGTCCATGTTTCCAAAAATATTGTGGCCGACCCAACTCATGATTTCGAGATTACGATTGGCAAACGCAGGAGCCAAAACGGACTTCAAAAATGTCTCGCCCGTTTTTCCGTCATGCCCCATGTGACATGTTCCTTTGGCGATTGCAAGCTCATCAATGGCTTTCGGGCAACTGCCAAGCGACGGTGTAAAGTTGATGAACGGCCAGCCTTTTTCCAATGACGCAATCGCATAAAGCGAACTTGCAGGGAGAGGACACTCGGCCGACGACAAAGTTGGCTCTAACTCAGCCCATGTTTGCGGCAACGAATCCGGATCAATCGGCGGCTCAGTCGAAGCAAGATTCAATACGATCAATTGATCAAGCGAATGGTTGGCAACGAATTCTTCAAGATCTTTTTGAATTCGGGTCACGGCCGCGCGGGCGGTTGAATCCTCGTCAACGAAACCATCGTCAGAAAGTTTCTTGATCGTTTCGCCGACGTTGTACAACACACCTGGCCGTACATTTTTGTCAAACGCCGTCAGCTCACCTTCACACTTGATGACGAGTTCGCGATTGATCGCGGGCGTCACACCGGCAAGCTGGAACGCTTCGGTCAAACTGTCGGTTTTGCGAATCTCGTGGCCGCCCAACACAATGTCTGCCCAATCAATCAGCCCAAGGCCTTTGAATTGATCGAGCTGACTGACGAGCCCACAGTCGTCAACAAGCTTCAGTTTGAGTGCGGCCAATCCGACCGCGACTGTTGTTGAGACTCCTCCATGAGCTCCGACCAGCCATAATCCGACGCGTTTTGACATAAATCCAAAGTGATAGAAATGTTTGTTGGAGAAAAATTCGAAGTGTCGATTCGCTGCGAAGCGGCCAAAATTCGAATTAAGGATTATTACGAGCCAATCCGAAGCCCGCAACGGCGTGTCATTTTGGATAGCCTTTAACAATAAGCATAGTTGGGCGAGCTGGCGTTTGCAGGAAAGAAATCCGCAGCGCATTTCTTGTACGCTGGGACCTTTTTGTTGAAACGACGAGTGTTAAATTGGTCATTTGACTTTCTAGCCACAAGTTCTTGAGCTGACAAAAACAAAGGTAATTTTGATGTTTCAAACCGCACCGCTGAACCCGCCCGATTCGATTTTTGGTTTGATTGAGCAATTCAAAAAAGATACCAACCCCAACAAGATCAATTTGTCCGTCGGTGTCTACCAGGACGAAGCTGGCAAAATTCCGGTCATGAAATGCGTTCGCATGGCGGAAAAAAAATTATTGGATGGCCAAGGGACCAAGAACTACCTTCCCATCGACGGCTCACCCACGTACCGGGATGCCATTGGACGGTTGATCCTGAGCGATGAAATTTTTGATCGCGAAAACGTTCACTGCGTCTCTGCCCAAACACCCGGCGGAACGGTTTCCCTTCGGATTGCCGGTGAACTGCTTCGGCGTGTGTTTTCGGTTGACACGATTTGGATGAGCAATCCGACTTGGGCCAATCACCAAAAAATCTATGCTGCCGCTGGGTTGAATGTTGAAAAGTATGACTACCTGGACGACAACGGAACTGGTTTGGGATTTGACCGAATGGTTGAATCGCTTCAGCAAACAAAACCTCGCCAAGCAATCTTGCTACACACGGTTTGTCACAATCCAACCGGCGTCGACCCAACCGAAGATCAATGGAAAAAGTTGGCGGCGATCGTAAAAGAGCGCGAGCTGTTTCCTGTTTTCGATTTTGCCTATCAAGGATTTGGGACGGACCTCGATTCCGATGCGTTTCCAATTCGACATTTTGTTGAGTCAGGCGGAGAGGCTTTGGTTTGCAATTCGTTTTCAAAGAACTTTGGATTGTACGCTGAGCGAGTTGGCGGGATCAGCGCGGTTTCGACAAACGCAGATGTCGCGATCGCAATGCTGAGCCAGATCAAGCTGACCATTCGCACCATGTATTCCAACCCACCGCTGCATGGTGGCTCGATCGTGGATACTGTTTTGCATGACGCCGAACTTCGTGAAGCTTGGGAAACTGAATTGGCAGAAATTCGTGATCGGATTTTACAGCTACGTTCAAATTTTGTTGCGGCGATGCAAAAGCGATTGCCGGAAAAAGATTTTGAGTACATCAATAAACAACGTGGAATGTTTAGTTACTCCGGTCTGACGAAAGAGCAAGTCGATCGGCTTCGTGAAGAATATTCGATCTATGCGTTGGGAAGCGGGCGAATCAACATCGCAGGAATCAATGCTTCAAATCTCGATCGTATTTGCGATGCGATTGCGTCGGTGGTTTAAGCCATGAATTCACTTGCTAATAAAACGATTCTTGTCACGGGTGCTTCTCGAGGAATTGGCGCGGCGATCGCGGCAAAATGTGTTGAGCTGGGCGCGAACGTCATTGCCCACTCAACCGCTTCAAGCGAAGCTGCTTCGGCCGTTGCGTCCAAACTGGGCATTGATTTTTTGTTCGAAGACCTGAGTCAGCCCGGGGCAGGGGAGCGGCTTTTTGCTAACGCGATTAAAAAGGCGGGCCAACTGACGGGCTCAGAAGCAGGCCGGATCGATGGCGTCGTCAATAACGCGGGCGTCTATTTGGCATCTCCGTTGATGGGCTCCAGTATTGCGGACTCCAAAATCGACGGCGACCAAGAATCAAGCTGGGAAGTGAACTGGGCCAAAACGATGGCGGTCAATGTTCAAGCTCCGGCAGATATTTGTCGGGCTGCGATTTCTCATTTTCGAGAATCAAAATCGGGCACAGTAGTCAATATTGCCAGCCGAGCGGGGCATCGTGGCGATGGTGGTGATCACGCGGCTTATGCGGCATCAAAAGGCGCCGTGTTGGCGATGACGAAAACATGGGCACGAGCGCTTGCCGGAGAAGGGCTGCACTTTTACGCGATCGCGCCGGGTTGGGTGGAGACCCGAATGGCTCCCGAAGACATCGCCAAACGAGCTGCTGCCGTTGCCGATATTCCAATCGGCCGCGTGGCACAGCCGCAAGAGGTCGCCGAGCTAACAGCTTTCTTGCTAACCGGTGCTTGTCCATCAGCCGTTGGTGCAACGTTTGATGTTAACGGAGCAAGCTACGTGCGGTGACCTAGCCGCTTCAATTTCCGTGGCTACAAACTTGAATCAACCCAACCAATCGGTGACAATTAATTTGGGAGTTACTATTATTTGCGGCTGATCAAAGGAAAGAACGCTGATGAATGTTTTTTGTGCCTGTGGAAAAGAGCTTCGTGTTGCTGATGAACATATTGGGAAACGAGTCCGTTGCCCGAACTGCCAACAACCGGTGAAGGTTCCAGAGTTTGCCCCCGGCGCTGCTGTCATGCAGGCCGATATTTACAAGCCACCCATGAACCGTCGTTGCCACGAAGTCGACTACCAAATCGTAGGCGATGACATGCAAATGGTGATCGTCGAGCTTGATCCTCAGGAGACGGTGATCGCAGAAGCCGGCGCGATGACTTACATGGAAGACGGAATCGTTTTCGAGACAAAAATGGGAGACGGTGCGGAGCCTGAGCAAGGGTTCTTTGGCAAAATGATGAGCGCCGGAAAACGAATGATCACTGGTGAGTCGCTTTTCATGACCCATTTCACGCATACCGGAATGGGAAAAAGCCACGTTGCATTTGCAGCACCTTACCCAGGAAAAATCATTCCCATCGACCTCTCAACGATTCCGGGAAACGATTTACTCTGCCAGAAAAATGCCTTCCTTTGTGCGGCTCATGGAACCAAAGTCACGATCGCGTTCAACAAAAAGTTCGGTGCGGGTCTGTTTGGTGGCGAAGGATTCATTTTGCAAAAACTCGTTGGCGATGGCATGGCGTTTATTCATGCAGGCGGAACAGTTGTTGAACGTGAGCTTAACGGAGAAACGCTTCGAGTGGACACGGGCTGTATCGTGGCATTTGAGCCGCACATTGAATACAGCATCGAACGCGCTGGAAATCTCAAGAGCATGTTCTTTGGCGGCGAAGGTTTATTCCTGGCAACACTACGCGGATCCGGGAGAGTCTGGCTTCAAAGCCTTCCGTTCACGCGACTTGCTGGTCGAATTCTGGCCAATGTCGGGAGTGGTGGAAAAGGCGAAGGCTCAGTTTTGGGTGCATTGGGAGGGATGCTTGATGGCGACTAGGTCTTAACCCGAGTCAATCAAACAAAGCGCGGGGTTTCTGGTTAGGCCTCTCGCTGCCTCGTTTTATTCATAAAAGAAATTAACCACAGAGGACACGGAGGAACACAGAGATCATGAGTTCTTATTCTCTGTGCTCCTCTGTGTCCTCTGTGGTTAGTCGTTTCTTGATGACCACGGCGAGAGCGCTGCCTCGTGAGTGCCGCTCGCAATGTGCCTTTTGACTAGTAGGGATAAGCCGTGATTACTCGGTCGTCGCCGAGGATCAATTTCACTTTGTAGAGCTTCGGATAGTTTTTTCTTTTTCCCGATTGGCCGCCCTTGTAGCCGACTTCGCGTTTCATATCGACAACATAAGGAGTCAGCCCGCGGTCGTCCGTTGGTTCTTTTTTCACACGTGACGAATTGGATTTGATCAACGCGTAGGCTTCGTCGACCAATCGAAAGACATCGTCGCCCTGAACATTGAAAACGCTGTGAGTTGGGCGCTCGGGCATGTCTTTGGCGTGCCGGAGAACATGGTCGGTTCGATGTTCTCCGCCTGGACCCATTGTGTACCTCAAACCCTCAGGCGAAGTTTTTGTTCTACCGCCGCTGAGATAAGGACCCGAAGATTTGTTACTGGACGTACCGGATTTTAAAGCGGAAAATTTATCGTTGGACGCGCTTGATTTGGAATCGCCGCCCGGAAAATTGACTTTGTATTCGTCGGAGGAACGGTTTTCAACGTTGTTGCCGCCCGCAAGCGCAGGTTGAGCGTCCTTGTTCTTGACGTACCACTGATACCCGGCGAAGGCGAGTACTACTGCGATGACTGCGAATTTTTTCCAGTCGAGTTTGGCTGATTTGGATTGGACATTCATCTTAGTTGTCTGCTTGTCGTTGAATAGAATCTTACGAATAACTCGGGCGAGTGTTCTGCTCCAAGCTTTTTTAAGTGGAGAGAGTTGAGCGATTGATTTTCGACCATTGGGCCGAATCTGGCAACGCATGAACTGGCAATCCCAACGAAAACGGCTGAGCTTTTACACTCAGCCGTCGCGTTTTTTGAGATATTGCCCCAAACCCGTTTCCAATCAAGGGATTCTAACGTCGGAAAGGAATCCTTCCGCCTGCGGCTGGCTGTCGACCTTGCTGCTGCTGTTGTTGTTGAGCACGAGCGGCACGAACGGCTTCAGCGCCCGGCTGTGACGTCCCGACCATGTAGTTGTCGATTTGAGCTTGCTCTCGAAGTTGCTGAAATGTCTCGGCCATTGCCAAACGCATTTTCTTTTCGAGGATGTTCTTACGAAGCTCTTCTTTGACAACATCGAAGTCCGTGACGACGGGCTCGGTTCGGCCTTGGCACAACAGAATGATCCAGTGCTCGCCGACTTGGATGACTTTTGAAAGCTCGCCTGCCTGGAGCTGGAAAGCTTCTTTCTCAAGCTCTGGTCGCCCACCATGTTTTCGAATTGGCGGAACGGCTCCAAAGTTCGCTTTTGAGGCAGGTTCGATCGAATACTGGTTGGCGAGTTTTCCGAAGAAGTCAGGCGTTGGGTTGGCACTTGCCATCCCCCAATACTTCCTCGCACGACGATGGTCATCAAGCACCATCGCCAGCACTTCAACGCGGGGGCCATAGTTGGCTTCGAAGCCTTTGTTCAAGTCTTCCTGTGTGACTTCGACTTTGCTTGCCACAAATTTCTTTAGGGCAACAGTCGGCCAAACTTCGTCTTCGATATAAAAGTCGACTTTGGAAAGGTCGTTGTTGGTCACGAATGCCAACCACTCGTTCACATTGACGGTTCCGTCTTTGTTTAATTTCCCAACCGATTCTGCCGCGCGGGCGATCTCAGCATCAATGTCTTCGGGATCGACTTGGATGCCCGCTTTTTTGATGGCCTGCAACAAGATAGTACGATTGATTTCGGTTTCAAGCATCTCTGGGCCAAAGCGATCAATACACTCTTCGCCTACAACCGTTTTAAGGATCTTGATTCCGTTAACAGTCGCTGCGACCCCTGGCATTTGCTTGCTAAGCTGCGGATCGTTCATTACGTTGACGATCTTTGCTTCTTCCTGAAGCCGGTTGAACATTTCATTGGCCACTGTGGCAAGTTTTTCACGTTTGATTTCTTCAAAAATTCTATCGTGCATTGCCGCTGTTTGCTCGGCAGACAATTTTTCCGCCGGATAATGCCGTTCGCAACGCAGGATGACGAATTGATTCGCAATAGGAAAAACGTCTGAGACTTGTCCAGGTTGAAGCGAAAACGCAACGCTTTCGAATTCAGGCAAGCCTGAGTTTTTGCGAATCGGATGAAGCAGACCACCGATGGATTTGCTGTTTTGATCAATCGAAAACTGCTTGGCTGCACGCTCAAAGTTCTCCGGGTTGGCAACCAGCTGAGCTTGAAGCTTTTGCGCTGTTTGCATCGAATCGACGACAATCTGGCGTACTTGAACTTTTGCTCCGAACTCAAACTCCATTCGTTCCGCCAGTTCCGCTGGAGTGACTTGAATGTTTTTGTCAGCCAAACGCTTAAGGGCAAGTTGCTCCCAGTGAATTTTGTTCTTTAGCGTATCAACTGAAATTTTTCGACCGCTGCAAATTGTTTGCACATATCGTTCTGTCGACAAACCAACTTTCTTGGCTTTTGCTGCGACATCGTCGTTGATGTCTTTTTCTGTAATCACAATGTTGTTTTTGCGAAGCTGATCATGGATCAACAATTTGTTGACCATATTTTTCAAAACGGTGTCGCCGTATCGCCGCATACACTCATGGGTGATTTGATGACGAGTGATGGCTTGGCCATTGACGGTAGCGAGCCGCTCAATTTTTTGCTGTTGCTGTTGCTGTTGCTGAGGTTGCTGGGTGTTTTGATTTTGCTGAGCGACGAGGCTTGAGCAAAAGAGGCCTGCAACTGCCAATGAAAACGCGATTGTTTTTTTAGATAACGGGGCCATGGGGTTTCTCCATAAACCTGGCTCGATTTGATTCGCTTTACATGCACGAGTTGGGTGCGTGAAAAACGGCTTGGCGCGACGCGGGTGCCAAGCAAATTCCATTCAAGCCGGAGTATAGAGAGGTCGATTCGTCGGGGTCAAGACAAATCGCAGGAGGACAAGCGACGGCACTAGGCTCGATTGCGTTGAAGCAATACTGGGGAAGATCTAAAGGGCATCTAGAGTGCCCCATCAAACCAATGCATTGCATCAAGGCTTCAACCTGCATTGTCGCAAATGGAACCTAATTCGCAGTTGGCCTGCTAGCAAAACAGGAGCCCGACGCATGAGCGAGTGGGTCCGTTACGATAGAAGGAGAGACCACTCTCTTTGGCGTCGAGCTCGTTTGCAAGTCAACGGTTAAATTCAACCGTTGAATTGCGTGGCGATTTCTTTGAATGTTTTTCGGTTTTGATTTCGCTTTCCAAGCAGCCGATTAATTTCCTTTTGAAAACGGATTGAAAAGTTCCAAGTCACTTTCATCGTTCGTAGAATCGATGGAGTCCCATTGATTCAAGTCTGAACTTTGAATTGACTTCGAGCGCTGAAAGCCAGTTTTTGAAAAACTGGGAGTTGGAGTTGGCGGCGAGATTTCAATACCGTGGGGAGCGAAAGCAGAGTCTTTCTTGCCTTCCATCGTTTTACCTTTCATTGGCTTGCTCTTCATTCCCTTTTCTTCCATTGACTTTTCTTTCATTCCTTTTTCTTCCATTATTTCGAAATCGGAATCGTCATTGGATTCAAACTCGCCGTTTTTGGCAGTTGGCGTAAGCGGCTCGTAAGACCCTTGAATCATCAATCCATCTTGCTGCTGAAAGACATGTGGGTTCTGGTGTGAACGGGGAGCAGCGTAAACGGAAAACGGAACTCCTCGGTGGAACGTTCCTTGCTGGAGGCGCTGCATTGTATCTCGATCGCCGGCGCCCATCATGCTCAAGTACTTAGGCGATTGTGAAACGAGAAATGAGTTGTGCGTGGAGTATGGATTGTAGTAATTCGAGTTGGCAGCAGGTGCACACCGATTGTATCCGTCACCGTAGCCTTGACCGATAAGACGAAGGACTTTTTGGGCGGGACGAATTTGAGCAAGACTGTGTGTGGTCATTAGCGTGACCATTGCTACTGCTAAAACAAAACCAATTATGCGGGAGTGCGGCATTTTTAGATCCTTCGTTCAAAACGAATGACAAGTTGGAAACAACAATTCATCTTCGGTATCGAAAAATTGGGCGATGACACTTCATGGGAATCATCCGGTTTTGGGGCGTGGACTGGCTTTTGGTCCGATGGTGACGGGAAGTCTTTGAATACGGGATGCGGAGTGCGGAACGAGGAGTACGAATACACGGAGTGCAACACTTACGCGTCGTTGCAATCGTCAAATATTGTACGATTGGAATCACAAGCTGGCATACAGAGCAATGAAGGCTCGCCAGCCGGAAAATTACCATCACGATCGTGCCTGTCAGGCATGGCCTTACCTACGCGTGCGATCGTTGCGCATGCGCGCAAAAAAAGAACCGACGCAAATGCGACGGCTCTTTTCGATCTTCATCAAAGCAATATTACTTACTCTGACTCCAACACTGGTGCTTTTTCTGCGACCGAAATATAACGACCCGTGTCGCCTTTGATTGTCGTGGTCACATCGTCTCTTGTGTCAAATTTCTTGTCAGGTCCGGCACTTCGGATGATGGCTTGGTCTGATTCGAGATCGAACCGCAATGAATTTTCCCAAGGATCAATGTGCTTGATGACCGAGATATTGCCTTCGACTGAATCTGGCAGGCTGCCTTGATTGTCTTCACGGTATTCCAGAATCTCCGCACCGGCAGCGGTAAGCAATGTCTTGGTTTGCAGGACCTGTTTGTGAACGACACGATTGTGTCGGGCTTGCTGGAGATTGTTTTTATGTGCGACTGCGCTCATCACCAAGCCCGATGCCAGAATGATTCCGGCCAGTGAAATGACAGTTCCGGTTGCAGCCATTTTCCTGCCCGGACGCCGCAGTCCAATCAGACTGATGATCAGTGGAACGGGCGAAAGAAATCCAGCACTTAAAAGACTGGCCGCCGACATCCACATGCCATTGAATCCCCACCAGTTAAATTTCTTGCGCGGGGGCCGTGGAACTTCGAAACCGATATAAACAGGTGCTGGGCGTTGCTGTGCCGAGGCTCGTTGATTGAAAGGTATGTGGAATGCCATGTTTCCGTTTTCTCCACTACGTGTCGTTAGTGTTATTGTGCTTATTCGTCGCCGGAAACCAGACATTGGGAAAAATCTAAATTTTTTCTTGAAAGCCTAAAAAGACGGGTATTATCGCGCAAGCAGCCGGCCCCTTGCCGAAATAGGGTTATTTTTCAAAGAGAAATCAGCCTTTCAATTCCAAAACCTGCCATCCAATTTGAGCCGATCGCAAGCGTGCAATTCATGCCTTTCACACGCGGTAGAGGCCGCGACGATCCAAGCAGATCCAGATCCAAGTGCCAACGATGATCCCAATGACGCAGGTTTTCTAATTTGAAACGGGGTGGTTACAAAGACGATACAAAGTACACCCGTGCGACGCGCTACATTGAGCCTTTTAAATCTGTCTCTTCAAGAAAGACGCCCCGTGCCCATTCGAAATATCGTTTCTGTGATCTGCCTGGGTATCGCCCTTACTGGTTGCAACAGCTCAACAAAACCCATCGACTCAAGCAGCCAGCCTGAAAACGTTGTCGAATCGAGAACGACGGAGCAAGCAAACTCAATGACGAAGAAACCGGCCAGCGAAACGGCTGCAGGATCAACTCAAACCAGAGACGAACCATCCAACTATGAACAAGGGCTTGAATTCCTTGACCGCACACCTGATCGAATTAGCGATTTCGTTCGGAGGATCTTTCAAGACAGCAAAGGGAATTTGTGGCTGGGTACCAATGGCGATGGAGTCATGTGCTTTGACGGCAGTTCGCTGAAACAGTTTTCGCTTGCCGAAGGATTTGGCGGAGTCGCAGTCAGAGGAATTGTTGAGGACAAAAAAGGCAACGTTTGGTTTGGCACCGAGCGTGGGCTAACCAAATACGACGGCGAATCATTTACGAATTTCACAGACGTAGACGGCATGGTTGGAAGTGATGTCTGGAGCCTTACGATCGACAACAAAGGATCCATCTGGATCGGCACACTAGAAGGGGTCAGCGTTTACGACGGAAAATCATTTACACCCTTTGACGTTCCTGAGACCGTGCGAGACGACACTCGCGGTGTGACGAGTTCAAAAATCGTCCACTGCATCACCGAAGACAGTAAAGGGCGAATGTGGTTTGGTACCAACGGAGGTGCGTTCATTCA
This sequence comes from uncultured Pirellulaceae bacterium, assembly GCA_964448575.1. Classification (GTDB taxonomy): domain Bacteria; phylum Planctomycetota; class Planctomycetia; order Pirellulales; family Pirellulaceae; genus Mariniblastus. The sequence goes on from CAYUWY010000011.1 coordinate 101,649, forward strand.
CGATGGTAAATCGCTAACCCACCTTACTGAGAAAGATGGACTTTGTAACAACGTGGTCAATGACATCCTCGAAGACAAACAAGGGAACATCTGGTTTGCCACGCACCACCAAGGCGTCGGCCGTTACGATGGAAAGTCATTTGAAAACTTCACGCGTGATGGCGTGATCGAAGGCGCTGAGACTTGGAGCTTGTTCATGGATCGAGCGGGCAACATCTGGTTCCCCGCCGAGAATTTCGGCGTGTACCGTTTCGATGGAAAAACGTTTACCAATTTTCAAAAACCCGAAGGGCTCGCCAGCTCCGCGATTCAATGCTTCTTCGAAGAAAAAGACGGACAGATTCTGGCTGGTGGATGGTTGGGTCTTTTTCGCTTTGACGGCAAATCGTTTTCAGCGGTTACCAAAGATGGGCCTTGGCCCCCAAGCAAATAGACCTGCGGCACGCCAAAACAAAAGCGGCGATTTCAAAAAGAAATCGCCGCTTGAAGTTACCTTGGATATCACAGAAAAATCTACTTATTCTTTTTGATTTCGCCTGATTTCTTTCGACTGGTATACGAATTCAATTCGCCTTTGACTTTTCCACTGAGCAAGTACAGCCCAAGAATATTTGGCAGTGCCATCGAGAGAATCAACAAATCGCTGAACTCAAGGATCTTTCCCGTCGTGACAATAGACCCAAGCACGGTAAACGTGAGGAACAGGATCTTAAACAAGAAAGATGACCACTCACCAAACAAGGCTGTCCAGCAACGCTCGCCATAGTAATACCATGAAATTAGAGTCGAATAGGCGAACAAGATAACCGCGGTGTAAAGTACGTAGCGGAACCATGACAAACCAACGTCGCCACTCACAGCAGACACGGTTAGGGCCGCACCAGATTTCTTCGCACCCGAAACGTACTGCCCATAATCTGTATTTGACCATGAGCCGTAATTCTTACTCATAATATCATTAGCTTCCGTCGACGCGGTCCACTCGCCACCTGCGATAATGATCACAATCGCAGTCATTGTGCAGATAACAACAGTGTCAACAAACGGCTCAAGCAACGCCACAATTCCTTCACTGACTGGCTCGTCAGTTTTCGCAGCCGAGTGAGCAATCGCCGCACTACCAACTCCCGCTTCGTTAGAAAACACGGCTCGTTGAATACCGACAACCATCACACCTAGAACTGCACCGAATCCCGCTTGCCAATTGAACGCATTGTCAAAAATCAATTGAAACGAAGGAGCAACTTTATCGAAGTTAGTCCCAATGATGTAAAAACACATTAAGACGTACGCGGCACACATAAACGGAACAATTCGAGAGGCGACTTTTCCAATCGATTTAATGCCGCCAATGATCACGACGCCAACCAAAGCCGCCAGAACCAAACCATAGACCCAAGGGTTTTGGTCAATAAAAGAAAGGTTCGCGTCACCACGAATCGCATCCAACGATTGGCCGACTTGGAATGAGTTTCCTCCACCGAGAGAAGCTCCGATACAAAGAACTGCAAACACGGTCGACAAAACATAACCGAGCGGCTTCATGCCCATCTCTGCCAAACCGTCTTTCAAGTAACGCATTGGACCACCTGAAACTCGTCCAGTTTTAGGGTCAACACGACGATACATTTGCCCAAGCGTACATTCGGTAAACTTACTGGTCATACCAAGCAAACCAATCACCACCATCCAGAATGTCGCTCCCGGACCGCCCGCTCCGATCGCGATTGCCACACCAGCAATGTTTCCAAGTCCAACCGTCGCAGATAGGGCAGATGAAAGTGCCTGAAAGTGGCTAACCTCTCCCTCGTCTTCTGGATTGTCGTAATCTCCTTTGGTTAGCGCGATCGCATGGAAGAATCCACGGATATTAATAAACCCCATTCGCAGCGTCAGGTAGATCGCACCAACAAGTAACCAAATCACAACGAATGGCAGACTAACGCCCAACCAACCCTTTGATGTCATTACTTTCCATTTACCATCGGCGTCAGTCGTCACCGTGTAAGGATTTCCTGCTTTGTCTTTGACAGTAATTTCCGCGTTGGCATTGACGGCTTCGCCTTCGTCGTACTTTTTGTTGTCATTGGCATCGGTAAACTCTTGGCCATCTTCAAATCTTGGACCAGTAAAGAAATCGAAGAAGAAAACCGTTTCGAGAGGTGTAACCAAATACTTGCCAAACCAGCCATCAATTGGCTTGATCTTTTCCCGGACTGTGTCCATGAAACTCGGGGCATCATCGGCTGCTGCTACGGGAGCGTCCGCGCCGTCTGTTTTGGCTTCATCTTGAGCCCACCCAAGACTCGACAGTAAACAAGATGCTGCGAGAAAAACCGCAGCAAGAAGAAATTTGTTCCGACTCTTGGTAAGCATTAATTCAGTCCGGTTTGGAGTATTGAAATATTCAAAATGTCCAGCGATCTGAGTGTATTTCGCAGAAAGCTATCACGAGCATTTTGAGAGCGTGAATGATGTCCGATTGCTTCACCTTATATCACGCATAAGCGAACACGTTTTGTATTTTAGAAAACGTCAAATGTCAATGATTTCCGTATTTTCTTGATTTTTGACATATCTGGTTGTGAATATTGTTTTTAATGCGTATCATTTGCCGAAGCACTGCTACTTGAGCTTTGTAAAGTTCCCAACTGTCACATTTATTCACCCCACATATTGACCCGGTTTCGAGCCACGATATGAGCCCGACAAGTCTTTCACAAAACGACCAAGCGATGATTGCTTTGCTACGTAAAGCACCATCGATGACGGTTTGCGATTTGACTGGAGCGATGGGAGTCACGGCGACGGCTGTTCGCCAGCGCTTGAACCGATTGATGGCACTGGGACTGATTGAGCGATCGCATACTGCCGAAGGGCGGGGGCGGCCGAGTCATCAATACGTTTTGACTGACAAAGGTCGACGCAGCAATGCGAATAACCTTGGTGATTTGGCGGTTGTGCTTTGGGAAGAAGTCCAGAACATCGCAGACCCTGAAACACGCCATCGCGTTATTTCAGGTGCTGTGGAACGGTTAGCAGAAAAGTACCAATCGGAAACTAAAGGTGAAACGGTCGAAGATCGCATGCAGTCGATTGTTGAGCTGTTTGCCCAGCGACAGATTCCGATCAGTTTTGAAACAACAGACGGTGGCCTTCCGGTCATCAAAGTCGCCGGTTGTCCTTATCCAACTTTGGCCAAAGACAATCGTGACATTTGCAATATGGAAAAGGAACTTTTGACTCGAATCATCGGCCAACCGGTGGATCGCTGTCAGTGCCAGCGGGATGGCGACGAGTGCTGCTCTTACCAAACAGAGAGTAGCGAAAAGAGTCTTTCAGTAGCCACGTCGGATGCTGAATAGTTGAATTGATTAACCAAACAAACCAAACATATTTTTTAGAAGTAAACAAATGAGTGATGTACTAGAGATCGTCGACCTTCACGTTTCCATTGGCGACAAAGAAATCCTTCGCGGCGTTAACCTCAAAATCACAGAAGGCGAAACGCACGCTTTGATGGGACCCAACGGTTCTGGCAAAAGCACTTTGGGCCTGGCGATCATGGGGCACCCAAACTACGAAGCCACCAAAGGCGAGATCCTGCTTAACGGCGAGAACATTCTTGAGCTTGAGCCCAACGAGCGAGCCCGCGCAGGAATCTTCATGGCTTTCCAACGTCCTGTTGCGATCCCGGGCGTCAAAATGGCTGACTTTCTCCGCCACGCAACGACCAACGTTCGCAACCCGGAGCGAAAAGAAGGCGAAGACTTGATTCCAATGCGTGAGTTCCGCAAAGAAATCAAAGCCAACATGGAACAGCTTCAGATGGACAGCGAGTTCGCTCGTCGTTACGTCAACGATGGTTTCTCAGGTGGCGAAATGAAGCGTGCAGAAATCCTGCAGCTTGCGATGCTTCAACCTAAATTCGCGATCCTGGACGAAACCGATTCTGGTCTCGATGCCGACGCCGTTCGTTTGGCCAGCCAGTCCATCAACGAAATTGGCCACAACAAAATGGGTTTGTTGATCATTACTCACCACGACAAATTGCTTGAGCACAATCCTCCAAACTTCACGCACGTGATTCTTGGCGGAAAAATCGTCGAGACAGGCGGCAAGGAACTCGCCATCGAACTTCACGAAAAAGGATACGACCGGATTCGCAAACAGTATCCGGAAGCCGCCAAGGTGAACGACGACGCGGAAGCTGAACCAGTTGCTGGCTAATGCAAAATTTATAGAAGCTCATATACAAAAATAACATTCGAAACAGATGAACAATCACTGTTTCAAGCATAACAACCAAAGAAAGGACGGACTAACGGAAAGCCTAAATGTGAATCCTAATTTAGTATTCCTCATTCCGCATTCCGCATTCCGCATTTTGATATGGCTACAGACCTTACAGAGAGCCAAGAACTCAAAGAAACAGAGATCAACAAGTACAATTTCAAAACCGAAACCACTGCGGTATTTAAAGCCCGCAAAGGTCTCGATGCTGATATCGTCAATCAAATCTCGGACATCAAAAACGAACCAGATTGGATGCGTCAGTTCCGCCTGGAAGCCTTGGAGATTTTCAACTCCAAGCCGATGCCGGAATGGGGCGGCGACATCGATCTCGATTTTCAGGACATCTTTTACTACCTCAAGCCGACCAATGAGCAAGGTAAGTCGTGGGATGACGTTCCTGAAGAGATCAAAGACACGTTTGAGAAACTTGGCATTCCGGAAGCCGAACGCAAGCGTCTTGTCAGTGGCGTTAAAGCCCAGTTTGAATCGGAAGTCATCTATGGCTCGATCCAAAAAGAGCTTGCCGACCAAGGCGTGATCTTCACCGACACCGACACAGCCGTCCGTGAATATCCGGAACTCCTTCGTGAGCACTTTGGGAAAATCATTCCATCAAGTGACAACAAGTTTGCCGCTCTTAACAGTGCCGTTTGGTCTGGCGGATCGTTCATCTACGTTCCTCCTGGCGTGAAAATCAACGCTCCACTACAGGCTTACTTCCGCATCAACGAAGAGAACATGGGCCAGTTCGAACGAACGCTCATCATCGTTGACGAAGGCGCGCAGGTTCACTACGTCGAAGGCTGCACGGCTCCGATGTACACCAGCGAATCGCTTCACTCGGCGGTCGTCGAAGTCGTCGTAAAGAAAAACGCGCGTTGCCGTTACACGACGATCCAGAACTGGGCCAACAACATTTACAACCTCGTCACCAAACGTGCGTTCGCATATCAGGACGCCGTGATGGAATGGGTTGATGGCAACCTTGGCTCGAAACTCACAATGAAGTACCCAGCTGTATACATGATGGAGCCGGGTGCCCGTGGCGAGATTCTTTCCATCGCTTTCTCAAGCAAAGGCCAGCATCAAGACGCCGGTGCGAAACTGGTTCACTGTGCTCCTGACACAACCGGAACCATCATCTCGAAATCAATCTCGAAGAACGGTGGCCGAAGTAGTTACCGAGGACTGGCCCGCGTCGAAAAAGGTGCTGCCAATTCAAAGTGCTCGGTGGTTTGTGATGCCTTGATTCTCGATCCGGAATCTCGCAGTGATACTTACCCGTACATCGAGATCAACGAAAAAGACGTTTCGATGGGTCATGAAGCAAGTGTTTCACGAATCGGCGAAGAGCAATTGTTCTACCTGATGAGCCGCGGACTTTCCGAAGCTGAAGCCAGTACGATGATCGTCAACGGTTTCATCGAGCCGCTGATCAAAGAGCTTCCGATGGAATACGCCGTCGAAATGAACCGCTTGATCCAACTCCAAATGGAAGGCTCGGTTGGTTAAGCAACCCCCAATTTAAAACGGTTTGCGAGACCGTTGATCTTTTCGGCTCTCGCAAACCTATTGATTTAACAAGACACAAACAGTCAACCAATTTCGAACTCATGACAACCGCAACCCAAAACTCATTGATGACTTTCACAGACGAAGGCTTCCAATCGTTTCTCGATTCACGCAACGAACCGGAATGGCTAACAAACATCCGCAAGGCTGCTTGGGATCGTTTTAACTCTTTGCCTTGGCCAAGCAACAAAGACGAAGAGTGGATGCGAACCGATATTCGCATGTTCCACTTGGATAAATTCAACATCCCAGGCAAACGCGATTCCGTTGCGACTGCGACTCCAGTTCTCAACGCTGGTGTTGAGTTGGTCGGTTCAGCTGCTGCTTGCGATGGCGTACCGACTCAAGCCTCAACGCTCGATCCCGCTTTGGCGGCCAAAGGCGTTGTGTTTGGAAATATCGCTGAGCTTCTCGAAGAGCACGGCGAACTAATCCAGAAACATCTTTTCCAAGTCGTCGATGGCGTCACCGATCGCTTCGCCGCACTGCATCAAGCAACTTGGACCAGTGGAACGTTTCTTTTCGTCCCGCGTAACGTCACGATCGAAAAACCGATCCACACGTTTACGACGATGACCGATGGCGGTTCTGATTTCACGCACACCCTGATCGTGCTTGAAGAAGGCGCCGAAGCAACCGTGCTTGCCGAGTCAACCAACGGTGAAACTGAAACGGGACTTCATTGTGGTGCGATTGAAATCACAATCGGCGACCGAGCCAACTTGCGTTATGTGAACTTGCAAGACTGGAGTCAAAAGGTTTGGCACTTTGCCCATCAAAAAGCCGTCATCGGGCAAGACTCAAATCTTCAGTGGACTGTGGGTGCCCTTGGTTCACGCTTGGCGAAAGTCAACCAGCACGTCGCACTCAGTGGCAAGCGAGCCAACTGCCAGGTCAACGGCGTCATGTTCACTGAGGACAAGCAACACCTCAGCTACCATACGCTTCAGCACCACGAGCAGTCTGATTGCACAAGCGACTTTCTCTACAAAGGCGCTTTGCAAGACAAATCTCGTACTGTCTGGCGAGGCATGATCAAAGTCGACATCGACGCACAGCAGACAGACGGTTACCAACGCAACGACAATTTGCTGCTTTCCGACAAAGCCCGTGCCGATTCAATTCCGGGTTTGGAAATCGAAGCCGACGACGTCCGTTGTACACACGGCTCAACAAGCGGTCGAGTTGACGAAGAGTTGATTTTCTACGCTCAGTGCCGTGGCTTTACTCGCAAAGAAGCTATCCGCGCGATCGTGACCGGTTTCTTCCAGCAAGTTTTCGACCGCGTGACCATCGAAAGCGTTCGAGAAGCACTGGCACTCGCCATCTCACGCCGAGTTCGCGACTACGAGTAAACGTAAACTGAAAAGCTAACCAATAATATCAAGCTCACTGTTACCCAACAGTGAGCTTTTTTCGTGGCATGCTCATGACGCCCTTCTTTGCATCATGGTCGCCGAGTAGGTCATGCTGTGCATGACTTGAAGAAATCAAAGTCCAACAAAACGAAGTAGCGCCTTCTATCATGACATGCTTTGGGGGCTTTCAACGGAGAGAACATCATTAGGTACGGCTTGCCGCGTAAGAAATGCAATGTCATGCACAGCATGACCTACACGGTTCCGGCCTCAACCAATTACCCAAACACAAAACTCTCAAACACACTCCCAACCATCCGAAGAATCGCAAGGTAAGCATTCTGAAACGAATCGCTTCTCAGAAATTCGGGCGGCGCATCAGGGCCGCCGATGAATGGGCGGAGCGTATACGCCGCTTGAATCCCAACGAACGCGTATACAAAGATCCAAATTCGAATCATCCACCGATGACGCGAATCACGGCTGACCAGCGGTTTGTAATAGTAGCGCAAAAGAACCTGTGCCGAAACGCTGGCCAAGCCAAACATCGCCGCGTTGAACAATACGGCCGTCGAATGATTTGCTGGAGTATTGGCCAGCGAAGCATAAACAAACAGCGTCAAAGGAAAGAGTGAAACCAGAATGACTGCCAACCCCGCCTGCGCAGAAACGATCGCGCGAAGGGCTTCTCCAAAATCATCTCGTAACCCCATCAACGAATTGAGCACAAAAAAGCTTGGCATCGCAATCGCCACCGTCATCCCAAGCAGCATTGGGACTTTTACACCTGAATAAATCAGCTGCGGAATCTGAGCGGTAAACGCTCGAGCGCCAACAACATACGCATACGACCCCATCGCGATTCCATAAATCGGCCCACACACCAGCAAAATCGCAACCACTCGCCAAAGCGGAATGAATCGTTCCTCCGCATTGTTTTCATGTCGGAGAATTTGGTCGACGGTATTGAACCCTCGAACCACTTTCCCCCAACGGCTAGCCAGTTGTTGTTTCGTTGTGTTCAAAAAAGAAACTCAAAATCGAATTTGGATATAGCAAACGTTTGGATCATCGCGGGCACAGTCTTCAAGCGAGGACATCAGGAAATCGTTTTAGCCAAACAGATTCCAAATCGTATTACAAACCGCTTCAAAGAAATTCGAATCCCGCGCCCTGAACCACTGAAACGGAGTCTCGGGCGAACCAATGAACGGTCTCAACACCCAGCCCATCTGAGCACCCACTAAACCGAAAACCACCATCCAGCAAGCGAACACTTTTCTCACATGCAGCCCAAAGACAACGCCCTGAAGTTGATCCAGCGGTCCCGTCTTTGTCTGGGCGGGACGACGCGTGGGGTACTGGTTGGGCGACGTGACTTTTGGTGGAGTGGGTTGGGGTGCAAAACTCGCAGAGGTGGCCTGCGATTTCGGCTGTCCAGGTTTTGCTTGATCAGCTTTCGGATCGCCAACAGAGGTTGAACCGGCACCCGCGACGCTCTTTCCTTCGTCAATAAGCTCCGCCTCGGTGATCAAGTAACTTTCGGAACGCGATGGAGCTTGTGCGGTCGGAGACAACTTTCCACGCTCTGCAATTGCCAACCGGTTGAGCGTTTGTACAAGAAATGAAAGCCCCAACAATCCGGCAATGGCAAACACAAACACATTCAGCAAAACGATAAAGGGATAGCTTGGCGTGCTCACTGAAAAGAAAGCCAGAATCGGGCCCATCGAAGCCAACACCGCAAGGTTCACTGCAAGAGACGCAACAAGTAATCGAAAGACCGCAGAGATGCGTAGCTTGGAACCGACCAACGCGTTGAAAACATAAAGCGAGGGAAATGTAACGACCAACGTTAGAACGAACAACAAAGGCACTTTGCACATCGACGCAAACGTCTGCATCAACGCCCGTTGATAAAGCGACGTTTCGGCACCATGAACCAACGCAAAAATGCCCATGCAAAAACCGTAGACCATCGCCAAACAAATCACGACGACCGACACACCCAGCACCGGAATGTTGATATCCGCCTGTTGAATACTCGACGGCCGAGTCGCTTCGCCACGGAGAATCCGATCCAACTCAAACAACCAGCGAGTGAAACCGACTTTCGTTTTAGTTTTTGGCAAGGAAGTCATGGAATATGCTTTGCATTACAGAGTGAAAGGGCAAAATGCGGCTGCTTTTCGTTTAAATGCTTTAGGCAAATGGAGAAAAGAATACCGCCCGAAAGTAACGGGTCAGGGTACAAAAACGGCGACGACAAAACGAACTACAAAACCAACCTCAGAGACACGGTGTATCACAGAGAAAACGTACGCTCTGCCACTTCACCCTGCCGCCTCTATAGTTTGCTTCTTTGACGAATTCAGGTTACACGCTTTATCGTCAATAACTCTGCGTTACAAAGTAAACAAGAAAGCCGCCCGAGTCAACAGAATTTTCGGCATATCTTTACAGTTAAATTCCACTATCTGACATTCGCCATGGGGCCACTTAATCCCGCCATTCCCCAGCGATTTAGTCTCGCCGTTCTGAGCTTCGACCTTATAATTGAAGAGCACTTGCAACGGACGCACAACGAAAAACAACCACAACTCTTAGATAATTTAATGATTGTTCGCACAACTCACGAAATCTATTTAGACGCAAACGCCACGACGGCGGTCCTTCCAGCAGCAGCACAAGAAGCTCACGACGCGATGGAAGACCTATTTGGCAACCCCAGCAGCTCACACATCTCAGGACTCCGAGCTCGATTCATACTTGAGTCGGCACGCGACCTCGTTCGCGAAGTCCTCGGTGCTCCAACAGGCCAAATCATTTTCACAAGCGGTGCCACCGAAGCGATTCAGATGGGCATCTTTTCGACTCTCTGCGACATTCGCGAAAAACGAAAATCGGCCGGGCAAAACGCAACGTCTGAGAAACGCAAACTGCTTTACATGGCGACCGAGCACAAGGCCGTTCCGCAAGCGCTCCAACACTGGAATGACCTCTTGGGCGTGGACAATGAAGTTGTGAAAATTCCCGTCGACTCCAATGGCGCTCCTGATCTTGAGTTTATCAAAACTCATGCTCCCAGCGCAGATTTAATTTGCACGATGGCGGTCAACAACGAAACAGGAGTCATCACGGATCTTGCTGCCGTTGAAAAAACAATCCGCAGTGCCAACCCAACTGTTGCCTGGTTCGTTGATGCGGTTCAAGCGGTAGGCAAAATCAAACTGGAGCTTTCCAAAACAACGATTGACTACGCATCTGTCAGCGGTCACAAAATCTATGCCCCCAAAGGCATCGGTTTACTCTACGCTCGCGAAAACGCGCCGATGGTTCCGTTGCTTGCCGGCGGTGGTCAAGAGCAAGGCGCTCGTGGCGGCACTGAAAACTTGCCTGGCGTTGCTGCGATTGCCGCCGTGATGAACAAACTCGCCGCCAGCGAAACTCATACATTTGCTTGCGACAAAATTCTCAAGGGCTACCAGACTCGATTGATTGACACGCTTAAGGCAGCCTTTCCAACGATCGTTTTCAATACACCGTTCGATCACTCAGTATCCACCACAATCAACTTTGCGGTCAAAGGATTCCCAAGCAAAGAACTATTGGATCTTTTTGACGCGGCCAGCATTCGAGTCAGTTCCGGATCGGCCTGCGGTTCAGCGGTCAAGCGATCTTATGTTCTCGACGCGATGGGTTTGTCCGAGTGGCAATCCAGCGGCGCGATTCGGTTGTCGTTTGGCCCACTGACGACCGAGACTGAAATTGAATCGGCGTGTGAACGTATCGAACAAGCCGGACAGGCACTTTGCGAATCATGCTTAGTCGTTTCAAGCAAAGCCAACAGCATTGCTGGCCAGGAGCTTGACGGATTGATTCAATTGAAAAACGGATCAATGTGCACTTGGATGTTGATGGATGCGAAAAGCAAACGCTGCATCATCATCGACCCTTTCGAAGAATTGTCAGACCGAGTCGAAACGCTGGTTCGCTGCCAAGAAAGCAACGTTGTTGCGATACTTGATACGCACGCACACGTCGATCATGACTCCTGTCGCAAAATGCTTTTGAAGATCATTTCTCAACAGGCAGCAGACTCAGCCCATACGAGTGACGAACTTGGCTGGCCAGAACAACCTGACGGGGTCGCGACATTGGCAGACGGATCGACCGCACCATTCATGCGAATTTCCGATGACTGCGTTATCGCCCAGACCGAACTTCCGGGTCACACATTGATCGGCCGAGCATTTTTGGTTGGCAAATTATCTGGCGAGAATCAACTGGCCATCGAAGATATCGAATTCGCTTTCACAGGCGACACGATTTTGATGGGCGGAATTGGCCGGACAGATTTCCCTTGTAGCTCAATCGAAAAAATGTTTGAGTCACTTCATCGCTTGCCAAAAATCATCGCGTCTGAAACGTTGATTTGCCCAACGCACGATTACAACAACGAGTTTTCCACGACGATGAGTTCGGAACAGCACGGAAATGAGTTTCTGGATTCGATCTTGGCTGGCAAAGTTTCGGCAGCCGAATTCGCCGAGCAAAAACCGACTATCGACTCAGGAATTGCTGACGCAACCAACTCCGAGTTGGTCTGTGGACTGATCAAAACTTGCAGTGGCACTGATGCTTCAATTGAGCTTCAGAAGGATCAACTCAAGGACTTTTTCGCCGAACACAAAAACTCACTGATCATCGACGTCCGCGAGCCGCACGAGTTTTCGTTTGCCCAAGACTGGAGTGAACTTGGATTCGATTCGCCTCCCGAGAACATCCCACTGACACGCCTAAGCGGATATCTCCCAACATTGCTCAAAGCTCATCGCCAAACGCCTCGCGAAGTAATCTTTCTTTGCCGAAGCGGAACACGAAGCGGAAAAGCCGCCGAGGTCGCCCGTCGTATCGGCATCGAAACGGCATGCCACATTGCTGGCGGCATCGCATTGAACGTTAAACACAAATGTGCGAGCAAGCTCATGCCAGAAATCGGGTACGTCATCTAACCCTGGCCAAACTTGCTGAACCGTAAACTCAACTTCGGCAATTCAGCTGCACCAACTCAATGCGTTTGCCCGTTACCCAACGCACACTCAAGCAGCTGAGACTGCACTTCGTACTCGCAACCGCCGCACGGGCTGGTTGACCAGAGCAAACTAAGATACTGTGGTGGCTGGAATTGATCTTCAATTCCAGTCACATTCACTTCTCGATTCGGATATCCATGACTGATTTTATTAAAGTGGCCAACAAGGCCGATTTGGCTGACGGAGCAATCCTCTTGGTCGAAGCCGACGATCGACTTGTGATTCTTTCGCGTATCGGAGACGAGTATCATTGCATCGACGATGTCTGCACACACGATGGCGGAACATTAAGCGATGGCCCACACGCGGGTTGCGAAATCGAGTGTCCACGTCACGGGGCTAAATTTGATCTTCGCACTGGAAAAGCCATGTGCATGCCGGCGACCCAAGATACACTTGCCCACGAAGTTAAAGTCGACGGCGACGATATTCTGGTTAAAATTAACGAAGACGATTAGGTTTCGCTGAAACTCAAACCGTCCAACTAGACAACGTTTCTAAACACACAATCAAAAGACGCAGGAAATAAAATGGCACTTCATGAAGACCACGTTCGGGAAGCTCTCAAGCAAGTCATTGACCCCGAATTGTTCGTGAACATTGTCGACCTTGGATTGATCTACGTCGTCGACGTCATTCCAATCGAAGGCGAAGAAGACAAGTACAACGTCAACATTGAAATGACGATGACCAGCCCGATGTGCCCAGCCGGACCGCAGCTTGTTTCAGAAACGAAAAAGTACTCCAGCGAAATGGAGCAAGTCGTCGACGTCGAAGTCAAAGTCGTCATGGATCCACCTTGGACTCAAGACATGATGACCGACGACGCACGGGATCAGCTTGGGATCTTTTAGTTGACAGCGGAGACTCGATTGGCCATTTGGTAACCACAAAGGGCAATCCGCAACAACAAAGTTTAACGACGAGCCAGAAGGCGACCGTGTTTCCCAATCAATGCGAGCACCGTCGCCTGCCTCCTTCGCGCAACTGCGACCGCCTCGTCCTTTCTCCAAACGCGAAGCGTGAAATGGGAACCCGACGTGTAAGCGAGGAACTGTCTGCTTACGTAAGTTGGACATTCCTGTCCGACAGTCGCGAATCGAAAAAAGACGGACAAGAATGTCCATCCTACAAAAGTCTGACTGCCCCATTCCTACTTTCTAAACGCGAATGCGTTTGCAATGGGAACCCGCTGCGTAAGCGAGGAAGCACCACGTTTCCGCTCCCTCGCTAACGCGTCGGGTTTCCATTTATCCTTCAATCCCTGAACTTTTTGTTTGACGCGGCACCGAATCCTCATAGACAATACATCAAAGGATTACGTCTCCGCCAACAGCATTACCCTGAGGGATTAAGATGGCTAACCAACAATCGAGAATCGCTTTCAAAATTCTCCGATCATTAGTGATCACTTGTAACCTCGCGTTAATAGGATTGTTCGGATCGCCTTTAACCCAAACGGCGCTTGCCCAACAGACCAACAATGGTCAACCATCGGATGCAGATGACGACGACATATTCAGCGAAATTGAACCGGGTGTGAGACTGCTTGGCAAACCCAGCCCCAGCGCAACCCTCGGGCAAATCCTGAAGTTTTCCGTCGTGTCAGAGAACCAACTGATCGCTATTTGCGCCGATGGCGTAAAACTTTGGGACATCGAGAAAAAGAAGATCGCCAAATCACATCAATTCGATGAAGCAATTACTGCTTGCACCACAATGGAGTGGACTTCCGACAAAGAACTTTTTGCAATAAGCACTTGGTCCTATCAAAACACTGATCCTAATCAAGCAGGGCGAGTTTTGATTTTTGACAGAAATCTCGACCTGAAAAACGACCTCGCTTTTACTGAAACGGATGAAGAAACCAAGCCGCAAGTTTCCAATCGAATCATGTCAGTTGAGTTTGCTCCAGACGACGAAGCGATTGCGGTTGCCAACGCTTCCAAGCTACGCCTATTGGACCTTGAAAATGAAGATGTGATTCAAGAGTTCTCAATGGGACTTGATCCTGCGAGACCATCGCGGCTTGTTTTTCATGACGACAAGATTCACGCCCTTGGCGGAAACTCAAAGTCGTTCGATTTAGATTCTGGCAAAGTCTCCATTTTGAAAGCCCCGTTTAGCTCGGTTTCGGATTTCTACTTTTCCGCTTACGCTCGTGAATCCAACCGGCTATTTGCCAGCGTGAAAAATGAGGTCAAAGCAATCAATCTTGCAGATGGAAAAACTCAGTCAATCGACTCGATTGTTGAAGCCACCCACTCGCTTGAGCTATCGCTTTCGCCTGACGAATCACTCTTGGCAGTCACGCATCTCAACGATTCCGCTTTATGGCTCTCAATTGTTGACACCAAGGACTTATCTCTAAAGTACCAATTCGAAAATTTGCCTAATCGACCAATAGGAGTGCGATGGGAAAAATCGAACGAAGCAATTTACGTTGCATTCAATATGTCAGCTGGCTTTCATAAATTTAAATTGGACGCCAGTGAGGTTCAGCAAAAACCAAAATATGCTTTGAACCAGCCCGTCCATTCTGTCGCTTTGCCGTTTGATGGTTCGCGCATCGTGAGCACGAACAGCATGACACAAGTTGTCAGCCGAGATTGGACAACTGGCGCACCGGAAAACTTAGGCCATCACAGTCAAATCTACCCAACGACAACGAAGGATGGATTTTTCGCGATGGATCAAAAGGGCCAAACCCTTTCATTGGTCAAACAACGATTCGATAGAAAAAGGATTCAGACCCTTGCGAGTTATTCAATGCGTCGCCAAGTCGCCCTTCCACTGACTGCTTACCTTTTTGGGGCGTCCGATCAACCGACAAGTGATTTCTACTACGTTTTCCCAGGCAGCATATCGGTCAACGAACCCAAAGAACAAGTTCATTGTGTCGTGAATGACGGACTAGCAGGAATCAGAATTCAGTCATTCAATTTAGCTGACCGAAAACGGACACGTGATCAACTTTTCAAACGACCGGCTACATCAATGCGAAACAACCCAACGGCCATCACAGACAAAGGAGAGATTTTCGCTATTGCCGAAGACGGAAAGGTAAAAATTATTGAAGTCGACTCCGCAGAGACATTGATTGAGACGGATGCTCGCGACGTCAATCAAATGTTATTCGCAAAATCGGGCGAATGGATCGCAATAACTAAACCAAGTGGAATCACCATCTTGGAAACGAAAACAGGCAAAAAGCTCAAGCAAATTGACGTTCCCAAACCGCTAATTTCGTATGCATTTGAGTCAGACGAATTAGTCGTTACATCCAAGAAAGCTGGCTCACCGGTACGGATTTTTGAGACTGGCACATGGCAAGCAATTTTTGAGCACAAAACAAAAACGGCAGACCGCGTCGCCATTTCAACCAGTTACGACAGTAAAAGAATCGCTTTCGCACTTTCCAATTGCTGTGTCGAACTTTGGGATGTGGATGAGATCGCCAAATAGCAAGCGCAGTTGCTAGTGAGATGCTCGCAATCAGGGACAGCCTGTGACTCCAAACGCGAAAGCGTTGATGGGAACCCGACGCGTCGTAAGCGAGGATTGGGAAGCAGACAGTTCCTCGCTTACGCGTCGGGTTTCCAATAAGACGGACAAGAATGTCCATCCTACAAAACAGTGTAACGTCAGGCACAGCCTGACCTACATACTACCTACTTCTTACCTTTAAGCGCCTCCAAACGCGCCGCTTCAAACTCATCGCCTTTAACCCACGCTGGCATTTGAGCTTGATTCGCAACCTGAAGCCCGACGTAGAAAAGCAATTTTGTATCCTCGATCGCGCCGCGAAGATCCCAGTCTTCTGAATATTCATCGCTGGTTTGGTGATAGATGTTTGCAACCCACTCGCGCATTTGCTGTTTGCCCCAGCCATCCGGTTTTCCAATCACCGACGATCCTACTCCCAGATAAACGCCCGGCACGCCGACTTTGGCGAGGCTGAATTGGTCGGAACGATAGTAAGAACCCTTGCTCGGAAACTGATCGGGCGTCACGATTCGATTTTGCCATTTCGCAATTCGGTTGACAATTTTATCCAAGTCTGACTTTCCGTTTCCAATAATTGAAATGTCTCGCGTTGGCCCAAGAATATTGATGCCATCGATATTGATAACGGCTGCCAAATTGCCGGCTGGAACGGGTGGATTTTCCGCCAGAAATTTCGAACCCAGCAACCCTTGCTCCTCCGCTCCCACCGACGCAAACAAAATCGAACGCTTGGGACGCTCTGACTCCGGTAATGCAGCCATCGCACGGGCGATCTGCAGCATGGCTCCAACGCCCGTAGCATTGTCCACCGCACCGTTGTAAATATTATCCGAGTCGTCACGGGCTTCTCTCATTCCGATGTGGTCATGATGAGCCGTGTAAACGAGCCACTCTTTGCTTAACTCAGGATCACTTCCCTTCAACAATCCCAGCACGTTACCAGTCTCGCGCTCGCGCACTCGGCACTTCATCGAAGCCGACAAAGTAGTGCCCAGCGAAACGGGGCGAAAATCTTTGCTTTCCGCCGAAGCCCGCAAAGCATCCAAATCATGCCCGGCAAATTTCGCAAGTTTCTTTGAAGCGTCTTCCGTCAACCAGCCTTCCATTTTCAAACGACCTTTTTGGACTCCGCCAAGTGCCATTTGCTCGCCAGTCCAGGAAGTTTGCACGACTTGATACGGATAGCCGGCCGATCCATCAGTGTGAATGATCAACGCTCCGACCGCCCCCATCTCAGCGGCTTTGGCGTATTTGTAATCCCAGCGACCGTAATACAACCGTGTACGTCCGGCGAAAATATTGGGATCCGTTTCCGGGTCGTTGTTCATCACCAACAGAACTTTCCCTTTCACATCGACGTCTTTGAAATCGTCCCAACCGTATTCGGGAGCCTGCATGCCATAGCCGACGAATACGACTTCGGCGTCAGTGAATTTCGATTCCTCGAGCGGCAGGCCACTGGTCACGATGTAGTCGTCCGAGTTTTTCAGCTCAAGCGATTGGTCACCTTTTTTAAACTGCACCATTTTCGGCGGACTGGTTGTGACACCGACTAAGGGAACTTTTTGGAAGTACGATCCATTGGCTGCAGGCTCAAGTCCCAACAATTGAAACTGAGTTGAGATATATCGCTGTCCTAACAAATCACCTCGCGTGCCCGGACCGCGGCCTTCTAAAAGATCGTCCGCCAAGAATTTCACGTCCGCCCGCAAACCCAATTCAAGGATTGACTCGTTTGCGATTTTTTGTTGAGCATCACTTGGCGCGTCCTGCGCGATGGCAAGACGAAACGACGAAGTAATTATTAGAACGACGATGAGGCTGCGCATGATGCGATTGAGATTCTTGGCCAATTTCAAATTCCTTGGATGGAGCATATTTTGGAAGAGGCTATTGTAGCCAATCATGCTCGCGACGCGACGCAGGAATCAATCGGGCAAATAAGTTTAACGCCCAGCCGCCATGCGCCGGCGCGTAACTCTAGATACAAAAACGCGATCGTCTGCCGGATCGGCGTTGAACGATCCTGTTTTTTCATTGCGATGTTGGCTCAAACCGGCGGGCAACCGGCAACAAGATTATTGATTTACTTAAGCAAACCAACGACTTCCGTTTTCTTATTACCTTCTGCCATATCCATTGCCGTCATCCCGACACCATTTTTAAGTGCGCGATCGGCACCACGGCTAAGCAATAACTTCACCGCGTCGACATGGCCTCGGTAAGCCGCTTTGTGGAGGGGAGTCCAGCCATCGGAATCCGTCACATTGGGATCCGCTTTGGATTGCAACAAAAAATTCACGGCGTCGGCATGGCCATTCCACGCAGCCGCGTGCAGCGCTGTGTAACCGGATTGCGTTTTCGCATTAACGGCCTTGGTGCCATCCTTCGACTTCATCATCTCTTCCAACAACGCTTTAACAACTTCGCCTGATCCATCCCAAGCCGCCAGATGCAAACACGATTGGCCGCTTTCATCGAGTCGCGAAAGATCGGCTCCAGCTTTGACAAGCGTTCTCACAACTGCCGCATTGCCTGAGCCCGCCGCCGTCAACAACGCGGTCATCCCATCGGACATCACAAGATCGACTTTCGCATTGTTCTCGATCAACAGCTCAACCATTTTGGCTTGCCCGTTTTCAACCGCAATCTGAATCGCAGTTCGCCCGTTGGGATCAAGTTCGTTAATCTGAATTTTTTCATCACTCAACAAATGGGCCGCTGTTTTAGCCAGACCATTCTTCGCCGTCCAATGCAACAACGAACCTGTCCCCAAATCAAAATTCAACTCATCCGCCTTATCCACCAACGCTTCAACTGCGTCAAAGAAATCACGCTTTGCGGCGACTTGAATTGGAGTTTCACCCGCGTTATTTTTCTGATTCGGATTGGCTTTTTGAGCCAACAACAATTCAATTGCTTCGACAAATCGTTTCCCGGCATCTTGCGAATTCCCTTGCCGCCTACCGGTAAAGATATTTCCACCGGCCTGACAAACCAAATGAAGCGGCCCGTCGCCTTGGGCATTTTTGACGTCGATCCTGGCACCGCCCTCCAAAAGCGTTTTCATTAATGGAGCTTGGGCAACAGAGGATGCATAACAGAGCAACGGAACGTTACGCCCATTCTGATCGGCTTGGTTATATCGATTCGGATCGGCACCACGCTCCATCAATAATTTTGCAATCTCTTGACTGCCCGACCGGACGGCATTTGCAAGCGGCGTGTTGTTTTGCTTGTCAACCAGGTCGACGTCGCTGAATTGGTCCAGCAACGTCTTCACCGTTTCCAATTGCCGCGACTGACTAGCCAAATGGAGTGCCGTTTGTCCTTGCCGGTTTACCGCGTTGGCATCCGCTCCTTTATCAAGCAACAATTTCGTAATTACTGGAGAGCTCATGCTCGCCGCCAGCAGCGGAGTATTTTGGTTGTTATCAACGGCGTCGATCTCAGCACCAGCTTTGATCAACAACGCTCCAAGATCTTGTCGGCGATAGTAACAAGACAAATGAAGCGCCGTTTGCTTGCTGCGATTTTTCAGATTGAGATCGGCGCCTTTGGAAACCAAAACGTCAAACAGGTCTGCCGTGCTACGCCGTTGCATCACCAATCGCATCAAAGGCGTGGTCCCGTTTTGGTCAGTTAAATTTACGTCCGAAGAATTCTCAATCAAGAGCTTGGCCATCTCGCGATTGCCTTGCGAAATCGCGGCATGAAGCGGCGACTGCTTTCGAGAATCGATGGCGGTCGTTGAAGCTCCCAACGCAAGCAACTGTTTTGCGGCTTCGAGTTGTTTCGATTGGATCGCGAAATGCAGCGGCGATAATTTTGCCTGCGAAATCGACGCGGACAGCAATTTAGGATTCGCGGCAATGATGCTTTTGATCTGCCCGACGTTGTTGCTTTTGATCGCTGCTTGAAGACCAGCAATATTCGCTTTAGGCGTTTCAGATTGGGATTGGCCAGACTGGATCAGCGCAGCCGAAACACAATCCGAGCCACAAATGGCACTGGCAATGAGAAAGCAAAACAGGAACGCGGTACGCATCGTCTTAACTCCGGAAAAATTCTTGACTGCAAGAACATTTTGGCCCAATGGCATACCAATTACCATCGCTATCGAGAACGACCAGCAACAAATGTTGTGAAAGATTAGACCCGGAATCCGCGACTCAGTTCCGCTTTTTTTCCAAGTCTCTGTGCCAGAGTGCAAGCTTTGCGATTACGTTAACAAATCAGCGAAAGGCTAAGGCGAGCTAAGTGCTTAAAAAGAGCCACCGCTCAAAGTCAGCGAAAGATCGCCGACTCAAAAAAAGGGTACGGAGAGACTGCCAACGAAAAGGTACCGCTTAAAGGGCTACCAATTAAGGCAGTTAAGGGTTACCAATTTTCCGAAGGTACTCCGCCAGACGAGCTTGCGCGTCAAGAACTTTTTGCCATTGTTCAAGCGTCAACGAGACTCGTTTTTTTCGCTTATTGATTTCGACATCCGAAACGATACCACGCAAGTGCATGTGGAGGAACTCAACAACTTCGGCCAACTGTGCTGCCTGGCCGGGCGAAAGTCGTTCGGGAACTTTCGGCGGATCGAGGTCCAAGAGGGCCAACTGATAATTCGGATCTTCTTGCCAATCCTCTTGCACGGCGAGATTGTCGTGAGAAGGTTTGGAACCCATTTCGCTATTGTCTATTGAAGAAGAAGACTTTCCAGCGGAGCTCAACCGCTCAAGTCGTTCATTAATCTCAACGCGACTACCAAAGATCAACGTGCTACGGCCCAGGGTAATCAGATCGCCATGCCGCAGAATGCGTAGCTGGACTTCTTCGTTATTGACTTTGGACCCATTGGTGCTTTCAAGATCGGTGAGCACCAAGTCATCATGGTCTTTTTGAATTTTTAAGTGAAAACGGCTGATCCGTTCGTCATTGAGTTGAATTGTGTTCCCTTCTTCACGACCAATCGTGACGGGAACGGCAATGTCATCATAGACTTTACCACGGTCGGCACCATCTAAGACTCTCAAAGTAATTGTTGCCATACAATTCTTGCCTTGAAAAACGACTTTGAAACGTGTCGTAGATCCTTTGATGAAAACGGATTATTAATCTTTCATTGTATCACAACGAGCCCGCGATGCTCAAAAAGTGGCTTCAAATACACGGGGATTTTGTCTGTATCAGCGGGACATTTGGTCCAATAATGCCAACAAGGCAAGACATTCCGATTCGTTTTGTGAAAATCCCAGATGTTTTTGCCTTGCGGGCGTCGTTGAATCCAAGCAGCGATCTTGGCGGAAATTCAGGGCCAGTTGAAATCAAAATTCGACTTTGTGGCCATTCGCTCGATAATTTTGTCGAACTAGCGTTGAAATCGCTGAGAAAATCTCTATCTTCATGTAAACAGGAGCGAGGGTCGTGTTGAGAAGCAAGATCACTCAGTTCTTTTAAACGCACCCGTGGCGCAACTGGATAGCGCATCGGTCTTCGGAACCGAGGGTTATAGGTTCGAATCCTATCGGGTGTGCTTTTTGAGTAAGCGAAAACCGAGTCGATAACACGGCTCGGTTTTTTCGTGCGCAATGGGCATTCTTAAGTCCCCCCACTAATCCCCCCACTAATGAAGATTTCTTGCACCTGCCCCGAATTGGATAAGCAGTTGAGTTTCAAACACTCGAGAGTTGAAATGGAAGGTCGATCGCTCTGGGCGTTTCCTTAAGCCGATTGGTGACTCACGATCGCATTTGGACTAGTAAGCGCGCCGTAGAGTGCAGCAAGAACCTGGCGCAGAACCCAAACTTCAAACGTGATGAGCAAACGAACACAATACGCAAACGTCGATGTGGCCAGATTTGGCAGTTCGCTAAGTCCACCGGTCTCGGTCACCAAGGCAGTTTAGCAACATGCAATTGTCCGTTCGGAGTTTCACCCTCGTGCAGATTGCCCACGATACTAAAGTGCATCGGAGCAAATAAATGACACCCCATCAAAGTTTCAACACCGGCAATCTCATGCTCGGCATTTGGCGAAGTTGTCTCCACAAAGACTTGCCCAACGCGCCGTTGGAGGGACTCGGATTACGACTTCACCATGGCGCATTTTTCTGCGAACTCATCCCCTGTAGGCAAGTTTTCTCAATGAAACAAATCGGTAAATCGTCGATGTGCTAAGATGCTGTCTTGGGAGACCATTGGCAATCCATGAGTTTTAGATCTACAGAGAACCGGTTCGCGTTTTCAATTAAACTAATATCAAGAGGTGATTGAAGATGGGGTTTGACTGGCGAGATTTCAAGGAGCGAAATGGTGGTGAGGAAGGCGCGCGTGCCGCTTTCGAGAAAGCTTGCGAATCGCTAATCCGACGAACAAATAGCAACCTGACTGCCCAAGCCGTGCGTGCCAATCCCGGCGATGAAGGGATTGACATCTACGTGGGAGATCTGGACCGAGACGAGATCGATGTTTATCAGTGCAAATTCCATCTTGAGAAATTGGGGCCCTCGCAACAGCGCCAAATTCGCGAGTCATTTCTAAAAGCGGTGAACTCACCGAAGTACAGACTGAAGAAATGGGTTCTCTGTCTACCTAAGGTACTCGATTTCAAGGAAAACCAATGGTGGTCGAAGTTTAGACGGCGCAACCGGGAATCATTCAAGATTGCAATCGAGCTCATGAATGGCGATGAGTTGCTTTTGGGTGGTCGGAAGTATGGGTTAATCACGGCTTGGTTTAAGGTGAATAGGGACGACGAGTTGGAAATCCGTCGTGAAGTAGCACAGGAAGTGTCTGATCGCTTGCGTCAGCATTGGAAGCAGGTTCAGATCAAATTGAGAACGAAATTCTTTTGCGAAAACTGCTTTGGTACCTTAGATGAACCAACCGGAAGCTACATTCAAACCACCCTGATTCGCCAAACAGCAGAAAAAAGCCGAGAGTTCCGTCTCACAAACGAAGAGACTAAATATGCGTTGTGGGGAGAGCAAGATGTCGGGCAGCAAGCTCGCATGCGACCGCTCCTGATTACTGCGGACAGCGGCATTGGAAAGACAACGTTGCTTCAAAAATGTGCAATGGACCTAGCCAATACCAGTGGACACAAGATCCCGGTTCTCCTTACGGACCTGTCACGTTACTTGAAAGGTGGAACTCGCGATTCTTTCCTCAAGCAGGTAGCGCTTCGTGAGTTCACATGGATCGAGGATAAGATTCTGCGATCGGACTGGCTGGAGCAGATGTCCGCAAAGGGTAACATTGTTTTCATGCTTGATGCCCTAGATCAAACAGACTCACACTGGAAACACCTTGACGATGTAGTGACAGAAATGCCTGAATGTCACTTTGTTTTAACCGCACGACCGGAAGCGAAGACATCAAGAAATGAAGCATTTGGCACAGTCGACTGGGACGAGGTTCACCTGCGTCCGTTCGACGTGAGTGAAGTTGATGTTTACCTTGGAAAGAACGCAACCGTGTTGCCGGGCTACCGGGAGAATCTTGAGCTTTTTAGAATTCCATTGATTGCATCGCTTGCAAAAGAATTCCTAGACGGCCTTCCTGAGGATATTGAACCGTGGAGTAAAGTCGACGGACTTGAAAATCGCTACGACCTTTATTGGCGGTTTTTATGCGGTGATGGTGGGCTAGTGGAACGGGGATTGGCGACACTCATCAAGCGCGAACCAAGTTCAAAAAAAGTGTTTAGGCGCAAATCGGATGCAATAAGAAGAATTGCGGCGATGGCTTTCTGGCAGACTAGCCACAAGAACTACTTCGAAACGTCCGTCGATGGTGAGCTATACGACCTTTGGATTGAAGAGTTTCAGCAAAACGCTCCAAGCGAAATACACGAAGATGATTTACATGCGGCTATCGCACAGATCAATATTCTCACCTGTGAAAGTGTCATCGAGGTATCCGAGTTCTGTCTCACTTGGCGTCATCGGTCGTTTCTTGAATTCTTTGCTGGTATCCACCTTGCAACTTTAGAATTCCCCGAGATTGTCGACCTGATTGATGGCGTTTTCATTGGTGACGAATCAGGTGAATTGGAAGCTCAGTGGCGTTGGATTATTCGATTTGGTATCTGCCATGCCAATCGAGTGGAATCCGGGCGTGATTTGGCCGTTGCATGTCTTGCGGCCGGTCAAACGCATGTTCCACTGATCTCGGTTGACAAAGATCACCTAAACTTGGATACAGACGTCGTCAATCTCGCCAGGTGGCTGGATGAATGGAATTGGGTTGCATACGCATACGATATCGAAAGCCATACTCGCGGCCCAACGCCCGCCGAAGCGATTCGTTCTGGAAGGCGTGTTGCAGAACGGTTTTCCGAGCTAATGAACGTGGACGTCACGGACTTCTTTGGCCGCCTACTATCGCCGAATCGTAGGGATATTCACCTGCTTTCGTCAACGAGGGAGTTACTCACTAACAAATCGTTCTTGCAAACGACAGAAAAGGCCGACCAAGAATGGATCGCAAGGCAAGTGTATCATCGCGGTCTAGACTGTCGCAACAAACCCATCGACGAGTTTTTGCAAGAGGAACGTTTCGTCCGCTTTAAGGAGCACGACTTGTGGATGTCGGATTTTCCAATTACAAACGCCGTTGTTGAGGGGTTCTTTCCGAGATATCGAAGATTCCGTAACGAATATAGCTCCGCCGATGATCAACCGGCCATTTACCTCTCACCCGCCTCTGGTGACGAAATCTGCGATTGGCTGTCGACATACGACAAAGATTGGTGGTACCGATTACCGACTGAAGAAGAATGGAACCACTATGCAAGTTGGGGGGCGGAGACAAACTACTGGTGGGGCAACGAAGTACGGCGGGACATTTGCTGGATCGGACAAGACCGTTGCCGGAGCCGCACGGAGTCGATTGAGGCGTACGAGCTCGCAGACGTATGGCATCCGAGTAAGACGTTAGATTGCAAGTATGGGTTGTTGGACGTACTCGGCAATGTTTGGGAGATCTGTTGTGGATTTAACGTTTATCCGTCGGGCCTTTCCGCTCCACTATTTAGTTGCCGCGGCAAAGGTGGATCGTACGATTCATCTTACGGCTCATGTCAGCTGCGAGCCCGCGAATCGTTTGGCCCGAATCAACGACCCGGAACCATTGGTTATAGAATACTTCGACAACGGAAGGTGGATAGTTAGCCCGGGCAATGTGGACCGAAGCGAGTTCAGCGAAGCTCATTTGCTAAGACTTGCTTGCGTTGTTGGACAACACGTATCTTCTATTCATTGGCTGTGGGAAGCGAACACTTAATCCAAAATACTTTCGCAACAAACGGATTTCGGGGGCGGGTAACACAATTGGATTGGCGAACACCAGCCAACTCACAGTTTCATCGTATTCGGGCGTTGTAAGTGAGCCTTCGTATCTGAAGTACTGATTGATTTGTTTCGGCAACCATTCTTTGGGCTTCATGTTTATGGTGAA
This sequence comes from uncultured Pirellulaceae bacterium, assembly GCA_964448575.1. Taxonomy (GTDB): domain Bacteria; phylum Planctomycetota; class Planctomycetia; order Pirellulales; family Pirellulaceae; genus Mariniblastus. Next base: position 126,927 of record CAYUWY010000011.1, read on the forward strand.
AGGTAGTTTTTTGCTCATGTCACCAGTTATCAGACCAGAATGTGTTGCTTTTCTCTTCTTGTTCTCGGACTCAATCATGATTCCGAGAACAGCCAAGTTCTTACTAGTGCTGCTTTTGTTGACGATGTGCATTTCCATAGGATATTGATAAGAGTCAATCCAGTGTTCGCTGTACTCGTGGAAATGAAATTGCATCAAATGGAATTTTTGGTTGTTCAGCGTAATGTCTTGACTGGCCGATTGAGTGTACTCAACCATGAAGTGATCTTCTTTGGGCTTTACTGACGCTTTAACATTACTGTTGTATCCGACCCGCAATCCTCTATTTGAAAACGAAGTCTCGTATGTATGCTCGGGTAAGATATCGATTGGCGACTGTTGGCTTGGGCTACAAATAAAACACATAATACAGACTCCGGTTTCATTAACAGATTGTGTTATCTTCAGCAATCGAAGCGCAAAGGGGTTGTTTAAAATTGGGGGATGTCCATTGATTGTTATAACGCTCGAAAACTTGCTCACAAACGGCCATTGTTCTAAAAGTCAAAAGTCTACGAAAATATTTGTGCCTTTTCGGACGAGCTATAGACGATTAAAGCCCAGCAATAAACATGTTGGCTTTTGTGTCCCAAAGACAGGCGGTCGATGTGACCGGAGCAGTGCTTCCGCGGGGCAAATTCAACATGATGTCCAAAAAGAACTGGGCTCATTTCTTTGATGACGCGCCCACATTGGCGCGAATCAACGATTCTAGTTCCGCATCCGGCTTTCCTTACCTCTGTGGTGAAACAGGCAATTGTTATCGTGGGTATACGAGCGGCGATTGACTTGCAAGGATGGTATTCTTTAGGCCAGCACATAGGCAATTTGGCTTGTATGAGATCGAGCCACTCGTTCCGAGCCTGCGAGAAGGTCAAGTATTGAACCAATCTCATTTGCTTAAGAATTGGAAGGCAAGCAATCCGATGGTCAAATCTGGTGGGTCGGCAAACATCAATGGCATTCTCTACCAAATTCTCAAAACGCTTGGTGAAGCGACGGAAATTCACCTGAAAAACTGTGACGTAAAGAGAGACGAATTAGAAACGGTACTTCTTGTAGTCGAACCTGTTGACGGTGGTGATTTACAACTTAGGTCAAAGAAGAAAAAACGTGTCGAGCAGATAAAGGCGAAATCGAGTGGTGGGACTTGGTCACTGAGGTCTGTCGTCGAAAACGTTCTACCTGATCTATATCGTGGGGTATGTGAATCGTGCGAGGAAGAGGTCGAATTTCTATTCACAACTGAAGGAAGGATCGGCAACTGGAAAGATACTCTCGAATTTTTTCAGACTGTTGAGTCGACGGGCCCAATTGGCGTATCGGAACGACGTCACAAGATTGGCAATCGCAACCTGTCTGACGACGAACTTATCGAACAAATTTGCAAGTGCGTTTCGAGTGTGGGTGCGTTCAAAAACGAAGCCCACGAAACGACTCGTCGCAAAGTGTTGTTTATGCTTTCGCGTTTTTCAATGCCCGATCCATTGAGGCTGGAGTCGCTCACAACGAGCATCAACAACTTCTTGATAGCTCATGTGGACATTGATGAAGAAGTAGACGGTAAGCGCCGGGAATTGTGTGGCATCGTTCTCGAATTGGCGGCAAGCGGAGATCAATCTGTCACTGCTGCCCAGCTATTGCAGAAAGCAAATCTGCCTTTGTCGACGTTTCGGAACGAGAAGTCGGTCGTTAAGAGGCTGTCATCTCGGCTGGCAAGGCGCACTGAGCAAGATCTCTACGAGAAAGAACTGGACGTTCGAGCCGCAAAGAGAATCTCAAAGCCAATTACAATCTTGTCAAGCGACAGCGGTAACGGAAAAACTTGGAGCTTGGCCGGAATCGCACATAGCCAAGCTCGAAACGGAAAATCTGTGGCGTGGGTTTCTGCTCATCGAGGGAATGACGCAATTGCGACAGAGGCTGCCAATGAACTTTGGAAACAAGGGCTCGATCGCGATCGCCCTCTAACATTGGATCGAATTGTTCGACGTCGAAACCGCGTGTTGGGATTGAGCCACCCGCAGGGAAATTGGGCAGTTGTTTGTGTCGATGACGTTTCTTTAGCCGAAGCTCGGCAACTTGTTCGGCTTGATTGGCAGGACTGGGGAATTGCGATTGTGATGGCGACGTCAAACGAAGTTGCAGACCAAATTAGAGTTTCGGAAGCCATCAACCGCGTTGACGTAGTCGAGTTCTCATTGCCGGAACTCAAAGACTACATGTCCAAACGCGATAAGGATTGGGCAATGCTGTCTGATCCAATTCGCGAATTTATCAGACGTCCGATCCTTGCCAAACTGTTTTGCGATATTGGGCATGAAAGTGATGCGAACTATCGCCCAGAAAACGAATTTGAACTTATGGAGCTGTTTTGGGCGCAGATCTCTGACCCCATCGACATGGCGGTTCTCCGTGATCTAGCAAGCACAGTTTTTGAGGATGACGCTCATCCTATTCCTGCGGAAGTTCAACTGAGACGGGGAATCGAGGCTTCTGTTCTGGAACGTCTGAAAAAACTCGGTTGGTTGAGAAACTTCAATGAAGGCCATTTTGGATTCTGGCACACGAGGCTGCTCTCATTCGCGATGGCAAAATCGCTTGCGCTGCGATTTGAAAGGTGCACAATTGACATTGAAGAGTTGTGTCAGTTTGTACAACGATGCGACTATGATTCGAGGAGTACGCGAAAGATACGTTTTGGGTACACGCCATTCGATTTGCTTTGGCTGCTTCGTAAATCAACGCGCCGGAAGACTGACGAGCAGGGTCTCTGGAAAATTCTCGCTGCACTTGAACGCTACAATGGGTTTGGGCACCAGGACAAAAGGTTGTACGAAACAAGCGTACCGTACCTCGGCGCATCAATAGTCCCCGTCTTGTTCGAAAGGATCAAGAATATTGAGTCGGACGTCGAAAACGGACTCGCTGATCGCGTTTTCTCTGCGGTCGCCAAGATAGTTGACGTTCACAACGATGAACTACGCGACTTTGTTTTGAAATTACTCAGCAGCAAGGAAGAAACAAAGCTCAGGCTTGGCCTGATGCTTTCCGCCAAATTCCCCTTGGCATCAGACATTGACACGATCTGGGAGATTTGCCGTGCAAACAGTCTGGTCAAAAACGAAAAGGCTGCAGACTTTCAAAAAGACCGCTTGATTTCACGAGCTTTGGAAGAGATCTGTAAACTCGACATAAACTGGCTGGATGCGAAGCTTTCAACAGAATCGAATGAATACCTGCCTCAGTTGGTTTACGCACTGGCTGAGATTGAATCTGAGGAGGCTGGACATGTTTGGGAAAAACAAAAATCGCGGATCATGAATGCAATCGCAGAGAGCGACCGCCGATGCGTTGTTAACGCGATTCACAACTTTCGGGATACTGGCGAGTTATCAACTCTCGTAGACTATTGCGATTGCGAGGAAGAGTGGGTTGCGTTGCACTCTTGCGCTGCACTGGCCTGCATGAATCCTGAAATGGCAATCAATGCTGTTCAAAAACTTGATTCGAATCGCCTATGGTTCGGCGGTGGTTCGATTGCCCAGAGTTTTGCTGCCGGTCTTGCACCGGAATTCGTAAACAAACAACTGCATGTGGCACGTCGTCAAGACTCCGATTCGTTTGCGAACATTCCACGAGGCATTGGCGACCGTTTGGATTCGGTATCGGTTCGATGGGCTCTTGATTGGCTTAACGATGTGCTGAAGCGGGAACTGACGAAAGAAGAACGGCGAAGGGAATTGCATATTCCTCTTGATTTAGTTGCGAAGCTCAAAGGCCAAGTCGCACTCGAAACGTTTAGAACCATGCGAGGGACGGAGCTTGAAACACAACTGCTCAATTTTGCTGACTCACGTATTGAGCAACTAGGGAGGGGGCACGATTGGGAATTTGAGTCCGTCAAATTGATTCTCATGAAGATTGCTGGTGAGCGCATTGCTGAATTGGCAAATCGCATGCTTGAATCGTCTAGCCAACAAGCAAAACGCATGGCTTGTAAACTTTCTCTCATTCGCTCCAACAGAAAAACCGCCAAGCTACTTGAGTCACTTGCGCTCAGCGACGAACGCTGGATGGGAGAAACTGGAAGTCCGAGGTTTCTTCAGAATAGAGCCGTCGAAGCGTTGGCTGCAAACGCATTCAACGCTGAACTCATCCGAGTTATTCTTTCTCTGGGAGGAAGGATTTCAGACCAAGTCGGTCACCTAAGATTTAGTCATCCAGCAATGACCGATAATGAAATCCAACCCGCCGTTGATATCCTTCGAGGGGAGGACAAATCCAAGTATGCGAATGCAATTCTGGCAATTGGACGAAGCGGGCGAATTGATTTCGTTGAAGCGATTCAAGAACATTTGCTGGCAAGTGAGTTGGACAGCGAGATTGCCGAGTATTGCATGCTTGCGTTGGAAGATCTATCCGATCAAAGCTCACCCATCTTCGATCGGCTGGTTGAGCAATACCGAACGGGCCATTTCAAACGTGCCGTCTTGAAGGTGCTCGACCGATGCAAGGATGCAACACCGTTCAGTTACCTAAAATTGCTTCCGAAAGATTCTTTCGACCGACTCGATCAGAATGTCTTGCGTTACGTGGCGAAACAGGAAGAAACGAAAGATCTGGTTCATGATCTGGTTCGAGAAAATATCATTGACACAGAGGATCTAAACTTTTTCACTGGCAATAAACCTGAAGAATTGATGGATCCACGGGATGCTGATGATCGCAATCGCCTTTGGGAGCACGCAACAGTCGGGGATGGTGGTTTCTTCAATGGCGACCAGACAACTGCGATTAGAAAGCTTGCAGAGGTGGACAAGGAAAATGCTTATGGATTGGCAACGGGCATTTTGAAAAGCGACAAGCGATTTCGTACGCGAATGCCATCGCTTCTCTTACACATTGATCGCAAAGCAGCCACTGAGTTTTTGATGAACTTCTCTGCTGATTGCTTGGAGCAAAAAATGCTGCGGGAGATTGGTCTTGCGCTACGGGAATATGCTGAAGGAACACTTGTCAATCAGTGCTTTGCTACCGCTTTGGTCAATGCCAACCGGAAACAAAGAAGATCGCTTGGTTTTTTATCGGGGTATCTGAAAAGTGAGTGGATGGCGGCAGAGCTACATACTCTTGCATTTGGCGATCGCTGCTTAGTCGTTTCGCAGATGGCGCAAAGTTCGATTCGAATGCACCAAAAAGAAGAGTCGGCGAGGAAGGTAATAGAGCGAATCAACATTGAGCATCAAAACGAAATTTGGGGGGCGATTGAATCGGTCGTTCATCTTGTTGATCCAGCGTTGTTGGTTATGCCAGAGGATTCATTCAATTTCTTGGCAGTGTTCAAAAAGCTTCCACACTGCTTTTCGACGTATGGAAATGAACTGATAAAAAGCCGCCTGAAGAAACTGGAAAGCAACTTGGATTCGGTGACTCGGCGCTGGAAAGATTGACCCTCAAGACACAGGCTTACAAACCTGCGATCCTCTGGTTAACGTCCAGCGCGACGGGATTCAATGTTCGGACAGTTTTTGCCAACAACTTGTTGAACTGTTCTCTCGCATCACCGATCAATTCGTTTTCTCGATCACGGAATACGACTCCCAGCAATTCTGAGACCGCGTTAGCCAGTTTGGAATCTTGCGATAGACTTTCGATTTCGAGTTCGGAATCATTGATCCATCCAATTGCATCTAACTGAAAAGCTTGGCCTTGATGATTTGAAATCCATCGGATGGCAGGCGAGGCTGATTCTTTGCACTGTACAACCCGTTGCAAGATAAAAACGAACGAATCTGATTTGACAATTTCTATGTAAGTTGAGGAGGCTTTGTCCCACAAGTTGTAAAAGCTTTTGTCGACGCCAATAACCATCGCCAGGACTTCATGAAGAGGTGACTCCCATGGTTTGCCGCCAACGTCAATTTGCCAATTCGGATGTTGGCACACGAAGTCAATGACCGCCTGCCAAGTCGCTGCCAAATTACCTGAAAGCCCCGGTTGACACAGCTTTGGCCAAAGCCACTTGGTCATTAGTGCATTGATCCATTCAGGTGACGTAACGCCGAGTGCGAAAATCGGCTCCCACAAAATTCGCGAATCTTCGGGGGATAGCACGCACATCTCAGCAGCGATACGCGCAATGATCTCCCGTTGCCCAAACATTGACGGATGCTTGTCGTTTGGCAGCGATAATGGTTCGCCTTGCTGGTTGAATGATTCGATCATTCTTAGTTGGATGTCGAGGAAAAACCGCACCACGCCAAGTCTGACGGTTAAGCTCTCGGTAACATCTTCCAAGTCAGCCGATACTGGAATTGCGTTCAATATTCCGCTAAGAATCCTTGAGTCGATTGGTTGCAGTTTGAAATATATGTCGACTTTCTTGCCAGCGTGGCGATAGTATCTGCGATTATTGTCGTATCTGATTCGTGGAGCCGACAAAAACAACTCGTCGAACGAAGGTATGGTCGGTGGAAGCGTCTCGTCGGCAAAAGTCTTGATGGCGTCGGCTTGCCAGCTTTCTCGATCAAAGTTTGGGTTTGGATTCAACCCGATGATATCATGACGCTCCGATTCAAAAATCGCGCAACCCGACCACAACGCGAGTCTAACGATTCGAGGAAACCAATCCTTGAGTTCTACACGATGCTTCCATGCCAGTGCAACGATTCGATAATGTACTCTGCTATTACCCTCAGTAATTAAACGAGCCAACCATTTGCGTATAGCCGAATCTGACGTGTCTTCGGCAAACCGGTCGATTGCGAGAGATGCAGCGAAGACATCAAAAACTGGAACGTAGTCAATCGCAAGAACGTCTTCTGGTACAATTGGCAATTGGAACCGCTGCCAGCAAACAACGTCGTCCAAGAATTGTTTGTCCATTCCCTGTTCTTTCAGCCAATCGCGATGCTGGTGCAGCAGAAAGAGTCGCTCACCTAACCAATTATTTCGCCTCAGCGCCAAAACATTCGGACAGTCGTCAGTGATCTGATTCAAAGCAACTGGTTGATATTGTTCGAGAGATTCCTTCGTCGCCCTTTGTTGATGTGCGAGAAGACGATAGATGCCCCATCCAAGATTTGCAGTTTCCAAAGCAGGATCATCCGCCGCGTTTGATTCATCTAGGCCGACTTTTTTCTCTGCCCGCAAGTGGTTGTCAATTGCGTCATAGGGTTGCCTGTTTCCTGCTACATCAGTCAAGACATCAAACAAACCAGTGTTTTCGGATTCAATGTACTCTTTCAGTGGTTTTGTCACCTCGCTCCACAACAAATCGTTTTCGTCGATCTGCTGACTCGCAATCTGAAGAATGCTTCTTGTTCTGTATTCAGCAAACAACCAAGCTTTGTGTTCTTCGAAAAACCAATCACCCCATTCAGTTGATGGGCCGCCAAATCTAGCCTGAGCAGTGTTTTTCGAGAGCGTTTCAGACCAGATCAATAACACCGGACATGTCAGCAAAGGACGAAGAACGCTTTCAAAGAGTTTCGGGTGGCGGCGACCAATGTCGAATAAAACTCCTGCTATAGAAACTGATCGACATCGAGCTAAAACGTCGCCAATAACCTCGTCTACATCTTCTCCGGCCTCAATCTTGTCGCCAAGAACCTTCTCTAGCGCCGAAAGGGCCGGGACTATTTGATCGCAACCGCCTAAATATCCTCTATTCCAGCAATGAGAATTTTCATCTCCAAACCAGTCGACCTCCGAATCAATTGGACTCTTGACGTTCCCCAGTACCCGTCCGCCATCATTGGAAGGTTTGGTTCGGACGTATTGCCACGAAGCAGCGTTTGCAATATCGACAATCAAGCGAGATCCCTCAAGCAAATTGGATTGCAGAAATCGAAGATACGGGCCATGCAAATAGTGAGTTGGGCCAAACGCGATGTGGGCACGCACAAGTCCACACTCCGGCGAAGAATATGGCATGCTGTACGAGGGTGTTCTGAAGGCGCATGACGCTCTCTTCAACAAAAGTGCCAGTACAATGCGCCGAGCAAATTCGGAATCATGCGACGCAACTGGCCACAATGCGTCACCAGCAAAGCATGCCTTACGAAACGCCGCATTCGGCCTATAGAGTGGGCCTTGTTGCCAATGGGCAAGATCTGTTTCCTCAATCTGGACGCCATCCTTGGATTGTTTTCCGATTTCCTTCTTGGCTTTTTCGCAATCTCCGTCGAGACCGGAAAGCTCAAGCAGCATTGGTCTTACCGCTTCTGGCTTTTGTTGAAATGCGTAAAGAAGTCCCTTAAACGCATCAACCATTGGCTCGTCATCCTCACGCCAGTCCTCTTTAGCAACATCTCGGGCCAAAATAATTGCGATTTCTGCGGCTTGGTCTCGATAAGGCCAACTCTCTGGCGTCATCTCTAACCAAAGCTTGGCTGCATTGGACGCGTCATGTGAGACAGCCTTCTTCACGTCATCAGATTGTTTGATGCAAACCAAAAAGATCAACAGTAAAGCGCCGTACTGATGGCAATATGGCTTTGGGTCGCGATGTACAGCCATCAGATGAGGCGAGACTACTTCACCAGCTGATTCTTGTTTTTCAATGATGTAGCCCGGCACGGTAATAACAACGCTAGCTCGCTTTAATAGTTGGCTAAGCAATTCGCCCTCGTTTTCTAGCAACACGTCCATTGAGTTGACCAGCAGCGAAAGAGGCTCTGCGCCAAACAATACACCATCCAAGATCAAGCCCTGTGCTGCTGTCGCTTCGACAACGTGCTTCTTCCATTGCGCAACTTGATCGTGTTCAAGTAGGTGAATCGCAACTAGCCGAATCGCTCGATGCCATATCGGGTTGGCCGCTCTTTTTGCCATTGCATCCGGCAGCCCCTCTCCTTTTTCTAATAGAAATCGAGAACGCGCCCAATCTGCGTACATATCATGTGAAAATTTGACAGCTCCGTTGCTGCGAACGAGAAAAGAATGCTGAATTGCAAGGTCGATTGCATCTCCATCCTCGATCTGCGAGTCATAGCTAAAAGCGTCAGAGTTGTCACCTTGGCACTTTGCCAATTCAATCAATGCCTTGCTGACTTTGGTACCTGCTTCTTCGGCAATGTGCTGATCCCAGAACCACTCGATCAAATGGCTCTCGCCTATTTCTTGATCATTGAACGAAGGCTGTCCAGACGCTTGGACTAGCGCATCAATGACGAAAGGACGTCGATACAAAGTAGGAAGTTTCGGTCGATTTAGAATTTGGTTCAGGTTAGGAAACGCCAAAAGTACTTCCCGCAACTCTTCATTGTTAAACGGAAAAACTGGCAATTGAGTGAATTGCGTCGTATCGCAATTGATTCGGAGCAACCTTGTTTGCAGCCGAGAAAGATGTTCGTTTTGGCACGTCAAAATCAACTTGAGATTGTCATGCCCGTCGATTTCGCAAATGAATTTGGCTAACGCACGCTGTTGCTGCTTGGTTTGCGCACCGTCAACGCCGTTAATGACAATCAGTGCCTCGGAACCTCGAATTTGACTCAGTGCAGCGGAAAGCTCGAAGCTTGAATCTGGACTTAAGTCGAGTTCGGACAATTGGATGATTGAACTCAATGATAGAAAAAGAAATCCGATATCTTCTTCAGCGTTGCCCGGATGTTCTCCTAGCCTTGACGCAACCGCTGACTTGCCGCAACCTGAATCGCCGACCAAAATTGCTCTTGCACTCGTCTCGCTATTCAAACATCCTGCAATTGAATCTAGTAATCGAGTGCGGCAGATTTCGTGACTCTGGCCAATACACTTGCGTTGCCTTGCGAGGTCTTCGGTTGAACGTTTTTGCAACTCATCCAGAGGCGACCGCGAGTCCAGAAACCCGGGATATTGATACGTTTTCTCACGAACGAGCGACCATACTTTTTGCAGCGCGAGATCGTCCAAGCTCCGAATATCCTTCATCAAACTTGGAATGTCGATTACGTCCGATTCTCCAGAAAAATTTACTGTCGCTGGGACGGCGAGGTTTTCGTATCTACCAGTTCGCTTGCCAATGATGAAAATCTTTAGTTGGTCATAGTCCTTCTCAAGTCCGTGTTTGACGAATTTGTCTACAGTTTTCTGGATCTTTGATTTGTTGCGCTGAGATGTTACTTGAATTCCGATCCGACTTGCGGGATCACCAAGGTCTATTGCCGCGGCGTTCATATCGGTGTGGTTGAGGTTCTGCAGCGAGTAACCATACACCTCGTTCAAAAGTGCAGCGAAGAAATCCTCGGCGACAATATTGAGATCAAAAAAGCCAGATGAGTTGAGAGTTGAGATACAGGCTTTTAAATAACTCAGTTTGAATTTAATGTTCTTAACGTAGTCAAGTTTTTTTAGCATGTTTTCAATTTCTATTTGGATACGACGCTGTGCTAACTCGATCTTAGCAAAATCAATCACAGTTCGGACTCAATGCCCATCAATTGAGCAGCCATATTTCATCGATAAATTTTGAGCCAAAATGCGTCAATAGAAACGAGGAAGTCATTAACTATTGGCGCGCTTAATCCATTTGCTGTGCATCACAAATTGATGCATATGGAGCATCGCATTCCGCGATGCACCTGCTTCGGTCCGACACACCGAACTAGGGAAAGTTTTTTACTTCAGTCGATGTGACCGAAGCGTTTAACGCATAATTGGACCTGTCCCTGTTTCTCTCTCGTGTTTAAACAACAGATATATTCGAGACTGGTTTGCGTTTATCTGGCTGAAAGACCTTGTGTATTTTCAATCAAGTCACTCGCGCGGCTTTCGATGTCTGCAATTAGCGACTCGTACTCCTCGATGTTGTCGATGTAAGTACCGCTCCAAACCTTTTCAAGGAGAACAACGTATTCAACTTTGCTGGCGATCAGCCTTTTCTCTTTTTCCCACTCAAGCCACGTTTCGCCGTCCTCTCTGAATCGCTTGGGGAACAAACAATCCAACGCTACTCGACTTTTGCCGCGGGCCTTCTGTTCGATTTCAGCTCCCTCAAACTCAACCACTTCCACTTTGAGCGATTTGCCGCTCCGGTAAATGATGACGTAAGGCCCAACCTCGTCGGCAACTGGCTCCCAACGCTCGAACTCTTCGACTGCCGGCAGTCCGTATCGCTCGATGTCTTCTAGCCGCATCTCTTGCCCTGCTTCGACCGCTGCTCGCTTCTCTTCTTTGACCGCTTTCTCAATCAGTTTTTGAATCCCAGCGTCTTGCTCAAGTCGCTTGACTTGCTGAGCGATCTCTTGCCTGGAAATACCGACAGGGAACGGCTTGTTGATACGCTTGAAAAACTGAACCTGTTTCCAAGTTGGCTTCGCTTCATGGATAGCAGTCGTGGCTTCGCGAACGGTTACGTGCTTTGCAAGTGTCACCCCATATCGCAAGGCTGAGTCTCGCTGAGATTCGGTTGCGGGACCGTCATCTTGCCGTTTTACAGCAGCCGAAATAAGCTCGCTCGCCTGACCCTTGGTTGCGTTCTTTGGAACGGTCACGCCTAAAGTTGCCGCGTAGGATCGCTGTCGATCTGTCGCTGGATCACTTTGCCACTCGCCATTGGGAATCCGGTTTGAATCTGCCTGCTCTTCGTGTGCATCGACTACCTCGACGGTAATCTGGCTACTAGGTGCAGCCACAACGGCTGGTTCTCGCTTGGCCCAATGCCGCAAAATGCTCTGGAGCGCTTTACCAACTTGCCGCGACTCTTCCTTCGTGATTTTATTGTCAGCGAACACCGCCTTGAGGAGCTTAAAGAGCGGCTTGCCAGGCCAGCCGTTGCGTACTTCTGGATTGGCGGTGATCCATTTTGCGAGACGAATGATCTCTGATTTGGTCAGAACTCCGTCCTCGACGATTTTCTTGCACTCTTCGACAAGTGCTTCTTGTGGATCTGTGAGCATTTCAATTCTTTACGAATGGTGTTAGGTCCTTTCCTGCTTTTCGATCACTCACGTGAATCACCGCCTTCTGCTTTATCCCCAGATGCTGGGCGTAGAATCAAATCTGTGACTCGTTTAAGCAGATCGCGGAATGTTTCTTCTCGATAGCCAACGATAAAGGCAAGTACGTGATAGATATTCATGTTCGCGATTGAGGGTGCCGCGTTCGGCGAAGGTGGTGAAGACCCCGCCAGCGTGACGATGACGCTTAGAATCAGAAACGACATGACGCCGAGAACCGCGCCGACCAACGGTCGAGCCAAATGCCAATAGTTGTAAGATGAGTCCCAATCGTCTCGCCGTTCAAAAACGGCTTGCAAACTAATGGTTATCGCTCCAATAGCTCCAAACCAAGGAATCGACATCGGCACGAGGAAATCTTTCATCTCGAACAGGTCGATTACGCCACATCGATGAACGACTGCGACGGCAAGCATTAGAATCGCGTATCCGACCGAAACAGCGAAGATCGTGTCCTTGGTCCAATCAGCGATCCAGATTTCTGGTCGCGAGAAAAACCGAAGGAACTTTCGGCGTCGCGGATCTGTCGTTGTTTGGTCTTCGTTCATAGTTGACAAGCCAAAGATGCGTTTGCGAACAACTGTGATTATCCCAAATCGTCGTGGAGATACTACCTCGCCCTCAAGAATTTTCACATCGAGAACGAGTGTAGCATTTACGATACAACACGGCTGGTGCTGGGATAAATTGTTTCAGCGCTCTTTTGTCACCCTTGTCCATTGGACGTGCCATATTTGTGAAGGACAGAGCACCGAACTGGCACAATAACGCAGAACCAGCTGCTTGTGAATCGCTCGCAAGATATGTGATTTAGCGAAACTCTTGAATACTGACGCAAGTTTTTCCAAGAACGATATGATCCAGCACATCGATTCCAACCGTTTTCCCCACCTCTTCGAGACGTCTGGTCACTGCCAAGTCTTCACGGCTCGGTTTTGAGTCACCAGATGGATGATTGTGAGCCAACAGGATCGAAGAAGCTGCGTCTTTAATTGCAGGCCTAAAAACCTCTCTGGGATGAACAAGCGACGCATCGAGCGTTCCTACAGTGATTTGATGAGAATCAATGATTTGATTTTTTGTGTCCAACGTTACGATATGAAATTCTTCTTGAAGAGCGTCTGAAATCAGTCGTTTGAAGTGTTCGGTACAGAAGGCGATTGCATCCGCGGAGCTACAGATCTTTCGAATGATTTTTCGATACGACGCCTTCGCTTCGTTTATCCGTCGGCCCAATTCAATACTGGCTTGCAGTCTTTCGTAGGCTTTGGGGGTCAGCTCCAATTCATTTCTAAAAGCCTCGCTCAATCGGTCCAGTGGCATTTCCTGGAGAATGCGTCCAGCCTTCTCTTCAGATCGCAGAAGCAAACCAAGAAGCTCTTGGTTAGTTCGGATCTCAAAATTACGCGGTTGGTTCAGCATAGGTCAAATAGCCTGCCAGAAAGTTGGCCTAGCCCGCAAGGAAATTTGCAAGAATTTGAAATTCATTGTGACTCAATCTTTGCGCTATATCTGTGAAAGCAAACTACGAAGCTTTGAAAGTTCATCTGGTGAAAGCTCATTCGTATCGGAGGTCGCTGACGTTCTGAGGCTGCGAATCTCAGTTGATGCCGCCTGAGCGTTTTTGACCGCACCGTAAAACTTCTCCGTTGTGGCGAAATCGCTGTGACGCAAAACAAGCTTGAGTGTTTCAGCGGAAACGCCTTGGTTGATAAGTCGTTGGGCACAGCCGCGGCGAATGTCATGGGCTGAAGCGTACTTCAATCGCTTGTGTGCTTCTTCGTCCGCCTCTTGAACGATGATCTTGGCCTCCCGGCCAATCAGGGCGATCACTCGTCCGACTCGTTCTTTTGAAAGCCGTTCAATCTCGCCTCCATCGGAGTCACTGGGCTTGAGTACCAGCGATTTTGGTTTCTTGCGGTCAATGCCAGAACCCTTTAGCCATTTACGCACCGCCGCTTCTGACACTGCGTAGATTTCTGCAATCGCTACATTTGAATGAATGGCAGCCAGCTGCTTCAATTCGGCCGTTGTAGGCCGATGCTCGAAATTATTCTCTGGATCGATTGGCTGTGGATTTGCGACCCAACCTGTTCGCTCTGACTTTGGAATCGCTTCAAGTAGCTCTTCCATCTCTGGAAGCATGGGGACCTCTTGCGTCTTGCGGTTTTTCTGGGTGCTTGGGATGGCAATCGTCGGATGCTCTCGCCGGTCACCAGCCCAAAGTGGATGAATCTCATTCTTGTCGTCCCAAGAAAAAGACATCACGTCACCAACGCGAAATGCGGTCGCCCAGAGGATCTGCAAGGTGAACTGCCAAGATTTGTTGGCTGCGTTGCCTACAACCTTTTGCGTAACCTTCAACATTGCCTGGAACTCATCCTCAGTGATCGGGCGTCCTTTCATCGGGTTGTCTACTTCAAGCCGCTCGACAATTGGCACCTTGGCAATCCAATCATGACGAGCACAGTAGCGAACAAACGCCATGATGGCTCCCATTGCCGTATTCACCGTCATTGGCGATCGACGGTCGTAACGGCATTCATCGCCTTCAAACAAGCGATCTTGCAAATACTCCAATGCCGCCAGCGAACAGTTTTCTTCAATCGTGCCAGGCCCCTCCAAGCCACGATCTTCTCGATAGCCTGTAAATATGCTCTCGGCAATGTTCAATCGTGAAATGATGTCGGCGTACGTCGACTCGCGAACACGTTTCTTCTTGTAGGCGAGATATTGATCCTTACAAGAATCCCAACTGCGTCCTGAAACGGATTCAGAATGGGAAAATGTTCGTGCTGCCAATGCTTGCTGCACGGCAGCACGAATCTTTTCCTGCTCGGCGGTGATGATTCCACCAGATTCAATGTATTCACCGCTTGTCAGCCTTTTGCTGCACTCGCGGAGAATTTTACGAGCCTCTCGGCGATCACGCGTTCCTGCGTTTTTGCGAATTCGCTTGCCCTGAATAGGGCAATAGAACTTCAACACAAACCCGTTTTTGTCGGATTCGCGCAATGGCCGATCTGGATACAACGTTACGTTGCCAATTTCTGGTGGACGTGCCATGAATCTACTTTGCCTGAACCTGCTTGGTTTGCGCAAACTTTTTCAAGTAGTTCATGATCTCCTCGCCGGTGACCCAGCGAGTGTGACCAACATTGGTGTAGGGGAGTCCCTCGTCCAACATCTTGTCCCAGAATCGTTGCGAGACACCAAGCTTCAGCAAAACGCATTGCTTGCTGTATGCTTCGTCGATCCGAATGACACCTCCTTCGTTTTGCCGACTCATTGAGCACCTCCCTTGTCATTGCCTTGAGCGGGAGCGCTGGATTCACCTGTTTGTCGTGACCGAACTTTGAATGCTGTTTGCAGGCACTTCCAACACATTGGTTCGTTTTTGATGAACCCGTCTGAGAACAAGACCGAAACGCATTCACGTTCCTTTTCGCACCAACAACAAGTTGCAGACGCATGGTGTTTTGACAAATTTACCTTCATCGTTTTCTCCATTGAATGAAAAGCATCCGACACGGTGTCGGATGCAAAGAAAGAAATGAACGCCCGGAGAAAAGGCGTTCAGGAGTTGCAGCGTTAAGCTGCTGGTATCACGATGAACAAGCCAGGTTGGTACACAGGCAAGTCCGCTCATGGCGATCAAAAGAATTCAAAGAATCCAGTTGGTCAAAGATTCAAATGGGCGGTATTCCAATCCAAGCTTGGAAGCTTGGTTGATATTGAAGAAAGCCAGCAGGGGAATGCTGCTGGGCGAAAAGCGAAGCAAGTTCGCTGAACTTCGTCTTTGACGTGGCAAGGTCGGTGACACAGGCCAACACACAAGACGTCCGGTGAGGCTTTCAGGGAAACCTCACTGGATGGTTCTTTTTATGACTCTTTCGAGCTGCTTTCTGACTCAAGTTTCAAAATTGAAACCCAAGCCTTCTTTGTCAAAAGTTCGACTACGGGCAGGTCGTCGCGGCTGAAAACTGAATTCGATTTGAATTCGTTGCCGTCCTTGAAGGATCGCACAATGCTCACCTTGTAGAACTTCGCTCCCTTTTCGGAAACGTTTTCGAACACGCTGGCGGAAATGCCTCGCAATTGAAACTTCTGAACCGGTTTGTTTGATGCTTTCGTATTTGACATAAAAAGAGTGGGAAGAAAATAGTCCACAACAGCCAAGTTACTCCAACCCTGATTGGAGTAGGGGACTCGGCTGGGAATCTGTGGTCGGTTGAGCTACTCGCTTTACCATTGGCGACATTTCATCATCGCGGCATCGAGTAAGCAGTGATTCGAAAAGGAAGTTCTCTGGCTTGACTTCATCGAACGCGACAAAGCGATACGCTTTCTGCACTTCGTGCGTGGCGTTCTTTTTCGCAAACGCTTTTTTGAGTTGGTCTCGACGTCGCTTGTTGGGGGCGACGAAAAGCACAAAGAAAAAATCAATATTTGTTTCGGGGAATTGAAGCTTATGTCCCTTTTGCTCCCAGAGCTTTTGATAGCCGGGGCTCTTTCTCGCAGCGACGCGATCATGAAAATATGTATCCCGATCTTGTTCCAAATAGAAGACAGCTTTGATCGATTTGTATTCAAGAACGTATGCAGCATCCGGGATACAGACCACGTTTCCAAACTTCTTACGAAGGAACGTTTTCTTGGCTTCACCATCATCAAGGTTGATCGGCTCATCCTCGTTAACCCATCGAGCCAACTTGACATCCTCGTCGGTTGATTCGATGGCTTGATGCAGCATGTAGTGGGTGTCAGCGACGGCAATGTAGTGTTGCAAATGCTGCGGTTGCGACGGCTCAACTGGCTTTCGCAGCAACGAATCATCGTCGAACTGGCCTGCGAGCAACTCCAGTCCTTGGCGTGTGAGGTGATAAACCGGACTTGCTGCTCCATCGCGCGGATTCACGACTTGCAGGTTGCGTTTGCGTACAAAACCTTCGTGACGCATTGCGGTCAATCTACGACGGGTAACACGTCCAGTCGAATCGGTGGTGTAGCACATGGATCGTAACTGGCGCGACGTCAGCATGAAGTAACGAGCAAGCAGCGAAAGTGCTTCAATATCGCGATCTTGTAGAATCATTTCCGTGTATTTCCTAGGCGAACGGTTACTCAGCCAGCATCAAATCAACATTCGATTGTAGCTAAAAGAGAGAGAGCGACGGATCGTCGCTCCTCTGGATGCAGTCTTTGAGACTGTCGTTCAACTAGTGAAAACGTAAGGAACACGAAACGTGTCGCAGACGAGTTCGCCCAGTCGCCTCACTTTTCGATTGACTTTGCAATCAAAAGTGTGGCATGATTCTTTCACCCTCGGAGAACCAAAATTAATTGGCCAACTCCAATCACCAAAAATGAGCTTACTAAACTCAATTCAAGTCCAATTCCTGGCAGGGAACTGGGCTTTCCTTTTATCCCTTTGGCAACTGACCAAGCGACCATCTTTGTGTACTTGATTGACCACGTACGAAGTAAGCGTTCAATCGAAAACAAAAAACGGATCGTAACCAACGACCAAAGTTTCACTCTTGAGTAACAAGAGCGAAGAGAAATCAACTTTCTCATAAGTGATGGGGGAAATAGTAAAAATGGCTCTTCAGCCAAAGATGATTAGAGGAAATTCCGGTCAGCATGTCAAGCAAATTTTGAAAGTGGCCATGCCCAGCATCGCTTGCAATCAGGCTGCAATCTTTGGAGGGCACAGCTTTCGCCAGAATGGCCAGTTAAACGAGGGCTCGAAGCCCGAAGTTTGACATGGGTGCAGGGGCTGAGCGTACCGAAGCCGAAGAAGGGGAGCAACGCGAAACGGATGAGGCATCAGGGAGCCAGCCCTTGCCCAAAGGGATTAGCGTAGCGTCAGGCATCCGCGAACCTTGTGAGTGGCGTTGACTGGAATCCCTTTGGGCAAGGGCTGCGAAGCAAAGCCCGAAGCACCCTAAAGCTGTGCCAGGAAGAAGGTACGTCGAAGGTAACGTTGACTGGGGGTGGACACGCATCGGACAGCATTCGGACACGTCCGAATGCAGATTTCCGCCACCATCAAAACGCGATTATGCAACATAAGTTTGCTTGCGCAAGTTTTGAAGAACCGGTACAATAGAGACGTGCTAAACAAAGAAAGATTCACCGGCACCGATGAGGAAATCCTCAAACAACATCCATCTAGCCTTAGTCTCGGCAAAGCGATTCGAAAGAGCGACGCGACAAAGATGCTTCGAGACATGGAGAGCGTTGAATCCAATGTGGCTGCTCGAGAACAACAAGCTCACGAATGTGAAAACCGAATCGAGAGGATGCTGGAACTACACAGGTTAAACATGGACTACTTGATTTCCTACGGAATTCACGCAGAAAAACGTTCCGAGTTATTTGCGGTTCTTCAAGAGGTAAGCGAGCACGGTGGCCTCGCAATCAATGAGTCAATTGATCTTGCCAACGCGCGTGCAGAGCGAGCGAAAACGTCAATCACAAACGTGGGCTTTAATCATAGCTTAAACGGTCCGTTGTCGTCAGGAGCCTCGGATGGCTCAGAATGACTAGGTTCAGCTCCGACGTAAATCGGTTTTCCCGATAGTAAATTGTTGATACACGCCTCGTGTTGTCGCTCGGCGTTTTCCATTGAAATGAAATACGGACTACTAAAATTCTTTTCAAGCATGGCCTCAACTTTGTCATCTATGGCCTTCGAGTCTGGTACTCGCAAGAATTCCATTTGAATCGGAGCAACATCACGACTTCCGGGTTGTTGCAAAAATGCTTCACCTGGCCCAAGAGATTGAATCCTTTGATTCCATCTGATTGAGTGTTCATCGAAACTGCGATATGTGAGGCTCGCTATTTCCTCAAACGTGACATGATTTGGCACCAATTGCTCTGAGGTCGTGCGCGTTGAAGATGCTGAACTTGCCGAGCTTTCGCTTCGCCCTTGGCTTTCGCCAGATGAACTTCCCCGTGAGCTTGAAGTCGGACTGAATGATCCAGAAACGTAGTTGAAACCTGAATGGGTTCCGTCGTTTTCACCTCTGCTCTCGCCTTTCGAATCGCTGAAGCCAGATGTATCCGAATGACTGTGGGTTGTTTCGCGTGTAAATCCATCTACCAGCTGGCGTTTTGTCATGCGTTTGTCCTTGATCTCCATGTCGTCATAGGTCAGCTTCCCAAGTTTATCCGCCAAAAAATCGGCATCGTCTGCATAGTTGGCAAATGCGAGGCGCGTTCTTGCTTGCCAAATCATTTGAGAAAGATCAACTTCTTCCCGCTCTAGCTGAGCGAATGATTGATGAGCAAATGCCATTCGCAGTCCCATTTGTCTCACCGTGGGAAGCGCCCGTTCAACATCACGACTTACATACCGATGAAATTCGTCTAAAAATAGGTATGTTGGATTTACCGCAGCCACGCCTTCTGTCACTGCGAGCCTGTTCGCCGTTTGAAAGATCTCATTCAAATACAAGGAACCGATGGTATCACATATGAATCCCGGTATTTTGTCTTTCTCAGCGAGGTTGATAATGACAATTTTTCGTTCACGAATAAGTTCTTCACAATCAAACCTACTTTCGGGAACCCCAAACATTAACTTCAAATTTGGGCTGCGAAAAAAAGGATCTAGTCGATTCCTTGTCGACTCCAGAATCCGCATTGCTTCGCTACCACCTGACCGAAGAATCTGTTTCCATCTTTGAGCAGTTTCCTCTGGTAAACGATTAACAATAGCATCGTGCTCCGGAGTCCCAGGATGAATCAAGAACCGACAGATCGAAATTGGGAATCCGACCATTGCAGCCGAAATAAATGCATTGGTCATCCACTGCAAAAGTCGAGGTTGCTGAGCTGGATCCTGCGCGTCCCAAGCACGCAATACTAACTCGACCGCTCTCATTGTTTGGTAGTAACGGTTTGCCTCATCTGTGTGAATCAACGGGTTGAAAGTAGAAATACTCTGCGAATTTGCTGGCTCAATGTAGACGAGCCTGTCGCGAACGCTTTGCGGAGAATAACGTTCATAAGCCATTATTCGGAGAAGATCTTTTGCTAGATTCCCAAGAGGATCAAAAACAAAAATGCAGGATCTATCTCGCCCACGCTGAAGCATCAACTGGCGAAGTATTACATGTATCGCTGAAGTTTTACCAGAACCAGTGGCACCAATTAAATGCAAATGAGTACGCAAATTCTCCGAGTTAATTCCAATTGGTTGTCCGCTAGAAGAGTGTTTGCCAAGTCGTATATTCATGCGTTTCTAAAGTGGTCTGAAAGTGCTTGATCTTCTTGGTAATTAAGTTCGGCGAGTTGACCTTCATGAGCATCTGGTTCAAGATCGAGAGCCTCTAATTGGCGACGTTGGCGATCGTAGTGGGCTCGGATCGTCTCCGGTGTGATTTCCTTTTTTTTATTTTCGGTTGGCTTAGCCAAACCTAGAATCATGTCCTGCAAGTCTCGCCCTCGCTGCTCTACAGTCTCAACATCAATACTGTCGTTCATGTATTTTTCAAAGTAATCCTGCAACTTTTTTTCCGGAAACTCTTTGGCGATTGACGAAGCATGGCGATCGTAGACTAACTGGACATCAAATCGAGCCTTTTCAATCCTTCCCGACTTGAGAATGCCTGGACCGGAAACCGAATCATTCTTACTTGAATTTGCACTGGCAAATGACCAAAGTAAAATGTGAACAGCCTTTGCAAATGACCAACGCAGGATGCGTAAAGGCAAAGCCAACAAGTCGTAAAAGAATGATAGAAAATATGACTCTTTACGTTCGCCCAAAAAGAGAAAATGCAGTGAGCCGATACCAACATACATTGTGACTGCTACGATCGGCACGTAAAAAATGCCTCTCTTAATAAACAACTCTAGCCCACCATCATCGAAAAACGTGCGATCTCTCAAACTTAGCTTTTGGATTGGTGTACGATGCAATTGGTGATGTATGTAGAATTCGCCACCCCACGTGTACTTTGATCGTTCGCTAGGATCCATCCACCGATAATCCTCTCGGAGTTCAGCTATCTCATCAGCAGTCAATTTGATGGGGTCTGGAAAAGGAACTTTAGATGCAGGAACAAAATCCCAAGGGTCAACGTGCATCAGAAGCAACGTGATAACTATGCCCAAACAAAGTAGTATCCTAAAGCCAATCGACTCTTTTCTTTTTTGAGTAACCATTAAACAAACTCAATTCAACGTTATACGGCCCACTTTAGTGTTGACGAGCGGACAGAGCTGAGGCACCCATAAGTCCCGCCCAACAAACACATTTACAGCAGTTCAGAGTATACACATCTCATCTCGTTTTCCCGTCCAGTGGCTTAGCGTTCTCGACACCATACCGACGTTTATACCCTACCTCAAATTACCACATTGAAACACTGTAACCAACACTTTAAACTTTAAACAACACTGAACTCGAAAATCTACCCTCGACTCACAAAACCAACTCATCATGGTCGCGGCGTTCGTGAAGGATCCGAAGCACTTCGATTCCATCATCGACGGGCCGATAGTAAATCGAGTATCTTCCGACCACGGTACGTCGGACATCTGGTGCGATGAACGGCATCGCGGTGCCGGAAAGCGGCATGAAAGAGAGTGATTTCAACCGTTGGTCGATGCGGTCGATCACTTTGTCGGCGGCAGCTTCGTTTTCTTGAGCGATGTAAACCCAGATTTCGATCGCGTCGTCTTTGGCCCGTTGCGTTCGCTTTATCTGAGGCATCAGGCTTGGCGGTGTTCGTTCAATCGTTCGCGGCCAGCACGTTTAACCGCTTCGGCGTCCCATGGTTCAACTTCGCCACGATCGGCTTCGGCCAAACCTTCCAAAACCTGCTGGCGGACTTGCATCGCCTCTTCGGTTAGCACCCAATAAGTGGCTCCGGTATCCCCTTCCACCTGCATCGCGCCCTCGGGCGTGGTGGAAACGAAATTCTCGACGTCGCGTGATAATTTTGGATTCATACCAACATTGTACCATTTGGTTAAAAATTGACCAACAAAAAGCCCTGCGATATCAACCGCAAGGCCGTCACAAACGTGGTGGCTTGTGACAAATAATGACAACCGCTGTCACCCAAAGTCGCTACGCCACGCTTTGACGTGACTTGATCAAGATCGCCTGGGCGACTGCATCGGCGGTGGATATGCCTGAAAGTGAACGCGATTTTCACCAGCGGACTAATAAAGAGCTTTTGGAAGTGCTTTTACGAAGCAGCAACCGGGCTGAGCAGATTCTGAGCGAATACAAGATAGGCCAACTTGACCAAGCCCACAGGCACGAACTCGAGCTGACGCCCAAAGCTTTTGAACGCTCCAAGCCAGTATTGAACTTGGCCGTCGGATTCAGGAATCGAAAAATAAGTTTCGTGCGATTACCAAAATCAGCAGCAGCGAAGAAGCCATTGCATTTTGCCAGCGGCACTTTGCCCGCCTAGTTACCGATTGTCTGCAAGAAGAATTTCATGTCGTAACGATGGACACGAAAAACAAAGTCATCGACACGCACCAAATCACAGTAGGAACACTTGATGCGCCTTTGGTTCACCCCCGTGAAGTGTTTCGCCGTGCGATTAAAGATGCCGCCAGTTCCGTAATCCTGGCTCACAACCATCCGTCTGGTGATCCGACACCATCGCGAGAAGACGTCGACGTCACGGATCAGCTGACTCAAGTCGGCAAAACGATCGGCATCGATGTGCTCGACCATATCGTGCTTGGCAAAGGCCGGGCTATGAGTATTCGCGAAACGACTTGATGGCTTTCTAACCGGGGAATTCACCGGTTTGATCGAAGCATAATCGCGTTCATCACGATCTGTGTTACGGGAACAACAGTCAACCACAATTTCACCAAGAATGGAAACAAATCACACACAAGAATTTTTACATAAATAAAAACAAACGTGTATAAGGCAATATTTCTCTTGCAATACCTAAACACTAAAACAAAGCAACACCCAAAAAGGTTGTAACATATTAGTTATTTGGTCGTCATATGCTACTAGTAGAAATTTCAAGATAGCAAGATTTGCGACCAAACGTGGCAAACCTTTGCTATCAAATGGTAATTAGTGATTAACTGAACTCTTCAAAAGCAAAATCCGTACTTACACCTTATTATGCGATATGAGCTAACCGAACAAGCGATCTACACACTCAATCTTGTAGAACATGTTCTATATTCAAGTGGCTCCAAAGCCACCTGTTCAAGGCTCCCAACATGGGACGCAGATGCAAGAACCCTGTATTTTGGCGACTACATCGTAAAACAATTTCGAGTTCCTGCAGAAAACCAAGTCACAATTCTTGACGCATTTCAAGAAGAGAATTGGCCAACGCAGATTTTCGATCCACTCTCACCACAAAAAGATGTTGATCCAAAACAAAGACTTCGCGACACCATACGTGGCTTAAACAAAAACCAAGTCGTGGCAAAGATCAGGTTTTCGAGTGATGGAACTGGCACTGGTATCATTTGGCGGTGTTCTTCGATCGTTCGAGGGTAACACCGTTTATCCTGTCACCTAAAGGCGAGTTTTTCTTGATCGCCGTCAGCTCAATTTCAGCAGATTGATTTTTTTTGATTCGTAGAACGAGGAGAGGAGTCTCCTGCTTGGCAAATGGCTTGTCGAAGGCAATAAACATGCGTTTCTCGTCAGAATTTTCAGCATCAGAAAGAACCCAAGTAAACGAAAATTCTTGATTTCGTTGCGACAAATGAACATGAGAAGGCGCCTTATAAAGGCCAGTTCCGTTTTTGTTAAAAATAAACATTGGAGCTCTTTTAGAAGCTTTTGAATGTGCAGCTGTTTTCAAAACGCCAAAATCTTCACCACCAAGCTTGACATGTTTAATCTCCATACTCTTCATTGGCGGTTCGTTCCAGTGGCCAACAATTTCGCAATTGACCTTATCTTGGCTGCTATGAAACAAAAAAACTAAGGCAAACACGAGTTTGATCATCATTGGAGTCTTCCTGAAATAAACTTTTTTAAAAAAAAAACCGTCAAGATATGCCTATCTTGACGGGGCTCGCTTGAGAATGCAAGGTCGAAGTTAATCAAGTGCTGGAATGTCTACTTCCGCAGACGCCAGCACTTCACCAGTGTCAGTTACCATTTCCACAAACCCAAAATAGTTACCATCAAGAACCAATGCTGAATCAAAGTCGATTTCCAAAAACCACGTTCGAAGGCCTGCGCTATCTCGAGTAGCGGTATGGTCTAAAAAGCCGAAATCTGTTGGTTGAATTCGCTGGCGTACTGGTACAAAGTCTGAATCATAAAGATAGAATCTCAACGCGAAGTGCTCATCAATACTATCGTTTGCATACACAAACCGAACGAATATAGAGTCTTTCCCTGCAACAGTGCCTCGATCCCAAATTCCAGCCGGTGCAACCGAGAGATCGCCCGAATGGGGAATAGCAACTGAGTCCGTTGAAATAACTGGCCCTCGATTAATTGTTGGGGCGCCTCCGAGTGGATTAGCAGTAATGGTCGCCCATTTCCAAGTGCGAATATCCAAGATGGTGCCCCATTCACTCGCGCCGTCGGTTGGAATTGGTTGTAGTTCGACACCTGTTGTAGAAGTAGCCTTTGGCAAGAAAGGGAAAAGAATCTCAGTGTCAATGTGTCCGTTTTTGTACACCTGAGTAGCTGGGATGACTGTAAAAATATCCTGGCCAGGATTGTCAGGATTTCCGATAAGCTCAGTCCACGGAACGGATGGCGCTGTTGGGTGCCTTTTAAGTTTCAGCCAACTCGCCGCTGAAACTAGGTTAACAGCAGGTATAAAGCCTTCTTCAATACCAGCATCAATCATATGACCATAAGTCAAAGTTGCGTTCGTCAACCAGACTTTCTCCTCTACTTCTTCGGTACCACCGGAGTCACCAGTGTTACCGAGATCCGTACCCTGTCCTAGAGCACCGTTTGTCAGAAATGCAAACCCCAACAGAAGCACAATGACTCCCATTCCAATACAACGTAGGCGCATCCTAATAGGCATACACTCAGTCAACATTTTTCTCAAACTCAAATTCATTGTCTCACTCCAAACAAAAAAAACATTTCATCCTGAATTGAACTGGCATCTTCCTTGACCCAAAATTGAAAAGGCCCAACGTGGCCAAGAGAAAAATACGATGTCACCACAGGGCAATCCATGTATGAACCAAGGAGAATCTGGGGACGGTAAGATGAGAAGCAAAACACGTGATGTTTGTATTGATGATCTTCGTGATCAAACGGCGGCCCCTAGTGCGGCAATGATCGCCAATCCCCTGCCACCTGTGATAGAATCTCAATTCTCGCGCTCGAACTAACGGAACTGGAAAGGCACAACGAACCAAATGGAAACCAACGATATCTCAATTCAACATTCAACTCATCGCCAACTCGATGATTTTGAACAGGACGAAATTGGCGTCAAGAAGATTGCGGACGTCATTGAATTCGTTGTTCGCAACTTGGATTCCAAGCCATTTGTTGTTGGCCTCAATTCAAGTTGGGGAACCGGAAAAACCGAATTTCTTCGCATGTGGAGTAAACAACTCAACAAAAACGGATGGAAATTCGTTGCCTTCAATTCCTGGGAGAACGACTTTGTCCAAGATCCACTTGTATGTTTGCTGGGTGAACTTGGCAAAGTTTTTGAGGCGGAGCAAAAGTCCTTCGTTCCGAAATGGGAAGGCGTCAAAGAAGCTGCCGGTTTCTTGCTCAGGAAAGCGATTCCCGGTGTTGTTAAGCACGCAACCGTTGGCGCTATTGACGTAGAAGGTATCGGTGAAGCGGTTGGTGATGCGGCGGAAAAGGCGACGGAAAAAGCGATTGAAACGCACAACAATATCAAAGGCTCTCTGAATGACTTCCGAGCTAAACTCGCTGTACTTGCTGAGCAAGTCAAAGAAGATACTGGTCATCCACTTCTGATTGTAGTTGATGAACTTGACCGATGTCGCCCAAGCTTTGCGATTGAAATGCTCGAAGCGATTAAGCATCTCTTTGAAGTTGAAAATCTCGTTTTCGTTTTGGCATATGATGGAGATCAATTGGCTTGTAGCACTCAAGCGATTTATGGCTCGAATTTCGACGGTAAGAGTTATCTCCGAAGGTTCTTTAACTTAGAACTTCAACTACCAAGAAACCCAGCGGTTTTTCTGGAAGGCGAAGCCAATCGAATGGGACTTGAGGATTGGGTAAAAGCAACGAGCAGTAAGCAGCGATTTTGTGGAACTGGAGCAGACGTCATTACCTCACTGAAGGCATTGGCCATAGTTCAGCAATTCGAGCTTCGAACAATTCAGAGGATCCTTACACGCTTTTCAGTTGTTGCCGCTGGGCTCGGAACTGAAAAACACATTTACTCTTGCGTATTGTCGCCGATTGTCGTCCTAAGCGTCGTTCAACCTAGATTGGTAAATCAATACTTTAGTGGTGATCGAACTTCAAGCGCACTTATTGAAGCCGTTTGGCCAATAGAGAAAATGCATCGGCTATTTCCAGCAAATGGTTCTGACTCAACGATGACATGGGCGTACGCAAGTTCGATTTTCTTTTTCACGCATCTGGACTTTGTTGAACGCCAAAGGAATGACAGGGAAGTGACGTGGGAAAGCTTCTCCGTCCCGATTTTGGAGTCTCGAAAAATGCATCTTGGATTTGAGAGGCTCAATTCGGCTTTTGATTACTTTGCCGACAATCAAGAAACATTTCACTGGGGCTACAACGCGAAGATTCAATTGCAGTCGTTAATCGAAGGAAGCTCAGAATTTTTTGGGACATAAATAGTCACGTTATTACGATAGGGGCAGTGGTTTGCGAGGAGAATGGACAACTTGGAATGCCGTTGGTAAGTATTCGGCTGTATGTGTGATACCGAGGGAGAGCAGTAAGATCGTTAAATTTGATTCTGGCGCTGAGTTGCCTTTCGAAAAACTCGGCATCCGAAACTCCAAGCTGGAAGAGAATCAGACTGCTTACGTTTCCAACAATGGCGGATAAGATAGCTTCGGGGATCTGCCCGGTGAATTGATTGGCCAAGATCAAGTGGGTGCGATACTTTCGTGCTTCTGATAAAAAAGTTGCGATCGACGGCGTTGCGAAGTTTTGAAATTCGTCAATGATGATTGAAAAGTCGCGTCGGTCGGATTCAGGAATGTTGGCGCGACTCATGGCGGCGAGTTGAAGTGATGTCACCATCAGCGTGCCGAGCAAGCTGGATACGTTCTCCCCCACTCGGCCCTTGCTCAGATTTATGATCAGGACTTTGCCGTTGTCCATGACTTTGCGTAAGTTAAGTTTGGCTTTGGAATCGCCCAGGATGCGTTGCAGTTTTGGGTTGGTCAGGAACGCTCCGAGTTTGTTTTGAAGCGATGCGATGAAGGCAGTGCGGTCATGTGGCTTCCATTTGCCGAATTCATCCAGCCAGAAACTGCGAACGACCGGGTTCGTGACGCGTGCGATAACCGACTTACGAAACATCTCGTCGACCAGCAAACGTTGCACGTCGATCAATGATGCTGAAGGCATTTCGACTAGTGATGATAAGCAGTTGCGGAAGATGTAAAGCAAACGTGGGGCTTGTGATTCATCCATGCCGAATACTTTTTGAAATGCAGTAAGCACTCCGTCAGCGACAAGTGTTTTGTCTGAACCGGGCGGAACCATCAACGGATTGAACGGAATCGCGTTCGGATCGGCCGGATCAAAGTAAATGATGTCGTTCTTGCGGAACTTGGGAACGTAGTTCAGCGTGTTTTCAGCCAGGTCGCCGTGCGGGTCAATGATCGCCAACCCTCTGCCGGCCGCGATGTCCTGGGCGATGATGCTTTGCAACAGTGTTGATTTACCCATTCCAGTTTTCCCGATGATGTACAAATGACGGCGGCGGGCTTCGAGATCCATGCCAAATTTGTATCGTTCGTTGCGAAAGCAAACACGCCCAAGAGTGACGATGCCTGGGCTGTCTCCGGGGCGAGGCAAGTTTGGTGGCGGTTCCAATTCTTTGAAGGTGCTTCGTTCCAAACGCGGGACTTTCGTTTCAACGGTCGGAATATGCCACAAAGTTGCGATCTCAGGCGATGTCAGCAGGAAGCTGCCCCTTGGTCTCTTCTCCACAAAGAAAACGGCTGAGAAGCCCGTTAAAAGACAAAGTGCCGATTCGACATCATCCAATCGTTGTTGATGTAGCTTCGGATTCGGAGTGTCGGTGGCAACTTCGACGCTTATCGAAGCCGCAAACAGATGTTGTTCCAGCTTGCCGGCGACCGAATCTGAAATTGTCGTGGTCGGGCGAATCAATCGTCGGATCAACCAGAGCTTGAATCGTTGATTCCAAGTGGATCCAGAAAAATTCCGCTCGAATGAGTTCTCGATCGCTTTGATCGGGAAACTTGCGTTCAATAGACGCGAATTAAGCTTCGCTCGATTGACCTGCCTTTTCTTGAGGGGCTTCAACTCCAACCAAAGCGTCGTCGCGACGCGTCCCGACCGCCCGGACTTGATGATTTCCAGTAGGCCTTCTAACGGATCGACGGCATCACGTGTGTGTTCTTCAATGAATGATTGATGCAGCTTGAGTGAATAGACGTCTGGCGACAGCCGCAACCAGCCAACCGAATGGTGATGTTGATTTCGTTCGTTGTCGGTTGACTCACCAACTACTTCGCTGCTTCCGCCCGGATACGCGTTCTGCAATTGGGCCGCAACAACACGCTGCCTTTTGTCAGGCACGTCGACAAGAAAGACGATCTGCCCGTGATCGCTTTTGATACCGAGCCGAATCCCCTGTTGGCCGCACAGAGACACCCAACCCTCGATCAGACTTTCCAAAAACTTTGGGCCTCTTTGGTTGTCTGCCGGAGGATGAAATTTGATTTGCGTCACTTAAGAAGAAAGTAGCCAAAGAGTTTCGTTGAGTTTTCTCGCCCTTTTCGGACTTGACCACTTCAAGGGCGAGCCCGTGTGGCCGCGACGTAAGTCAGAAGTTGCCGATTCCCGGAACTCGCGAGGGTTTTGGGCTCGGTTTCGTTTTCAATAGTCAGCAGAAGCCATCTGTTCTGGCCATGAAAAACGAATGTTTGGCTGAGGAATTCGGTTGACTGCACATGGGCAAGTCAGCTTGACGGGAGAAGGGCCTTCCATCGGGCGTTCAGGATAGCACTGGATAAAGTTGTGATTTAGGAAATGAAGTAGACTTTTTCGCTGTTTTGTTGCCATCGAAAACTGCAACTGCGGGCACGATGGTTCGGCGTAGGCCACGATGATCTTCAAAGACAGGAACCTGAAATGGATCAGACTCAAGGAAGTTTCCAAGTTCACAACCAACGAAGACTCGACGTTGCGGTTGTTTCATAACTTCAGCTGCGACCTCGAGAATGTAGTTCAATCGTTGTTCGCTACGCGTGGTGATAAACAAAACCAAATAGCGATCAGGGTCGTGAGGGCCAAACCGCGATTGATGAGCGTCATACCCACGAATCTTGCGTTCGATAGATTCGACGTCCTGTTTTGATCGGACTCGTTCGGTTCCGTTGTCGAATTCAATTACGAATGAGTAGCATCGACCATCGGATCGCCGGATCACAAATGCACTGTCCGGATACAGTGTGAACGGCTCGGCCTGCAACTTGACACTGTTCTCGCGGGCAAACTGAACGACTTCACAATTGTTTTCCTTTGCTTGGACGCAAAGGTGAACGATCGTCTCGGCAAGTGAGTTGGTGTGATGGTGATGACCGGGACTGATGGCTTGGAAGTATCGTCGTTTTGGCAGTGAGGCGTTTTGACCATAAAGCAGCCGATAGCCGTTGCGTGTCAGTTTGTAGTACCGAGGTGAACGACCGTCCCCCGCTACGGCATACGGGAAGCATTGAACCAATTCGGCGGATGCGAGCTTGCGAAGCCGGCGTCGCAAGTTGCCTTCGTCGTTAAATGGCGAATCGAAGGTTTCACTCAACCGACAAAGCTGAGCTGGTGTGAGTGGGCAGCGATCAATGGCCGTAAGCAACTCGATGTCTCGCGATCCAATTTTAGTGTTGAAAGTTTTTGTCATGGTGATGCGCGAAGCGTATCATGAAATCAACTTACTTCTTATTGATGAATTCTAAAAATCGTGGTTACATGAACGATGTCGATCAACTGATCGAACAAACTCCGCTTGATGTGGTGCTTCAGCACTATGGCTTGCCGTTGAGCCGGCCCGGTTCGTCAGAGTACCGAATGAAATGTGTTTTTGCTGAAGCCTGTAGCGACAGTCAGTATGGAAATCTGTCGGTCAAACTTGATTCGGCCAAGCGAATTTTTTGCCACGCATGTGAAACGAAGGGCAACCTGTTAACACTCTTGCACGGTTTGGAAACGAGACAACCGCCAACGGGAGGCCGTCTGCGTGGTCAGGAATTCAAGGCATCGGTTGCGACACTTCGAACCATCAACGGTTTGGTTGACTCCCCTTCTTCAGCGGAAAAGCGAACGGCAACAAACCAAGCAAACTCATCTGTCATCGCAACGCCTTCGCAACAACCAGAACGTACTGCGATCACCAATGTTCCACTCCGACGGCATGAAAAAGAAGCGGCTCGAAACTTGGCGAATCTAAATGAAGAACTGGTGACGGATGTTTCTCAAATGAGTCCGGAAGCCGCAGCTTACATTCGCAAACGGTCTTGGATAACTGAAGAAGTCTTGAAGCATTGGGGCGTGGGGTGGATTCCCGGAAATGGACGATCGTTGTTTCGCAAAAACTACTTGGTCTATACGCATCGAGATATTCGAGGCGACGTTGTGAGTTACTCAGGTCGGGATCTGACATTCGAATCGAAGTGGGAAAAATGGCTTAAGCAAAACAAGCCTGAAGGAAAAAAGCCCAACAAGCACCGCTACGTTGCTGGCTATCATCGTGGGGCGGAGCTTTACGGCGGGCAAGCATCACGGCTGGATGAACAATATGTGAAGGAATCACTAGCTAAACATGGTGTGGTTGTTGTCGAAAGTGCGAACAACGTCTTGCGACTGGCTTGTCTTGGCGTTTGTGCGGTTGGGCTGTGCAGCAACAAAGCAACTGAGCAACAAATTGAAATGGTTGCCAAGTTCGCCAAGCAAGTAGCGAATAACCGAGTCATGTTGTTGCCGGATTGCGATGAACAAGGCGAAGCAGGGTTCAAGGAATTGCTTTGGCGGCTGGCAGAAAACGGCCTAGATGTGCGGCTTGGCGTTAGTAGCAGAATGTTCGGCGGGCAGTTTGCTGGAATGCAACCCGAAGATTTGACTGCGGATCACTGGAAACAGATTGAAAGAGCATAAACATGTCGATATTGAATGAACCCGAAATAAGCAAAGCCTACTTCTTTCCGCAGGACGTTCGGTGTGATGATGCAATCGAAGTCGATGTTGGAGGTGCCGTACTTCGGTGTTACCACCACATTGGGAATCAGGACGGGCGGACGTTGATTCACTTTCACGGTAACGGTGAAGGGGTCGGTCACTACACAGTGGGCAATTACCCGGCCATGCTTTCGCGAGAGATGAATGGAATCAATGTCTTGATGGTCGAATATCGAGGCTACGGTGGAAGCACGGGTGAAGTCGAGATGGTTTCGATGTTGCCAGATGGCCAGCGAGTGATGGAACAGCTAAGCATCGACCCGACAAAAACAATTGCCTACGGCCGGTCAATCGGATCGCTCTATGCTCTGGAGCTTGCGAAGCGAGTTCCGAATCTTGCGGGGTTGGTGATCGAAAGCGGCATTGCGGACATCGAAGAGCGGTTCCTTGCCCGCGAAGCGATCGTAGAAAACGTTTCCGATTGGGACGAAGTCACCAAACAAATTCAGTTGCATTTCAATCATCGAGCCAAGATCGAAGCATTCCGAGGAAACGTGCTCATCCTGCATACAGCAAGAGACGGTTTGGTAAGCGTCACGAACGCTGATCGGCTTTACGAATGGGCGATCAATGCTGCATTCAAAAAGTACACAGTTTTTATGCGGGGCAACCACAACACGATTCACGCCGAGAACGACTATTCGATAAACCTTCACTTGAAATATTTGGAGCGAGACTTGTTTGCTGACTCAGGCGTTGGCTCAGAAAAGCTGAAAGATATTCCAATGACGCATGATACGGTTGATAGAGGCGCAATGCTTGAGGAGGAGTGGCTGGAGGCGAAAGGAAAAGCCAACCCAAGTTCGCCCAAGCCAAACTTTCTTTCCAAGCTGAAGACATTCTTCACTTCAAAGTCATAGCGGAGTTGAGGCGAATTTCTGTCGCGGCTCGCTGGCTTCGCCAGACGAGAGGGGCGGTTTCCGACCGCGAGAAAGGTGTGCGGCGGGGAGCGTCGAGGACGCAGCGAGGTACGAGCGAAGTACGCGACCCGTGGTGGGGCCGCCGCATTCTATGCGATCAGTCGGAACCGCCACGGGTCGCGGACGTTAGGACGTCGACGCTCCCCGCCCTCGTCGTGGCGAATAATGGCTCTGCCATGCGTTTTCGGGTTCGGTTCCGCCGACCCGCTGAGTGACCTGTTGGGCGACCCGTCCAAGGGACATCTTTCGGTACCACTTGCGGTCACATCTTTTCTTTTTGTGGTGAGTCACTGAGTCGAAGAATTCGCGACGTTGACTCCCTTGCTTGAAAGTTCTCGTGCGAGTTCGTCGAGCACTTGGGAATGTGGCTTCAAGTCTTCCGGGCTATTTCGTCGAATAATGTTTCGCATTACGGATGTAGACTCTGATTTGATCGCGGCTTCGATCCAGCGAGTGCGGTGCTCAATCGCCGCTGCTTCCCAAACTTTGAGCAGACGATTTTTTCGCTCGATTCGGATTCGTTTTTGTTCTTTGAATTTCGTTTCTTCGGCTCTTCTGAGTTTTTCATTTTCAGCATCGCGGATTCTTGCTGCTGCGATCTTTTGCTTGATCTGAAATGCTTCTGGTTCCGCCCAGTCTTCTTCGATTGCTTTCCGAAGCAATCCAGCACGGTTGTTGCGTGGCTTTCTGGCGTCCAGCCAATTTAACTGGCGTTGAACAACGGCAACTCCCCTGTTCTTCACGATAAACTCGGCAGAACGCCTACTAATACCTTCTCCAACGAGTTGACTTACTGTTTCATCAAATGCAGCAACATTGTTTTGTTGTTTAATAATGTCTTTTGAATTTGTTGTTTTAATACTGGTAGGATTTTTGAACCGATCGTCTGGTGGGGTTTTTGAACCGATGCTGGGAGGTTTTTTGAACCGATGTATTGCTGGTGGGTTTTTTGAACCGATCGTAGGTGTCTTGGCTTTCACAAGCCATCGAACTGAGTATGAAGCGGCCATTTGGCGTTGACGTTTTGAGTCGAAGTTACCTTCGTTAGTTCTTTTAATGTAGCCAGATTCGATTGCGGTTCGGATCGCAGCAGCCAAAGTTTTCCTGTCGTTTACGTTCGCGTAATTTTGGATGTGAGAATACGAAAGCTCCGCTTCCGTTTTTCGTCCACCGAATTGCGTCCAGTGCCCGACTGTGTTGCGAAGAACCGTTCCAACAACTTTGGTAACCGCCAATGGTTCGGTGGGAACGATTCGCTCAAAAAAGGCATTTGGAATCGGGGTTCGGTTCCCTTCCCCTGTGTAGAAACCTTCGAATCCTGTAAAGGTTTTCTGATACGCCCCGGATTCATCCCAACGCATAGAATACTCTGCGGTTTGGCTGGATTGCCCTGCTGACTTTGAGTTTCCTGCGATCACGCATTCAATGAATCCCGAAGCAACAGCCCGTTGCAAAGCCGGGCCGATGGCTCCCCTGCTAACACCAGCCTTCTCGATCAAGTCACGGTAGCTAACTTTGATTTTGTCATTGATTGGTAAACCGTCTTTATCGAGCCAGCCAATCGTTTGCCGCAGAATGTATGCGACAATTCGCACCATGCCACGTGAGTTGCTTTTCATGCAAATGTCAAAGAACTGGTTCGGGCAATAGAGGTAGTTTGCCGTGATCGGTTCGAATCCGGCGAAAGCCTGAACGTTCGCGGCCATAGAGTTTTGGGCCAAGTCATGAGCTACTTGCTCGTTCATTTTCGACTAAAGATTCGGATTGGCTTGTTCAATCTTTCCATTAGGGTCGTCCGCTTCTTTTCGTCCTTGTCCGTTCCATCGCGATCGCCAGAAGATCCAGCATCGGTTTTTACAGCGTCAGGCTGGTCGCGGATCGGTACAGTCAGCTCCAATCGTTTTTGAAGCGTTTGCATAAGGATGTGGACTTCTTTTGTCCGTTCATTCAAATTCGAAATTTGCTCGTCTTTTCGATCAAGCTGAACTTCAAGAGTTTTGATCTGATCATCTTTGCCTGCGAGTTGCGTTTGAAGTAGTTCAATCAGTTGCGACTGCACCATGTCATTCACGTTCGAGTCCCCCACTCCATGCCCCGTGTCGTGGCCGTGGCTTTGACTTCCTTCATGAACGGGGTAACGTTTTTCAAGAAGTGACTTGGCGATCTTCCAGACGTAAGGCTCTTTTGCTTCCTTGCGTCGTTCAAGTTCCTCATGCGTCGGCTCGATCAGCCCTCGATCTTCATGATTTTCATCAGCAGTGATCTCGCGAATCATTCGCTTGATTGTGCTCTCTGATTTACCGGTGAGTTTTCGCGCCTCGCTGACGCTCAATAGTTCATTCATAAGTTTGATAGGGGAGTGACTGGTTCACAGTAGCACAGGTCATGAACCGATGGCAAGCAAATTGAACCCTTCGTGAATTCCACCATGACTGGAGTGGGGGAGTCAGGCCATTCATTCACGTTGTTTGAACGAGCCGTGATCGGGACTCATGATCCTGAATTGCCAATCCAATGCACGTCCATGGCAGTTCAACGTAGGTTCAAACATCCCGGTCAGAACGCTGCTTGAACGCAAACCGTATTTGAAACTTTGAGCGAACCGACCGTGAACGATTCACGCAGTGAATTGAACTATTCATGACTGGGATATTGACTCGGTCACGATCTGTTCAGGTGATCGGTTAAATCAAGCCTTTTCGGCTTCAGGAAAACAAGTCAAGCGATTCGAGAAGAGGGGAGTCACGCCACGATCTCACGAGGTCTTCCCATCCAAACTGACAATCTTAATTTCATGGCTGATTGCGACTGTCGTTTCCAGCATCTTGGTAACCGAACAGTATTTCTCCATCGACAAGTTAACGGCCCGTTGCACCTGTGACTCTGACAGGTCCCGACCCTCAATCACATAGGTCAACTTGATGGCTGTGAAAACGGCTGGGACTTCGTCGGCTCGTTCCGCTTCCAGATGGACTTCGCAGTTGGAAACGTCTTGGCGACTCTTCTTTAGCATCAACATCACGTCAAAGGCTGAGCAGCCGCCCAGTCCAATGAGAACAGTTTCCATCGGACGCACGCCAAGGTTCCGCCCTCCATGATCCGGAGAACCGTCCAGTACGATACTGTGACCGCTTCCTGATTCACCGACAAAGCTCATGTGATCGAGCCATTTTACTCGGGCCTTCATTTTCTATCCTTAACGTTCAGTGGGGTTTGTGATCTTGATGCTTAATTGGAATCGGATTTTTCTTCGATTCGCTTCAGTCGTGCGTCGATGTCCATCAATAGTTGAAGGATGAGAATGTGAGTCTTCTTCGCATCAATTCCAACAGGGCTGGTGTCGCTGTGGATTTGTGCTGCGATTTTGTCGTATTGTTCTTGATTGATTTCCATTTGAATTGTCCTCTCTATTTGTGCACAGTGGCATGCGGGTAGAATCAGTCTCAACAGGTTATCACAGACACCTATTCAAAACTGCCGTGCATTTGCACTGAGATTCATTGCCAACGATCAACAATGAAAAAGAGAAAATCGAATCGCATGCGGACGGCTGCGACGAAACATGCGGCTATCGTCGCGCGGTGTTTCGATTTCTGGTTTTAGCCCAATTCCTGATCGCAGGAACGATGGCGTTCCTTCTTGGCTCACCATGGCAACAACCGCTTGCCGTGATTTTGGTGATAGGCGGAGTCGGCATTGGCGTGTGGGCCATTCTTTCAATGGATCGCAAGACATTGAACATCTCGCCCGAATTGCGATCCAATGCCAATCTGGTTGTTGTAGGGCCGTATCGTTTTGTGCGACACCCAATGTACACTGGCCTGCTTATGTTTTGCGGTGCATTTGCCCTGAGCCGGCCAACGTGGTTGGGGCTTCAATTATGGATTTCGCTTCTCATTGTCCTGTTAATCAAGTCAGCCTACGAAGAAGGCATGCTTCGTCGACGGTTCACAGGCTACGAAGAGTATTCGAATCGAGTGAAGCGGCTTATTCCGTTCATTTTTTAGATGAGTTCAAAGGACAGGGATGAAAACAATCGGAATCATCGGCGGCCTGAGTCCAGCTTCGACCGTAATGTACTACCAATGGCTTAACGATGGCACACGTGAAAAATTGGGCGGGCATCACTCGGCCAAAATCATTCTCTGGTCGGTGGATTTCGCAGAATTCTGCGTACTTAAAGAGAAAGGGGATGGGAAACACAAAGCAAACTTCTTTGTCATGCTGCCAAGCAACTGGAGGGGGCTGGGGCAGACTTGATCGTTTTGGCGACCAACACGATGCACAAGATGGCCGATGACATAACCGCGAGTATCTCAATTCCATTTTTGCACATCGCAGATGCAACGGCTTCACAGATTCTGGAGCAAGGAATCGAAGCGATTGCGTTTCTGGGCACCAAATACAGCATGGAACTGGATTTTTACACGGGTAGACTTCGCGAAAAAGGCCTGAAGGTTCTGACGCCCGATGAAGACGATCGAAAAGTCGTCAATGACATCATCTACAACGAATTGACAAAAGACATTGTGCTTGACGAATCAAGAGCTGAATACATTCGGGTGATTTCGAAGTTGAAAGAGCAAGGTGCCCAAGGTGTAATTCTGGGCTGCACCGAAATCACGATGGTCGTCGACCCCAAGGACAGTCCTGTTCCTGTCTTTGATACGACACGGATTCACGTCGATGAAGCGTTACGGTTTGCTTTGGCATAAACGGCGTAAATGAACAAGCCGCTGACGATGGTGATTGCGAATCCAATTAGTTGTTGCGGTCGCCCAACCACCGAAAGAACCGCCAAGCCAATCGTTGAAACGACATAGATGAACGCGACCACAGAAAAAATGGTTCGACTGGATCCGCTATCGTTCGTCCGCCTGCTCCAAAAAATACATGCAACGGTTAGTGCAGCACTGACGGACAAAGTGAATCCGAGATAGTCGAGCAACGATTTGATGGAGCTGAAATAAACGACCACTGAAGCGAGGAT
This sequence comes from uncultured Pirellulaceae bacterium, assembly GCA_964448575.1. Lineage (GTDB taxonomy): Bacteria > Planctomycetota > Planctomycetia > Pirellulales > Pirellulaceae > Mariniblastus. The sequence continues at coordinate 164,214 of CAYUWY010000011.1, forward strand.
GACTTGGAGCCAGATCGCCGTCGCGGGAATGGCAAGCTCGTTTCGATCAGTCGAATTGAATAGTCTTGGGAACACACCGTCGCTTGCCATTTTGGCGTAGACTCGCGGGCCGGCAACGATCATCGACGAAACTGAACTGAGTAACGCGACGCTGACGATGATGCGGATGAGCAACGCTAAACGGTCACCTCCGATTGCCTGAGAAGCAGCCGCGGCTACATCCGGAACGGCCCGGATCTTTTCCGGTGCTGCTCCGAAAACGAAGATAAAATTGAGTGCAAGGTAGAATAGAGTGACAATCAATGTGCCAAAGAGCAACGCTCGCGGCACGTTCTGCTTTGGGTTTTCGACTTCGCCCGTCACGTAAACTGCAGCGTTGAAGCCGCTGAAACTGAGCGAAATCCAAACGAGGGTCGAAGCAATCGCATAGATCGAAAAATCAACAGCTTCCGTTTCGATTTGCATCCCTTCCCAGCCAGAAGGGAATTTGAGAAACGCAAAGGCAACAAAGCCAACCAGTAAAGCCAATTTAAGAATGACGATCAGGTTTTGAGTCCAAAGACCGGTTTTTAAAACTACCGAATGCAGGATTCCAAAGAGCACGATTGACGCGATGCCTGCCATACCGGGCTGAAACCAATCGGGCCGGATGGAATCGGGGATCGCGTAAGATTCGAAGGCCGTTGCCGCGAACGCGATCGCTCCGGTGAACCCGGCGAGGAGGGAAACCCAGCCAGCGATGAAACCAACTGATGGATGGATCAGGCGGCTGAGGAAAAGATATTCACCACCCGATTCTGTAATCCGCTGAGCCAGTTGGCCGTAGCTGATGGCACCGCAGATTGCGATCAAGCCACCAATCAGCCAAGCCAACATGACGTATTGTCGATCGCCGAGGTCGGCAAACGAGAATCCGCTGGTCGTGAATACTCCAGCACCGATCATGTTGGCAACGACAAGAAAGGTCGCTGACCAAAGGCCAAAAGGCTTGTGGGATTCTGCTTGCTTGTTCAATTTTTGCCAAACTTCAAGAAGTAGTTTTCTTCAAAGCCATTGATCTTCTTTTCTTCGATCAGTTTGAATCCTGCATCCAAAACTTCGGCACGAAAGACCTCTTTTCCAGCCCGCACGTGTCCCATCAAAAATTTGCGAGTCTTGCCCTCAATACGCTCGAAGTCGATCAGGATGAGGTGGCCGTCAGGTTTGAGGGCACGCTTGATCGAGGCGAGAGTCGACTCTGGATACTCGAAGTGATGATAGGTGTCGCAAACGAAAATGACATCAGCAGAGTTTGGCGGCAGATTGATGCTGTTCTCCGCACACAATACCCCCGTGATGTTATTCAGCTTGTGCTTGGCCGCTTCGCCATTGATATGCTCGATGAAGCGTGGGGCGATGTCGACCGAATAAACCCAGCCTTCGTCACCAACAACGACGGAAAACATTCGTGTAAACAATCCAGTGCCTGCACCAACGTCGGCAACCGTGTCGCCTTTTTCAATTCCGCATGCAGCAAGAATTCGTTCGCGACAAATAAAGACTTCACGACTTTCGATTTCAAATCGCTTCACGTAAGAGTCAACGTCCAGATTGGGGTCGATGAAGCTCTTGTTGATTCCCGGTTTGACGCTGGATTCCCCGCCGTCTTTCGACTGAGCCTGTTTGCGTTTGACATAGTCGATAGCCTTTTCTTTAACAAATGGCGTATGCAAACCAATCATTTCAGCTTCGGCGATTGCTGTTTCGAGATCAACACCTTCATCGAGGACTCGGTAAGGAATCCAAACACCACCCACGCGATTGGCCGATCCGCAGTGAAGTAGCGTCGGCGATGAGTTGTCTTTTAGCAATTCACGAACTTTGTCGAATACGTCGTCGGTTAACGCTTCAGGAGTGCGAAATGGAATCTTGATGAACTCCATATTGGCGGCCTTTACGGCTGCTTCTTCATCCCATTTAACTTCTCCGTCTGTTCGAAGCGTAATGACACGAGTGAACTTTTGCGCTTTGATCGCCTCCATGTCTGCCGGGTTAAACTGCCCAGCAAAAAAGAGGTTGCCTCTTTGATGAACCTTCTTGGTATTGGCCAACGATGAAGCAACGATCTCGCCAGACGTCACCGAATCCGCCTTCTCCGCTTGCTGACCGAAAGAGCTGTGTGTCAAAAACATTGCGACTAATAGACCGAGCATCATCGGCCGAAACTGATTGTTCATCGTTAGCTTTCATTCCCATTTTGTTAATTTGCAAAGTGCACTTAGTACTCTAGCAAAACCATCGACGGATGTAATGCCATATCGACATTTTACGATATGGATTTTAGCACATTGTTGAGTCGACAGCGATCGTTCGTATCAGAAACGTCACGGTGCCCTGAGACTGAACTCACGCCGCTTCATTCTTTGGCTGGCTTTCGCCTTCAGACTGCAGATTCTCTACTGATTTTGGGCCGCGAAGCCACGGCATCGCAAGCATTGCAAAGAGGGGAATGGTTTGCTCGGAGTTCGGATGCTCGGGAAGCCCGAGTTTCAGATTGTGATGGTCACCTCGCGGCTGGGATCGGTAAGAACCAAACATGCGATCCCACCATGGAATGTTGAAGCCGTAGTTGCTGTTCGTTTCGTCCTGCTCAACCGAGTGATGAACGCGGTGCATGTCGGGAGTGACGACTACCAAACGAAGCACCCTGTCGAACCACAGCGGAAGTTTGACGTTGCTGTGATTGAAGACTGCACAACCGTTGAGAACGATTTCGAAAAGAACCACCGATTCTGGAGAAGCTCCCAGCAGGATCACGGCAATGCACTTCAAACCCATCGAAAAGCCAATCTCTACGGGATGGAATCGCAATCCAGAAGTTGCATCAAGATCATGGTCAGCGTGGTGCACCTGATGGAATTGCCACAGGGCCGGGATGTGATGAGAGGCAACGTGCTGCCAGTAGATCAGCAAGTCCATCAAGACAATTACAACGCCATATTCAATCCAAACAGGCAAGGAAAACTGGTTCAGAAGTCCCCAGTGGTATCGACTTGCGAATGAAGCCGCCAAGACAGCAGATAAAATCGGCAATACCTTGATGACAAGCGAATTGACAACAGTAAGCAGCAAATTGTTGAGTGACCGCTGTGCACGGTTTTCGGTGCGATGACGCCTTGGAAACAGAGTCTCCACTACCATCATGATCGCAAGGATGGACAGAAAGGGGACTAGCCGGAGTATGGTCTGGTTTTGTAAAAGCGAATCCATATTGATCGACCTATCTATGAACTGCTTCGTAACCTTCGGCAGCTTTGTATCTTGAGCTGTAAGTGTGTACCCGTTTCGTCTTTTTCCCTTTGCTGGTCACTAGTGGAAGTTGATTCTTACACCAGTCAAGGATGCTTCCTTTGTAGTTGTATGCGTTCCAGCCTTGGGCTTTGAGTTTTTTCGCGTAGATCCCACTTCTGTGGCCGACGGTGCAGTACACGATGACCAGCTTGCCTTGATGTTGTCGCGAAGCCTTTTCGAATTCGGACTTGGTGATCGCACCGGGAATCATCGAAACAGCTGTTTCGCCTTTGGCCCGCACATCCACGATAACGAAGCGATTGCTCCACTCTTTGCTGCCTTGAATCTCGCGAATTTGCTTGGCCGACAAAACAGGCTCTTGCGAGCCGTACGATTGAGCGTTGGCGATTTGAATTGAAAGCAATAGTGCAAACGAAAAACAGCTAACGAGAAATGGTCTCATGGAGGATGCTCATTGATGACAAGTTTGAACGGAGAGTACGTCACTCTGGTTCAAATATTCGTCAATTGGCGAAACGGCCTCCGTGACGTTAGTCACCGCCAAAAACTCAATTGGCTCAAGTACTTCGTTTGAAGTGAAGCAAATTACAAACCACTATTGGAGCAATCGTGCTGCTATCAAAAAACGAATGGGATGATCCTCTTCGTTTTTTTGGCGTATTGCCCGTACTCAGGAAACCTGTTGCGAAGAATCTTTTCCTCGTAATACATTTTGCAAGCCAAAACGCACAGAAGTGAGAGCCAAATTGCCAGCTTGTAAATCGTGAATTCATCCGTCAGGTAGCCGCCACAAAAGATCATCAATGCAAGATACATCGGGTGACGAACAAGGCGATAGGGTCCATCAACTCTGAGAACCGCGTTTTGCTTTAGGCGAGGCGAGATGCTGACAAATCGCCCCATCGAGAGAATGGCCCAGAGTCCAAAAGCAACACCTCCTGTAGAGATCATCCATGCAAGCCAGGAATGCCTGCTTGGATTGACGAACAAAAGCAAGGCGACCAACACAAGCTGAGCAAGCACCAACAGGCGAAAAACCCACTTCAAACGCGGGCATTCATCATTGCATTCTGTTTTCAGTTCGCTCAAGGGATCGGCTTGGCCTTTCAAAAATAAGTGGTCTCTACGCAGATCGCTGTAGAGACCACTTGCTCGTCACGAGAAGGTTTTGACAAGCTGGAATTAGGCCTGCTTATTTCTTCGGAACAGTAATCCCAGAGAACCAAGTCCGATGAGTGCCATTGAAGAGGGCTCTGGAACTGCCACGGCTAGATTGCCGCGAATTTCACCAAACGGAAAGCCGTTAATCGCTGGGTTGTCAGTATGAACCAGCACAAATGCATTGCCCGACTGAAGAGCCGAATTGATCAAATCATCACCCGGATGCATTCCAAGGGTAACGTTGCCTTGATCTTCCAAAAGTACGGAAACAGTTCTACTGAGTTCGAAACCAGTAGCCGTATCGGTGAAGTCAGAATCCATTGCACCCAGCGTCAAATCCACTGCGATTGGTCCAAAGTTACCGGGGCTATCTCCTCCTGCGAGATGCAGGTGAATTGGAGTCGCATTGGGGCCAAAATTCATCAAGTCACTTCGGTCAATCCCGTCGACGCTAAGTGAGAAATCGAAGGTATTTGCGGCGGTATCGAGTAGGCCAAAAATTGTCCCAACCGCAGTCGTTGAGACAACACCATCCGGGTCGTCCACGAGGTTCGGGTCTGACCCGTTTTGGTTGGCAGCCGACAGGGTTCCTTCCAACTGAACGACCTGTGCATTCAAAGCAGGCAAAGGGATTAAGAAAACGACAAATAGCAGAAGATGTTTCATCATGTCTCCGTTAGCGAAGCGTTAAAAATCGCCCAGCTTACGGAGACCTCGATTTGTCGTCTGTGACAATAGTCACGTCGTCACGAGAAAAACGAAGTGATTCGCCGAAAGCTAATCCAAGCTCTCCTCAAGTTGCTTTCTTCGCCAGCTTCAGATGGTCCACGATTTCGATGCGATTCCGATGGAGTTTCACCAGTCCTTCATCCTGAAACAATTTCAGAAGGCGACTGACGATTTCGCGCACAGTACCCAACTCCATGGCAATCTGTTGATGGGTGATCTTGGACAAATCTCGGGTTGCCAAAAAATCAGCCAAACGTAAATCAAGTTTGTTGAATGCGACTTCATGCGTAAGTTGAATGATCAACGAAAGTCGATCGCCAAAATCTTGAAAAACCAACTTCCGAAATTCGGCGGAACTGGCGAGCAATGCATTGAAAATGTCGTTGCCAATGGCAATCCCACTGACCTCTGTTTCTGCCCGCCCGATTGCCGGATAAGGTGAACTGCCCATCAGGCAAGAAGTTGTCAGGAGGCATGTTTGGCCCGGCTCAATTCGGTAGAGCGACATCTCTCGACCTTCATCCGAGCTGACATAGACGCGAACTTTGCCTTTCAGCAGAAGCAAAAATGAATTGCAGCGGTCACCTACACCAAACAGAAATGTTCCCGAGGGAGCGCTAATTGGGTTGCCGCGTTCAAGCAATTCACGAGTAGCCAAGTCAACTTCTCGTAGACCCGGAAACTGAGCAAACATCTGGTCCAACAAAGTAGATTTTCCCGAAAAGTTTGCCATATCGCCTCCTCAAATTGGCTGGTTGAAGGTGTTTATCCAGCGACCGGATCGACGTGACCGTGGTGACATGGCCAATATCAACTAAGCCGAAACATCGCACTTTTCCTTGCTGCACGTGCTTAGCCCGAGCGGTGCATATGCTGGGCACCAACGAACAAATGCGGTGACCAGCGGGACAATTGCAATCAAGCCTAACCAGGAAGAAAAATAGTATCCGGCTCCACCGACGATAGCAGCCAGAACGATGCGAATAATACGATCAAGGGTTCCTACATTTGTTTTAAACATCGGACAACTCCGCAGCAAGATGACGTGAAAATTTGACGGTTTCATCTTAGAATCAACGGATCGAACACTCTGCGACTAATGTCACGTAGCGTCCGTCTGCATCGCCAACAATTAAAATATTCGGTAATTACTCAGGGAAATAATCAATTGACATATCGACATTGTCCGATATATTTGATTGGAGAAGCACCATGAACAAAAAACGAAACACAAAAGTCCTCGACATTGACGCCCTGACGATGGCAGCGGAGTGCTTGAAAGCACTTGCACATCCTCACCGGCTTCAGATCGTACAACTGTTGCTTTCTGGCAAGCAGTATTCTGTCAATGAAATTGCGGAATTTTGCGAGCTGACGCAACCGACAACATCAGACCATTTGCGTTTGATGCAGCGTTGTGGATTTTTGCGCAGTCAGCGCAACGGTCGAACTGTGTACTACGAAGTGGCAGAGCCACACTTGGAAGACATCATGCTGTGTATTCAAAATCGTTTCGGTTAATCTCTTTTTTTTGATCTACATATCGACTAATTGGCATATTTCAATGCGACAGCATGTCGCGGCTACAGGCAGGAGAAGACAATGTTACTGAAATACTTCTACGACGAGAAACTGGCTCACGCATCCTATATTGTCGGTTGCCAGAAAACGGGTGAAGCGATCATTGTTGACGCGGGTCGCGATATCGAGCAGTACCTCAGTGCGGCAGCCGAGGAAGGCATGCAGATCGTTGGAACGGCGGAAACTCATATCCATGCCGACTATGTTTCGGGGGCTCGTGAGCTTGCGGAGCGAGTTGGCGCAAAGCTGTACGTTTCGGACGAAGGGCCAGCTGAATGGAAATTCGAGTACGCCAAAGATTACGATCACCAGTATCTCAAAGAAGGCGACACGTTTTCCGCAGGCCTCGTCGAGTTCAAGGTGATGTACACTCCGGGGCACACGCCTGAGAGTATCTCGTTCATCCTGACCGACAAAGGTGGCGGTGCGGACAAGCCAATGGGTATCTTCACCGGCGACTTTGTTTTTGTTGGTTCGATCGGGAGACCTGACTTGCTGGAGGAAGCTGCCGGGATCACGGGCACGGCGGAACCGGGAGCACGTGATCTTTTCAAGTCAATTCAGCGTTTCAATGAGTTGCCGGATCACTTGCAGGTTTGGCCGGCACACGGTGCGGGGAGTGCTTGCGGCAAGGGACTGGGCGCGATCCCATCAAGCACTGTTGGATACGAAAAGCTGTTCAATCCAGCTCTGCAGTTCACGGACGAACAAGCCTTTGTGGATTACATCCTCTCTGAACAACCTGAAGCGCCAAAGTACTTTGCGGTCATGAAGCGAGTCAACAAAGAAGGCCCGGCGATCCTGGGCGAACCGAAGCTGCCGCCCCAATTGGGTACGGAGGTTCTCTGCGATGTCGTCTCGAAAGAGATGGTCGTGGACACGGCTGCTGCCAAAACGTTTGCCAAGTCGCATGTTGAAGGAACGATCAACATTCAACCCAAGTACATCGCGATGTGGGGCGGTTCTATTCTGGACTACAACGAGCCTTTGTATTTGATTTCCAGTTCCGATGACTTGCCGGAAGTCGTTCGGGTTCTGCACAAGATCGGCTTGGATGACATCGGTGGCTATTTTGATGCTGATGAAGTTGCCCAAGGTGGATTCAACACGGAATCCATTCCTCAGGAAAAACCAAAGTCCATTGCCGAGAAGATCAAATCTGGCGAAGTTGAGTTGATCGACGTCCGTGGAAAAACGGAACGACAAGAAGCGATGATCGCCGGTTCCCACCACAGTTTCCTCGGCAAGCTGCTTGGGAATACAGATCAGTTTTCGCCCGAGAAAAAGTACGCGGTCAGTTGCCGGACTGGGGGACGATCTGTTATTGCTGCGAGCATTTTGCAGCGTGCTGGCGTTAAGGACGTGGTCAACCTCGATGGTGGCGTCGTTGGTTGGGAGCTTGCGAACCTGCCCGTTCAAGAAGAAGTCACCGAGCCAGTTGGATGAGTCATCGGACAAAGTCGCTCTGTTGTTAGTTGCCATTCGAGCAGGAGATTGAGGTGGATTTTATTTTACAACCGTGGCCATGGTGGTTCTCGGGAACACTCGTTGGGCTTACCGTTCCTTTGCTCTACTTTTTGACCGGGCAAGGCTTTGGAATCTCGACCAGCTTTCAACAGGTCGGCGCCATGTGTGCGCCCGGATCCAAGCTTTCCTATCTGCGTGACTTTAACAAACGCAAAGGAATGTGGACGTTGATGTTTGCGATCGGTATCGCTGCCGGTGGTTTTATTGCCAACCATTTGCTGTCGGCAACGCCGGTTGAGTTCTTGCCTGAGTCATTCATGACCCTAGGCGGCGGCATCCGTTTGTTCATCGGCGGGATTCTAATCGGATTCGGAACGCGATACGCGGGAGGCTGCACTTCGGGGCACGCGATTACGGGAATCTCGAATCTGAATTGGCCAAGCCTTGTGGCAACGATTTTCTTCTTCGTTGGCGGGCTCGGGGTGACTTGGGGCCTTGGAAGTTTGATTTTTTAGGAAAGCGAAAACATGACAACAGTCACAGATTCAGAGAAATCAATCGAGCAACCGGCAGTAGCAAAAAACCAAGAGGGTGTTTCTGGTTTGACGCTGTTTATGTCGTTGCTAATGGGCACGTATTTTGGAATCGTGCTGACCAAATCCGAAGTCGTGCGTTGGCAGCGAGTTCACGACATGTTTCTGTTCAACGAGCCACACATGTATTTGATCATTGGCGTTGGAGTCGGCGTGGCGATGATTTCGATGTTGATCATCAAGAAAGTTTCAGCCAAGACCATCGAAGGCAAACCTATCACGTACAAGCCAAAACCATTCCACAAAGGCGTTGTGATTGGTGGCACAATCTTCGGTGCGGGATGGGCGATTGCAGGTGCCTGTCCGGGGCCAATCTACGCTCAAGTCGGTGCCGGTGCGTGGATGGGGCTGCTTACGCTTGCCGGTGCCATGGTCGGCATGTTTGCTTTTGCGGCTTTGAAACCCAAATTGCCGTTTTAGGAGGTTGCGATGTGTGGACGGGTAGAACGATCAGTTGTCACTAAAGAACAGCAAGGGAGCGACGGAACCATGAGCTTTGAATCAAACTCTTTTTCGGATCGGATGGTCACCCTTCCGCGTCTTAACGAACCAGCTCCAGCCTTCACGGCCCCCACGACTCACGGCAAGAAAAGCCTTGAGGACTATCGTGGGCGTTGGGTGGTTCTGTTTTCCCATCCTGCAGATTTCACACCAGTTTGCACCACTGAATTCATGGGCTTTGCGAAGGCATGGCCTGAATTCCAAAGTCTTAATTGCGACCTGCTAGGACTGTCGATCGACAGCACGTTCTCGCATGTCGCTTGGGCCAGAAATATCGAAGAGAAGTTCGGTGTGGAAATCCCGTTTCCCATCATCGACGACCTTTCGATGGAAGTCGCGGCGGCTTATGGAATGATCATGCCGGGAGCAAGCGACACATCGACGGTAAGAACAACGTTCTTCATTGATCCCGAGGGCATCTTGCGGGCAATGATTTACTACCCGATGAGCAACGGCCGCAGCATCGACGAATTCTTGCGGCTCATTAAAGCCATGCAGACATCGGACAAACACAAGATTGCAACGCCGGAGGGGTGGCAACCGGGCGACGACGTGATCGTGCCGCCGCCCTTGACTGCGGAAGAAGCCAAAGAGCGAATGAAGAGTGATGAATACGATTGCAAAGATTGGTATTTCTGCACCCGCAAGCCATTTGAATAGTCGTCCAAACCGTTGCAACAGAACGAAATACGAAAAGTAGAATGACGACGATTATTATTGGAGCACTATTGGTTGGCTTGACGCTGGGTCTACTCGGGTCGGGGGGATCAACGGTCATGGTGCCGATTCTGGTTTACCTTGTCGGGCATGATGCCAAAGTTTCGATTGCCGAGTCGATGGCGATCGTGGGTGCAATTTCTGTTACTGGAGCCATTCCTTTCGCTCGTGCCAAACAGGTCCATTGGCGGAGCGTGTTTCTGTTTGGCTTGCCCGCGATGGCTGGGACGTTTCTTGGGGCGTACCTTGGTGGACTTGCAAGCGATGCCATGCAGTTGGTCGTTTTCGGACTGGTCGTGTTGGCGGCTGCGGTTCTGATGATCAAGAAATCGTTCGGCAAGAAGAGTTTGGCTGCCGAACAAGACTTGGACGAGGCGCCATTAAAGAACCCAACGGCGATCGGCAACTTAATGATCGTCGTGGAAGGCATTGCGGTGGGAGCCTTAACGGGTTTCGTGGGTGTTGGAGGCGGCTTCTTGATTGTTCCGGCTCTATTGCTGTTCGCCAAACTCCCCATGCGAATGGCGATTGGAACGAGCCTTGTCATTATCGTCTTCAAGTGCATCGTCGGCTTCACGAAGTATCAGAGCTTTCTCGCCAGTCATGATCTATCGGTCGACTGGCAAACGGTCGGCATTTTCTCAGCCGTTGGAGTCGTCGGTTGCTTCGTTGGCCAGCAATTGAACGCGAAACTGAATCAGCGAGTGCTCAAGCAAATGTTTGCCGTTTTCCTAGTCTTGATTGGTAGCTTTGTCATCATCCGCGAAGGCAGCGATTTGTTTTCGTCTGATAGCAACGCGGATGAGACTGAGCAAACGACCGCACTGAAAATTGAGTCACACCGATCATCAAGTCAAATCATCAACTAAATCACTAACACATAGGGTGGATATGAACGGGCCTGAATCTCAAACGATCGAGGAAGTCCTTTTCGAGAAAATGGGCGTCTCTGTTGAAGGTGCCTTTGCGACCGGAGCGGACTTTGTTGACGAAAAAGTTTCTCACGCCGCGCAACAAGGCATTGACCTTGAGCCTCGTCTTTCGAGTCTTATGGGAATGCTGGTGAAGCTTACCGAGCCAGAAACCATGTCTGCGCTCAACACGCTGCTTGAGCGACTTCCTCAGCTGGCACAATTGGCTAAGCTCGCCGACGAAATGCCGAACATTATTGCCACTGTTGGCGACGTGCTCGACGACTATCAACAGCGGTGCTCGAACGAAGGCATCGACGTGGAAAAGAGTCTCGTCAATGGTTTGCAGGCTGCACTTTGGTTGGGCACACAGGTCGAGAAAGAAGACTTGTCACGAATCGGCGAATTGCTGAAGTCAGACATCTTAAGTCATCACGCCATCACAGTCCTAAGCAATGCCGCAAACTCACTTGCCAGCGCTCAACAGGATGCCTGTGGTTCCCAAACCAAGGAGAGAGTGGGGATGCTTGGCCTGATCGGCTTGATGCGAAACCCAGAAATTCAAAAGAGCGTCGCGTTCGCTGCCAAGTTTGGCGAGTGCTTTGGGAAAAACATGGACACACCAGCCAGCTAGTCACTCCACTTCGAATCAAATCAAAACACAAGAACAGGAACGAACTCATGTCAAAAGCAAAAGTCGTAATCGTTGGCGGTGGTACTGCGGGGCTTACTGTGGCCGCTCAACTGCTCAATGAAGACAAAGACTTGGACGTTGTGATCATTGAACCAAGTGACAAGCATTACTATCAACCTTTGTGGACGCTGATCGGTGGCGGCGTTTTCCCAAAAGAAGAGTCAGAACGCAACGAAGCCGACTTCATCCCGCAAGGTGCAACTTGGATGCGGGACGCGGTAGAGTCATTCGATCCAGACGCAAACTCACTCAAGACTCGTGGTGGTGAAACCGTTGACTACGACTACTTGGTCGTATGTCCGGGCCTGCAATTGAACTGGGCTGAAATCAAAGGGCTTTCCAAAGACATCGTTGGTAAGCATGGCATCTGTAGTAACTACAGCTTTGATACGGTCGACACCACTTGGGCAGCGATTCAAGCGTTCAAAGGCGGAACCGCTTTGTTCACGCATCCTGACACGCCGATCAAATGTGGTGGTGCCCCGCAGAAGATTTGTTACCTCGCCGAAGACTATTTTCGCAAGCAAGGAATCCGCGAGGAAAGCAATGTTGTCTTCTGTCTTGCCAAGCCCCGGATCTTCGCTGTCGACCCTTACGCGTCGTCACTGGAGGAAATGACTGAGCGAAAAGGCATTGAAGTTAAAACGCAACACGACTTGAAAGAGATCCTGCCGGAAACGAAGGAAGCGATCTTCGAAAAGCTGGATACCAAAGAAAAGGTTACCATCAAGTACGACATGCTTCACGTGACGCCACGCATGGGGCCGATGGACTTCATCAAAACCAGTCCACTGGCGGGCGACGACGGTTGGGTGTCAGTGGATAAGTACACGACTCAGCACACGAAATTCCCAAATGTGTTCTCGCTTGGGGACACATCAAACTTGCCGACTTCAAAAACAGGAGCCGCGATCCGCAAGCAGGCTCCCACAACCGCCGGCAATATCCTCTGCATGATCGCGGGCAAACCGCTAGACGTGAAATACGACGGCTACACATCGTGTCCGCTTGTGACGAGTTACAGCAGTTTGATTTTGGCTGAGTTCGACTACGAGAAACAGCCGATGGAGTCGTTCCCGTTTGATCAGTCAAAGGAGCGTTTCAGCATGTACATGCTCAAGAAGCACGGCCTGCCGAATCTGTACTGGCACGGGATGCTGCGGGGGAGAGCCTAGTATGAATGCTTATCAGAATAGAGCATCGCTGATGGTTTCAACGATCGTGTCGGTGTCCATTTTGATTGCCGGATGCTCATCGGACGAGCCCGTCGTGCAACAAGATTCTCAAGTCACGCACGTTGCCATTGAATCGCTTTCAGATTCACAACAGTTGCAAAAAGAAAAAGCCATTGCCGGCAAGGACAAGCTTTTTCAAACGTTGCTTGGCGAGTTAACCAAGTCGATGCAGGCCAGCGGTCCGGCAGAATCTATCTCCGTTTGCAAGACTCGTGCACCTGAGATCGCAAAAGCGGTGGGTGAAGAACTAGGGATCACCATTGGCCGAACTTCGCTGAAACTCAGAAACCCCGGCAACACATCACCTGAATGGGCTGAATCCTTCGTCGATTCGCAGACCGAGACACCTGTCTCTGTTGCGTTGGAGGAAGGCAAGCTTGGGGTTTTACTTCCGATCAAGTTGAAAACAAACTGCCTGCTCTGCCATGGTTCCATAGAGGATCTGAACGAGGGAGTGGTTGCGGCACTCGCCAAGAACTATCCAGACGATCAAGCCACGGGCTTCGCCGAAGGTGACTTGCGAGGTTACTTCTGGGTTGAGGTCCCCGGCAAATCAAGCGAATAGATAAAACAACAACGATTAGACTTTATCCCGAAGGAAAACGATGAGTTCTTTGAACACCCGAGGGTTCATGCTCGCAATTTTTTGTTTTGCGATGTTTGGATGGCCCTTCAAAGCTGATGCCCAATCCGCACAGCAACAAGCAACAATTCCGGCGGCCAACTCGCAAGAGGAGACTGCTTCCAATGCCACGCCACCGGTTGCTCGCACTGCTAAAAACACGAAGCAAGCGGAGCCACAAATCGCCGCAGACATCAAGGAAGATAACCTTGGCGACACGGACAACGTCTTTCAAGTCGGTAAGGAAATTGTGTTGGCAGGGCAGCCAGCTGAAGAAGACTTTTCAACGCTTAGCCGTGCTGGCTATAAGCGAATCCTGAATCTTTATCGGGGTGGCGACACGCCATTGGACGAAGCCAGCATCTGCCGTCGACTGGGGCTCGATTATCGTCACCTTCCCTTTGACGATGAGACCGAACTGAATGACGAAATTTTCCATCAAGTTCGGATTGCGTTGTTAGATTCAAGCAACACGCCTGTATTCGTACATTGCAAAACGAATGATCGAGTAGCCGCAGTATGGGCTGCCTACCGAACACTGGATCAGGGGATCAATCTTGAAACGGCGATTAAAGAAGCCAAAGCGATGGGGCTCAAGACAGATGGCTACGTCGCCAAGCTTCGCACCTACGTGTCGAAGATGACTGCAATGAACTCGGCTTTGGCTCCAGCCCCGATCCATGTTCAGCCAACGATCGAAGTTCCTTTGTATCAGCAGATGCTGCCACCTATAAGCCTTCCCGGTAGCACATGAAGCCGTGGAACATGCTTGCCGGGTCCCGGCATTTACAAGTAATTGGGTGTTCCCAAACGCCAAGAAAAGAAAGGCTTGAATGATGGAAGCTTGGAGGAAGTTAGCGTGTCAGAACTAACGAATATCAAAGCCGCCAACGGTGTGATTGGTTTGGTTGGCAACACTCCCTTGGTTGAGTTGCCAACGGGAACGGACAATTCTAAGGTGCGGCTGTTTGGCAAACTGGAAGGGAATAACCCCGCCAGCAGCGTGAAAGATCGCGCCGCGTCGTCAATGATTCGACGCGCCGAAGAGCGTGGCGATCTCAAGCCCGGGATGACGATCATCGAACCGACCAGTGGAAATACTGGAATCGCTTTGGCCATGATTGCAGCGGCCAAAGGCTATTCGATCGAACTGGTAATGACCGCAACCAGTACCGCCGAACGAATTCGAACCATGCGTGGATTCGGCGCCAAGGTAATTCTTACCCCCGGGCAACGCACGATCGAAGGAGCGATTGACTTTGCGAGGGCACGTGCGAAACAAGATGGGTATTTCATGCTCGATCAGTTTGCCAATCCAGACAATCCTTTGGCACACTACGAAACCACCGGGCCTGAGATTTGGCGTGATACCGACGGGCAGGTCACGCACTTTGTTTCCGCGATGGGAACGACAGGTACGATCATGGGTGTCAGTCGATACTTAAAAGAGCAAAACCCGGGGATTCAAATTGTTGGTTGTCAGCCGACCGAGGGTTCCAAGATCGCCGGCATTCGTCGTTGGCCAAAAGAGTATTTGCCAAAGTTCTTCGAGCCTCATCGCGTCGATCGACAAATCGACGTGAGCCAAGCTGACGCGGAAGACTCGGCCCGCCGTCTTGCAGCTGAAGTCGGTTTGTTCTGCGGGCCATCGGCGGCCGGAGCAACCTACGTTGCACAACAAGTCTGCGCAGAACTGGACGAAGGAGTCGTCGTCACCGTGATTTGCGATCGTGGAGACCGTTACTTGAGTGCACCCGTGTTTGAACAATCTGGTGAAGAGGTTTTTGTATCTGATTCAGAAATGGATAAAATCTTGTGAGCGACTGGAAATCGACGGCAAACTATTGGGATGATCGCTATGCAAAGAAGCAAACGGGCTGGGAACGCGATGAAGCGCATCCTGCCTTGCGAAACTGGATTGCCAGTGGCGAGTTAAAACCTTGCTCGATCGCCATTCCCGGCTGCGGCAGAGGACACGAGGCGCTACTCCTTGCTGAATCTGGATTCGATGTGACCGCGATTGACTTCGCGGAAGAAGCACTTAGGAAATCAACCGAACGTCTGCGTGGATTCGAGTCCTCGTCTTCAGTGGTTCAAGGCGACGTGCTTAGCTATCGGCCAACAATCCAATTCGACGCCGTCTACGAGCAGACTTGCATGTGTGCAATTGCACCGGCAGCGAGACTCCAATACCAAGAATCACTTTATGAATGGTTGCGGCCGGAGGCAAAGTTGTTTGCTCTTTTCATGCAGACTAGAAATGACTCTGGTGTACCACCGTTCCATTGCGACATTGAAGATATGAAAATGCTATTCCCGGTCGAAAGATGGGAGTGGCAATCCAAACCCATTGAGCATTTTGAACACCCTAGTGGTGTCGGGAATGAGTTAGCTGTGATCCTAAAACGAAAAGGGGGCACTCATGTTGGCTGAAATGGATGTCGTCATGTTGTCGCGGATTCAATTCGCGCTAACAATCATGTTTCATTATCTCTTTCCGCCATTGACGATTGGCTTGGGGATAATCATCGCGTATCTCGAAGGCATGTCGCTTTGGAAGAAAGACCAGTCCTATATGGACGCGGCCAGATTCTGGACAGGCATTTTTGGTGTCAATTTCGCGATCGGCGTGGCCACCGGGATCGTGATGGAGTTTGAGTTCGGCACCAACTGGGCGATGTATTCACGGTTTGTTGGGGACGTGTTTGGTTCGGCATTGGCGGCCGAAGGAATCTTTGCGTTCTTTTTAGAGTCGGGGTTTCTTGCGATCTTGGTCTACGGACATGGCAAGGTCAGCCCCGCGTTCCACTTTTTCTCCGCGTGCATGGTCGCGCTCGGTTCAATCTTCAGCAGCATTTGGATCACAATCGCCAACAGTTGGCAACAAACGCCTGCCGGACATGAAATCGTTCAAATGACGCGCGATGGCCAACCTTGGTTTATCGACGGGCAACCTATCATGCGTGCTGAAATTACCGATTTCTGGGCGATGGTTTTTAATCCTTCGACCGTGCATCGTTTGATTCACGTTTGGCTTGGCTGTTTCATCATGGGAGCCTGTTTGGTGCTGAGCATTTCCGCTTGGTACTTGCTGCGTGGAAAGCATGAGGCGTTTGCCAAGAAGTCGCTCAAGGGTGGGCTGTTCCTGTGTCTTTTCAGCTGCTTTGCGATGTTCTTGAGTGGGCACTTTCAAGCTAAAAATGTCTACGAACATCAACCGGCAAAGCTGGCTGCGTTTGAAGGCCACTTTGAATCAGGCGTTGCCGGCATGAGCTTAATCGGCATTCCAGATGAAGAAAACGAAACGATCAACATGAACGTTGAGCTGCCCGGCGGCCTGAGCTTTCTGCTTCATGAAGACTTCAACGAGGAAGTCATTGGCTTGGATAAGTTCCGACCTGAAGATCGACCACCGGTAAAGATTCCGTACTTCGCCTACCACATGATGATTGGCTCGGGCGTAGGCCTGACGGGCTTGATGGTATTGGCGACGTTTTGGCTGTGGCGAGGCACGTTGTTCGACAAACGTTGGGTGCTTTGGCTATTCGTCATCTCGATCATCCCCGCGATTGTTGGCAATGAAGCGGGTTGGGTTGCTGCGGAAGTTGGCCGCCAACCGTGGATCGTGCAGGCACCGCTGAAAGTCGATGCCGACGGCGTGCGTGTTGAAGACGAGAACGGACACTTTATCTACGAGGGCCACTTGGGGTTGCGAACCAACGATGCGGTCTCCAAAGCAATTACCTCTGAGCAAGTGTTAACTTCGATCATCATGTTTGGCACGATCTACTTCTTGCTTGGAATCCTCTGGCTGTTCATCTTGAATCGCAAAGTGCAGGCGGGTCCACCTGATTCGTTTTCGGTCGGTGAGTCAGATGAGAATCAAACCCTCGAAGACGCTGTTGCCGGGCCTCATTCGTTAACGGGAGGCACGTAATGGATTTGAACTTAATATGGTTTGCCTTGCTTGGCTTTCTGTTGGCAGGTTACGCGATTCTCGATGGCTTCGATTTGGGCGTCGGCATTATTAACCCGATTCTACGAGGGGAGCGCCAACGCAATGTTGCCATCAAGGCGATCGGCCCTTTGTGGGACGGCAATGAAGTGTGGTTGGTGACGTTCGGAGGAGCACTCTTTGCCGCGTTCCCAGAAGCTTATGCAACGATTCTGTCAGCGATGTATTTGCCGATCATGCTGTTGCTGTTTTGTCTGATATTGCGGGCAATCAGCGTTGATTTTCGCAACAAAGTCGAAGCCCCGTTTTGGCGTTTGTTTTGGGATATCGGATTCTTCGTTTCCAGCTTCGGCGGGACGCTGGTTTTTGGTGTGGCGGCAGGCAACCTGATCGCCGGTTTGCCAATCGACGAGCGTGGCGTCTTCACCGGGTCGCTGCCAGACCTGTTTGGGTTTTATCCATTGGCGACCGGTGTGTTTGCGGTTGCTACGTTTGCCATGCACGGAGTGATGTTCTTGTTCCTGAAGTCGACGGGCAATGTCAAGGAACGACTTAAAGGGTGGCTGTGGCATACGTGGGGATTCTTCCTTGCTTCATACATTCTGGTTTCGATGATGACTTTGATTGAGAATCCACACGTCGTCGCGAACGTGAAGAACGCTCCTTGGGCCATTCCCGTTGTTGTTTTGAATGTGCTTTGTGTTTGCAATATTCCGAGAGCGATTTTTGCGGAGAAGTACGGCCAAGCGTTTGTTTCTTCGTGCTTGAATATCGCTTGCTTGGTTGCGATGTTTTCGATTTCAATTTTCCCGAACCTTGTTTACTCAACCAGCGATAGCGCGTCACTGACGATATACAACGCAGCATCGAGCCAAGGGACGTTATGGCTGATGTGCATCATCGCGATGATAGGCACTCCGATGATCATGTCTTACACGGTCATCATTTATTGGACGTTCCGGCATCCGATTGAAGAATCCGCGGACTAACCGGACCTCAGCTTTACATTTTTCATTTTCAAAACCTTCACTACAGAAATGCTTCGTTACTTTAAGTGCCCCCTTATTCGAACTATCAGGCGAACAAGTTGCATTATCTGTTTCGGAAATGGATAAGATCCTGTGAACGACTGGAATTCGACAATCTGAGACGAGGCGTCCATAGATCGCTCGAATCTGTTCCCCCCACTAATCCCCCCACTAACTCGCCAAATCTGCATCTGGTCGACGCATTGTCGAAGAGTAGTAAATGAAAAAACCCCGTAAAAACAGGCTTTTTTGAAGCGTGGTAAAAGCTAAATTAAAGGTCTCGTGGTCTTCGGAACCGAGGGTTATAGGTTCGAATCCTATCGGGTGTGCTTTTTTATTCCACAAAAACCGAGTCGATAACGTGACTCGGTTTTTTCATGCGCAATGGGCATTCTTAAGTCCCCCACTATGAAGCTGTTGATACGCAAATGAGCTTCGTGTGCAAAACTTAGCAACAAATTTTGGCATTTCCAATATCGCCAGACTGCTTCTGATAGTTTTCTATGGAGCTCTGCCTCTGGTCATTAATTCTGAATGGTCTCAAGCATTTGCGAAATCCAACTTCGTGTCGCTACGACGACATGCTCGCCGATGGTTCTGTCGTAGTGGTTCAGTTGAACATTTCCGACCGTTCCTGCACGCAACTCCAAGGCGTCTGACTCGCTTACGTGAACTTCACCATCAAATCGCGACGCTACTAACTCAAATGAATCTTCACTGGAACGGCGTCCTTTACTACTCGACTCAGTGCGCGGGCGTACAGTCAGGCTTCCACCGTTATGAGACGCCAAACGAACATCGGCAGTCAAGGTCGCCGTGGGTTTAACACTGTTTAAGATTCCTGGCACCCGATAGAGTCCATATTGAGGAACAAAAGCCACTTCGTTTGCTTGGTGCGATGTGAACGACTCGAAGTGATCTTGGCTAACAGACAACGTAATCGTCTTGCTTTCTTCATCAACGATCTGCAAAAGGCTTTGCCCGGATGAGACAAACTGGCCGGGCAATGTCTCTAGATCATCGGCGACGACTATTCCATCGGCAGCGGCAATCAGTTTCAACGAATCAAGTTTGTTGATCAATTCGATAGCCTGTTTTTCGATTGACTGGCGGGAGGCGTTCTCTGATTGATAGGCCGCGACCTCTCGATTTTGATGAAAACTTCGGCTGCGAATCATTGATTTTTCTCGCTCCAATTCAAGCTCAAGCAAACGAGATTCCAGCTCGCGGTTTTCAAGCTCAACAAGCAAATCGCCCTGCCTGACGCGTTGACCTGCCTCGACATGAACGGCTTTAACAAAACCGGCTGCGTCAGCCCGAATGACGGCCGGTGTTTTGTATTCGACAATCGCGGGTGCTGAAACTTGAATCGGCCAAGGCAAGTAAATCGCTCCCAGTAACATTGCTGCGGCAACGGGAACCGTGACCATCGAGAGCCATTTGAAACTGGGTTTGCTGCTGACGGATGGGTCTTTCCACTGCGACACGAATCGCCAGAAGGGAGTGCCCAACCACAGAAACACTCCGACCAACGCAAACACGAAACCAAACCCATAAAACAGCGCCGATGCCAACACGGTCAACGAAATGCAAATCAGGATTCTCCACACCAACGCGGTAACTCCATAAAGGCGAATGAACGCGATTCGTTGAAGCGGTTCCGAACCCGACGCTCCCTTCATCCCTAAAATAAACCGGCGTCCAAGTCCGTTTACAAACTGCTGGCCTTTCTGATACAGGTTTGGAATCTCGAAGAAATCAGAAAGGATGTAATAGCCATCGAAACGCATTAGAAAGTTGGCATTGAACAATACGGTTGTCAAACTTCCAAGCAACATGACGTTGAACAAGTGGTATTTCATGACCGGGTCATGGCTCATGCTCCAAGCAATCGCCGCCAACGCTGCAATGAAGACCTCGACATACATGCCAGCTGCTGCGACAGCCATCCGTTTCCATTTGGAAGGAAAGCTCCAGCAAGAAGTCACATCAACATAAGGCATCGGTATGAAAAGGATAAACACGATTCCTGTTTCTTTCACATGGCCACCGAAACGATGACAAAACAGACCATGCGCCAATTCGTGTACAGCCTTTAAGCCAACCAACGTCGCCAGCATCCATATCCAAGCATTGCCAGTGAACAAGCCCTGCGCCGAGTAGGCCAGTTCATCAGGTTGCTGAAAGATGCGAATCGACGCAAAAGCGACTACGCCGATCCAGATTGCCAGAAACGGAATCGAACAGATCCAACCAAGCAGCGGCGCGATGGATTTGATGAGGGCGTGCGGACTGCCCAGCGGCAATCGAATAAACATCGGATTGACTTGAGATACAATTTTCTGCCGCGACCGGCTCTCGACTTGCTCGATCAATTGCCCCGAATTCGCCAGCAAGTTTCCTGATTGATCAACCGCATTGGCAAGCCCTGATTCAAGTAGCCAATGACTGATTCGAACTGCATCACGAACCGTTAGCGCATTGTTTCCTAACTGACCAGCCGTGGCTTCGATCGCTTCTTGCAAACTCGATTTCCCATCCAGCACCGAAAGGAAAGCGTACTCGGGAATTCCAATTTGATAATAGTTGGATGACGTTTCGTCATGAACAACATAACAACGGCTCTCACCATGTTCTTGAAGCTCAAAACCGAGCCCACCTCGCAGTTTCAGCCGCAAGTTGGCCAAGTCAGTTGACTCATTGTAGTTGTCCGATTCCATGGCGTCTCTGTTTCAATGGGCGACTTCAAATGATCTACGCGTATCGCGACACTACCTAAAAATCTTGTAAACCCGTTCGGCAGGCCGATGAAACAAAACCCAGCCAAGCGACTTTGATCCCGCCGTGATTTTGGCTCGTCCTTGCATGCCTGGCCGGAGTAGACGGGCTGAATTGTCTATCTCAATTTCCGAAACAAACACATTCTTATTATCGCGAACCTCGGAGGCCGGTCGGATCAGTTCGATCTTTCCGTTAAGCGGTTCAAATGGAGCTCCATCAAGCACGACGGTGGCCTCTTGTTCTAGGTCAATGTAAGCGATGTCGGATTCGGGCACGTTGAGTTCCATTCTAAGGGCATCCAGTGGAGCGACTTCGATCAGCACATCGCCTGTTCGTACAGGTGCACCTTGGGCGTCTTCTAATTCACCTTGCAAAACAATCCCGTCAACCATGCTTTTGATTTCCAGGTTCTTCTTCTTGAAGTTGACCAGATCAATTTTGGCATTCAGTTGTTCAATCTCCAGCTCCGCGATTTGGGTTGCCGCAGCATCACGAGCCGTGCGGTTCACGTCACGTTTTTTCTTGGCGGTTTCTCGTTGCGCGTGCAAGTCGGACATTTCCAAAATCAATTCACGATCATCCATTTTTGCAATTACCTGTCCGGCGGTTACCAAGTCTCCCGGTTTCACAAAAGACTCTAAAAGTATGCCGTCATGCGGCGCGACTGCGAATCGGCGCACTGTCGGCTGGAGCTGACAATCACAGGCAACGCGATGGGAAATGGGAATCATCATCACCAAGGCTGCGATCGCAAAAGCTGCCATCGCCAGTCGCCCAACACTGCTACCAAAGAAACGATAGATTTGGGACCCAAGCCTGGTGGTCGCTCCCAGAGAAGCTTGCTTGTTTGCATGCAACGCATCGGCGAGGAAGTCACTGGTAACCTTCGCAAATCTCGCCAGTTGCTCGTGTTGATGAGCGTTGTCTGGCAGCATACAGAGCCAAGCTCCAATCGTTTTGCCTTCTGTCGTTTTCAGGGGCGAACTGACAATTCTACTTTCCGGGTTCATCTCAATCAGTTGACGGTGAGCGAGCTTCAAGCTTTGACCGTCGTTGCCAATAGTTGGAATCGTTGTCACTTCTCCACGAACCAGGGTTTCATTGAGTACGGATTGCAGTCGTCGAGTTTGCTTTCCGCCTAAATCAATTTCTGCTACGCCGGAAACCGATTGAATTCTTGTGCGACAGCTGTTCTCACGGCTTACGTAACCGATGGCAACCAACGGAGAATTCAGAAACGTGGCCAGTTCGTTAGTCGCTACGATCGCAGCGGCACGATAGCCTGGGGTGTTGATGACTTTCGACATTAATTCCGCGATTGCGGTAGTTGAGTCAACCTGCCAATCGAGTGCGTTTGTCTGATTCTGCGCATAGCGTTGACTAAGCGTTGCGGCGACCATCTGCGTGATCAGTAAAAATGGCTCGGGCGCTTCATTGCCAAGATTCAAAGCAACGCAGAGGCATTCGTTGGCGATGACTTTGCCGTCGCTGGTTGCAAAAACCGGAGCCGCAATGACGGTTAACTCACCATCATTCGTTATTTTGGCTCGTCCATTCTCAATCGCGACTCCTACCGACGGCAACAGTGATGAATGGTGAATACCAAGTTGCTGTTGGGCGATCGAGCTGTGTTCGGCTCTGCAAGTGATTTGGCCGTCACGGTTTTGTTCAAAGTGGCCACACCAAATCGCGTTAGTTAATCGAGAAGCAATTTCGACAAACTTTGCGACCAGTTCAAAGTCGCTGGTTGCTGAAGCGAGCAACGTTTGCAGTTGGAACTGAATATTGTCCAGCGAGTTCGAATTGGCTTGTGACTTCACTTGTGAACGGGAGGCTGGGTCGCTGCCCGCTTGATTCCGTTTATTCCGACGCTTCTGCACGGTAGTCGTGCTTCCAGTCACATTGCCAGTCTCACCATGCGCCGGCAGAAACGATGGTCGGTTGATGGGCGTTTGCATGTTAGCCTTTCAATGTCGCGATAAAAAAACGCCGCTATTTTTACTGGGTCATTTGCGGCAACGAAGCTTGCGGAACGGCTGGAATGTTGGGCGCCATTTTCGGCTTTGCTTTCCCGGCCTGCTGACGCCTTGCTGCCACGACCCGATTCAACACGGACGCAAGTCGCTCCACTGTTGACCAAGGCAATGCAATGCGAGATTGAATTGGCAACGTTTTCGTTTGGCTTTCATCATTGAGCAGTCCTGACGAGAGATCCAACAACACCTCTTCGTTACCCGGGCTAACCAGGAATTGAGTAATGTACGAGATCTCAGATTGGTCATAGCGAATCGAAAAATTCTTTTGTTGGTTGGTCATGGTCATCCTCTAAAGATTGATTTCCAGTTAGTTCTTTGGGGTTACTTCCGTAGGGTGTTTACATCGACGGACGCCGTGCTTGGATGCCCTAGCAAACATCGCAAGCCACTTCGATATTTCCGCTCCCGATTCTCAATCAACAGTTCAACGCGAACCGTCCCGCTTTTCGAATCGGTCACTGGTGAAACGAAATCGACAACGGCGCTGGCGGTTTGATTGGTGTCAGGAAAATCGACCTCGATGGATTGTCCGCGGCGCAAACTGACTGCTCTTTCGGTGGCTAAGAAGTATCGAACACGAAGCTGATCGAGTGTCACAATCGTGGCGACTTGACTTTCAGAAGCCGTGACTGCCTCGCCAACCTGGCGTGGAAGTTCCAAAACTGTTCCAGAAATTGGTGCCCTTACGATTCTTCGTTCGATCTGAGCCTCGATTTGTTTTACGTTCATTTCGAGTTCACGCAATTCGTCTTGCGCAGATTCCAGATTTGCGTTTGCGAGATCAAACTCCAATTGGGCTTGTCTGACTTCTTTGTCACTGGCATGTTTTTTTTCCAGCAAAGATTGCATCTGGCGCAAATGATAAGCCTTGCTGTTGACCGTCGCTTTCGCGCCATTGATTTTGCCCTGAGCGCTCAGCTTCCCCCGCGCCGCATTCAACGAAGCGACGAGAACCTGGGAATCAAGTTGTCCGATGATGTCGCGTTCGTTGACAGAACCTCCTTCGCGAACGGAAAGCGATTGCAGAACTCCCGCTTCAGGCGACGCAACGATGACAGTCTTAAAAGGTTCGGTGAACCCCTCGGGAGATGGTTTGGACTGGGCTACTGCCGGTTGAGTACACGCAAACAGTGCCGCAATACATGTTGAGATAAATGATTTTGTCATTGTTATCCTGCTGACTTTTTGACTTTGTCCAACCACAGTTCTTCTCGCATGACGTCTCGTCTGGCCAAGTAGCCCATTTGTTCGGAGGCTTGTTGGATCAACTTGACGCGACGATCAAACCCTCGGCTTTCGACTCCGTTTGTTAACGTGACCCGTTTGAGCATTTTCACCAACCAAGAATCAAAACGATTTACAATGTGATCCTCTGCCGACACGAAGAATTGCCCACTCCCTGGGTCACCTTGTCGTCCCGATCGACCAAGTAACTGCCGGTCAATCCGCTGGGATGAGTTTCGCTCGAAACCAATTACATGCAGGCCGCCTGCCTCAATCGCTTGCGAATCAAGTTGGATATCGGTTCCACGACCCGCCATGTTGGTTGCCACTGTGATTGTTCCGGAAGTTCCGGCCGTTGCAATCAGCGCGGCTTCTTCTTCATCCTGGACACCGTTTAGAATTCGATATTGAATTCCATTTTTGCTGAGTTTGTCCGAAAGCTGCAAACTTTGCTGAATCGTTCGCGTTCCGATCAGGACTGGCTGCCCATTTGAACTTCGGGCAATGGCGTCTTTTACAATCGCACTAGACTTCTCGTCTTCCGATCGAAAATATCGTGTTGGAAGTTCGATACGACGCAGTTCTTTCCGCCTGGGAATAACGACGACGGGCAAGTTGTAGCATTTCCGAAATTCCCGTTGTTGTCCGTCTGCTGTGCCCGTCATGCCGCACAACAATTTGTAGCGTTGAAAATAGCGTTGCCTGGATATACGAGCAATGGTTCGTCGTTCTTCAGTAATCGGGACGTTTTCTTTCGCTTCAACGGCTTGATGTAATCCGTCACGCCAGTTGCGATCACTGAAAATACGGCCCGTGTATTCGTCAACGATTTCGACTTTTTGATTACGTACGACATAGTTGATATCGCGGGTAATCATATGCTGTGCGCGAACTGCTGATTCGACGTATTGATGCCATGGACGAAGAAGCGAGTGGCTTTTTCTTTTTTCAACGAACAGCTCATGAGCATAGTGGGCTGACTCAACGCCGCGCTCTGTCAGTGACAGCGTCTTATTCAGTTTGTCAATAATGAAGTCTTCGTCTTCGACAAGCGTTTCGGCTGTCGTTTTGGCCTGGATATATATCGTGTCATCAACCTTAGCTCCCAATGCTCCAGAGCTCAGCACCAACGGCGTGGTTGCTTCGTCGATAAAGACGCTGTCCACTTCGTCGATGATGGCAGCTGCGAACCCTCGCTGTATTTGTGCATCGTAAATTTGTGGTTCAAAAAAAAGACTTCGTCTAAGTTTGGCGCCTAGCTTATCGATTCCAAATTTCTTTGCTGCAATTTGGTCGCGTAGAAAGTCGAAACCAAATTCATATCCAGTGGCGAATGTTACGTCGCATGCGTACGCCTCTTTCTTCTCATCGGGAGTCGAAGTTGCCAGAGAAATTCCTGCAGTAATGCCGAGCATTTCCAGCCCCGGTTTCAGGAACTCATAGTCACGTTTAGCCAAATAGGCATTCACAGTTGCGACATGAACACCGTTTCTGGGTAACGCCAAAAAGACGATAGGAAGCATTGTGGTCAATGTTTTACCTTCACCCGTTTGCATTTCCGCGACTGAGCCACTGGCCATCGCCACCCCAGCGAGGATCTGTACGTCATAGGCGATCATACCCGTCGTTCGTCGCAACGCTTCAATTCCAAGTGCAAATGATTGAACTAGTATTTCACTTGAATCCTTTGTCGCAGCGCTTTTGAATTCATTTTGTTCGCGTAGATTCCAGTAAGCTACTGCCAGTTCCAATTCAGTTTGCGATTCGAGAGTTTTTCGAGCCGATTTAATTGATGTCAACAGCCGGGCGTCGCAACGTTTGGGGAACGTATTATATTTTCGAATTTTTGTTTGAAAAAAGTTCATCTAATGTTTGGTTCCTTAAATCTGGGGAAGCGTTTTTGAAACACTTAGTTTGTGAGAGTCGAATTTGCATTGGTTCGTCGCAGTTGTTTCGGAATGAATAAGAGAAAGGAGGGCGAGGCGAGGAAGGAAAGAAGAGGAAAGTGGTAACAAACATTTCGGATGTGCACAAAATCAAGAATCCTCGCTGATTGTTCCGCGATCGAAACACTAAACTTCCAGCCTGGCCAAAGCACCAACAATGCCAGGGTCACGAAGTAACGAATGCAGAGCAACGTAACGATCGCGGAACAATCAGCGAGAAAACATTGACAACTCCAAGATGTTTCTAACGCCGACTAGTCTGTTGTTGGGTATCTTTCCAATAGTCCAATTTCGCGGCGCGAGAATCCAGCTCGGCATTTGTGTCAGAAACAAACGGAGCTGGTGTTTCATAAACCGGTGCTTGTTGTCCATGCTGGAAAAAATCCGCGCCCGGTATCTCTGTTACGGCTGACTGTTTTTCAAGCACACGCGTTGGGAGATAATCGTCGTTGGCAACTCCTTCTTGAATCTGTTCGTGTTGCAGAAGCAATCCTGTAGCACGCTTCAGGTTCATCAACGCCAAGTTGTACGTCGTTTCTGATTTCGCAAACTCGTATTCAGCGGCAGTAAGTTGCTCCTGTGCAGTCAGAACATCATCAAGGTACAAGCCAATTGATGACTCCATTCCCGGCAAAGCAGCCCATCGTTGCTCGATGTTGTCCAGGCGTTTTGCTGCCGCTTGCATCGAATGATATTTGGCTTTGAATTCGCGATCTGACGTGCGGACTTCGCGAGCGGCAACTTTCGTTTCCATCAATAAAGTCTCAACCGTAGTTCGGAACTGGTTTTGAAGCTGTCGAAGCTCAAGACGCCGACGTTGTAAACGGGATCGAGCAGCGCGATTGTTAATGGGAATCTCATATTGCAAGCCAATCGAGTATCCTGGTTCGCCTGTTGAAAATTGATCAGTAAAAGCGTTGCCAATATTGGCGTTGCCCCGCAAACCTGCAACGTAAGTATCAAAAATCAGATCCAGCTGCGGTAAAATTTCGTTTCTCGACATGCCCAGTCGAACGCAAGCGCCACGAATTTGCTTGAGTGCTTGATTGACTTCGGGACGCATTTGCAGGGCCGTTGAAAGTACTTCGCCAATTTCCAACGGTTCAGAATGGCGAACTGGTATGTCGGTTGGAATGATTTCCAGGTTCACGATATTTGCTAACTCTGGATCGTTAACCAACGCATGAATTCGTTCTTGTGCATTTCGAACCGCCATTTCGGCTCGAACCAAGTCCGACTTTCGTGCTGTCACTGCTGCTTCGACGCGAACCAACTGGCTTCCAACGACGTCAACGTCCTTACGAGCGATCAAGTCGTTGTAGATTTTTTCTGCTCGTAGAAACAACTGCTGCTTTTGCACAAGTGCCACTCGCTCAAGGTACAACGACCAATAGGCTCGTGTGACTTCTAACAAGTGGGACTGAAGTTGACGCGAGAATTCGTCGTTGGCAATGTCCGCGTCGATGTTTGCCAGCACAACCAAGCTGGTGTTGTAAACCTGTCCACGTCCTCGCAACAACGGCTGAGTGTAGCTCAACCGAAGACGAGACGTGCCTTGATTGTTTGGTTGAAAGAATGTTGAATTGGTGTTTTGGAACCCGAACTCTTGAGCGATTTCAAAGTATCCGCCATTGGTGTTCCTGCGACGCAAACCGCCTGCATACGACCACTGGTTGTTGCGGAAGCGAGGTGATCCTCCAGTCGTTAAGACGTTGCCAACAGGATCGCTCAAGTCATCCCACCGTGTGTTCACAAATGCATTCCAATCAAATGCCGATTGAGCTTCGACGATTGCAGTTTGGCGAATGAACGGCAGGTCACTAAAAACTTTTACCTGCGAGCTATTTTGTAGCGTGCGAACGATCAGCGTTTCCAGATCAACTGTCGTTCCACTGGTTCCGCCTTGCAGGCGGTTAGACATGACCGATTGCCACCAGGGAGAATAGCCATCAGGAATCGGCTCGATGGAAATTAGCGATTGACGCTCGATGTTGTCTGATTCAGCAGCGACTTGGATGCGATGATGGTACTCAGCAATACTGGCTGGCTGGGAGTCCTGCCCTGTCAACACGCACGGCTGAAAACAGAATAAAAATAGACACGAAAACAGAGCGGTGCTTGTGAGAAAGCGCATGGCGAACCTGGCGTTTTAGGTAATGGAATTCTAAAACTTCCAGGCTTGCAGCTTTTTGGGCGACAAGGTTCCAGGAAAACTCTTGTGGACTTCTCTCTGAAAGGTGAGGCTTGACTGGGTTGTCGTTTGTCATTCAAAGATTGTTCTACCCGTAGGTACGAATCAAATCTTTGTCGAATGAAAAAGGCGTCATCAATTCAAGAAAGTCGGTTTACCCCATTCTTCGGAAAACGGCTAATGATCGGTGAATGAGGATTTTGCAGATGCCGTTACGGGTTCTGCGTAAACTTTGCGGGCATCAGTCGTGTCATGTCCGCTGCCAAACTCAAAACCGGCAGTTTGAGTTGCTGCAAAAGATCCAGCCGAACGTTGCCCGATACCCTCAAGGCAGACGAGATCGCCTCCGTCGAATTAGAAACACGAACTCTGATTCGATTCGATCGAAACTAAAGCACCAACTTTTGTTTCTGCATTTGGGAAAGCTCCCCCGTTAATCGGTGGATGCTTCCCTGTGCGTTTAAGTTGGCAACGTTTTATATTTCGATTGGCTTATGACGAAGAACTCCCGGCGAAATCCGTCCAAGCGTAGAAATCTGCTTCTTTCAAAACTCGAAGATCGCATTCTCTTCGACGCAACGATGGACGCTGGCCTTGACCCAAGCGCAAATGGTGTCAACGCAGGCGATGTCAATGAACTCTCTAGCGCCAGCGGTCCTTTGGGCACTTTCGCGCAGGATGTTGCCAATTACGACCAGGAAGACTCCGGTAGCAGCAATCAATTGGCTCCCTCACAGACTCGCAACGAGTTAGTGATTATTGACACCAGCGTTGACGACTATCAACAACTGGTTGACGATTTGCTGAACAACACAGACGACAGTCGCAATATCGAAGTCGTTTTGCTAGACGCTGAATCCAACGGACTTGAGCAAGTCTCCGCCATCCTCGATCAACATGACGACCTCGACGCGCTCCACTTGGTCACGCATGGCGACGATGCGGCGTTTCGACTTGGTAATACCTGGGTAACGGCTGACAATCTCGACGCATTCGCCGGCCAAATCGCTGGTTGGGGAGACGCGTTAAACAACAGCGGCGACATCCTGTTGTACGGTTGCGACCTTGCTGAAAGTGCCGAAGGCCGAATGCTAGTCGATTCCATTGCAGCACTCACCGGGACTGACGTTGCCGCAAGTGACAACGATACGGGAAGTTCAATTCGTGGCGGCGATTGGAACCTTGAATATCGTCATGGCACGCTAGAGTCGACCGTTGTTTTCAGCCAACAACTTCAAGCTAACTTCCAAGGCGTACTTGCGGTCGGCCCCGATGTTCAGTTCCAGGATGCTAACCAAGACGTTCGAATCGGAGAAGATTTTCAGTTTACAGTCACCTTCGACAACACCGGCACTGATACTGGTTTCGGCCCGTTTGTCGATCTTGTCTTTCCCGTCAACGGAGCCGACGGCGCTGCAGGAACAGACACCGCTGACGGCGTTGATTTTATTAGCGCGACCTATCTGGGCCAAACACTCAACACCATCGAGCTGACTTTCCCGGATGATGGTGGCGGAACAGGATCCATCGACCATCCGTTCGCCGTTGATGCTTCCGGCAATCCGTTGCAAGTCACGGGAACTGCTGGTGACAAATTGGTTGTTGTCGAACTTCCGTTTGGTTCGTACACGACTGGCCAACCGCCCGCTGACATCCTGATCAACGCGACCACCAGTAATCTGGCTGACCTTGGAACGGATCTGATAATCGGTTCGCGATCTGGATTCCGATTTGGAAGTGATCCTCTGGACAACCCCGGCGCTGACCCGTCGATCATTAGCGACGCTGCAATTGATTCGAGCAGCTGGACGGAGCAGCTGCTGGTCACTCCAACCTTGTTGGAGTTAACGAAAACCTACCTCGGCCCAGAAGATGAAACGGCGACGGGCCCCAACCATGTTCAGCAATATCGCATCGACATTGATATCGCTGACGGACAAACGATCAGCAACCTCGACATCATCGACAGCTTGCCTCCCAATGTTGTCGTGACCGCGATTGACAGCGTTGAGGTTAACGGTGCAGCAGCGGCTTACTCGGACAATCTTGGTTCGCTTTCGTTCCCTGGTAACAACCTCGATCTAATCATTACGCCAGACAACGATGTTACCGGAACGGCTTCAACGACGGACGTTTCCGTTGTCTTCAGTTTCTATGTGACGGAATTTGACGCCAATGGCGACCGAGTGATTCCGATCAACGGTGAAGACGACACCACGAGCAATCCAGACTCGCGTTCATTCAACAACGCTCGAGCTGTTGGCGACTGGGATCCGATTGATACTCGAGACACTGGTGGAACAGACAACGCCGTTGCAGACCCGGATCCGATCGGGCCAGAACACATTCTTGACGACAAAGCGATTGCGATTCAGAAGTCGGTCGCGATCGTCAACAACGTTGGAGTAAGCGGAGCCAATCCCGGCGACACGCTTGAGTACACGCTTAACTTTCAGATTTCTGACTTTTATACGTTTGGTGACTTAGTCATCGACGACATTTTCCAAGACGGTCAGTTGTTCGATTTCACGTACGGAGCAACATTCACTGTCACCGACTTAAACGGAACGGTAGCAGGAAATTTTACTGTTCGCAGTGTCACCGACCCTGACGGCGGGCAAACGCTGGTTGTCGACGAAACAGACATCGACCGAACGGATGACGTTGGCGAAGTCGGCTCGGGTGCAAGCGATGGCAGCGACGGAACCACGACGCTACGGTTTGATCTTTCGCAAGCCATGCTCGACAACGGAGCGGCGGACGGAATCTTGCAAGGCGGCTTGTCCAACGGAGCAACCAACGGCGGCGCGGCGACCGGTACGATTACTTTCCGAACCGTTATCCAAGAAGAGTATGCCGACACGTTTGAGTCAGGTGACCGTAGCGTTGACCAAGGCGACACGATCACGAACAACAACCTGTCAATCACCGGCACAGTTCGTGAAAACACAGAAGACGGCTCGATTAGCAATGTGATTCACACCGAAACAGACAACAGCTCTGCGCGAATTATCATCGCAACCGGAACATTGATCAAAGACGTTTACGCGATCAACGGCAATACGACTTTGCCGACCGGCCCCAGCGGCAGAACATCGTTGACACCTGGCGACGTTGTGACTTACCGGATTCAGTACACCGTTCCAACAAGCGACTTTGAAAACCTTCGCTTGACTGACTTTTTACCGCTTCCGATTTTCGATGTCACCGATCACAACGCAGACGGAGTCGTTGACGCAGCGGATGACTGGACATTCAACCTTGGCGGTTCTTTTGACGGTTCGGCTCCGGCGAGCGGCGTTATTGAATTTGGAGCAAATGACACTTTTTACAATTCGAACGGACCTGATTCGAACATCATTCCAACGATTTCCGTTGGAGCAAGCAACGAATTGCAGCTCACGTATGGAAACTACGACGACCCAGATTCGGAATCGTCTGTCATTGAAATCTACTTTTCGATTACAGCTCAAGACGAACCCACCGCTGACGGTTTGTTTTTGACCAACATTGTTCGCGCCGAAGAAGGCACGACACAGAACGTCCCGACTGTGCTTGACCAAATTGTACAAATCGAAGTTCTCCAGCCAGAGCTGAACATCACCAAGGGCATCGTCAGTAGCGACAGCACGACCGCAAACTTTGATTCCCCGATTGGCCCAAGCGGAATCACGTTCGCCACTGCCGGGACGGGCGGCGCGTTGTTCAGTGGCGGAACGATCAATTCAAACGGTTTGTCAGGCCAGCGAATCAACGCCAATATCACCGGCGGAATCGACGCGGGCGATACGCTTCGCTATGCCGTTGTGTTGGAAAACACAGGAAACAGCACGCGAGGTGCTTACGATGTGACGATCAGCGATTCGCTTCCGGCGGGATTTAGTCTGGTCGCTGGGAGTGTTCGCATAGTTGATGGAACCGGAGCGGCAGTCACCTATTCGGGCACCGAATCCGATCTCTTCTCAACAGGAATCACGCTTGACGATCCGGGGGCAACTCCTGACACAGGCGACGGAACGAACGCCGGAGCGATCGACGGTTTCGATGCAACCGATGGCCGCAACGTTGTGATTGTGTTCTACGACGTGACTGCCGATCAATCGGTCGAAGCGAACGAAACTTACGTCAACACCGCCACGATTGAAAACTTTGCCGGACTTGAAGGTGGCGCGAATCACGCAGCCAACAGACCCAGCGACGATGCATCGGTTCGCATTGAAAACGTTTCGGTGGTCAAGTCGATCCTTGCAACAAGCGAAGATCATACGGTCGCGATTGGTGGCATTGAAAGAGTGACTATCGGCGAGATTGTTCGCTATCAAATCGAAGTAGCGTTGCCAGAAGGTTCTTTGACGAATTTACAAATTCACGATGTGTTGCCAACGGGTTTGACGTTCATCGACGACGGCACAGCCACGGTCAGTTTTGTTTCCGACGGCGTTGGGATCACTTCTTCCGCTGTCACATCCGGCGTTTTGCCAGACAGTGCAATTTCACGAAACACCGGCAACGACAACGACAATTTCGACACCGGTCGCGATGTCTTTTTCAAACTGGGCGACATCGACAACAACGATCGCGATATGAACATCGAATACGCGGTGATCGAATTCAATGTGCTGGTTGACAACAACAATGGCACAAGAAACGATGTCGGAGAAAGCCGCTTCAATGACGTTCGCGTTCGCACCAATGGCTCACAGATTTACGACTTGCCAAACGCCGCTCGGCCCCAAGTCATCATCGCCGAACCACTTGTAGAAAATATCGACAAGGCAGGCAGCATCACCACCGGCGACGCGGGCGACTCGATCACCTACACCGTCACGTTTGACGTTGCAACTGGAAACAATCGCTCGGACGCGTTCGATGTTCGCTTGTTCGATACACTGCCAAGCGATTTGACGCTTGGTTCGATCACTTCGGTAACGATTGATGGCGTCGCGGCAACATTCACAGATAACACTTCCGGCAACACGATCGACATCTTGCTGGATCGCGTCAACAAAGGTCAGTCGGTTGAGGTTGTCTACACAGCGACGATTGATTTGTCGGTCAGCCCGGAAGACGTTTTGGCGAACACCGCACAGGTGACGTGGTCATCATTGCCAGGTGATTTCGGCACGGGCGGAAACGCGACCGGCAGCGATTTGGCTTCGCTGAACGGTCTGGACACTGGCAACTTGGTTTACGACACGACGACCGGGGCACTGCACGGCGAACGAGATGGAAGCAACGGAACGGCGAATCCTAACGACTACACAGTGAGCGATACTCACACCCTAACGATCGACGGTATCACCACGTTCACGAAGACGTTAGTCGGCACTGAATTCAATGACGCTTTCAACAGCTTGACGGATGTCGTGATCGGCGAGTTGGTGACTTACCGACTGGAAGTCACTTTTCCTGAAGGAACAACACCCAACGCGGTTATTCTCGACACGCTGGACAATGGTTTGGCTTTTGTTGGGCAAACAAATTCCACATTGAATGATGTCACCATCTCTGGCAGCCTTGCTCCGACGGTTGGAGCAAACGGGCGAACGGTGACTTGGGATTTTGGAACGGTTATCGACGCGAACTTGGCTAACGACACCGATGGCTCGATCGTCATCGAGTATCAAGCCGTTGTTTTGAACGTTGCTGGAAACCAAGCAGGAACCAATCTTGATAACTCAGCCCGTTTTCGTTTTAACAACGATCCGGGTACAGATCTAATTCGCGACGCGGTAAATGTCGTTGTTCGCGAAGCACATGTTGAAGTTACGAAATCGGTCGAAGTCAACGCGCCCTCGAGCAGCACTTCAGGCGACGCCGGCGATCCCGTCGAGTACACGATCGTCATCCAAAACACTGGCGACTATGACGCTTTCGATGTGACGTTCAGTGACGCGCTGCCAACGGTCGACGGCGGGACGTCAGCAATCCTCGGTGCAACGTTTAACGTTGTCGATTCGTTGGGCGGCGTGACAGCGGCCGACTTTACGTTGGCTGGCAACGACGCAACTGGATACGTGCTTTCACTGAACAGCGGCGTCGATTTAGATCTTCTCAAGTCGCAAGGCAATCGAACGATTACGTTGACTGTCAACGGAACCATCGCGCCAACGAACGGGCCAAACGACATCATCGCCAACACAGCGAACGCGCAGTGGACTTCACTTGACGGCGACATCACATCACGTTCGACGTTCACAATCGACGATAGCGGAGAACGAGACGGGACAAACCCATCAGACAACACGCACGACTACAACGACGGAGGAACGGCGTCATTCTCAATTAATCCGCCCGTGTTTACGAAGTCGTTGTTCGCCACCGACCAGACGGAAACAAGTGGCACTGATGTGACAATCGGTGAGCGGGTGACTTATGCGTTGCGTGTAACGTTGCCAGAAGGCACAACGGCTGGGCTGAACGTCGTTGATCTTTTGCCTCCAGGTTTGAATTATGAGAACTTTCAATTGGTCACAACCACGGCTGGATCCGGTGGGTTACTAACCGCAGATTTTGCCGGAACGATCACCGCGGGAGACCCTAGCGTCAGTGGTGGAGCAGCTGACGGCGACGACGTGACGTTCACGTTTGGGCAAATTGACGTGGCGGTCGACAACGTCACGACCAACAATTCGTTCTTGATTCTAGTTACCGCAGCCGTTTCTGATGTGTCATCCAATGTCGGTTATGGAGCCGGACAAACGACTCTATCCAATACTGCAACGATTGATGTGCTGGACGATGGTGTTGGGCCCGTGTCGTCCAATGGCGTCGACGTCGATGTGATCGAATCAAATCTTGTGATCACAAAAAACATTGACAAGTCGCTTGTGGACGCGGGCGAGCAAGTCTCGATCGAATTGCGAATCGACAACACCGGCTTGGGAACGGCGTACGAGGTTCGACTCGAAGACCTTCTCAATTCTGCTCATTATGACTTGAGCAGCGTCAACATCGGGACTGCGGGAACCGATTACCCATCCGATTTCACCGCGAGCTACAACGCCGGTACGGGCTTGCTTGCCTACAGCGGAGGGTCAATCGCAGCGGGCGGATTTGTGACGTTCACGTTGACGCTTGATTTAACTGAGTCCGTCGCGCCTGGTGAAACGCTTGTCAACACAGCAACGATCACCAACGCAACGACGCTCGAAGGCAACGCGCCGGGCGAAAGGGACAACCCCGATCCTGATAACGATGGTAGCGACACGGACAACGATAGTGTGACCGTTCGCAGCAACAGTTTGGCTGGCAGCGTTTACTTCGACGCAGACAATGACGGCATCTTCGATGGGACAGAGTCAGGAATCGAAGGCGTTGACGTTCAGTTACAAGGAACCGATCACCTAGGCAATGCGGTTGACATCACGATTCAAACGCTCGGCGATGGTTCATATTTGTTCGACGATCTCCGGCCAGGAACCTATCGCATCACCGAGGCGCAACCGACGACTGCGGCCAACGGAAAAGACTATCTCGACGGAACGGATACCATTGGAACGCAAGGTGGCAATGATTCGGTCAATGATGATTTTTCAAATATCGTTTTGTCGACGGGTGTTGAAACTCATGGAACAGGAAACAACTTTGGCGAACTTGAAGAAGCTGAACTATCCGGTTTCGTTTGGCATGACGCGAATAACGATGGAGTGAAAGGCGCCAGCGAAGTCGGCATTGGCGGCGTTGATGTGACACTTTCGGGAGTTGACGACCTGGGTTCAATCACGCCGGTCACGGTAACGACCAATCCAGATGGTTCCTATTCGTTTGATCGTTTGCGACCGGGTGAATACACGATTACGCAAACGCAGCCGACATTTCCAGCTCCGTCTGGTCGTGACTATGCGGACGGACAAGATCACGATGGCTCGTTGGCCAACGGCATTTCAACAAACGATGCAACTAGCAGCATCAACGCAGCCGCTGGCGATACCGGAATCAATTACAACTTTGGCGAAGTCGTCGAGTCGATTGTTTCGGGCTACGTTTATCACGACAGCGACAACGATGGAAGCCGCAGCGGCGAAACAGGAATCGAGTTGGTCACGATCACGTTGACGGGCACCGATGACCTTGGAAACACGATCAACCGAACAACGCAAACTGATGGAAACGGCTATTACGAGTTCGCGAACTTGCGACCTGCAGGCGCGGGCGGTTACACACTGACTCAGTCACAACCGACTGGTTACCTCGATGGGATCGACACCATCGGAATGCCAGGTGGAAATTCGTCGGCCAACGATGTGTTCAGCAGCATCAATGTGGTTTCCGACACCAACGGAACGGAAAACAATTTCGGTGAGTTGTTGGCAGCCTCGATCGGTGGAACAGTCTTCAACGACCACAACAACGATGGAGTGCAGCAGGCAGGCGAGCAGGGGATTGGCGGCGTGCAAATCCGATTGACCGGAACCGACGACCTTGGCAACTCAGTTGATGTCGCCGTTGTAACCAACGCCGATGGAACGTATTCGATCACAGGGCTCCGACCTTCGGATGCAACTGGCTACACCCTGACCGAAACGCAACCAACCAACTACAACGACGGAATCGACTCAGACGGTTCGCTTGCCAATGGAGATGTTTCCACGAACGATGTTAACAGCGGCATCAACATCGCCAGTGACGACGACGGAACGGGCTACAATTTCGCCGAGCGGGGAGCTTCCATTAGCGGAACGGTTTACATTGACGAAAATGGTGATGGAAACTTGACCGGGACCGAAACACGTAGAGTCGATGGAGTAACGATAGAGCTTTACGATTCGACGGGAACGTCTTTACTCGCGACAACAACGACCGCCCCCGATGGAACTTACTCGTTCGACAACTTGCCGGCTGACGACTATGTCATTCGACAGATTCAACCGACTTCCTTTTCAAGCACCACACCGAATCAAATTAACGCAACGCTGCCACTGGCTGGGCTAACGGATCAAGATTTTGGAGAAGAGTTTTGGAGACTTGGCGGCAACGTTTACTTTGACGCGGACAACGACGGTGTGTTTGATGCGACTGAAACGGGGATTGGCAACGTCGATGTGCGTTTGCAGGGAGTTGATCACCTTGGTGGAATTGTTGACACAACAATTCAAACAGAGGCTGACGGTTCGTATTTGTTCGTGGATCTGCTGCCCGGAACGTATTCAATTACCGAGACGCAGCCTTTGGTTGCGGCCAACGGAAAAGACTACCTCGACGGGCAAGACACAATCGGAACTCCCGGTGGTGATTCGGCCAACGATGAGTTTTCAAATATTGTTCTGGGTGCGGGAGTTACGACCAACGGCATCAACAATAACTTTGGCGAACTTGAAGAAGCTGAACTATCTGGTTTCGTTTGGCATGACGCGAATAACGATGGAGTGAGAGACGCCAGCGAAGTCGGCATTGGCGGCGTTGATGTGACGCTTTCGGGAGTTGACGACCTCGGTTCAATCACGCCGGTCACGGTAACGACAAATGCCGACGGTTCTTATTCGTTTGATCGTTTGCGACCGGGTGAATACACGATTACGCAAAATCAGCCGACATTACCAGCTCCGTCTGGTCTTGACTATGCGGACGGACAAGATCACGACGGCTCGTTGGCAAACGGGGTTTCGTCGAACGATGTGACTAGCAGTATTAACGCGGCCGCTGGTGACACGGGAATCAATTACAACTTTGGCGAAGTCGTCGAGTCGATTGTTTCGGGCTACGTCTATCACGACAGCGACAACGATGGAAGCCGCAGCGGCGAAACAGGAATCGAGTCAGTCACGATCACGTTGACGGGCACCGATGACCTTGGGAATACGATCAACCGAACAACGCAAACTGATGGTAACGGCTATTACGAGTTCGCGAACTTGCGACCGGCGGGTGCGGCCGGTTACACACTGACTCAGTCACAACCGACCGGGTACCTCGATGGGATCGACACCATCGGAACGCCGGGCGGAAATTCGTCAGTCAACGATGTGTTTAGCAGTATCAATGTGGTTTCCGACACCAACGGAACGGAAAACAACTTTGGCGAGTTGTTGGCAGCCACGGTCAGTGGAACAGTCTTCAACGACCACAACAACGATGGAGTGCAGCAAGCGGGCGAGCAGGGGATTGGCGGCGTGCAAATCCGTTTGACCGGAACCGACGATCTTGGCAACTCAGTCGATGTTGCCGTTGTAACCAACCCGGATGGAACGTATTCGATCACGGGGCTCCGGCCTTCGGATGTGACTGGCTATACGCTGACCGAAACACAGCCAACCAACTACAACGACGGAATCGACTCAGACGGTTCGCTTGCCAATGGAGATGTTTCAATCAACGATGTTAACAGCGGTATCAACGTTCTCAGTGACGACGACGGAACGAGCTACAATTTCGCCGAACGGGGAACGACCATTTCCGGAACAGTTTACGTTGACGACAACCGGAACAGTGGACTGGACGCTACAGAAACCAATCGTGTTAGTGGCGTGCTAATTGAGCTTTATGATTCGACTGGCACGACGTTGATTGATTCAATGTTGACCAATGCCAATGGCGATTATCAGTTCACCGACCTGCCAGCCGACGACTACATTATTCGCGAGATTCATCCGGCTCAGTATTCCAGCACGACGCCTGACACACGTTCAGCGACGCTTACATTGGCTGGCCTGACTAATCAGAATTTTGGTGAAAACCTGTGGGATCTTGGCGACTTTGTCTGGTTCGACACGAACGGCGATGGTGTGCAGGATGTCGGCGAACCAGGCTTGGAAGGCATCGGCGTCACACTGACTTATGCCGGAGTCGACGGTGACTTTTCTACAACGGCGGACAATATTGTTTACAACACCACGACCGATGCAAGCGGAGCTTATGGCTTTGAGGACTTGTTCAACGGCGACTATCGCGTGACGATCGCCAGCGTCGATTTGCCGGGTGGAGTTACCCGAACGGCTGAAGTTGATGATTCGGCTGTCGCGATTGATGGGGTATCCAATATTGTGATTGGCGGCGGCGATAGGTTTGACGTTGATTTTGGATACACTGGCACCGGCTCAGTCGGCGACACGGTCCTCTGGGATCAAAATGCAAATACTGTTCAGGACTCCAACGAGATTGGTCTTGAAGGGGTTGTCGTTGAACTGGATGTCGACCTCGATGGTGATGGAAATGTTGATCTAACGCTTTCAACGACCACCGATGAAAACGGCGAGTACTTGTTTGAACGGGTTCCAGCTGGCAATCACATTGTCCGAGTAACTCAGCCATCAGGAACCGTGCAGACCTTTGACTCGGATGGAGTCGGCAGCGGCAATCAGTCTACTGTTGGATTGACGCCAGGTGAAAACAATGAAGAACAGGATTTTGGATACCGTGGAACGGGTTCGATTGGCAATACTGTTTTCTATGACTTTGGCGGTGATGGTGGGGCCTTTGGAGCAAGCGGTGACTACGGTTTGGCGGGTGTGACTGTCACGCTGGAGATCGACGTCGATGGCGATGGAAGTGTTGATTTGACTCGTACGCAAACGACCGATGCCAACGGCGAATACTTGTTTGAGAATCTGATCGCAGGTGACTACAAAGTTTCACTGGATCCAACAGATTTGTCTGCTGCACTTGGCGATCACCCGACGGTTGATCGTGATTCAACACTCGATCACGAAACGGATGTGGCGCTTGCTGACGGACAAGACATTGCCGACGCGGATTTTGGTTATTACGCAACGCCGGAATATGAAATCATCAAGAGTGATGACTTGGCTGGAGCACCGGCGATTCCAGGTACGACCTTTAGTTACTTCTTATTCGTCACCAATCATGGAGATCAAGACGGGACGGGCGTTGTAGTGACGGATGATTTGCCGATTCACGTTCTTGACGGATTCTCGGTTGTGACTGACGATCCGACGAACGTTTCGTACAACGCAACAACGGGGCGGCTGATTTGGAACGTGGGTGATTTGGCTGGACTTGGCGGGAATCAAACTTTGAGGGTTACTGTCACTGTTCAAGATCCCGTTAACGTTTTGCTGACGTCGTTTGATAATACTGCGACTGTCACCGATGACGGGACACACGGACCGGATCCCATTCTGCCAAACAATAGCTCGACCGTTTCGGCAAGCTTGACTGCGGTTCCCGATTATGAAATTGAGAAGACTTCCAGTTTGACAGAGACAGCGTTTGTCGGCGATTCGTTTTCCTACACGATTCGTGTTTCAAACATCGGCGATCAAGACGGTACGGGCGTTGTAGTAACGGATCAAATTCCGGTTTCGGTGCTTGATCGTTTTAATGTAACGACGGATGATCCGGCCAATGTCAGTTACGATTCGTCAACGGGCGAGCTGATTTGGAATGTTGGCGATCTTGATGGTCGCGGCGATACGCGAACGCTGACAGTGTTTGTTGAAATTCCGTTTGTTGTTGAGGATCCGCTGGCCAATGTGATTATCAATACGGCGACCGTGGCTGATGACGGAGCTAACGGACCTGAAGAGCGGTTGGATAATAACTCTTCAACTGCCGAAGACGACGTGTTGGTGTTTGCTTTTGACTCAATCAACAATTTTTCGATGACATTCTCTCCGGAACGCGAACCGGTGTACGGCTGGGAGTATGGAGACTCCGCGCGGAATCTCCGCCCACTGCCAGTCGATCCGATTTTTAGTGGTTTGGCAGAACCAGGAACAACATTGAGTTTGAAGATTTACGACGATGCAGGGAATGTAATCGGCGAACGACAAGTCGTCGCGGACAGCGGCGGTAACTGGCTGGCGAATTTCCCGAACACCGTGATTTGGAAGCACCCATACCGAATGGATGTCGAACAGACAGCGCCAATTCAAACAGATGTTCAGGAGTTGGACGGTTTCAACATGCGTCGATACTTCCACCCTGCGACACACCATTCACTGTTCTTTACCGAGCGTGATACGGTCAGCAGCGTGATGAGGAATTCGGCTTATGAGACGATTGATTCGATGCACGAAGCGAACAACAATCCTCTGCAAGTTGGCTGGCGAAGTCATCTGTATCAATTGAATGTTAGTTCAACCAATGCAGCAGCGGATTAATTGGACGGCTGATGCAAGTTGCGAAAATTGAAACGAGCCAGCAATCTGACATTCGTTTTGATCGGCCAACGCGACGTGCTAACTGACGAGGGAGCTAAAAGTCTTTTTCCTTTTGATACTTTTTAAGCAATTTCCTTGCGTCACGTGAATTCGGACGTTTTTTGATTTGAAGTTCCAGTGTTTCAATGGCTTCTTGTGCTTTGCCTTGTGCCATTTGAGAGCGGGCCAGGACGTCTGCGTAACGCGGCTGGAAATGTTTTCGAAACGGTCCGTCGATTAGATCTTCAGCTTCTTCGTAACGCTTCGCTGCAAAAAGAGTCTCGGCGTAATTCGCCCAGGTATCGGTTTTGTGTTTGTGGAACTTGATTTGTTGTTT
Organism: uncultured Pirellulaceae bacterium; assembly: GCA_964448575.1. Lineage (GTDB taxonomy): Bacteria > Planctomycetota > Planctomycetia > Pirellulales > Pirellulaceae > Mariniblastus. Next base: position 206,314 of record CAYUWY010000011.1, read on the forward strand.
ATGGAACGCAATGGCTTCATCAAAATCGCCGCGGTCACGCAGTAGTTTGACAACGTTCCGAAGTGCTTCCAGATTTTTTGGCTCAAGCTTTAACGCGTGACGTATCGCCTGTTCGGCTTGTTCAGTTTCACTAATCTTCAAGAGCAGTTTGCCAAGAACGACATAATGTTTGACGTATTTAGGCTTGAGTTCGATCGCCCTTTTCATTGACTTGACCGCTTCATGATCTCGACCAAGTAGCCCAAGTGCGACAGCAAGGTTTCCATGGCTGATATGAAATTCGGGAGCCGCCTCGATTGCCCGCTCGTAGTACCCAATCGCCTCTTCGTTTCTTCCCAAATTGGACAGAGCAATCGCGACGTTGTTGTAGCCTTGAGGATAGTTGGGAACCAGCTCGATCATTCGGTCACCGACTTCGATTGCGGCTTCGTTGTCTCCGATCGAAATGTAAAGCATTGTCAGGTTGATAAGGAGCCCTGGGTTATCAGGCTGAATTGCCAGGCACGCCAAGCTGTGTCGAAGTGCAAGCTCAGGCTTTCTTGGATAGAAATGCTTGTAAAAAGAACGGAGCGCGTGATTGATCTCGAAGTCACCCGGATAAGCAGAATGGGCACGCTTCATGAATTCGGCAATCGGTTTTCTTTGACGCGTTGCATTTAGATAATCAAACACCGTGTGAACGGTTGCAACTGACTTCAACGCCAGCGGGTCGTTCACGATTCTTTTGATCTGCGATGCATCCTTAGCATAGGTAAGCTCACGAACTTCTGCACGAAACTCATCTTCGTCAACAACGTTCAGGAGATCCTTAAACCACTCAAGATTGAGGCTGCTTTTTCCTCTGTTAGTATTTCGATGCTGATTTCGCCAAAGTCGAAGCCCGGAGATGAGTGTTTCCGCTATTGAACTATTGCGAATTTGAACTGCTGATTCGTCGATGTCGGATTCGAAAGCAAGCCCGTAATTCGCGAAGGCTTTTTCAAGTGAAGCGGTCACATTCGGATCCATCCCCGTGAACATGAGATCGTCTGGATAAGCCGATTGTTTGATTGCCTGGTGGATCGCTGCCGCTATCTGACGTTCTTTACGTAACCGGGCTTCTTCGGACTGCGATCGTGCAAGTCCGTTTTGGATATCATGTTTTAATTTGCTCAAGTCACCAAGCAGGCGTTCGTCAATGGTTGAGCTATCGGGCTGGTCAACGATGTCAAAGGCACGTTTAATTTCATGGCTTGCGTTTTGCCAAGCCAAAGTTTTCTCTTTGTCCACAGCAACCACCGCTTGTTGAAGCTGCGTTTGGGTGTCTGACATGATCGAGCGGATGCGCGACTCGGTGGACGCTCGTTTTTCAATCGCCGCTTTCTCAGCAGCAAACTGCTCGGCTTGTCGCGTGTTTCGCTCGATCAGAAACAGGGTTGTCGCAGCAGCCGCGGCCGTGAGCACGGTAGCGATTACCGCACCGAGCCGGAATACTTGTTTGCGGCGCTTCGTTTCGACTTGAAGACGTGCCACCGAACTGGCCCGCTCCAACTCGATCTCTTGCATGCGATGGGCACGGGTTTCTGCGAACTCGGTCAAACGATTAGACACAACGGCTGCATCATTTGGGCGATCCGCGGCGTTGCGAGCAAGGCAGGACTTTGCAATCTCGATCAAGGCCGGATCGGCTTCGCATGAGTCGATACGCTGGATTGCTTGATCCAATTGATTGTTCTCGTTTTCGAACCTTCCTGCGATTGATTTTCTTTGGTCTTTCTTTGCTGACGTAAAAGGCGGTTGGCCCGTCAGAAATTCACAAAGCATCGCTCCGAGCGAAAACACGTCGGCCTGCAATCCTACTTGCTTGCCAATCGCTTGTTCGTAGGGCATATAAGCCGGAGTTCCGATCACCGTTCCGATTATTGTCTGATCTGGTGTGGTTGAAAAATTCTGTTTTGAAATGCCGGTTTCAGTATCGTGTGAGACGACAATTCTCTTGGTTTCTGCGAGGCTTTGAGATTTGTGGTCGTTTGAAAAACTGGAGCCAACGTGCGCTGACTCTACTTTTTTGGCCAGCCCCCAATCCATGACTTGAACCTCGCCGTAAGATCCAACCATGATGTTGGCTGGTTTTAAGTCGCGATGAACGATGCCTTGAGAATGTGAATATGCGACCGTCTGACAGACTTGAGTAAAGATCTCAATCAAACGAACGTGCGACACTGAACCCGCGTCAAGAATTTCACGAAGCGTTTGGCCTTCAACCAGCTTCATCGAGATAAAGGGCTCACCGTTTTGCAAAACACCATAATCGTGAATGGGTACGACTCCAGGGTGTTGTAGCTGCCCTGAAATTTTTGCTTCGCGTTCGAATCGGTTGACATCAACGTTGTCATCGGAGATGACTTTGACCGCGACTTCGCGATCAAGCTCTTTGTCGAGTGCGCGGTAAACGACGCCCATCCCACCGCGGGCGACTTCTTCGATCAGTTGATAACGACTGGAGTGCCTTTCTAAATTCTCGATTGGTTCTGTTTGAAAGGTTGGGAGGCTGAAACGATTTGTCGGTGTTGGACGCGTTCTTCCTGAGCTATCATTTAGCCATGAGGGCCTTTTTCCGTCTTGTTGATTGTCGTCACGAAGCACATCCAAAATATCAGTACTTCCACAAAGCAACTCCGTTAACGTTTGCTGACATTGAACACATTTTTCAACATGGATTCCAACCAGGTCGTATTGATCGCAAGAATCCACGTTTTCCAAATAGTTTGACAGCTCAGACAAGGGAGGATGAATAGTGACTTTCTCAAGCATCGTAATGATTGTCTCTTGTGATCTGGATTCAAAATTGGACCGTGCGTTGTAAAGACATGGCTAGAAGTCACTGTCTTCAAGAGTTGCTGCTTCGCGGACAACACGCTGCATAACTGTTGAGCTCATAGCCAGAGCTTCTCTGACTGTAATGTTCAGTTCTTGAGCAACTTCGTTTGCGGGCTGTTTGCAAATAACCAACTGATGAAACACATGCATCGTGGAATAATCGAATTCGTCCGAAAGTTTTTCGAGAATGGTCTGGAGGACATGCTTGTCGTGTTCTCTATTCCAACGTTTGGAAAGCTCCGTTTTGGGATCAGCGAGACGGTTGAGAAATCGGTCTGCTTTGGAACCGCTTGAAACGTCGAAGTGCTTGGCATTTTTTTTGCGATACCGTCGACATTGATTGACGGTGATGTTACGCAACCAGTTTCTAAATGCGCCGTCACGACCGCTGTGCTGGAAATTCTTAATTCCCTTGGCAACTGCCGAGAATACATCTTGGCAAACATCCTCTACATCGTGTTCTTTGATTCCCGCTTGGAGCAACCAGCCAGAAATGTACGGGCGGTACATAGTGACAAGGCGAGACCAAGCCATTGAATCACTGCTGCCGCTAACCTGTTGAATCAAGTTTACACTGGTTTTCATGCCGTTTTCCGGTTCTTAGCTGCTCAATTGGATAAGAAGACTTTAGTTCATTTTGCACACTAACGAAACTTGTGTTTTCTGGTTGGGGAACTGATGGCTGACAATCTTGGCTAGTCGTTTGTGAATTTTTCAGCATCAGTATTGGCAGTATTCTTTTTCCGTCTTTTACAAACGTGGTTTAACGAGCTAATTCCTGCGGGCTCACTTGCCTGAACGAAACCAAGGTACCTTCTTCATACAAGGGAAGAAGCCTGAAGTCCTCTTGGACACTGGTTTTCTTGTATATAAAATCACTATTCAAATCGTTGAAAACCGGTCTTAGCTGGAATTGAAAAAAACGATGCAAATTCGACTTGGGCTGGTGAATGAACACCATGGATGCCGTTTCTTTGGAAGATAGCTCCTTTGTTAAACAATTCAGCACAACGGAAGACGAATTTGAGACACTCGCCGTTCACCCGCGAGTCAATCCATCTTCATCGGTATCGCCTCAAGGCACAGCAGTCGCCCTGCACAATGGAAGTACGGGTCTTGCCAACGCCCCACTAATCGACCCACTAATTCGATTTTTATGCAACTGGCTTTTCAATCGAGCTATCCGTTTGAGAGATTATCAAACGCGGCGATTCTGATTTTGCTTCTCCGTGCTTAAAGCGGGACATCGAATGCAATGCCGCTAAACGGCGGAATTATCATCTAGATGTTAGACTTGGCTAGTTTATCAAGATCAATCATCAAGAGGTCATCCCCTTCGCCATCTCGCACTTTCGAAACAACTCGTTGAAGTAAATCAGCAATCGAATTCCCGATCAACACGCCTTCAAGAAGATAATTATCTAGCTCAAACACTTGTCCGATTTCACCTTTGACCCCTGGGGCGCGATCCAGAACCCACATATTACCGCCGCCGTCACTCGCAATAGCAAGCCACTCTCGCCGCCAACCCGATCCGGTTTTCAACCAACCCTCGTTTGACACTTTCGCATCAAGCGTGTCGGCCATTTCCTCACAATAAAACTGCCATTGGCTACTTATCGCACCACATGAAAGCATTCCCATGTCGTTAAGCAAAGAGCCCGTTCCATTGACAATTTTCAGAAATTCGACCAGCTCATCAGGAATCTCGCCAACCGTTTTGGACAACTTTTGAATTTCTTCTGCCGATGCTCCATCTCCAATTTTAAATTTATCGTTTGGCGCAAGCTTCTGCAGTTCAGCCAAATAGGTTTCCCAGATGATTTTAAGTTTATTCACGTTCTAATCCAATTCAATTTTTACGAGCTCAATTGTAGGAGCAAATAAACGAGGACATTGTACTTTATACTCGACGTAGAAATCTCAGCGAACACCCGAGAGCTTTCCGATAAAGCAAAGGGCCAGGCTTCCTGGCAATTCGCCCGAAGTCTGGCGACATCGGCTACGACTGCGACATCGGCTACGACTTCTACTGTTCAATCAGACGTTTCCAATCGGAAGAAAGCTCCGTCCGCCGATTGGTTGCCAGACCTGGAAGCCGATGGATGGTTTGAACTCTGATTGCGTTGTTTACGTTGCTGGCCTGAACTCTGGCGAGTCCAGCTACATTTACTGTGCAAGCCAACTCTATTTACCGCTCTTCCAAAGTTTTATGTCGTCAACGTCGTTCTTGGAGGTTGGTCCATCGGTGCTGCGGCCGCGGGTTATATCAGACTCCAATTGCTTTAACAGTTTGGCGGCGACTTCCGGTTGTGACTCATAGAGATTGGTGGTCTCGCCGGGGTCGGCTTCGATGTCGTATAGCTGGGCAATAGGAGCTTTTTTGGATTGTTTTTCATTTGGTGATGACCAACCGCCGGAGCCTTTGGCCAGTAGCAGTTTCCATT
>CAYUWY010000012.1:0-159643 GCA_964448575.1 uncultured Pirellulaceae bacterium
TTGTTCATTCGCGGCTCCAACACAAAACGTAGCTGGGCTCGCCAGAGTTCAGGAGTACTGGCAATTCGCCCGAAGTCTGGCGACATCGGCTACGTCATCTACTGCACAAGTCTTTCAACGCTTCAAGGCTTTTCAGATAAGAATCATCTAAGTAGTCGTTCATTCGCAGCTCCAACACAAAACGTAGCTGGGCTCGCCAGAGTTCAGGGGCACTGGCAATTCGCCCGAAGTCTGGCGACATCGGCTACGCCATCTACTGCTCAAGTCTTTCAACGCTTCAAGTCTTTTCAGATAAGAATCATCAAAGGAGTTGTTCATTCGCGGCTCCAACACAAAACGTAGCTGGGCTCGCCAGAGTTCAGGAGCACTGGCAATTCGCCCGAAGTCTGGCGACATCGGCTACGCCATCTACTGCTCAAGTCTTTCAACGCTTCAAGTCTTTTCAGATAAGAATCATCAAAGGAGTTGTTCATTCGCGGCTCCAACACAAAACGTAGCTGGGCTCGCCAGAGTTCAGGGGCACTGGCAGTTCGCCCGAAGTCTGGCGACATCGGCTACGCCATCCTCAAGTTGCTCACCAATCACGAAACCATAAACCGGGAACCATAAACCAAGAACTTGCTAACAGCCGAAAACTCCCCGTCCGATCAGCACGACCGCAACAACCGGCCCAGTCGATTTAAATCGGCAAACTTTGCCGAACCTGCAGTGCTTCACACCACGCGACGATAGCACTTGTACGATAGCATTCAACTGGACAAGTGAACTACATGATCAACGACGACGCTCCAAAAATCGACATTGAACTTTCGGACCTTAAAAAAGCCAAGTCAAAGACAAGTGGCCGTGGTCTTCAGTCTCCGCTTGAGACTTATCTACGCGAGATCAATGAAACAAACCTACTCACCGCAGATGAGGAAAAAGAGCTTGCCCGAGCGATCGCCAAAGGTGACGTTCGAGCACGAGATCGAATGGTTCGTGCCAACCTTCGATTGGTCGTCAACATTGCCCGCGGTTATACAGGCAAAGGCCTGGGGCTTCAGGATTTGATCGAAGAAGGCAACTTGGGGCTGCTGCGAGCCGTTGAAGGATTTGATCCCGACATGGGAACACGGTTCAGCACTTATGCAAGTTATTGGATTAAGCAATCCATCAAACGTGCGTTGATCAACTCGGCCAAAACCATTCGCATTCCGGCTTACATGGTCGAGCTACTGTCAAAATGGCGTCGAGCGAGCATTCGATTAACCGAGGAGCTAAAACGAAATCCGACCCCCGAAGAAGTTGCCCGATTGTTGGGTTTGCCAAAACGTAAACTTCCGATCATCAAAAAAGCAATTCAGATTTACAACTCCACCCCGCAAACAGATCAAGCCGATTCTGGCTGGTCACTTGGCGAGATGGTGATGGACGAGCGATCCAGAAGCCCCGAAGACACATTGCTTGAGAACGACGTGATGTCGCAAGTAAAAACGATGATGGGCGATTTGGATGAGCGAGAATTCAGCGTATTGAAAATGCGATTCGGCTTGGAGAACACCGAGCCTCATACGCTTAAAGAAATCGGCGAACAACTTGGCATTACCCGAGAGCGTGTCCGCCAAATTGAAACAGAAGCCCTGAAGAAACTGGGCGATGGACTTCGTGATCCATTCGACATGGAAATGACGCTGCCGTTCTAACCGGCATTGCAGGTCGTGACGCGACCAACGCTGAACTGAACGGGCTCTTAATCAAGGCCCGGCAGTTCTGCATTGGACAGATTGCATTTTCCAACCTGCTTCCTGAAGCGATGTTTGCCCATAAACTGGGAACAGACGTCGCTTCAAAAGAACTCGAGCTTTACGAACTTAAACTGCTTTAACAATCAGTTTAAGTTCGAGTTCGTGTTTTTTATTCTCTTTGTTTTTCATTCACGCCGGCCGGTGCATCCTTCTTTGGCCTAGCTTCGAACTGCATTGAGTCGCGCATACGGCAGATCTCAAACGTATTTTGCTGGGTCGGGGTGGCTCGGAACTGGTACCAACCAGCGGTACTAGCCGCCAACTTAATGAGAACAACATACGTGACCTGATTGCGTTTTGTGACATCAGTGACGTGCTGCTCTATTGTACGATTGCAACCGAGAACAATTGGCCAAGCGCCATATTTCGTCTCAATGTTTTGCCTTGGCCAAGGCCATCCTTGTTTTGCCTCGGGCCAAAGGCCATCTTTGTTTGGCCAAGGGCCAAAGGCCATGCTTGTTTGGCCAAAGGCCAATTTCACCGTAGCCTAGGGCATCGCCCTAGGTATGGAATGGAGTCGACCGTTTTGGCTGTAGGCCAAACTCATCAAACACTTGGCAATCGCTTGAATATGGCCTTCAGCCAAAGTTGATTGTTGCCTGCGCGTTCCTAGGGCGTTGCCCTAGGTTACGGTGAATAGAGGCCGTTGGCCAAAAAAGGAACATAGCCTTCTGCTTGTGTTAGAAGATTACGCGATGGCAATTTCGATTAGAATCTAAAAGCAGTTGGTCAATGTTTCGTTCTGTAGCACCGCATTCGCGTCCGGTGCTGGGGATTCGTCAATGCCTTGCATCAACAGCTTAGCGCCTGGCCATAGTTGCCAGCGCGTTAACGCTCTGCCCTCGACATTGACACTAGGAGCTTTTACTAGTCATGCAACGTCTGGGAGAATTTAGACAGGATTAACAGGATGGACATGATTTCAGCGCGCATTTCTAATCATGTTCATCTTGTTAATCCTGTCAAAACCTTTCTCAAACAAGGGACGCCGTAGGAATGTTTGGATTTTTGAAGCCGTCATGCAGCAACCGACGAACAAACTATTCAGCCTACAAGAGTTACCGCCAAGTCTACGCGGCGTTTTGTGCCCATCATCGAAATCGTTACGGCGTGCTCGCTTCGGCGCTGATCAGCTACGAAGCCGTTTTCCTTTATCACTTGGCGATTGAATCCGGTGCCTGCTCGCCGCCAACTGCCAACACTCCCCATTGCTGCCGCCTTCGATCTGATCCGACCAATCGCTGGAATCTTGATCGAGAACTCGCAGATTTCTGTTCGGATTTTGGATTGCTGTTGGTGCAAATAAAGATCGAAGACGATGTTCGCGACTCTCCTTCTGTTGTCGCACGAACTGCACAACGTTTGTGGAAACGCAAATTCGGAATGGCTCAGCAGCGTTTGGAAAACGTCTCACCTGGGCTTATCAAACAGATCAATGAGCTAGTCGATAAACACCTTTCGTTTGAGTCATCAAACAACAAACAGAACTCTAGCGATCGCAACGCAAACAAGAACCTGGGGATCAGGGAATATGCTCAACCGACAGCAGATTCGTTTCGATTGATCTTTGAAAGTTTCGGGAAGCTTTGCGAAAAACGCGGAGGCGACACAAAGGAGTTTGGCGCGATTGGCGAAGAAGTTGGTCGCAGTATTCTCGCGGGCGACTGTTGCATGGATTTCGAACGTGACTTGGAACGAGGCGAATTCAATCCACTCAGCAACAATGAGCAAAAGCAAGATGCCATTAGCCTGTCGCTGCAAAGCCTTTCACGACTTGGCTGGGCCTGCAACGACCTAGCCGCGAAAAAATCACTTTCTGGCATGGAAAAAACAAGTGGCGAAAGCGTTTTGTCGACGGTGGTTGCTTCGGCCTTCAAACGCGTTTCTGGACTGCGAGAAAGTGTTGCAGCACCAGCCGAAAAGTACACTTCGCTAAAAAAATATGCGGCACTTAAATTCGGAGCGCGCGGCGGTTTCTGCGACTGTGACTGCGGAGGCTGCGACTGCGGAGGCTGCGACTGCGGTGGTTGCGATGGTGATTGTGGAGGGTGTTGCGATTGTGGAGAGTGTTGCGGTTCCGGAGCGTTCGAATACTGGGGCGAATCGGATCCCCACGGAAACCCTTGCGATCTCTGCTGCGTAGATGTATGCGACAACAGATCCAGCACGAACAAGAAGAAACCAAAAAACAAAATCGAAAACGCACCGCTTCACGAAATCACTCAAAAAACCCGAGGCATTACCGTTGGCCCGCTAAACCCAACGGGTGTCGTTTTGATTGAAGGAGAGGAAAAGCCGGCGAAATCAATGAGCGGATTTATTCCCGATGGAACACACGTAGAAGTCATCAAGCAAGACACATTTGGGTTGGTAGTGGATCGAATTCGGGAGTCGTAACAAGACTAAGCGAACAGCGAACAGCGAACAGATTGAGAGACTTAAAACACTTGAACAAGTCAACCTTATGGTTTTGGCAGACTCGGCGGTCGGACCGGATCAGGTTTTGGACATTCAGGAAGCGTTGCCAGATTGTTACGTGGTGGCGTTTAAAGAGAGTGAATTGAAATTACGAGCTCAAAACGTATCTATAGAGTGCTGTCGAATTTCCATTCCTTGAAATAGTCCTTTCAGTATTTACCAGTGGTGAGAAAAAACACGACAGCATTGACGTGATAGCGATTTGCTTTTTCTGCTACATTATTGAATCTGATCGAACAAAACCCGATCGACTTCGTAACTTTTGAAACAACTTCGTTTTCGTTGCCATGGCTGCTGAAAAATCAACTGCGATCGTCTTGCGAGTGATCGAATTCAGTGAAACAAGCTGTATTGTGACCATGATGACGCGCGATTTTGGCAAGATCACGGTAATGGCAAAAGGGGCTCGACGGCCCAAGAGTGCGTTTGAGGCTGCCCTTGACGTGCTTGCGAGCGTTCGAATAGTGTTCCTCCACAAAACAAACGGAACCATGAGTTTGCTCACCGAAGCTAAACTCGAACGACGTTTTCGCAGCAGTGCAACCGATTTGGACCGGCTGTATGCGGGATATTATGTCGTTGAACTATTGAACTCACTGACCGATGACGGAGACCCACAACCTGATCTTTTTGAACTCGCCGATCAAACGATCAAAGACATTGACACACGAGAATCAGACTTGGCGAACACATTGATGGACTTCGAACTAAAAACGCTTGAGATCTTGGGCCACTTACCCATGCTCACCAAATGCGTTAGTTGCGGCAAAGAAAAAACGACGCTTGCTCGAGTCAGTTTTGGATTGAACGCAGGTGGAATCCTGTGTGCAAGTTGTCGGCGTGGCCAAACCCATGTTGTGAGCTTAAGTCCAAACGGATTACAAAATTTGCTTTCCAAAGTCGGCGGGCAAATTGGAGCCAACGAAAAAAACTCGGATAACTGGAACAGCAAAACACTTAAAGTAAAAGAAACCCCTGGCGAGCTTTGGCCGATTCGCGATAAAAATCATGACACATCGCAGACTTCGACCGTTGAAACAGCAGAATTAAAAACAGACACAGACGAACAATTTCAAGACTTAAAAAAGGCCGACAAGGAAGTTCGGCAATTGGTCAACAAGTACATTACGCACTTGTTGGGATTCCCTCCGCGGCTCCATAAGTTCCTGAAAAACATTTAGCACCTAACAAAACACTACCCATCTACAAAGACCTTCACGTCGACAAGGAAGTCGAAATGAGATCGTGGTTAATATACCTAACACTGATTGCCTTGATGGTTCCTCTATCGTCAGGCTGTACGTCGTTTCGCCGTACGCTTTCCAACATCTCGGTTCCGGGACTCAAACCGAATCGGAGTGTTGATCCAGATGAGATTCTTGATCCACTCGGTGCGCGCGACTCCAATCGGCTTTTGCTGGACGATCTTTCGCCCAGCCAATTTGCGACGACACTCAAGACGCGTACAAGCGGTCCCGATCAAGCCGCAGCAGAGAAGTACTATGCCCAAGGCCAGCAGCAGTACAACCAAGGAATCGCACAACTCGATGCTGAACCAACCGGTGAAGCTCACAAAGAAACATTTGCTCAGGCAGCGAATTCATTTCGTCTAGCGGCCGCCAGTTGGCCCGACTCTCAAATCGAAGAAGACTCGAACTATTTCGAAGGCGAAGCGTACTTTTTTGCAGACCGTTACGTTCAGTCAAATCGAGCGTTTGAAAAATTGGTTGCCAACTACTCGGGTTCAAAATATCTAGACCTTGCTCAGAACAGACGATACGCCATCGCGATTTACTGGCTTCAACTTTCCGAAAATGGTGCCGCGATTTCGTTCAACGACTCAAAGCGACCGACCATGAAGTTGGCTGCCGAAGCCCGACGAGTGCTGCACCGAATTCGCATCGACGATCCGACGGGTAAACTCGCCGACGATGCGACCATCGCGCTGGGTCAGGCTTTTATGCAGGCTCAAAGCTATTACGAAGCCGCCGATACGTTCGAAGATTTACGACGCAACTACCCAGGCAGCAAACATCAGTTCAAGGCACACATGCTGGAACTGCAGGCACGGCTGGAAGGTTACCAGGGACCAAGCTACGACGGGACGCCGCTAAAGAAGGCGGATGAGATTTTGAAAACGATCGTAAAACAGTTTCCAAAACAAGCCGAAGAAGAACTGCCGTACATTGAAAAACAAGCCACGCTGATCCGCAACCAAATTGCTGAACGTGATTACAGAACAGGACAGTACTTTGAAAGTCGTGGCGAGAACCTTGCCGCAAAGATGTCATATGACAAAGTAGCAAAACAGTTCCAAGATACCGAACTGGCCAAAACCATCCAGGAACGCATCGCCGACGTTTCGAAGAAACCGCCTAAACCAGAACAACATGCCCAGTGGTTGGTTGATTTATTCCCAAATCCCGGAGACGAGAAGCCAGTGATTCAGGCCGGCAACAATGAGTCGATTTTGAAAAGGTAATCAGTCATTCCGATTTTTGATATTTGATTTTTCGTTCTTGAAATTGTGAATTCTGGCGAGAATAAGATGGACAGCTCCACTGGCAATTTGAAACTTGAAACCAGCACGCGGCGATGGCTTGTGCTTTGCATGCTCGCGGTTTTTGTTTGCTTGCCGTCAACAGGCTGTGCTTCGTACCACCTTGGCAATCAGTTCCTTTATCGAAGCGACATTCGCTCCGCCCATGTAATGATGTTCGAATCGGATTCCGATCGACGATATCTAGGCCAGAGACTTACTGAAGCGGTGGTAAAGGAAATCGAGCTCAACACGCCACTCACTATCACAGACCCGCAAATCTCTGACAGTTTTGTTCGCGGCCGATTGGTGCGAGAAACGAAGCGTCCCGCTGGCGAGAACATCAACGACGAACCACGAACGTTGAGGCTCGGTTGGACACTGGAAGTCGACTGGGTCGATCGAGCTGGCGTGCCGTTGATGCAGAAGCAACTGGTCAGCATCAGTCGTGAAGCCGCTTTCGTGCCCGAAGGCGGTCAGTCAAACGCGACTGCACAGCAAAGCCTCATCGAAAAAATCGCGCGCGACGTTGTCAGCGAAATGCAGATGCCTTGGTAGGTTAACGTTTTGGCAATTCGTTGGCATCATCTAACGTTGGACATCATCTAACGTCGGCCATCCGCTGGCGATTTTCGTAAACGAAAGCCATTAGGTCGATTGCGTTTCGGCCATTCGTTCCTTAACGATGGCTATCAAATTCTCGACGACTTGTTCGAGCGTTTGATCATCAGTGTTAACCTCGATCGCGTCTTCGGCTTTCATCAGCCGTCCAACTTTGCGATTCAAGTCCTGCTCATCACGAATGTCTTGCTCGCGAATGACTTGATCAAAGTCAACAAACTCTCCAGCGGCTTGCATTTGCTCGACTCGCCGAAGGGCACGAAATTGGGATGATGCCGTCAAATAGATTTTGCAAAACGCATCCGGGAACGCGACAGTGCCCTGGTCTCTTCCTTCGCAAACAAAGTTCCCTTTTTCCGCAATCCGGCGCTGGAGATTGACCAAGTGTTCGCGAACAGCCGGCGCGTCAGCAATCGCAACCACGTTTCGTGTGACTTCAGCCTCTCGAATTTTCGAAGTCACGTTTTTGCCGTTAACGGAAACCTGATCGTCATCAAACTCGATCTCGATTGCTTGGGCCAACAGACTGAGGGCGGCCTGGTTCTTTAGATCAACGCCTTGCTCCATAGCGCACCATGTGACGGCGCGATACATGGCTCCGGTATCGAGGAATTCGAAATCAAGTTGTTTGGCCAACAGCCGAGTCACCGTGCTTTTGCCGGCTCCCGCGGGACCATCTATCGTAACAATCATAGCTTCCAGTGAATTGATATTTGAAAGAACTCGAATCGCTCAAACTCAAGTTCGATTTTGTCTTGGGCGAGCACCTCAATCGACTGCAAAAAATCGCCGCCAAAATTAACACGCTCTGCACCTGAGACCGCACGCGGGCAACTGATTTTCAGTTTCCCGTTACGGCCTTCGGTTTCGCGAAGTCGGATTTCAACGCCAGCCCAACGTGACTGGTCATCAAAAACAGGCTTCCACCAAGTAGCCAAGATATTCTTGCAGTCAAAATGAAACAACCAACCCGTTTTATTTTTGCTTTCTTCGCTTGAAACAACTTCAACGGCAGGAGTCATGTAATCCACCGCCGCCGCTAACGAATAAGCCACATTGACGGCCAGCCCGAATCGAAATTTTGACTGCTGTTCCTTGCCAACGACCAGCAGGCTATCCACCATCCGCCGCGACGCTCGGCGATGGAACGGCAAACCGCCAGTTAGCATCGTGAGACTGTTGTCATCCTGAATGACTCGCATAAAGTTCGTTGCGGGAAACCACTCAGAAGAAATTTCCTGATTCGTTTCTTGAGAGTTGGCAATTATGCGAGCCGTTTCATTTTTCCAGGCGAGCCGCGAACAAATGTAATGTTGGAACGAAGAAGTCATCGGGATTTTTGGATGGATTTCGATTTCCAAATCAATCAATGACTTGCCGCGCAAAACGCGAATCGTTTGCGTAAACTCGGCTACTAATTTTTCACCGTCCAACAATCGTCCCGTGGATACGGCATGTGCGGCCATTCGTGAATCGGATCGAATTTCGATTTTGTCAGCAACCATTTCACTGTACCGCGCACGTGTCAATGGTTGGTTTCGTGAATCACGCTGAGAAGGAATTCGCATCGCAAGTTGCTGGCTGGCGAGGTTGATCCGTTGATTGTAAAGCTGAATGGAACGGATGCCGCCGTTGGTTTCGTGGATGTGGACTTCGAAAAATTCATTGCGCAAAATTCGTTTTTCTGGATCCGCAATCTTGGGATCACTTTTAAAAAGATCTTTTGATTGTGGCGACTGTAAGTCAACGGTTGCCGATCCCATTGCGGGCAATTCAAGCATCCACGTTTCGCTGTCTCCGGTCGTGTCACACAACACAACTGGCAACTCGTTTTTCAAAGTGCCTTTTCTCGATTTGATTTCAGTTTTCTCGCCAACGCAGCCCAATTCAATTCGGCGTTTGAAGTTTGCGGAGTTGATGACTTCAACGGACTTTGGGTTTTCGCGCTGGGCAGCGGCTTGCGGTTTCAGATACGCTTCGATTTCATCTTTTATTTGCTTGAGCTCAAGATTCAAATCTGTTTCCGGTTCAACGTTCAAAGCCGATTCCATTTTTGTTTGGAATTCACCCATCCGTTTTTGCAAGTCGTCCACGGCGTCTGATGTGATCGCCGTTCGCGCACAGACTTGGGTCAACAAAGATCGGCAGGACGACAACTCGTAAAACTGCGTCCAGTAAGAAGTGTATTTTGAAATCGGGTTTGGCGATTCCTGCTGCACCGATTGTTTCAAATACGGCGAGCGGTACTCGTCTGACTCAAACGTATCGCCGTACCCTGGATCGTAAAGCAGTTCAAAATATTCTTCGATGTCAACAAACTGGCCAAACAATGGGCCGTACTGTCCGATGCGCATCAGGTCTTTGAAAGACTCGCAACTTTTGTCGGGCCAATGAACAAACACGATCGATGCGACATGGGCTGAGTCGATCGCTTCGCCCAATTTTACGCCCAGGCCGATGAACGAACCGCTGTCCGCCGCGCTCAATGGAATTTCACCAAATGCGAGAATGGAACGATCGTCGTCACCTGTCCAGCGAACGTTTGAGCTTGAGCAACGAGGAAACGAGCCATCATCGAGAGTCGCATGAATCGCGCCGTTGAAATTGAATTGATCAAGCACGCCCGGTGTGGCAGGCGTCAAACCAAAACGTCTCCGCATAAAAATACTGGGTTCTGCGTCAAGCATTTCCTTAAACGTTGCGAGCCCGGTTTGGATTTGATTGATCGTTGACTCGGTTGAGATCAACGACTCTGGCAGCTCGTTTTCCAAACCGCCGATCAACGTGACGCGGTCTTCTTCAATCGCGGATTTAAGTTTTTGTGCTGACGGGGCATGATCCTCAAACGCTTTGCGCAGGGTGCTGCCAGTCATCAACAGGTTGAGCGTGTGCCCAACATCGAGCTGCCGCTGAAGTGATTTGCCTAACGTCGTGTCGGCGGTGAGCACGACGTCCATCAAATCTGGCTGGACGGGGTAGTAGTTGTTTTTTTCGTCAAGCAAATAATCGAAACATTGCGTAAGCCCTGCTCTGGCTTTGTCATGCTCGCCGGCAACGGCAGCGTCGGCCGCTTCGATTAACGCGTCTCGAAAATACTCATCGCTTAAATTGCTGGAGTAGCGCAACTGGCGAGTCATGATTTGGATTTGCAAGTAGGCGTAACCGAGCGCGCAAAAGTCTTGCGCGATTTCGGGGTCGACTTTTTCAGCCAACGATTGTGCTGCGTCATTGGACTGGAGTGCGATTTTTATAATCTCGTCGCGACAAGACTGGTCATCGATCACGATCGCGTTTTGCTTTTCCAGATTTTGCCGCAACTCCGAATCCAATGCTGAATGTGACACCGATGGAATCACGCAGAGGCAAAGTGATTGTGGTGCGCCGTGTTCGTCTTGAGTTTCGCCGTCGAGAACAATGTCGCTAACGTCGGGATTGTCGGCTGAGTGGAATCGAGGAGTTTGCTGAGCGGATGCGATGAGGCTTGGATGCCAGATGGCGGTCCAATTAGCCAAGAGATTATCCGCGTCGGCGCCGACGTGGTGGATTGGGAAGTCTTCGAGTGAGTGACACGGAAGCACAATCAGAAGTTTAGAGTACTTTTGCATTTGGTCGTGAAGATACCAAAGTCGTTTGGTTTTCAGGGTGGATCAAATCAGGTTTTGGATCAAAAACCAAAAAGGACGCTCGCGCGGCCGATTATTTCTTTACAAGTAATCTAATTCAAACGATTGATACAAACGGAAACCATTCGGGTTATCGCTAAGCTCGCCCGCTTCGAAAACTTCGGTTCGACTGATGGGTTTAGCCTGATCAAAAACTTAGCGGGCTTGATCAGCTGAAAACGGCTGTTTTCGCGGGAAAATTTGACAATCTTGCAGAACGTCCAGTACATTACTGTGTGGGTGAGGTGGACCCGATTTAAGCCAAGATTGAGGTTTTGGCACCCAATCCCCTCCTCTTTCTCGTTCAAAACGCCACTTCCAACGGCTTGAGTTGAACGACTCACAAAAAGCGACTCAACCAAACTTAACGAAACAACCCGATTCAACCTATAATGAAGGTTGCATGGAATTGAGTATATCGCTGGCGCCAACGACATTTGTGGTTACAGTTAATAGTGGGCAATTGTGGTAATTGTCCGAGATTCTCTTGGATTCCGTCCTTTTACATTACCAACGCGATAGGCAAAAACGATGGCAAAGACAACTGCCGTTTGGGGAATTGATATTGGTCAGTGTGCTCTAAAGGCACTTCGCTGCACCTTGGACGCAGATGGTGAGACCGTCACAGCGGACAAATATGACTTTATCGAGTACCCAAAAATTCTCAGTCAGCCCGAAGCTGATCCTGAAGAACTGATCAAAGAGGCTTTGGAGCAATTCCTGTCCCGCAACGATGTGGTGGGTGACCGGGTCGCGATCAGTGTTTCTGGTCAGGCCGGTTTGTCACGTTTTTTCAAGCCACCACCGGTCGAAGTCAAAACGCTTCCCGATATCGTGAAGTACGAAGTCAAGCAGCAGATCCCGTTTCCGATCGAAGACGTTATCTGGGACTGGCAACAGTTGGGCGGCACGGTTGTCGAAGGCCGCGCGATCGACGCCGAAGTCGGTTTGTTCGCGATGAAGCGTGAAGCCGTTTTCCGCGCCTTGCACCCGTTCGATGAAGCCGATGTAGAAGTCGATTTCGTGCAGCTGTCTCCGCTTTCGATTTTCAACGTCATTTGCCACGATACGATTGATCAATTGCCAGACCCTGAGGATTTTGATCCAGAGAATCCTCCTGAGTCGGTTGTGGTGATGTCGATGGGCACCGACACAACGGACTTGATCGTAACCAACGGCATCAAGCTTTGGTTGCGTAACATTCCGATCGGCGGAAACCACTTTACAAAACAACTTTCGCGTGAGATGAAACTTACGCAAGCCAAAGCCGAACATCTAAAACGTAATACGCGTGTTTCGGAAAATCCAAAAGCGATTTTCAAAGCGATGCGTCCTGTGTTTAACGACCTCGTTAACGAAGTCCAACGATCGTTGACGTTTTTCCAGTCGATGGAAAAATCTGCGAATCTTTCAGAGATCGTGTTGCTCGGTAATGCGGCGAAACTTCCAGGTTTGCGTCAGTTCTTGAGCAAGCAGCTTGAGATTGACATCGCCAAGGTCAGTGAGTTCAAAAAACTTCGCGGTGCCGATGTGGTTGGCCAAGCGACGTTTACCAATAACCTGCTTTCGTTTGCCCCTTGTTATGGCTTGTGTATTCAAGGCTTGAAAAAGGGACACATCAAAACGAACTTGCTTCCCGAAGAGATCGTGGTTGAGCGAATCATTCGTGCGAAAAAACCATGGGTGCTTGCCGCCGTTAGTGCAGTAGCGCTTGGCTTGATGCTTGGCTATATCTTTAACACCAACGCTTGGTGGCGCGTCCACGAGGATTACGTTGGGGGTAACAAGAACTCGTGGAAAAAGTCGATCAGTCTGGTTACAGCCGAAGACAGAAGAAGTAATGACTTTATTGAGACGGATAAGGCACTCAAAGAAAGCCAGGACAAATTCAATTTGCTTGCCAAAGAACTGAGCTCTGCGTCAGAAGGAAAGGCGACTTGGCTGGAAGTCTATTCGGCACTCGTTCAAGCGTTCCCGACAGATGACAAAATCCTGGCAGCCAAAGAAAACGGCGCTGAAAAAGTTAACCCCAGCGAAATTGGGTTCGAAGACCGCAAGGAGCTTTACATCGACCATATCGAGTCGGCTTTTTTGAAGGACTTGGCACTTTGGCACGACAGAGCGAAACCGATTTTCGATAACCAGGAACAAAAATCTCAAGATGAACTTGAGAGCAAATTGAACGACCTGTCCGAACAACAAACTGCGGCAGCAGTTACGGCAGCACCTGTCGTCTCAGAAGACGGAACTGCAGCGACCCCGTTTAAAGATAAACCAGGTTGGATCATCGAAATCAAAGGTCACCATTTTCATAACAGTGACAAAGCCCTTAGTGAGTCAAACTCAGACAAGGCGTATTTGTTCAAGTCACTGATTCTGAACTTGATGAGCAAATCAAAGAGCTCAATGGCTGCCCCAGAAGTTGAAAACGTCAAACTACCGACGGCTTCTACTCCTGATGATGAGATGTTCACTTATTCAGATATTGGGCTTTCGTTTCCAACGATTGTTCAATCATCCGCGCGAACCGAAAAACAAATCGTATTTGACCCAACGGCGACAGAATCTGAAGACGAAGCCAGCGGTTTTGGCGCTGGCCGAGGAGGCCTTGGTGGTGCTGGAGGACTTGGTTCGCCGGGCTTGGGCGGAGGCTTAGGCGGTGGCTTGGGCGGAGGTGACGAGGAGAACGATGGTCCAGAGAAAAAGTACAATGTGATGGAGTATCGTTTCGTGGTTCAGATGATCTGGACACCGCGCACCGAAGCAGAACGAGTCGAAGCAAGAACTGCACGACGAAAAGCCGCAGAAGAAGCACTGGCTGCCGCTGCTGCGGCTGCTGAAGGAGAAGCAGAAGCTGTTCAGTAAGACGTTGAAGAATTAGTAACCAGTACGTATTTGATTTTTGATCACCCTTTGTTTTGACTTAACTTTTTTGACTGATTTGAAATTCAAAAAGTAAGTTAGGAGACCCCCGTGGAACAAATTGCACCCATTATTGCTTGGCTTAAAAAGAACGTCTTTTGGTTGGGTTGTTCATTTCTTGCTTTGATAATGATCGGCATGTGGGGCTACCGCATGAGCACCATCAGCGCTGATACCAAGAAAGCTCAAGCCAGCGTTGTTTCCACGATCAAAAAAGCCCAAGGAATCATGTCCCGCAAAGCGGAAGGTGTCGAAGTTGACGCTCACCCCAACGCCTCGTCAGAGAAAGGGATGAAAGAAGAGATGACAAAAGGTCTCAACTCGATTGTTGAGGCTTGGCAAATTCGATACAAAGCCCAGGAGGATATCCTGAAATGGCCTGAACAGATCGAGAGTGAAAAATTTGAGCAACTGTTCAGTAAGTACAATCCACCAGAAACATTCCCAGAGTCTCTGGCATCTGGTTACGGCTTGGAACAACCGTTGTCGCTTTATGCGTCTAAGATTCCATTGCGAATGAACTACTTGTGCGGTGATGACGTCCTTCGTGCTTACTGGAAGTACGATAAAAAATATCAGAAAATGATCACGGACGCCGAAGCCGATAGCGAAAGCGGTGTTGGTGGCGGTCGTGGTGGTGCTGGAATGGGAGGCCCTGGCCTGGGTGGCGGAATGGGCGCTGGCGTTGGCGGTGGTCTTGGTGGCGGAGCGGGTGCTTCGCAAGATAAGCCAGAGGTCATCGATTTGAATAAATTCGCTGTTAAATGGAGCGATATCAATCAAGACCTTTGGTATCAAAAGCTAACCAAATTCCAAGGACGGCACGACAACAAACGAGAGATCAATGCACCAACCCCGTTGCAGTGTTACATGCTACAGCAGGACCTATGGTTGCTAGAGGCAATGTTTAGAACCATTCGCGAAATCAACGGCGGGTCTAGCGCGAACGACCTTTCAAAGATCAAGCAAATTGACCACGTTGTTTTTGGCCAGGAAGTCACCGGAAAACTCGGGTCATTGCAGCCGATGGATTCCCGACTGGCCAACTCAGCACCAACGGCTCCCGAAGAAGCTCCCGGTGGATTTGGCGGCGCAGGCGCTAGCGGCGACGAATTTTCGGCCATGTTTGACCGAGGTGGCCAACCGGGAGGAGGACGCGGCGGAGCGCCAGGTGGCGGTGGCGGTGGTAATGCTGGCAAAGTCCCTTATCACAATCGCTACGTTGATTTGAATTTTGAACCCATTGATTCAGCCGTCGTCAAAACTGTGCTTAATGATTCAATGAAAGCGGGAACATTTCCAGCCGAACAATTGGAATTGATTGTTGCCAAACGTGTCCCGTTTCGTATCGCACTGAGAATGGACGAGCGGGAGATTGCAAAATTCATGGCGGCTTGCTCAAACTCGGCTTTCGCTTTTGAAATTCAGCAAGTTCGTTGGAACAAGCATAAAGCTGGCGGCGAAGAAATCGCGCTCAGTGGCGGATCTGGCGATACAGGCGAAGCACGCGGAGCTGAAGGCTTTAGCATGGGCCTTGATGGTGATGGCCCTGGCGGAGCGGGAGGAATTACTGCCACGCCTGTCGAAAAACGAACCAATTTCGATGTGAATGTTGAATTTTATGGAATTGTAAAAATCTACAATCCAGTCAAAGAAGAATACTTGAAAAAAGCAGCTGGCCTCAAAGACGCAGAAGGTGCCGCTGCTGCTGCAAACGACGCAGCATCAACGACGAAGCCAAATGTGTCACCGAGGTCGTAAGACACAGTTGGACTGTTTGAACATATACTTGATAATCGCTTTTGATGAACAATGAGCATCAAACGACAAAACAAGAACAAAACCGAACCAAGACAAAGCTGAACCAACCAAAAGATTGAACGACAGTGAAAACTGTGATCGTTTCAGGAGATTTTGATTATGAAATTTAAGATGCCAGACCTCAGCAAACAGTCGATGAAAAAGTTCTTCCTGTACCATACGGAAAAACTTATTCTTGCGCTGTGCGTTGTGCTTCTTGGGGTGTTCTTCTGGTGGGGCTTTAAAGCCAAACCTTTCGATGAGAAAACGCCTGATCAGTTGGCTCAATTGGCCGACAACGCCAATAAACATATTGTCAAGGACACCAGCTGGGACTCCATCAAAGAATTCCGAAAAGGCGACAACGAAGTGCGCCAGCGCATCGAAGCTGCGACCGGAACTTTGAGTGCTGACAAATTTTCAACTGGCGTGCTCAGCGGCTCGGTAGCAGCGACTCTCGACAAACGTAAAGACCCAGTAATCTTTGCGGTTATTGAACCTGAAATCCGAGTGACCCGCAGGCCAGTTCTGTTCAATGTCGATAATATAAGTGATCCTTTCGCCAACTTGCCAGCTGTTGCTGCTGCTTCCAGCGGTGGATCGCGTGGCGGAAGAGGTGGCGGCGGGGCCGGCGTGGGCGGTGGCTTGGGCGGCAACCCTGGTTTGGGTGGTGGCATTGGCGGAGGAGAAGACGAAGAATCAGGTGAAGACGCAGGAGGACGCGGTGGTCGTGGTGGAGTCGGTGGCGGTCTTGGCGGCGGCGGTGGATTTAACGGCGGCAATTCAGCTGCCGAAGATGACGACCTGCCAAAATTAGATGGCGTTGGTGACAAATTGCATGTTGTCAATGCCGACACCATGCCTGGTATCCAACCCGTTGTGCACAAAATTTCTAACAGCACGACCAGAGCAATCCTTTACAACGTTGTTTGCGTTACGGGAAAAGTCGAATACAAAACTCAATACGACTCATTCCAAAATTCGCTTGCCGATGGGATGGGATACTACCCAGATCGCGACAAACCAATCTACCGATACCTTCAAGTCATGCGACGCGAAGTCGGTCAGGAAAAATGGGTTGACATCTCTGAATTGGTGAACTTTCGAGTTCCAAGTCGACATCCTGTGATGCACAAAATGCCGGAAGCAATGTTTCCATCCGCTCCCGAAGTCGTGCATCCGGATCACTTTGATCCAGAGATCACCAAGCCAATTCCTGCGTTTTTGATGTTCGACTATACAGAATTCGTTAACCATTCGACTCTTCCAATTCGCTCATTTCCTGATGTGGAAATGAAAGATGAAAAAATGAAAGCCCTCGACCCTGGCACCGATATGTTCGCGTCCGAAGACGATGAGGCATTGTTTGGTGGTTCTGGTGGTGGTAGCGAAACTGGACGTGGCGGACTGGGCGCACCTGGTGGCGGACTTGGTGGTGGTCCAGGTGGAGGTCTAGGTGGAGGCGGAGGCCTCGGTGGAGGCGCAGGTCGTGGAATGGGCGGCGGCATGGGTGGTGGTCGCGGAGGCCGTGGCATGGGCGCAAAAGAAGCCAAACAAACCCGCGCTGGCGATGACTTTACTGATTACGTTAAAGCTCTGAAAGCAAAACCCAAAGACATCAAAGGTGCTCGTGTTGTACGATTCTTTGATGTCCAAGCTAGAGCCGACAAGGAATACGAATACCGAATGCGTGTCTGGGTCGCCGATCCAAATAACGAAGATCCAAATAGCGGTTTCGCCAGCGGAGGCACCGGTAGAGGTGGCATGGGTGGCGGACGCGGTCGTGGCGGCATGGGCGGCCCTGGACTTGGCGGCGGTATGGGCGGCCCTGGACTCGGTGGCGGCATGGGTGGCCCTGGACTGGGCGGCGGCATGGGCGGTCCCGGTCTTGGCGGCGGCATGGGCGATGATAAATCTGAAGGCGGCGAAGAAGGAGAAAAAGAGGACAAAAAGGCTCCAGCTCAATACGTCGCTATCAAGCCACCGATGAAGCACGCACTAGTTCGAGAACGATTGAACAAAGCAGAATCGATGGAGGACCCAGAAAACAAAGGGGCCAAAATCCATTATGTTTACGAAATGAAGGACCCTAGCGCGGCTACGCCTGAGTGGGTTAAAATCGCAGTCCCAAGATCGACCAAGAACGGACGAGACTTGAGCTTCCTGCGTTTTTGCCGTCCTTCGGCATGGACAACCACCCCTCCGATCAAGGTCAAAGTTTCCAACTCCAAAGTGGTTGCTGGTAAATCAATTCCTCCTAAACAAGTCCGCATGGGCGCCACACGATTTAACCAAGGACTTCCTAAAATCGAATTGGTGGCTTCTGTTTGGGATGCTGGACTGGGTACAGCTGTGCCGACCAGCAAAACAGTTGCCCCTGGTGACTTGCTTGAGTATTACACCAACGCTTATGTTTTGAATCCGATTACTCGCCGAGTTCACTTGGCAGCCAATCCAAACAGCTCTGTTGAGAATCCTGCCAGGTTCAATGTCCCGATCAAGACTGGCAAAACGTTGGTTGACATCGTTGGTGGCGACGAATTGCCTCTTCCTTCATCGGAAAAAATTCGACACCACTTGGCAAGCGAAATTTTGGTGCTTGACGAAAATGGAGAATTCCAAATTCGCAATGACATGACCGACCGGTCGGAGTACATCAACAGCTTGCTACTCGCTGACGAGAAATCTCAATTTGGCAAAATGAGAGCCATGGAACCAGAAGCAGATTCTGGATTGGGTGGCGGACTGGGCGGCGGTCGCGGAGGTGGTGGCCGAGGCGGCGCTGGTCGTGGTGGTGCAGGGCGAGGTGGCGCTGGTCGAGGCGGTGCTGGCCAAGGCGGACCAGCAGCAGGTGGTGGTCTGGGCGGTGGCTCAGGACTTGGCTTCGACCAATAACCAACCTGAGTTGAGTGAGCGAATCTTTTGATCTCAATCTCTTGACTCTCGATAAATTAGAAACCAAAGGCCGCAGCAAAACGCTGCGGCCTTTTTTTGTAAGTGCGTCCAACCAACAACAAACAATCATCAGTTGCTAATCAAGTGACCAAACGAGCTCTTGGACGTAGCAGAATTCGCCAAGAGTTTTGGGCACAGAGCTGGCGTCGCACTCAAGCTTCGAGTCATCGTTAAGATTGGTTTCAACGCGCGCCAATGGTTTTATCTTATCGAAAAAACAGAAGTGTTCACGACATCTGCTACGAGCTTCTAGCCAAGACGTTTGAAATCGGAACAACGGCAGGTGCTCACCAAGCGAGCCCGACGAAAAATGCACTTCATATCGCGGCCCACCAACGCTAGCGGCACAGATTTTATCACCAGCACATAAAAATCAAACTTCCCTCGAATCTACTAAACACTCAAAAAGAGCTTAAAAAACCGAGTCAAAACACACCACTGACAATCGTTGATCACACCCAATTAAATCTGCTTGCATGCTCAATATGTTTTTTTCAAAAAACCCAGAGACTGATGTTGACCAAAAATACGGCACCCGCTAATTATCCGCCCTCGAATTTTTCGTGCGCTGTCCACGGGCTCCGCCGGTGCGATGTGTTTTAACTTTTAGACACAACGCATCAACATCCTGAAACGGATTTCAGGAGTGGCAAGGGGGTCAACTCTGTAATGCCGTGGAACAGTTTTACAATCATTGCAGAGTATTGGGCGTCACAACACAAGGAGCGTTGCGTGAGAGTCTCCGTACGACTTCAGCAGAGTTTATGGGCTACGGCCCTTGTCGTGTCATTGGCAGTGACTCAGTCACCTACCATGGCACTTGGTCAACTTCAGTATGAACAACCGCCGGTTACGGCCAGTTCGTATTCGCCGCTGGGTCAACAGACCGCACCGGCGCAAAACCCGCTTGCCGAGGCCAAAAGTGCTTTGTTGAAAGCACGTCAGGCACTTGCAAGCAACGACATTGAACTTGCGAGCTCAATTCTTGAGACCGCAAAACAGTACAACGTCGACTTCAAACAGATTGGCGACTCGCCACAAACTGTTCAGTCGATGATCGATCGTCAAAACAGCTTGGTTCAAATGATGAAGTCCGCTGACCCTGGATTCAATGCCAGTGCAGCTTCGTTCTTCCTCAAGCAAGCCGAAGCCCTGATGTACTATCGGGATTTTGACACCGCAACCAACTTGATTCAGGAAGCTCGAAAATTCCCGGTCGAATTCAATGAGTCAACTGGCAATCCGGATCAGTTGGAAAAACTGATTGAAGTAGCAAAGAGCAGTGCCGCAGTTGCCCAGGCTGATTCTCGCCAAACACGCGAGACAGTTGCTGCACAACCTGTTCTACCTGCCGCTCCAACCAAGAAATCGGAAACGATGAAACTGCTATCCCAAGCTCAATTGGCGATAGATCAACAGAAATTTAACGAAGCCAAGTATCTCGTCGATCGAGCCAAATCAATTGGTGTTCCTGAGAGCGAGTTTACCGACAACGATGTTCGTCCATGGCAACTTGAGCTTGCAGTTCAAGAAGGCCTAAGTCGTCAGTTCGATCCTGCAGTTGTTCAAACAACTTTCAACAGCCAGGCCTCAACTCCTGTTCTTGATCAAGCTCCAACGCAAGTCGTTCAAGCTGATTATGACCCGAGTACTGACACAACGACAAACATCGCGGCTTCGGCCGACACTTCGGTTTTTGATACTCAGTCACAATCACAACAACAAGCTTTCAGTCGCCTTCCAAACAATGCGCCTGATTTTTATCGCTTGGGCATGCAGGCACTTGATAACAAAAATCCTGCCGAAGCCCGCTCGTACTTTGAGCGAGCTTGGAAAAACAATGCTCAACTCGATGACGTCACTCGTCAATCACTTCAGGATCAGTTGATGCGTTTGACAACAACTGGTACTGCGAACCCAGTTCGCCAAGCCTCCACAACGATGCCACTTGGGACCGTTCCTGCACAACAGGCTGGAGAGCTTGAAGGTGTTCGCACGCAACAGCAATCTGCTTACCGCAGCTTGCAAACAGAAGTTTTCAAGGATCGTGCAGATGCCGAACGTATGCTTGAATCCAAGCCACGTGAAGCGTTGGAAAAAATGGCGATGGTTCGTGGCCGAATTGCTCAGTCACAACTTGACCCTAAAAAGCAAAAGTACTTGCTGGAAATCATTGATCGTGACCTTGCTCAAATGCAAAGCTATATCGATGACAATCTTGCGTTAATCCTCAACCAGGAGGAAAACGATTCAAGACAAGAAACAGTCGAACTTCGTCGTCAGCGTCGAGTCGATGTTGACGCCCAGCTTCAGAAATTGATCGATGAGTACAACAAATTAATTGACGAACAGCGCCACGCAGAAGCAGCAGTCGTTGCCAACCAGGCAGCAGACTTGGATCCTGACAATCCAGTCGTCACTGTCTTGCTTGAAAAAGCCAGGGTCGCAAGACGAGTCAATGAAATGGATCGTATTCAGGCAGCAAAAGAAGATGGCGTCTACAAATCGCTCTTAAGGGATACTAACGATGCAGCGATTCCTTGGGATTCAGACTATCTATTGAAAATCGATGATCCTGAGCTCTATTTGAAAAATGCGAGGCGTCGTGGGGCTGCTCTTGATGCTCGTAACGGTTCGCAAGCTGATCAGAGAATCTGGAGTGCTTTGCGAAGCCAACGAGTTCAAGGTGAATACCGTGGCACATTGGCCGAAGCGATTGATCAACTTTCTCGCCAAGCCGGTGTCAACATTGTGTTTGATGATATCGCACTGACTGCTGAAAACATCGCAAAAGATCGTCCGATCGACATTCCAATTCGCGAGCCGATTTCATTGCGAAGTGCATTGCAAGTGATTCTAAACTCGGCTGGCTTGGTTTACGTTGTCGAAAATGAAGTCATCAAAGTAACCAGCCAGGCTGCAAGCCAGACGAAGCTGGTTCCTAAGACTTACTACATCGGTGACTTGGTGATGCCTTTGTCAACACCGCAAAATCCGATGCAGATGAATTTTATGTCACCGCAAATGGCGGGTGGCGGTAGCGGCGGTGGTTTGCTGAATGTTTCAACTTCACAGCCCGTTTCACAGGTTGCTTTGGCTCAACAATTGGGCGGGAGCGATCCAAACAATCCGTTTGGCGGACTTAACTACAGCGGTGGAAACACGGGTGGTCCTCAGCGAGGAAATGCGGTTTACGGAGTTGTTGGTGGTCAGAGCCGAGGTGGTATTACGCAGCAAGACTTTGAGCCATTGATCGAATTGATTCAAAATACGATCAAGCCAGATTCTTGGCAGGACACAGGGCAAGGCCTTGGAACCATCGAAGCGTTCGTACCAAACTTGAGCTTGATCGTTTCGCAGACTCAGGAGATCCAAGACGAAATCCAGGATCTCTTGAAGAAGCTTCGTGAACTCAATGACGTTCAGATCGTTGTCGAAGTTCGTTTTGTCAACCTCAACGATGAATACTTTGAGCGTATTGGAATCGACTTTGACTTCAACATTAATGACAACTCTGCAGTCATTGATCCAAACGCCGATACTCCAACCGGTGGAAGTACCGTTATCGGTCGTGCACCGACTGATTCGGTTCCATTCACTCCAACAAGTGACTTGGACTTGCAATTTCTTCAGGGTAGTTTCGCCGCGGCTGAGCCGATCTTTGGTGGATTCCAGGCTGCTTCGGCTGCCAACTTCGGTTTTGCGATCCTTTCGGATATCGAAGTTTTCTTCCTGATCCAGGCAAGTAAAGGCGACAACCGGACCAACATTACTGTGGCTCCAACGGTGACAATGTTCAACGGTCAAACTGCGAGTATCAACGACGGTGCCAATACACCATTTGTAACCTCTGTGATTCCTGTTGTGGGTGACTTCGCTGTTGCACACCAGCCTGTGATCACATTGCTACCAGATGGTACTAACTTGAACGTAACGGCAGTCGTCTCTGATGACCGACGATTCGTTCGACTCCAACTGGTACCGTTCTTCTCACAAGTCACTTCCGTTTCAACGTTCACATTTGATGGACAGCAAACAACAGAAGTCGCAACAAACTCTGTTCTTGATGACTTGTTGGACCTTGTTGACGGTGGTGCAAATGCTGATATCGCAGACAACGAATTGCAGACATCCACACAAGGTGTGACGGTTCAATTGCCGGTGTTGTCGGTCACTTCGATCAGTACCGTTGTCAGCGTGCCTGATGGTGGTACCGTCCTGATGGGCGGCATCAAGACGTTACAGGAAAGCCGTGCAGAACAGGGCGTTCCATTCTTGAGCAATGTTCCGTACATCAATCGTTTGTTCAAAAACGTTGGTGTCGGCCAGGAAACTTCGAACTTCATGTTGATGGTGACGCCACGCATTATCATCCAGCAAGAGATCGAAGAAGATACTGTCGGGCCGATTTCTGCTGACCAGTAATCAAGCATTTGATCAATATTGATCAAGTGATTTTGAATTAGTGAAAACCAAAGCCACTGGGAATTCCCCAGTGGCTTTTTTCGTTTTGTCACATGCTACATCGAGTAGGTCATACTGTGCATGACACCGAATACCGCTGGTGCCATGGGCCAGCCACGTAGGTCATGCTGTGCATGACATTGCTGTTGGATGTATTCAAACGCGCGTTCGGTCAATTCAATCCAACACCCAAATTTATCCAAAGAGGGCACGAGCCGTTTTTGGCAATAGCCACGGTTCACAGCCAGCCGTAGCAGAACTCGTCAAGAATTTTGAACACTTGACTCCGGTCTCAAACCAAAAAAACAGAACGCTTGACGAGTTCCGCTCGACTAAACGTTCGTGCGTTTCAATTTCGACTTCTACTTCCATGCACCAAGTTTGAGATGCGAATCAATAGACGCCGGATCAAGCTCAAGGATTTTGGTGGGGTACGCTCATTGTACGTTTCAGCGGCCCAATACTCTGGATGAGCTTCGACAAGCCCATCGCCCTCACTGGGTTTAACATTGTTGGAAACAAAAAGGGATAGCCGTGACTCATAATCTGGCTTATTTAATTGATCCACCAAACTATCACGATAACGACGTCGCAACGATTCCCGATGACTTTCTACCGATTGTTTACATCCCTGCTGTGATTCGTCCCAGCGACCAAGAACAGTGAGAATAAGAAAAACCACCCAAGCGTTCGCCAATATTACAGCAATCGAAGCAAAAAACTTAAACTGGGAACTATCAGCGGAGAGATAAAACCAAAGCAAAAACGCAAACGACTCAATTCCGAACGCAACCAACACGAATTGCAATAGCGATGGCGGCCACACCGAAGTCCGCGACATTGATTTCTTTTTGTTGCCCGCCGCGCTCTCTGATTCGTCCCAGCAAACAAGAACCTTGGAAATAAGAAAAACCATCGCAACATTCGCGAATATTACAGCAATCGAAGCAAAAAACCAAAACACGCCATGAAACACATCCCGCTGGGAACTATCAGCGGCGAGATAAAACCAAAGCAAAAACGCAAACGACTCAATTCCCAATGCAACCAACACGAATTGCCATAGCGGTGGCAGCCACACCGAAGTCTGCGGCATTGATTTCTCTTTGTTGCCCACCGCGCTATCGGATTCGTCCCAGCAACCAAGAACTTTGGAAATAAGAGAAACCACCATAACATTCGCGAATATTAGAGCAATCAAAGCAAAAAACCAAAACACGCCATGAAACACATCCTGCTGGGAACTGTCAGCGGCGAGATAAAACCAAAGCAAAAACGCAAACGACTCAATTCCGAACGCAACCAACACGAATTGCAATAGCGATGGCGGCCACACCGAAGTCCGCGACATTGATTTCTTTTTGTTGCCCGCCGCGCTCTCTGATTCGTCCCAGCAAACAAGAACCTTGGAAATAAGAAAAACCATCGCAACATTCGCGAATATTACAGCAATCGAAGCAAAAAACCAAAACACGCCATGAAACACATCCCGCTGGGAACTATCAGCGGCGAGATAAAACCAAAGCAAAAACGCTAAAGATTCAATCCCGAACAAAACCAACACGAATTGCAATAGCGGTGGCGGCCACCCCGAAGTCCGCGACATTGATTTCTTTTTGTTGCCCACCGCGCTCTCACGATTAACAAAGAGTAGAAAAGAAGAGTTTTGATTCTAACTCATACGCGTTGTTGATCCAAATCCAAAGAGAATCTCTGCTCGCGTTAAGGCCTACCTTCCCCGTCCATGGGCACATTTTCGGCTTGTGCATTGAGAAGTAGTCACCGAACTAGCCCCAAGACCATCATTTCTTCGGCTGAAGTTGCAAGCTCGCTTTTTTCGTCCGACCAACTGCTAAAACAGGCACGGGGCAATCAAGCGATTCTGCTACTGCCCGGAAAAACTCCGACTCGGCAATCGTGATCTCATGATCGTAAGTAATCAGAACGGCAGCGGCATGCAGGAATTGCTTTTTTACAGCATGTGAAGCACGGTGAAGATGCCGCATGCAATCCTCAAGCTGTTCGACTTCCCAACTCTGCAAAACGGCTTTGCTTTCTGCTGCATCACCAAACCCTGCGACCTGCATCGCCAAACGATACGACTCCAAAACACGCTCGGGATTGGGCTCCTCCGAATTCTCAAGCACGCTTCCAGATACACTAGCCGTAGCAAACGCCGAAAGCATCATCTCAATCTGTTTTCCCAGTTTGGCAGTCGACTCATACCGCACACGATGGGGACGGGTGAGTTCAAAGCGACGATCTAAATGCATCAGCAAATGATGGCGAACGACGAACTCGAACAGACTCGTTTTATTATCAAGCCGCACGAGCCGAATGACTGTCGCGCGAAATTGTTTGTACTGCTGCGGCGAAAGCTCACTCAGTGACGCCTGAATCATCTCCATCACTGGCAAACGAAAAACCAACTGCAACGTATCCATTGTCGGCAAAAGTTCGTGAGTGACGTTCAACGAAGCCTCCCCTTCGTTCTGTCCGATCAACGCCATTTGTTCGCCACGCATCGTTTTATCGTCGCTGGAAAGCAAAGCAAACGCGACACAACGAGCACCAAATGGATCCCTGGACGCAATGATGATTTTATCGGGTATCTTTTG
Organism: uncultured Pirellulaceae bacterium; assembly: GCA_964448575.1. Taxonomy (GTDB): domain Bacteria; phylum Planctomycetota; class Planctomycetia; order Pirellulales; family Pirellulaceae; genus Mariniblastus. The sequence goes on from CAYUWY010000012.1 coordinate 25,844, forward strand.
GAGCATCGCGCGCGAACGGCCGACGTCTTGACGATCCGGCAAACCAATCGTGGCGATCAAAAGTGCTGGATCAAACGAAAATTTACCCGCGACATTTGCCGGAAAGATACCTCGCAGCGGATTCATCGAATCCAGTTTCTCCCTTTGCTCCTGCTCTTTACTAAGCCGTTTCGCTTTCGCACTGGCCAACCGTTGGCGAATGGAAAGATAGCCTTTAAAGTCCCCGTCAAACCGGTGATCGATCTTTTGAATCCGAGGTACCAGCGGTGGGTGCGTCGCGAGCAAAGAAGCCATTCCCGATGAAAAACAACTAGCAAAATACATGTGACTTAACTGCTCGGCTTCCCATGACCTGACCGCCGACCCTGAACTCGATGCGCCTATCATTTTTAGCGCCCCGCCAATTCCGTTGGGGTCTCTTGTAAATTGAACGGCCGAAGCATCCGCTAGAAATTCGCGTTGTCGCGAGATGGATGCCTTGATCAATCGAGCGAACATTTGTCCGATTAAACCAAACGCAATCAAGGCCCCGGCGATCACCAGGATTACGATGATCGCTTGGCCTGAATCCCTGTCTGAGTTACTACGTCTTCTTCCGCCGCCGGAATAGCCGATCGAACGGAAAATGAAGTAGCCGATCATCGTCAGGACTTGAATACCAAACAACACACCGATCAGACGAATGTTCATCCGCATGTCGCCATTAAGAATATGGCTGAACTCGTGCGCGATCACCCCCTGCAGTTCGTCACGATTCAACGTCTCAATCGTACCGCGGTTGACGCCGATCACTGCGTCGGAGGGTGAATAGCCAGCGGCGAACGCGTTAATGCCAGGTTCGCCTTCGATAATGTAAACAGGCGGAACCGAAACACCGGACGCCAAAGCCATCTCTTCCACCACGTTCAATAAACGTCGTTCCTGAAGGTTAGTTGTTGAGGGGTGGACTCGAACTCCGCCTACCGAAGCCGCAATTTGCTCTCCACCAGATTGCAACTCTACCGTTTTGTATAGACTTCCGCCGCCGATCACCAGCAACGTAAAAAGCGTGACCGCGCCCAACACTTCCCAATTGATCATCGGAGCAGCTTGCCCGCCCCCAAACCCCAAAACCATTGCCACAGCGGTGTAAATGCCAGCGATCATCGCGACGATGGCTAAAACATAAAAGAGGAAAAGCCACTTTGTATTGCGTCGTGACAAATCCTGGGCAGCAAAAAAATCCACTTGTCGCCTTATTTGTTTATTGAGTCGACGGAATAAAATCAGGCAATGACATCGTCAGCCGAATGTCTACTGTTCAAATTGACAGTGTTCTCGGGCAGCGATTTTCGGCTATCAAGTTCGCGAGGCACATCTTTCTCCAGACGACCGCATCAGATTAAAACTCGACTTTGGGTGCATCACGTTCGGCTTGCTCTTCGATCTCAAACAAACGAGCCGGATTAAAGTTGAACATTCCGGCGATCATATTGGCAGGAAATAAATCACGCTGCGTGTTGTAATTGGTGACCGCATCGTTGTAACTTTGACGTGAAAACGAAACTTTGTTCTCCGTCGAAGTCAACTCTTCCTGAAGCGCCAACATATTCTCATTGGCTTTGAGATCTGGATAAGACTCCGCGATCATCATCAATCGGCCAAGTGCCCCATTGAGTTGAGAGTCAGCACTTGAAAGATTACCCATCGCTTCGGCATCGCCTGGATTCTTGGCGGCGGCACTGGTAGCACTGATCGCCATGTTTCGAGCTTGAATAACGGCTTCCAAAGTATCCTTTTCGTGGCTCATATAGCCCTTGGCTGTATTGACCAAGTTAGGAATCAAATCAAACCGGCGTTTGAGTTGAACGTCGATTTGAGAAAATGCGTTTTCAAATCGATTTCGTAGTTTGACCAAACTGTTGTAGACGCCCATCGCCCACATTGCGAATCCGATAAAGATAAGCAGGATAACGCCAAGCCCAATTAAAACGTAAAACATTTTTCATCCCATTGAATGTGTCAAAGTCAGCCAACTCTATTCGCCGACACCGATAAAATATTGGCAATAGAATTGTAAGCAATTCGCATGAAATTGCACTTAGGCGTATCGAATGATTTATATTTTTCGGCAACGCGGGCGAATATCGCAAACCCGCGATTACCCCTCGCTTTTTTCTTCAGCCTTTTTTTCTTCGGCTTCCTTTTCCTCTTTCTTCTTCTCTTCTTCCAGCTGTTTCTTCATTGTTTTTTGATCAACATCCAGCCCTTTGATCACAACCAGTTGGCCATTGGATTTATCGTGATCCCCGGCAAGCGTGATAAAGAGGTTTCCATCTGGCGTGAAAGCCAGCGCTGACGGCCGTTTCAATTTGGCGATCTCTTCGGTCTTACATTGCGATTCGCCGACCCCGATGATTTTGTACAAACCACCATTGTCGCCATCAAGCCAATTGAAATCCGTAGCAAAAAGACGTTTGGCATTTGGACCGTACGCCAACCCGGAAATATCATTTAGTTCGGTCTTAAAGTTGGCTTTCATTTCGCCTTCCTGATTGTAAAACGTTAGCAGGGAATCTTTGGCCACATTGATCTCGCCCATTTGACCGACAGCGACATAGAACTCGGGGCTGATCGTAATGGCGACTGGTGCATCGACCTCGACCAACTCCTTCGTCGGAATCTTGCGGGTAAATTCATTTAGTTTGTCACCGGCCAATGTGGCCATCGAAACCCAGCCTTTGGCATCGTCGCCATTGCAAGTCACATAGATCCCTTTGTCGCCCTTGGCCAACCCGTAAAAGTTACCTTCGCCGACAACGTCATCTTCGGCGGCCAACATTTTCGCGTCACCATGCATTTTATCTGCTTTGATTGCCGCAGCGCCGATTGCAGGAACTTTGTAAACGCGCAACATCTCTTCGCCATCTGGTTTTCCACCGCCGCCCACGACGAGCGTATCTTTGTCGATGAAAGCCAACCCCAACGGTCCGATGTCGAATGTTGGGTTTTCGCCGTATTTGTCTTTTGGAAAATCAGTGATAACTTCTTCCAGCATCCCATCAACAAACCGAACGACGCGAAAGTTACCGCTGTCGGCAATGAATACGTGACCAGTTTCTGGCTGAATTGCGATACCGGTTGGATTCTTTAGATCTTTGACGAGCGTAACGACTTCCGCGATTTTCGCGGCTTCCATCATTTTCTCGTGGGCTTCCTTCTTTGCCTTTTTCTCCTCAGCAAGTTTCTCCATTGCGGCTTTTTCATCAGCCGTTGGTTCCTGCGTCGCGGCAGCCTTATCGCTTGCAGGTTTGTCCTGCGTGGTAGCAGCGGGTGTCGCTTCGGTGGTTGGGGGTGCTGGTTTGGCAGGCTCGTCTTGAGCCAGCGTGCACAACGGAAGAAGGCAAACCGCGCAGGCTGCAAAGAGGCAAATCGCAAGATGATTTTTCATTTTTATCTCAAGTAGAAATTCTTGTTCTATTGGTTCGTAGATCGAATTTCCATTGTGATCATTCTTCGCTCAGGATTCCACTCTTGGAGCAAAATAATGCGGAAGAAAACACGTCGGGGGAAGGCAACTTGTTGGCGCGATTCTTCTCCCCCGATTCACGGGCTCTTTGGCAATTGAGGTTTCTTTTTGGTAAACTGTTTGGGGTTACGACGCTTGTTGGCTTCGTCGAGAAGCGGTGTTGTAAAACTTTCCGTCGCCCGAACGAGAGCAAGTGTCATGTTTCGAATTCTGATAATCATTGCCGCTTTGCAAATCTTGGGATCAGTATCGATCGCTGACGACGAAGTGGCAGAACTGATTGAAAAACTCGTGGAAGTCACTGAACCTGGCTTCGGATACTCTGGCTATTTCTCGGGCTCTGAATTCTTGCCCTATAATGACACCGAACAGATGGGCACGCTTGTGTTAGGAGCAACCAAGCGGTCTCGATCAGATGCTTTACGTAAAATCGTTGGCAAAGGTGTTGCTGCTGTGCCCACATTGCTGAAACACATGTCGGACAAACGCAAAATCAAGATGAAGCCGCTGTCGGGAATGATGTGGATGAACTTCTCGGATGAATACGATTTCAATCGAGTAACTCGAAAGAAGACACCCGAAGGCGTCAATCGCGACGCCTTTGGTGAGAAACACCCCAGCAGTCACTCGGTCACCGTTGGTGATCTCTGTTTCGTGGCACTCGGTCAAATTGTTAACCGCCGCTTTTCTGCGACCCGATATCAACCAACTGGCGGATTGATCGTAAACTCGCCAACTTACTCCAAGCGACTACGAGATGTCATACAAAACGACTGGAAAGAACTGACGGTTGAAAAACACAAGAGACTCCTGATTGAGGATTTCAAGCAACCAGATTACGAAGATCGCCGCACCGGAGCCTATCTCCGGTTGGCGTTTTATTATCCCGATACGGTTGAACCGCTTATCCTTGAAGAACTCGGCAAGCCTACTTTTGACGTTTTTAAAATAGAGGAATTGTGTCGAGAGAAGCTTTACAAAACTGCTGATCCAGCGAAACGTAAACAGTTATTCGATCAATTTATCGTTGAGCACGGAGAGTCGCATGCGACTGGTGTTGAAGACTATCTCTTTGGTGATCTCGATACTTTAGAGGCTCATGAAGAGAATAGGATCAGCCCACCTCTAACAAGATTCAGCACACAGCCGAGAGAATTGCTGATTCAGCTTTTTTCCAAACCTGAAGGAGTCAAAAGTTCCGACCGTCCCCATTTGGAGACCGCTTCGGAATCAGAACGTGCAAGATTCATTCAGACGTTAACTCACGACAAAAGCAAAAAGGTCGGAGATGTCGTTCAAGGAATCTTTGAAGCCAACTCAGACGACGATTACTTAGCCTCTGCCTGTCTGCTTTGTCTTGCCAATCGCGGTTATGGCTCTTTCCTGGTCAACCAGTTAGAGAAAATCGACCCCTCGCAGACGGATACCAATAGCCTGCATTTGAGTTACCTCAGGTCCATTAGCAAATCGAAAGACGAGACTGTTCAGAACAAACTGCTGCAGATTTTGAACACAACCAAAAATGATCAGTACCTGGTTACGGCGTTGTCAGGGTTAAACGGTGTTGATGATGATGTTTTGCTTCCGTTAGTCGCAAAAATAATTACTGAGCTTCCCAGCGAAACAGACCAGGGCGAGGAACTATTGAAGCTGATTGGCGAGCGATTTCCTGAATCTGCAGAAGACCTTTACAAGGGTTTTTTAGCAAGTGGAAGTGCCAAGCGGGCCGAAACAATGTGCAGTGTTCTTTGGTACGGAAAACCACTTGCAAAAGTTGTGCTCGCGCCGTTGCTCGACGACCAACGTGAGCTTGAAGGATTCACGACGCCGCTGCGAGTTTGTGATCGCGCTGCCCAAGCTATTAGCCATACGACGCAGGAAATCAAATTTGATAGTGATTGGACGTTGGCAGCCAGAGATGCGGCGATCGCTAAACTTAAGAGATATTGCGAATCGTCAACTAGATAGAAAATGATACGCAAGGATCGCCGGCATCGCCAAATTTACCACTGGACAAATTGTCCGATGACCAGATCGTCCAAGAGCAACTAAAAGTCGCTAACTTGCTTTGACAGGCTCAAGCCCACGCGCCGTTTCGAACTCACCAATTTTGTCAACGTGCATTAGTGTTAACGCAATATGATCAAGGCCTTCCAAAAAGCACTTTCGGCGGAAGTCATCGATCTCAAACGAAGCTGAGAATCCACTGGAATCTTTGACTGTTCGCGATTCCAAATCGATCGTCAACTCATAAGATTCCGTCGCCTGAACTTGTTGGTGAATGTGCTCAACCTCATCAGCGGTCAGGCGAACTGGCAATACGCCGTTTTTGGAACAGTTGTTGTAAAAGATATCCGCGTAAGACTCAGCGATGACGCAGCGAAATCCATAATCATCCAGCGCCCAAACCGCATGCTCGCGACTGGACCCATTGCCGAAATTCTTTCGCGCAACCAACACGGAAGCGTTCTTGAACTTAGGCTGATTGAGTTCAAAGTCAGGCCGAGGGTTGCCGTCGTCATCAAACCGCCAATCGAAAAACAAGAATTGGCCAAAACCCGTCCGCTCAATCCGTTTGAGAAATTGCTTAGGAATAATCTGATCGGTATCTACGTTTGAGCGATCCATCGCAGCAACGGTTCCGGCATGTGTCGTAAATTTTTTCATTGAGCTTTTTCGTTTAGTATTCTGTATCTATCAAATTCTGCTGACGGCCTACCACTTACTCGTAATCCCAGCTGCGGATATCGACAAAATGGCCGGCGATTCCAGCGGCGGCGGCCATTGCGGGTGAGACCAAATGGGTTCGACCGCCCCGCCCTTGCCTGCCTTCAAAATTGCGATTGCTGGTTGAAGCACAACGTTCGCCGGGGGCAAGTTTATCCGGGTTCATGGCAAGACACATGCTGCATCCGGCTTCACGCCACTCGAACCCGGCGGCTTTGAAAATTTTGTCCAAGCCTTCTTCTTCGGCTTGTTTCTTAATCACGCCGCTGCCCGGCACGACCATTGCCTGAACTTTGTCACTGATCGTTTTACCTTTCACGACCGCGGCGGCTTCTCGAAGATCTTGAATTCGCGAGTTGGTGCATGAACCGATGAAGACCCGGTCGATCTTAATCTCTTCGATAGGAGTGCCGGCTTTCAAGTCCATATACTCAAGCGCCAACTCTGCGGATTTACGTTCTGTCTCGTCAGAAAAATCGCTTGGTGTTGGCACGTTTGAATTTACTTTTGCGACTTGGCCCGGGTTCGTGCCCCAAGTGACTTGCGGGGCGATGTCAGCGGCGTCAAAAATTTGGACTCGGTCGTATTCCGCGTCCTGGTCGCTGGGAAGCCGTTTCCAGTTTTCGATGGCTTTGTCAAAATCAGCGGGCGCGTATTCTTTACCTCGCAAATATTCGAACGTCGTTTCGTCAGGAGCGATCATGCCCGCACGTGCGCCGGCTTCGATCGACATATTGCAGATCGTCATTCGCTGTTCCATTGAAAGCGCACGAATCGCGGAGCCCGTGTATTCCAAAACGTAACCGGTTCCACCTGAGGTGCTGATCTCTCCGATCAAAAACAAAATCAAGTCCTTGGAAGTAACGCCTGGAGCCAATGTCCCGTTAACTCGCAGCTCAAACGTTTGCGGTTTTGACTGAAGCAATGTTTGAGTCGCCATCACGTGTTCGACTTCGCTGGTTCCAATCCCGAAAGCCAACGCGCCAAATGCGCCGTGGGTGGCGGTGTGCGAATCACCGCAAACGATCGTCATGCCCGGCTGAGTAAATCCAAGCTCTGGTCCGATGACGTGAACGATGCCTTGATTGATGCTGTCGAGATCGTAGAGTCGGACACCGAACTCATTGCAGTTGGCTCGCAATGTTTCAATTTGTTGTTTTGCAACTTGATCAACAATCGGCAGCGATCGGTCGGTCGTTGGAACGTTGTGATCCTGAGTGGCGACCGTCAATTCAGGCCGCCTGAGCCTGCGACCAGCCAGCCGCAGACCTTCAAATGCTTGCGGGCTGGTAACCTCATGGACCAGGTGCAAATCGATATAAAGGATCGTTTGACTGCCGGGTTCAGTGTGAACAACATGCTGATCCCAGATCTTTTCAAACATGGTTTTTGGGTTTGAGTTGGGAGCGATCATGCCAAATTGCCTTTGAATCTTGTGAATCGCGCCGGTTAAACCGGACACGTCGAATAACTATTTGAGATTTATACTTTCAGAGTTCATTAAGGCTAAATTCGCGGAAATCCACATCCGAACGAACTATCCTTAGAAGCGTCTATTTTACGAACATGAAGGCGTTAGAGAAACCATTGATTAATATTTCTAATTCCAATTTCCACTGTCTGGAAAACTAATTTTGGGCTAAAACGCTCACTGGCTGCAGCCAAGCGACTACGTTTGACAGCCATCCCGCCGATGCCCAACCTTATCTTTTCCACTCAACGCCCTACTCAGCACTGAATGCATGTACGAGATCGTCAAAGCAACCATCCTTGGTATCGTCCAAGGCCTAACTGAATTTCTCCCCGTCAGCAGCAGCGGTCATCTTGAGATCGTCAAGTATTTGCTCAACGACCCCAAAGTCGGCGCGCAAAGCATGATGATGACGGTGGTGCTTCATTTCGCAACTGCGCTGAGTACCATCGTGATCTTTCGCAAAGAAGTACTCGAGATCTTTTCCGGCTTGCTAAAACTCAACTTCAAAGACAACGATGACTTTTGGTTTTGCGTGAAAATCGTTGTGTCTTTGGTGCCTGCCGCTGTCGTTGGTGTGTTTTTCGCAGAGGAACTTGAATCCCTCTTTGACAAACAAATCATGCTCGTGGGTTTTATGTTGTTATTGACTGGTGCACTTTTGCTCATGGCAGATCGCGCCACCAAAACGGAAAAGTCAGTCAGCATTTGGGATGCGATTATCATCGGAGTCTCCCAGGGCATTGCAATCCTTCCTGGCATCTCACGTTCAGGTGCAACCATATCAACTTCCGTTCTACTTGGGATCGATAGAGAAAAGGCCGCCAAATTTTCGTTCCTTATGGTCGTGCCGTTGATCTTCGGCAAAATGGGCAGGGACGTTTTTTCGGCAATCCAAAGTGGTGTGCCACTAGTGCCAGCCGGCGAAGAACTACCTCTTTTGGCCGGGTTCGTCGCGTCGTTTGTGACAGGACTTTTTGCTTGCACTTGGATGATCCAATTGGTCAAAAGCAGCAAACTTACGTCTTTCGCGATCTATTGCTTCATCGTTGGCGTCTTGGCCATCGCGGAATCCCAGCTGCAACTCATTCCAAAGTTCTTTGCGGCTTCTACTGCTGTATTGTGAATTTCAAAACTGACAGCAGATTAGAAAAAATTCACCGCGTCCGAATCATACGTTGACCTCGATACTCGGTTTTCCTACCCTCCGCACATGCGCGGAACTTCTTTACTGGTAACGATTATCGTCATCGGGTGTTGTTGGTTAAACCAAGCCAATACATTCGCCCAGACCTACGCGCCGTCAGCTGCCGCAGAACAGTTAGTCGTCCTTAAGAACGGAGAAATTCTCCGCGGTATTGTTTCGCAAAACAGCAAACAGGTTTTTGTTCAAACGGCGCTTGGCAGTCGGCTTGTTTTGACAGTTGAACAAGTTGATTTCGTTGAAAGCACAATGGAAGGCGCTTATTGGGGCAAACTCGCTCGCACCAAAGCATCAGACCTCGAAGGCCAAAAACAACTTTTCTTTTGGTGTCTAAAGCACAAACTGATCGAACAAGCTCAGAATCAATTCGACATTCTGGTCAACTCAAAAATCACGGCATCCGATTTGGCCAACCTTGATCGACAACTTAACGTTGCGATAACTCAACGTCAAAACGCCGCCATGCGTTTGGCTAAAAAATCAAAGTCACTTACGCCGGCAACGGCATCACCAGCCAATTCAAATCTCGATTCGGCTCTTGCCGCCAGCAGCACGTCGGACGTGGACACACAAACTTTTCGTCCGCTGCCAAAAATGTCAGAACCCAACAATTCGCTTCTGGCCACCAACGAACATGGCGGTGACTTTCAACCCAATGCCGCCCCTCAATCAAATCCGCAGCCCGGCCTCGTTCGCCAAGTTGGTTTTGACGAGCCAATTAAATACAAAACCATTTCGCTCGATGACAGGATGCAATCCACAGGCTCCCCCGCAATCACGCCAATGGATCTATCCAATTCATTCCAGCCAGACTCGATTAGACGGATTCCAAAAAATTCAAACTCCGCCGTCGCAATTGATACTTCTGGTAATTTTCAAACCAACGAGAAAAAAGACGAACGTGATGACCGCATTATGATTTCGGTCGCGGAACTTGATCGAGAGACCCGTTCGATGCCCAAAGAGTCGGTCGGCCACTATCGACGGCGCGTTGAAAATTTTCTTATCAACAAATGTTCAAGCTGCCACGATACTGACTCTCGCATCATGCCGCTGATGAGAGTCGCCAAAGGGCGAGCGATCCCTCGACGGCTAAGCCAACGAAACCATCACAACTTTCTCAAGTATGTAAATCGAGATTCGGTTTTCGAAAGCCCGTTGCTGGTTGCGGCGATGAAGCCACATGCGGATTTGGAAAAACCACTTTTCGAAGCCGGCTCGAAGGAGCTGCGAAATTTACAAATCTGGCTGGCGCTACTAAGCGACAAACCGGACGCGATCTATCGAATGCCAATCAACAATCCGGGTCACCCAATCAACAATCCAGATTCTACGATGGACAATGAAGGGATTTTGATCGATCACGCACCTGGAGTTTCGCCAGAATCTCAAAGCACACAATTGCCGAAAGAAATTAAGCCGGTTAAGCCTGAGCGAATTGACGACGATTTCGCCAATTCATCCATTGAGTTTCCGACGTTAACAAAAGAGATTCCAACGCTTGAGCCTCGCGTGCCAAGCTTCAAACCGGTCGATCCATTCGATCCCGAAATTTTCAATCGGCTGCATCGCGATAAGTAGCCACGTTGCGAGAGAAACGATTAGCGTCGTATGTTGTCAAGCATGCTCAAGCTCCGCGTTGCTTCGCGTGAGCATGGCACCCGCGGCAATTCGCCCCAACTCACACGTCTTTTTGGAATCGTACGGCGGAAGCTCTTACGTTCCTCGGTGTGGTTCAAAAACCGTTGTTCGCGGATTGGTTCGAGCGCCATGGACGCGGCTGACTTCTTCGTAAAGATGTTCCTGGCTGCGAAAGATCGCTTTCTTTTTCTTTTTGACAACCAACTCGTATTCACCGTCGGGCTGTAATTCCATCGCGTTTGTGTTGTCATCGAAATACGACTTCACAATTTTCATCAGCCGAGATTTGCAGTCGGCTGATTCGACTGGAACCATCAACTCGACTCGCCGATCAAGATTCCGTCCCATCCAATCGGCGCTTGAAATGTAGACGAGATCATCGCCGCCATGTTGAAAGTGAAAAATTCGTGCGTGTTCCAGAATTCGATCCACAACACTGACGACTTTGATATTCTCGCTCAACCCCTTCTTGCCAGGCACGAGACAACAAATGCCTCGCACGTTCAACCGGATCTTAACGCCGGCTTGGGAGGCGAGATACAGCGCGTCAATGACTTCTTTGTCTACCAGCGAATTGATTTTGGCGATGATTTGACCGCCACCGCCACGCTCCGCGTTTTCTTTTTCGAATTGGATCAGCTCCAATATCGTTTCGCGCAAGTTGATCGGGGCTGCCGCCAGTTTCACCAACGATTGCGGAACACTCAATCCAGTGATCGCGTTAAAGAAATGAACGGCATCGGAACCAAGTTGCTCGTCACAAGTAAACAAGCTCGCGTCGCTATACAATCGCGCAGTTGATTCGTTGTAGTTACCCGTACCAAAATGCATATACCGACGAATGCCCGAATGCTCACGACGAACGACGAGACAAACTTTGGCGTGCGTTTTCAATCCACGAACACCGTACAGCACATCAACACCGGCGTCTTCCAAATGCCGAGCCCAATAAATATTTCTCGCTTCGTCAAACCGCGCTTTAAGCTCAACAATCACCGTGACGTTTTTCCCATTGGCGGCCGCTTGTTCAAGCGCTTGAACAATTTCACTATCACGGCTGGTCCGATAAAGCGTCTGCTTGATGGCGATCACATTTGGATCTCGTGCAGCCGTTTTAATGAACTCGACAACAGGATCGTATGACTCATAGGGATGATAAAGCAGCCGATCTTGCTCAGCAATTGTCTCAAAAATGTCTTTGCCCGGTTCAAAGCCTTCCGAGGGCAACGCCGGCCAAGGTCTGTCTTTAAGGTCTTTGAATCCACGCACGCCAGCGAGCGCAAAATAATCTGACAACGCCAACGGGCCCTTGATCAGGTACGTTTCATTTTTACTGACGTCGATTGCGTCTTGAAGAAAGAGCGTCATTTCTTTGCTGGCAGTCGATGACAATTCAAGCCGCACACAATCGCTGGTTCTTCTGGCTTCCAACATCTCTTTCATGCCCAGCAATAAATCTGCTCGACCGTCTTCGTCCAAAACAACATCGCCGTTTCGCGTGACCCTTAGCGAGGTCCATTCCAAAACTTCTTGCTCGCCGAAAAACTCAGACAAGAACATCGCAACCACGTCTTCAATCAGCATATACCGATAGCCGGTTTCGCTTGGCAATGTCCAAAACCGAGCCAAGGATCGGCCTAAAGGCAGCAACACAAACCGGTCGGATTTTCGCTCGGCGACTTCCTCAACCGATTCAACTTCATCTGCAGGTGGCCCGATTTTCGCGTTGATGTCGTTCTTTAATCGAACACACATACAAAGCCGAGCACCGCTAAGCGTTGGGAATTCATCTTTGTTCTCAACCGCAATTGGCGAAAGTGTCGAAAGCGCTTCCTGTTTAAACAAACGCAAAAGATGCTCGCGATCGGCGTCCGACAACTCATCGGCATTAATTCGCTCAATGCCATGTTTCTCAAGACGTGGTTCCAACTCTTCCAGTAAGCACTTCGACTGAGCCGCGTTCATTTCCTGTACACGACTGCGAATTTTTTCAAGCTGCTGATCGGCGGTCCATCCCATCAAATCCGTAATGGCCGATGCAGAACCAGAAACCATTTCCAGCCCGCCAACACGGACCATGAAAAACTCATCCAGATTCGAAGCGCTAATGGCAACGAATTTTACGCGCTCAAGCAACGGCACGGACTCACGGTAAGCTTGATCGAGCACACGTTGATTAAACGAGAGCCAGCTCAATTCACGATTAAAATAAATTGATTTTGCTTTTTTCATTAACCTTCGCCAAACGTTTCCAGCACAACGGCCAGCCCAAAAATACCTTCAAACAAACCTGAAATCTGACGCAACTGCAACTGCTCGACTGACAGGTCGGCGACATCGCTGGTTTTGATTTCCAGCTGCCCCCCGCTCTGATCGCATTGAATCGATTTGATCCGCTGAACACGCCTTACATCCAGTGCTTTGGCCACTCGTAACAAAGCCGCCAATTTGGAAACCGCAACACGACGATGCCGATCAAGCTGGCCATACACGTCATGCCGGGGCTGCGGCGTCGCTCCTCGATGGTACCTTGCTACCAACGCAACCAGCTGAAGATCCATGGCCCCAATGCCAAAAAAATCTGAATTGCGAATCAGATACATCGAATGTTTGTGTTTTGATTTCGAATTGATAAACGCACCGATCTCATGCAGCAGCGACGCAAGCTGCAAAATCGCTCGAAAACGATTGGGCAATTGATGAAGCGACTGTAGCTGATCAAACAAAGACACAGCCAAACCAGCCACATGGGCGGCATGTTTTTCGTTGAACTTATACTTTCGACCAAGCCGTATCGCCGACTGCACAATCTGCGTTTGAATCGAACCGGCCCACGTCCGCCCGCTGGCCATTTCTTTGATCAGCCCATCTCGCAAGTTTACGTTGGCGACCAAAAATTTCTTGACGCCTAATTCTTTGGCAAACAACAATTGCGTTAACAAACCTGGGCCAAGCGATTTGGCATCCGGCAAACTCATGTGAAACTTGGAAGCCAGGTGGTCCGGCGATTGAAGAATGATCTCGTTGGTAAATTTCTCAAGCGCATCTAGCTCGATCTCTACCAGGTTTTTCCCAACCGGTTTCTGATTAATCTCGTTGGCCGCGAAACGAACGTCTCCGCCCATCGCAACAAAATTTTCAGGTTTCGGCGATTTGGCACTGACTTTGAATTCTTCGATCGTTTGTAGAATTTGGTTTTCCATTAACGAACGAGACTTCGCCAGCGGCGCGTCATATTGATCGAGTAGCTTTCGCAGTCGCAACGAGCCAAGCGGATAGGTTCTGGAGAACAGCACATCCGATTGCTTAAGCAGAAGCAATTCGGCCGTGCCACCACCGGCTTCGAAGACAATCGATTGGTTGGCGAAAAATTTGGATTGCTTCTTAATAAACGGCAGGACGCCCAAGTAAGTAACACGATGTAATTCGGCTTCGTCAAACGGCTCGATCTCAAATCCAGTCGCCACAAAAATACGATCGATAAACGCGATCCGGTTGGAGGCTTCGCGAACGCCGCTGGTGGCAATCACACGAATGTCTTCAGGGTCCACGATTCCATACTCGGTTAGTTTGTCGCGATAGATTTGCATCACGCGCACGCAGTCTTCGATCGTGTTTTTTGCGATCGAACCGACCATGAAGGAATCTTTGCCAACACTAACCGCCTGCGAAAACGATTCCAAATTACGAATATCACCTTCGTGATTGATTTCAGCAATCTGCATACGAAGCGATGATGCGCCGATATCAATCACGGCAACCATTCTCGGAGGATCTAGGTTGGTCGACATAGTTTATTAGCTGGCAAGATGCGGAAAGTCAGTTTGCAGATACGGTTTGTCGGTCGCGTTATTGGCTCGCGTTATTGGTCGTGCCGGTGTCGTCGCTTTCAAAGTTTTCTTTTGAAGTTAACTCGATTCGTTAACGACATTTTGTTTTGCAAGCGCCGCTGCGCCCATCACACCGGCGTCGTCTCCCAATTTTGCTTCTTTGATTTTGAAAACGTCTTGAAGCGATGGCAAGACTCGTTTTCGCGCGATCTTTTCGATCTTTGGGAGCATCACGTCAGGCATCGCTTCGACCAATCCGCCACCAAAAACGATGATGTCTGGGGCAAGCAAGTGAACCACAGTAACGACCGACATCGCCAAGTGCCCACAGGCTTTTTCAATGATCTTCTCAACGGCTTTGTCTCCGTTCTTGACTGAGTTAGCCAAAGCTGAAGAACGAATATCGGCCAAATCGGTTCCGGAATTTTTTAACAAGTGTGGAGCCTGTCCGCGATACGCAGCACCGGCAGCATCACTGGCCATCGCCAACCGTGACGCCAAAGCCTCCAGCGTTCCAGCATTGCCGGCACCATCAAGCGGCCCATCTGGCATCATTGGAATGTGTCCAATCTCCATGCAGGTGCAATTGGCTCCACGAAAAATCTTGCCTTCGTAAACGCAGCCTCCACCAATTCCCGTGCCGGGAAAAATTCCAAACAAGCACCGTGCGCCTTTGCCGGCTCCGAATGAATATTCACCAAACACGCCAGCATCGACATCGTTGGCGATCGTACATGGGAATCCAAATTTCTTTTCGATTGAATCGGCAACCGGCACATCGTCCCAGCCAAGATTCGGCGCAGTGCGAATGGTACGTTTTTTCAAATCCAACGGACCGGGGCATCCGATTCCTAAACCACCTACATCGGATTTGGACACGTCTGCGTCTTCCAAGGCTTCTTCGATGACAGAATTGATCCGCTTCAATCCCGCTTCCATTCCGTCGCGGCCTTTGGTCTTTCGCCTCGCTCGGCCAACCTGTTCAAATTTGTCGTTATAAACTGTGGCGAGCATTTTGGTTCCGCCAAGGTCGAAACCAATCCAATGTGCGTTTTCATCTTTCATGTTGACGGTCCTTCTATGTTGTCTTATGTTCGCGCAATTTTTAACGTGGGTAACGAAAAGCTGAACGTTGAGTCGAAAATCGAAACACAAGTTTATTGGTCGGCGTCTTTTGCACCAGACGTCACTTGATTTTCATACTTAAATCGTTGAAGCCGATGATTGTACGAATCGACAATGAAAAAGTCGCCTTTGCTGTCACGGCATGCCGACCACGGCTGGTGCATTTGACCGGGTTCACGGCCAGCCGATCCCCAAGTCCCCAACGATTCGCCATCAAGCGTAAATTTCTGCAGACGATGATTTCCAAACTCACAAACGTAAACGCTTCCTTTTCCGTCGTTGTCGTCTTCGTCCAGAATCAGCTCATAAGGATAGCTCAAAAAACCTGGCTCGGAACCAGACTCACCCCAGACCTTGATCACTTCGGGCGCGTCGCCGGAAACGTCGAAGACTTGGACACGATGGTTACTGGCGTCAGCGACCCAGAGATGATCATGCTTGTCCATGACCAAGCCTTGCGGGCGTAGAAACTGACCGGGCGACTCGCCATGTTCGCCCCACTGGTAAACGAACTCGCCTTCGGGGGTGAATTTTTGAATCCGATCGTAGTCACCGTATTCCGCGATATAGAAATTGCCTTTGGAATCCTGCACCACGTCGGTCACGAATCCAAACTCACCCGGCCCGCGACCATTGACACCGCCGATCGTCCGCGACTCATCCAACTCGCCTTCGAAGGTATAAAACAAGACGCGAAAATAATGCGTGTCGCAAACCATGAGCATGCCGTCTTGGCTGACCGAGAGCCCACATGGCTTTCCAGAAAAACATTCCGGCGTTCTCCACAACCGAATAAAGTTCCCGTCTCGATCGAAGACTTGAATGCGAGCCGTTTTGTCCACCACAAAAATTTGGTCTTGGTCGTTAATCGTGATGGCACGTGGCTTCTCAAATCGCCCGTCGTCGCGGCCTTTGCGCCCAAACACAAGGACCTCTTCGACCGGTTCCGCTGGTTTGAGGCAACCGGTTTGAGTGGCCATCCCAAAAGTCATTAACAGAACTAATGCCGCGAACATTCCATTTTTGATCGAATGAAGCCGGTAGTTTGAAAGTGAAATTGATCGGATCTTCAAGCGAGATTCCAAATGAAAAGGGAAGTCGTCCGCGTCGCCGAGTTTTTAACCATCGGCTTCAACGCAATTGTACAAACTATTCTCTGAAGTCGGCGTTATCTTGCCTTGTTTCCATTGTTCGCTCATGAGCGACCCGATATCGGGAAGCATTTCAAGCTACTTGACCGTTTTACCGCTCCAGCGATATATTATTTTAGCGTGATGAAGCGGTTTCTGCACTGAAACTCATCGATCTTTTTTGCACTCAATTACTGTTAAATCCTAAATGACAGCCGTCATCATCGACCTTCAAAGTGCCGAAGATCCACGCGATGTAATCCATCGCGCCGTCGAAGCACTTTCCGCTGGCAAAGTCATTGCCATCCCTACCGAAACCGTCTACGGATTGGCAGCCAGTGCCTTGATCCCTTCTGCGGTCGACCGGTTGATGGAAATTAAAGGCCGACCCGCAGACAAGCCTTTTACGTTTGCCAACAAAAGCGTCGATGACGCCCTCGACTACGTTCCCAACATGTCTTCCTTGGCCCGGCGCGTCGCCCGACGAAGTTGGCCCGGCCCGGTGACGTTGGTGTTGGATGCGAACCACCCAGACAGCGTAATCCATCGACTTGATGATTCAGTCAAAAAAGCCACCGTTCCCAATGGCACTGTCGGCCTTCGCGTCCCAGCCCACGAAGCCACATTACAAATGATGCGACTGTGCGCGGGACCAATTGTTTTGACCAGTGCCAACCTCAGCGACCAGGCTGCCGCGACCGACGCAGAACAGGTTCGCGAGGCATTGGGTGATACGGTTGATCTGATCATCGATGATGGCCCGTCAAAATTTGGCAAAGCATCAACCGTCGTACAGATCACTGAAAGTGAACTTACGGTTCTTCGCGAGGGCGTTGTTGACGAACCTACCATTCGCAAACTGACAAACTTTATCGCTCTGGTCGTATGTACTGGCAACACGTGCCGCAGTCCGATGGGCGAAGGGCTTTTGCAGAAACGCATGGCCGACCGGCTTGGCTGCAGCATCGAGTCGCTTGGTGAAAAAGGCGTCGCTGTTCTCTCTGCAGGAATCGCGGCAATGCCTGGCTCACCGGCTGCCGCCCAAGCCATCGAAGTGATGAGCAAAATGGGAATCGATATCGCCACGCACTTGAGCCAACCGATCACCGGACGACTGGCCCAGTTCGCCGATATCATTTTGACGATGACCAATGGACACCGACAGGCTTTGATTTCGCACTGGCCGACGCTTGAGACGCGCACCAAAACGCTTCGGCGAGATGGCGCCGATGTGAGCGATCCGATCGGAAGTCCTGTTGAAGTTTATCAATCCACCGCCAACCAGATCGATGAAAATTTGATCGAGTGGGTGAAAGAGTTTGACCTGTCGCAATTCAATCAATGAGACTTGGCGAGATAATAAATGAAAGTTTCTATTGGCAGTGACCATCGCGGTCACGAGCAACGCAAAGTTCTCACGACCGTGATCGAGTCACTGGGCCACGAAGTCGACGATCAGGGATCATTCACCGAAGAGTCGTGCGATTACCCGGACATCGCGGAGTTGGTTGCCAATCAAGTCACCAGTGGCAAAACGGATCGTGGCATTTTGGTTTGCGGAACCGGGATTGGAATGTCGATCGCGGCCAACAAAGTCGATGGCGTGCGGGCTGCGCTTTCTTGTGATGTCGAAGCCGCAAAACTCAGTCGCCAACACAACGATGCAAACGTACTTTGCTTAGCAGGCAACGACTTTGACGAAGCCAACTATCGCGAACTCGTTACGGCTTGGCTGACCACCGATTTCGAAGGCGGTCGTCACGCCAGACGAGTTGGTAAAGTCTCCGAGATCGAATCACGCGATAATTAAGCATTATTTGCATCGGGATTAGCTTTTCAAAAGCATCTCTGTAGCCACTGCCCAACTAAGCTGAGACCTCTAGGTGTCGCGATCGTTTGTCGCGAACCGTTCACTTGCGCCCACTTCCCAACTACGCAAACCAAAAACCATGATAAAAATCATTCTTCCGCTCGCAGTGCTTTTTTGCATTTCGATTCCATCGTTGGCTGACGAGCCCGTTCGCTCCGAGGTCATCAAACCAATTCGCAATGTGACTTTCAACAAAGAAGGCAAATGTCGAGAGCGTAAACAAGGCGGCAACCCGCGTGAGATCAACGGCTATCTCGTATTCGACGGTAGCCAGGATGGCAATCGGCAAGTCGACCCGCAAATCGCAGTTGGTGACGATCATATTTTGCATGGCACCAACAATGGATTAATCATCTACGACAAGAAAGGCAACTTTGTCCAAGGCGTTCCGCAAAACTGTTTCAACGGCGGCATCGATCCGAAACTATTCTACGACTCACACAATCAGGTTTTTGGATTTGATCTTTGGAACCCATGGGACAAAGAAAAAAAGAAGCCAGTTAACATTTCCATTTCGGAAACCAAAGACCCAACTGGTGCGTGGAACACTTATCCCGTCCCAGCACCTGGCGGACGTGATGGTGGAGGAATTGGTTACAGCAAAAAATGGGTCGGTTACTCGTTTCCCGGTGGCCCGGAACAGACTTTCGTTTTGACGATGGAAGAAGTCAAATCCGGCAAACCGGCAACGGTTTATCATTTCAAAGGTTCGCTTGGCCACCCAGTGCAAACGCAAGACGACCAAGAGGATTTGTATTTTGTAAAAGTCAACCAAAACAAAATTATCGTTACTCGCGTTTTTGACTCGGGCGACGGAACACCCAACAGCGAACAAATTGGCCAGACGAAACACGGTTTGAAATACATCAATTTCCCACCCAAGTCTCCTCAAAAAGATTCCGAACAAAAAACGGCCTCCGGCGATCGCAACCCAAAGAACCTGGTCGTCCAAGGCGGATTCATCTGGTGGTCCCAAGCCGTCAATTGCGAAGGACGCGCCGCGGTTCAGTGGCATCAAATGAAACCCAACGGCACGCTGGTCCAAACGGGATTGATCAAGGACGACAAACGGAGCTTTATTCAGACAACGATTGCCGTTAACAAACAGCTGGACGTACTGGTTGGATTTCAAGAAACCGGAACCGACCTTTTCATCAGTCCAAGGTTCGCTTTCCGCCACGCCGATGATCCGCCTGGTGAACTGCGTCCGATGGTCAGTATCGGCGAAGGCCGAGCCGCCACCGATGGCGTTTCATGGGGTGACTACAGCGGCAGCGTTGTCGATGGTGGCAACCACTTGGATCTTTGGACGATTCAAAGCATCACGGACGAGAAAGGAAAAGGCGATACGGTTATCGCCAAAGTTCCGTTTGAAGAGAAGAAGTAATTCGTAGGATGGACATTCCTGTCCGTCTTATAAACGTCCCGCGATGAAACCGGTCTATATATAACGCGATGGATGTCGGACGGGAATGTGCAACTAATATAATTGGGTGCGCTCCCTCACTTACGCGTCGGGTTTCCATTTGCGATCGCGGCTTTGTTTTTTGCTTTGATTGAATTAGCATGTCACGTTCAATCAAGCCGCCTAAACATTTAGCAGACATTGTCGTGACCATACATATTCCCGTTTTGCCAATTGAAGTGCTTGAGGGCATGAACCCGAAACCGGGTGACTTGGTCGTTGACGGAACGTTGGGGGGTGGTGGTCACACGCGAAAATTGCTTGACCTGATCGGGCCAACTGGTCGTTTGATTGCATTTGATCGCGATCTCTCGGCAATTGAAGAAACACGGGAACGTATTCCAGATGAGAATGCTGAATTCCTGCATGCCAACTATGCGGACATGCCAGAATTGCTTCGGCAAATGGATATCGAAGCAGTCGATTCGATTTTGCTTGATCTTGGTTTGTCGAGCGATCAACTTGCTGATCGCGATCGAGGATTCAGCTTCCAAAGTGACGGTCCACTTGACCTTCGATTCAATCCGCTGGCAGGTGAATCGGCGATGAAGTTGGTTAATCGTTTAAGTGAAAAACATCTTGCCGATTTGATTTATGAATTTGGCGAAGAGCGAATGAGCCGCCGGATCGCACGCAAAATTGTGCGGCTTCGCCATGACAATCCAATCAAATCAGCATCACAGTTGGCGTCGATTGTGCGTTCTTGTATTCCGCGCACCAAGCATCAAACGATTGATGGCGCGACGCGGACATTTCAGGCATTACGGATTGCAGTCAACGACGAGTTGAAGTGGCTTAAAGAGGCAATGAAACGACTGCCGGATTTGCTTAAGCCAAACGGGCGGTTGGCCGTGATCAGTTTTCACTCACTTGAAGACCGCATCGTCAAACAGGCGATGAACGCGCACCAGCACGTTAACGTGCTGACCAAAAAACCGATTCAGGCATCGGAAGCTGAGCTTCATGAGAATCCACGAAGCCGTAGTGCAAAACTACGCGTCTGCGAAAGACGTGCAGATTAATTGGCTGTAAGGCTTGGTTGAGGCTCGGTGTTGGACTCGTGAAATCGCATGCTAGCGTTGGCTTTGTCGTCAATCTTTTCGAATGTAGGCGTGGTTTCGCTTCTCACGTTCGACGTATTGGCAAATTGGCCATTTCTGTATAGTTCCGCCGTAACTTTAATCGCTTTTTGGTTGTGGTGCCGATGTCAGATCCATTTCGTCCAAACTCTCGATCACAGCTGGTTCGCGAAGCGCAGATCGGTCTGTCCGTCGTCGCCGTTGTGTTGGCTTTGTTCTTGTACGTCGCGTTCTACAAAATCATGGGACGCGGACAAGAGTTTCCGGATCACGTTCTCAGGGCACCGGTCGCAGAGACGGTTTCGCCGGGCGCTTCGCCTCGCGAGCAAGCGTTGGAAAGAGTATTTGCCGATTACTTGGCGCAGCCTGGTTTCAAAGATCGCTCTGGCGTCATGGTCGACCCTTTCAGGCCATCGTTTGATTCAACTAAATCACGTACTGACAATTCGTTGGTTAGTTCGAACCCTGGCACTGCTAACTCTCGAACTGTTCACTCTGAAACTGCTCCGACTGCAAATTCACCCGCCACAAAGTTGAAGAACAAATTTGCACATGCGGCCACGCCCAAGAACGCGATTGCCTCAAAGGTGCCGCCAACTCGATTCGCCAATCGTGATTTCAACGGCGGCGCCAAACCGATCGCAAACAGTACTCCTGATTTGAAGCCTGGTATCAAATTGGCTTCGGGCGAGTCGGATACCGACAAAGCAAAAAAGTTCGCGGAGTCACTGGAATCGATCAAACCAGTTCAACCTACAAAGCCTCCTGCGCGCCTGACTGAAAAAGTCACAGGTTTCCCCGCGCCAAAACCGCCGGGTAACGCGTCATCAAATGAAAATTCATTTGCACCAAATTCTTTCGCTCCGAATTCGTTTGCTCCTCAACCAAGCCTTTCAAATTCGTTCGTTCCGATTCCTGATTCTGAGAGCAAGCCAGCTCAAAACGATGGATCGACAAAGGTGGTTAGTCGGTTGGATTTGCCCGAGTCGTTTGGCAAATCCGATTTTGAAAAACCAAAAGTTGAAAAGGCAAAGTACGAGATTGCCCAAAATCCAATTGAGCTTGATCAACAACCCAAGCCAGCGATTCCCAAGTTATCGCAGCCTGAGACGTTGCGGCCTAAAGCAACACGCCAAGTTACCACGCCGAAAGCATCGGCCTTGGATTTGGTTGGCTTCAATTCCGATTCCGAAGTCAAAATGAGCAGTAAGCCAAACGGGTTTGCGTCTCCACCGCCTCAGGTGGAACGAGCTTTCTTGCCGGCGATCGAACGCCCAGCAGTTACACGCCCGCCAGCCGAAGCTCCCGAAGTAAATCACTCTTTCTCGAATCCCAATCCAACCGGGCAGTTTGACCACGCACGTGAGCCAGGGGCTTCCAAGTCGCTCCGAAGAAATGACGCTGCAGATAGCTTTTCGGGCTTTTCGAATAATCAAACAGAGAATCAAACACCCGGCCGGCTGGATGCTTCTACGCAACCGACAGATTTAAGATCGGGTGCAATTCGAGAGCCTAGTGGTCCTCCAACTCTTGTTTCACCGCACCCAGAAAATGGATTCGAAAACACGGATCAAGATTCAGTTAAGCCGGTTAAATTCAGCAAGCCCAACGTCGGACGGGTTGGATTCAATCAATCTGTTCGAAGCGAAAGTAAAAGCCAGCCAGAATTTAAGCCAGCGGCACGTGCCGAATTCGTCTCCGAAGTTGCAAACGAAGAAGCCAACGGTTTTGGAAGAACGAATTCCACTGCTGTTATGAATTCGCAAACCGAAAAATTCTCGCGCACTTACGTTGTGGGTTCCGGTGAAAGTTTTTGGTCAATCTCTGAAAAGCTCTACCAAGACGGTCGCTATTTTCACGCACTCTATCAATACAACAAACCAACGGTTCCTGACTTTGACAATCTCCCCGCGGGCGTAACAATTGGCACGCCAACCAAAGCGGATCTTGTGAGCTTATGGCCAGACCTGTGCCCCAAACCGGATTCGCAGCGAGTCACCGAAGGTCCACGGCAAGTTTATTTGACCAACGCGGGTGACACGCTTTTCGATATCGCCCGGAAAAATTTGGGACAGGCTTCGCGATTTGCGGAGATTCTTAAGCTCAACGAAAAGCAATTTGGGCGACGGATCACGGCGCTTTCTGAACTTCCCGCTGGCATCCGGTTGGTGATGCCCGTCGAGTAGATAGAATGTTCATTTGATTGATCACTCCGTTTGGATCGTCGCTTATTCTCATCGTATATTCTCGCCACTTGTTTTTGAGCTTGAATTTGCGCTGCAAAGTGTGATCCTGACTCCCCATCTGCATCGGTTTGTGGAACATTCTTCTATGCCGTTTTCGCTTACAAAAATTGTTTCCGGTGCGCAAACTGGCGTGGACCGCGCAGCTTTGGATGTCGCGATTTTTTTGGACATCCCTCATGGCGGATGGTGTCCACGTGGAAGGCGTGCGGAAGACGGAGCCATTCCTGCCGTTTATCAACTCAAAGAAACAACAGAGCGAAACTACGCAGTTCGAACCGAGAAGAATGTTGTCGACTCAGATGGAACGTTGATTCTGTTCCTCAAACAGATTTCGGGCGGCACGGAACTGACTGAAAAGCTCACCAAAAAACATCGCCGACCTCTGCTTTGTGTGGACTTAAGCCAACCCAGTCTCGATGAGAGCGTGTACCGTGATCTCGTTGATTGGATTGCCGATAATAACATTGGCGTCATGAACGTTGCCGGGCCGCGTGAATCGTCATCCCCCGGAATTGCAAAGAAGGTTGAAGCGTTTTTGGTCAAAGCGTTACGCGCTGAATTTCAGATTGAAGACCGCGACGGTTAAAGCGATATCTGATCATTTAGCGAAATAGTTTCCTGCCAAAATCTTCTTTCTTTTGGGCGCGGGGAATTTCTCGATTGCATACCGCAACATGGTTCGAGGCATTTCTGCGTGGTGCTGTTCCAAAAAAAGCATCAGCATTTTTTCGTTTTGGATTCCTAGCTCACGAAGCATCCAGCCAACGGCTTTGTGGATTAGGTCGTGCTTATGGTTGAGGAGGATTTCAGCCAATTCGATGGTCGTTTCGAGATCGCCTCGGCGAATGAAATAGTACGTGGTGACGATTGCGATTCGATTCTTCCAAAGATCGTTCTTGGCTTTGGCGAACTGGAAAAGCTTTTTTCGGCTACGGTCCTTGAGATAAGGGCCCATGATTTTGTGACACGAGCCGTCAACAAGGTCCCAGTTGTTAACGCGATCGGTTTTTGCGATGTAGAACTTGTAAATGGCTTTCTTTGTCTCTTCACATTTCGTTTTCTCGAATTGGCCCACCAAAACGAACAGCCCCGTGAGACGGCATTCATGCAGCGGACTGTCCAAAAGCTTCTCGATTTCGCTTATTGGGAGTGCGGAGAAACGTTTGGCAATTTTTCGCTGATCTGGCACGACGACCCCGATGAATTGATCGCCCTCACCGTACTCGCCTGGTCCGGTTCGAAAAAAACGTGGAAAGAACGCGGCCTTTTCCGGGTTCGCGTGACGCTTGAGCTCCTTGACGACTTCGGTCGCTGTTTGCTTGGGAGGTTGCGATTTGGCTGACTTGGATTTAATGGATTTCGATTTGGCTGACTTTGATTTAGCCGACTTCGAATTAGCTTTGGCCATCTTGTGTATCACTGCTGTGGAGTTTGTATTCTGCGGATTGTCACGTTGTTAACTTTTGAGCCGCCAGACTAATTGGAAAGTAACACTTGAGTATGGCAAAAACAAACCGGAATAAAACGGTTGCAACACTCGTGCGAAGCTGGGGGCTGAGATAAGCAAGAATATTTTCGTTGACTGGGTACTCTTCAGTCTAGGCGCTGTATGTTTTTCCATCGTGTTACACAGGACCATTCTGCTCCCGCTGCGCCTATCAGCCCAGCAACCGGCAGCACGACCTCAATTTTCCCTTAATTGCAGGCACTAAGTTAGATGACAACAAAACCACAAATTAATGAGTTTGATCAACTCAAGCAACGTATTCATGGAAAATTGATCGGCAAGCTCGATCTTAGCCGAGTCGGTGAACTCGAAGGTGACGTGCTACGTCGCGAGATTCGCGTCGTGGTGGAGCATCTTTGTGATGGCGAAAACAACCTGCTCAACCGATCAGAGCGAGATCGCTTGGTCGAAGAAGTTCTTGACGAGACTTTTGGTCTAGGTCCATTGGAACTACTTCTTAAAGACCCATTGATCAGTGATATTTTGATCAACGGTCCAAAGAACATCTACTGCGAACGTGGCGGTAAGATGGAAAAAACAAACGTTGAGTTTCGTGACAACGCACACTTGCTTCAGATCATTGACCGCATCGTATCAAAAGTCGGTCGTCGTGTTGACGAGACTTGCCCGATGGTTGATGCTCGTTTGGAAGACGGCTCTCGTGTCAACGCGATCATTCCACCGCTGGCACTTGATGGTGCTGCGATGTCGATTCGTCGTTTTGGTTCAAACCCGCTTAAGCTTGAAGACCTTTTGAACTTCAAAGCCTTCACACCTGAAATGGTGATGCTTCTTGAGGGAGCGATGAAAGCTCGCTTGAACATCGTCATCTCTGGTGGTACTGGTTCTGGTAAGACAACATTGCTCAACACGCTTTCGAGCTTTATCTCTAACGAAGACCGTATTGTTACGATTGAAGACGCGGCTGAAATTCAGTTGCAACAGGATCACGTGGTTCGCTTGGAAACACGTCCTCCAAACATCGAAGGTAAAGGTGCTGTGACAGCGACCGACCTTGTGAAAAACTGTCTTCGTATGCGTCCTGAGCGAATCATCATTGGTGAGTGTCGTGGACCGGAAACGTTGGACATGCTTCAGGCGATGAACACTGGTCACGAAGGGTCGTTGACGACGACTCACGCGAATACGCCTCGTGACTGTATCGCTCGTATGG
This sequence comes from uncultured Pirellulaceae bacterium, assembly GCA_964448575.1. Taxonomy (GTDB): domain Bacteria; phylum Planctomycetota; class Planctomycetia; order Pirellulales; family Pirellulaceae; genus Mariniblastus. Next base: position 51,821 of record CAYUWY010000012.1, read on the forward strand.
AAACCATGATCATGATGTCTGGTTTCGATTTGCCTATCAAGGCGATGAGAACTCAGATTGCCAGTGCGGTTGACTTGGTCATTCAAGCGAATCGTCTTCAAGGCGGTCCGCGTAAAGTAACAGCCATCACCGAAATCTGCGGTATGGAAAACGAAACCATCGTTATGCAAGACATTTTCCGTTTCGAGAAAACGGGTGTCGACGAGAACGGACGTGCTACAGGCCGTTTCCTTTGTACTGGTGTGCGTCCTAAATGTATGGACAAACTGGAATCAATGGGAATCAAGCTTCCAGCAAGTATCTTCCGCGAACGCGTCATGATGGAAGACTAAGGAAGAGTGCGTTGAAGTCTGACTTCAACGATTCACCAAAACCAAAAACAACCAGGCTGAGAACATTCTCTTCCTGTTTACCAATAAAGAGTATTAGAGTCACTTTTCGAACGAAACAATCGACTTGAAAAAACGAGTTCTGACATGATGATTTACATATTAATTGGAGCGATTGCAGTCGGAATCGGCGGAATGATTTTCGCCGCGACGCTATTGTTTCAAGGCGGAAACGAGCAAATCGAAGACCGCCTGACGTCGCTAACACAAAACGGTGGACGTGGAGCTTCCAAGACGGATGCAGCCGCGACCAGTCTTTTGACTACTCCACTGGATGATGCTCCTAACCAGTTTGAAGAAATGATTAAGCGTTTCTTCAACATCACGGCGTTCCTTGAGCAATCGGGAACCAACATCTCGATTCAGAACTTTGTGATAATGACCTTGGGGTTGGGTGCGGCCGGCGGTATCGCTTGCTTTATCTTCTCACCTTGGAAGTCATTGGTTCCGATTGCGGCATTGTTGCCCGCGGTAATGCCTTACGTCTATGTTTGGTGGGTTCGCAAGAAACGACTCGATACATTTGGTTCTCAGCTTCCAGCTGCTTTAGACTTGATGTCTCAAGCCCTGCGTGCTGGTCAGAGTCTTCCTGCGGGAATTCAATTGGTCGGCCAGCAAATGGCAGCTCCACTGGGGCCGGAATTTCATCAAGCGTTCGAACAGCAGAACCTGGGTGTGACGTTGACGGATTCGCTCAAGCAAATGACTGAGCGTGTTCCCAACCTTGACTTGAGATTCTTCGCGACTGCGGTGATTCTTCAGCGTCAGACCGGTGGTGACTTGGCTGAGATTTTGGACAAGATTTCGCATCTGACTCGCGAACGATTTCAAATTCGTGGACAGATTCAAGCTCTTACTGGAGAAGGTCGTATCTCCGGAATCGTGTTGCTTGGTTTGCCGCCGTCATTGTTCCTTGTCATGCTCAAGATCAACTACGACTACATCATGATGCTTTTCACAGACCCACTGGGTCAAAAAATGGCATTGGCAGCATGCGTGTTGCAGTTCGTTGGTGCATTCGCAATTAAGAAAATCATTGATATTAAGGTGTAATCGTGAATCTATTACTATTAGCAGCATTTGATTTTACTACGCTTCTGCCGTTTGCAGCTTTTGGAGCAATCGCGATCGGTGCCTGGGTTGTTGCCGACATGGTATTCAACGGGAAAACGAAGAGCGAATCTCGCTTGGAGCGGATGAAGAACCGCACCTTGGGCACCGACGTTGTGAAGAGCACAGCGGGTGCGGGTGAAGGCATCGCAAAACGTTTGGAATCGTTGAGTCCAAAGATCTCGGATGCCTTGCAGCCAAAGAGTGAAAAAGAAGCCAGTAAAATTCAACAGAAGTTGAACGAAGCAGGCATGCGTGGCGAAACCGCACCTCAGCTTTTTGCGACGATCAAAGTCATCTCTGCTGCCGTTGGATTCTTCCTCGGTGGCGGTGTTGCACTTATTACCAATGGCGTCGACATGTGGACTATGATCTACGCGTTGGGTGCAGGCGTATTGTTCCTGTTCTTGCCAGAAATCATCTTGGGTTTCATTGGTAGTAGCCGTAAGCAAAAGTTGTTCCTGGGTTTGCCAGATGCTTTGGACTTGATGGTTGTATGTGTTGAAGCCGGTTTGGGAATGGACCAAGCTCTTCGACGTGTTGCCGACGAGATGGTGGAATCACACCCGGTTGTTTCCAACGAGTTCAAGCTCAGTAACCATCAGCTTCAAATGGGTTCAACCCGTGAGACAGTTTTGACTGATCTGGGTGAGCGAAACGGCGTGGAAGATCTTAAGATGCTTGCTTCGGTTATGATCCAAGTTGATAAGTTCGGTACAAGCGTTGGTAAAGCTCTTCGTGTTCAATCGGATGCGATGCGAACTCGTCGACGCCAAATCGCGGAAGAGAAAGCCTCAAAAACGGCGGTTAAGTTGATCTTCCCGCTCGTGTTGTTCATTTTCCCTGGTATCTTCGTAGTGCTTGTTGGCCCTGCCGCGATCACCATGATGAACGAAATGCTTCCTTTGATGGACAAGTAATCAACAAACGTTACTTAAAAGCAAAATTGAAACTCAAAACGGCTTGGTGATTCACCAAGCCGTTTTTTTGTTCCCTAACTCTCATTTTCCCGCTCCAATCACCGCTTCTCCATCATGCCCGTCTTCATCGGCCAATGTATTAATAGCGGCAGCGGACAAACAAACAAAACACTGGCTGCAACATTTCCCTAACCCTCAATCTTTATCAATCCGTACAGCTTTACCCAATTGGGATGGTTCTAAAAATCAAAGACGTTTGTCAAAAAATGCCATCACTTGCCGTCTTTTTTTGATTCCCGAATATTTCGCTCGCACGGTGAAAAGACGATGTTCCGATAAAAACTCTGTTGCGGATTGTTCATATTTGCAAGTTTGTTTGTTTCAAACGGCATTTGCGCTCGTTTTGACGTGGCGAACAAAAAGTAGAATTCAAAAAAAAGGATCCTCAAAAAGGATCGTGTCAACGGAGCTTTAACGATGACTAAATTCAAACCACTTTTCTTGGTCGCGGTAGCAGTCGCGAGCATCACTATGTTGGCAGGCGAAACTTGGGCGCAATGCAGTTCGTGTAACCAAGCTCCGGCATTCGGTTATCCATCGAGTGGCGGCTGCGGAGGTGGAGGATGTGGAGCCGGCGGTTTAGCTGGCTTAAAGGGCGACATTAAAGCACGACATGCTCAGACAAGAGCAATCAATGCCCGCATCACGGCTCGCAATGAAGCTTGGCCAAAGCCGTTTGCTTGCAACACTCGTCAGTTGTATCACCGGATGTGGAGCCCAATGGTTGAACAGGGCTACCAAGAGCAATGCACACTTGGTCACGTCCACTTCGATCCAGAGACAAATAAGCTAAACCAGTTTGGCGTTACACAAGTTGCAGCCATCATGCGAAACATGCCTTTGGAACACAAAAAGGTTTTCCTGCATAAGGTCAACGTCGAGCGAGTCAATGACAAGCGTATGTCGTCTGTTCGAGACACGATCAACACGTACTACTCGTTCGCTGGACCAGCTCGCGTGGCATTCACCAACCATCCGCCTGTTGTCATCCGTGGTGACAAGGCTGGTGGAATCATCACCAAAGCTGTTGAAGGTGCACCGTCTCCAATCATTCCTGTTGGAACAGGTGATTCGGTTTCAGACGCTGTCTCACAGTAGTCTGATCAAAATCGCCAAAGTAAGTCTGCCCGAGCCGATTTACGGACGCTTGATTGTTGACGAACTACAAATTGTTGACGTATAAACAACGAGTCCTCTCATTTTGAGTGGACTCGTTTTTTGTTGGGACTATCATTGGCCCGGCACAGAATTCCTCTACTATTAGCGATATCATGGACAAGAAAACCAAAAAGCGACTTGAAGTGCTTCGTCAAAAGGTTGAAAAGAATCAAAAGCTTTTGGCCCACGCCAAACAGCAAACCGACGAGCCAGACGAAATCGTTAACATTGAGAAACAGATCGCTGCTCTCAAGGCAGAGATTGCTGAACTTAAAAAGTAAAAGAAAAGAAACGCGACCGTGTTCGGCTTTCTCAACATAGACAAAACAAAACATAAAACTTCACGCGACACCGTTAATCTCGTTCAACGCATCGTTCGAGAAAAATCGCGCTCCATCAAAGTCGGTCATGCGGGAACGCTCGATCCGCTTGCCACCGGTGTGTTGGCGATTTGTGTTGGGCCGGCAACTCGGCTGATTCAATACCTGCAACAAGCGAAAAAAACTTATCTCGCCACGTTTGAATTCGGACTCGAGTCAGACACCGAAGACCTTTATGGCACTTTGGAATATCTTGAGAAACGTCCGATCTCAGAGTCTCAGTTGACAGACGTCTTGCCAGAATTCATTGGCCAGATCGAGCAGATGCCGCCGCAGTTTTCGGCACTCAAAGTCAACGGTGTGCGCGCGTACGAGGCGGCTCGCAAAGGCAAACAAGTCGACTTGAAACCGCGGCCGGTCACCATTTATGACCTTAAGCTAACGTCGCTCGACTATCCGATGTTTCAGATCGAAATCTGTTGTGGATCAGGAACCTATGTCCGGTCGCTTGGGAGAGACATCGCGCGGCGTCTAGATACCGGGGCTGTGATGACGAAACTTCAACGTACAAGTATCGGTCGATTGGATGTCACCAAAGCGGTGGAGGCAGAATCGCTGTCGATCGAAAACATTGAATCGAAACTGATCGCGCCGCAGGATGTTTTGGACTTAAAAGTTGAATCCGTTCCGCGCGAACAGCTTGGTAAATTCGTAAACGCGAATGTTTGGAATGCGAGCCCACAGGTTTCAGATGAAGTCTTAATGGCAGTCGACGATGATCAGCGATTGCAAGCGATCTTGCGACGGCGGGACGGTGGGCATTACACGCCGTACGTAAATTTTGCGAACTATTGGGTGGAAAAAGAAAATTGCCCGCGCGATGGTGCTTAAGAGTTAATTGGTCAAATAACCATTGGCTATAAACCAATCGTAAGCATCATGGATTGCGTCTTCGACACTTCCGATCACGTAGCCCAATTCCTGTTTGGCTTTGTCGCTGCTGTAGAAGTGATTGAGCTGTCCCATCTGTGTCGCAGCCGAATTAACGGTGGCTTCTTCGGACAAAAATCTGCTCCAAAAATCACCAACCTTTCCTGCCGTGTTGGCAATCCAATCCGGCAGGACTTTCTTGGGCGTACGTCGATTCATGGCGTTGGCCATCATCGTCCAAAGATCGAAATAGCTCAAATTCTCTCCGGCGAGAATATACCGTTCGCCAGACCGGCCATGTTTGATCGCAGATACAATCCCGTCGGCGACATCGCGAACATCGACAACACTACAACCGCCAGCGGGAGCGTAGAAAATAAAAGTCTTCGCAAGCGTTAACATCATCTCGCCCGATGAAGGCTTCCAGTCGTAAGGGCCGACCATGAATCCCGGGTTCACAATCACCGCATCCAAGCCATTGGCCAATTCAAGAACGACCGCCGATTCGGCTTCACGTTTGGTGACTACGTACGAGCAAGCAGGTTTGGGCGGATCCAATTTTGTTTCGTCGGCGATGTCTTCCTTGCTGCTTCCAAGTCCAAGGGCGTCAACAGAGCTGACGTGGATCATGCGAATCTTTTTCCGCCGTGCCGCTTCGGCGATGATGGCAGTTGCTTCAACGTTGACTTTGCGGCTTTGTTCAAGCTTCGTCCAACCGATTTGAATCAGTGCAGCACAATGGACGACGACGTCGACGTCTTCCAGAGCCATTCTGACCTCGGAGGCATCGTTCAGATTGAGGTGTACTGTCTCGATGTCCAGACCGTCAAGCGCCTTGAGGTTGGAAGAATGTCGTATTGCTGCGAGCACCTGATGATTTTGCTTGAGCAGGGCACGAACAAGTGTATTTCCAAGAAAGCCCGTTGCACCAGTAATCAAGATTCGCATTTTTTCGGACAATGGAGATTCGTTAGTGTAGTGAAATAAAGAGAGATTGGGCGAACGAGTTGTAACGTTGGGCGGATTCGGCAATCGAAGTTGGATTGTCGAAGCAAACTATGTGCTGTTCTCCCTTATATTCTGCCCTGATATGCTCAATCCAGACTGTCGAATGGATCGACAAAGGAATAAAGTATACCCATCAATTTGAAGCAGATTCAATTCGGTTGGTGATGCGATTAATGCCCTCTGTGAACATCCCTTGGGCAAGTTTTTCACTTCGAAAATTCAAAATGAAAAGCACTTTTTTTAAACCAACCTATTTGTAACTCGAACCCGCCTTTAATTCAAACTTTGATTCGAAAATCGGCGATTTATCTGACTTATTTTAAGTATCGTCCAGCAATTCCAACTCTCAGCAATTCAAAGCCCCAGCAATTCCAACTCTCAGTAAATCCAACGACCAGCAGCCAATTTAAAGTTACGTTCCAATATGACTTCCAAACCCATCACGATTCAGCCCGTCACAACCAAAGCTCAGCAAAAGGCATTTATCCGTTTTGCCTGGACGCACTACAAGGGTGACCCGCTTTGGATTCCGCCATTGGTCATGACCATCAAAGAGTTACTGAATTACAAGCCGCATCCGTTTTACGACAATGCCGAAATTCAGACTTTTCTGGCGATGCAAGATGGAAAAGTGGTCGGTCGAATTGCCGCCATCGTCGACAAAGCTCACAACGCCTATCACAAAGAAGAGCGAGGGATGTTTGGCTTTTTCGAATCGGTCGACGATCAGGAAGTTGCCAATAAATTGTTCGACGCAGCCAAGGCTTGGTTTGCTGAGCGAAACATTTTCAAACTGCGCGGTCCCGCCAACCCATCGCAGAACTACGAGTGGGGCTTGCTGGTCGAAGGCTTCCACTCGGCGCCCACTTTCATGATGACTTACAACAAAGATTATTATGAGAAATTGATTGTCGAATACGGCTTTGTAAAATCTCAAGACATGTACGCGTTCCTGGGCAACGTCGACATGCTCAACGATCTCGATCCAAAACTTACTTTCATCGCAGAAGAAGCCCGAAAACGATTCAAGATCGACGTGCGCCCGATCAGCAAAAAGAACTTTAATCAAGACGTTGAGAGTTTTCTTGAGATCTACAACAAAGCACTTCCCGGCCAGTGGGGCTTTACTCCAATGTCCGAGGGCGAGCTAAAAGAGTCCGCCAAGGGATTGCAAAAATTGATCGTCCACGATTTGACAACGATCGCTGAGGTCGAAGGGAAACCGGTTGGCGTCGTATTTGGATTGCTTGACTACAACCCGCTGATCAAGAAGATCGATGGGAAGTTGTTTCCTTTTGGGATTTTCAGAATTTTATTGGGTCGAAAAAACATCAAGAAAATTCGCTTGATTAGCACAAATGTGATACCTGAATATCAACGCTGGGGGCTGGGGCTGGTGCTGATGACCCGCCTAGTGCCCGACGTTTTGGCTCGTGGTATCCAAGACGCTGAGTTTTCTTGGGTGCTTGAGTCGAACAAGCTTTCCCGCGGAACATTGGAGCGAGGCGGGACTAAACGCGACAAGACCTATCGAATATTTGACTACGAACCGTAATAATGGTTGGCTGGCAGTTTTGATTGGATGTCGTCACTCACGTCAAAATAAAACTTCGCTACCTCCCCTCGAAATTTTCTTTAAGCTGTTTCAATGAACCCCAGTTGCGAAGTTGTCATTACAGGACTCGGAGTCGTATCCCCAATTGGAATCGGGCACGACCAATTCTGGGAATCGCTTAAGAGTGGCGTATGCGGTGTCGCGGTTCGAGAGCAGTATGCCGAGACCGATTTGCCGTTTCGAATTGCTGCTGCAGTCAAAGAATTCGAAGCCAAACAATTCATCAAGCCGCGCAAGGCGCTCAAAATCATGTGCGAGCCGATTCAGTTTGGCTGTGCGGCGGCCGCGATGGCAGTTGAACACGCGGGTTTGGAAAAAGGCCAGTTGGTGCCCGAGCGGATGGCGACCGTGTTTGGCACCGAGACATTTTTTGCAGACCCCAAAGAAGTCGCCGATGTCTTTCGCCGCTGCACGGTGGATCAAGATTACAAACATGACAGGTGGGGCGAGTTTGCGATGCGAGAGATCCAACCGCTTTGGATGCTCAAGTATTTACCCAACATGGTCGCCTCGCATATTTCGATCGCCAACGACGCGCGCGGACCAAGCAATTCAATTTGCCAAGGTGAAGCGTCCGGTTTGCTGGCTTTGATCGAAGCCGCCGATTTGATCCAACGCGGATCCGCCGATGTGGTTGTGGCTGGCGGAACGGGTTGCCAGATGGCTTTGTCGGCGATGCTTTATCGCGGTACTGACTTACTCAGTAAACGAGTCCGCGAGCCTGAATCGGCCGTTCGCCCTTTCGATGTTTCACGAGACGGAATGGTCGCAGGCGAAGGAGCCGGAGCACTCGTGTTGGAGTCTGCCGAACACGCCAAAGCTCGTGGCGCGAAAATTCTTGGTACGCTTGCCGGCTGGTCGAGGTCTTTTCAAAACCGACGCAGTGAACTTTTTTCAAGCGGCATCGAAGAGTCGTACAACGCCACATTGAAACACGCAAAAATGACAGCCGCCGATATCGGCTTGGTGAACGCTCATGCGGCAGGAAGTCTGGAAGGTGATTTAGTAGAAGCCAAAGCGATTCGCGCGGTCTTTGCCGACACGCCAGTCGTGGCACACAAAAGTAACTTTGGAAATCTCGGCCCAGGAACATCGATTGTTGAGTTGATTGGCGGAGTGTTGGCGATTCAGCATGGAGTCGTTCCGCCAACGATTAACTGCAACACCGTTGACCCAGCATGCGACATCAACGTGGTGACTTCGAAGACCGAACGAACAGGCAAGGCAGTTATCAAATCCAGTTTCTCAGTAACGGGCCAGATCGCTTCAGTGGTCTTGGTTTAAAAATCGTTTGATTTAAACGTTACGCCGCGACGGTCAACTCGATTTTAGCAAACCAAATTCGGCTCAAAGTAATCTGATCTGACTTACGGTTTGAATCCAAGATCCTGAATAGTTCGACGAGCCATATAGCGCACGTCAGGATCGGGATCGTTTCTCATTAGCCGACGAATGGCAGGCACATGCTCTTTTGCGGCTTTCTTCCAGTACCCGATGTTAATCACAGCCAGGTACCTCACTGTCATCGCCCGATCATTGAAGCGGTCAACGATTGCTTGCATCGCTCGCTCACTTACGGCTTTCCCGAGGGAACGGTCTCCTAATGCACAAACTGCGTGTTCACGAATCATTTTGTACTTGGAATTCGTTCCAGCTATCGCCGTGTCAGTATCGTCCGGGCGAATAGAACCTCGAGATGCGAGCGCGTAATGAGATGGTTTGCACGGTCGTTGTGCCAGCTTGCTGCAAGACTTGATACTCAACAGTCGTTCCAATGGCGTATAGTCAAGCGAAACGGGAATGAAACCATTATTTCCTGATCCGTAAAGCGATTTGATGCCGTCAATTGCAGCTTCGCGCGTGCGGGCTTTCTTTGCAAGGTCCAAAACAAAATCGATGTCTCCCAAGACAGCCAATGCAGTCGTAAAATGAAATCGTGGCGAGCCTTTTTCTGACGAGGAAGCACGTCGTCGAAGAGCTTGAATCACATTGTTGTTGGATATTCCCAGTTCGGCAAGCAACCCGGCAGCCCGCCATCCTTGCTCACTATTCAAACAATCAATTAACATCGGTATGGCGGCTTTTCCATGTTGGATGATTTTGTCACCATTCATGTAAAGGTCGTTCTTATACATCGCTAATTTTTGCTCAGCCGGTCGCTGGGCATCTGCTTTTTCCTTGTCTATCGTTTTCTGCAGTGCTGGAAACAAACGTTTGAATTTCGCGGCAGACATGCACTGTCGCAACAGTGCGACTTCATCCCCCTCCCAGTCGAACAGGTAAAACCCAAAGTCTTTTGTGGCAGCGTTGTTATTCTTTAGACGCTTGGTCAGTTGTTTTGCGACGCGAACCAAAGTGCTCATCCACTGGGTGTGAATTTTATCCCAGTGAGCGGTCGTCAACCGGCTTGCTTCACTCTCCAGATTATCGTGGAGCTTGAACAGCTTCTTACTTGCGAATTCCAGGTCGGTCCAGTACCAATCGGGCGAACTCCAAAGGTTATCGCCAGCATCGTTGACTTCTTCGGAAGTGTTTACTGCCAAACCAGGAAGCGAGATTCGATCACCGGATTCCCGGTAGAATTCATGTAAGGCAGCGGCATAGAAATGTTCGTCGGAGTACTCAACCATGACTTGGCTAACAGCACGCTCAATACACGCAACCATTTCAATTTCATATTTCTTGAAGTCAATCTTCATCATGGACGATTTTAAAACGTCATCAGACCTGTGTAAACATCGAGAAAAATTACCTCCAAAAGCAATCTTGCGCGCGAGTGTCATTGTAAAACACCCTGCCCCAAGCGAAGTGTTAAACTCAAACTCCCTTCGCCGCGGTTGAAAACTGCGTACACGAAGATGATGTTTGTAGTACCGGCTTTAGCCGGAAACATCCTGAGCCGCTTATCCGCCTAAAGGCGGTACTACGAACACCCAACGCCGCTCTCTTTCACGCCGTTGAAAAGAGCTCTGCACGCCAAGGTTAAAAAGACAAACCTCGATCAGCATTAAACCGATCGAGGCTTCAACTCTACCGCCGTTCAGGATCTACTTACCAGTCATGGGAGTTATGTTGCCGCCTGCCTGAGAGTACAGAGTCGTGCTCTGGTGATATCCGCCGCTTCCATTGGGGGTATAAGTCGTCATGTTACCGTGTTGTTGGCCGGTGATTGAATTGTTCCAAACCGTGCCCTGTTGGTAACCGACGATGTTGCCAAAGTTGTCGTAAATCGGTTGCCGAACAGCACGCTGGGTCCCATTGTGTTGGCTTGCATCGCGACCTGGCGTTAACACCGAACCCATGACCTGTCCACCACCGGTATAGATCTGACCTTGTGGTCCATAGCCAAGCACTCGACCGGGTGCTTGGTAGATCGGCTGATTCATCATGCGACCTGGTCGACGAAGTGGAACATTTATCTGACCGCCATTTCCAAGCGGAATTCCCAGAGAAGGTCCGGCCGGTCCCCAGCCAAAATGCACCCCGCCATTAGAATTCTGCCCCGGCTGTGGTTGCGGTTGAGGCTGTGGAAACGGCTGTGGCATTGGTTGTGGCTGCGGATTGAATGGCTGGAGTGGACCAGGTGGGAGAACAAGTTTGTCGGGACGAATTGGTGTCGTAAGCAAACCGGAGTTGCGGTTGATGTTCCTCAAAAGGCCCGGAGACAACTGCGGAATGGTTTGGGGGGAAGCTTTCAATTTCGAAAAATCAACATTTCTACCCAGGCTATTGATATCTTTGGGCAGCCGGATCTGTGCTGACAAAGATTGGCAGGTGATTAAACCCAATAACGCTGACAAGATCAGGGAAAGTACATTTTTCATTTTCGGTTCCTCGACTATTTTGTTGACTGTTAAATCTGGGCCTATCAACAAAGGCGAAAGAGAAGCCGTGAACCTGCACAGAAAACGCGAGACATTTTTGAGCAAGTGTTCGCATGAATGGCTTGGCGAGTTACTGGTCAGGGTTTTCAAGCCAAAACTGCTCGATACCGACGCGGAAGCCTCTGGATCTCGGCGACGTTCCTACATTCTCCAGCACTAACTCGTTTACACCGACATGGAACTCAAGCCCTTCAAGTCGCACCGTTTCACGACCAGCAGATTTCGAATAACCATCGAACATAAGTTCCAAGGGTTTACCGTTGAAGAAAAATTTGAACTTGCCGATGTCAACGGCGTTTGAAAGCGAGAGCAAGCCATCATGGACTCCCGATTCTGCGACTTGTAGTTTTAGTGTTAGCCGGCCACCCCGCCTGGTTGAGAAAAACAGTCGGTCTTTGAACTGCGGCTTGACTTTCTGTTTGGTCTCAGAAGTCGTTTGTTGTTCTGATTTAGAAAGTTCTTTTTTGGAATTAGCTGAATTCTCAACTGCCCTTACGCTTACATCCCCAACGTCCCAACTGGCGACTACTGCCAGCTCGATCGGCGTCCAGCTTTGGATCTTGCCTACGATTTGGCCATTTCCTTCTTCAACGTTTTCGGAATCAACGCTTCTTAAATCCAAATTCAAAGCCGATGCCAATTCTGATTTCAGATGCATCCATTCCACTGCCTGATTGGCGGTGATGTTTGGCAGTTTGGCTATGGAATCAAGTCCTTGTTGATACGACGAATTGGCTTTTTCGTCTTCTCCCAATTCGTGCCAAGCCAGTCCGGCAATAAAGTGCCCGCCGATGGCTGGACGCGGTTCCGAGCTGGATTCAAGTAAAGAAACATTTTTGAGAAACTTGATCGCCGATTCTGGATCACCGCTTCGAAGATGGACCAAAGCGAGCGTCTTGTCGATCAAAGCACCAACGGACGTTTCGGTTTTTGCGGAACCGGATTTTCTCTCAACGCTTAATGCCCAAACCTTGGCGGCACTGGCCAAACCGAAGGCAGTCTCCAAATCGGAATCGCTTAACTTGCGACCAACAAGATTTAGAGCAAGCTCCCATGCCAACAAACGCGACGCACTCATTTGATCAGAAACCGACTCAGGGTTTTCATTGAGAAATCTTGTCAGGTCACCGACCACCTCGCTTCGCTGATTAAATTTGATTCCTGCAATCGCTCGGGAATACCAGACAGCCGGATCGCAGCCTTCGCAAGCCAACGCTTTGGACCAATCGCTCATGGACTCTCGACTTAGAACCTGCCAATGAACTTTCCCACGAGCATTCCACAACTGAGCATCGTCTGGAAAGTCTCGCTGCCAGTCGTCAAAGACTAATTCGGCAGCCCGTTTGCCATACCGCCTTCGAATATGACGCAGTGCTTTCTGGTAAATCGATTGCCGATTGGATTCGCCCCAATCAATTTCAGCTTTTGGCACCGATATCGCCACTTCAGCCTCGACGGTGCGTGCTGGTTCTCTTGCCGCGTCCCAATCCAACCCAATCTCGGCCAACCGATTTCGAATTCTTGCCAAATCCCAGGATTCCAACGAGTTGCCTTCGCGAATCATCACCAGCTGTTGATCTGATGTTAGCACCGGGTTCGCGTCTCGAGGTGCTGTTCCTGCATCGCCAGGGATTCGGAGCAATTGCCGGCCCGAATGAGCGTCTACGATCAGCGTGCCCCGTGGCTTTCGCAAAGTTAACAGCAACTGTTTTCCATCTGGCGAAAAACTGGCCGGCCAAGCGACTTCGAGGTCCGTATCTTTCAAAGAATAAAGAAGCTTCCAAGTCACCGTTTCGTAGACTTCTGCCGAATTTCCAAAGGTGACCGCAAGAATGTCACCGGACGGGCTTAGTTTGGCGCGAGCATGTCCGGGTGTTTCTACGGTGTGAAGCAATTTTCCCGTTCGCCCGTCAAACACCTGAGCGTTTCGGCTATGGTGATTTCCGACCGCCACTAAACGAGCTCCTCGCGAAACACTGACGCCATTGGCCGCGGAAGAGTTTTGCATCTCGACCACGTTGTCAAGTTGTTTGATCGGCATCACAAGCGTGCGCCCACGGCCGTTGATGATCGCAATGAACTTGCCATCAGGGTCCAAGTCCATTCCGTTGAAAGCATTCAACTTTGGCAGGGTTTGGGGAGGTCCAACAATCAGCTTTGATGTTTCGTTGTCCTCATCCGGCTCTTCGCGGATCGGCCACTGAACGACCGAGTGCCACCCAGTTAACAGATAGCTCCCATCGGGATGAAATTTGACTCGCCCCGGTCCTGGCAAGTCGATCAGTCGTGTTCCCGATTTTAAGTCGCCGATTCGAACGCCTTTCTTGCTGCCAAGTGCCACCCAGCGGTTGTCTGGATGAACGTCAACATTGACCGGTTGCGACGCTTCGTTCTTTTCGTCAGCAGTCGAAATTGTTTTACGCAGTCGTTCGCCTTCAAAACGAAAGATACCGGCCTTTGCAGCTTGCATCGCGACTCTTGATCCGTCTTTAGAAAATCGCACAACGGCTCCAACACAGGAGAAGAGTTTTTCCCCACTTAGTACATTCCAGATTCTCGTGTTGCCATTCCATGTCGACGTGGCGATTGCCGAACCATCGGGGGTATACGCGACGCGGAATACCTCATGTGTATGGCCAGGAAATTCATTGACCAAACGGGTTGTTTCGTCTTCCAGCCGCCAAACTTTAGCGGACAGAAAATTTGTCACTGCGATTTCGGGTTCGGTCGGATGCCAGTCCAAGTCGAACGTAAAGTGGTCGGTGTTTTGCCAAACGGTCTTGCCCGTGGACACATCAAAAATAAAGAAGCCACCAACTCCATGCAGGGCAAGCCAACGTCCATTTGGATTGAAACTGAGTAGGCAGTTGGTGCTTGGGCAAGGATTGGGAAACGAAATGAGCTTTTCCAAACCAGGCAACCGGCGAATCGTAATTGAGCTGGCATCGGCAACAGCCATGAGTGTGCCCGAATCAGAATACCCGACACAAGCGTGAGAAATTTTGTCCTGGTCGAAAACAGTGGTTTGGTTTTCCAAGTCAAAGACAAACTGTCTTGTGGTTGCCCCATCATGGGTGTGGGCCAACAGATAAGTATGACAACGAGAAATCTCCAGCCGAAATGGCCCTCCAATAACGTTCGTCTGACCGATGTCAAACGTTGCAATCGGATCAGTCTTTGCCTCGGATCCGGTTTGGCCCAGTGCGTCGGTTGAGTAAACCAGTACCGGACTACCACGGAACGGATGCGTTGCGACCAATTTTAGATCCGAACTGAAATTGTATCTTTGGCCGAGCTTGGAGTAAGTCGCGTTGGACCATTGTGAAAGTTCGACCATGTCGATGTTGCCCAGGCATCCAGCGGTCTCGCTTCGAAGCTCAAGAACTTCCTTCTCGGAGGCCGACACAAAAGGAAGCTGCGCGACCGCTTCCTTGGCAGCCGAAAGCGCCGCGATGCGATGACCGCTTTCGCCACTGGACCGCCGCGCGGCGACTTCTTTGAATTTCGATTCGAACAACAGTCGCAACGCCTGATCTCGTTGTCTTGCTGTTGCGGTCTCCTGAACTTGCAGCCGTTGCAAAGCGACTCCCCGCTGAGTGACCTCGTTGTTTAATCGCCATGAGAAAAAGATCGACCCGACCAGCGTCAGCAACAACAAAGCGGCTGCCAACGAGCATGTCGCTGCCAACCAGGGATTTCGCCTAGCCCATTTGATCGCCTGTTCCGATGCACTTGCGCGGCGGGCAAGGATCGGTTTTCCGGCCAGGTACAGCTTCAAATCCGTGCTCAACTCGGCCGCGCCGGCGTAACGATCTTCAGGTCTTTTTTCCAGGCACTTGAAGCATATTGTTTGCAAGTCGGTATCAAGGCCAGAACTGCTGTGCCAACGTGGTGCTTGATCGATAACTTTTCTCGTGATCTCGCCGGGCGTCTTCCCTTCGAAAGGCGGCGAGCCGGTGAGCATGTTGAACAGGATCGCACCGACGCTGTAAATGTCCGTTGCTGTTGTTAGCGCCGATTCTCCCGACGCTTGCTCCGGTGACATAAAACTTGGCGTTCCAAGCACGGCACCGGTCATGGTAAGACCGTTTGAGTTTTCTCCAATGGAAACTTCGTCGCCCAACTGCTTGGCCAACCCAAAATCGGAGATCATCGGGTTGACGGAAGTTTCGTTTGAATTGGAATCCGAGTTAGCCAAAGTTGATTCCAACAAAGTGCCGGCGCCTTCAAAATCGCGCGAGTCTTGAGGCGTATGCGAAGAGTCATTCGCGTCCGGTCGTGGATCAAGCAAGATGTTAGCGGGCTTGAGATCGCGATGCAGGATCCCGCGTTGATGTGCAAAGCTCACGGCGTCGGCAATCACGTTGGCAATTCGCGCCGCTTCCTTCGCTGGTATTGGGCCGACTGCCAATCGCTCTTTTAAGCTTCCGCCGCGCACCAGTTTCATCGTAAAGAAAGGCCGTCCATCGACATCGCCAACTCGAAATACCGGGACGATGTTGGTGTGCTCCAGCGCTGCGGCGGCTTCGGCCTCGGCTTGGAATCGAATCAGACTTTCTTTGGTGACGAAACGGTTCTCGCGAATCATCTTTAGCGCAACACGCCGCTTGAGCCCCTGCTGTTGGGCTTCGTAGATAACGCCCATTCCACCTCGGCCGATTTCGCGAATGATCGTGTAGTCGCCAAATTCAGCAAACTCTGGCGCGAGTTCAGACGTCGTCGAATTGGCAAGTTCTGCGATCCTTCGCACTGGTGACATCAGACGCCCCATTTGCATCTGTTGATGAATAAATGGTTCCAGTTCATCCGCCACGGTGCTGTGTTTTTTCAAAAAAGACGGAACATCGAGCGGGACGCCGGTATCTTGAGCGGCAAAAAATTCTGCGATCGCCAGGTCAAGTTCACTTGGCGGAGCGTCAGAGTCGAATGCGTCAGAGCCGAATTCGTTATTGAGTTCACTCGCCATTTTGATCGTTCATGATTGTGCCAAGTTGTTTAATTCCTCGAAACAGTCGACGGCCAGCCGTGGTTTCATCGCAGCCAACCTCTTTCGCGATTTCAACCAGCTTCATGCCCTGTAAGTGATACATCACCACGACTGTGCGCAACTTTTCCGGAAGTTGCTCAACTGCCGCGGCCAGCGTGACCAGCATTTCCTTTCCATGCACGGCCATGCTGGGCGACGTCTGCGATGCCACCAGCCAATCGTCGACTTGGCGGAACGAGTCTTCGACTTTTTGAGCAAGGTCGACCTCGCGATTGGGATCGCGTTTTTGGCCTTTCCAGTGTCGAGCCATGTCAATCAAACGATGCCGCAAAATCTGTTTGATCCACGCCACGAGTTGGGCTTCGCTGGTTCCTTGAAACTGGTCCCGGTCCTGATGGGCTTGCATCAACGTTTGTTGCACGACATCCGAAGCATCCACTTTTTGTTTAAGGTGGTCACCAAGATGAGCTTGGGCCAACAGGCGCAGATAAGGCCGGACGCGTTCGAAGAGCGAATCAATTAGCAGTTGATTGGACACGACGTTATCCCTTTGTTTGATCGGGAATCTGTAACGCTTCGAAGAATGAAGCCTGATTTTACTTTGGTTTAGGTTCAAATGAGAGCGCGGGAGCAAAAATAACCAGAACATTTTGAAGCACTTCCTCCAAGTTCCCCCAGCTTCCGCAAGGCGCGTTATCGTCTGTCGGAATTTTGGGGTCGAGCCTGCTATTTATTCTTCAGGCGAAATCGTTGCCTCAATCCTGCAAGAATTCTCAAAAATTTGTTGGATCGCGCCAGCTCGCCTTCTTTTCAAGCAAAAAAAAATCAAGCAGAAAACCAACTGGAATTTTCGCAGCTCCGTTACTCGAGTTTCGCATGAAGAAGTAGGAAACCAACAAACTCAATTTGGCATTCAGGAGAAACCGATGAAAACCACCTCAGTCCTACTCGCGACAATTGCAATGTTTTTGAGTTCAAACACTCTCTTCGCGCAATGGAATTTCCCTTTGCAAAATACTACTGGCTCGATCACTGTCAAAGACTTCGCTAATGGAGACAGAGAAATCAAAGTCACGGGTTCAGCCTGGTCCGACGAAGTTGAGGTCCAACGCTGGGGTTCCAACGCGATGGTCATACTCCGTACCAATGGAAATGTGGTAGCGTCGAAATTGGTAAGGCCACTGAGTCAAATCAGTTTTGGTGCCTTCGCAGGAACGCGGCCTAATAGTATTCCCAACCTGCAACCCGAGCTGGTTCTCAATTGCGAGCTTGGAGGAGGTGACGACATGTTCAGTTGCGATTCAAGTATTTTTGACCTGGTGGCTGTTTCAGGTGGAAGCGGCAATGACGTTATCTACGCGGCGCCCAGTGCTACTTGGGCTTTCGGGGAAGAAGGAAACGATTACCTCATCGGAGGCGATCATCAGGCGGCCGTTCTAGATGGCGGCGATGGGAATGACTTCGTTGTTGGTGGAAAAGGAGACGATTTCTTACTTGGCGGCGAAGGCTCGGACTACTTGTCCTCGCGAGCGGCCAGTTCTACTGATGGATCGGATATTGTCCGAACCGACGAGTCATTTCTTACATTCGACACCGGTATAGATGATGAAGTAGGTGACTATTACCAAGCCGACTCAACCGATGAGCTCCGTCGTGGCACTGGCGACTATGGAATTATCGTAGTGTTTGTGGACTAGCTCGTAGCGAAATTGGCGCAGAGTTCGGTGGACGAAGGATTCACACACAAACTTATGCTTGCAGAAATGCGGTCCCCCGAAGCACGACAGCAAGCGATTCGCCGCCCAAATTCATATGAGCGTCGAAAGTGCCAGCATAGTGCTGGCGCTTCTAGCGGAAAATGAAAATGATCCCAAGGTTCGTATTGCCAAATGCTCACCAGTTTTCCTAAACTGTGCCGCAATGTGATCGCGTAAAGGAAAAACGCGAAAGAGACAACGTTGATTTGGATTTTTGTTTTCCATCACATTCCCACCAACAATGACAATTCTTGTCTAAGCGACATGCAATCACACAACTAAAAGGATTGACTATGAAATTAAGATTGCTCGGTAGAGTTTGTACCTGTTTGGCAATTACGTGCATGATCACCTCAGCTGCAATGGCTGACGTAACGGGTGACAGTGGCAACGATGGCGGTACGATTCCGGACAACAGTTCGGCGGGTGTCGTTAGTGTAGTAACGATCACAGATGCCGAAGTGATTTCCAATGCTCACTTTTCCATTGAAGGGTTGAGTCACAGTTGGATTGGCGACTTGATCGTCACAGTGACACATGCACAAAGTGGAAGATCGGAGACATTGGTGAAT
This sequence comes from uncultured Pirellulaceae bacterium, assembly GCA_964448575.1. Classification (GTDB taxonomy): domain Bacteria; phylum Planctomycetota; class Planctomycetia; order Pirellulales; family Pirellulaceae; genus Mariniblastus. The sequence continues at coordinate 70,531 of CAYUWY010000012.1, forward strand.
CGTGTTTTAACGACTTCGAGCTCTGGATCCGTTGGTGATTCATCTGATCTCAACGGTACTTATACATTTTCAGATGGCGAGCGAAGTATCTGGACAGAAGCTGCCAATGGCGACACAGACTTTGTTGTCGAACCCGGTAAGTATGCAGCAAGCGGTGTCAATGAAGCGTTTGTCAGTTTGGATTCAACCTTCGCTGGTTTTACGACTGCAGGTGACTGGGAATTTAGGATTTCGGACAACAACGCCACTCAAACAGGAAGCTTCTTGCAGACTTCGGTTAAGTTCACTACGACTGCTGTTCCAGAGCCTGGCACAATGGCAACCATCGTTCTTGGAACACTTTTCGGTGGCGTTTATCTTCGACGTCGCCACAAAAAAGGTGTTACAAAAGAAGCGTAATTCGAAAACCAATTGCTTGATCAAGATTTTGGTCAAACGTTAAAGACAAACAAGGCACGGCTCATTGAGTCGTGCCTTTTTTCGTAGCCGAATCGAAACCAACGCTCGGCAGTCTGAGAAACCAATCCTTTGGGAATTCAATTGCCCATGGGAAAATCAAAACGTCTTGGGAAATCAAAACGTCTTGGAAAATCAAAACCGCTTAAGAAATCAGCATCGTATCGCCGTAGCTGTAAAACCGGTATTTCTCTTCAACCGCTTCGGCATAAGCTCGAGTCATTAACTGATCTCCGCCGAACGTTCTTACGAGAACCAACAATGTGCTTCGTGGCAAATGAAAGTTGGTCATCAATGCATCAACAATTTTGAATTGATACGGTGGCCGGATAAATAGATTCGTTTCACCTGTCCACGCAACCAGCTCTCCACTAGCGGCGGCCGTTTCGAGCACTCTGACACTGGTAGTTCCAACGGCAATCACCCGTCCGCCGTTTGATTTTGCATTGTTGATTTGTTCGACGGATTTCTCACTGATCGACCCCCATTCAAAATGCATTTCGTGATCAGACAATTGGTCTGCTTTGACAGGGCGAAAGGTGCCAATGCCAACGTGCAGCGTGACGGTCGCGATTTTGACGCCCCGATCGATCAAGCGATTGAGCAGAGACTCAGTCAAATGCAAACCGGCGGTCGGGGCCGCAACTGCACCGGCTTGTTTCGCAAACACGGTTTGGTAATCGTTTAAGTCCGCGTCGACCATGTTGCCGCCGCGAATGTAGTTGGGCAGAGGAACCCGGCCAATGGTCGCCAAAATCTCTTCGGCGGGTAAGGCAGTGTCTGGGCGAACGACCCACGAACCATCGTCTAATCGCGTGACCAGTTCCAGTGTCATGCGATCAACGCCTTGTCGATCCTGAAGTGTGATTGACTCTCCCGGCATCGCCCGACCACGGGTCTTGCACAGCACACGCCAATTGCAGTTTTCGTCCTCCTCAAGGTACAGCCCCTGCCAGCGACCGCCAGTCGAAGTGCGATACCCAACGAGCTTTGCCGGCACGACTTTCGTATCATTAACGACGAGGCAGTCTCCCGGCTTAAGCAGGCTGTCTAAATCCCGCACATGAAAATGCTCCACTGAATCGCCACCGCGATCAATCGCCATCAGTCTGGCGTCTTCCCGGTTCTTGAGCGGACTCTGCGCGATTAACTCTTTGGGAAGTTCGAAGTTGTAATGCTCTGCCCGATCACTTGAGTCCAGGCTAGTTCCGTCGTTGGCCATTATTTTCACAGCAAAGAGTTTGCGAATTCAAAACCGATAAGCTAATCAAATTGAACGTTCGCAATTCGTTCGTTTTGCCGCTGTGTTCGTTTTTATGTTGTTTCGTTGGAACGCGAAAGTCATACGTCAGATTTTTTGACAGCACGTGACCGAGATAGCTTGGCTAGTTATTTTCGGTTTTTTTTCATAATTCGAGCAGCAGAAAACGCCGGAAAAACTCGAAGTCCCGAGGCGATTCAGCGCGTATATCGAGGTTTGACATCGGATTGACCAACGGGATTAAATCCTTATCCTTGGGTTCTCTGTGGTATTAAGTGGGAGCAAATGGGACTGATTAACTAACGCTTTGGCTACCCAACCCTCCTAGTCTTTCTGTTTTTAACAAGAGTCAAACAGGCTTTGAAAACGGGAGAGTAGTAAGTAAGCACTAGTACATCACAACCAGCAGATGAGGAGTAAAGTGGTTTTCACGGGGACTTATCGGCGAGCATTGGATGGGAAGCTTAGAGTCTTGCTTCCCAAACGGTTGCGATCTGCCATTCCCGATGGAACGGGTTTGTTTTTGACCCCCGGAACGGACCATTGCCTTGAGCTTCACACCACACAATCACTTAGCCAATTAGGTACCCGCGCCAGCCAGTCGTCTGCGAGCTCAAAAAATGTCCGCTCCTTTTCACGTCTGTTTTACGCTCGTGCTGAACAGTGTGATCTCGACAAGCAAGGCAGGATTCGAATTCCCTCCACGTTGGCAAAACTGGCCGACATCGAGACCGAAGTCGTATTCATCGGCGTTGGGTTTCATTGGGAACTATGGAACGACCAGCTGTGGGAGGCTTATTTAGATCAACACGGAGACGCATTCGACCAAATCGCCCAAGAAACATTTGATCCGCCCGGAGATGAGCTACCGGATGGTTTGAATTTGAAAGATCAAAGCACAATTCAAAATTTATCCGTAAACGAACCAACCACTGAAAAGACATTGCCGCGGTAGCCAACTACTTGATGCAAATCTTGAACAAGAATCCATTGAACAAGAATCCATTGAACAAGAATCCATTGAACAAGAATCCTTGAACAAACCAAATTGAACTAACCCAGTAAGCAAACCAGCCAGTTAGAAAATCAAAGACCAGACCAACCGTCAAAAAGGAATTACTCACGCTACAAATTGCAAAGTGCAAACTACAAACCATATTGATCTAGAAGCAAGTCCTCCGTTTTTGCCGTACAGCCGGTGCAATGCCATACCTGGTCACAGGATGACATTTGCTTGCTGTGACCAATTCAAGACGAATCGGTGGCAATGCGAATCGATCCTTCGTTTTGCGATGCTGGATCAACAAGCGGCCTGAAGCATGGATGCCTCAGGCCGTTTGCTTTTTACTTGAACGGTTTGCAGCCCCTCTTCGCTCGCGCTATCAACCGGCGCTTACTAAACTTCTGCCAGACCAAAATACTCAAAACGCGCAAGCGTCTTCATGGAAACCCGCTGCGTTAGCGAGGGCGAAAAAACCCGCTGCGTTAGCGAGGGCGATAAAAATCCGCTGCGTTAGCGAGGGAGTAAAAACACGCTGCTTCCTCGCTTGCGAGTTCTGAAGTTGCACTATTTTGTAGGATGGACATTCTTGTCCATCTTTTTCTACAAGAATGCCCAAGATCAAGTGCCATCGCGCACTAGCCCCTCATCGTTTCTTTTCCGCCTCATTGCCACGTGAAATGATTCAAAAACTCACCGTGTAGAGTTTTAAACACATCCCTTTACCGGTAAAAACCGAGAGTTTTCACTGGCATGGTGATTGCAAATGCCTAGTTGGAATCAAATTACCAACTGGCATCATCATGATCAAACCCCTCCGTTGCAAGACAGGCCTTTCCAACCTCGACCTGGAAACCCAACACGTTGCCCCTACAACTGGGTTTCGCGGGACCATTATCGAATCAGTCGTGCAACTTGAGCGTATGATCAGTGACTGGGAAGAGCTAATAGAGTCCTCGATTCGCAAAAATCCGTACTTCGATCCTGACTTTTTAATTCCTGCCCTGAAACATCTCAATGACGTTGACGCCAGCGTACTGGTCATCGACGCACCCGCCAAAAACGGCACTCGTGTACTGTGTGCCTTGATGCCAATCGTTAAGAAACGCGTTTACGGCATGCCCGTCCGATCTTACGAGATTTGGAAACACGATCAATGCATCGACGCGACCCCGTTGATTCGCAAAGAAGTTGCAGCCGAGGTGATTGATTTTGTCTTTCAATACATGGAAGAAGAAATGAAAGCAAAATTATTCAGCTTTGATACCGTCTCCAACGAAGGCGAATTTGGCCGCTTGCTTTCAGAAAACATTCGACACAACAAACGAAATCTATTCAATCATTTTACGTTCGATCAAGCCAGCGGCAGCAACAACGTCCCTGCTCAATCCAATCCTCACCAGCCCGAGCGGCAGTTAAGCGACCTCGGTGAACTTGAAACGGAAGTGCTTTCTTCAACCGATCAAATCGACAAATGGACTGATCAATTTTTGAAGCTCGAAGCCTCATCGGCCAGCAGCGAAGATGTCGGACCGTCTTTGGTTTCACGTGGGGCTCACCGAAAGTTCTTCCGAGAAATGGCTTTGCGTTCTCTCGTGAAGGGAAAGTTGTCGATGATCAAAGTCAATTTCATCGGCCAGCCTATCGGCATATTTTGCAATTTCCACCAAGGCAGTGAAGGGATTCATTTCAAGACCTGTTTTGATCGTTCGTATTCTCCCAAGCTGATTGCTGAGCTCGAAAAAATCTACCAATTGCACGCGTCCAGCTTGAGTCAGTGTCCGCCTGAGGACGATTCACACAAAGGTAACGATCAAGTTTCGTCAGGCCGAACAAAATATCAAAGCGTCGTTGTTGCATTGAAAGGCCGAGTGGCTCGCTGGGCAACATCGGCGTTACCGCTATTGAAGATGGCTTCTCAGAAAGCAAATTGAGCCACGTTTGCGTCGTAGCAAACGCCCTTTCATTTTCCTTTTTACTTTGGAACACAGGCATGATTCAAAAAATTGCCAACCCAGGACTTACCAACCTTGATCGCGATGTCTTTGTAAAAGACGCTGGTCGTCGTTCATTCACGATTGGTCACAACCTGAGTTACCATGAGCTGTTCAGTCTTGAAAAATTAAGCGAGCTTTCAAAGAGTCTTCCTGAGGACCTGGTTCAGTGTTTTCCCGGCAATGTTCCTGTGACTTACAATCCAAATACGCACGAAAACCGATCTTCTGCCTCTCACCTCATTGAGCAGATGCACAAATGCAATTCACGAGTTGTTCTTAAAGGCGTGCAGAACATTCCGGCGTATGCCAAACTATTAGACGATTGCCTTTGCCAGATTGAGGAATATTCAGACCTCGTTTCACAAGGCATGGCGCTTGAGCAATGTGATATCTATATCTCATCGCCTGGAGCCGTGACGCCATTTCACTTTGATACGGTGAACAGTTTTCTCCTGCAGGTTGGCGGCCAGAAAAAAGTTTTTTCGTTTAATCAGGACGATCGCTCCGTTGTCGGCGAACAGCGTATTGAAGAATATCTCAACGGAGAGCATCGGGACTTTCTTTATGACGATACGAATCGTTTTCGCGCAGAAGAATTTACCTTGCAAGAAAATGAAGGCCTCCATTTGCCAGCCTTTGCTCCGCACATTGTTGAGAATGGATCCGAAGTTTCAATCTCTTTCAGTATTACATTTGAAACAACAGCTTCTGCAGATCGCGAGCGACTTCATCGACTGAATTCCAAGCTTCGACAGTTCGGCTGGTCCCCATCAGAAGTCGCCGATAGTTCATGGCGAGACAAAACCAAATTGACTGCCTTGGAAATGATTGCCTCGGTCAAGCGGATAGTTCGATCACTTGGAACAAAAATCGCATCTAAGTGGGAACAGAAAAAACGCTCAACTGCATTGTCAGTCAAGCGTTCGATAAGTGATTAGTTGGAGCACTCTTTAGTTGGGTCACTCTTGTCAGTCGTTAGGCATTTCGATTGGCTCGGCTTATCGCGCAAGCGAGTGTGTCATCTCAAAATCTTCAATACAAACCCGAAGCGCAAGCGAGTGTGTCTCGTTCCTGGGCTTGAGTTCGTTTAAAATGACTCACTCGCTTGCGCGTCGGGTTTGTATGGTTAGTCCTGCGCCTAAACCGTGGCTATCGCCAAAACGGCTCAATTGAATAAACCAAATTAGGTGTAAACCGAACGAAAAAGGAACCGCGAATTAACGGCAATGGATGCGAATGAAAACAAATATACATTCGCGTGTATCCGCGTCCATTTGCGGTTCAAACCACAAGCACCAACCCGCGATAAAGCGGACGCAATCGACCGCTCATTCTCCGTGCTCTACAGCGGGCTTCTTACTAAAAGGTTATGGTTCGAGCGTTCCAATTCAATTCTCGGGTGATTCGAAAGAAACGACTTCACATTTGGGAACTCGTTCTCTAATTTCATCTAAGACATCGTCAGATGTTGATTCTGGCAATATCAAACGGCTAAGCGACTGGCATTTTGTTAACGGCGTTAGATCCAATTCACTTAGGCTGGGAGCTTTGGGTGACATGAGTTTCAGGTCAATCGTTTGCAATGACGGAATTTTTTCGATTCCGTCAAAAGCCAATAACTTACAGCCGTGCAGCGTTAGAATTTTCAGGTTCGGAAACAACTCCAACCCGTCGAACTTGGTGATCGTCAACAGTAGCAAATCCAATTGCGCAACAGAACGATATGGCTTGAGCTGGTCAAATGGATAGCCAACTGGTGGTGGTCCAAAAACGTCGTTCCCATCGGTCAATGTCAACCAAAAGCCTCCACCGGCATGTCCAAGCGACAACCGTTCAAGCTTGGGCATAACCGGGAATTGGCTGGCCAGTTTCTCGTCGTCAAGCATGAAATGATTGATTTGAAGTTCTGCGACACTCGAAACATCTTTGATTTTGCAATCTTCGATCCACAAGGTTTCCAAATGCTTCAATTTCGATATCGATTCCAACGAATCAAACGAAACACTTTGAAAAGAGAGATTTTTTAACTTGTAAAGCGCTGTGATTCGTTCGATCGGAATAGGGGCAGGCAAGTCATCTCCGCCGACTGGAAATGTACACTTTATGGTAGTGATATTTCCATTTTCGCGTTCAATCGAATCCATATCCGACGTCAAGGCGGATATCACATCGTTCTGCCGTTTGATTCGCAAGTGAGGCTCGACGAAGAAGATCAACCCAAACACGACCAATGTGATCACGACCAATGCGGCTTTGAGGCTGAACTTCACTTTTGATCCTGAGTACTAGTAAACGGTTGTACTTATTTTTTTCCTGGTTTGCACGCTTTTTACGCGGTTAATGAATGGACTCCGGGCCCACTTATTCCAAAGTGCTTTGCGGCTCGAGCGTGCTTTCCACGGGCGGCTCACCAGGTCCTTCCAACAGATCGCGGACGTAAGTTTGTTTGTGGCTGTCCCGATGCATAATTAGTGTTGCCGCGCCTTCTTCAGGGATGGTTTTAGGGATGAAAAGCCCATTTCCGTAGTGGCGATGCGAATACTTTTTCCCATCAACCTCCCATTCGTATTCGAGGATGTTGATTCCATTAAAGGAAACGTTAGAGATCGTGCCAACAACCTCCGTGCCATTTTTGGCAATTCGATTGAACCAAAAATAGCGAGCAACGGCCGCAACAATTACCAGTAAAAACAATATTCCTGCAATCGAAGCAACCAGTGGAAGCTGCTCCGGCCCAACTGCTGCTCGACCTCTTCTTCCATATGAAAATCCGCAAGCAAGGGCGATGCTTGCGATAACAGAAAAGATTAACGGATAGATCAAAAAGCCAAACGCGAAGTCGCCCACGAGGACACGAAAGAACGAAATTTTCCGGGAGGGATTGGTATCAGTTGTCATAATTTCTCCATCAGGATAGCGGTAAGATGACCGAGTCGGATAAGGATCCTGCACTTCAAAAAAACACGCTCAAGCCGGACTTCGCGTGCACACTCTTGTTATGTCGGGGTTGAATCATGCGAAGCAATTGCCTCCGCACTGCCCCATCGGCGATAATTATCCAGCACATCGAGTCGCGAATCAAGCAAATTCTGGTCAGGCAACCGTGATCACCAAATCAGAAAGAGACGAGTGATGTTTGACTTCTAAACTGCGCGCATTTTAGGTTGGGCGTGCATCGCAATGTTACCACTCGTTATTTGCGACGAGAATAAACATCTGATTCTTGTGGTATCTCAGGAGCCGAGATCGTAAACACCATTTGGTCTTTATTTCCTTCAACGGTCTTAATTGTGCATCTGCACGCGACATCGGAGAAGAGATTGGGCGAGCCGTCTTGCATTGGATGATGTTGAGTGAACGAAATCGAATTTTCAGTTGACGAACATTCCGAAATTTCAACTCTGACTGTGTCGTTCTGTGGGTTGTCGACAACAAGTTCGTTACCGACACGTTTAACAATCAATGCCAACTCACCTTCTGAGTCCCACTCACCAATCAATGCATCCAATGAAGCAACGTAAGGAACGCGACCCGGTATATTGGCCTTGGGCTTAGCTTTCGTGCAGCCGACGATAAGTGAAAGGCAGACAAGAACGGCAATAGCGTATTTCATGAGTCACAAGAGTGATAATGTTCGTGATCATCGAGCCGGAGCGATTGATCATCCATTTTAAAACCACACGCAAATCCGGATTAGCGTGCAACATATTGTTATCGAGGTCATTGCCAGCGTTTGATCGCAATTGTACCAGCAAGATGGTGCAGGTACAATTTCGACGAACGTGTCAAGAAAATAGCGAGGACATGATGGTATCCGCGTCCATTCAAGTCGGGCAAGGCTAACGCAGCCGGATGCCCCATTCCTCCATCAAAAAAAAGCCTTCGATGTTGCCTCCAAAGCTATGTTCGAATTTTTCGTTTTTTAGATTCGACTCAATGCCTTCCAAGTAATCCACGAAACTCTCTCCTAACAGACTTGGTGAGGTACCGCTCTGGGATAAGTAAACCCTTCCTGTTCTCAGGTGAAGAATCAGATTCCAAAAACAAATTGTTTCGCCGATCTGAATTACGTCCTTGCAATAACCACCTTCGTCAAAGCTAAATGGCGCTTCGCCATCTAGATCGGCTTCTTTTGTCCGATTGTTCCTAATGCCGTCGTGGTAGTAGGCAATGATGTCTTTTATCGGCAGTAAGCGGAAGGCAAACAGGATTTTGTCTGGCAGGCACCCGTTATGTCGTCTCCAGCTTGCGACGAAATCCGCAGGCAGCTCAAAGTCGAATTCGGATTTGAGTATGCCGATTTCAAAATCAGTCGCGCCCGGGTTGGCCGTTGCATTCAACCAACCAGGTCGCCCACGGTCTGTATTCAAAAAAGCCTCGATTTCATTCCAAACTTTATTGATTCGTTGCACCTTGTTCATACATAAACTCCCGAGTTTGCTAGTGAGTGGAGCCACTCTTTGTTATCTATGAGCCGGAGCAGTAGTTCCGGTATTGGCAATCCGTTGACGTGCATTGTGAGTTTGTTTCCATTTGAGCGTGGTCCTTGAAGTGATCGTAAGATTCTACCAATGACCGATCGTTTGAACCGATATGTCGCTGGTCGGAATCTTCCAGACGACAACCTTGTCGACGTCAGCGTCTAGCAATTGCTGATTGCTCTCCAGTTTGTACTCCCATTCGCGCCATGCATCGTCGTCACAGGTAGAAGCGTCGATTTCGCACATCTGTCCAACAACCAACTCAGGACAGCAGTTCTGTAGAAAATGCCAAAATGTATCCCTTGCATCATCGTCTTGAATTTCGGTGGCGATCAACAGTCGTTCGATCATCTGGATATGCAGCCGTTAGGAATAGCGTAAGGAAAACCGAGCGACGACAAAAGACATTGCAATCAACAACCACATTGTTCAACCGTCTGGTTCATCGTTTTGTTATCCGGCGGTCTTGGTTGGCTTAAGCGATGCGATAGTGGTTATTGTTGCCAGAATTATAGCACAACATGAATAGACGACGAAATATGCGAGCGTAAAAAACGGTATTGCGATGTAGGTTGGCATCTCGGCAACGTCAAAGCCAACGTGCGGAAACAAATAAAACGTCGGCAACGCCCATTGCCCAAACGCGGGCTCGTAAAACACAAAGACCAGCGAGCCTACAAGTACGATTGTTGCTGCATCTCGCAAATCATATTGCCAGCGATTGGAGCGTCGAGTCCAGCGTTCGATGCAGAATATCGTTGAAGCAAGAGTAACAACAAAGACAAGCAGATTGACGCAAAGGTTGACAATATTCAGGTCGTCCACGACGGTAGTTGTTGTTGCCACCCATGGCGGAATCACCCTTCCTTTATTCAGGGACTGGCTTGTTGTTCGATCGAGCATGATGCGCGGCCAGCCATAGAACTTTTGGTCTGTAAACTGGGTGGCACCACCGTTAAAGTATGCTTGTTGGGGTTGGAATTGCAAAAACGCGAATAGCGCAACCATCGCCGGCAAAACGAACCTCGAAATCAGGTGCAACCTTAAACGAGTTTCAACACTTCCCATTGTATTTATGGCCCTAGCCAGATAACGTGACCACTGAGCCGGAACGAGCGATCATCCACTTCTATCTAAACCATGCGAATCCCGACTGCACGTGTATCAGATTATTATAGGGCTTCAGTCGGTCTTGAAAAACTCAAGAACAATCTGTCGCCATCGCTCTTTTGGTTTCTCTAAGTGCACTGCATGCCCACCTCCGGCGACAACGACAATCTGGTTTTTGCTTGTCGGTAGCTGATTACAAAACGACTCCAAGTCATTTCGACGTGCCAGGAAAAAATCTCTGTGGTCACCGTCTACATTTGGTGGTTGCTCAAGTTCGTACTGTCCGCACAAAACCAATACCGGCATTGATAACTTCGTCGGTGCCACAATAGGCAGACGATTTACATAATCATGAAGCGGTCCAGTGGGAACACGTTTGTCCGAATCTGATTCAAGCACAGCATTTGCGTATTTTTCAGGTACATCATCCTCGTAACAACCGTCAATGAAATCGGACATCGCTCCCTCAAAATCTATCTTTCGGAAAGGTTCTTTGGGTAGCACATTTTCAGGAAGCCGCATCTTGTAAGTAAATCCGTAAAGAACCAACTTGTTAACCCGTTTCGGATGTAGATTTGCAAATCGCCCGGCAGCCTGAGCGCCCCAACTCCAGCCAAGAAGATTGATGGATTCAATTCCATGTTGCTCGCATATGTATTCGACCGCAGTATTTATATAGGCCGCCGCTTCAGTCGCCCCAAACGTTTCAGGGTTTGGAGGATTGTCTGATTTGCCGTATCCGGGCAGGTCAACAGCGTAAACAACCCATCCAGATTTGGCGAAAAAATCCATTAAGGAATTGTTTTGGTATTGGAGATCCCAGTTGGGAGTTGTGGAGAATGTCGCGCTTGGCAAGAGAACAAGCGTGTTGCTAACCCTTGCCTTCGTTTCCGCCAAGGCCTTCTTGCGGAGCTTCATCCGTACTCCACTGTGAGCAACGCTAAACTCCTTTGCGACAACCGCTAGTTCGAAAGACGATTCAGGCAGCTCGGGTGTACTCGTCCAGTTGGTGCAGCCTGCGAACGCAAGCAGCATGGCCGTCAAGATAATGTTGTTAAGGTAATTTCTCATAGCTACGTAACGTCTGTCGCCAAGCCGGAACGATCATCCAATTCAAAACCACATGCTAGTCCGGGTTCGCGTGCACATAATGTTACCTTGCGATTTTCTAGTCTTTTAAACGATATGCTAAAGCAGTCGCGGGTTATGTCCAACGTGTTGTTAACCGTCGTCAGTATTTGCTTTCTGTGAATTTTGGATTGGCAAGCCGTTTACGGAGGTTTGAGGCAGCAGCTTGCTAACCGAATTCTCAATATCTTCAGCGTTGTAGATTTCCAAATATTGCAGGTTGGGTAATCCCTTGAGCTCGCTAAAGTCGTTTACAGCTAACTCAACGGAATCGCAATGCAGAAGCTCCAACGATTTGAGGTTCTTGAGTTTTGCAATGCCGGCACCGGTAATCCTTGTATCAGAGATCCACAGTTTTTCGAGTTGAGTCAATTTTTCTAAGTGATCCAATGCTGCATTCGAAAATTCGCCAGATATTAGCAGCTGCCGCAGCCCTTCAATCTGCGAGATCCCCTTAAGGTCATCATCGAACAGGACTGGCCCCTTGATTCGCAACGCTCCAACTCTGTCTGGATACAAAAGTAACTTCTCGATGTCTTTCAGCTTGAATAGAGGTGAAGTCGAAACTCGCTTCCCGCCATTGTGGCTATACCAAACGAAGACAGATTTCCCTTTCGGGTTAGATGTCCCATCTTGGTTGCAATAAAAAGCCCTTCCACCCATTTCTTGGTATTCGCGAAGGCACTGGTCATTGTTCGCTTGCGTTTGCAAATCAAAGCCATCGGACTTGGGCTTTTCTGTGTCAACTTGCCCAACGCACGCACCAGTTAGCAGGCAAAATGACAACAGCCAGAAGATGTTGAGTTTCATTTTGAGTACCATTTGAGGTGAATAACGTCGGCCGAGCCGGAACGAGCCGAGCATATTCTTCTAAACCATGCAGATCCCGGATCGCGTGCATCGCATTATTATACTGCAATCGTTACTTTGTGACCCATCATAGCGTAGGCACACTTTCTATTTGCAACCATATCCCAATTCAACCGCGAATGGCCCCTAATAAACGCGAATACAAATTCGGTTTTTCATTCGTGTCCATTAGCGTTCATTCGCGGTTCTTTTATTCTATCTTTACGTATTGAAATCGAATTCGACGATGAGCGAAGTGCCGATTGGCTGTTCCCAAAGGCGTTCAAAATTCTTGTTGAACGCGAAGCGTCAACTCCTTCCCGTCTTCAGCACCGGCTTTTCCCGTGGTGAAACGTCTGTTATCTTATGGGTTGTGGGTTCGAGTTCCATTGGAACCTCTTTTTCCTTCAAGCACAGCGTCCCACTAATGAGGCTCGTCCGATGTGGAAACGAATCAGAACGGTTCTATTCACTGCCGTACTCCTCTTCACCTCTTGGGCGGCGGGCAAGTGGCTGGTTGAACCAGCAAGTTCTTGCCCTCGCTACGATCTCACTCTCGGGGCCCTTTGGTCTGAATCCCCAAGCGAACGAAAAACACAGATCGAGCTTGCGAAAACGAAGCTGTCCGCAGCTCTCGATCGAGTCAAACGAAAAATCAATGAACTGTCGCCGAAACTGAACGAGCGCCTTCGTCCTCCTGCAACAGATCGTGAAATTGACCAGCTGGAAAAAGCCATCGGACGCCAACTGCCGGCTGAGTACCGCGCTTTTCTCGAACTTCATAATGGAACATCCGGCGGTTACGTCGTTGCACAATTCCACTCAGTAGAAAAAGTTCTGGAAAAGTACCATCATAATCTCCAGTATTTACTCTTCTATGAAAATCAAACCCTTGAAGGCTACGAAACCGATGGCACTGAGTCACCACGATACCTGGAGATAGCTGATACTGGCGTTGGAATTGAGATTCGCCTGGACCTTGTCACTGGAACGACTTGGCTCTTTCAGTCAAGCAACGGAGCAAGCAAACATTGGGATTCGATGACGCACGTTTTCGAATCAATTCTCAAATGGGACATCGAAACTTTGGACGACGGAGACCGTTGGTTGCCTGATTTTGAGGCGTCGCTATGAAACGCTTACTCCGATTTTCACTCATGTCTTTCTTTGTACTGATCGCGGTGTTGTCGCTGTTGCTCGCGCCTCTATTGGCAAGAAGAAACCATGTCAGATTCTTTCACGACCTACATGAAAGCGGCATGCGCGTGCGGGTAGAGTGGAGTGAAGAAAAATACGCTCCACTGGATTACTGGCTGGGCGAGTCGATGCTTCAACAGCTTACAAGATCAAAGGATTGGAGTATTTCTCAACAGGTCGAAACGTTTATAAACTACGAGCCTCTTCCTGACGATCAATTGAGAGCGATCGGGCGGCACATCCCGCAATGCAAGGGATTGATCGCCGTCAGATTTAGTGGTGAGATACCAAATCACTTTGTGAAAAGCCTCCAGCAAAACGGCTCGCTGGCGATTCTTGCTGTAAATGAATCGAAGGATTGCCAACATATTTCAGCCTCAGCCAACCAAATCAGCAACTTGCAGACGCTGATGTTCAACCAATGCACATTGACGGAAACAGACTTGCAATGTCTGGAATCCTGCGACAACTTGCAGTTCCTCGCCTTTATTGACTCAGAAGTTCCGTTGGACTGCCTGGAAACCCTAAGGAAGAAACTTCCGATGTGCCAAGTCAGCAGAATTAATGGCTCTTGAAGTAGTTGAGTTGAATTTGAGTTGTCGAAAATACGAGCATGCTCTTCCAAACCATGTGGATCTCGAATCCGCGTGCATCACATTGTTATACGGCGATTGTTACTTTGTGACCTGACGTGATCCATCATAGTGTATGGCACGTTGCCGATTTGCAACCATATCCCAACTCATTCTGGATGGTGGATTTAGGTAGTGTCGGTATGCGACGGCCATTTGGCGAGCAACTTCGGAGCATTTTACGCCACCGAAACCATTGCCGAACGCCGGAAAGACAACGCTTTCAATTTCCGAGTTCTCGGAGCACTTGTGCTGATAAACCGCTATAAGCGAAGCCCATGTTGCGGAATAAATCTTGTCTGTCCCTTCTATCGAGCCCGGAACACGCATGGTTGGTGAATGGGCAATGTAAGGGTACCTGGGATTGCCAGTTGGTTCGATGAACGAAGTGCCGATTGGCTGTTCCCCAAGGTATTCGTTCAAGATTCTTGTCTGAACGCGACGCATCAAATCCTCACCGTGAAATCTAATCACCGCAGCGTCAATTCCTGCGTTCATAATCCCAAACGAATTTGCAGCCGTGACAAAGCAATCATGAGGGGGTAAATCTTCGAAGCGAGATTCAATTACTGTGACGCGTGGCAATCCTTCGAAGCGTTCTCGGAAAGCGTCGCACATTTCGGCGTCAGGGTGAATTAACCACAGGTCGATTGGTAATGCCATAAATTTGAGTTTTCGTTTAGCTTTTCAAGTCCGTGATCACCAAGCGGGACCAGCGACCATCCACTTTAAAACCACGCACAAATCCGGAATCGCGTGCACCATATAGTCATCCGGCGATTCAGTTTGGTTCTGGTGACAACCAAGGGATTGATGTTAACAACATGAATTTAATGGTTTGACACAATAGTGCGTTAAGTTGCTATTCCCCGCTGTCTTTTTTCCCGATTGCCTCGCGTTCAATGATTCTGTCAGGAGCGTTGATTTGAAGAATTTTGCAAGTAGTCTCCCCTATAGGCGTTAATGGCACAATCTGAAAATTGTCGTAGGAGAAGTGTTGGCTCCAAGTATCGGTTCGAGGGTTGTAGAATCTCGTGAATTCTCCGTTTGAGTCGGCAATTGAACCAATATCAGATCCTTTGTGGCGATTGCAAAATGCACAGGTGTAAGCCAAATTTGACTCCGAGGTCGGTCCCCCGTGTTTTTCTGCAATTACATGGTCAATCTGACAGCCAAAAAATGTGTCCGTCTCAAGAATCAGGCAATATTCGCATCTCGATTTCGCACGTTCAACTACAAGGCGAC
Source organism: uncultured Pirellulaceae bacterium (assembly GCA_964448575.1). Lineage (GTDB taxonomy): Bacteria > Planctomycetota > Planctomycetia > Pirellulales > Pirellulaceae > Mariniblastus. The sequence continues at coordinate 85,887 of CAYUWY010000012.1, forward strand.
GAAGTCCAGCTGGTATATAGGTAGTCATTCCTTGACAATTTTCCGAGCTTTTGCCTTGGCTAATCTCATTATGTGCTCAAGCTCAAGAAAACGATCAAGCTCAGACCGTTCTTCTGCTGAGAGAGAGTCAGTTTTCTCAAGCTCGATGAGCTCGGCCACGCGTCGTCGCGTGGCTTCTGAAGCACGAAAGTCGGCTACAGATCGCGGTGTCGTGCCCGATGCAATAAAGTCGACGATTTCGTTGTATGCTTTAATCATAGCTATATTCTAACGCACCCTTCAGGATTGGCAAATAACGAATAAATGAACCTCCGGTTTAGCGGAATAAAGTCGGTGAACGGGAAGTGATTCACAACTTGAAGGCCGCGCGCACATCGGGCTTACGCGCATTGCATTGTTATCTCGCAAGCGACAGTTTACACGGGGTAATTGCGAACAAACTGAGGTTGTCGGGTATGAAGGCTTGATGGGTTAGGCCCAAAAAAAGCCCGCATTGAAACTGCCTTTGTCAGGCTAGATCCATGCGGGCAAGGTTTGATTAAAGGTCACGGTGACCTGGTTTGTCAGACTGCTCGACTACTTCTTTTCCATCTCACCGACTTGGACGGCGTAGAGTCGAGTTCGATCAGACAGGTACATGATGCCGTCTGAGAAAGTCGGCGTCGAGTAAATCGCTGAGAAGTTGACCGTGTCTTTTTTGGCCAAAACTTCAGCTTTGTCTTTTGAAGCCTTGAACACGGTAAGCGTTCCTTCTTCGTTGCCCAGGAAGACCTTGCCATCGACGGCTAAAGGTGATCCCCAAACGCCGGCCAGCATGTCGTACTCCCAGTGACGTGTTCCAGATTCCAGGTCAACGCAGTGAACGAAGCCGCTGAGGTCAGCAGCAAATACCATCCCATCGTAAACGGCAACGGTAGACATAGTGCGTCGGAAAACCGATTCGACTTCGCCTTTTTCCGTTTTGTGCTCACCGCCGTAGTGCCAAACGATTCCAGAGTTCGGATTGGGCTTTCCTTTTTTTCCGATCTCACCAAGCTCGGCACTAACGTCGCCTTTTTTGGTTGCGTCTACTCGCCAGAGATGCCCAACGCCTTCGCCATGCTCAGGGTCTTGGCCCACTGCGAGAATCACGCTGTTGTCAACAAAGACTGGTGTTGAAATGATCGAGTTTCGAGTTCCTTTACCAAACAATTCCCATTTGGTCTCTTTTGGATTCAAGTCGCATTTCCAAATCTCGTCGCCCGATTTTGCGTCGTGAGCGTAGATCCAGCCATCGCCGCCAGGAAAGATGACTTGAGCTTTGCCATCGACCATGCCGATCGCAGGTGAAGACCATTGACCGTGAAGGATTCCATCAAACGGTTGGTTGTGCTCCCAGACAACTTTGCCAGTGTTTTTGTTGACGGCAAGAAAGCAAGGGGCGCGAGGTGAAGGCACGTCGAGGTGTGCTTCGTCGACACCGTTGGAAGTCAAAATGTAAACCATGTCTTCGTGAATGACAGGTGAGCTGGTGGCGAGGTTGTGTGGGAATACGCCCATCTCTTCGATCATGTCAAGATTCCAGATGATGTCCGCATCTTGTTTTGTGGCGTCAACTTCGTCTTTTACTTCGCCATCGTTCTCGCCATCGGTAAACCCTTCGGTGTCGAGGCACATCAATTCACAACGGTTAGTAACGACCCACATGCGGTCGCCTTCGACTGCAGGGACCGAGCAAATTCCTTGAAGTAGCCAGTCTTTGACGCGGCCCGCAGCAAGCTTGTCGCGAGTCAACTGCCAGATAAAGTTTCCTTTGTCGTCAAAGCAAAGGACAACGCCTTTGTCTTGATCTGCTGGATACTTGTCTTTTCGCCAGCCACCGCCGTTGTTGGTTCCAACGTAGACTTTACCATCGGCAACAATTGGGTTGCCGTAAGTTTGCGAGCCCAGACCTTGCGTCCAAAGGACCTTGCCTTCTTTACCCTTTTGCAAATCGAAGTCGAGCGAAACGTTTTTTTCTGCCGAAATCATATTTCGCCCAGGGGTTCCGCCCCACATCGGCCAGCCTTCTTTGGCTGCGTCTTGGGTTTCTTTAGGTGCTTTGGCCGTGTCCTGGTTCGAATTGGGCTCAGCCGCGTCACTGGCAGAAACTGCCGCAATGCTGGTGCTGACATTAATTGCAGTGCTGTCTTCCTGGCAGCCGCTAAACAGGCTGAGTGAAAAAGCAGCGATCGCTAATAGCGAAAGAGCTTTGGTCGAAAAAACTTTGAGTGAAGCCCCAAGCGAAAAAGTCGCTTTCATATTGTTTCCTTGATTCAAAATCGGGTCGTGAGATTGATTTGTTAATTAGTTGGTGGTTTAAAAAAACCGAGGAACGAAATTCGCCCCTCGGACTTTGTTGGACTATTTTTGCGTAACAATGACGTTGTCGAAATAGCAATCGACCAACGCGTAGTAATAAAGGCCAGGTGATCCGCTCATATTGGGGTGTGGATCCTCTGCCGTGATCGTCCAATCAGCTGGCTCGTCTTTGGAACGATCCCAGACCTTGCCGTACACAGTTGCTTTGTCGTCGGTTGTTTCGACTTTCATTTTGATTGTGTACCAAGTATCAGGGTTTGCCAGAAACTTTTTCTGTTTACCCATCCGCTTGTGAGCCGGCCATGATTGCACTTCCAGTTTGCCCGTGTTGCCTTTGATGATGAGGTTGTAGCGGTTGCAGGAAAGTCCGATGTTTCCGAGCTGTCGCTTTTCTTCTTTAAGCAAAACGTCGGCTTGAATTTCGTAGTTTTTCATCTCTGCAACGCCCAGACCAACTTGATGGCTCGGTCGGCCTTTGGCTTCGGTGCCGCCAGTTACCTTCATAACTTTTTCGCCATCGAGTTCGAATGGTTTCAGTTTGATGTGTGCACGAATCCAAGTCGGAGGAACGGCAACACCTTTGAGATCGTTGAAGTCCCATTTCCATACCTTGGCTGGGTTTAACATGCGAACACGAGCTGTCGCTTTCTTTCCGTCAACCATCATTGAAACCGTGCCGGCAGTATGATCGCCTTCGGCTGGAGCGGTAAGTGTTGCGCCTTTTGCCGTGAATCCCTTCAATCCGCCTTCGTCGATCGTCAAACCATCGGCTGGCATTTTCTTGATGAATCGACCGTTGGCGTCAAAGGCATGGACTTCGAACGACATCTCCGAGCCTGCTTTGACGACCGATTCGTAAGGTCGCAACTGGATCGTGTCGATCGTTGTGGTTGCTTCTTTTTCCGCCGCCATGGGAACGGTTTTGCCGATGTCTACAACTTTGGATTTGTCACGAATGCAAATCGTGCGGTCACGAGTCACCAGCATCACGCGGCCATTGGAAATGGCAGGGGACGCATAAATCTCATCCTTCCCGGAGCCTTCGCGTGCCAAAATGTTTACTTGAGAAAGTGTTTTGCATTCCTCGCGACTCGGTTTCAAGATCCACATGTTACCGTTGACTTCGGTCGCATAGATTTTTCCATCGGCGAAAATCGGTGAGCCTTTTCCAACGGTACCGAGATTGTGTTCCCAAAGTTTTTCACCAGATTTTGTGTCAAAGGCGTACATTTTTCCAAGGTCAGCTACAACATAGAGAGACCCTTTGTTGGCAATCAAAGCCGTATAGCCCGCTTTGATTCCATCTTCTCGCCAGACGCCGTGTGTTTCAGTCACGTCACCTGTGCCCGTCGCGTCGATACATTGGACCCGACCGAATTCTGTGTTGTCGATATTGTCTTCGCCGTGAGAGATGAACACCAAATTGTCTTCAACTGCACACGTTGTATTCAAACCACGCAATGACATTTTGAAAGACCAGATTGGTTTTCCAGTTCGAGCGTTCATTGAGTAGACGTGACCGTCACAGTTTCCGCCAATCAGTTGGCGCTGTCCGTTGATAACGGCGACGACTGGGACAGAATAGTTTGTGTCTTTAGGTTGACCACCGGGAGCTGAAACCCACTGAAGTGAACCTGTTTTTTTATCGAAAGCGTAATAGTAGTGAAGTGGACCTGGTCCTTTCGAGGAGCCCCAGTTGGTTGCCATGAAGCTAATGATCAAGCGGTCTTCGTCGATGATCGGAGTTTGAGTACGTCCGCCATAGCCGGAAATTTTTCCGTACTGCTCAGCCAAAGAAATTTCCCAAACGACTTTGCCATCCGGTGTGTAGCATCGAAGCAAACCGCAAACGCTGTGGATATATACGTTGCCAGTTTCTTTGTCGCCGCACATCGACGCCCAGCCAACACGTGGGGCTGGGATGTCCGTTTGAAAGACGTTGAATTTGTCTCGCCACAATTCTTTTCCAGTTTCGAGATCCCAACAAACGACTTGCTCACGCGCGTGAACCTTTGTTTCGGGATCGTTGACGTCTTCAGGCGTCCGGCAGTTCAGGTAAACTCGACCATTCAAGATGATCGGCGTTGCCCGTCCGCCTGTTTTGGCGACCCAGTCAACATTCTTGCGAGGCTCAAGTGACCAGTCCTCTACGAGATTGGTCTCACGAGAAATCCCGCTTTGCTCTGGCCCGCGCCAATTCGCCCAGTCCTGTGCGGATGCTGAGTCTGCGAATCCAAGAAATCCTATAAGTGAAAAAAGAAAGGTCGTTGCGATTGGCAAACCAAGTTGTGCCGATTTGTGCATGTTGTTACCCAAAAAATTTTGTCTGAGTGGCCATAGAAATTAGCCCGAGTTTCGTAAATTAATTTAATCTGCGCGGCGTCCCATTACCATGCCGAACAGCAAATTATAAGGGAAAACCAATTCAAGATTACGAGCCCATGGCCAATTGCGAGAACATTGGTGGCATGATTCAATAAGCTTCCTCGCTCCGGTCGAGATTCCCAAATTCAACGTTGGACATAATACATATGGCTTTTTCACAGTATCCTACTACCCGCATGCGAAGGGTCCGTCAAACCGATTGGTCGCGACGGCTGGTGACCGAAAATCACTTGGCCCCAAGCGATTTTATTTGGCCTGTTTTTGTGCAACCTGGGACCAATCAACGCAACGAAATCTCCTCAATGCCGGGGGTGTTTCGAATGTCGATTGACGTTTTGGAAACCGCCGTTGCCGAAGCGCGTGATCTTGGAATTCCGGCGATCGCAATTTTTCCCGAAACTGACCCAGCCAAAAAAACGGACGGCGCTGAAGAAGCGATCAATCCAGACAACCTCGTTTGCCAAACCGTTGGTCAACTTAAGTCAGCCGTCCCTGATATCGGAATCATTTGTGACGTCGCACTGGACCCGTACACTTCGCACGGCCAGGATGGGCTCGTTCGTGACGGAGTGGTGGTCAACGACGAAAGCGTTCAAATGCTTTGCGAACAGGCGCTTGTTCAGGCTCGCGCCGGCTGCGACGTTATTGCTCCTTCCGACATGATGGATGGGCGCATCGGCGAGATTCGAATGGCGCTTGATCAAGAAGGATTTGAGAACGTGATGATCATGAGTTACGCAGCAAAGTATTGCTCTGCGTTTTACGGTCCGTTCCGCGACGCGATCGGCTCAAAATCCAACCTTTCAAAAGGCAACGTTGGCGGTGGGGGAAAACACAGCTACCAAATGAATCCAGCCAACACCAACGAAGCCATCCGCGAAGTCGAATTGGATATCAACGAGGGCGCCGACATGGTGATGGTCAAACCCGGCATGCCGTATCTCGATATCGTGCAGCGAGTAAAAAGCACATTTGGCGTTCCCACGTTTGCTTATCAAGTCAGCGGCGAATACGCGATGATGATGGCGGCTGTGCAAAACGGATGGCTTGATCGTGATGCCGTGATGATGGAAAGTTTGATGGGATTCAAACGGGCTGGCTGCGACGGAGTGTTGACTTATTTTGCAGTCGAAGCGGCGAAGTTGCTACGGCAAAGTTCGTAACATCGTCAATTCGATAAAGCGGACGGAATGCAAAACAGATCTGGAAAACGTCGAAGGGCCTCGGCACGATTACAAAAGAAACAAAAATGAATCTCAAAGACACCCTTTCTGAACTCAAGGCCGCGGGCTCTGCACAGACTCGGAAAACCTATGGCCGTCACGGTGTTACCCGCGAGATGTTTGGTGTCAGCTATGCCGTTCTTGGAAAACTGACCAAGAAAATAAAGACCAACCACAAACTCGCGTTGGGGCTTTGGAAATCTGGGATCCATGACGCGATGGTGCTGGCGACGATGGTCGCCGATCCGAGCCAACTGAAACCAGCCGATGCAAACCGTTGGCTTATAGACGTCGACAGCTACGTTTTGCTGGATGGTTTTTGTAAGCTCATTGCCCAAACCGATTTTGCAATGCAGCGAGCCGAAGCCTGGATGAAATCCAAAGACGAATGGACGGGTAACGGTGGCTGGGGTGTGCTAAGCCATCTTGCAGGGACGTTGTCCAATTCGCAGCTTGCAAAATACATCACCACGATTGAAAAGAAAATTCACGCTGCGCCAAATCGAACGCGATACACGATGAACGGTTGCTTGATCGCGATCGGCATCCAAAACAAAGAGATTCAAAAAAAGGCGATTGCAGCAGCAAAGCGAATTGGCAAAGTCGAAGTCGATCACGGGCAGACAAGTTGCAAAACGCCCGACGCGGCGGCTTATATCGCCAAAACGTTTGCGCACAACCAGAAGAAAGCTGCCAAGAAAAAGGCGGTAAAAAAGAAAGCGGTTAAGAAAACGACCGCACCGAAAGCTGTAAAGAAAGCCGTTAAGAAGAAAACAAGCCAGAAGAAAAAAACTGCAAAGAAGAAAGCCGTAAAGAAAAAACTTCTTAAGCAGAAAACAAACACCAAACCCAATCGCGTGGCTTCACGGTCCACTAAAAAATCGCCTTTAAAACAAATCGCAAGATCGCGCGGCAATACGCCATCTGCAAATGCAAACGCCATCCTCACAATGATCGCCAACATTCCACCTGGCCATGTCGCAAGCTACGGTCAGATCGCGCGCATGGCGGGACTGCCGCGGAACGCCCGCCAAGTCGGCGCGATTCTACGAAAATTGCCACCCAACAGCGGCATCCCTTGGCATCGAGTTGTTAATTCACAAGGCAAAATCAGCCAGCGTAAATCGCCCGACTGCCAAACCAATCAGCGGGTGATGTTGGAAAACGAAGGCGTCGAACTAAATGATCGAGGCAAAATCGTTTTGAACGATTATTGGTGGGATGAGTAAAGCAGCGACTTTCGTGCCCACTTTCATGCCCAACTATTTCGAATTCTGATAAACGATCTTTCCGCCGACGATTGTCATTTCAACTTTTGCTTGCTTGATCTCATTGGCCGGGCATTTGATCAGGTCTTTTGACAACACAACAACATCGCCAAGCTTGCCCGCCACTAGTGATCCCTTTGACGTTTCTTCAAAAGCTGAATAGGCCGCGTCGATAGTGTAGGCGCGAATTGCTTCTTCGCGCGACATCGCTTGCTCAGGAAAAAACGTGACCCCGTCGGCCAATTCCCGCGTTACGCTGGCGTAGAAACTATCAAGCGGATTGACGTCCTCAACGGGAGCATCGGTTCCATTGGTCACGACCGCGCCCGACTCCAACAACGACTTCCAAACGTAAGCGCCTTCTTTACTTCGCCTCATGCCCAGACGTTTTGGAACAAACACCGCATCGGACGTGCAGTGGACGGCTTGCATCGAGGCGATCACGCCCAGTTTACCAAACCGCGGAATGTCGTCGGGATGAAGATGCTGAGCATGTTCGATCCGCCAGCGACGGGAAATGCTTGACGGATTGGATTTAAAAAGTCCTTCAAAGATATCCAGCACTTCACGATTAGCCCGATCGCCGATCGCATGAACGCACATTTGAAAACCGTTGTCGATCGCAAGTTTCGCTGTTTCAGTTACCGACTCAACCGAAGCCGTATTGAGGCCTGCACTGGTAGGAAGGTCTTCGTAGGGACCGAGCAGCCACGCGCCGTGTGGCCCGAGTGCTCCGTCGATTGAACGCTTCAAAGCCCGAACGGTTAAGAACTCATTGCCGTAGCCGATCATTTTGTAGTTCGGCAATCGGCCTTTCATGCGTTCGTTTTGGTCGCGAATCATGACCCACAATCTGACGCCCAGTTTTCCGCGTGCGGCAAATTCCTTGAGGTCGCTTACTGTTTCCAAAGTCGAACCGGCGTCTTGAAAGCTCGTGATTCCTTTGCTTAAACATTCTTGAGAAGCCAATTCGATCGCGCGGGCGGTGTGCTGCTGGGCCACAAGCGGAGAACGCTTGGCCATCGCTCCTTGAAATTTTCGCTGAATCAAAGAAGCGGCTTTCTCGCGAAAGATTCCGATCGGTTTGCCGGATTTGTCTTTAAGAATTTCTCCGCCACTCGGATTTTCAGTCGTCGAATCTACGCCAGCCAATTGCATCGCGTAACCGTTTGCGAAACTCATATGTCCACTGGCGTGCGTCAGAAGCACAGGATGGTCGGGCGAGATTTTGTCCATCTCAGTAGCGGTTGGATATCCTTCGACGGCACCTTCTGGAACGGTATCCCATTTCGATTGGTGCCAGCCTCGGCCAATAATCCACTCGCCAGGGGGTGTGACTTTGGCTGCTTCTTGAACCTGCTTGACAACTTCGCCCCAGTTTTTGGCTTTCTGAAGTTTCAACATCATCATCGATTCACCCAGCCCGACAAAATGGGCGTGGCCTTCGATGAAGCCCGGCATCACGAACTTTCCTTTTAACTCCACCACTCGCGTCTCGTCACCAATCAGCTTTTTAACTTGCTCATCGCTCCCAACGGCAACAATGCGATCTTTGATGAAAGCGATTGATTCGGCGGTCGGCATCGCGGAGTCTACGGTGTAGATGTTTCCACCAGTCAAAACCAAATCGGCTTGAGGTGTTTGGGCCGCGGCTGAAGTCGACCAGGAAATCAAAATCACCAAAGCTAAAACCGTGTTCAATATTTTTCCAATTGAGGCTTTCTCAATAGAGAGTTGGCGCAATGGAAGTTGGCGAATTGAAAGCGGTCGAATTGGAAATAGAAAGTTCGCGTGCATGGTCTTTCCCGTTGAAATTAAGTTGGTTGACAGCATTTTCATCCAAAAACGCTTCGGATGCCATCGGCTAAACGTGAAAGTCATTGATAGCAAAGCCCAAACGGGTGGTTTCACACCGCAACTGACCTTGTTCAGCTAAGCGAAACTGCTAACGTACCGCCGATTTAGATTCGTGAGGAAGGTAAAACTTTAGCCGAATCGACATTTTTTAACATCTTTTTGCAGCATCGAGCGTCGAAACGTCGTGTTCGCAAAAGTGAAGGAATACTGATGTCTCGAATACAATTAGTTGTTGTCTTTGCGTGTATCGTTGCGTTGAGCGTTGGCTGTCGCAATCGCTGTTACAACACATGTGCGAACGGAGCGTTTGCTGGTTCACCAACAATCGCTGCGGCCCCAACCTACAGCTTGCAAATTCCTTCATTGGCTCGCAACACACAGCCGTACTATACGCCGGGTGTGGGTAACACATCGGCTTCGGCCGTGAATCCAAGAGCTGCGTCTCCGACACCTGCCACGCCAAGTTCGGGAGATCTTAATTGGCGTCGAGCTGGGTCTGATCTTTCTGGTAGCGGCTCAACATCCAGAAACGTTCCGAATACTCAACAGCCTGCACAATCAATTTTAAATCAGCCGACCAAGTTCGTTGAAGTTCCAACCATTGGTGCTGTGAACAATGTTGCTCAAAACCAAACCGGAGCTCGAACGCCATTCAATGTGCCAACGCGAACGGCTTCGCTGGCAGCACTTCCCGGTTCGGGACAGTCGTTTACTAATTCGCCCAACTACCAAACAACTCGCGTCAACGAACAAGTGGATCCAACTCGGCTCGCGGTAACTGATGCGACTTCAGTCATTGCTCCAGCTCGAAACAATCCTACTGGATTGGTACCAGGGAATTTCCCAGCTGCTTACAACGCACCGGTTCAACAAACGCTGGTTGCTGCAGGAAACGGATATTACGTTCCAGGCACGCCAGTTTATCGCGGCAATCCGGTGATCGTTGGCGCTCAACCTGCTGCTCCCAATGTTTATCGCGGCCAACCAGTGTTAGTGCAGTCAGGTGTCGGTTTTCCAGGTTCCTCAGCTGCGGTATTGGCTCAAAACAACACCGCGGTAAATAGCGGCACAACCGGCAACACGAGTTCTGCTTCTGCGAGCCAAGTCGGTTGGCAGCGACGCGATATTGGTTCCGAACGATTTTAGTTTTCTCAAAGGCTAAATATTGGCCCAGGAAAATAGTTTCGAAACAGGACTAGCGACTAGCGACTAGCGACCAGCCAACTGCGAACTGAAAGCTGAAAACAGCCAACGGAAAACTTATCCCCATGTCATTCCTTTCTGGCTTGTACAAAACAATCGATCAGGCCGCGATTACCCGTTGGCGTGGAATCGTATCTCGAATTGAGCGACAATCAAAATTTCTTGAAACGCTTGAAACTGCCGAGTTGCGAAAGAAGAGTTTAGCGCTTCGTTACGATGCACTCAGTGGAAAGCCGCTTAACGATCTCGTTGTACCGGCGTTTGCGTTGGTCCGTGAAGCCGCCAGTCGAACGCTCAATATGCGGCACTATCCCGTCCAATTGCTGGGCGGAACGGCTATGCATTTTGGCAGTATCGCCGTCATGCAAACGGGCGAAGGCAAAACGTTGACCGCGACGTTGCCAATGTATCTGGCGGCGTTGACGGGTGAAGGTGCTCATCTCGCGACCGCCAATGACTATCTCGCTGCACGTGATGCGGAATTGATGAGGCCAGTTTATGAACTTCTTGGGTTGACCGTTGGCGTCGTGCAAAGCGATTCGGTTCGCGCCGAACGTTTGGCCAGCTACGCATGTGATGTCACATACTCGACGGCCAAAGAAGTTGGTTTTGACTTTCTTCGCGATCGTTTGTTTAAGCGACGAATGGAGCTGGGGCATGCCGGTTTGGTCTCTGGCCTGGTCGACAATGCAGCAAGCAGTCAATCTTCCAATGCCGAGTCGGCTGTCCAACGTGGCTTGAATTTCATGCTGGTTGACGAAGCCGATAGTATTTTGATCGACGAAGCACGTACGCCGTTGATCGTCAGTAGCGTCCCTGATGGAGTTGCTGAGGCGAAAATCCAGCTCTATCAATGGGCGTTTGAAGTTTGCGAAAAATTCAAAGAAACCCAACATTACAAAATCGACCCAAAATCGCGTCAGGTTACGCTTAACGGTGAAGGGCGGCGATTGTGTCGTGGTCTGCCTCAGCCAGAATTGCTGGCCCAGACTCCAATGATAGAAATTTACGATCAGCTTGAGCAAGCGATTTTTGTAGAGCTAAATTACATTCGTGATCGTCAGTATGTGCTTCGAGATGGCGAAGTCGTAATTGTTGACGAGTTCACTGGGCGGCTTGCCGAAGGGCGAAAATGGCGATCTGGATTGCACCAGGCAATTGAAGCTCGCGAAGGATTGGAAATCAGTGTCGAGACTGGCGAGGCTGCCCGCATTACGATTCAGGACTTGTTTTTGAGATACGATCGACTGACCGGTATGACCGGAACAGCGGCGAACTCGGCCAACGAGTTAAGAAAAATCTACGATGTCCGCGTGATCAATGTGCCGACCAATAAACCGCCCAAGCGAAAGCAGTGGCCGGATTTGGTGTTTGCAACCGATGAGCAAAAATGGATTGCGATCGCAGACGAAGTCGCGAAAATTCACCAGACTGGTCGACCGGTTTTGGTGGGCACGCGATCGATTGACAAATCGGAAATGCTTTCAAAACTGCTTAAAGAAAGAGGCGTTGAGCACGACGTTTTGAATGCCAACAATTTGGCGCGAGAAGCTTCAATTGTTGAAGGAGCCGGCAAAGTCAGCCGGGTTACCGTCGCGACCAATATGGCAGGGCGGGGAACGGATATTAAGGTCTCACCACCGGCTTTGGATTTGGGCGGGCTGCATGTGATCTGCACAGAGTTGCATGAGTCGGCGCGAATTGATCGGCAGTTGATCGGTCGTTGCGGTCGCCAAGGCGATCCCGGTTCGTTCCGACAGTTTATGTCGCTGGAAGATGAATTGCTTGAGTTGGGATTAGGCGAGCAACGTTCCAAGAAACTCAAAACGGATCGGCAGCACGGTTCAAAGGCGCTTGCTCGATTCCCACCTATTTTCCGATCAGCCCAACAAAAGATTGAACATAGGCATTTCAAAGGCCGAAAGTTGCTTTTGCATCATGAAAAAATTCGGCAAGAGATGCAAAGGGAAATGGGACAAGACCCTTATCTCGACACGGCAGGTGCGTAAAGAGTTTGTGGGGTAAGGAGTCGGCAAAGCAGGGATGCTCTTGCTTGGCTCGTTCAGGTTGATTCGCAATGAACAAGCCATTACTCGCGTGCGCAAGGCAACGGTTCCCGGTACAGGCACGCGATTAACTTTCAACCGCATTTGAACCGTGACGCGGTGACGTTTGGTGGGCAAACATGTGTTGCTGAATGAATTCCGGTTTTGCAGCTGATGTCGCATCTCAACCGCAGCAAGAATTAACTGCTGAGAAATAGTTGCCTCGCAGCGCAGAGTCTGTTCGAATACTACGTGCTTGGGAAATTCAATAACGAGAGGATAAGTAGATGCAGTACCCGTTATCAATGTCTTTTAAATTGTTTGCGTTGGCACCTCAGATCAAAGTGATCGATGCCAACGGCGAAGTTGTTTGTTACGTCCAACAAAAGATGTTTCGTTTGAAGGAAGCGGTTACTGTTTTTAAAGATCAAAGTAAACAGGCGACACTGTGCGATATCAAGGCTGATCGAATCATGGATTGGTCGGCCTGTTATCATTTCTATGACAGCAGTGGCGAGTCGTTTGGTGCTGTGCGTCGAAAAGGGATGCGTTCGATCTGGAAGGCGCATTACGAAGTGCTGGACGAAAATGATCAGCACATTTCGACGATCCAGGAAGAGAATCCAATGGCGAAAGTCTTTGATTCGATGTTGGGAGAAATTCCGATCATCGGTTTATTGACGGGCTTTATGTTCCATCCAAAGTACTTGCTGACTTCGACCGACGGTCAGGCTCGATTGCGAGTGACAAAAGAAGCTTCGTTCATGGAAAGAAAATATCGTGTCGACAAATTGGTCGAATATGATCCAGTGGATGAGCTTCGCGCCCTGATGTCGTTCTTGATGATGTCTTTGTTGGAAAGATCTCGCGGTTAAAGTAACGGGTCGTCATAGCGGCGCATTTCGCACATCAGAGCAGTCTCGTCAGCCGAGCCGTCTAAGTAACTGGATCCGACCAAACGGCGAATTCGTTTCCGCTTGGTTCGGTGAAATGGAATCGGCGACCGCCCGGAAATGAAAAGATTGGTTTGGTAATAACGCCACCCGATTCTTCAATTTTCGATTGAGTCGATTCTAGGTCGGCGCTATAAAAAACGATCAGCGCCGATCCAGCTTCCGCGTTTGCGAAAACGGGCGAACAATAAAATCCGCCGTCCAGGCCTTCGTCAGAAAACGAAGTGTAGTCAGGGCCGTAGTCGACAAACGTCCAGCCAAATGTCTTTTCAAAAAAAGCCTTGGTGGCTGACAAGTCATTTGCGGAGAATTCGACGTAGTTCATTTTTTCGTGTTGCGGCATTTTAAATCCCCCTTTGTGGTTTGGTTTCTTGTTTCGATTGAGAATTGAACCCGCTTTTTTGAAAAACCCGGCGGTCGAAAATGACACCGAAACACTCAGCGACTCGGATCTACTTTTCTTCTTTGGGTTTAACAGCGTCTTCTGGTTTCGCATTGGCAAAATCGCCGGCGGCAACAATCACCAATTTCTTGTCGTTCAACAGCTTTTTGGCCGCGAGGTTAACATCTTTGACCGTCAGCTTCTTCATGTTTGTGATTCGCTTTTTAAGAAACGATTCGTCGCGCCCGTTGGCTTGATAGTCATGAAGTATGTCAAGCAATTGTTCACTGTCGCTCAATGCCTCTTCCATCATGTTGAGGTAGCTGGTTCGCGAATCGTCAACTTCCTTTTGAGTCACACCGTTTTCAATAAATCGCGTTAGCTCCTGGTCAACCGTTTTGAGCAGTTTGTCTTTATTGGCTGGATTTGTGATCGCGTAAAGATAAAGCAAACCGGCTCGATCTAAAGGCTCGGCGGTAAACTCGCAGCCGACTCCATACGAAAGCCCTTCGTTTTCTCGGACGCGAACCATCAAGCGGCTGGTCATCGAAGGCCCGCCAAGAATGTCAGCAGCAGTCTGCAGGGCCGCCCAATCTGGGTCGTCACTTTGACTGCGCAAATTTGCTCCAAACATCAGGATTGCGTTGGCCTTGTCTGGAGTCTCGATCGTGACGGACTCCGCTTTGGATTCAAAATAAGGTTGTGGAATTCGCTCATAAGTCTGGCTTGATTTCCAGTCGGCCAGCATCAAATTGAACTTCTCCAAAACCATCTCATTGTCGTGTGCACCGACGGCGGTAAGCTCTCCATGTGCTCCTGACAGGAAATCGTTGTAAAGTGTCTTGATGGCTGCGATATCAACGGAATGGATACGGTTTATCAGCTCATCGGCGTCGGGAACATAGTGAAAGTTGTCAGGGGCGACTGGGGTTAGCCTTTTTGATGTTTCAATGCTCGCAAGGAAGTTCGGCAGCGACTTCATCGAGTCGTAATGAACAGCCGATTCTGTTTGCAGGAACATAAATTCGTCTTCGGAAAGCGAAGGGCTGCGCAAAATGTCATGAACAAGGGCGAGCGTTGGTTCAAGGTTTTCCTTTCGACCGGAGATGAAAAACGAAAGTTCACCTGGGTTACCCTCTGTTGAAATTTCGCATTTTAGCTCCGTCATTCGATCTTGCAGTTTTTCGTAACCCAAACTCGCGGTGCCTGTGGTCAGTAACTCGGCAAGCAATTCACTTGCGGCGATCAGCTTTGGATCATTGAGCGTTTTTAGCGTTCCATAACGCAGTGTTAGGTTGATATGAAAACGATCGCCACGAGTCTTGCGTGGCAACAAAGCGTACTTGACGCCGGATTTCAATTTTCCACGTGTGATGCGTGCGGCAATGTTCTCTGGTGTTGGTTCGAAAACTTCGCCAGCGGAAATGCCAGTGCGGCCTTTGTAGGAATCGACGATTTTTGCGAGGTCAGGCGAACTTGGAATCTCCGAACGATCAGGGTCGGCGGTAGGCGTAAATATGGCCACGGTACGGTTGCTCTTTTTCAGATACTTCTTGGCAACCCGTTTCACATCTACAGTTGAGACTTTCGTGATTTGATCTCGGACAACGAAGTACAATCGCCAATCGCCGTACGCAGCCCAATCGCTTAGCGTCATCGCGAACTGCACGGGATCAGCTGGGTCGTCTTCTTTAAGTTTGGAGAGTTTGGCGACCGCACGATCGACATCTCGTTTGGAGACGCCATTGCTGGCAATGTTTTGAATGGTGAAAGTCAATCGTGATTGGACTTCGCTGATCGATTGGCCTTTATCGGTCATCGCAAACGCCAGCAACATACCTGGATCGTGCCCCGGAATCACGTCGGCCATGACCGAGGATGCTTTTTTGGTTTTAACTAACGATTTATAAAGAAGTCCGTTGGGCTCGTCATCCAAAATTTGATTCAGGACCGTCACGGCGGCAAAGTCTGGGTGGCTGACCGCGGGGATGTGATAGCCGACACCAACAATCGGAACGTCACCTGTTCGATTTAGGTAAACAATCCGCTCACCGTCTTGGGGTGGTTCCGTGGTGTGAGTCTTTGCAAGTGGAATTTTGGGTTTGGCAAGCGATCCGAAATGTTTGGCAGCCGATGCGAGGGCTTTTTCGGCATCGAATTTTCCGGACACGATTAGAACCACGTTGTCAGGGCGGTAGTACTTACGATAGAAATCGCGCAGGCGCTCGACAGCCACCCCTTCGATGTCCGCCTTGTTGCCAATTGTGCTTTTACCGTAGTTGTGCCAATCGTAGGCGCTTGCGAGCAAACGCTGCTTGAGAATTTGAAACGGACTATTTTCGTTTCGCTCAAATTCAGATCGAACAACTGTCATTTCTGAAGCTAAATCTTCGGCACGCAGGAAACAATTCAACAGACGATCGGCTTCCATACTGATTGCCCAGTCCATATTGTCATTTGCTGCGGGCAATGTTTCGTAGTAGTTGGTTCGATCGGAATCGGTGGTGCCGTTGAGATCAAGTGCACCGCGCTCTTTTAATTCGGCGTCGATGTCACCGTGTTTGGGCGTTCCCTTGAACAGCATGTGTTCAAGCAAGTGTGCCATTCCCGTTTCGCCGTAGCCCTCATGCCGCGAGCCGACCATCACGGTCATGTTGATGGTCACGCTGCTGGCCGATGGAACCGGGAAAAGCAAAACCTGACAACCGTTTTCCAGCCGGTAGTGAGTCACGCCTTCGATTTCAGATATTTTTTTTGGGGACTGGGAGCAAGCAATGTTGAATGTTGCGGCTTGCAAAACGATTACCAAAAACAGAACTAGTTGACGGCACATTGAGGCCTCTTAATGAATTCAATGCAAAACGCAGTGAATGAGTTGCATGATTGAAAGAGATTTTAACACGAGGCGAAGACAGCCAGCAATCGTAGAGTATAACTTCGTCTCCTCGTGAAGACGTTTTCCGTCTGCACAATCACTATTATAGATATGGAACTGGCTTAGTCCAAAACGGGTGATGTGGGACAAGTTTTGCTGGCTTGTCCTTTAGAAATGAAACCACTCTATAATGCCAATCATCGCATTCCGAAAGCACTGGATGGCAATTGTTCATTACACTGTATGCTGTCCCATCAGGAAATGTTTTCTGAAACTCAATATCTTCTGAAGCAACGACATAGGCGTACTCGCCAGATTGGTTCCAAACAAGTTTTGCGTACCTTTTTTCGTCTCCTCTAAGCGATTGTAATGCATAAACTGAAGCCGCGCTCGGTTCGATATCAATTCCATATTTCGAGCCGTCATAAAGATCGGGAACCGAAAGAACTTTGTCAGTGATCGATTCTATTCTTGAATCATCGTTGTCATGAATCGCATCCCAAGCCGAATTGATTGCGATTCGGAGCGAGAGTTCAAACTCGTTTAGGCTCTTTCCTCGGCGCGCCTCATTTATCACCAAGAGCCTGTTAGCTCCCAGTAACGAATAGTATTCCATGCCACGCGGATCCAACTGGTCAATTAGAGTTTGAACCATATCTGGAATATCAGAGGAAAAATCTAATCCGATTTTTGCAAGCTCCGTTGATATGAACTCAACTGATTCACTTTTCAAGACCAACCCTCCGATTGTGTTTCATTGAATGAGAGATTGCGCCGTGATTCTCCAATGAGCATGGATCCTCCAGCGGACCATCTCTTGGCAAGTTTTCAAGAATCATACCAAACCAGCATCTTGTTTCAGCCTTTGCTTCCCAGGAATTCAATTCCGAGTTGCCGAATTTTCGATTTCGGCGAGCTGATCAAGGTGCCGACGAGCGTGCTGGACGAGAAAATAGGCCCACTGTTTGAGGTCAATTTTCCCAAGCTGATTGACGCTCATGGTTATTTCAACCAACCTGCCGACTCCATTATCCAAGCGCTCAAGCAATTTCAAACACGTTTCTTTTTGTTCGCGCAGACGTTGCCGTATTTCCGAAAGCGATCCGTCACCCGTCGGCTCCATGTGCTCGGGGCGTTCCCAATTAAAACTGCCGCGAATGCCGATCTCGTTAAGTGCCTCCAAATCGGAGGGCTCTTGCGGAATGGTGTCACCACGGTTGGCACGCTCAACTGCTCGTGTGGCTTGCTTGCTCAGCGTCAGCAACAAAAAGTGGTTCGTCAAATGGATGTGCTCTAGCACTTGAGCGATCGTCCAACCTTTATCGGGTTGGAAATGCAGCAACTCTAACGGGCGATCAAACCACTGATCTAGTTTGTAAAAAGTTGTATCCAACTCGGCTCTACCCCGTCGTCCCGCCAGTAGCGCATAAAAAAAGGCGTGTCGCAGAAGCGACACGCCTTGGTTTACTTAATCAATTGGTATTGATGTTAGGGAGCTTAGTTGCAACCACATCGGCTACGTCGGCTACCAAGACGGCAACCGCTAAGGATACGGCATCCGCCGCCGCAACCACCAACACGACGTCCAAGACCACAGCCGCCACCAGTGCTTGTGTAGCTTCCGCCACCAAACCCAGCGCCACCACCGTAGCTAGTACCTTCGTAGATGATGCCTGAACCAGCACCACCGTCGATGACTCCGCCACCGTTGATGACACCGCCACCATTGATAACTCCGCCACCGTTGATGATTGTTCCACCGCCAACGCCCATGCCACCGTCGATGATTCCACCGCTGATAACTGAACCGCCACCGATAACTGAACCGCCCATGCCACCATCAATAACTGTTCCACCGAAGCCACCAGAGATGACTGAACCACCCATGTCGCCAGAGATGACAGTGCCACCGATAGCTGCACCAGCACCACAACCGTTGTTTGTGATTACTGGAACTGAGATAGTTTTAGGAACACGAGTACAAACTTGGTAAGGAACTTGCTCTGTGTAAGTTTCAGGAACTTGAACAGTGTAGTTCTGAGTTTGCTGACGTGGCTGCTGAGTCATAACAGTAACCTGACGAGTACGAGTCTGTGGGACTTGAACTGTGTAAGGAACTGTGCGAGTACGTGTTTCTGTTCGCATACGCTGAACAGGAACTGTACGAGTCTTAGTCTCAGTAGTCATTGTTGTGAAAGGAACTGTACGAGTTTTAGTTTCCATACGAGTTCGAGTCACGTTGAAAGTACGTGTCTTAGTTTCTGCACGCTGACGCTGAACAGGAACAGTACGTGTCTTAGTCTGTGTTGTCATACGAGTGACAGGGACTTGACGTGTACGTGTTTCTGTACGCATACGCTGAACAGGAACTGTACGTGTCTTAGTTTCCTGACGAGTACGAGTAACAGGAACCATACGAGTACGTGTTTCCATGCGAGTACGCTGAACTGGAACTTGACGTGTCTTGGTCTGTGTAGTCATACGAGTAACAGGAACTTGACGTGTACGTGTTTCAACGCGTGTGCGCTGAACAGGAACAGTACGAGTCTTAGTTTCAGTTGTCATGCGAGTCACAGGAACCATGCGTGTGCGTGTTTCCATGCGAGTGCGTGTAACTGGAACTTGACGTACTTTAGTTTCTGTACGCATACGTGTTACAGGAGTCGTACGAGTACGAGTTTCTGTT
This sequence comes from uncultured Pirellulaceae bacterium, assembly GCA_964448575.1. Lineage (GTDB taxonomy): Bacteria > Planctomycetota > Planctomycetia > Pirellulales > Pirellulaceae > Mariniblastus. The sequence goes on from CAYUWY010000012.1 coordinate 105,104, forward strand.
CGCATACGCTGAACAGGAACTGTGCGAGTACGTGTTTCCATGCGAGTACGCTGAACAGCAACCATACGAGTTTTCGTTTGGTTTTGGTAAGTAGTCTGAGCAACCATGCGTGTTCGTGTTTGTGGCACGTTAACTGTCACATTGTATGTGTAGTTTTGTGCAACTTGACGATTCATAGTTACTGTGTAAGGCACCTGCTGCTGAACTCGGTTTGGAACCCAAACGCGAGACTGAACAGTCTGGTATGAAGGACCACAGCCACAGCCGCCGCCACCCATAGCGACAGCGCCGCCACCAAAGCTACCCATTCCAGATCCAACGATTCCGCCACCGAAACCGCCGCCACCGAAACCACCGCCGCAACCACCAGCACATCCGCCGCCACAACTTCCGCAGCTTCCGCAGCTAGAAGATCCACAGCTAGAACGAGCGAAGCAACCGCCGCCACCTAGAAGGCCACAACCGCCGCCACCAAGAAGACCACCGCCGCCACCGAATCCGCCGCCGCCACCGTATACAACTCCGCCGCCACCATAAGAAGCGCCATTGTTGACAGGAACAACGTTGGTAACTGTTTGCCAGCTACCTGCGTCACGGCAAACCGTGCGGTACTTAGTCACTTGGTAAGGCTGACAAACCATACGTGTTGCAGTTCGCTGCTGAGTCGTAGGAACGTTGACAGTGTAAGTCTGTGGGACTTGAACTGTTACAGGAACCTGAACTGTGTAGTTCTGAGCGACTTGATCAGTGTAAGGAACTGAAACTTGGAAAGACTGAGTTGTGTTCTCAGTGTAAGGAACTTGAACTGTGTAGTTCGAAGTAACGTTCTCTGTGTAAGGAACGTTTACAGTGTAAGTCTGTGAAACGTTCTCTGTGTAAGGAACGCTGACTTGGAAAGACTGCTGAACTTGTGAAGTAACAGGAACTTGAACTGTGTAGTTCTGAGTTACGTTCTCTGTGTAAGGAACGCTTACTTGGTAGTTCTGAGTTGTCATTTCCTGAACAGGAACTTGAACAGTGTAAGTCTGAGTAACGTTCTCTGTGTAAGGAACGCTAACCTGGAAAGACTGCTGAACGTTCTCTGTGTAAGGAACGCTAACAACGTACGACTGAGTTGTGTTCTCAGTGTAAGGAACTTGAACTGTGTAGTTCTGAGTTGTCATTTCCTGAACAGGAACGTTTACAGTGTAAGTCTGTGTAACGTTTTCTGTGTAAGGAACCATTACTGTGTAGTTCTGTGTCTGCTGCTCTGTGTAAGGAACGCTTACTTGATACGTTTCTTGACGAGTCTGCTGAACAGGAACTTGTACCTGGTACGACTGAGTAACGTTCTCAGTGTAAGGAACTTGAACTGTGAAGTTCTCTGTACGCTGACGAGTCTCAGGAACCATTACTGTGTAGTTCTGAGTCTGAGTCGTTGGAACCTGAACCATAACTGTGTAGTTACGAGTACGAGTTTCGCTACGCATACGAGTACGAGTAACAGTACGCATTTGAGTTGTCATTTGGCTTTCGTAGATCGTACGAGTTTCGTAACGAACTGACTGACCACAACAACCACCACCAACAACAGCACCACCACCAACAACAGCACCGGCACCTAAGCCCATACCGCCATCAACAATGCCACCACTGACAATACCACCGTTGACGCTTCCGCTGCCACCGATCATGCCGCCATCAACGATACCACCACTGGCCATTCCGCCACCGATCATACCACCATCAACGATACCGCCACTGGCCATTCCGCCATTGACAATACCACCTTGATAAAAACCACCCGTAGAATACGGGTCAACTACGGAACTTCCGTAGCAATCACCACATGGACTGGCCACTTGACCACATCCACACTGGGTTCCAGCGTTGGCGTATGGGGTCGCAACAGCGAACATCACAGCTACCAACATGCCCAACAAACGTTGCGACATAAAAGGGTCCTCCTCAGAACGAGACTCGAAAAAATTGTTTCAATCTGACGAATGCACAACACTGTGCACTCAAAACTTCAAAGTTGAAAATAACAAGATAGACGCAGACTTATGAAACTATTGCCACAAACAACGCTATTTTACACGTAGGTTGGGCATTTTAGCTCTCCAGAAATAGCTGTCAATCACTCAAACTCAATGTTTTTTGGGAAATGAGAACAGACCAATTTCTTTACGGAGTCCTAAGACTTCATTCGTCCTACCTAACTTAACTCGCCACACTTCATTTACCAGCAGTTATCAGCCTTTTTTTTGATAAACTTGCGTCAAACTAAACTACGCCGGTAGTACCGAATTTGCAGCCATGAATTTGTTATTCATCACCGTTAGAATCGAAAAATTCCCGCATTTCCTCGGCTAAAATTTCCTTCTCGACTTCCGCCTGAGCACTACTGGACAGTCGAGGGTCAACTAGGATTTTCAGCTTAGACTGATGAATCCGACCATCTACTTTCAGCCGCACCTGATATTCTCCAGACGGAACTGAACGGCGACGGGCTCTCCGCCCAGTCGGCCCAGCGGAATCCAAGGTCAAATTCCAAGGAAATACGTGAAGGCCTCTGCGGTTACTGGTTTCAAATGTTTTCACGATGTCGCCGTTGATATCAAAGATCATCAATTCGACTTGTCGTGCGTTTGCTCCCAGAGAGTACGCGATTGTGGTGCCATTGTTCGGGTTGGTGCCCACAAATCTTCGGGTTCCACTGTTTCCACGCGATGGTTTCGATTGGAATCGAATGGCATCCTTGGCTTGGTACAGTTTTTCCGATTGTGCCAATGAGTCCTTGGAGAGTTGACGAAGGATCGAAACATCTGCTACCCAAAGGCTTCTTCCGTGTGTTCCCGCAACAACATCGTTGCCGGTAGGGTGAATAGCAAATTCATGCACGGACACTGTTGGAAGTCCGCCTCGAATTCGTGTCCAAGATTCGCCGGCATCAATTGAATACCAAGACGAAAATTCACAACCCAAAAACAAGAGGTTACGGTTCTTTACATCCTCGCGAATCACGCGAGCTGATCCGGCGTTGTCAGGCAAGTTGTTTTTTAACGATTCCCATGTCTGCCCGTAATCGTTGGTGACAAAAACATAAACTCCGTCATCATCGCTACGGTGACCATCGAAAGTCGCATAACAACGAGCTGCTACGAATTTTGAAGCCTCAAGTGAACTGACCCAGCGAGGACCAGGCATCAACTTGCTAAGCGATTTTTCTCCACTTGGTTGGTCGGGAAATTTAAATCGTCCCGAAGTCGAAGCTTGTGTTGTCGCTGTTGTCGCTGTCTTTTTCGCTTCGTCATCAGACATTTTCTTAAGCGTAAATTTCATCGACGTCTGGCCTTCGTTGAGATCCAAGTCGCCTTCGTAGACGCCGTTTTCAATTTTGCCTTTGAACTCTAACGTCAATTGCGCTGACGCGGCGTTAATGATCAACTCTTTGGTTTCTGGATCATATTTTCCGCTTTCGATTGGATGGTTTCTTGTACCTGTGAATACGCCAGAAAAAGATTTGTCGGAATTGCGTTTCAATTCCATCGTGACGTCCTGATTGGCTCCGCCTGTGATTTCGCCGGACCATTTTCCAGTGAATCCATCATCAGCCTTCTCTTTATCATCTGATTTTTTGTCGGACGATTTTTCGTCTTTCGGGTCATCCATTGCAGCTTTATCTGCTGATTTTTTGGATTCGTCGGATGATGATCCTTGTTCTTCAGATTTTGAATCACTTGCGTCTGATTCATCGTCATCAGATTTAAGTTTTTCCGCCGTGAAATCGGCTTCCATTGCGCCGTCACCGATCGTCATCACTCCGGTCATTTCTTTACCAGAAACGTCTGCTTCAAAGTCAAAGTCAAACGACTCGTTGCTGGCCGAAAATTCAATCTTGTTTTTTTCCGAATCGAATTTGCCTTCATTGATTTCAGAATCGCCTCGCGGTGAAACAATTTGCCCAGAAAGCTTTTTCTCGTCATCCATTTTGAGTTCGATTGTGAACTCAATTCGTCCGCCGGGTAAGTTTTCGTTTTCAACAACGGCTTTCCATTCGCCAGAGATTGGATCATCAACTTGCCCAACGCTTCGAACAAAAGAAACTTTGGAAGTAAGACTTTTGCCAACAGAAAGATTTACCAAGTCGAGCAAACTACGTTGAAGCTGTGTTTGCGGGTCGTCTTTGGATTTTTCGGCTTCGAATTCCATTTGGAATCGTCCGGTATCCATTTCGCCAGTCATTTTCCCGTCTTTGAGGGTGCCGGAAAACTGACGAGTAAATCGGTCGGATTCAACGTCAAAAGAAACCTCACTTGACTCTGCACTGTATTTGCCATTGGAAATTTCTTGAGAGCCATTTCGGCCTTCGAGTTCACCAGTGATTTTGTTGCCAGACAATTTCAAAGTGAACTCGAATTCGGCTCGTCGACCGGAAATACGATCGTCTAAGTAGAGACCGCTCCAATTTCCAGAAATCGGATCGTTTGAATCGCCTTTTTCAGTTTTCTTTGCGTCAGTTTTCTTTTCATCTGAAGTTTTGCCATCGGGTTTTTCCGTTTTGGCTTCTTCTTTCTTTTCTGGTTCAACAGGGGTGTAAAACAACGGCTGCCAATCGCCTCCGCCGTTTCTGGATACAAACAAAGCACCATCCGTTGTGCCGACGTAAAGCACTCCCGGCGTAACGGCTGATTCGCTCAGCGCACTGGCGGCACCTTTGTCGACATGGTTGGTGATCTCAGGCGAAATTCGCTGTGCATTTCGGCCTTTGTTATACGAACGGAACACATAGTTGCCCGCGCTGTAATGTATTTTTGAATTATGTGGAGAAAGTAGAAACGGAGTTTTCCAGTTAAAGCGAGGTCGGGCAATCCCTCGTTCTCGTGCCCGATTAACAAAGCCGCGGGCGCCAGTTCCAAGATGGATACTGCCCATGCCACCGTTTTGGCTTTCGAAATAGATCTGTTCTGGGTCGTCCGGATCCACCAAAGTGATAAATCCATCGCCACCGCCGACTCGCATCCAATCTGAATTGACTGGGCCAGAGCCTTGTTCGCTTCGAGCTGGACCGCCCCAACTGCCGTTGTCCTGAAGTCCGCCGTAGACTTTGTAATCAAGGTTCGAATCGATGCCGACGTGATAAAATTGCCCAATCGCGACATGATTCAAGTGATCCCAGTGTTCCATCGCATCGTACGAAACATGAATACCGCCATCGTTGCCGAGAATGATGTGGCGCGGGTCGCGTTTGTCGATCCAAATCGCGTGGTGGTCTACGTGAATACCGTCGCTTCCGCCGTCACCGGTGAAAGTTTTTCCGCCATCTTTGGAGCGATAAAGACTTGTTCCACAAAGATAAATATTGTTTCGATCAAGCGGGTCGACTTGAATGTGGCTGTAATACATCGGTCGTGGATTAAGCGAGTTGATTCTCTTCCACGATTCGCCACCGTCTTTGGACATGTAAATTCCACCATACTCATGCCCATCAGGGCCCTGAGTGTCTTGAAGATTGGTGGCCTGTCCGCCAAGTGTTCCTGTGAAATCGCTTCGTCCTCGGCCACGTCTCGGTGGCTCTTTTGCGTCAAGCGTCATTTCCAAATCAACCAATTTGCGGTCTCTCGAAACAACGACTTTTACTTTTTCGCCAGCTAGATGCTTGTGAAACTCTTTCTGCATGTCACGATTGGAAGTAACGATCGATTTGTCGACCGAGACGATGATATCGTCAACTTTTAGTCCAGCTTTTTCGGCCGCTTTTCCCTTTGTGATTTGGGTAATTTTCGCGCCAACTTCTGCATCAGTAGACCTCAAGCCCATGAAAGCATAGTTTTCTGGTTCTTTGCCGATTTTTTCTGATTCAATCACGGCATAAACGTACTTCGGATCCTTTTCAAAATATTCCAATCCGATTCGGCCAAGCTTGCACGATGGAAGACCTTTGGTGATTTTCTTAAATGACTCGCCACCATTGGTTGATTTGTAAATTCCGGACCCTTCGCCAAAACGTTTTACTGGGTCGTTGCCATCAAAACCGTCTCGCTTTCGCTCATAAGTCGCGACGAGCAGTTCATCCGGATTTTTCGGGTTAAGTCGTACGTCAATAACGCCGGTCACGTCGTTTACGTAAAGGATTTTTTTCCAAGTCTCGCCACCGTCGGTTGTTTTGAACAAGCCACGCTCAGGGTTAGGTCCCCAAAGTCGTCCGAGACTTCCAACCCAAACGATATCTGGATTCGTCGGATGGATTGCAATTCCGCCAGTTTGGAAGGTCTTTTTCAAGCCCATGTTTTTCCAGGTTTTACCGCCATCAGTCGATTTGTAGACGCCATCGCCCCAAGAAACACTGTTACGCGGGTTGTTCTCGCCAGTTCCGACCCAAACGATGTCTTTGTTGGATTGAGATACTTGAACGTCGCCGATTGAAACGGTTGCTTGGTCGTCGAATTGATGCTCAAAATTGATTCCGTTGTTGGTTGTTTTAAGCAAACCACCAGAAGCCGATGCACACCACCAGATACACGGGTCTTTTTCGTAAACTGCAATCGAAGTGATCCGTCCACCCATGTTGGCTGGGCCGATCGAGCGCCAAGTCACTTGATTCGCCATGCTAGAAGGCAAAGAAGGCGCCGTTCTCGCAGGAGCTCTTCTGCCTTGTTGGGCATTTCCTGATCTAGCACCAGGAGCTCTTCTGCCTTGTTGGTTGTTTCCTGATCTAGCAGGAGCTTGGCCGGCGCCTGGAGGTCGAGCTGGTCGGTTAGGTCGTGTTCGCTGTCCCCGTTGACGTCCGCCAGCGCCTCGTCGAGCACCATCGCCGCGTCGTTGTTGTCCTCGTCGTGCTTCGCCAGAGGGTCGGGCTTGCCTTTCGGGTGCGTTTTCTGCGGACGGAGGGTCTTTCGGTTCGTCTTGTGCCAACGTGTTGGGACTAAAACAAGCGAGTGATACCAACAGCAATGTGGCAATCGAAAAAAGACGGAAACAAGAGAACATGAAACAACTCCATCGGATTAAAGTTTGGAAACGGCTTCTTTTGCGGTTATTTCCAGACACAGACACCAGTTCTTGGTCCTTGCAAAGTGTCCAGCGGGAAATTCAAGCCAAAATCTCAATCTTCCAGCGTATCACCGCATGATGCGGGTTTCAAATGACAAACGCTTCGATTGAGTAGAAATTCAAACCGCATAAGCCGAATCTTGTTTCGTTTGATTCAATTAATTCGATACTTGACTTGGTCGTTTTATTAAGCGGGCTGGCGAATCGGTAAGTTTGGTGACACGATACACAGACCGAGCCCAACTGAGGAATTCGTCGAGAGTTTGAATCTGCAAGTTCATTTTGCACCCCCAAAGTCTTGACTTTCGTCAACTCAGCAGTTGTCTACGGGCACCAGTTGCCCTAAACGCGGTTGCCAATTCGTATTCGATTTTTCGCAAACCAAAAACCCATACTTATTAACTAAACAAACTACGACCGAGCACCTCAACTCAAATGGCTACTCTATTAACTGGTGGAACCGGATTCGTCGGACGCGAATTGATCAAACGTCTGGAAGATGTGGTTGTCACGTCACGAAACGCAAAACGAGCACAGGACAAACTCGGGAATCCCAATTTAAAAGTAATTGAGTGGCGCGACCCTGCTTCTGAGGGGCTGCAGATCCCAAGCGATTTCAAATTCGACTCGGTCATCAACATGATGGGCGAGTCGATTGCTGACGGTCGATGGTCGGACGAACGAAAAAAACGAATTCGAGAAAGCCGCGTTAATGGAACCAGGCATTTGGTCGACGCACTAATTGAATCGGGAACATTGCCCAAAGTCATGGTGTCGGCATCCGCAATTGGCATCTACGGCGACAGTGGCGAATCAATCGTGGAAGAAAATCATCAACACGGCTCCGGATTCCTAACCGACGTTTGCCAAGAGTGGGAAGAAGAAGCCAATCGGCTGACTCAACATGGCGTTCGCGTGGTTAACTTGAGAATTGGAATTGTGTTAGGCGCTGAGGGAGGCGCGATGGAAAAGATGGTTCCATTGTTTCGTTGGTGCCTGGGTGGCAACCTTGGAAGTGGAAAACAATGGATGGCTTGGATTCACCTTGATGATCTGCTCGCAATGATCTGCTGGGCGATCGAAAACGAATCAGTAAGTGGCGCAGTGAACGCAACGGCACCTAATCCCGTTCGCAATTCCGAGTTAACGAAAGCTCTTGCCAAAGCCGTTGGACGTCCGGCTTTTCTACCCGCACCAAAATTTGGTTTGCGTTTGGTGCTTGGTGAATTTGCCAATAGTTTGTTTTTCTCTCAACGAGTTGTTCCTGCTGCCGCGTTGGCCGGCGGTTTTCAATTTCAATTCTCAGATATTAAATCTGCCCTCGCGGAGGTCGTTGATTGATGGCGGGTTCAGGAAAAGTTTTTGCAGGGCTCGATATCGGCGGAGCAAATATTAAATTTGCTTCATGCGACGGGTTGGTTAAGCAAATTCAATTTCCAATTTGGAAAAACAAAGATGGCTTGGACGCGATTCTTACCGAACTAGCAAATTCACTTTCGCCCGGTTCGCACATTGGTGTAACGATGACCGCCGAGTTGGCCGACTGTTTTGAAACCAAACCTGAAGGCGTTCGTTTTGTTGTCGAAAGTGTCGTGCGGACTTTTGCGCAGCATCAACCGCCGTTGTTTTATCGAACTGACGGCACGTTGTGTGATGCTCAAACCGCGATCACGCAGTGGGAACTGATCGCGGCTTCGAATTGGCATGCGACCGCTTGGTTGGCTTTTTCAAATTGCCAACCCAATGAGTGTTTGCATCGTTCGGGATTCGTTTTTGATATTGGGTCAACAACAACCGATATTATTCCAGTGCTTAACGGGCAGCCAGTAAATCAAAATCAAACGGACGTTGAGCGATTGACCAATGGCCAACTTTTTTATGCCGGCGTTGAGCGCACGCCGATTTGTGGCTTACTTGATTCCGTGCAATTCGATTTTGGAACGGCGTCGATCGCAAGAGAACTTTTTGCAACGACGCTCGATGCTTTTATCTGGTTAGGCGATGTCGAAGAAGACGCAAATTGCTTTGCCACAGCCGATGGACGTTCGGCGACAAGGGAAAATTCTGGACAGCGTTTGGCGCGGATGGTTTGTGCAGATCGCCGCGATCTTTCGAACCAACAGATTGATTCAATTGCGATCCAAACAAAACAATCGCTCATTAAAAAGCTATCAAAAAGTTTACAAGTCGTGTTGAACCAGAACGATGAACTGCCTTTAGTCTTTAAAACGTTTGGGGGTGGAGCGTGGTTGGTTCCCGATGTGATCAAGTCCGCTTTAAATGAAATCGGAAACTCAAACGTCCCTGAGCTGGTTCCTTTTTCTGCAGACGAAACAGTCAACCAAACGGTTGCGGCATTGGCTGTCGCTAAACGTTGCCAGGAACAATTGATTGTTTCGGGAGCCGTTGATGACTAACTTTCAGCCAGCAATGAAAGACAACTCCGCAAGAGTTAGCGTCAACCCTTGCCACAATACTCGCGTGGTAAAAATCGGAGGAAGTCTGCTGAACCTTCCTGATCTATCAACTCGCCTCTCGTCGTGGTTGAATTCCCAAGGCCCAATGCCAACCGTTTGGATTGTTGGAGGCGGAAAGGCAGTGGATGCAATTCGAGAAAATGTTTGCGAGAGTTTGGCCGATCAGGAATCAATGCATTGGGCCGCAATCAAAATCATGTCGTCCAATGTAAAATCGATTCGGCAATTCCAGTTTCCTGATTGGATATTGGTGAATGAACTTAAAGTGCTAAAACGAACACTGCGTGAAACATCCATTAAAGAGTCGCATCAAGGTTCGAATATCCTTTTTGATTGTTCCAATTGGCTGCGAAGCAATTCCTGTCTTCCTCGCACCTGGGATGTGACCAGCGATTCGATTGCAGTGGCTTTAGCTGGAGAAATAGAGGCTTGCGAAGTCGTGTTGCTAAAGTCAGTCGAGGTTGAGCAAGGAAAAACGATTGCGAGCCTCGTCGATTGTGGCGTTGTTGATGCGTACTTCGAAACGGCACTTGAAAATTCGCGAAAAAAAGCCAATGGCCAGCGTCGGTTAGACGTTCGTTTTGAAAACGCCCGTGCGTTCCAATAACGTTGGGCAGCTTTTTGTTGCTTGAATTCCAAGTTTGTTGAAAGCTGCGTTTTTAGTTACGATTAGCTTTGTCGTAAAAAATTGGTCCTCTGATCTGAGTGTCGTTTATGAATTTCGTGCTTTCAATACGAATCTGTTTGCTAGTCTCACTGCCCGCATTATTTCTTTGTGGCGCTACTCAAAATTCCGTCGCTCAAACGGAAAAGCAAACATGGCCAAGTACCATGTTTGAGATGTCGGAGTTTGATTTTGGCAATGTCCTTGCCGACACGGTTGCGGAAAAACAATTTACGATCTCCAACGATGGAGAAGAAACGTTGGAGCTTGAGGCTTCTGTTTCAGCAGGAAATTTTTCGGTTGAACTTTCTGCTGAGTCGATTGGCCCAGGCGAAACGGCTGAATTGACCTGCAAGTTTGCTCCGCTTTCAAATCGCCGAGGCATTCGAAAATCGGTCGTAACGGTATCAGTGGCGGGAAAGAAAAAGGGTGTCCACAAGATTGAGGTTAAGGGCAAGTCCAGCCTGGTTGTCTTTGAGCCCGAAGAAATTGATTTCGGTGATGTGACGATTGGCGAGGAAGCAACCGCGACGGTTAAAGTGAGTATCGCCAACAGCTCTGGACTCGGTTTGGCTGATGTGGAGTGCAAATACAAACACGTGCGAGTAAAGGCCGGAAAGCCAACTGATGTCAACGAAGCCAAGGTTTACAATATGAATTTCCGGCTATTGCCAACAGCCTCTGCTGGCAAGGTCAAGAATAAATTGAGCTTCATCTTTCGAGTTAATGGCAAACCAAGAGCGGATAAAACCAGAAAGCGACTTCCGTTTATAGGAAGAGTCAAAGAAGTCGATGAGGAAAAGGATGCAGCCGAAGAAACAGAAGAAGACAAAGAAAAACAGGACGAAGAATCTAAAGGCAAAAAAGATAAATCTGATTAAGCCTGCGAAACCAGATAGCCAAAACGAGTAAGCCAATCTTTTACTAATCCTTATTGCAGCCGGCTGTCTTACGATTTGGCGGCTTTGCGTTGGCTCAGTAGTCCTTTAATATTCAAAACCAACTCCTTGATGCGAAGTGGCTTGGCCATGAAAAGATCCATGCCGGCTTGGGTGCATTTTTGAGCGTCCGCGGCTCTGGCAAACCCCGAAATTGCAATGATTGGCAACAGTCGAAATTCCGGGATTTCGCGAATCTGACGAGTGGCTTCAAGACCATCGACTTCTGGCATTTGAACGTCCATCAAAATCAAATCAGGAGAGTGCTCGCGCACCGACTGAATGGCAGCTTTTCCATTGGTAGCGTGTAAGACGTTAAATCCCGAGTATTCCAGAATTGGGATCAACGCCAGCGCGATATCAACGTTGTCTTCGGCCAATAAGATCAGTGGTCGATCGTCGTCAGACATTGTAGACGTTTCAGGGCCAAGACGCTGTTCACGAACGCTTCGTCGTTGGACTGTTTCCAGTAGATTGGATTTCACTTGACCCGAATGTGGTTTGCGAAAAGGTAAATCAACAATAAAGCAGCTTCCTTTTCCGGGCTCGCTAGTCACATGAATCTTGCCTTCATGAAGTTCAACGTACTGTTTGGCAAGTGAAAGCCCGAGGCCAGTTCCCCCATGCTGACGAGTCAACGAACTGTCGACTTGAACAAATGGATCAAACAGCGACTCCAGTTGGTCGGCTTTGATACCAATCCCGGTATCGGAAACTGAAATGCGCAATGTCTCGGAATTCAGGTCAGTTGTCGGCAAAGTTTGGATTTTGAGTTTTACCTGACCGCCCGCCGTCGTAAACTTAACCGCATTGCTCAAGAGATTAATCAACACTTGGCGAATTCTTTTCTCGTCGGCTTCGAGTTGCGGAAGATTCCACGGAACATTCAGTGAAAGTTCAATTTGTTTTTGTTCCGCTTGTTGGGTAACAAAGTTTAAGCATGATTCACACAGCTTTGACAAATTGACGGCTGCGAAATCCAATTCTGTCTGGCCCGATTCAATTTTTGCCAAGTCCAACAGTTCATTGATCAGATCCAGGAGATGTACTCCGCTCTGCTCAACGATCATTAAGCTTTCCAGTTGCTTGGGCGTTACCTTGCCGAACATTCCTGCCTTTAGTCCATCTGCCATCGCCAGGATTGCCGTCAATGGAGTACGTAGTTCGTGGCTCATGTTAGCCAGAAATTCATCTTTGGTTCTCGTTGCTTTTGCCAACACGTCATTGGCCAGCTCCATATCTTTTCGATCCGTTACGTCAAGCACAACACCGTCCAGCGTGACGTCTCCGTTTTCTAACTGTTCCGGTTGACCGGTTACGTGATACCATCGAGTGCTATTGTCGGGGGGCGTCACTCTATATTCCGCATTTAGTGGTTCGAGGTTCCCGACAGATGACCTTATTTTTGTTTTGAGAAACTCGAGATCTTCCGGATGGATCCACTGCCATAGTTTCGAACTATCAGCAAGACCGTCTTGCGGTGCGACCCCGAACATCTCAGTGCTTTTCGAACTAATGAACGTAGCGATATGGCCGCCGCCTTGAGGGTACACTTGTCGAAATATCATGCCTGGAACGTTTTCGGTGATCCGTTCCAATTTGTGCTTTGCTTCTTGTAATTCGATTTCGGCTGTTTTCCTATCGGTGATCTCAAGGATGACGCCGTCCCAATAAAAACAGCCATTGTCTGTTTTTTGCGGCTGGCTTATTGACTGAAACCAACGAGTACTTTGGTCTGTCGTAATTCGAAATTCCTCCACAAAGCGCGTAAGGTCTATCGCCGATTCATGCATCCTCTGACCAAGCCGATTCATATCTTCGTCATCAATCAATTGCCAAAGCAGCTCTTTTCTTTCCATTAGTTCTGAGGTTTCGATACCAAATAGTTCGTGAACCTGAGGGCTGACATAACTCCAGCCGCTATTTCCGTCTGCATCCAAAAAATAGCGATAGACCATGCCGGGAATATGTTTGGTAATGCGTCGAAGCTTGCTTTCACTTTCCAAAAGTGCGAATTCTGTTTCGCGCCGCTCAGTAATGTCCAAGTTGACACCAGTCGTTCGCACAGGTTTGCCGAACTCGTTCAATTCATTGCATGCGTTAGAGTAAATATGTCGTACTTCTCCATTGGGGCGAACGATTCGGAATTCCTGTGCAAACTGCTGGTTGGTTGGTGAACGGCATTGATCTTCCGCCAGTACCCGCTCAATGTCATCGGGATGAATCCGGTCGGACCAGTCTCGATAGCTGCCATGAAAATCCTTAACATCAACGCCATAGATCTCGTGCATTGTCTGATCCCAGACAAGTCGCTCGCGCTTCCAGTCCCACTCCCAAATTCCGATGGAGCTGTAGTCCAGCACTTTGTGCAGTCGTTGATTGAGCTCTCTGAGTTCGGTTTCTGCCCGTTTCACTCGATCAATATTGCTGAGTGTTCCATAGTATCCAGTGACATTTCCGTCATCGTTTATTTCCTTGGTAAGATGGCACTGTACCCAACGCGTCGAGCCATCGGATTGAACTTGTCTTGTTTCGTGCGCATCCAAAACCATCTGTTTCGGGTCGTTAGCAAAGTTCGCGATTTTATTCTGGAGCTTTTTCTGATCCTCTGGGTGGATACTTTCAATCCAATCGCGGCCAAGTGCCGAATCCAAAGGCTGTCCAGTCAATCGGCTGATGTGCTCGTTGACGTTACCACAGCGATCATTCTCCAAACGAGAAACCGCAATGGGCAGGCGGTCGACTTCATAGGTTGGACGACCGTTTCCCTGATGCTTTTCCTTCTGCGAGTCGGGACTGTTTGACAAATCAAGCTCACAGCCAACAAGCCGAATAGGAACGCCTTTGTTGTCACCAATGGCATGGATCCATTCAACAACATTGCGCCAGGATCCATTGCTGACTTTCACACGATGTTCGATTTCAGCCTGCTCGATTTCACCCGCTCGCAAGGCCGCATGCAACTCTTTCCGTTTCGCTTTATCATCTGGGTGAACCCATTGGTTCCCAACGTCGGTTATCAATTTTAACTCTTCGGCATCACAGCCACGCAATTTTTGCCAGCCGGCCGAGTAGTAAACCGAATCGTTCGCCAAGTCCCATTCCCAAATCCCAATTTGTTCAGGGTAAGCCGAACGCTGCCGCCGATGTTTTGTGTCTCGCCGAGTTTTGGTTTCTGCCATATTATTCAAGTGAAATGCTAAGAGGAGTTTCTGTTAAGAAGATGCATTCATCGAGTGAGATCCGATGTGAATCGAGCTTCGCCACTAAATCCAATGGTTGATACCTACCATTGATAATCGAAAGACTACTGTCATTTCTGGTGCGTTTAGGCGCACGCATTTTGAAGTGAAAAGTTTGAAAAGTTTGAAAAGTGACTTTTAAAGTCGCACGAATTTTAAAGGACTTTAGCTTGAGAAAAAACATGTCGCTTGGCAAATGGCGATATTTGTTTTTGTTCCAAGCAAGCAGTGAAGACAAGTTAGGGAAGAGAATGCATCTCAACTCTGGCGTCGAGTTGCAACCAACGGATTGATTACAGAAAATCTTGAGATTTAATCCAAATTGATGCAAAGTGGCAAAATTTATTAATTCCCCATCTCGCAAATACTGAGTTTGGTCACACTCAAAAAAACAGATGTCTCGACGACTTCACCCTCAGCTCAATCAACCTTTATCAAAAGAACCAACTTCAAAGCAAGCAAGCAGCACTACTTTTTTCTCTTGGTTCTCTTTGGCGCATTGTCGGCAACCTTAGCCATCCATTTCAACGTTGCGGAAACTCCGATTGTTATCGTCAACAATCCGATGACGACGCTTCCCATCTTCGGACGTGCGGCCATGACGCCCAAGCCCAGCAGTCCCAATCCAAGGATCGCGGTTGGTACGCGCGATCGCAATGCTGAAAGTTCTTTGAATGCCAGCCAAATCGCACCAGTAACCAATCCAATTCGGATCAGCATTCCTGAATAGTGATCTGTATCGGGATAAGCAAAATACAGCCAGGTTCCGACGACTGTACACACGACCGCAACGACAGCAGTTAATAGACGCCCGAGTTTATATTCGTTTTGCGTCTCCATTTATGCTTGCCGCGAGATAGAGCGTTGAGAATTAGTTGTTGACGATCAACAAAAAGTGATTGTGAAGCGATCAGGCCAGGGTCAGGGTCAGGAAATTGACGCTTTTAGTTCGTTAAGCAAATTTACCGCGTGGCCAATTTCTTCTTTTTGCCGCTCCGGTTCCTGCGGGATTTCGCGTTCAATCGTCAACGGCCCGTGGTATCCGATTTTGTCCAGCGTTTCGAGATAACGCTTCATTCCAACTTCGCCATCTCCAAGCTTCTTTTCTTCGCCCCACTCTTCACCCGGTTTGTCGGCCCAAGTGGCGTCTTTGCAGTGAACGCTACGGACACGACTGCCAAGCAACTCAAGTGCTTCGATCGGCTCGCCGGCTCCGTACAAAATCATGTTGGCGGGATCAAAATTTACAAACAGGTTCTCGCATTTTGTGTCATCAATAAACTTAACCAACGCTGGTGCTGTTTCTTGACCGGTTTCAAGATGCAAAGCCTGTCCGTTTTTGGCGGCGTAATTGCAAAGTTCTTGAGTGACTTGAACGATGTCTGCATAAGCCGGATCGGAATCGTCGTGCGGAACAAAACCGAGATGCAACGCGATTACGTCGCAGCCAATCATTTTTGCAAAGTCAGAAATCTCTTTCATTTCCGCCAGCCGCGCTGCACGGGTTTCGGGCGGCATAAGCCCAACGGTATTCACGACGGTGGGGATGTCGGCATAGCTTTCACCTTCAAAGCCACCAAACACAGCAGTTACTGTAATGTTGTATTTTGCAAGCCGAGCCAAAATTGCGTCAGCCGTTTCCTGATTTCGGTTACCTTGATGGGGTGCGTGAATTTGGATGGTTGGAATGCCAAGCTCATGGGCCACGTCCAGATCAACGCCCAGCCCTGCGTCAATGCTTGTAAAAACTCCGACTTGCCATTTACTCACGATTGCTTCTCCGTTTTGGTATTTGTTTCGGCACTGATGTTTCAATTTGCGGAAACAAATTGGCCGTGCAATCAAGATAGACAACCACCGCCACACCTTCAACGGGATGGCGATCTGATTTAGAGAGCAGTTTGGCAATAGCCACAGTAGATGCGCACACGAATACGCCAATAAACCCAGAGTTCGCCAAATGGCGCGTACTTTACGAACGCCAAAAATGGAAACCCGACACGTAAGTGAGGGCGCAATAGCACTCCGACGCGTAAGCGAGGCGCAATGGAAACCCGACGCGTAAGCGAGGGCGCAATAGAAACCCGAAACGTAAGTGAGGGCACAACAGCACTCCGACACGCAAGTGACGGCTCATAGCACGCCACTCACATTACCGCCCACACCGCAAAACCCTACGGCCGTCGTGATCCCGCAGTGAAGAACGAGTTACGTCGCGTCGGCGTCTGTTGTCCGGCCGAGCCATTTTGACTTGCCAAACGCTGACCAGCAGAACCATAAATCGAGAAATCGAATGGAGGAACCGCGGTGCCGATATTGATTGCATTGGCTTGCAATCTCAAAACTCTTTCAAAGTAAAGAAACGGATAGTTTGTTTTTGGCCGCTTTTGGCGCACCCATTGAAAACTGGTGCTTACCAATTTCGAAGGAATGTTGCCTTCGCGAATTTGCACGACCACTTTCGCGACAAATTCTCTTTCTTCATCACGACGAGTTCTCAAAATCGCGTTAAGCTTTCGCTCGTATTCGATCAACTGCTCACGCGAAAAACTCTCGGGTAAAAAATCTTGCGCCGAAACGGAGTTTGGAACCCAAGCAAACGCAAACAAACATCCTATTGCCATCAACAAGATACGCTTTGCCATTGATTGTAGATTGCCGGCCATCGTTGGCTCCTTGTTCAAAAATTGGACTGGAAATTTTCTTTTAGATGGATGTTAGAAATCGAAACAGGCCAATTCGAATGGCAGAGCTAGCGAAAGTCTCCCTTTTGAAACTTTTACAATTCGACGAAATCGAATCGCTCACATCGTTGGTGTGGAATTTCTACCGGAAACAATTCGCGATTCCCTATATATTCACATTAACGAAGGCGAAATCTGATCGCACTTTGCGACGTGAGATACAATTGAAATTCTTCAAAGCTATAATGACCTTCGCTTGGCTAAGCTACCTTCGACATCCAACGGGCTCAAAACAGCCCCGCTAAAACTGCAACACCAAACGTTAATTAATGTCATCGCTTTCGTTTTCCTGTCCCAAATGCGACAAGGCGCATACGGGAATCAAATCGAACATGGTCGGTCATAAAGTCCGCTGCCAATGTGGGTTCGTTTTTCGACTTGGCCCCAAACACGAGAAACAACCAGGCGTTGCCGAAGAGATTCGTCGACGTAAGAAATTAAAACAGGCGCTGCGAACCAAAAACAAAGAAATTGATGCAGCCCCAGTTCGGCCAGATCAAGTTCTTGATCCAAGCAAAGTTAAACCGGTCGCAGCCATCGTACTTCCAGACGATTCGCAAGAAGAGATCATCGACGGCGTCCCGGTGGCAACTCCCCTGCCCTCCCCCGGATCTGCGGCCCCCGTTCCCGCTCAGCCTATTCCCGCTCAGCCGGTGCCCCAACAGCAACAACCTTATCCAGGACAGCTTCCAGTTCAGCCTTATCCAACTCAGCCCTACCCTGCCCAGCCTTATTCAACTCAGCCCCCTGCCCACTACGCAGGCCAGCAACCGCCAGGATATTTCCAACCCAACCCATTGGCGGACCTACCAGAATTTGGCGGGCCGCAACACGCATTGCCCATCGACAATTCGAGTTTGCAAAATCGACTACCGCTGCCTGGAACGCCGCCACAAAAAAAGAAACGACCGAGACGAAAAAACGAAAAGCATCTCAATTCGGTTGCCGGTCCGACTTGGACTTTGATTCTATGCCTGGTCGGCATTCCATTCATGGTGCTCATCATGCTCAAATTCGGTTCGCCGTTGTATGAGCAGTATCAAAAATTGGCCGTGCTCAACAATTTGAACATCGGCCAATCCGACGGCCTCATCGGAATTGGTTTGACCTCAAAATTGGCATTCATGTTGTTGTGTTTAGTTTTAGTGGCGCTACTGGGAACAACCATTTCACTGATCGCCAGTGGCGTGGTTGCGGTTATCGAGTTAACCAAAGGAATTCACATTGGCTGGGCTTCGAAAGTCGCTGCCATTTTCGCAACGGTAACCATTGCTTTGGTATTCTTGCTTTTCGCAGTCCAAGTCTTCAACATAATCCAAGCCGCTGAGTCATTGAAGAAACTAGGCGAACAAGTCGGCAGAGACGTTGACACATCGCGCATCGGTTACGCCATCGGAAAAATGGCCGGCCGAGCAATTGTGATTGCGGGCGTCCCTTTGATCATCGCCATGTTTGGGTTCGCCCGAAACGTAAAGGAACGCTAGGCACGCGCCAACTCCGACGACGTCGTGTTGCCCAATCGTCGTGGCCGAACACCGTCACGTCCAACAATGAAACTATTGACGTGCGATCACAAAAAAACGGCCATTGAAAATCAATGGCCGTGAAAATTCGAAATTTTGGCTGCTTAATAAAAGACCCATCGAATTGGGTCTTTACTTTAGCTGGAAAACTTAAATCCAATCACCAACTGAAGTCAGCTGGTAACTGACTTGAGCTGAAGTCAGCCTGTCAGTACCACCATCATCAGAAGTAGCTCGAACGCGATCAAGCTGGTCTGTGAAGATAAAGTAGTCCTGACCAAACAAGACCGCTCGTGATTGGTTGCCGACAAAAGTATCGCTGATGGATGAGTCTGAGAAGATACCAGTGTCGAATCCACCAGATCCCAATTCAACAGTGACTTGGCGGAAGTTCGATGCCAAGTTAAAGAACGTTGAGCCAAAGATGTACGACTCACCGCGACCACCAAAGAACCGATCGTCTTCGTCTGAACCGTAGAGAACGGCAACATCGTTTCCACCAGTGCTAAACGCATTGACTCGGTTGAAACCACGCACGTCATTCAGGAATCCATCGCCAATCAAGAACGCTCGGTCGTCACGTGCGACGTAGCGATCAGTACCAGCCGAATCAAAGAAGGTCGCTGTGTCAAAACCTGCAGACCCGAACGCCGTTACGCTATCGAACCCGGTTGCTCTAGTGCGATAAAGTTCGCTCGAAAGCACAGTAAATTCTGGCGTACTATGCAGTGTGTCTTCACCAGGTGAGTCACGAAGAAACGCTCGGTCGTTACCGCCTTCACCACCCGACGCGTTCACAGTCGAAAAGTCATTGAGTTGGTTAAAGTAACCGTCACCAAAGATGTAAGCGGAAAACAAAGCCGCGTTTGAGTTATAAGTGTCATCGTTCTCGTCTCCGAAAACGTTGGCCACGTCTTGACCACCGCCACCATTAGTGTCTGTTCGATCAAAGAACGCGGCGTTTACGCGGTTGCCATTTTCAGCAGTGAAGTTGATGAAGTCCGGAACAGCAAAAAGCGAATCATCTCCGGCAGTTCCAACAACGGTCGCTGTGTCTCTTCCACCGGCACGAGAGAACGCACCGACTGTTTCAAAGTCACGCACGTTAACAAAGTAACCGGTGCTGTTGCGGATGTTCGCAAACACGGTTGTGCCAAAGAAGATGTCGTCTTCGATAGTGTCTTCGATCGACGCACGATCATCGCCTTCACCACCGAACGCCCTGACTGTCTGGTAGTCGACTACAGCATAGTTGAAGCCGTTACCTCGCAGACGCGCCGCGCCGTTAGCACTTTCAAAAATTTCTCGGCCGATCGTTCCGGTGAGCGTAGCAGCATCATTTCCGCCACCGCTGGTCGAAGTCACTTGCTCAACGTTCGTTGCGGTAAAGTTAAACAGGCCAGCCAAGCTAACCGCGTTGTCGCCAATGACAACAAAATCATCGGCAGCACTGTCGCGAATCGTTACGACGTCATTTCCTTCCAATGCATCAATTGCAAAACTGTCACCCAACGGAAACGTAAATGCATCACCGTTGATCGTCACTGTTGCGTTAGTATTACCAACCAAAACGTCGATGATGTCATCGCCGTTGGTTCCTGAGACGCCTTCGATAATGCCTGAGTCTGTGGCTGTTCCGTAAGTCACTGTGACAGTGTCATCAAACGAAACTTGAAGCGTTCCGTCATTCAAACTGACTGGTGCACCCGAAGTTGCAATGCTACCGACAAAGTCAGGAGCTGAACCATTGAGAGTCAGGACTTCGACATCGCCAGACGACGAAGTCAAAACCGCAGTCACAGCATCGGTTGCACTTGGATCTTCAACCACAACGCCAATGCTCTCGCCAATGACGTATGAGTCACTATCAAGAGCAACGCTGCCTTCTTGAACAAACACTCCACCGACGGCTTCAATTTCCGCTCGGAAAGGTGCAACGCCTGTCCACCATGAGATGTCACCGTAAACACTTGTGTTTGTTGTTCCACCACTAAGCACACCAGAGACGACCCATTCGCCATTGATTTGAATCAAGATCGGACTACCACTGTCGCCAGGTGCCGTTGTGGCTTCGAACTCCAATGGAGTTGAGTCAGAGCCCAATCCGCCGAGCGTATTGCTGGCTGCAGTTCCATCGTCGAAATCAGTACTGATAATGTTTGCACCGCCACCCGCGCCGCCAGGAGCACCATAAAGATCAATGATGTTTTCGCCGCCCCAGCGAATTCCGTCTGCCGTACCGCCGTGGCCTGAACTACCAACACCGTTGAGCCCATAACCAACAGTCGCTGCAACCAAGCCTTCAAGCTCATCAGTAAAATCAACCAACTGCAACGGAGTCGCAACGCTTTCAGGAACAGGGGATGTCAGGGTAAGAATTGTAAAATCGCCACCATCAAGCAACGTTCCAGGACCTGCCGGATCAGTCGATGTTGCTACGGTTGCCGTGAAAGTTGGAGCACTGCTGTCTGGGCCGAATCGAACAGAGGCTCCCGCGGTCACGCCGCAATGGCGGGCAGTAAGAACGGCAGTCGGTGAAACCAAACCTCCCGTGCAACCAGGCAATGCAACGATCGCGTCAAAAGGTTCCGCATAGGCTTGAGATCCAGCGGGGCCAATTTCATCGTTGATAACAATTCGCTCATGAGACCCAATTTTTGTAAACGGGTTATAAAGCAGTTGGCTCGTGCTGGCCGGAGTTTCGGAATTCAAAACTTCACCAGTGAACGCATCGATTAGTGTCACGAAGTCCGCAGTTTCAGTTTCGTTGTCCGTCAGAAATGTACTAACATTCCAAGCCAACTGAGCGTCGCTGCCATTGGTGACCCAAGTCAAATTGCTGGCCGTGTTCTGGACTTGATCTACAAAACTCTGGTTGGCGACTTCTTGGGCGTAAGAGCTAACGATCAGCGGAACTGAGCTGCCAGTATTAAGACTTTCAAAACTGGTTCCTTGCAACTGACCAAAATGGCCGCTGCTGTTTTGTGCCAGTGTCAAATAGGCATCGTAGACTTCAATCCCGTCGATCGACTGCTGAAAAAGAGCCGTCGTAGTGCCATCTATCTCGCGTTGGGATACAAACTCAACATCGTTTCCATTGTCCAGCAAAAATGCCGATTCCGGGGTTGCGCTGATTTGGTCAAGAAATGGCTGAACTTCAGCGCCAGGGAGGTTGGCTGAGAGCAATTGCTTTGGCTCAAGCGTCTGATAGTCAAAACGGCCCTTTTGTTTACGTGTTCGCTTATGCTTTTGCCGACTCATATGAAAGCTCGCTGGGAAATGGACTTGTATAGGGATTGATAAAAACGGATTAACGAATCGACCATTGGCAGAAATGTGTGATAAAAGTGTCAACCAACACTGCCAATCCTCGAAAAACTGTTAATCAAGGCATGTTTATTGATATAACGAGAATAACTTGACCCACGCTAAACAACAAGGCTTTTTGATTTGCCCCAGCGAACATCGCTCAATTTTTGACAAACAAAACCAAGGCTGAATGTTCGCGTTGTGGACAAGAACGGCGAAAATTTCTGCTGAACCATCTCGGTGGCAGGAAGGCAAAGTTAGGCAGTTACCGTGCGCCAAAAGCCCTGTAAATCCAACGGCAAAACGTGGATTAGCCCTTACGAAATTGGGTTCAATCCGTTAATATTCCGGGTCCAGCTCAACAACGATTCGGTCCGGCCAGCGGTCTTCCACTTGCCGGACTTTTCTTTCATACGACCACATTCCAACCCAAACGATGTTCGACTCACTCCAAGACGGCCTCAAAGGTGCATTTAAATCGCTTCGCGGCAAAGGCAAACTAAGCGAAGCCAATATGCGCGAAGGTTTGAAGATGGTGGAAACATCGCTTCTCGAAGCCGACGTCAGCATTGATGTGATTCGCTCCTTTATGGGCAAAGTCACCGAGCAGGCACTCGGCGAGAAAGTCTTACTTTCGCTGGCTCCCTCAGAGCAGTTGGTCAAAGTTGTTCGCGATGAACTGATCGTATTGCTTGGCGGCGAAGACACTCCAGAAATCAAACTCGATCAAGAAGTCAACATTATTATGATGTGTGGCTTGCAAGGTGCCGGTAAAACGACGACCTGCGGCAAGCTCGCCAGACGATTGCTTCGTGACGCAAAAATCAAACCATTGTTATGTGCAGCAGACCTTCAACGTCCTGCAGCGATCGATCAACTCCACGTGCTTGGCGATACGCTGGGCATCGATGTATACAGTGACAAAGAAGAAAAAGACCCGGTAAAAGTCTGTAAAGCCGCCGTGGCTCAAGCCAAAGCCAACGGCAATCCGGTTGTGATTCTCGATACCGCGGGTCGACTGGCGATCGATGAAGAGCTGATGAACCAGCTCAAAACGATCGACCGCGAAGTCCAACCGCACCATGTGTTCCTGGTCGTTGACGGAATGACAGGTCAAGACGCTGTGAAAAGCGCGGGTGCTTTCCATGACGCACTTGAGCTAAACGGCGTCATCATGACGAAGCTCGACGGCGATGCACGTGGTGGTGCACTGCTTTCGGTCAAGCACGTAACGGGCGTTCCGATTCGATTCATCGGAACCGGTGAGCATCTCGAAGACATCGAACCCTTTCGCCCGGAAGGCATGGCGGGACGGATTTTGGGACTTGGCGATATCACCGCCATGGCGGACCAAGCCCAGCAGTTGTTCGATGAAGAAGAACAGCGAAAGATGCAGGAATCCCTTGAAAAAGGGCAATTCACTCTGGTCGACTTTCGTAACCAGATGCAAAAAATGGCCAAACCCGGCCTAATGCAAAAGATGATGGGCTTGCTGCCGGGCATGCCCAACATGAAAGAAATCAATCAGATGATGGGTGCGGGCGAAACGTCCAAGCATATCCGTCAAATGGTCGGAATGATCGACAGTATGACCGCCGCCGAACGCAAAGATCCAAAGTTGATCGATGTCAGTCGGCGAAAAAGGATTGCAGCCGGTTCCGGTGTTCAGCCGAAACAGGTCAGTGAGTTGGTCAAACAATACGATATGATGAAGCCGATGATGACCGGCATGGCTGGCATGGGTGCGGGCGACCGGATGCAGCAAATGCAGGATCTTCAAGCCAAAATGATGGATCCTTCTGCTCGTGGGCCAAAGACAAAACAAAGCACCGGGACTCGTTTGACTCCCAAGCAACGTAAGAAGGCACAAAAAGAACGAGATAAACGCCTTCGACAAATGAAACGCGACAAGAAAAAGAATAAGAAGAAACCTAATCCGGAAGACAACGGTTCAGAATAGCTTGCAAGCTTCAAGACTTTCCGGATACGATCACAAACAATACATTTTGTGCGAGCAAGAAACGCACTTTAACAATACAACCAAATTTTGGTTCATCTTCCTAGCGAAGAGGCCCGCATCGAACTGTTTTCGAGTTGGTCAGGACTAACGTTAACTACTTGATTTAAAGAGGAAAAAGTGGCAGTAAGAATTCGTTTAAAGAAAATGGGACGCACACATCGCCCGTTTTTTCGTGTATGTGCAATGGACTCTCGAGCACCACGTGACGGTCGCGTGATCGAACAGCTAGGCACTTACGACCCAATGGTCCCAGAAACTGACGCCCGTACGATACTAAATGGTGAGCGAATCAAGTATTGGTTAAGCGTTGGTGCTCAGCCGACTCCCAAAGTCGGAACCCTGATCAAAAAGTACGGTGCCGATGGTACTCACCTCGAAGCACAAGCCGCAGCGATTGCAAAATTGTCGGCGCGTCGTGCGACTTCGATCGAAGCCGCTCGTACAGCAGCTTCGAAAGTTGAAATGCCAAAACCGGAACCAGAAGCCAAGCCTGAGGATGCAGCCGCAGCTCCTGCTGAAGGAGAAGCGCCAGCCGCTGATGCTCCAGCAGCAGACGCCGCAGAAGCACCTGCCGAGGCAGCCGCTGAAGCTCCAGCCGAGGCAGCACCAGAAGCCGAAGCACCTGCTGCAGAAGCTCCGGCCGAAGAAAAGTCAGAGTAAGCAATAATGCGTTTTGACGTGCTGACTCTGTTCCCGGACATATTTCCGGGTTACCTGAGCCAAAGCATTTTGAATAAATCCATCGAACGTGGTTTGGTTGAAATTCACGTTCACAACATGCGAGACTGGGCAGCAGGTAAACACAACAAGATCGACGATACGCCTTATGGAGGCGGACCCGGAATGGTCTTGATGGTGGAACCCGTTGTTAACTGTGTCCGTGATGTGCAAAAAATGGCCCCCGAACCTGGGACCGTCATGATGATGACTCCGCAAGGCCGCCGGCTAAACCAGCCAATGGTCGAGGAGCTAACAACCAACAAACGAATGATTGTGCTGTGTGGACGATACGAAGGATTCGATCAACGTGTGATCGACATCCTTAATCCAGTCGAAGTTTCGATTGGCGATTACATCCTCAACGGTGGCGAAGTCGCCGCGATGGTGTTAGTTGACAGTCTCGTCCGGATGGTTCCGGGAGTACTTGGAGATGAATTAAGCAGTTGGGACGACTCGTTTTCGCGAGGCAACCGAATGCTTGAGTATCCCCAGTACACTCGACCAAGAGAGTTTGAGGGATGCGACGTCCCTGAAATCCTTTTGAGTGGCAATCATAAAGCGATTGAAGAATGGCGAAGTGCCAAGAGTTTAGAAAAAACGAAAGAGAAACGAAGCGACTTGTTAGATAACATGGAAGGCGAATAATCGTCTCCCATCTTTCAAGCAGCTTTTGAAATATTTAAGAAACACGTGTCCGACAAATTGGACGGATGCGAAACATAAAGAGGATAAAGACATGTCTCAAAAAATTATGGACTTGGTGGAAAACACCAGCATGAATGCGGATGTGGCCGAATTTGAAATCGGCGACACCGTTGACGTGCACTGCAAAATTCTTGAAGGCCAAAAGTCACGTACTCAGGTTTTCACAGGAACTGTTATCGGCCGTAGCGGTCGTGGCGTTCGCGAAATGTTTACCGTTCGACGCATCGTCGCCGGTCAAGGCGTTGAGCGAAAGTTCCCAGTTCACTCACCTCGCATCGAAAAGATCGAAGTCAAACGATCATCGTTTGTAAAACGAGCCAAGCTTTATTACCTTCGCGACCGCGTTGGTAAAGCCGTTCGTTTGAAAGAGCGTCGTAAATAGGCTGAGCATAAACGTCACGAAGTGTCGTAGCTGAAAATTAAAAAGGGCGTTCCGTTAAACGGAACGCCCTTTGTTTTTTATAACGATCAACTTTATTTGTTAGCGACGTTTCGTCTTGGCCAAACGTGCCTGACGAAACTTTCGAGCCCAATATTTCAAGCTCAGATGGTTGTGAAACATCAACCGCTTGGAACCGCAACATTGACACTGGTAAGGGCCGATCAAAATTATCGCACCAAAAGTCAGGCCCACAAGATACGAGAAAAACCAACGACTGCGTGTGGACAAATAATGCCCTTCTGAACGATTGCATTCAAAGCACATCATTCGCCGCCGCTTGCGACCTGAGTGTTGCTGCTCATCAGCATACTGTGGAATAGGTTTTACTGCTTCTGCCATCTGAAAATCTGCGAGAAGTTCTTTTTGAGAAATAGTGGATTGTGACATTGGAAAAGTCAAAGAAAGGAGAGAGGAGGTGATTGCCCTGCGAACGCAAGCAAGCACTTACTAATTATCTTAACAAAACCGGTTTTCAAACCAAGTAATTGCGACGGTTTTGCCCAGATAATGCTCTTATCCCACAGGTTTTTCCGATTAGTAGGGAAGGCCTTTGTAAGACAGTTTAATTTTGTACGTTAAAACTGTGTGGATATCGGAACATTAAGCGGCCATTGTTCGCGATCCGTTTGGCTTATAACTTGCCCCGTTTGGGCGAGAACCCCGGTTGTAATTACGGTGCTGGTCGGGAACCGTAGCTATCGCCAAAACGGCTCAACTTTTTGGCTCAACTCAATACCTGTGTTGCAGGTAACTGTGCTGAAGGTAGTGGCGTTGCAGCTTGTTGAACCGGGACTTACCCGTTTGGGCGATAACGCAATGGGACTTGCTTTAGATGCGAAAGCGTTTGAAATGGCGCTCACTGAACCCCGAATGGGTTGACAGGTTGTAGCCCATGGCGCAAGCCATGGGAAAAAAACGCCAGTTATTAATAAGCCCTGAAAGGGCGACATGAATTCAAATTAGCAAACAAGAACGTGAAGGAATTTCCCTACCGCCACTATCGTGGCTCTATGATTGACTTAAAACCAAGGTCCCACGGCTTGCGCCATGGGCTACATCATGCCGCCACTTTCGTGGCTAACAAAAACTAAAGTAAGTACCAAGAATTCGACCGAGACGATCGCTTTGGTGATACTTTAATTTCAAGGATGAATCTCAAAAATGAACATTTTGAAACAACAAGTCGGATTCAATTCTGCGACCCGTGAAAACTGGGAGTTGTTTGCTTCTCACCGAGAACATACCACCCATTTGATTTGCGAAGCGATCAAACGACTCCCAAGTTCAGTCACCAATCCTACGTTGGCAATTTTGGGTGTTGGCAACGGAAACGACCTGGACCTAGAGACGCTTGCCGCGAACTTCGCCAAGATCCACCTTTTCGATTTGGACGCAACCGCTTTGGAACACTTGCGATCAAAACAGATTGACCATCCAAGGGTTGCCCAATCGGTCGTCGTCGAACCTCCGGTTGATCTGACCGGGGCTTCGGCTGAGCTTGAAAATGTTACGGGTGAATTGACTGAACCCCAAGCACTTGAATTGGGGGATAAGCTTCGAAACGTCAGCAACGTTCTGCCGGATCGAAAATTTGACTTGGTGGTTTCGACCAGCTTACTCACTCAACTGCTCAATCACGTTGTACATTGCGTCGGCGATGAGGCGGAGTTTAAGAACTATTTGATGATCATGATTCGTGATGGCCATTTGAAGTTAATGAGCCGATTGATTCGTCCAGCAGGAGTTGGCGTTCTTGTCACGGACTTTGTTTCCAGCGATACACTGCCCGAATTAAATGAGGCCGACACGGAGAAAGCCGTTCTTGGCCTATCACGAAAAGCGATTGAGAACCGTAACTTTTTTACAGGCACCAATCCTTGGTCTGTCAAAGACTCACTCGCAAAAATGATCCCGGAAGACCCAAATTCGCCTTGGACAATCGCTCCACCCTGGCGATGGCAAATTGGAAAAAAGCGTAGCTATGCCGTGACGGGGATTACTTTTTCAAAATCGAGTTGAAAGGATAGCCCAGATTCTTGAATCTGGGTGCGAACGCACAAGAGGTAACCTACTTCCGGCTGAACCGAATGGATTGAGTCTTAGCCCTGATGCTTCTTGCCGCTTCGCGGCACCGATTTGAGAATCGGTGTTACCCTGCTTACGTCTAAGCGATAGCGAATACTATAGACGCGAAAGCGTCATGGGAACCCGACGCGTAAGCGAGGGAGATTTCACATTTGTAGGATGGACATTCCTGTCCGTCTTTTCTGGTTCGGCGACGGACAGAAGTAAATGCCAACTTACGTAATGACAGCCAAAACGAGGCTGTTGCGAATTCAAACTGATGTGTCGGATTTCATGCTTCCCCGCTTAAGTTGGTTCATACATAGAGGGCTTGTTAAAAAAGTTTTTTTAAATGTCTTAAATGTCTTAGGTGGCTTGAGTTTCGAACAAACTTCTCCCTCGCTTACGCGTCGGGTTCCCATTTTGGCTCTGACATCGCCGAGAAGTACGTGTTGTTCGCGTTCAGTACATTGCTCGAAACCGTGGCCATCGCCAAAACGGCTCAGGTTGTATTTGCACTGCAGCGCATAAAAAAGCACCTGAGCAACAAGCGCTCAGATGCTGATTAATCTTCACATCAACAATTCACAAGAGTCAATATTTCACTACAACAGATTGCGGAGAACCGTTTGCAGAATTCCGCCGTTGCGGTAGTAGTCCATTTCGACGGGCGTGTCGATTCGAACAACCGCGTTGAATTCAATTTTTGATCCGTCTTCCTTGGTCGCAATCACTTTCACTGAGCACCGTGGTTTAAGATCATCGCTAAGCCCCGGAATGTCGAACGTTTCTTTTCCGTCCAGCCCAACCGACTTCCATGATTGGCCATCTGCAAACTCAAGCGGCAAAATTCCCATGCCGACCAAATTGCTACGATGGATTCTTTCATACGTCGCAGCGATCACAGCTTTGACTCCCAGCATCATCGTGCCTTTGGCTGCCCAGTCGCGACTACTACCAGTACCGTATTCGGTGCCAGCGAGAACAATCAAAGGCGTTCCGGCTTCCTGATATTTCATCGAAGCATCGTAAATTGACATTTGCTCGTTGGTAGGAAGGTGAGTAGTAACGCCGCCTTCGGTGCCTGGAGCCAATTGGTTTCGGATACGAATGTTGGCAAACGTTCCGCGAACCATGACCCGGTCATTACCACGTCGAGAGCCGTAACTATTGAACTCGCGTGGGCCAACGCCATTTTCTTGAAGGTACTTGCCCGCAGGTCCGTCTTTGGCAATCGAGCCAGCCGGTGAAATGTGGTCCGTCGTGACTGAGTCGCCCAGCAACGCGAGACACGCCGCACCTTTGATTGGCTCAATCGCAGTCACTTGAGGGGTCATCGTTGCCAGGAATGGAGGCTCCTGAATGTAAGTACTGTCGCCAGACCATTCGTAAAGATCGCCTTCGCCAGTCACAATCTTGTTCCACATTTCATTGGAATCGAAACAGTTTGCGTACTGATTTTGGAACATGTCCGCAGTCACGTTTTCTTCCATTACACGAGTGACTTCGTCTTGTGTCGGCCAAACGTCTTTCAAAAAGACATCGTTTCCATCGGCACTCTGCCCAATTGGATCGTTGGTCAAATCAATATCAGTCGTGCCGGCCAAAGCGTAGGCAACCACCAACGGAGGACTCGCCAAGTAGTTCGCTTTGGTCATCGGGTTGATGCGGCCTTCAAAGTTTCGGTTACCGCTACTGACCGAAGAAGCAACTAACTCGCCTTTGGTAATCGCATTAGAAACCGGTTCTGGTAACGGCCCACTGTTGCCAATACATGATGTGCAACCGTAGCCAACGGTGTGAAAGCCAAGTTTCTCAAACGACTCAGTCAGACCAGACTTGTTCAGATAGTCAGTCACCACTCGTGAGCCAGGCGCGAGGCTTGTTTTAACATGCTGCGGCACGGCAAGTCCCGCTTCAGCCGCTTTTTTAGCCAACAGTCCCGCCGCAATCATGACCGATGGGTTACTCGTGTTGGTGCAGCTTGTGATCGCGGCGATGACAACGCTACCGTGGGCAATTTCAGTCGAATGTCCATTGTTTTCAACGGTGGCTTTTGACTTAAGTGCCGAATCATCGAGCCCAAATCCGCTGAACCCAATCGGTGCAGAAAGCGATTCGTTGAACGCTTGCTTCATCCCTGAAAGTGCGATCCGATCTTGCGGTCGTTTCGGACCGGCAAGCGAAGGCTCAACCGTGCCGATATCAAGCTGCAGTGTTCTTGTATAAGTTGGAACGGGAGCATCTGGTGTCCAGAAAATTCCCTGCTCTTTTGTAAATGACTCGACAAGTGCAACTTCTTCTTTAGTTCGACCAGTTCGATTGAGATAGTCAAGTGTGACTTCATCAATCGGGAAGAATCCCATTGTCGCGCCATACTCAGGTGCCATGTTGGCCAACGTCGCGCGATCCGCAAGCGACATCGATTTCACGCCTTCGCCAAAGAACTCAACGAACTTGCCAACCACGCCAGCAGCACGAAGCTGTTGGGTTGCGGTCAAAACAAGATCCGTCGCTGTGGTTCCAGGTTTAAGTTTTCCAACCAACTCGAAACCGACGACTTCAGGAAGCAACATATAGATCGGCTGGCCAAGCATCGCAGCTTCGGCTTCAATTCCACCAACGCCCCAACCAAGGACACCCAGTCCGTTGATCATTGTGGTATGGCTGTCAGTTCCGACAAGCGTATCTGGAACGGCAACCGGACCGGCTTCGTCCTCGCGAACGAAAACGCATTTCGCCAAATACTCAAGGTTAACCTGGTGGACGATCCCCACGTTGGGTGGAACGACTCGGAAGTTATCAAATGCCTTTTGTCCCCAACGCAAGAATTCGTATCTTTCGCGGTTTCGCTTAAATTCTAGTTCGACATTCAGCCCGAGCGCTGCGTTGCTTCCGAACTTGTCAACCTGTACCGAGTGGTCAATCACCAAGTCCACTGGGATCAACGGGTTGATCATTTTTGGATCACCACCAAGACGGCTCATCGCCGAACGCATCGCCGCAAGATCCACCACGGCTGGTACGCCGGTAAAGTCCTGCAGCACAACACGGGCAGGCTTGTAAGGAATTTCAACCTTGGCAGGCGAAGCCGCATTCCAAGTCGCGAGGCTATTAACGTCCTCTTCGGTAACGATTGCGCCGTCGCAGTTGCGAAGAACCGATTCAAGCAGAACTCGAATGGAGTAAGGGAGTTTGTCTATCTGACCGATGCCTTTTTCTTGAAGGGTGGCCAGTTTAAAAATTCCGACGTCTTGTCCAGATGTTTTGAAGGTTGAACGTGCGCCGAACGAATTGAATTTCGAGCTCATTAGGTTGCCTGTTGTGTGGAAAATTCCAAGTGAGAAACTATTTTCCGGGCAACGCAATTTCGTGTCAACACTCCAATCGCTAAACAATGAAAACCGGCACGCAAAGTCATTTCGCCCGCAATCTGGCCCGAGCAATTCAGTTTCAAAACCCTAGAAAGTTCGTAACCGCTTTAGTTTGCCTCTGATGGGCCTAAACTGGACAGTCTCGTGACTTCGCCGCGTCGACGTTGGTGAGAAGCTTGTAGCGGGTATTTTCAACGAGCTTTTTTTGTGCTCAAAACTCTTGCGATTTCACGCCCTGCTTTAAGGACGAGAAAAAGGGTAGCCCAGATTCTTGAATCTGGGTGCGAACGCACTGGATGTTGCTTCCGGCCGAACCAACCGGGCTCGGGTGTTTAAGAAACTACTCCCTCGCTAACGCGTCGGGTTTCCATTTTGGCATCGCTGGTTAGTAAGCTCACCTGAGAGACGAGCGCTAGGTCAAAAATCAGGCTGCGACCTGGCGCTCTTGGAGGACCTTGCGAAAGTACTCGATCGCCTGGCGAAGAGGTCGGTCAACATACGGCTCGTCGGCTTTGGCGGGATCGTAAGAAGGATCGTTGGGACCCAGATTCTGGGAAGGTCCTTCGGGAGTTGGTCCGTCTGGTGCGAAGATTCCCAACTCGCTTTCTTTGCCTGCTTTTTTCGCTTCTTCTTTTGCTTTGGCAATTGCTTCAGCCTGTGCTTGTTCGCGTAACGTCGTAATCATCTCAGCTTCTTCAGGTGTGACCAAAGCTTGTAGATCACGAAGATTTCGCTGGCGAGTGTTTTCGAAAACTTCTTCGTCCGTCATGGCAATCGCGAATCCTTCGCTGGCTTGGACGCCCCAAATTTTTGTCTTTTTTGCTTCTTCGTCAAAGCGGTCAATATTAACGCCACTTGGTCGCCAGTAACTGGCTGTCGTCAGCTTCAAAGCACTTTCGCCACGCTGAATCGGAATCACGTTTTGAACCGTACCCTTGCCCCACGATTGCTCGCCGACCAAAACCGCACGTCCATGGTCCTGCAAACATCCAGCCAGAATTTCACTCGCACTGGCCGAGCGTCGGTTGATCAAAACGGCAACCGGAATGTTGGCGTTAACGGCCAGGCTGCCAGTTGAAGAATATTCAGAAATCAATTTTTTCGCACGACCCCGGATACTTACGATGGAAAGATCGGGAGGGAGAAACATATCGCAAATCTCAATCGCGACATCTAACAAGCCGCCTGAATTATTGCGAACGTCGATGACAATCCCGTCTACTTTTCCGTCGATCGACTTTAACGCATCGTAGATTTCTTCGGATGATTTTTCGCCGAACTGGATCAAGCGAATGTATCCAATGCGAGGCGTTTCTTTTAACGTAAAATTCCAAGTCCCGTCTGCGTTGCGATAGTCGCCGTGCACACTTGCCACCGGAATGATGGCCCTTTTGAGACTTTTTGAAAGCGATTCTCCGTCGCGGTCAATCGCCAGTTCGACCGGTTCGCCAAGTCGTCCGCGCAATAGCTCGATGGCTTCGGCTCGCGATTTTCCTTTGGTTGCCACTCCGTCGATCGTGACAATCTGGTCGCCCGGTTTGAGGCCGGCTTCGAAAGCAGGCGTTTTGGGCATGGGAGCCAGCACCACCAACTGTTCCGTTTTAGGATCGCTTTCGACATACATCCCAACGCCGCCGAATTCCTGCTTCATGTCTTCGTCGAACATCGTAAACATCTTTTTGGAAATGAACATCGAATGTCCATCCAGGTCTTCAAGCATGCCTTCCATCGCAGAAACGAACAGGTCTTCGCGGGGAATCTCTCGAAGCGATTGGCGCTCAACGACTTCCAACGTCTCGGCAAACAAGTTCGCGTAGCGATTTTTTGAAGCCACGGAATAGCAAGCCAGCGAAACGACGATGGTCAATGCGATTAAGAGTAAGTTTCTGGGTGGCATTTCAAATCCAGCAAGGTGATTTTGCAAGGAGAGGTTGAGTAAGCGATATTTTATCCGAAATTCAAGTTTAAGCGAATCGCTGACTGGTACCTACTGGGCATTTTTATTGAATGATCCATGCGAACTGACAATGGACAATCTGGAACTTCCTGCCGCGCACAAAAAAAGCCACCGGCAATTGCGGCGGCTTTTGATTTGATTGTCAAACAGCTTTCTATTTCTTTGGAAAATTGTAAGCAGTGTTTTCCGGGCTGAAGTCCATATCGGTCAAACCCGTGTTCAATTTGACTTTGTAGTAAGTGTACTCTTCAAGCAACTTTGACTCGCCACCAGGTGTGGTCGGCCAATCGTATGCAGCATAACGAACTGGGAGTTGCAGCTGCTGGTCAATAAAGACTTGAGCTTTATGGAATTCGTAGCTAGGTCCACGATTCTTGTGAATCACTTCAATCACATCGCAAGGACGCTTGTAAATCATCGCATTGTCACGGTAGTTAACAATGCAAGGTCCGGCAGCACGATCTCGTTCAGCCTTTTCAATCAGCTTGACGACCAAGTTCTCCAAACCAGCTTCATAGATTGGATATCGCTGGCCTCGCATGGCAAGAAACGAAGTCGGAGCAAGATAGAACCGACGAAACTTCATCAATCCGCTGCCTTCATGAACAACCAGCTTGCTATCGTCTTGACCATCAACCCAAATGACTTCGCGGCCAGTCGTCTCACGTGGCTTTAAGAACTTCATGTAGATGCTGAATGGATTTTGTTGGTGGCCGACTTGACGTGGGCAACGAACTTTAAGCTCCATGTAGCTTTGGTCTCCAACAACGCCTTTGATCTGCTCACGCTTGGCCATGATGGCTGTGTAGTCAAATACTTCTCCACGCATTTTGGCGAGCATCGTATGAGCTCGCTCAATCGCTCGGTTCAACGGGTGAGGTGCAGCGGCAGCCGGCACAACAGTAGCGGCGCCTTTTTCCGGTGCAGCGATTGAAGGACTAGCGTCCAAAGCGTTCGATGCGATGTTCGGCGTTGGAATGTTGTTGTTTACCGCAGGCATCGAGTTTGCATCAGCAATACGATTGTTGCGATTTCCAACAACAGGAAGAACTGCTGCTCGGGGCTGAGTTGCGTTGGGATTCAGATTTCTATTTGCAGGAACCGCAATGACATTTCGCGGCTGGAGAGACGTATTGGATCGAAAATCCTCACTGGGATTACGTCGATTCAAAACGCCATGGGCCGCCCCAGGATTGGCTGGATCGGTCAGTTTTGAAACGCGGAAGACGGGCTCTTTCGTTTTCTTTTTAGTCTGTTCTGTGATCCGATCACTAACGTTTTCGTTCGTCTGAGCTGACGCAACATTGATCGCACTTGAGTGCAATAAAAAAAGAGCAGTGGCTGCCATGCAACCCTGCGATATTCGCGAAAGAAATAACCCAAATCCTTGACGCATCCGATCCTCCTTGCCCCGTGACTTCATTGACTCTGTCATCTGACATGCCAAATCTATTTTTCCATAAACAAATCGTGCGTCGCGAGTCAGGGAATAGTTTATCCCCGCTGCCGAATTTCGGCAATTTGACTTCGCTTAACAATAAGTCGTTTTCCTGTCGGGAGCCAAACCGCTAGCTGTGGCTGCGAGTAAGTAGCAGAATGGTCGACAAATTAGATATCGCCACGAAAACAGCCGTTCAATAGCTGCACCGCTTGCCCAAGTAGACAGATGGGAATAAGCCTAAAAGTTTGTTGCTATTGAGCGTCAAAGACAAACTGTGAATCCGCACAAACATAATAAGCGGAAGTCATATTTTTCGGATTCTTGCTGTTTTTTAATAGGCCTGTGCTCAACAACCAGCTCACCGCTTTTTCTCGCTCACAGTCAACACGATACCGCTGTCTTTGTCGGGCGTATAAGGCTTTGAAACAGGCGACTTGATCTGCTTCCAACGATGTGCCGCTTGCAAGGTCACCGGTTCGCTGGGCAACCTTGTGAAAGAGAATTCTCCCTTTGCATTGGTAAGCGTATCTGCCGTAATCGACTGGTCACCAAAACTTGCTGACACCTTAAACTCCTCCACTGGCAGCCCATCGGAATCGACGACCTTTCCAGAAAGTCGATGGCCCTCTTTGAGCACGATGTCAAAGGCGTCCCCACTTGAAATCTGACGCGAAGGTGGCACCTGAAAATCGCGTCTGGGGTCAATCTCAAGCTGGTAGCCTCTTTCCCCAACCTTGAGGCCTTCAACTACCCGACTACCGTCCTTGTCGGTGTAGAAGCTGTGCGTGCTAACTTTTTTCAAGCGAATGCTAACTTGAATCTTATGCAACGGGTTTCCTTTTGAATCGGTGATTCGAACTTTCGCAG
Source organism: uncultured Pirellulaceae bacterium (assembly GCA_964448575.1). Lineage (GTDB taxonomy): Bacteria > Planctomycetota > Planctomycetia > Pirellulales > Pirellulaceae > Mariniblastus. The sequence goes on from CAYUWY010000012.1 coordinate 140,626, forward strand.
AACCACTCTTGGGTAGCCTGAGTGAGACTTCCGCCACAGCTTTGTTGGAATTCAGTTCTGCCTCTTCCCAATAGTTAAGCAATCGTTCGCCGGCATAAATCTTTGCTTTCACTCCCAGCGGGATCGGGGTGAGGACAAACTTGCCATTCGCCTTGCTGTTAGTCTTGAGTTCGTCGTAGAAAAACCCACTTCTTGATTCGTCATGAAACTTAATGCGTGCTCTTAGCGACGTCGCAAGAGGTTTTCCTTTAGAGTCCAACACCATCCCATGAATCGCGCCTGCAGGTTCCACGTTTACAACGAACTGACCATTCTCAAGTTTGACAGTTTGACTAGGCCTATTCTTTCCAATGATTGAAAATCCTGTCATACCCTCGGGTTCAACCTTCAGTTTGTCCGAAGAGACCATGACATCAACTTCACCATCTTTGATTTCGACAAGTTCACTTTCTGACCAAACTTTAGTCGCTGGAGACTGGCGATAGAGCCGAATGGTGCCCTGGGGAAACGCACGCTGTTTACCAAACTCGAATACAATCTTTGCGGCGCGTTTTTTGACTTTGAACACATCCAAATCAATGACAATTTCGTCAGGCATTTCTTTCGTGTTGTCTGTTACGAACAACGTCTTCCCGGACTGCGTAATACGAAGAGATCCTGAGACAACACCGTGTAAAGAAAACTCACGATCGTTATTAGCATCCATATCCAGAGGGAGATCAAAAAAAGCAGTGACCCTGTTCATGCCATGGACTGAACCGGCTCGATGGTTCTGGTACGCCTGCAACGTTTCGCGATCGAAAAAATCGAGATCGCCTTTGAGCCGAACCTTTATCGACCGTGGCTTAAACAGTGCGAGCTGAACCTCGTCGCCGGCGACAACGTTTTCGACGATCCCTCGTTGTTTTTCCTGTTCGATAATCAGTGTGTGCTTTCCCGGTGAAAGCTGGTTGGTTTCGTATTTGCCATCTTTGTCAGTGATTGCAATTGGCTTTGAGTAGTCACGGTCAAACCCCCCGTTGCTGCCTCCGTAGATTTTTGCATTGGCGACAGGTGTGCCCTTGTGGTCGACCACGATGCCTTTCGTGACAGGCTTTCTCTCAAGAGTCACGCTGATGACGCCCTCGCGTTCAAGATTTTTGACTTGGGAAGTCACGTATCCCGATTTCCATACGGCCAGATGGTCAATCAGGTCATGGTCCAAATTGAGCACGTTCGCTCCCCCTTTTTCATCGGTCTTGAATTTTGCTCCAGTGCTTGACGTCGACATCACTGCCGGATCGACATTGCATCGAATGAGCGCGTTTGCGATCGGCTGCCCTTCTGTGTCACTCACTTTCAGTCGGCAAGATTGCCCCAACGTTAGTTGCACCTCTCGCTCAATCGTTTTGCCTGCGTAAAGATCCACATCCTTGAGAACCAGCTTCGGAGCAAAACCTTTGATGTCCAGCGATAAACTAACGACACCGGCCGGGACAACAAATTCCTGATCGACAACACCTCTCCGCAAGCCATTCGCGGACGAGCTGGAGGATTTCGAATTCAATATACTCACGATGAATACGCTGCCTTTGTCAACTGGCATGCCTTTGTCATTGAGTATTCGCAGCACAATCTTTCCGCTACCTTTTTGTTGGCCGGGAGGCGCATTCTTTTTCTTCATCTCGTTGATTTCAGAAGCGCGGACTTCGCTTTCCTGGATCAATGCGGAGGTGTAAGACGCAATCGCCTTTGTGCCAGAGCTAGTCGATGCCAGAACAAGGAAAGTGCCAAGTAGCACAAACAGAAATCCCCAAGCTGAACTGATCGTGTAAGGCGTTTTTTCCGGCAGCAGCACACGACGCACACGGTCAAGAAGTTTTCTGTTTTGGGAGCCCGTAAAACTCATCGCCATAGCGGGCTGATCAATGTTTCGTTTCTGGTGAATCCACTCTGCAAATTTGGACAACGTTTTAGCGTAAGCCATATCGCTGCTGGCTGCCTTGACTGCCGCCGCATCACAACAAGCTTCGCGTTCCAGGCGAATTTGTCGGTTGATCAAATAGATCGCCGGATTAAAAAAGTAAAGTGAGCCGATGGCGAGCTGCAACAGGTTGAACAGGAAATCATACCGCTTGATATGGGCAAGCTCATGGGCCAATACGGATTCAATTTCATCGCTGGTGAGTTGAGTCAACATTGCTGCCGGAACGACAACGGTCGCGCGCAAGATTCCAAAAACACATGGTGAAAACAGCGACTCTGAATTTGAGATTTTTACTTCAACAGGCAACGTACAGTTCAGTCTGTCTTTCAGCTTCTTGAATTGGATTTGAATTGACGACGGGGCCTCTTCGGTGATCGCCTTGAGTTTTTCGGTACGAACAACCAATACGAGGTTCCTCAACAACAAAACACAGGAAATGGCCAACCAAACTGCGATTGCGACCGGCTGCCACTGTCTGGCAATGGTGCTTGTGCTTTGAAACCAACCTTGGGAAGACTGGGCTACTTGCTCCTGCCCCGCGTCAGTCGAATGTAAATCGACGGCGTTCAAATGTAGATCTCCGTCGTTCGAATGCACCCCTGCGTGGTCTGCTTCGACGATCGCGGAATCATGCATACGTGAATCAGCCATCGCAATCGAGTATTCGGCAATGTTAGCCGAGTCTGCGTTGGCAATGATTCCGTGCGTAATCGCTGACGACAGCACAACCAGAACCAATGCGCCATACGCCAAAGCATACCGAAGGCGACTTCGACGAGCAGGCAAAAATGAAAGGCACGTCAACAGCACCATTGCGATCAATGCGGATTGCCAAATCGAATGCAACAAAGTCCAAAAAACATGTTGCCATAGCGATGTGTCGAAAAATTCCAGAAGAGCATTCATTGATTGTCCCCCGATTTTTGATTTCGTTCTTTGACTTCGTTGTTAATCAGCTTTCTGATCGCTTTGAGTTCGTCTTCGTTGGGGTCTGACGAGTCAATCAGCGACTGAACCACGGACGAGATATCGCCCGAAAAGAAGTTTTGCAACAATCCGTTCATGAATGGCTTCATGATTTTTTCTTTGGCTACGATTGGCCGATAGACGTTAGCCATCCCTTCTCGTTGATGATCAACGAGACCTTTCTTTTCCATCGTTTGCAGCGTCGCCAGAACCGTGGTGTACGCACGGCTTTTGCCGTCCCGCAGCAGTTCATGAAGTTGACGAACCGTTAAAGGTCCATTTTCCCAGAGCACCGAAAGGAACTGCATTTCCAATTCCGATGGGCGTTTCTTCTGCTTGTTTGATTTGGCCACAACGATTCTCCCAGTCCACTGCATTCTCAGTAGCTACTATGCCTGCAGTAGATACTAGACTTGCAGTAGGCTGGTGTCAAGAAAAACCTTCGGAATTTTTTTGAGCCAAAAATCCAAGGGAAGTCACCATCATTGATCCGGCCTAAAAATCTAGTTTGCCCAATGAAGTCTCGGCAGTTCGCCTCCGCCTCCAGCTTTAGCTTAAGGAACTTGGTGTTTGTCCATGTTCAAGAATATATCCGTTAATCTTTTCGAATAATTCGCAAAGGCTAAATGCAATAGGAGCTCCGCAATTCGAATCCTCAAAGAACCAAAAAATTGGTGTCGCACGCGAACCAATTGGCTTGGGATCCAAGAAAAGAACATTGGCGTGATAGACAGAAGAGGCGAGTGGAATCCAGTAACGTTGCCATCTGCTGTTCTCAGGAATAAAGGGATTACTTCGAACCAAGTCTCGTTCAGCTTCTGAGTAGTTGAGAAGATTGGGTTCGACTCCCAGAAAAAACCTTTTGAACGTCAGACATGTCGTTGAGCGAACAAAATCTAGCGCAGGTGAACAACAAGGGGTCACTTTCTCTACATTCGCCATTTCTATAGAGTAAAAATTCTTTTAGTTCAGGCGGAAAGCCCCAGTCATTCCTCGCTTCGCACTCAGAAATCTGTTGTTCACTTGCTCCTGGAAAAAAGTCAATTGAATTTTCGGTATGGGCAAGACTTTTGGCTGACAACAGCGTCTGTTCGAATTTTTCAACTACATCGCTCATTCGTCCACCGACGCTTTCATAGTAGGCTTTGGCAGAATCTCGAATGTAATTTTAGAAAGACGCTGGCTCGATTTCTTCAAGCGTTTTACTTGATTCGCAAGCACATGCGCACAGCATTCTTAGGCCATTTATACCGTAGATTCAGCTTGCGTGACAAACAAGCCGCGCCGCTTCAAAACCGCGCCGATTCATTTACGAGAATAGCAGAGATACATGCCTCAAGTACATCAGCACAATCTCTGAATCATCGAGTGCGAGTTTTGCGGTAACCACAAGCGGGTCGAGTTCGAGCGAATTTCTCTTATAATCAATCATTCCCTCCATCGCTTCGATCAAGCAATGTTCCGCAATCGCCAAGCTCTCGACGGCATCTTCATAGTCAGAAATTTCCACTTGGCGCCCGTGAGCATAAACCCATGGCATGATTGCATGGAGCTGCATGTCCAATTGCGAAAGCCGGATGATCTGATCAAGAGCTGGGTTGAGATTGGGTGCTGCGTTTTGACGACTTTTTTTCTCGTCCGCGCCGACCATCGGGATTTCTTTTTTGAAATCAAACATCGGAAGCGTTGAAGTACTACTTGAAGGCACAATCGGCGGGGTCACTGCAGGGGGAATCGATGACCCAAAAGCAGGTGCCGCCAACAGAAAAAAGATAAGTAGTGAACGCATGATGTGATCTCACATGGCTGGAAGAGACTAAGCCAAACTTCGCCTTTGAATATAACAAACCGCTCCGCAAAATCAAAACTCTTTCGGAAACAAAGGCGCATACTGAAGAAACCTCAAGAAACGAGAAAAGGTTTCGAACTATTTTCCGCAACTTAGAGTTTTCTTGACAAAATTCTTGCCCCACCAAATCGGTTATTCCAATCAAGGAATTTGGGCTGAATCCTTTGTGTAGTTCGCGTGCTTAACAACGGAGCAAACAGACTCCGCCGATTCACAGCTCCGTCATTAAATAAACGTTTTGAATGATTTCAATAGTAGCTCGACTCTCCGAGTCGTACTTTTCCCAGCAAAATTGAAAACACGAGGTATTGAATTTTGGCTCTTCAAATTCAATGCAAATGCAATTCAGATTCAATCGTTGTCATTGAGCTGATTCGTTTCGACTCGGAGAGTCGAGCTACTATCAAACTAATGCGGCGGCTTGCGTTTTGATTGACAACGTCGTGGATTGCGGTTTCAATCTTCTTTTTCGGTAGGCAGCAATGCGACCATCGCTTTTCCCATCGCTTCGCCAACATTCATATACGTTTTTGCGTTTCCACCATAGTGAGCGTTGGAACTGGATCCCATGCTGAGCGGATGCGTGTAAACCGTTGCGACATCGCCTTCAAGCGCAGGATATTTACTGGCGTCACTGATCGCAAACATTGCATCAAGGATCAGTTTCTCATTCCCTTTGGCTTCTTCTTTACTGGTCTGCCCAAGTGTTGCACAGACGAATTTTGCTTTTGGCGCGTCGAAGTCTTTTCGTAACGCAGCGATAAGATTGGCCAAGTTTTTTTCGTACATACTGGCGTGCCCGGCGTTGTAACGGTCTTTGTCGCCCTGCCACCAGAGAAAGCCAGCGATCTCATACTCCGTTGCCTCAGGGTAAAACTCACCAAGCTTCTTAAGCACATCCTTTGCTCGCGCGATGTCGCCGTCATACTGAAGACCAGCCTTCCAACCGATCGGTTTTGGCTCCGTTCCCTTTTCCCATTTGTCTGGACTCTGGCCATAACCTGCAAACACGAAAGTCTTTTTCTCCATTTCTTTCGTCTTGCGATTCTTCACTTCCATTTCAAACTCGTACGATTCACTTCCAGGGGGAAGCAGGTCCCAACCAAGGCTGCGATTACCAATTGCAGTTTTAAGAATCAGCACCGGTTCATCCAAAGCGTTACCGAGTTGATGGCCAATGCCCGTTTCAATTCCAATCTTCCCACCGGAGACGGTCAGCCAATCGTTGCGTTTAACACCTGACTTACCAGGTCCACCGCTTCCCATCACATGCACGTTACGGACGTCTTTTCGAACCGTCCATTTGCCGGCATCATCGACCATATAAGGGTAGAGTTTTTCGGTCTTGGTGGCGTACTCAAGCGTGCCTTCTTTGTCGCCTTTGACCTTGCCCATCTCAAGGGTATTGGATTGCCCCATAATGATGAAGACTTTGACTTTCTTGGTCATGTCCGCAGGTTTGCCATCTGGATCGGGCAATGAATCGGTTTGCGCCAACATTGAATTGGTCAGCAAAGCACAAATTGCGAAACAGACTAACGCGGCAGAAGTCTTTCGTGCTGATTGCAAGTTGGTTCTTTTCATGTTGATTCTTTTTTCTAAAGCATGCGAGACGCGGCTGGCCAACAGTGCGATAACTGAACTGGAGAAACTTCTAACCGCGTTCACATCGACTAAGAACGCCAACAGAAAGCGACACCAAAAGAACTCGATATCAACAACACGCGATATCAACAAAAAGCGATACCAACAGACGACAAATCTAAATCAAGACACGGCGATTGTAGATATACCATTCGATTGAAATGAATATCAACGCAGCAATAACCAACCAGGGCCAAAAGTCTTTTCGTGCCGGTTCAAGTTTCGACGTTCCAACGACTTCCTCATAGCCAATATTCAATTTGTCTCGAACCGTCAAATCACTTTCAAGCCGATCCAAAAGGTTGACGGCGAATAGTTGTTCGAATTCAGAAGCCCCTTTTTCGTAGACTTCATACACACCCGATTTTTGCGTTCGTGTGAACACAAAGGAGTTGTCGGCTCTCGCTTTGATCGTCGTTTTTTTACCGCTGGGAGCTTTTACATCGATCGCAGGATACGGATACTGCGGCCGGATTTTCACAAGGTCTCCCGGTGAATTCGTTTTCGTGGCACTGAAACGAGCCGCGCTTGCCATCGTTGCGGTCATGTTTTGCATGAACAGTGGAAAACTCTCGTGCGTCCAGTTGGTGTTATTGGAAACGTCACCGTTCTCGCGAACTTCGACCAGAGGGAAACCGATGACCAGATCCTCGAATCCGCCACGCGGCGCGATTGCCATGATCGCTCCGTCGGATGCCAACAACAATTCGCTACTACCTTGCGGGCCCTTGATGACTTTTGAAGTCAGAATATGCACGTTACCCATCACCACGCCGTGCATAAGCGGATGAGAGCCGTCTTGATCAACAAGCGGTGCGGTCTCCAAATCTTCAACCTTGGTCCATTTATCACTCGGTGGCAATTCGCCCCAAAATACCGTGTTGGCAATCGGCATTTCTTTGGGTGCACACTGATCGTACAAGATCAAGTCGTACGTTCCCAAAGCCGCGTTCTCTTTGTATTTTTCGGTCTCAAGAAATTTGCGATCTTCGTAATCGATTTGCGAAAGCTTCTTTGCCCAACCCGTATTCAATGCCAGCCGCAGATACGAATAAGGCGCATCAGAGCGATTGAAGTCAGAGACGACGAGGATCCTGGAAATTCGCGGTGGGTTGAGGACACAGTGGGCGATGTTGTCCTGCATGTAGAGATCTTTTTCTTCGATCTGCAACTTAATCGGAGTCGCTTGTTCAAGCCCAGGCAGAAAAGCAGTCAAGTTAAAGTTTTGAGCGATTCCACCGAGGCGCGGAACGGTGATCTTTCGAGCATCTTTAAGATCATCGCCGACGTACATTGAGACGCTGACCTCTTTGTCTTCTTCACCAGAGTTTTGAATTCGCGCAAACACCTGGACTTGCCCGCCGCCTTCGATTTGATCGTTAATCGAAAAGGCCGTGATTCCGATGTTTGATGGCCGTTCCATGTCGATGCCGCCCATCGGACGATACTCGGGCGTTAATACACCCAGATTGAAATTCGAAATCTTCTTTACCGCACCGTCGCTGAATACAAACATTTTGGCGGGAACCGATTCGGCGACTTGGACATCGGTCTGGCTTTGGCGGTCACTTGTTCGACCTGGGTTTGCCAATCCTGACGCGTTGAGCAACGCCTCTTCCATGTCGGAGCCGCGTTCTGTTTGCTGAATCGTTTTGACTTTACGTTTCAACATCGCCTTTCGCGTTGTGTACGACTGAACGACTTGCGCGGAGTCAGAAAAACTGATCACCATCGCCGCGTCAGAAGATTTCATGCGGTCAATCAAAGTGTAAATTTGCTTCTTGGCTTCTTCCAATCGAGAAATGCCACTTTCGGTATCCGTGGCCGACATACTTGCCGACTGATCTACCAAAAAGATAAACCGGTCACCGGCCAATTTCTTGCCTTCGTATCCCGGCCGCAAGCAGGAAAGAATCAACATCAGGACGGCCAACAACTGAAGCAATAGCAGAATGTTTTTGCGCAGCTTTTGCCAAATACTGTTTACATGAAGGTCTTCAACCGTTTTGGTCCACAGGTAAGTACTGGGGACTTCGACTGGCGTCCGTTTGAGTTTCAAGAAGTAAAGCATGAAAATCAGCGGCGGCACCAATCCAAGTGCAATCCACTGATACCAAGGCAACATATCGATCCAACTCACCGCACGAGCCCTCGCTGACGAAGGTATCGGGAAACCAGACGATCCACCGACCGTTCGGTGCTGGTCATTGTGTAAACGATTCCGCGACGCGAACTGAAATCGCGAGCCTGCTCAATGAATGTGGCAAGCGTTTGTTTGTAGCGATCAATCAGTCGTTGGCTAACACTGATTTCCGCAAAATCTTGATCTTCGCAATCGATCAACTTGAGATCGCCCGTGATGTCGGGGTCGATTTCTTCCTGCGACAACACATGGATCAAGTAAATATCCAAATCGCGTGCGACCAGATATTTCAGGGCCTCTTCGTAGCCTGATTTGTCCATCAAATCGGTGATCAAAACCAAAATGCCTTTGCCCGAATTCCTCAGACAAAACGCTTTTACCGCTTCGGCCATCGTCACCGTCGAAGTCGCTTCCAGCGTTTGAACGTAGTCCGTTAAACGCCAGAGACTTGACCGGCCACGCAAGACCGGCGCGGCATTGTTGGTCGCCCCATCCAGCGGCTCAATCTTTACTCGATCGGTTCGACAAAGTCCGATATAGCCAAGTGCGGCCGCCAATTGTTTCGCGTATTGGAGCTTGGTCGGCGTTCCAAAGTTCATCGATGGACTAACATCAATCAACGTGTAAAAGTGAAGATCTTCTTCTTCCAAAAAGAGCTTCAAAAACAGCTTGTCCAGCCGCGCGTACATGTTCCAGTCGATAAATCGCAAGTCATCGCCGGCAACGTAATTGCGAAAATCCGCGAACTCAACGCTTTGGCCTTTACGTCTACTTCGACGTTCGCCCTTCATGCGCCCGCGAAAAATTTTGCGGCTGACCAATTCCATTCGCTCAAGCTGAGCCAACAGAGCCGGGCTAAGCAAAGGCTCTTTGTCTTTTGTCTTGAGATTGGGTTTGGTTTTCGATTTAAGTGCGTCTGACATAAAAAATAGATTCGCTGGGGGTATTCGTGTTTAGCAAAACGGAAAATCAATACGACTTTCTACCCATCAACTTTTTCAGGTACTTGATCGAGGATTTCAAGAAGCACTTGGTCGGAGGTTACCCCCTCGGCTTGAGCTTCAAAGTTCGGCACAACACGGTGACGCATCGCCGGCAGATACACGCGGCGGATGTCTTCAAAGCTCACGTTGAAACGGCCTTCGAGAAGCGCCCGGACCTTGGAGGCCAGTGCGACTGTTTGAGCACCACGAGGGCTCGCTCCCCAACGCAAGTACTGATTGGTGACTTCTGTTGAGTGCGGTCCTTCAGGGTGCGTGGCCAAATTCAAACGCACGATATAGTCTCGCAAGTGATCGGCCAGGATGACGTGGCGAATCAGTTTTTGCCATTCGATGATTTCTTTTCCATCCATCACTGTATCGGGTTTGGCATTGAATCCTTTGGTGGTTCGTTCAAGGATCTCGCTAAGCTCTTCGCGATTCGAATAACCGACGACGAGTTTGAACAAGAAACGATCGAGCTGGGCTTCAGGAAGCGGATAGGTTCCTTCTTGCTCGATCGGGTTTTGTGTCGCCAAAACAAAGAACGGTTTGTCGAGAACATAAGTCTCGCCGCCAACGGTCACTGTTCCTTCCTGCATCGTTTCCAACATCGCCGATTGCGTTTTTGGCGTGGCGCGGTTGATTTCATCCGCCAGACAAATCTGGGTAAAGATCGGACCTTTCTGGAATTGAAACTCTCGTTTCCCGTCAGGCGACTCAACGACCATGTTGGTTCCGAGAATATCGGCAGGCATCAAGTCAGGCGTAAATTGAATTCGGTTTGAACCGAGATTCAACGCTTTAGAAAGCGTCGAAACCAAAAGCGTTTTACCCAGACCAGGGGCACCTTCGAGTAGACAGTGTCCGCCGATCATCATACAAGTCAGAACGCCGTGCACAATTTCATCGTGACCAACGATGACTTTGCCAACCTCGTCCTTGATGTTTTGATATCGTTCTCGGAACTTTTCGGCTTGCTCTTTGAATTTCAATTCGTCATTCATAGTTTTATATTTTTAAATGTTCAAAAGTAATGTTCAGTTTGCAGGAATCAAGGTTCTTGTTTAGTAGTCAAAAATCAGGCAGCCAAATCTGGCAATCAAATTGGTTACTTGTCGTCTGGGTTTTTGTTACGGTCACGCTGTTTCTGGACTTTGCGTTTGGCGTCCAACAGGCGAGACGTGTATGAGGTTTCCTGTTCGTCTTTCAAGCTATCTCTAACGATTTTTGGTGGCAAAGCAGGCGTTTTCTCAATTTCACTTGCGAGAACTTCCTCCAATCGTTGCTTACCACTACCTCGCTTTGCCGACGTCTCAAGATCAGCAGAAGGTTCGAATTTCGTAGACGCACGTCGCGATTCGATGTCGCGCTCAATCTCAGCCTTACGACTTTGCAACCTCGACATACTGGCTTGCCGCTGCTCCTGTTCCGTTTTCACAAAAAATGATTTTAGATAATTCAAAAAGTCAAAAAACCAATCGAACGAAACGGCCACACGGCGGATAAAAACGTCTGCGAAAAAAGCGACTCCGCAGAGAACCAATAGCAACGGCCAAATGTCGCGGATCCCGATCGCTGCCGAGAGTGTGGGGCGAAAGGTATTTGATTCAAGCAGTTTTGGAATTCCTGCATTGGAAAGCGAGCCCTCGATAATTTTTCCAGCCTTGCCACCTCGTGGTTTGAAGCTGCTAAGTGATTCCAGCAGGGCCAGATTCGATTCGCGATCGGAGTACTCTGACGAATAGGGGATGTTGATACCCGCGGTGAGCCGTTCGTAGCCTTCGCCAGGAAAAATGGTGTACAGCAAATTGCCTGAACCCTTGATCGGATGCTCAGCAACGTATCGTCCGGGGGCGACCTGAGTGAATTCCAATTCGATGCCTTTGTCATCATCACCTGTTTTGGCACTGTTGATTCCGCGCCCGCTCATTTCCAGAAAATTCAACAGGTTGTCATCGTCATCCAACGCCGTGACAACAATTTGTGCCATCCCGTCTTTGGCTTTCGCGGCAACCGTAAAATTTGCACTCTCGGTAATTGGCCTCATCGAATAGCGGACCATTTGAGCGAACAGTTTGTCGTACTGTTCATCGTTAAACCACTGAGTAGTCCATTTGAAACCGGCATCACTTGTGAACGCGACCGTGCGTCCGTTACCGTATCGCCATGCCGCCAGAACGGTTGAGTTTTCGCCACCGTCGTTTTGCGGCTCACTGGCAATCGCAAGCTGCTGTACAAGATTGCTCTTTTTAATCGTTGTCATCACGTAACCATAGAACGGAGGAAACGCATCAACGTTAATCCCTTTCATGATCTCGTGCGTTGACGTTTGCGACGTTCCAACAAGAGACATTCCGCTTTCCGATTCCTTGATAACCGGTTTGGCAACACGCCGTGCTTCTCGTTGATAAATTTTCGGAAGCGCTTTGGCGTTTTTCACAACGTAGTACTGGCCCCCTGTTACTTTGGCAATTTTTTGAAGCGGAGTACTGCCCGCCGCTCCGTGCGTTCCGACGGCTGCCGTCGAGATCTTAATTTTGGCTTTAATAAAATCATTTAAAAGCGCGTTGGTTGGAGGCGTTGGGTCGCCGTCGCTAATGATGATCACGTGTTTCATCGAAGCGTTGACTTTCTTCAATCCATTGAGCATCACTCGCATCGGTTTGTTGAAGTCCGGCATGTCACCAGGGGCCATCTTTCTGACAAGTCCAAGCATTCGATTTCGATTGCGATAAACTCGATCCACTCCAGTGGGCAGTTTCCAAAGCCAACGTGGGTTGCCGCCCATGTCACTCCAATCGATCACGCCGCAATAGTCCATTGGACCAAGCACTTTGATCGCTTCTTCGCCGATTTTTGATTGCCAATAGTTTCCACGAGGCATTTCCGACGCGTGCATCATCAAAGCAAGTGCGCCCACCGCAGAGACTTTGTCGTTTTTGATTTGAAAATCGACCGGCATCGCTTTCTCAAGCAATGAGTTTGACCAACCACCCGCGCCGAACGAACGGTCTCCTCCAAGCATTACGATTCCGCAGCCCATGTGCTCGCAGTTGTCCACCAATATTTTGATCTGGGCGTCACTAAACGACTCAATTTCGGATCCACCATCACCGCCAGCCGCACGAGGCAGATTCGCCAGCACGACCGAGTCGTATTGAAGTAACTCAGCGGCAGTCGTGTAAAGCGAATCCGAACTGATGGTGTCGGTTTCGATATCACTCTTGGCCAGTTGGTTAATCAAATTGTTGAATTCGTTTTTATGAAATTTATCTTCAATCAAAAGCACTTTGCCTTTGCCACGCACGTGAGTAAACGCCGACGCGCGATTGTTTTGCGTGATTAAATCCTGTGAAAGGTCATTGGGCACAAAAACCGCTTCTGTGGTGAACACTCCCGCAGCATCGAGTTTGGAATCGAATCCAAAAATGTTTTTTCCAGGAACAAGCTCGACCTCAGGTTCGGCGACCACGACGGACGAAGTAACCGTTTTTCGCGTCACCCTCAATTTGCCTTTGACGACTTTGTCTCCACCAGTGTTATTGGTCAGGACGACCTTGCTCTCGAACTTTTGTCCTTTGCGGATATCGCTCGGCAATACGACTTTGTCGACCGAGATCTCGGACTGTGCGACGAGTTCAACGGGCACGACATCGATACCAATTCCGTCTTCGGCCATCGATTGCGCGATCGACATGGCATCGCCATTATTTTCGTTTCCATCTGAGATGATGACGACTCGGCGAGCAGTGTCTTCTGGGAAAGATGCTTTGGCGAGTTTTAAAGCCGCCTCAAGGCTGGTTGAGCTTGTTTCAAGATCGACCGTTGATTCAATTTTGCCAATCAACGGAAGCTGGCCATCAAACGGTGCAGATTCAATTTTGGCGTTTCCACCAAACACGATCACACCGGCTTTGTCTTTTTCTTTTTCGCGCCGATGATTTACAACCTCGTCAAACACATAACTCAACATCTTTTCCCGTTTTTCGATCGGGATACTTTCGCTTTGGTCAAGCAAATAGATCACGGTCAGTCGGTTGGTCGAACGCTGCCATTTCGCTTCGGCCAACGCCATCACCATCAGAAGGACCACCAAGGATCGGAGAAGCAACGCAAAGATACGCCTGCCTTTGCCAAGGCCTGCGAGGCTGTTGAAACTCCAATACCACATGATCGGGAGTATGAGAAGCAACAAAAGAAACCACGGGCGATCGAATGCGATCTCAAATCCTAGATTCATGGTTCAACTCGTCTAGAGGTTTAATGTGAACGTTTCCTGCCGTTCGAAAGTGCCACCAGCGCCGCCGGACGCTTCGGCTTGAATACAGCTTAATGTATTGCGAGGGGGCAATGCCAATGGATTTCGCTTGGTTGGGAAAAGTTTTGGATTGGAAAATTCAAATTGGGGCAATCGTTTGTTGATGAATTTACTGAGTTGGCCAAAAGTGATTGAATAAAAATCGTTGGGATTCGAAATTCGAACTTGATGACACTGCAAAGGTTTCTGTTTCCCATCGTTGGTAGATTTTTGTAGGATGGACATTCTTGTCCGTCTTTTTCAGTTTCGTAATTACTGTTACCGGCGCAGTTCTACATTGCGATTAAACCGTGGCTATCGCCAAAACGGCTCATCGGAAGCGGCTCACGCCAAAACGGCTGGTCGATAACGATCCGCCAAAACCGTCCGTCAAAACGACTGATCAAACGGCTTACCTCAAAATGGCCTTATTAAATGCGGGCTGTTACCAACCGTATCATCTTTAACCTACTAACCCGACCTGGGCCCACAGAGGATCGCCATTATCGGAAAAAAGCGATCAAATACCTCGTATTTAGACCTAGAATTGGGAGTACGGTTTAGTCCAAGCCGGGTTTTACTACAATATAAGTACCTCTATTTCCGCATAACGAAACTAAACACCACATTGGCTCGATGGATTCCATCGGTACTAATTCGTGTGAAACCCGTCGTTATTGAAATCGACGTGCGAGTTTTGCAATTTAATTTTTAAGACAGATGAGGAGTTCTCTATGCATCGTTTTCGTCCCTGGAAACTTGCGTGCAGTGTAGCGCTGATTGCCACGTTTACGGCAGCCAGTATGTTGGCGGCTAATCTTGCTTCTGCGCAAGATGCTAAAAAGGCCCCACGACCTGAGTATCCACCGCTAAGCAAAATCACTGAAGGCTTCACCGAAGTCGAAGTTCAAGACGGCACTTCGCCCTTCTTCCGTTTGTGGAAGAATGAAAAGACGGGCCAAATGCTGGCTCAGCTTCCAAAAGATTTCGGTAGCTCAAGAACACGGCACTTTATCGCTCCTACCGTTTCGGGTGGAGAAATCTTTGCCGGCCTCCAATCAGATGACTTTTACGTTTACTGGCGACAGTACGGAAAAAAGGTTGCGCTGATTCAAGAGAACCTAGCCATCAAAGGCTCGGACGAAGAATCCAAGTCATCCGTTAACCGTCTGTTCACCGACCGAGTGTTGCTTAACCTTCCAATCTTGACGATGACAAAAGGCAGCGGCCCCGTTATTGACCTGGATAACCTTCTCGTTGGAAACGCTCGGGTATTTTTCGGTCCTGGCGTTAGCCCTCAATCGAGCTTGATCAAAATCAAGAAAGCCAAAGTCTTTCCTGAAAACATCGAAGTCGCTTTTGAAGTTCCAATGTCAAATGGACTTTTGAAGTCACTCCACTATTCAATCAGTAAGATCCAAGGCACACCTGGTTACAAGCCTCGTAAAGCCGATCAGCGAATTGGTTATTTCACAACTAGCTACGACGACTACGGGAAATACGAAGCTGACGACACTGCGATCCGCTACGTCAATCGCTGGAATCTTGAAAAGCGTGTATCAACGCTAAAGATGACAGAGCCCAAAAAACAAATCAAGTTCTACATCGAGCACACAACTCCTGTACGCTATCGACGCTGGGTCCGACGTGGAATCTTGAATTGGAACAAGGCGTTTGAGCAAATTGGAATTGAAAACGCGATTGCTGTTTATCAGCAGGATAAAGAAACCGGAATGCACATGGACATCGACCCGGAAGATGTTCGTTACAACTTTGTGCGCTGGTTGAACAACAACGTCAGCACAGCGATCGGCCCAAGCCGCGTTAATCCGCTGACGGGTGAAATCCTAGACGCCGACATTGTGTTGACTGACGGTTGGATTCGCGTCTTCGAAGATCAATTTTCTGAGCTGATGCCGAAAATCGCGATGGACGGAATGACTCCTGAAACGATGGCATGGTTTGAGCAATATCCAAACTGGGATCCACGTATCCGTTTGGCCGACCCATCTTCTCGTGATTTTGTTCGCAAGACATTGGCTCACCAGGCCAGAGAAGCTAACTCAAGTCGGAAAAAGTTTGAACTTCAAACTCGTTTGATGGGCGACGAGCCGATGGATGGCATCACAGGTCGTCAAACTCAGAAAAACGGCGCTTGCATGGCGGCTGAAGGTCGCGGATTCGATGTTGCGTTGATGAGAATGTCGATCGAAATGATGCGTTCGAAAATGCTAATGGAAGAGTTGGACAAAAAAGACAAAAAGAAGAAGGACGGTGACAAAGACGACGACAAAGATGCAGAAGCAGAAGAGGACAAAGAGCAAATGCTTGACGGCATGCCTGAGTCTTTCATCGGCCCACTTTTGGCTGACCTTGTTTCTCACGAAGTCGGCCACACACTTGGCCTTCGTCACAACTTCAAAGCGTCCAGTCTTTACACTGTCGCCGAAATGAACAGTGAAGACATGAAGGGCAAGAAACCATTCGCTGGTAGCGTGATGGATTATCTCCCTACGAACTTCAAAGTTGAAAATGGCGAAATCCAAGGCGACTATGCAATGATCGGAATCGGTCCTTACGACATGTGGGCGATCGAATACGGTTACACGTTCGATGAAAAATCGCTTCCAAAGATTCTTTCTCGTGTTGCAGAACCGGAATTGGCTTTTTGTTCTGATGAAGACACTGTCGGACCAGATCCACTTGCCCGTCGTTATGACTTTTCAAAAGATCCTTTGGAATTCGCTCAGGATCAAGTCGCACTTGCCAAACAGCATCGTGAAAAGATCGTTGACGGATTTGTGAAAGATGGCGACGCGTGGAGCAAGGCCCGCAAAGGTTACTTGTTGACGCTTGGCCTGCAAACGAAATCGACATCAATGATGGCCAACTGGCTGGGTGGAACGTTTGTCAATCGTGACAAAAAAGGTGACCCAGGCGATCGCAAGCCTGTCACGGTTGTACCGGCTGAAACGCAACGTGACGCGTTGAATTTCATTGTCGAAAACACATTCTTTGATGAAGCCTACGGTTTGACGCCTGAGTTGCTGCAGTACATGTCAGCGGATCACTTCGGTGGATTCAGCTTCTCAATCGACTCGGAGCATTCATGGCCGATTCACGATCGCGTGATGGGCATTCAAGCGTCTGCACTTTCGCAGATCATGAACCCAACGACATTGCGTCGCGTTTACGACAATGAGTTCCGCGTTCCTTCCGACGAAGACGCTTTGACACTTCACGAGATTCTGGAAACCGTTTCAGATGCCGTTTGGAAAGAGCTTGATAAAGCCCCCAAAGGCAAATTCTCTGAGCGAGAGCCAGCGATTTCAAGTCTTCGTCGAAACCTTCAGTCAGAGCATCTCCAACGTTTGTTTGACTTGGGTTCACAACGTAGCCGAACCGCTGCGATGAAGCCGATTGCAAACCTGGCTGCTATGGCAATCAAGGATTTGGAAGCAAAGCTTAAGAAGGCTTCTGGGAACAGTAAGTATGATGCTTACACAAAAGCTCACCTCACCGATTCATACAATCGCGTGACCAAGTGGCTTGAAGCCCAATACGTTGTCAATGCAAACTAAGCGACGCACTTTGACACGTAGCTAAATTAAAAAAGCCCGACCAGGAATTAACTTGGTCGGGCTTTTGTTTTTTCTAAGCTTCGTCAGTCTTTACTTTTTACGGACAATCGTCCTCAACTCGTGCGTCAATTAACGCAGCCATTCAACTTAGTAAGACATGTTGATGCCAAATGTGAACGCGTGGAAGAATGGCGTATTGGCCGTTTCAACTCCCGTCAAACCCGTTGACAAAACCTGAGCCGGTGCAACTGCCACTCCGTCAATCCAAGTCGCTTCGTAGCCAGCGTATGTCGCCACGCAATTTGGGATAATGTCAACATAAAGTCGTCCACCGACTTCGCCCAGGAATGAACCAGTTGATTTGGTTTGCTGGTTAAACGTGGTTGCCGCTGTAATCGTATCCGAAGTTGAAGTCGTCACTTCTGTTGGATTGTAATAACCACCTGCTCGGATAAATGATTGAACATAGACGGCTTGCGACAAGGGAATGTTAAACTCAAGACCAGCCTGCAAACCCAATAACGAGTTAGTCGCTTCGAATGATTGATTTTGCGTTACGTCCACGAGGCCAACTCCTGGGCCACCGTCCACAGCAAGCGTACCGGCAATGTTGAGTTCGTCTTTGGTTGAAACAAATCGCGGACCAAACATAAACGTCACGCCTGGAATAATTGCCCGGCGTTCCATGATTTCGATACTGAAGTAATCAGCGTTCGTGCCAATGTTCACTGTTGATGGCTCAAATCCAGCAACGGGAAAGAAAGGTGATCGCAAAGAATCTCCGACGATCTCGAAATCTTCTTCCCAGTCTGCGATGATACTGCGAACTTCAAATTCACGACCATTTCGGTTTAAGAAGTTAAATTTAACTTCGGCACCGCCTGCAGAGCCCAGATCTGTTACTTGATTGGAGTCAAACAACGTCTCAAGCGTGTTGGCATCAGTAATCAACGGAAGACCAAGTCTAGAGCCGGGACGCTCGTAAGCTTTACCACCAATCTCGACCGACATTCGAGTATCTCTGAAATTCGACGGCCCTTGAGCTTGCGTTTTCGAAACCCACGGTGAGTTTGCAAAAAGCATGAAGATGGCAGCGAAAAATGTAAACGTCCTCACGGGAAGCCTCCAGACCTATCCGGGCGCAATTATGGTATCTGCACAATTGGATCGGTCCGCAGCTTGGGAATAATAAGCACGATTGCTACTGCCGGCAATGTTTTCACAAATTACCTATCTTTGAATCTTCACCCCAAAGCGCCAATTGGATTTCCAATATCCCCGCTGCGAGACATGCAAGCACGTGCGCTCTCCGTGCAGCGTTTCAGAGCTCGGCTCCTTTGGCGGAACATTTTTTGAACGCAAAGACGCGAAGACGCAGAGACGCAAAGATTTTTGATTCTGACCTTTATGTCTTAGCGTCCTTGCGTCTTGGCGTTTCTCTTTCTGGACCGCTGGAGAAATGGGACATAAATGAAACATTGAATATCCCACTTCGCTTGCGCAAATTTACAAAACCGCGGCTCCTTTGGCGGACCATTTTTTGAACGCAAAGACGCGAAGACGCAGAGACGCAAAGATTTTTGATTCTG
>CAYUWY010000012.1:159743-199498 GCA_964448575.1 uncultured Pirellulaceae bacterium
ATCTTTGCGTCTTAGCGTCCTTGCGTCTTTGCGTTTCTCTTCCTGGTCCGCCGTAGAAATGGGACATAAATGAGAAATTGAATATCCCGACTCGCTTGCGCAAATTTACAAAACCGCGGCTCCTTTGGCGGACCATTTTGGCAACGCAAAGACGCGAAGACGCAGAGACGCAAAGATTTTTGATTCTGACCTTTGCGTCTTAGCGTCCTTGCGTCTTGGCGTTTCTCTTCCTGGTCCGCCGTAGAAATGGGACATAAATGAGAAATTGAATATCCCGACTCGCTTGCGGAAATTCACAAGCGCAGATAAACGAGCGAAATTTGCGTGTGCAACAAAGCTCAACTTATCAAGCGCAACTCGAGCGCGTTTTTGGCCAAAGGCCTTTGTCACCGTAGCCTAGGGCAACGCCCTAGGAACCTCAGCAGTGCAACTGCCGTTGGCTGTAGGCCAACTTCAAAATCACTTCGCAGCGAAACGCGAATACGTTTGAAATAATAGCCCCGCAGAGCTAGCAAGGCATGTGAAAACAAGCTGCTCCCTCGCTTACGCGTCGGGTTTCCAGGCGGCTCGAGCTCCGCCACTACCGTTCGCGCACTATCAATACACCTCCCCAAACCCTTGCTATTGCTAGCGAAGATTCATTCCAGTCCAGCCACTCACACGACGATAACAAACTTTAACGGTCTTGCGTTTTGCAAGGGTCGTTCCCGTGCGCCTGTTTCGGCAAACCTTTCGTTTTGTTCGCAATTATCCAGCGTTCTACGATCGGTCACAAACTCGTCAAGAAGTCAGCGCGAACAAACAACGCCCATTTGTTTGAGTCGCTGGAGTTGGAAATGATGAACATTCGTTTAATAAACCATTCCAAAATCTCCCAGGTTGCTTTCATCGCAATCATGGCAACTCTTGTGTTAAGCATTTGGCAATTTGCATCGCCGTCGGATTGCCGAGCAGCACAAGGCTCGATCCAAGATGATTACGCGATTGCGGCCAACTACTATTCGCGAGGAGACTGGGCAGAATCCACCGCCGCGTTCGAAGCGTTGATTCAAAATTACCCTCACACAGACGAAGCGATCTCGGCACAGTTCTTTCTCGCCGAAGTCATGATGCAACAGCACCAATTTGCAACCGCCTACGTAGGCTATCAAAGCTACCTTCGAAAATTTCCCGACCATGAATACTCGCAACGAGCAACATTCCGACTGGGCGAAGCCGCTTATCGGATCAAGAAATATAACGTCGCGATCCGGCTGCTAGAAGATTTCATTCGAGCCAACCCTCACGATGAGCTGACAGAATTCGCACTCCCCTATCTTGGAGAGATGCGATTGATGCGTGAAGAACCGCAACTGGCACAACGCGCGTTTGAAACGGCGCTGCGGATGTATCCAACGAGCTCCCTATCCAACAGCTGTCGTTTGGGCCTCGCAAAATCACTTCAGCGATTGGGTAACGACCTCGAAGCCAAACGATTCTATGACTTCCTGAATTCCAATGGCGACGATGCGATGGTCGGAGAAGCCAATTTGCAACTTGGGATCTTGAGCTTTGGCCAAGTCGATTATGAAAAAGCCGAATTTCAACTTTCCCAAGCCATCAAGCTCTGCGAGTTGGAGTCAGCCCGATCAGAAGCCACCTATTGGCTGGCACGAACATTCACCGCAACTCAAGACTACCAACGAGCCGTTGAATTGCTGGAGACGGTTCCGACAGATGATCTTCCAGATAAACTTGCGGCCGCGATCTTGTTTGACGGCGCTGTTGCTGCCACAAAAATCAAAGATCACAAAAAGGCGCTGACTTGGTTGGCAAAACTCCGCCAGCAGTACCCCAATAGTTCACTTGGCGACGACGCGTTGAAGCTGGAAATCGACATTCACGTGGCCAATGGTGACGTGGGCAAAACGGATGCTTTGATCACTCAGTTTCGCACCAAACACAAATCCAGCCCGATGCTCGGCAACGTTTTAGAAGCCGAAGGGCGAGCTCATTACTCAAATCGTCGGTACAGCGAAACCATCACCACGTTCGAAAAATTATTGCAACAACACAGTGCCGACCCATCGTCCGCACAACATGCCGATGTCGCGAACTGGTATTACTTCAAAAGTCTTGGTCATCTTGGTCTAGCTGAATTTGCGGAAGCCGAGAAAACGCTTGATATGATTCACGCATATCCGCAAAACGATCAACTCAAACCACTGGTTCGTATCGCCCGCGCGACCGCACTATTTGGACAACAAAAATACAAACCTGCGATTGAAAACTATCGCAAGTATCTACAAACCAGCCCCAAAGGCGAAGAAGCCAAACGCGCCCGTGCCGAGCTAACGATCTGCTTGGCCGAAACCAAGCAATGGAAAGAATCAAGCTTGGCGTTTGACGATCTCAAACTCTATCACACCAAAGATCCGTTGGTCATGGGCACGGCGAAATACCTTGCCGAAAAAGCCTACGGTGAAAAGCAAACTGTATACGCCGAACGTTGGTACAGCTTGATGGCAGAGTCTGGCACTGAAGAAGACACGATCGCGCGAGGACTGTCGGGTTTGGCGTGGATGAAAATCGAGTCTGCAGACATGGCAGGTGCCTTTGTTGTGTTCGAGAAACTGCTGGAAAAATGCCCGGACAACAATCTGGCGGGTGAAGCAGCAATGGCTCGCGCAAAGCATCTTGAAGACACCAAACAGTATCAGCAAGCCGCCCAAATGTATGGCTTGGTCGTTCGCCGATTCCGCAATTCGCCAATGTCAAGCGTTGCGATATTGCGTCGTGCGTACTCGCTTCAAAAAATCGGTGGTGAGTCAAATTTAGACGAAGCCAAATCGCTGTTGCTTGAATACGTTGCTTTGCCAAGCAACAATCCGCTGGCTGACGAAGCCCTTTATCAGATCGGTTGGATCCATCGCGATTTGAATGAGATTAATGAAAGCCATATTTCGTTTGCAGAACTCGTTGAAAATTTCCCGGCCAGTAAATATTGGTCCGATGCCGCCTATCGACTGGCCAAAAATGCCGTTGAAACCAAAGACTTCAAAACCGCCAACGGCTTGATCACGCAGCTACTGAACCGCAATGACGCTCCTGTCGAAGTCGTCTCTCGCGTCCTGTTCCTGCAAGGCAAAGTTGCGAGCACCCAGAACAATTGGGACGCCGTTACCACTGCGATGGAAGGACTGATCAAGCGAACGAGTGATGATTCAATTCGCTTCAAAGCAAAATATTGGTTGGCCGAATCGTTGTATCGCCAGAAGAAATACAAAAAGGCTGGAACTGCATTTACAGGATTGACCGAACAGGCGAATACGTTCGACATGAAATTGAAGCCGTGGATCGTTTTGCGACGCAGCCAATGCCTTGGTAACAACAAACAATGGACAGAAGCCGCCGCCATGGCGACTGCCGCCAAACTGGAATATCCAGATTTCGAAGCCGACTACGAATTCGATTTTATCCAAGCCCGTAGCCTCGAAGACAGCGGCAAACTTGTCGATGCCCGCAACGCCTACCAGCGAGTGCTCGATTCACCAAAAGGCCGGTCAACGGAAACCGCTGCAATCGCACAATGGCGAATCGGTGAAACATTTTTCCATCAGGAAAAGTACGTTGCGGCGATCAAAGCATACCACCGCGTCGATTCGTTGTTCACTTATCCACATTGGCGAAGCGCCGCCCTGATGCAGGCCGGCAAGTGCCAGGAAAACCTGCGAAACAACAAGCACGCGATCAAACTTTACACCCAATTGATCGAAACATTTCCAAAAAGCGAGTTTGTTTCTGGTGCACGTTCACGTTTGAATCGCCTGTCAGAACAAGCCAAGTTGACAACTGAAAAAACAGACGAAACCAAAAGTCGACGCTAGTCAAAGTTGACAGACACATACAAAACACGATTGAGTTTTTTGCAAATCGAAGCCTGCCGAATCAAGTGAGAGTCAGAATGAATAACAAATTCAAATTCGCCAACCAGAAATCATTTCGCCTAACTGCATTCGACGCGATTTCGGGCAGCGCTACTCGGGCAGGTCTTTTATCTCTCGCATTGATCGCATTGCTGGTCTATTCGAGCTCAACATTAACGGCTCAGGTCAGTGGCCTACCCGACGATGGGTTTGCGATTCCTGAAGTGCCGGCTTCTTCGTCTTCCGATTTGGAAGCGTTCTCAACCTCTTCCAGCGTTAGTGGCGTAACAACCTCTTCGTCGACTCAAAACGCGCCCGCTGCAGTGAAAGGTCCCAAACGGTTAACAGATATTATTACCAGTGGTGGCCCGCTAATGATTCCCATTGGAATCTGCTCATTCATCTTGGTTGTCTTTGTTTTTGAACGCTTTATCAGTTTAAGAAAAGGCCGGATCATACCTGGCCCATTCACAAAACGATTCCTTGAGCAACTTCGCGAAGGCGATTTGAACCAAAGCTCAGCCGTCACGATTTGCGAACGAAACAATAGTGCGATGTCCAACGTCTTCAAAGCCGGAATCCAAAAATGGGGCCGACCAGCCGTCGAAGTCGAACAAGCCGTACTTGATGAAGGTGAGCGAACTTCAAATCGCTTGCGAAAGTATCTGCGATTGATCAACGGTGTTGCGACGGTTTGCCCTTTGCTTGGACTACTGGGAACGGTTTTGGGAATGATCCATGCTTTTGACTCACTGGCATCGGTTAGCGAAACCATGACGGATTCCAAAGCCCTGATCGCGACGGGCATCAGCCAGGCGCTACTGACAACGGCAGCCGGACTAAGCGTCGCCATCCCAGCTCTGATCGCTTACATGTTCTTTTCCAGTCGAGTCGACAAGCACGTAATGGAGATTGATGAACTGGGAATGAAAGTCGTCAACCTGGTTTCTGCCGAAGCCATCCAAGCCGCACCACGTCGCACAAAAAGTAAGGCTGCGTAAACACACCGCCTAAACAGTTGGCATCCAAGAACAAGCCGACCACTATCCGCCATTTGCCCCTCCACAATCGATACTATTTCGCGTAAGCCATAGCAAGGACTTCCGTTATGCCTTTGAAAATTCAGCGTGACGACCAGACGTCAATCAATTTGACGCCGATGATTGATATCGTATTTCTGTTAATCATTTTCTTCATGGTTAGCTCTCGATTTACAGAACTCAACGAGCGCGATCTCGCACTTCAGGTACCCGCTGTCGCCAATGCCAATGCGTTGACTTCGGCGCCGCGAAAACGAGTCATCAACGTTTACCGAGATGGCCGGATCCTGCTGGACAAAAAAGACGTCACGATGGAAGGCCTGACCGCGGAACTTGTTTCGGCGCGTCAGCAATACCAGAAGCTTGGCGTGGTGATTCGCGGTGAAGGCGATGGCCGTTACCAAAACGTAGCCGCAGTGATCGCGGCCTGCCGTGAAGCCAACGTGGCCGTGAATCTTGCCGTTCGCGACGTCCAAACACGTTAAACCGACCGTAGCTTTTTTTTAGTTACTTGTCCTCACAACAAAAAAATTGCGCCAAAAGGGCGTTCCCACCGGAGTCTGACCCATGTCAAGTTTCAACCAATGGTTTCTCGAGTTGTTCTCGTCAACCAACCTGCAATTGTTGTTGCTTATTGGATCGGGCATTCTAGCCATCTCATTGTTGGTCCTTGCGCTGACTCGCTGGGGGCATTCTCGTCCTGTTTGGAAATGCGTCATCCTCTCGTTCGTCGCTCACATCCTGTTAATGGGGTACGCCTACGGAACGCGGATGATTTTTCAAACGCCATCGGTTGCCAAAGAATCAACAGTACTCCCAGTTAATTTGATCAACGAAACAGGTCAAACGATGCTGGAATCCGGAGACATAAACAGTCCACCAAGCGCCGAAAAATCATGGGACCAGTTTGTCAATCGCCAAGCCTTACCGTCTGTTGACGAACTTGAACGGCCGGTCTTTGATTCCGAAGTCGTTATCGCCAAGAAGGTCGATCGAACAGTCGAAGCGCCCGATGTAAGAAGTCGTTCAAACGATTTTCAACCTGTGCCAAAGTCAATTGAGACACCGAATTTCACTGCCACTCCGCCGACCAACCCGTTTTCGCCTAAAACATTGCCCCCTCAAGTCGAACCTCAAAAACTCGAGGTGGCCCGACGGGGGGACGAAGGTCAATCCGAGCCGCCCCTATTTTCACCTGATGAAGAAATCGCTCGGCAAGAAATCAATAACGATTTCGCACCAGCGGTTAAAGCGAAAATTGCAGACACCGATTCGTTTGCTCAAAAACTGGCCGGTAGCGCTTTCAAAACTCCCGTTGCGGAATCCGCGCTCCCACGTCCCGCTTCGGCGATCGACATCAAAGACGTGAAACCACTGCGCCCGATCGCGCCGAGAAACGGTTACGTTGTTACCAGCCCGCGTCGAATCAGTGACGGCCAACCGCTTCCAAAACTGTATTCACTTCGCAACATCGCGAATCGAACCAAGGTCGCACTTAGGCGTGGTGGCTCACTGGAAACAGAACGGGCCGTCGAAATGGCGCTTCGTTGGTTGGCTGACAACCAGGAATCCGATGGTCGGTGGGACTCAGAAAATACTGGCGGCGGCACGGAAACCAAAACCTTTGGCCACAATCGAGGTGGTGCCGGAGCGGATGCAGATTGCGGCATCACCGCACTTGCGACACTTTCGTTTCTCGCTGCCGGCCATTCCCACCTCGAAGGCGAATATCAGGAAGAAGTACAAAAGGGACTTGAGTTTCTAGTCCGGCAACAAAGTAACACGGGAGATCTGGCCGGCAATGCAAAACTGTTCGCTCGAATGTACTGCCACAGCATGTCGTTGCTTGCTCTCAGCGAAGCCCTCGCGATGACCGGCGACCAGCGGCTGATGCTTCCTGTACAACGCGGAGTAAATTATTCGGTCGCTGCCCAGAATCGTAACGATGGTGGTTGGCGATACGCACCGGGTGACACTGGCGACATGAGTCAATTCGGTTGGCAAGTGTTGGCGCTGCACAGTGCAAAACTAGGCGATGCCGTGGTTCCGCAAAAAACAACGGACCGAATGATCGCCTTTCTTGAAAAGTGTACCAGCGGTATCGGAAACGGAATTGCATCTTACCGCCCGAACCAGGGGCCGAGCACTCCGATGACAGCCGAAGCCTTAATGTGTCGTTATTTTCTACAGAAGAAAGTCCAACCGAACACATTGATGACAGCGACCGGCCGCATCAGCAAAGAGCGTCCAACACCGCATCACGTCAATCTTTACTACTGGTACTACGGCACGCTGGCGATGTATCACAGCGGCGGCTATGAATGGGAAGCTTGGAACAAAGAACTCAAATCAACATTGCTAGGATTGCAAATCAAAGACGGCCCAGACGCCGGTAGTTATCCAACCAAGGGTTTATGGGGCGGGTACGGCGGCAAAGTTTACGCGACATCGATGGCGACCCTGAATCTCGAAGTCTACTACCGCTACCTGCCAATCTACCAGGAACTGGCCGACGCAAAAGAAGACCTCAACACGACCCGCCGGTAACACACCCACTCAATGTAGAAGGGAAAAAAGGCGGTGGATTATCTAAATTCACCGCCCTTGGTCGGCTCTACGTCGGGCTGAGTCAATCTTCTTCTTCAACAAGCAATCCCAAACCATAGTCCACTGATACGGTTCCTGAGTCGTCAACTCGATTGGGGCCGACGGAATAGATTCTCCACATGCCTTCGATTCGACGAATAATCAACGGTTTGTCGTTGTAAGGATCAACGGTCATTTCTTCTGGAACACCGATACCAACTAGGTAATCCGTCGACCAATCTGTGCGATCACTGGCTTTGCCGTCTTGGGTCAACGCCAATAAAATCACAAGTGCTCTTTGTCGAATGACTGATTCACCATAGTTGTCGCGAATACTAGTCCAAGCAAAACCAACATCCATTCCGATGGCTCGAAGCAGCATGTTAGGCTGTGGAACTATTTCCGAATCCAACTCAGCTGACAAGGGAGCTTCGGATAGTTTGCTCATCGTTTCAAACTGATCAAGTATCGCGTTGCCCCAAGTAGCTGCCCCGCCTCCTTTGACCTTAAAAATCACAGACGCAATGTGAGAGTGTTCGTAACCGTCTTCGGGCTCGTAGAGCTCCGGATTAATCAGCATATGAATCATCCGAGCCCGTTCCGCTTTGACGACGGTTTGGAAATCCTGCAACGTTTCAAACCCCCTTAATTGATTGGCGATTTCATCTTTGAGCTCTTTTGAAATCGCTTTACCAGACTTGGCTTCGTCTGCGACCATTTCGGAAACAAGATTAATCGCTACGTTTTGAAAAGCACGAGAGAGAGATGATGTCAGAAGCGTTGCGGCATCAAGCTCGCCAGACAGACTGAGCATCTGCAGCGCTATCTTGGCGGCTTCCTCATGCTGACCCTCGAAGCGTCGCACGCCAGCCTTCCAACCCAAAAGAACAAGAACTTTCACCAAATCAACAGCTTTAAATTCTTGCTTTAACAATGGATCAAAACTCATTTCCGATCGTTCGCACGCCTCGTCAATTGCCGCGAAAACGTTTGGGTGCTTTTCGACCAAACTCTCGAACAACTCAACTTCCTTATCCGACAACTCCTCCCTAGCAAACCATTCGCGAGGACATTGAGAGCCAAATTCGATAATCTCATCTTTGAATTCGGTAAGCGGAGTCAGCAAATCGTCCTCCGGTGCAACTTTCACGGTGAAATCACTGACCGATATTGGCTCGCCCGCTTTCTTCAATGCTTCAACTCGAGCATGGAATTTTGCGTAGTTGGCATATCCATAGAACCCCAGTACCACGAAGAGCACTGCGATTCCAATGGCGACCCAGCCGGTATATTTTGCAATCGGTGAATTAGGCATGACATTCTCTCAATCTAAAATTGGAATCAGTGTTTAATCAGTGATTAGTTTGGTGACGAAACGTCGTTCAAAATAGAAGCGGGGCTTTGCTGGATCTTCAGTAGTTCTCCAGGTTCCACCATTGAGATCGTTGATCCAGTCAACTCTCGAAGTTTATCTGTGGTCGATGCGAAGAGATAATATTGCACGCCAACAACGGCCAACAACACTCCGAAACTCATGCCAAGCCATTTCAAATCGTCATAAAAAGTTTGAGTCCGCAATCGTTTTGACACCGCCGCTTCTACGTTCGATCGCAGGCTTTCAGGAAGCTCGGGAAACAACCCTTCCCCCAGCATGGATTCAATTTTGGATGGCTGGTCATTCATGATTTCGATTTCGCTTTTTGATTATCCGCGGTGTTGGGCAAAGATGTACTCGCCAAAGTCAACTCGAGTTTGGCGATCGCTCGCCGGTAGCGTGTCGCAACATTTGATTTCGCAATTTTGGTAACGTCTGCGATTTCAGAAAAAGTCAACTGGGAAAAAATTTTCAGTTGAACAATTTCCTGGTCGACTGGGTCAAGTTTCGCCAACACATTTTTTATCCAATCGTTGTTATCAATCTCTGCGGCAAGTTGATTGACGCTGGCCGGTTCTTGAAAGCTCTCATTGGTCGTGGAGACCTGTCGGTGGCGGCGATGTTTATTTGTCCAGCGGATCGACTCGTTTCTCGCTGCCGCAAAGACGTAACTATTAACATTGTCAGCTTTGGCGAGCGCCCGATGCGATTTAACAAGTCGTATAAAGGTCTCTTGAACAATATCCGCGGCGTCGTCTGCCGAGCCGACTTGAGCGTAGACATAGCGGAATAGTTTCTCGCCGAGCAAGTCGTACAGCTCCACAAACGCCGAGGCTTTGCCCTGATACAGTCGTTTGTTGAGTGGTTTCATCAAAGGGCTTTTTAAAGGCGTTGAAAAACAAGAACTGGCTTCTCACACCTTTTAAGAACCAGATTGGCCCCGAGATGTATTCAAGATTTTTGAGAAATTTCTAATTCACTAAATGTTTTTCTTTGCTTCACGCCAAATATTCGGGTGCAGATTGCCCACGGCGCAAGCGTACGCAACGAAAAGAGAGATAAGAAGTGGTGGCTGATCAGAAATGCTTAGCAGTGCGTTAACTGAAGTGAGGGGTGCCGTGTTTACGAAGCGAAAGCATGCTCATGCTGCGCGTGAGCATGGCACCCAAGACTTGCGACAAACAACTAATTCAGCTTTGAAGAATTACTAGTCGGAGACCTCGCTGCCGAATTCTATACGCGGGAAAGGTACACAGCGGTTCGAGTGTCGACCTTCACGCGTTCGCCTTCTTTGAGATACTCGGGAACTTGAACCTCTAAACCCGTTTCAAGTGTCGCCGATTTCGTGCGACTGGTTGCCGAGTTGCCTTTGACGCCCGGATCGCATTGAGTCACAAGTAACTCAACGGTGTCAGGGCACTTAATGCCAACGCACTCTTCGTTGTAAATCAGAGCAAGCAAGCCTTCGAGCTCTTCGGTGATAAACTGCCGCTCGTACTCGATGTCTTCGATTGGAATTGCGTACTGTTGATAGTCGACTTGATCGAGAAAATGGTAATGCGTCGGATCGGTGTACATGAGTTTGACTTCACGCCGCTCGAAATCGGCACCATCAAGTGACTCAGTCCCCTTCAGCGAAATGTCAACTTTCTTTCGGGTCACGATGTTGCGAGCACGAAAGTGATAAACCGTTGACGCGCCACGGGCTGACGGAGAACTGACTTTCATGGATTCAATCAGCACCGGAGCACCTTCGTACTCAACGATCGTTCCAGTTTTTATTTCTTTGGCTTGCATGGTTGGCTGGGCAAAAAAGTGCGACGAGCTAACGACCGCGAATGTTGTTACCTATGACTAGATCGTAAATCACTTCTTCAAAGGCAAAGATCAATATTCGACGAATTCAAATCGATCGAAATTCGAAATTACAGCAGTGTGTTCGATTGGGGGTCCAGGCCGACGCCTTGGCAGGTGTTGGCAAGGCGTTCCAACACCAAAAGCAAACCGCCTGGATCAAGCATCCCCTCGCCCGATGAATCTGCTTTTTCTTCAAAGTGAAAAATATCATAGCGAGCGTTGCATTCACTAAGCGCCTTCAATTTTTGATGGTCGTCACCAGAAAGCGTGATCGTGCGAAATTCACCCATCAGATCTTTGATTTGCTCGGTGACCTCTTCGCCCTGAACGTAAGTGATGTCCATCGCGGCGCTATCGTGCGGAGAGCGAATCGTGAGCGATTCAAACTTGCCATCGTTTTCACGCAAATCGCTAAGCTCATATTTGTCGCCCAGCTTTTCAATCGAGGCTTTGACTTCCTTCCCAGTGGGACGATTTTCATTCTGAAAATGAACAAAAAAAGTGTCTCGATGTTCGTATCTCGAATCTTCAAACAGTGACACGCGGCTCTCCAATTTCTTTCGCGATTTCGCATTGGCAGGCGCGAACACTTGTCCGCCTCATTTGACCTGCGAACTTATTCTAACGCAGCCGCGCATGCTTGTGACAGTAGATAAAGTCTCATGAGCGAAATTTGACGTCATTCAATGCGTTTTGGAGCCATCTAACAATCAAGTTATCCGACTGAGCGTGTCGTTTATCTCCCACACCATTGGCATCTTACCCAAGTTCTTGGGACCGATTTGTGGCTGCAAACACCGCTGCCATGACCGCGTCGCGAAAAGAACTTTCTTCTAGCGATTTCATAGCCTCGATTGTCGTTCCACCTGGGCTGGTCACGCGATCACGCAAGACGGCCGGATGTTCGCCAGTTTCTTTGACCATCAACGCCGAACCGATCACAGTTTGGATGGCGAGCTCCCTTGCGATAGCTCGCGGCATTCCGGTCAGCACGCCGCCATCGATCATGGCTTCGATAAAAGTGTAAACATAAGCCGGGCCAGATCCTGAAACTCCAGTGACAGAATCGATCAGGTTTTCGGAAACTTCGACCACTGTGCCAACGGAGCCAAGAAATGACTTTATCAACTCAACGTCGCCCGGAGTGACTTCTTCGCTTGGCGCAATCGCACTTGCGCCTTGGCCGATCAGACAAGGCGTGTTTGGCATCACGCGAATGATTCGGTCGATGTTGGTCAATCGATTAAGCTGACCGATCTGCACACCCGCCACGATGGAGACAACCAACGGCGTGGTCGCGGCAAAATCCACACCAGCCACGGCATCGCGGACGTACTGTGGTTTAACGGCAAGGAAGGCAATTTCGCATTGGGTTACAACCGTTTGGTTGTCATCGGCTTTCGTTACCTGCGCTGCATCACCAATCAAATTCGCAAACGCTGAGCAAGCTTCGGCATTCGGGTCCGAGATAAAGAACTGAACTTTATCAGCCGCTTCTTTATCGCAATTCGTTTTCGCAATCCCGGAAGCAAGTGCCTGAGCCATTTGACCTGCACCGATGAATCCAATGGTTTTCAAAACTTAATCCTCGTTATGAAATCTGTTCCGCTTGTTTCTTCACGGATGTTTACCCAGCCGTAGCTGGGCTCGCCAGAGTTCAGGCGCCCTGCGAAAGTTCAGGGGCCTGCCAATATATTCACCCGAAGTCTGGCGACATCGGCTACGGCGCCTACCGACGCACGTAGGTAACGAGTGATGCAGCCTTTGGGCCAACGCGCCAGTTACTTCGCTGAACGAATTTTGACGTACTTTTTCATTGGGCTTGAAGGTTTCGCACCTGGCTTACGGCTGTTTTGAGCCCGTTCTGCGGCGCGAGTTTTTGGCTTTCGCTTCTTCTCAAAACTCTTGCCATTGCCGCTGCCAAAATCAGAACTCGACTTGCGACTTACGTATCCAGATTTGGAAGACGAAGACGAATCGCTTGAGCTACTGCGAGGTTTGCCGTTGGAACCACCGCCTTCATATTTCTTTGAATACGTTTTCTCGCCAGATTTCTTGTCAGCGTATTTTTTATCTCCATACGATGGCTTGTCACCATACGATTTTTTCTCACCGTACGACTTTTTCTCACCATATGATTTCTTCTCGCCATATGATTTTTTCTCGTATGGCTTTTTATCCCCGTAGGATTTTTTGCCGCCGTAAGATTTCCTTTCGTAGCGACCGCCGCCACCGTGGCTTGGGCCGGAACGTCGTCCACCTGATTTCGCGTATGTCTTATCCGATTTTGCCAGGCCAAGTCGCTGACCAGAAACGTGAACGCCCTTAAGCAAGTTGACAACGTCGGCTGAAAGATCAGACGGCAAATCAATCGTACTGAATTTGTCAAAGATATTGATGCGTCCAATATCCGTGTTGTTCAAGTTGCCTTCGTTGGTAACGGCACCAACAATGTTGCCCGGACCAACGCCATGACTACGTCCGACTTCAACACGGTAAGTCGTCATTGGACCTCTTGGACGTCCACCTCTACCGTCGCGGCTGTTCTTATCACGCCAATTTGATTTAGGCGCGGTAAGTTCTTTCAACAACAGTGGCGTGTCGCCCTGAGCCAATACCGCCAACGCACCCGCGATCTCACCGAATGGCAATCCGGATTCATTTTGGAAATCGGAAATCAGTTTTGTAAAGAATTTGATCTGGCTGTTCTCAGTTGCTTCAGTGATACGGTCTTTAAACTTTGCAACGCGTAGATCATTGATTTCGTCAATTGATTTTTGCTTGAACGTGTCAATCTTTTGATTCGTATCCCGCTGAAGCCGTCCAAGTTTGCCTTTTTCTTTTGGCTCGACAAACAAAATCGCGGATCCCGTTCGTCCGGCACGTCCCGTTCTGCCAACACGGTGAACGTAAGACTCGGAGTCATGTGGAAAATCGTAATTGATGACGTGGCTGATTCGCTGTACGTCCAGTCCGCGAGCGGCAACGTCGGTTGCGACAACAACATTGATGCGGCCAGATTTCAACTGATTGACAGTTCGCTCACGCTGGTTCTGTGGAATATCTCCATTCAAAGCCGACGAAATAATCCCGCGTTGACGAAGCGCTTCGGCAACGACGATGGTCGTGTTTTTGGTTTTCACAAACACAATCACGCCATCGGTCTCTTCGGTCTCGATCAGACGAGTAAGCCGTTCCATTTTTTCGCGAGGGTGAACAAACATGCAAGATTGCTCGATCGTATCCGCCGTTTTCGATTTGCTCTTAATTGAAACCTGAGCTGGATTCTCCAAGTGCTGCCGCGCAATTCGCTGAATCGGAGCGGGCATAGTCGCGGAGAACGAAAGGATCTGACGCTGCTCAGGAATCTGCTCAAGGATCCACTCGACATCATCGATGAATCCCATTCGCAACATCTCGTCGGCTTCGTCAAGGACGATCGTTTTCAAAGTGTCGAGATTCAAAGTCTTTCGTCGCAAGTGATCCATCATTCGCCCCGGCGTTCCCACCACCACGTGCACGCCACGCTGGATGGCCCGAAGCTGAGTTTCATAGCTCTGCCCGCCGTAAATAGTGACCGCGCGAAAGCCCTTCATGCCTGAAGCGTATTTCTCAAACGCAGCAGTGACCTGGATAGCAAGCTCTCGCGTTGGTGCGAGAACAAGAATTTGAGGACGAGCCAGTTTGACGTCAACTTTAGAAAGCAATGGCCATGCGAAAGCCGCCGTTTTGCCAGAACCTGTTTCAGCTTGGCCGATCAAGTCACGACCTGAAAGAATATAGGGAACCGTTTCTTGCTGAATGGGCGATGGAGTATCGTAGCCGCTTGAAACGATGGCTTTTAGAACTTCAGGGCTAAGTCCCATTTCTTCGAATGCATTGACGGCCTCGATGGATTCAACTTCTGGCGTTGAGACAACTTGCGGAGTTGGGACGGATTTCTCTGAAGTTGCTTTCTCTGAAACGGCTTTCTCTGAAACGGCATTCTTTGAAGTGGCTTCTTTAGAATCATCACCAGCAGATTCGACTTTGTTTGCTTCAGTAGAAACCTGTGCGGTGGAAACTTCTTCCTTGGCAACGTTGGGTTTCTTGACCGGCTTTAGTTTTGCAGCCGGTTTCTCGATTTTGCTTTCAACTTCGTTTTTGGATTCAGCTTGAGCCAGCGCAAGGGCCGCGGCTTCTGCTTTGGCTTTTTTCTTTTTTGACTTGGCACTCACACCAAGCAACATTTCCATTTCCTGCGAGGGCTCGATGTCGGCCGGATCAACGGATTCGACTTCGACCACAGTCTCGACAGCCATTTCTATCGCCGGAGGAGTGGGTGAATCTGAATCGGACTGGCCCGAAATGACGACTTCCACGGGAACGCGGGCGTCGGAGTTTGATTCTTGATCTTCGTTTGTCTGTGTGTCTACAGATGTAGAGCTACCCAAAATATCGTGAGACATTTGATACCATTCGTTTTTTAAGTTGTCAGCTGCACAATTTTGGTTTTACAAAACCAAAACAGGAGTCCGTTCAGGAACTCCACTTGATCCTAGCTATCCATTTTTTGGGACCCTTAAGGTCCGCTCGGTTTCTTTTCGAAACCTGGATGCAGAGTCTCGTGCACTGGCCAACTAACGAAGTGGTTTTGCGAGAGACGCGTTCGGTTCAAAAGCATCTAAGTGTGGCGAGCAAGACGATTTTAAAAAGTGCTTGCCGCCGATTGATCCTCAAAGGTATTCAAACACCCTTGAAAAGAGAAGGGGAACGTTCGAGTTTTCGCAAAATAGTTTGCTTTACCCCCAACTCATCCCGCTAGGTTTATGGAGTCGTCATAGTCGAAAAGGTTCAGGTTTTTCCAACCGACATAATCTGAACGCGATACGAGTCAGTCCCCCAACTTGCGTAGGCTGGGCCGTGCATTTTGCGAGTTTGATCGCGAGCTTTTTACTGGACTCGTTGGGCGTCAGTAAAACGCCAGTTTTGACATCGTGTTCGGTTTTGCCCTTATCGCCCTTCAAAGGTGCCCACCAAGACTCGTATGATGAACCTTGCCGCGTGCGAGATGTCTGTCATTCTGCGGCTATCACTCATGCCGCCGTTCCAAGAATCCCACCCCCAATCAGTTCATGAAACCGTACCCTTCCATCAAAACATATCGCGCCGACCGTTACCTCGGATTCGTCGGGCACACGTTCGCAAAACTTGACGGCTCCAATCTGCGTTTCGAATGGGATCCCAAACAGGGCTGGTATCGGTTTGGATCACGCCGTCGGTTGATCGATGAAACGCATTCCGAATTTGGAAGTGCGATGAAAATGTTTCTCGACGATTTTGCAGAACCATTTGAAAAGCTCGCAACTGAGAATTCGTGGAAGGGGGCGGTTGTCTTTTGTGAGTTTTGGGGCGAGCAAAGTTTCGCAGGTGAACATGAACCAGACGATCAAAAATTCCTGACGCCCATTGATGTAGCGGTCTACAAAAAGGGATTGCTGTCCGCCGATGAGTTTGTCAAAAACTTTGACGACTTGTTTGATCTCCGATATTTGGGCGAGCAAACTTGGGACGATGATTTCGTCCAGTCGGTCAGAGATTCGTCACTTCCAGATATGGCTTTCGAAGGCGTTATCGGAAAGAACGGTCATGGTCACAAACGGCTCGCCATCAAATTGAAGTCTGATGCCTGGATTGCCAAAGTGCTGAACAAATACGGCGAAGAACAAGGCCGAAAGATCGTTGAGAGCTGATTCCAGCCGAGCGCCAAATTGCACGCCTATAGGACCAAAAACGGTCAAATCAGGCGGCTCAATCAAAATGGGCTCACAAATGGGGAAAACCAAATGGATTTGAGTTCAGATTTTTCAGCTTGGAAGGTCTGTAAATACAAAACCTGAACAAATATCTCAAAGAATCCGCACCCGAGGCCAAAACTGAACTAGGTTTCATTAGGAGAACAAAGAAAAATGTCTACAACAGAATTTAAGTCGCTGGATTTTTTCGAGCGCAAAGATTACGAAGAACTTAAATGCGTCGGTGGTGTACTCAGAAAACGCCGCGATCGCACATTGTTCCTGGGATTCTTTACCGTCACATTCATTGCCGCGTTATTAGTTACTGGTGTCTTAAAAGTCGACCTCAGTATGCTCGGACTCTAATACGACGACGCAAACGTGACGGTGCAAAACCTACCAACGACCGAGGCCAATTTAAAGTTGGTCTTAGGTTGTTAGCGCCGTCTTTTTTTGCCAAGCCAGATCTATCTACTTTGGCCTGGGCGGATGACTCTTTGCAATTACTTAAGATTTAAAGTAACGACTGGTACAAACAAGTTAGTCGAACGCCTTTGTCAGGTCGTCCAATACCTTCCGTTCAGCATCTGAGACTTTGTCTCCAAGTCCCAAAAATCCGCCGGCTGATTTTGCGACCGATTCGGCGCGGCCAACGATAGAATTCTTGAGCTGCGTGAACGCTGCCGATTCCAAAGTCGTTTTTAGGGAGCCAATATATGACTTCCACGTTTCCAACAGGTCACCGGATGGCTGATTGGCCAACCAGGATTCCATCGTTTCGTAGCTGGCGGTGCCAGATTGGATTCCCCCAACATCAGCCGCTTGAAGAATTGCTTTCTTTTCGGCGTCTTCCATTTTCTTGTCAGCCCAAGCCACCGCGACCAGCGGAATCAAAGAAACCGAAGTCAACGACTCAGGCGTAATGCCACTTGCATTTAACGCATCAAGCACTGCCGCGTCTTTGATCCCGGAAGCAGCCGAAAGAGCTTCGCGCGATTCTTTGGCTGCCATCTCAGATTTCATTTTCTCGATCAACTGCTGATCAGCGTGTGCAAAAAACGCATCTTCAAGACTACGGCCACGTTGTGCGAGTGAATCATCCATCGGTTTCTACTTTTCCTCATTTTTACAGCCGACATGGCAGCCCATCTGGTGCCGACTCGTTTTGTGTTTGTTTTTCTCGTCATCACAACCCTTTGGAGGCCCCTAATGGAAATCTCCAAGCCACCAGCTCGAAATTCACTTCGTCAGAATATGGCCCGAATTGTGATTGCCGCCAACGCAAGTATGCTATGCAAAGGGGTATAGCTGGGAAAGGGGCCGATGACGGCACTTTTGACGTTTTCGCTCTCAATACGGCTACAAATTCACCCAATCTGCTGGATTGTTAAACTAAGATCGACAACAATCCTAACTCACCTCTTTTGCCTATTTTCAGTTTGGCAAAAACAGAAGACATTCGAGCTACGCAACTTTGACTGGATCTAGATTTATGCGACTTCGCAACTACGCACGAACATCAACATGCGCCCTTGCGTTTTTAATTTTTGCTTTGGGAATTACGAACGTACGATTTTTGGCTCAAGAAGTCTGGCCACCCAACGCCACGATTGTCGCGCTAAATGGCCCACTAGCGCCGGCAGTTCAGCAAAACCAGATTGTTGACACTCCATTTGATAACAGATTCTTCGAAGCCGTTCCGCTTCAACAGGCCGGTGCATCAAACTCAACACAACAATTGCAAAACGCGTTCCATCGCTTGACTGAATGGCTAAGCCGCTCAAAAACATCAGCTGAAGGCTGGCGTCGTTACCTTTTGCTAAACGTTCTCGAAACGCAATCCGCACTTGGCGAGCAAGCCGACATTGAAATGCTCAAAGTGCTTGAAGCCCGATTCAGCGGCGACGTTGACGGTCTCGACCATCCCGCTTTCAATGACGTTTTGATCGCGTTGGAAGAGCAAATCAAACATTTGAGCGC
This sequence comes from uncultured Pirellulaceae bacterium, assembly GCA_964448575.1. Classification (GTDB taxonomy): domain Bacteria; phylum Planctomycetota; class Planctomycetia; order Pirellulales; family Pirellulaceae; genus Mariniblastus. The sequence goes on from CAYUWY010000012.1 coordinate 178,261, forward strand.
CAGCCAGATTGAAGACTTGGAGATGGCTCTCTATTCCGGATTAGGAATGTACGACCCGATTTCCATTAAGGACATGGAATATCAACGTGACCTGGCCATCTATGAACTTAAATTGGTCATCAAGTACTACCGCTTGACGATGCCAAGTCGCAAGCGAGCCGAGCTGTTTTATGATCTCGACATCGACAACGCGATCAAAGTTCTTGGTGAAATTGAATTTGAACTTGCTCCAGAAATTTCTGTTGGCAAAGTCGACTCGGTAATCAAAGACGTTCGCAAAAAGTTGGATGAAGTCGAAAAGAAGATCGACGCCCTGCCTTTTGTTCCCGAACCAGATGAGGAGCCAGCCGAAGAAGACACGCCCGCCGAAGACAAGCCCGCTGAAGACGTGCCAGTTCAGGACGAGCCTGCTGATGACAAGCCAACCGATGACGAAAAATCGGTCCTCGCTCCCACCGACAATGTTCTCAATCTAGGACCAATCCCTGAAGACGGTGAGCAATCGCGGGAAGATCTTGAACGAGAAAAATCGCAATTCGAAAGCCAGCTTGAGAAGCTTTCCGAGCAGCGAAAGATGATTCGCAAATCCGACAGCCCGCGAATGAAAAAGCGTGCGGCCACGTTTGGCAAGCTTCGCAGATTCAACAACGAATTTTCGACACAACGTAAAAAACTTCGCGATCCGTATTTCGCTTCAGCCTCACTGACTTTTGAGCGATTTGTTCTGACTTACCGTTATGGAACATCAGACAATCTCCAGGAAGAGTTTTTGGTTCGCCTGCAAGAACTTCAATCGGATCTTCGTGAGATGGAAGGCCCTAACGCTCGGCAGGCTGCTGGCAAAGTCGGCGACGCACTTCGCTGGATGGAAAACGCTAATCAGCTTCCCAATATCGTAACCGCAATTCGCGCTCGTTACTCCAATCCCAATCTTTACATCGCAGTTTCATCCGGGCTTGTGAATCGGTTTGGTTCACAGTCGATCAGCGACTCCCAACCCGTTCGACAGATGTTTGATGGCAAATTGATTCGCGGAACGGCGAGTACCAGCGCAATGGTCGGAGTCGAATTTCAAGACGACCCTAATCAAATTCATGCCAACATCCATCTAACAGGTAGCCTCAATTCAAACACTTATGTTGAAACTCGGGGTGTCAAAGCGTACACGACAACTTCTGGAGAACTGGAAGGCCGACGTAGTATTTACGCAAACATTGGTGGCCTGTTTGCTAACGACCCAAAAGTCGCAGCCAACGTGCGCACACGATTTCTAGGCACAAGTTCACGCCTTCGTTTGATTAACAAAATCGCTTCGAAGAAATTTGCAGAACTTCAGGCCAAAGGAGAAGGCGTCACCGCCGCCCAAGCCGAATCGCAGTTGTTGGATCAATTCGGCAGCCAAACAGATGAGCCGATCAAAAACGGAAAATCTGCGCTGGCTGGTGCACAAGGCAGAATTTCATCCAACGCCGCATTGGCTCCCGAGTTATATGCTCGCTCATTCCGCCAGGGCATTTTGGCGGTTGGCAAAAAATCATCCATCTCAACTTTGGCTGCCCCTAACGCACCCGCCAAAACATTTGTTCCTGCCGACATCGCGGTTCGCGTTCATGAAACGATGCTCAGCAACTACCTTGACTCAACATTTGCAGGAAAGAAATTCTCGGACAAACAATTGGCCAAAGAGATCGGTGCCATCGTGGGAGAAGCCCCCAAAGCACTAACCGCAAAGCCCAATGATGGCGAAGAAGCTGAAGATGAATCCTTTACGATTACGTTTTCAAACGTTCGACCAATCCAATTCGAGTTTGAAGACAATGCCTTCCGCATCGTTATATCGGGACAACGATTCGAACAAGGCGATAAAAAAATCGACGCCGGTTTGACAATCGCACTTCGATTTAAAATCAAACGAGTTGACGGAAAACTTAAACTCGTTCGCGATGGCCGAGCCGAATTGGACTACAGCGGTGAGAAGTCAGTCGGAATCGTTGCATTTCGCTCGGCGCTGGACGGCAAGCTCAATCCCAAAGAAGGTGGTCAAGCGATCGAAGTCGAGCTTCCCGAAAACTTGATTCCGGTTGACCAAGTCGATGCGTTAAAGGAAAGCCCAGTCGCCAAACGACTACGCTTGATCCAATGCCGAGCCGAAAAGGGCTGGCTGTATCTAGGCTGGAATTACGTTCCTGAAAACCAAGGCATCGCCGGCATCCAAGACATGCCTGCCGTTTGGAGCGAAACAGTTATCCAAGGCATGAACGAAATCTACGCACAGGAAGATGCGACAATGAATTCGATCGATGCAAACAGCGTGCTGGAGGGAACTATCGTCAATCCAACGAATGCTTCGATCGCTCCTTCCTTCGGCAATCCAGTCGGCCAAGTCATTGAAGGAACGATCATGCTAAACCAACCGATCGTCGGCTCGCCTTCTGAGGCACTCGCTCCACCCTCTCCAGTTATTGAAGGCCAACTTCAAAGGTAGAATCTTTGAATGAACCCAGCCCGATATCTGTCTGGCAAATGCCATTTGTTGGTCAACAAAAAACTAACCACAGAGGACACGGAGTAGCACAGAGTTTTTGATTCATCCTCTGTGAACCTCAGTGTCCTCTGTGGTTAATCCCCTCCCCATTCGTCGAAGCTCTTGGCTGAAAAAAGTTGGCGTAGACAACAATTTATCCGTCTACAACCCAGCAAATCGAGCGGGGCCGCAACAAAATAGGCAACGCAGGGGCTTTGGAAAACCCAAGAATCCTTGGAATATTTCAAATTGCTCTTGCTTGGTTGCGTAAATAACGTTTGCCGGATAGGTTTGAGGAAATTCGCAAGTGTCTTACCAACCCCATTTCTAACTCGGAGAGAGAGTTCGCTCACAATCCAAAACCAACTTGGGTCCTTTTCTGGGGCGAATTTACCAAACGGATTTTTATCAAAGGAATCGATAATGTTAGTGCTTAGTCGCAAAGTTGGCGAGCGCATATGGATTGGAGAAGATATCTCAATCACCGTAGTCCGCGTCACTGGCGGAGGTGTTCGTATTGGGATCGATGCTCCATCGGAATTGCCTGTCGTTCGCGAAGAATTGAAACTTAAACTTCAACAAGAAGAAGCTGAAAAGTCGGACGAGCCTCCGACAACAATTAAGTTTCGCACCAACTAAGAGTTAATACAAAGAGTGAATCGCCCAAAGTCGTAACGCCCCTGAAGCCCTTTCATCAAGCATGCCCATTCGGGTCCCCTCGCTTGTCGACATTAATCTTGTCGCTACGAAGATCGAGTAAGTCGTCCACGAGTTCCGAGCGGAATTGCGTGCGCAAATCTACGCCATCATTTTTTGATCATTTAAAATGAAAGTAGCGGCTGGCTTTATTTATTTTAGATCCGAAATGATATCGTCCAATTTCGATGCCGTTTTCGCTGGTGACACCATCTCTGGCGTTCCCGTTCGAATGTCGATTTTTCGTCTAGGTTGTTGATTGTTCAACGGACCATACTGAAGCACGAACGCGTCAAGCAATTGCAATTTTTTCGCTGCCGATACTTCGCCCTCGACTTCTTTGCCTGGTGCATTGCCCCAAACGATCACGGTACCAACTTGCTTTGGAGATGAAGGCCAAAGCTCAAAAGGAATCTCTGCCTGCGTTGACTGGCTTGGATCTCGATTGGTCATGATCAAACCGATTCCCATCGCCCGACCTGTTTTTGAAAACTGGCCACTAATCGAAGCCGCGTCCTGGATCCGTTGGTCTGGCCAATCCGCCCAAGTCGTCAAATTTCCAAAATCCTGCGGATAGAGAATCGCAATCCAAGGCAAATACGCTTCCGCATTCAACGCCTCGGGCATCACAACACCGAATCGATCGACTGGCAGCAAAACCTGTTTGCCCCGGTTAGCAGCCGGCCATTGCCGCATCGTTCTCTCATTCAGCAAAACGTTTGCAACCGGTTGACGATATTCAAGCTCAATGTCGAGTCCCGATTTTGACTTTTTAATTCGATTGATCCGCTCAACATAACCAACCTTTCGCATCACCTCGGCAGTTTTGGGAACCAGTTCTGCGTCGAGAATCGATGGAACATTGCTCTCGGATGACTCATTTAGAACAAGCGCTTTCAAATCATCCTTTGCCCATGCTGGTGGAGGAGTGACGCGAATATTTTCCGGCGTCAATCTAAATTCGGCGCGGCTTGCAATCGTATCGTGTTCGCGCTCCCAAAGAAAAATGGCAACGGCCATCACCATGCAGGTTGTCAAAACCAGCAACGTGGCTGGATGCAGAAGAATTCCGCGAATAGAAAGACTGTCCAGCAGTCGGTCCAGAATGTCTTGTTCTTTGTTGCGACGGGCCATGCGAACCTCAAATTAACTCATGCGCCGTCAAAGTTGGCGACGCCTTAAGTTAAAATCGAGTTTTTTCGCGAGTGACTTTGGCTGAACAGGCAAAAGCTATACAAACCAACGTGCCCGAACATTCCTACCATATTTGAATAGCGGTTTCGAGATTTATCTCCAAACGTTCGGAAACCTGAGTTTGAACCAACTCAATCAGCTTAAGCACTTCTTCACTCGATGCGCCAGATTGAGCGACGAAGAAGTTTGGATCATCGTCCATGATTTCGACTTCACCGACTTTGGTTCCCTTCAGTCCAGCCCGCTCGATAATTTCGCTGGCCGTTTCTCCGCCCACGTCATTGAAAATATAAGATGCATTGAGCTCGTTGCCGGGATGGCTGGCGCGGCGGACGATCCAGAGTTTTTGCATCTGCTTCGTCAACGCTTCGGATGGCTCACGCTCAAACGCAAGTTCCGCTTTGAGGATAACCAACTCACTAAGACTGCTTTGTCGATACGAAAACGACATGGTGTCTTTTTCACGAATTGCCAATTCGCCTGTGCGAGTCAAAACTTGAGCCGACTGAACCCAGGATCCAATATCAACACCATGAGCACCCGTATTGTTATGCAGCGCCCCGCCAAGCGTTCCTGGCAATCCCACCAATTGCTCCGGACCAGCCAACCCTTCTCGCACAGCGGTTGCGACAAAGTGCGAAAGACGGGCGCCACCGCCAACGATCATTCGATTGTCCTGGACTTCGATATTACAAAATTCTGGCGCTGATAAATGAACGACCAACCCGGCGACACCATTATCGTTCACGAGCAAGTTGCTGCCGCTGCCGATCAATCGAATCGGTCGATCCTCCTGGGCGAATCGTTTTACCAATCCAATTAGTTCTTCTTGATTCGTCGGCTCGGCAAAGTACTCAGCGACGCCTCCAATTTTCAGGCGTGTATAAGGAGCAAGAGGCTCGTTCTCTCGAACAATGTGTTCAAATCCAGTTAGCATTTTTTTGTAGATCGTTAGTAGTTAGTCGTTAGTAGTTAATTGAGTTGATTGGTTAATGAGTTAATTGGCTAGTAGTTTTTTAGTTGAATTCAATTTTGGCTGATATCGAAATTACCAATATCGCTCCAACACAATTTGCCCGGGCGATTTGCTCCGATGCTTTTTCATCTCGCGTTTCCCCAACAGCTCTTCCATCGTGTCGAGCATCGCTGGGTTTCCGCATAACAAGACCGACGAGTTGTCAGCCCGGCATTGGAACCCGGTCACTGACTCCAGTTCACCGCTTTCAAACAGCGATGGAATCCGTCCGTTCATCGTGCCGTCGGCTTCTTCGCGAGTCAACGCTTGAGCAAGTTTAAAGCGGCCGGGGAATTTTTCTTCGTACGCTTTCAGCTCATCAGTGTAAGCCAAATCGGCAAATTGCCGAACGCCATGAACGAGGCAAATCTTCTGAAACTTTTCCCAAGGCTCATCCGTCCGCAACATTGCGATATACGGAGCCAACCCCGTTCCCGTCGCCAACAGCCACAGCGTTTCCGCTTCAGGGGTTTTCTTGAGCGTAAAACTTCCCGCGGCTCTTTGTGATACTTCAACGGAATCACCGGATTCCAATTTCCAAAGCCGTGGGGTGAGCTCACCGTCTTCCACAAGTACGATAAAAAACTCAAGCACATCGCCGTGGGGTGAGGCCACTGAATAAGGCCGATTGATCAGCTTTGCCTCTTCGCCTTGGTGACCTTCTGGAAAAAGTCCCAACTGAAGAAACTGGCCAGGCAAAAACTCTGTAACGTCAGGAACTGCCACGCTGATCGTGAAGAGCCCTTGCGTCCAAACTTTTTTACTGACGACGTTCGCAGTGCACCATTTTGGCATGTCCGACTCGAGAACAGAGGTGGTGAGTAATTTGCTTTCTTGAACCTTACACGCCGAATTAATTTTTCGCTTCGACGTTCGCAAGACTCAATGTTCGTACCACTCAATATCGAGGATAATTCATTGCGAATCAAGAAGCCATTGAGATATTCACTGTTGGCAAATCACCGATCAATGCCATGAAACGATCTCCCGATTCAAAATCCTGCAAAACTGAATCCGAACTTTGGGCCAAGCCGAGTGTCACAGCATGCAGTAAATTGCAACGCCGAATTGAACGTGATTTGTGCGATTTCATTGGTGGCGGTTTTTGCAAAAACATCTGTCCCAAAAATAATTCGCTTTGAGCGGCGAAAACGTCGAAGAAAGTTGCCTCCTAAGCCATTCCGCGGTTGGGCAAAACGGCGAATTTGCCTATAAATTCGTCTGGCGATTCGAATCTCATATTCGTTTATCCTTTTCAGATTTTTTAAGACTTTTGATCTACCGCAGGCAACGATGACTACCCAAGCCACGACCTTCACCGCCGAAGACATTCCCAGCCGTTTTGATTTCTCGGATGCTCAAACTCGCATCTACGAAATGTGGAGAACCGGTGGCTATTTTCATGCCACACCCGATCCATCTCGCAAACCTTACACGATCGTTATCCCGCCGCCCAACGTTACGGGTGCTCTTCACTTGGGGCACGCACTCAACAATACACTTCAAGACACCCTGATTCGGCTCAAACGGATGCAGGGTTTCAACGCACTTTGGGTTCCCGGCACCGACCACGCCGGCATCGCCACCCAAGCCGTCGTCGAACGCAAACTCAAAGAAGACGAAAACCAAACCCGACACGACATTGGACGTGACGCCTTGGTTGCTCGGATTTGGGAATGGAAAGAACAGTACGGAGCGCGAATTCTCGGCCAGCTTGAAATGATGGGCTCCAGCTGCGACTGGGAGCGGACTCGGTTTACACTCGACGACATGTGCGCCCGCGCCGTTCGCCACACGTTCTTTGATCTCTTTAACAAGACACTGATCTATCGCGGAAAACGATTGGTCAACTGGGACACGCATCTACAAACCACTGTTAGCAACGACGAAGTTAACAACAAAAAAATCAAAGGCCAATTCTGGACTTTCATGTATCCGGTCATCGATCCCAAACCGGGTGAGCCAGCGCACATCATGGTCGCAACAACTCGCCCCGAAACGATGCTTGGCGATACCGCCGTTGCCGTTCATCCTGATCCTGGCAAAGCACTTGATCGGGTTGCGTCTGATCTGCGCGACAAACTTAAAAAAGCTTCTGAATCCGAACAGGAATCGATTCAAGCCCAACTAGACGCACTTGCCGAGCGCCGCGAAGCAATGCTGCCGTCACTTGAGATGCTGCGCGACATGGCCAACGATGGTCGCAAACTAATGCTGCCGCTAATGAATCGCGAGATCCCACTCGTTTGTGATACTTGGGCCAAACCCGAACTAGGTGCCGGCTGTGTCAAGATAACTCCAGCTCACGATCCAAACGATTACGAAGTCGCCAAACGTTGTGACCTCCCGATGATCAACATCATGAATCGCGATGGCACGCTCAATGCCGAGACTGGCAGCTACGAGTCGTTAACGATGAAACAGGCCCGCAAGAAAGTCGTCGAAGACCTTGAGGCGCTTGGATTATTCGAAGGCGTTGAAGACCGCGACATTGAGCTTCCCGTTTCTGATCGAAGCAAGACACCCATTGAACCGTTTCTTGCCGACCAATGGTTCGTTGCCATGGCTGAGCTTTCCCAGTCCGCAATGGACGCCGTCAACGATGGTCGCGTCACCATTGCGCCCGAGCGTTACCAACGAAGCTACCTTGATTGGCTGGCCGAAAAACGTGACTGGCCTGTCTCGCGGCAACTGTGGTGGGGCCATCAGATTCCCGTTTGGTCAGTTGAATGTGAATCCGAATCGGACGTCGCGCCAACGATTGAAAAAATTAAAGCGCTCTCCGGATTCGATCCAAAATTCGCGTCCATCCAAACCGAACCAAGCCCCGAACCCAACGAAGAGAAACGAAAACTTCTCGAACTTCCCTTTGCCACCGTTCACGTTTGCGTTCAAGACGACAATGAGGCACTGGAAAACCAGCTTACTGAGATCGGTCTCTTGCGAGATCCCGACGTTTTGGATACTTGGTTCAGCTCCGCACTTTGGCCGCACTCGACATTGGGCTGGCCGGAGAAAACGGAAGAGCTTAAGTACTTTTACCCAACCAGCACGCTGATCACCAGCCGCGATATCATTTCGCTGTGGGTCGCGCGGATGGTTTTGATGGGCCTGAACAACTGCGACGAAATCCCTTTCGACAAAGTTTATATCCATCCGAAAATTCAAGACGGTTTTGGCGAAGGCATGTCAAAATCCAAAGGCAACGGTATCGATCCGCTGGACATCATCGCAAAGTTCGGCACCGACGCACTGCGATACGGCATGGCCGATCTCTGCACCGATACGCAGGACGTTCGCTTGCCCGTTAAATTTGAGTGTCCGCACTGCGAGCATACTTTCCCTCAAACCAAAAAGAACCGCATCCTTGCGACGCTGCCGTGCCCCAAGTGCAAGAAAGAGTTTTCGACGCAGTGGGCAAAAACGGCTGAAGAGTGTGCCGTTGTTCGTGGCCTCGTTACGGGCGAGCGATTTGAGGAAGGCCGGAACTTCGTCAACAAGCTTTGGAACGCGTCACGATTTGCGATGCTAAACCTCGAAGGCTACACCGCAGCTCCGATTTCACCTGAGCATTTGACCGTTGAAGACAAATGGATGCTCAGTCGACTGACCACCGTTTCGCAAAACATTACCGACAAGCTTGAGCGTTTCAAATTCGCCGAAGCGACCAGTGAGCTGTACGGGTTTGCTTGGAATGAATTCTGTAGCTTCTACGTTGAGATGTTGAAGGACCGGTTTGCGGACGAGTCTCAGCGGCCACACGCTCAACGCATGATGGCTTATTCGCTTGACTACCTGCTTCGACTTTTGCATCCAATCATGCCGTTTATCACCGAAGAGATTTGGCAGAACCTTGCCAAGCTCTGCCCCGAGCGCGGATTTGACGAAGTCGCCACGGCCAGCAAATGCTTGATCGCTGCGGATTGGCCAGAGCCGAATTTGAGTTGGCAAAGTGCGGAAACTGAAAACCAGTTTGCACTTTTCCAAACAACGCTTGGCTGTCTGCGAGAAATTCGTGGTCGCCAGCAGATCGGCAACAAGGAAAAAGTTAAATTTATGGTCGAGTGCGAAGCGGCTGATGAGCAAGCCCTTCAACCGCTGGCCAGTTATTTCCCTCGCATGGCGAATTCGACGTTGGTTGAAATCGGTTCCTCGATCACTCCGCCCGACATCAACGCTTTAAAAGCCGAGAAGAGCCTGAAGATCTACATCGATCTTGAAGGCTTCATCGACGAAGAAGCAGAAATCAAACGGCTGGAAAAAGAAAAAGAGAGCCTCGAAAAAAGCATCCAAAGCAAAGAACGTCAGCTGGGCAATGAAAGGTTCGTCGCAGCCAAACCTGATTTGGCCGCAGAAATTCAAGTCAGCCTGGGCCAAGCCCAAGAGCAGTTGGCGGCCACAACCGCTGCGTTGGAAAAGCTGCAGAACAAATAATCCGTTTGTTTGGTACCTGTTCGTTCGGCAGATAATACCTGTCGGCATAAAAAACAAAGTACAAACTAAACACAGTTCGATTCACAAATCATGCAACGCCAACGCGCTGCCGTCACGGAACCAACACATGCTTGAACGCGATTTTGATTTGGTCATCTTTGACTGCGACGGAACTTTGGTAGACAGCGAGCCGATCACGGTCAAAGTCCTGGTTGACTATGTGGCCGAGTTCGGTTTGACGATCCAATACGACGAAGCGATCGAGCTTTTCGTAGGCAGAGACATGCCGGGGATCGTCAAAGTTCTCGAAGGAAGAATTGGCAAACCAATGCCGAACGAATTCGTAGAGGAGTTTCGCAACCGCCAAAGTGCTGCACTTCGTCGTGATCTTCAGGAGATCGCAGGGGCGAGCAAGTTACTCAACGCGATGCAAAAATCGTTCTGCGTGGCCTCCAATGCGCCGCAATACAAAATCAGCATCAACCTTAACGTAACGGGGCTGAACAAATTTTTCACTCCAGAACGGACCTTTAGCGCTTACGACATCAATGTCTGGAAACCCGAGCCGGATTTGTTTTTGCATGCCGCAACGAAAATGAAAACCGCTCCTGATCGCTGCGTTGTCATCGAGGACAGTATCATGGGCATTGATGCCGGCTTGGCGGCGGGAATGCAAGTCATCGGTTATGCTCAGGACCTGAATGCGAGGCCGCAATCCGATGTTCCGTTCGTAGATTCGCTTGTTGATCTGATTCCGGTCTTGACGGGATAAATCAACCGGAGCACAACTGGAACGCTTCTGGAATTGACACTGATATGAATGAAAAACAATGTCAAGCCCTCGTTGACGGAGTCAAAGCCTACCAAGTCGCACTCGATAACGAGCTGCCAAATTCATCGCTTAAACGTTGCATCTTTCCGGGCTCATTCAATCCACTTCACGCCGGCCATGTTGAAATGGTGCGGCAATCTTTCAAGCTTTTATCGACTCCCGTTTGGCATGAAATCAGCATTCACAACGTCGAAAAGAGCCCACTGAGCTGGGCCGATTTGCAAAACCGAATGGAGCAACCTTTTGCCCACGAAGGCTGTGCCGGTTTACTGTTTTCCAAGTCTCCCACGTTTGAGAGCAAAGCCCACATTTTTCCAGAAGCGACTTTTATTGTCGGAGCGGACACCATCAATCGCATCAGCGAACTTAGTTTTTACGAAAACCAGCGGCATCAGGAATCGGTATTTGACCTCTTCAAAGATCAGCAATGCGACTTTCTCGTTTTTGGTCGCAAAATCGAGAACCGTTTCCGCTCAAGCGACCTCCAGCTTCACCCCAAACTAAAAACACGTTGCCGTTTTGTCGATCGCTCAAGCTTTGAAGTTGAAATTTCATCGAGCCAACTAAGAGATCAAACAAAGCGCTAAACATAGCGCCCATGAGAATCGTAAGCCGATCGTCTGCCTTCCATCCTCTCGACCAACTTTAGTCTCTTTTTTTGTCATAAAAAACTTGCCTCTCACTCCGTCGTCCACTCAAATAATTCCTTCTTCAAAAAACGACAGGAAAAATAATGAGTAACCAAGCAGGCGGCTACCCTTGTCCCTATTGCCAAAAGGCACCATTGGAAACAACGGCCACCGCGCCTTACGTGCGCGGATTTTTAGTGGCTTACCAAATCGGGACCAAGTCATTCATTGGATGCACAGGGTGCGTTAAGAAAAAGGTTCGTGGAGAAGCGGGAATTTCGCTTTTGCTGGGCTGGTTTTCGCTGGTGGCGTTTGTCTTGAACCCCTTCATGATTTTGTACAATTTCATTAGGTCGTTTTTCATCTCTCCCAACCCGGCAGCGGTTGCGGGAAAGCTTCAAGAGCTTGGCCTTCCTGACAATCCCAACATCATCAACATCCAAGCCGTTGGTTTTGCTTTGGCCGCCGCGATGATTTTGGCCGACGGCGTGGTTGAAGAATCAGAACTGCTGGCAGCCGAAAAAGCTGGTGACGAAGTGTTTGGCGAATTCGATGAGGCTGCACTTCGCATGATCGTTCAGCATGGCAAAGGCATTCCACCAGTCGAAGATCTCGCTGCGATGTTAACCGATGTGCTGGACAACGAGGCCAAAGAAAAAGTCATGGTCTTTTTGGCCGAGATCGCAATGGCCGACGGTCACGTCGCACCGGAAGAGCGTATGGTTTTGGAAAAAGTCGGAGCCGGTTTAGGCGTGACGTCTCCGATGGTGTAAACCGGTAAACCAATCGCCGCATGTAGACTTATCAAAGCGTCAGTTTGCCCGGCGATCCTGGGGCCAACCTTACCGTATACTTATCGCCGCTTGAATCCTTCAGCCAATTGCAAGTTCGTAGCTTTCGATTTCCCAGGGCTTTCGCTTGCGAAGTGACCATGCGCATTTAACAAAGCGCCTTTGACCAAGCACATTTAACCAAGCGCATTTGGCCAAAGGCCTACCTTCACCGTAACCTAGGGCATCGCCCTAGGCGTGCAAAGTAACGAATCGTTTTGGCTGTAGGCCAAACTCACCCTGACACTTGTCGCCGCACCCTGGCATCACATTCTTATGGAAACCGAACACCTCAAAGTTTTTCGGCCAACTCAAACAAGTAGTCTTTTCCTTGCGGCCCATTCTCCAAGCATTCAATCAGATTTTCAGGGATCGCCTCGACACCCAAAAAAGCACCTGAAATCGCACCGGCCATTGCCGCAATCGTATCTACATCACCTCCCGCTCCAATAGCTCGAGAAATCGTGCCTGGGAAATCGCGAGAACTGTCAGCGAAACAAACGAGGGAAGTCACGACGCTTTTATGAGCCTCAAGCCCATTGCCAAAGGAAACACTCGAGAACGCGGGCAACTCTCTCGCCGTTTTTAATTGCCATACGAACTCTTCCGTCACACAAACTGAAATCAATTCGTCGAAGAAATCGACTCGATCAAAACTGTCCATCCTGGACGCAACGCTGACCGCCTTGGAAATAATCCGCGCTCCATCCAATCCCAAGTCGTTCGAGTGAGTGACTTTTGATGCTAAATCAGACTGCTCGACAAGTCTATCGTCATGAAAACGCAGGCCAACGGGTGCGATCCGCATTGCGGCCCCATTTCCATAGGAGCCGTTTTCAAAGACGAGAAACGGAGTTGTCTTCTGATCGAATTCGCCGGTCGCCATCGCCTCGATCAGAGGCCGCACGCCTTGCCCGTACCCTCGACCCTTTTGATAGTTTTGTGCAAAACGCTGGCACAGGTAATCAGGAACAATTTCACCATGCTTCACAAGTGTTTCAGCCACACCGATCATCATCTGTGTGTCGTCGGTATAGCTCAGCGTTTCACCAGACTCGTGTTTCACGATTTCATCGCCACCACCATAGCTCAATATGATGTCGGCAAAGAGGCCTTCATATGTGGCCCCAAGGGCATCACCGACAGCCAAACCGAGCAGGCAACCTTGAATTCGATTGATTGGAATTTTATGCATAAAATTCGCGCATTGTTATCACGCGTCTGTCTACGTGCCACCCCAGATGGTTCTCTCTACGATTCCATTTTCATAAAGAACCAAAGCACCTGCAAGCCACCTATGATGGTAGCGCCAGCCGTCTTTAGCCAAGCGAAAGAGTGATTTGTGAAATCAAAGTTGGGAAAGACCGACTGAACCTCCAAAATAGTCTTTCCATCCAAACCCTTTCGAATTCGGTCCATACTGGCATCGCTCCAGTTGGCTTTGCGACACACTTCGATTAATTCTTCATGCTGCCCTGTAAAGGAATAACTTGCGGTGCCAGTGAATTGCGCCTCGCATTCAGCTCCAACCTCATCCCACTTTTTAGATTGACAATATGTTTCAGGAACGCATTGTTATCTGGCGCTTTCGATTGTTGCGTCCATCAACGATTTTAAGTCGGATATTTTTTCGACATTATATTCAGCGGGCAATTCTGGGCCAATCATATGATTCTTATTTCCATTCATTAGTGAATTTCCATTCGAATCCTCTATTCGCAACAAGAATGTCTCGTCGTCAATGATCGCGTAGTATTGTTTTGCGACGTCACGTCCATTTATTTCGTTCTGGGAGTTTATTGCAAAAAACAATCCCGTCTGTGAAATCGGATCAATTCGTTCCGCATTCACGACATCAATTCGCCATCCCGTCGAAAAAACTGTTTGATTAACTCGTTTACCATTTTCGTCAATGACAGTGATTCGAGCCGAGGATTGCCCTGGTATGCACATGATGTGTGAAGCCTCAAGCAAAACCAAGTTGCCAGCAGGGTGCCTCCAAAGAAACCAAGGAGTATGCCCCCATCCGAAAGTATTGTTGTCGTCCCGGCGGCGAAGAACCGAGTTTGCGATTGAGTTGAACCTTTGATGTTCCGAATCACTCATTGCCTGCAGGTTCCGGTCGACGTATGACTTGAAGCGGTAGAGCTGGTATTGTTGCCAAAGAATTGGTGCTGCGCACACGAACGCAGCAATTGTTACGAGCATCAACAATGTTCGAAGCTTGAATCTCACGAAGCCTAAGCCAGTTAACGTCTACGATCACCGAGCCGCCGAAGTGATCTATGCTCAAACCACACGCTGCCGGCGGCTTCGCGTGCATCACATTTTTATCGTGCGAATTTACCTATTGAATTCGAGATCACCAAGCCGAGTTCGCATATCTTCTAGCAAGCTCTCCAATCCAACTGACTCTGCTTCGTTAGCATATATCAGGAATTTTCTGCCTCTGGTCGGGGAGATTTCTAGACGTTCAAGTTGAGCCTCGGACCCTTCCACATATCGCCAAGACTGAATGTCACGCCACATTACGGTACGAGTACCAGATAATAGATTCTTTTTCTGGATATAGCTCTCAGTGAGACTCGTTTTGCTCCAAGTATAGTTTAGAGCAGAAAACGTAGCACCCAAACCAAGCAAAGTGAAGACGACTGAAAATACGTTTAGTCCGGTAGCAACAAAACAAGCGACGCCAGCTAACAAGAACACCAGAGTGAACGGCAAGACGATTGCTGTGAACCAAATGGAGCTGCGGGTTGTGCAGTATTCTTTTCGCATTTGTTTCTAAGTACCATTACGTCCGCGATGCTCCAGTCGCAGCAAACAAACAAAACATTAAAATCGACGCGAAATACGAATTGGGTCCATCGCAATGTTATCTCGTGATTTCCGGAACTCGAGCTTCAAGTAGGGATCCGTCAAATGTAGCAATAGATTTGAAGCATTGCACGGTAATTCTAGCCGGTGTTCGCAGTACGTGCGCTACGGATTCAATCTGAATTGGAAACAAATCTTGAAGCTCGGCGTTTAATTCATTAGTAAATTTGAGAGCCACGTTGTTCAAGTTGGTATTTTGGCCATCAGTATCGTTGAATTGGAACCCAATTCTGTCATCGCCGACAAATATTTCTGGCGATGCTAGATCCGTTCCGTTGAAGAAGGCAAGGCCGTCTCGAACCAAACCGTTTTTCAAGGTTGCACTTGTCCGCACCAAACCGCACATTTCAATCACAGGAAGTGGATCAGAATATGGCCTGAACATTGACGGTTCTATCTGGGCATACCAAGGCTGACTTTCGTCCTCCAGTTCGCAGCAGACCCAAAACGGATAACGCTCGAAGTCCGCAAGCTGCAACTCCCAGTAATGCCTGAACTCTATGTCCATATGTTTAAGCGGAGTCGTCCGTGATCACCGAGCCGGAACAAGTGATCAACCACTTCAAAAACACGCGCAAGTCCAGCTTCGCGTGCATCACATTGTTATCTGGCGTTCTTCCATTCTCGAATTGATTGCATTAGCGAATTGGGGGCTCTGTTTGGAATCTCCAAGAGTTCGTCTTTCAGTGGATCATAAACTACGACTGCGGTAAACACATCTCGGTCAGCAATATTGTGATCCAGCCAATCCAGCAGCCATTTTTTGTCAGCATCGTAAAGACCAACTCCGACTTGATAAGCATGTATATCATTCCAATTCAGATACTTCCAGCACTCCGGAGAGTCCTCGAAGTCGTTGTTTGGATCCCATCGTACCCTAGGCGAGATCTCCGAAAACTCAAGAAGGACTAACCGGTCCAGTTTAAGTGAATTCTTGAAGTTCGGTTCAGCGAGGTCACGCCAACTCTCGCGTCGCAAACCTCTTACATAACTGTTAGCTACCAGAAATGTGGCGATAGCAAATGTGAAAAGAAGAAGTGACCTGATTCCGAATCGAAATCGCATAGTTCAAAATGCAGTTCAGTTGAGATGTGCTTCTTTGAGCCAGATAACACCGAGCCGACGGTTGATGACACCAACCTAGAATCGGAACGATGAGATATTATAAACCCTCGGTAAAGTATTGTCGCGACCAGCCGAACGCAGGTTCTTTGACGGCTTCCTATGCATCACATTGTTATCCAGCGTTGTCTGCGGTGGCTTCGATTTTACTTAGGCGGTACTGAGCCTGTTCTCGCAAGATTTCATTATCCGAATTTGCGAATTCACGGATCACGTCCACTGCGCGAGGGTCGGGAATTACAGCCAACGCCCAAAAGCATTTCTTGTAGTATGTCCCATAGTCGTCATACTCGAGGTATTCCAGCTGCGGTTTCAGTTCAACGGCACGACGAAGCGATTCGACGCTGGTGGGCGATCTCTGATCCTGCAAATAGCGAATCATGTGCTCGTGGAAATAGTGCCATGTTTCATCAAGCAAGGTTTCAAACAACGTAGTCCGATTCGGCGAATCGAGATCTGCATCCAGCGTGAGCGCGCCGTCAAGCGCCTCAGCATCACGATTGGCAATGGCAAGCGTCAAGCGCCGCTCAAGTTCTGCAAGGCACTCAGGTGTGTTCACGCCATATTCACGGCAAAACTCAGTTTCACCGATAGAGCGACCAACTAGCGAATTGTCATTGTCGTTCATCATGTATTTAGCCGGACGACCGCGATAACCGAGTCGCGGCAAACAAACTAACCATTCAAAAGCCGCGCGGCCCGCGGCTTCATGTGCATCACATTATTATCTGGCACTGACCGTTCGACGCTGGAGTTTGATAGTTTTGGGAATTCCGTTCGGATACCGCCGCATCGTGGCGCCGTCGATTAAGTCGAGTTCGATTTCAACGAAGTTCCTAGTGATATCCAATATTTTTATCGAGCCCAACGCACCGTGCGTCTCATCTGTCAATGAATCCATACTCGGATTGTAGAATCGAAATACGGTAGCCTCGCCATCATCCATCTCAGAGCAAGTCTCGTCATCCTCGAAGTATGTCTTTGCACGGCTTGAGTTAACGATGTTGATGTCAAAGTGGTCATCAACAGCGACCCGAGAAGGAATTTGAATCTGCAGCCGATTGTAGCAGGTTCCGTTGAGCGTGCCGATCGCGTGAACCAAATGCCAGATTGAAATTACGTTGCCCTTGCCAACTCTTTGCCCATGGGATTCCCATTTATCGTCATAGGTCTTGTTAATAACTCCGCGGGCGTCGTCGAACCAATAATACATCCCCGTGATTTCGGATTGGCCAACAGTTTTACGATGGATAATCGGTTCCATTGGAGGGCGAGGCCAGAAACAAACAGCCACGGCTACAATTGATGTAGCAACGAGAAGTGAAGCAATTGAAAATCGTGCAAACCTCTTCATGCCCATCCCTTAGCCAGATAACGGTTACGACCACCGAGCCGCCGAAGTGATCCATGCTTCAAAACACGCGACGTCGGCGGCTTCGCGTGCATCGTTTTATTATCCGTCGAATTTGGGTGGAATGTAGCGAGGGTCGAGCCCTTCACATGTGTACGAATCATTGTGATCCCATTGCAGGAAAGAGAATTCGAATCCCAAAGTGAGTGCGGCCTCAATCTCCCGACCATTCTCAGCTAGGTAATACGTGCATAGTTCAAAAACTACCGAATGCGGCTGAAGCAACCCAGCATCAAATTTGAAAGACGTTAGATCGGGATAATATCGGTGAAGTTTTTTGTGCCGCGCAAATTTGGTAACGACATCTTCTGCATCATCAACTCCGCAAAATACCAAGTCATAACTCCGTAGTGCTGCATCCGGGAAATACCCGAAACCAAGACTCAGTTGATGAGGTTGGCCGCGATCATTTTCTACGTATCCAGCGTAGCGTTTATCTGAGCGAATATCACACAAGAGATCTTCGGCGCTAAACGCATATGTAGACGTCAAGTGTAGTCCCCATTCGCCAGAATGTAGAGTTTGGAATCGCTGTGAAATTGAAGGAATGCCTGAACCTGATTCGGTGGTCATGGATTCGGAGTCGGATAACGGCTAAGATCACCGAGCTGGAACGTGATCGCTCATTTTAAAAAACACGCGCAAGTCCGGCTTCGCGTACATTGTTTTGTTATCCCGCGATTACATCACGGGGTCGCTGTTTGAATTCCAATGCGACCATAATATCACATACGAACCCGAAACCTATTCCCAGTATCATTCCAGCGAATGCACCTGAGAATGGCAATCCGGTCGCCAGCATCAACAAAAATTGCCAGTCAAAAGAGTAGGGCCAAAATAGATTAAAAATACATAATGCTAATATTGGCACTCCAAGCATTACGCCAACGAACACTCCTGCGACGACGCTGTAACCGATCCCAACAAACACGACACCATCTCTCGATTGCTGGCCGCGATAAACCTTAAGAGTTCGATCAATGGTGTAAACGTAGATGGAGAATACCGAGACGACGCCAGCGAAAATAGGGATTATTACTTCGTGTGGCACCGTCCACCAGGGCATGAAAGTCAGGATGACCCAATTCAAGGATGAAAAAAAAGGAAGCCAAAAAAATGGAATCACCCTTCCAAAAACCAGCGAAAAACACCCGACACCAAGCAATGGCAAGAAAAGCCACGCAATACTCGAATTCAATTGATAAAGGCTCAGCCATAGCGCGACGAGGGCAGTCACGCCCATTATTATTCGAATCGAAATCTTGCGTATGGCTCGCATTTGCCCAAGCGGAATAACGTCCGCGATGACCCAGTCGCAGCAAATAAACTAAACATTAAAATCGACGTGAAATGCGACTTGGGTCCATCGCATTGTTACCCACCGTCCCTAGCGGCAAAGCTGGATTCTGCGCTATCATACACTTCCCGGCCCCACTTTGCCAAATCAAGCAATGATTCAGTCAACCTAGAGACCGCCCAGAATATCGGAGGCTCATTCATTGCGTCCCGGGTGAATGTTCGAGTTGGCCCGTCAACGAATTGTATTTCGATAATTGTATTGCCCACGGTGCTAACGCAATCACCGTCATCATCTTCTGACAGATCGAGAAATCCCGAGGTTTCAACAACGCTGGCAACCGAGTCGAATTGGTAGAAATTTACGGTCCCCAGACATTCGCCAACTGGCTCTACGTTAGCTATTCCGTTGAATTCCAATGCTCCGTTTTTAAATGCACGCATACGCAGGAAACGGCACTCGCCCATACAACCAGAGGCAGTTTGGAGTGATATGGAACTGATCGTTTTGTTGTGGAGTGGAATCAAGACCAGCAAAAAATTAGAGGTGGATAACGTCCGCGATGACCCAGTCGCAGCAAATAAACTAAACACTAAAACCGACGCGAAATGCGACTTGGGTCCATCGCATTGTTATCAGCCGTTTCGTGGCGCGATCGCTTCGGCTAAAAATTGCTCTAACTCGACATCGAACGATTCAGTCATGGCAAAACGACTCAAGTTCGCATTGTCTCGCACTCGTTGCAAAACGTCAAATTGCCAACCAATCTCTTTTATCATCATCGGGTGTACGTCGATTTCCGGTAGCGGTATAGACCGAGAGCAGTGTGCGTCAATTTGGTGCTGCACACAACAAAACGTAGATTCATAGCACATCAATAAAGCCCCATTGGGTTCCGCCGGTGTATTGTGTGCAAACAAGGAAATCAAATAGCAGTGTGCTATGCCTGAATTTAGGGCAAGTGAGCCGAGAACGGTTCCAAAGTCGTCAGTGTGAGGTATCAATGGCTCAAGAACTGAATTGTTGATCGACAGCGATTGACGTTGCCCATCTAGGTACTCCAGTGATTCTCGCCTGCTCTGAGAGAATGGAGAATCGTCACCCCATCCTTCGCACCGAACGAGCTCTGTATATGCTGGCGCAAGGCGACGGCAGCAAGAGAGGCATGTCGCGATCTTCTCAGGTAACGAAAGCTCATTGCTGGCAGTTGCAATTTGCTGTTTGTAGTCTGCAAAGTTCATGCTGATGAGGATAACGTCAGTGATCACCGAGCCGGAACGATAAATCATCCACTTTAAAACCACACGCAAGTCCGGCTTCGTGCGCATCACATTGTTATCCCGCAATACTTGGCACTCAATACCGGCTCGGGAGAGTAAATCCATAGCCTAAGCCGCGGCTGCCCCAAAGCACGATGGCATTAACAACGTAAAGCGTGATGAAAAATGTGTAAATAAGCAACAATATTTCTACACCAGACAGTGTTATGGGGCCAGTTATCGCAAAAGCGGCGTGATGTTTCAGGTATGCGAAAACTATGATCGGCATTAAAAGCAGATAGCCTAAAACAGCAGCATTGATGTATTTCAATCGTTTTTTCGAGTAGACATGCAGCACGGAAACGATGGTGCTTACGGCTACGGAAAAAATAAATGCTAATAGAAAGGTTGTGATTGCCCGCCATGGAAGTGGACTATTTTGGATGTCCCGAGCAGGAAAACACATTGGGGCAACAACACAAACAAGCGAAGCCACAGTTACGATCACAAATAGTTGCCGTATTGTGATCTGTGATTTTGCTCGACCGGCTTCAGTCTTGGAAAGCCTACCGATTCGGAATCCTATCTTCCGACTTGCGATAACCAAGGGAATCGCCGTAATGGCAAATATCCCCAAAGCTACCAATGAGAATACAATTGGAAGATCAATTTCGCTAGTCTTGTTGACGTAGTTTACGGTAATAATGTAAGCCGAAAAGAGAACAAACATCAGAGACAAGCAATAGATCGATCTCAGAGTAACAGATTGGCTGCTAGTCGCCCACCAAACTGCGACCAAAGACGGCTGGGCAACTAATCCGCCCAGCGCTGCACACAGAAGAAATTGATCGAAGGCAGTGAATGACGATCGCCAGAAATAGCTGGCACCCAAAGAATTTGCAACTGCTGCCAACACAACCAAGACCAACAATGGAATGGCAAAGCTTCGGTCGACGCCAGGAAATAGAGGACGGTGACAGTCCGTTGAATCGTCTACAGTCATAAAGCTTTCTAAGCGGGCTAACGTCAGCGACCACCGAGCGTCGGCAGTGATCTAACCATGTTGAAACCGCACACCACCGACGCTTCGTGTGCATTGATAGGTTTGAAACATAAAG
>CAYUWY010000013.1:0-81144 GCA_964448575.1 uncultured Pirellulaceae bacterium
ACAGCCTGTGGCACACAACGGAAGGTTTTTACGACACCGCTTCTCACCGAAGCCAGCAAGCGTCGCAACACCAACAGTTTACCAAAAAGAAACCACGTTGCCAAAGAGGCGGTGTCCGCGGCGCGGCCAACCAAAACACGTCAACGAAGTCAATGATTTATGCAAACCAAACGATGCTCCAACGGCGAAGCCGCGGCCTTGCGTAAAAACCATGTTGTCAGACGCGGGAACTACGTTGAAGCACCGCCATCAGATTTCGCACGCAAGTCAGCCAGCTGCGCCCAGAGATCGTCGAACATTGTTGCATGATCGGGATTGCATTGCCGCAAATAGCAATCACGTTCGCAGTCCCAGTAGTAGTCGTGGCGATCAGAGGCGTCAGGATTCGCGATCAGATCAGGGATGTTATGAAGGTGGTCAGATTGAGCGAACACCTGCTTTGCGTCGGTGGAGTTCGCGCGAATGTCGAGCAAGCCATAGTAGAGAATCTGCAGATAGATTTCGCGTTGATCCATCAAAGAATAGCGTCTGACAACATACTTATTTACGACAGGCTTTTGTAAATACCTGCATTTACGTCAACTGTAGTTTAACTAGCTTGCTTACGTTAACAAGTGCTTGCATTGGTGGCCTTTTGCATACTAGTTTTTTGCTATCGCATAGCGGATTGGATCGTAACGCGTTGCTTATTGGTATCGCACGAAAACGAATTCAAACTCACCATCGGCAAATACATAAACAAAGGTTCCGTCAGCTCGATCAATCAGGAATTTTGATTCGCCATATGGCGGAATCAGTTGGTAAATATCGGTGAATGTTTGGCCTGGTATTCCTCCTGAAAGAATAAAACGGCTTTCCGCTGCTGGCGAAACGATTACCCGTTCAGAAAACTCATTGATGTCTACATCCACTCGCTGGACTTGATCAAAAGCAACGCCTCGGAAGAAATCAGTTTCTGAACTAGCTGGTGAAGAACTGGCTTTTTGAACCCAACCATCTCTCAGGCGATAGTGTCGATTGAAATCCGAACGGGTGTCATCAATCCGAACGATATCGTTACCATTTCCGCCATTGGCTACGACCAAGGCAATCGTTGAAATATCCTGGGTTCCAGCACCGACGATAAAGCGGTCGTCACCTTCATTGCCATTGAGAAATAGTTCGGTACCGATGACGCTCCTAACGAAAAAACGATCGGAGCCCTGTCCACCGTTTAAGACCGTGTGGCTAGCGCTTCTTACGAAAAGTGCTTTTGGCGTTAAGCCCAAAATCAAATTTGTGTTTTCGGGAATCTCGGGCGTTGCCTGACGGCTCACAAATACGTTCTGATCAGATGTGTTTCCCTGACCGTTAACTCGAAGAACACTCGCCCCTCTTATATATACTTGACCTTTGATTTGACTAAGGTCGCCTGAATCCTCGTTCCCAAGGGATACGTCGCCAAACCCTTCTAAAGTAAGTGACGTATCGAGCGAGTTTACGGTAAAACTTCCTCCGCTAGAGCGGTTGCCGAAAAAACTATTGAAGTTAACAAACTCAGCGCGTGTGGTGGTTCCATTGCGTGTTGAAAACAGAATGGTTGAGTTGCCATTGTGAAATCCAGTGTGGGAATTGGCTATCCGAGCTTGATTAACCACATCGCCAATGTTTAGTCCTGGATCAGGGGCAATGAATCTTTCGAACCCATCAAAGTCGCGAATGACACTGCCTTGATCAACGCGCCGCGATTCCCAAACATCGAATCCTTCACCGCCAAAATGATCAAAACCCGCTCCGAATGTTGCAGTATCTTCTTTATTGGTAATCAACCGATCATCGCCCTCGCCAAGCGCGACGGAGAGTGATCCGCTAATTGTTGTTTGGAATCCACTGCCGTTGTGGATGAAAGTGTCGTCTCCACCAAAAGTACTAACGAGAACCACGCGATCAAGAGTACCATCTTCTTCAATGACATCATCACCTTCATCAGTTCTGAGGCTCAGGTTGCTTTCATAATCAAAAGTAACCGCCCCTTGGTTAACGGATGAAATGTCATTGGACAATTGAATGTCAAAATCCTGGCCGCTAAAATCCAGGGTGTCGAACCCTTCGGCAAGAAATTCTCCTCCTGGCGCTCCAAGCAGTGAAATATGCAATGTGGGGTCGGGATTGGAAAACTCTTCTCCGTTGATCACGATGGTCGCGGGACGTCCATCTTCAAATCGGACGAAGACCAAATCTTCTCCGTCGGTCCCAGAAAATGTAGCCAGCAAAGCTCGCTCTTGGAGTAAGTCGTATCCCAATTTTCGTTTCGCACGTCGTCGGGGTGTGCCAGTGGGTTTGCCAAATCTATTGCGGCCTAATTTGAACTTGAACATCATTTGAATCCTGGAAGAAGAGTGATCAGAGATGGAGAAGTTGTGTCTTTGACTGTGAAAAGCAGCACCAGTTCCACTCTATCCATTATTCCAGCAAGAATCTACATAATTTTTTAACGTTTAAAAAAGCCCCGCAAAACGGTTTGGCAAATAAAAAAGGCTTGGTCGCTAAATGCAACCAAGCCAATGTTTTGAGAATTAAGTTGAAGCAAAAAAGCGCTTCTACGTTCGTTCTACTTTCCTTCTTCTTTTTTTGCTTCGTCCTTGGACGCAGGCTTTTCTTCAGCGGCTTTTTCAGAGTCATCTGACTCTTCTTCGGAAGACGCTTCGCCGCTTTCTTCCGCTTCTTTTTTCGCCTGCTCAGCTTTGGCTGCGCGTTCTTTTTCCGCTTCCATGGCGCGTTCTTTTTCCGCTTCCATGGCAGCTTCGTCTTCGGCTTCGTGGTCAACACCAACAAGGCTGACTTTGTGGCCCATTTCGTCCATCAGTTTTTCAAGCGCCTCATCGAGTTTTTCGCCTCGGAGGTTCTTGTAACGAATCTTGCCTTCGGCATCGATCAAATAAGTCGTCGGCCAACCACTAACATTCCAGGTGGTCGAAATTTTTTCTTCTGGACCAGTGTTCTGGAAGCTTCGCCAAGTCAGACTTTTCTTTTTGCTGATTTCACGAATCTGCTCCAAGGTTTTCCTGCCAATTTCTTGATCACTGTTGACACCGATGATTGTGAATGGTTTGTCAGCCATTTTTCTTACGAGCGACCGCTCGTGTGGGTACATAGCCCGGCACGGTGGTCACCAATCGCCCCAGAAGTCCAACAGCACAACTTTGCCGCGATAATCTGAAAGCTTGAACTCAACGCCGTCCAAGTCTGCTGCAACAATTTCCGGTGCGCTTTTGCCAATCGAAAGATTGCGAAGTGCAAAAAGTTCTTTTTCTGCTTTTGCAATCAAAGTCGTGTTTTCTTTGACGTAGGCGTCGAGCATTTCTTCCAACGCATCCAATTGCCCTGAGTCGGGAGCTTTTTTCCTGCTAACCAAAGCAATTCGGCCGATGACGGCGTTCGCTTTGACGGTGCCCATCGCGTTTTCTGAAATCTGCGTAAGCCACTTTTCCGCTTTTGGAGTTGGCGTGCGAGATAACGTCGAGATGACTTGAGCCATTTTCGGGTTGTTCACGTGGTGCTCGATCAAAGTATCCATCGCCGCTGCTTTGGCTACTGTGTCTCGTGAGATCGCCATTTTGTAAAGCGTATCGAATGAACGCTCAGAAGTTGGATCGGATTCGATAGCGGCCATCAACTCTTCGATGGCTTTTGTTTTGGCTTCACCTTCACCAGGAGCCAAAGCGATCAAAGAAAGCGTATTGAACGAATTTTCTGAATTCGATTTGGCGACAGCAAGAAGTTTTTCCATCGCGGCTTTTTTGGGTTCGCCTGAACCAGTTCTGGCAAGCAACTCAAACGCTGCTTTAGCTTCGTTGGTGCCAGGGTTTGATTTCGCGTAATCAAGAAGCATACTCATCGCTTCGGTTTTCGTTTCGCCAGATCCACCTTGGGCGATCTTGCGCATCGCCATCAATGATTCTTTGGTTCCTTCAAACGTTTTTGCGAACTCGACGAACTGACCGCCCATTGTTGCCATCGGCGATGTTTTCATTATCGCATCGAACTCTTCACGAGTTTTGACTTTGCGGCGTGCGGCAGAGAAAGTTTTGTTCGCAGCATTGAACTCTTTGTTCAAACTGGCGAATTTGGTTTTGGATTCAGCAAGACGTGCGTCGGCTTCTTTCGACTTTGCCATCGCAGCGAGAGCCGCTTTCATTTCGGCAGTTAACTCAGGTTTAGCCGGTTCGTCTTTGACTTCTGGTTTTTCGGTTTCGGTTTTGGTTTCGGGTTTGGCTTCGTCCGCAACTTTTACTTCAGCTGCAGGTTTGGCTTTTTCAACCTTCTTTTCTTCTTTGTCGAGCTCTTGCATGCTCGCGTTGGTCGTCGCGACCGTGGCTGGGGAAGAGCATCCTGGTGCGAACAGGAATACCAGGACCATTAAATACCTCAAGCTCATTATGCAATCTCCTTGTGAAATATGTTTAGCAAGCCAATCAGGCGAGTCTCAAGATCGGCGCGACCAGAAGTAGAATCTCGGATAAGTATAACTCGATTCGTTGAGTTCTCGTACAACGTTCGGGCTGAGAAATCCGCAAAACTAAAGAGTACCACATTTCTCGCGTTTTGCTCTGAAAAACGACCATTTAGCCGCCCTAGTGGGTGGTGCAGGCGAACAAGGCATTCAAAAACTGCTAAAGAGGGACATTTAACAGTTCGTTTTCTAACAACGCATTGCTCTGGGGATCCGTTTAATCATTCCACCGGAAAACAAATAGCGCGATTGCGAAGGGAATGATGCTCCAAATCGTCATCACGATCAGCTCTGGCCCAAGCGTCATGATCGACTTGCCGTCCATCATCAACCCGCGCAGTGCATCGATTACAGGAGTCAGCGGAAGCAGTTTGATAAACGGCTGTGCGAATTCGGGAAACTGTTCGTAAGAGAAAAAGATCCCGCTCAATGTCCACATCGGCAGCATCACAAGGTTCATTAATCCCGACACCGTTTCCAACGTTTGAGCGCGTGCAGCAATCAACAGGCCGATTCCCGCGAACTCAATTGCTCCGATGATGATTACCAGAATAATAGAAGCCCAGTTGCCATGGACTTTCACACCAAACAACAAATACGAAAACAGCAACAGCACGATGATTTGTGGAATCATAAAGATCAAACGACTGGTCATCATACCCATCAAGAAATGGGTTCGCTTCATGGGTGTTGCCATGAATCGTTTAAGCAGTTTTCGAATTCGCATATCCACGATCGCAAAACCGACTCCCCACAATCCGCCGCCCATCAGACTCATCGCCAGCAATCCGGGAACGAGAAAGTCAACGTAACGACTGCCCGGTTCGTCGAACTCAACATCGACGGCTTCGATTACGTCTTGTCGACCAAATGCTTTTTGTAACTGGGCGTCGACCAGGTTCCGCGCGGCTAGACTGCCGGGCCGCAAAGGGCCGTACTTGTATTCCACGGTCTTTAAGTCATTCGAGCCGATGACAAGCATAGTTGTCTTACTGGTCCGCAATCGGTCAAGTGATTCAGGTTGAGAAACAATCACCGGATTAATGCGTGTCTCAGGTTTGAGTTTCTCAGCGATCTCTTCGGCTAAGGGGCCTTCAAGGATATCGACAGCAAACGACTCAACCGGTTTGTTGCGAAACGCGACACCCAATACGATGACCATCAGCACCGGGAAAAAGTAGACCCAGAAAACGGCTTCTGGTCGGCGCACGAATTCACGCCAACGAGCAAGGGTGATCGACAAGATAGGGTGAAGTTGTTTCATTGATAAATTTAAGTGCTTCGGTTTCGCTGTCGGTAACGGGTCGTCGAAAGTTTCGAGGCTAGATCAAAACTCCGTAGCTTTATTAAATCGTATGGCAACTCAGAATAAAGTGTGGACTGACTGTTTCATGCGTCAACTGACGCTAATCGGGTTTGACTCATGTGTTTTCTGAATTGTATGGCGTGGGAATTTTTGCTTCACCGTTGACCAATTCGTAAGGCTCAAACTGTTGCCTTTGATGACCAAAGAAACATCCGTTGAGCATCTCGAATTCTTCTTCCGCTCGTTTCCGCCCCAAATCAAAAAGTTTGGGAATGTTGCCCGTTCCGTCAAGCGCCCATTTCTCAGTCATTTTGAAATTCAAATGGGTGTAATTATTTCCCATGATGAAACGCAGTGGTTGATGGATCCCTTGAACCTGTGCCGAACCCATCACGTCCGCCACGTGTTTTACCCAGTACATGATACCCGCGTCGCCACCAGGTGGTTTAAGCGAATATTGTGATATGCCGGTGCCAATGGAAAGTAACGAGATTTCTTCAACGGCGAATTTGGGATCGCAATCACCGCGAACACATTCGTTACGAATTCGCATGGCTTCGGCATAAGCCAGTAGGCTTGGATCGGACGCCCACAAGCCACCGTCCGCGAAAGCCTGCTGCTTAATGCTCTTGTGTGGGAAATAGGTTGGAGCCGCGGTTGCCGCAACCAGTAAATCGCTGATGGAGACATCTTGATCCTGAACGGATTCTGGCAGGTGCATTGATCGGAAAACGTGCGGCACTCCCTTGGTCAAATTGATCGCGGGCACGATCAGCCGAGTATGCCGAATGGAGCCAATGGTTCTGTCTTCAAACCCTTCGCCGAAGGATTCATAAAGTGCATCCGGTCAGTAGCGAGATCGAAAGAAATCACTTAACTCGGTCCCAAGTTTTTTCCGAAAAAGCCTGTTTGCCATAGGATAAGCCAGTCTCGATATCCCGGCTGGTTTGTATGGCGGTCTCGCAGTGAAGATTTTGGCTCCGTACCGTTCATAAAAACTTTGCATGTCGCTGGCTGTCATCCCAGCGGCAAGCCCAGCTGCAACGATGCCTCCGGTCGACGTACCGGCGATCAAGTCAAACGATTCAGCAATCCGCCTTCCAAGTTTGTCCTCAAGCGTTTTTAAAAATGACGTGATAAACGCGCCGCGAATACCCCCACCAATCAAGGACAGGATTTGAAATCGACTCATACGGCCAACAGTTTCTATCGGGGGATGGTTAACACTTAGCACTTAACATACAGCGCTTAGGCACAGCGATTGTATTGGTTAACTCAGTTGGCTGCGACGGGTTCTTCGTCGGTTAAGTGTCGGCCGGTCAGGTTTACAAACACGTCTTCCAGGCTTGCGTGTCTGGTTGTCAAACTTGAAAGCGAAATTCCTTTGTTCGCCAATCCAGTGATCAACTCAGGCAACACGACATGCGGCTGGCCAACGGTAACGCGAAAGTCCGTTTCGGTTTTTTCGATTTGATCCACAGTCGGAATTGACTTGATCATTCCAATGTCAAACGAATCGTGATCGCGGTCAATCGAAAACTCAATTACGTGCTCGGCACCGATTGAACGAATCAACTCACTCGGCGTTCCTTCGGCGATGATCTTTCCCGAATCAAAAATTGCGACGCGATCACACAGGCGTTCGGCTTCTTCCATGTAGTGCGTGGTCAGCAGTACCGTTTTGCCTTCGCTTTTGAACGTTTCGATAATTTCCCAAAGCTGTCTGCGGCTGGACGGATCTAGCCCGGTGGTTGGCTCGTCGAGAAAAATCAATTCTGGATCGCCGACCAGCGCCGTCGCAACTGCCAGCCGCTGTTTCTGACCTCCGGAAAGTGTTTTGATCCAGGCCTTTTCTTTTTCCTCGAGCGAAACGCGCGCCATCGCTTCGGCTGGTTCGATTCCTGACGAATAAAAACTGCGAAACAGGTTCAACGTTTCGCCAACGCTTAACCGTTCGCTTAACTGCGTTTCTTGAAGCGAAACTCCAATGCGTTCCCGAATCGCATTGTCGTCTTTGCCCCAGTGCATCCCGAGAACTTCTGCTTCACCAGAAGTCGCCCCCAAGAGCCCTTCGAGGATCTCAATCGTTGTTGTTTTGCCTGCACCATTGGGCCCGAGTACGCCGTAGCACTCGCCAACATTGACTTCAAAATCGATTCCACGAACCGCTTCGACAGGAGGTTTGCCTTTATATGTTTTGACCAGATTTGCACAGCGAATCGCGAAAGGCATTTTTTGTTTTTGTTTCCGGTTAGAAAAATTTTATCTGCCGTTTGTTATGGCCAGATTGATTGTCGATTGTAACCATGAACAGAAATACTCAAGGTCTAGTCAGAAGTTTCAAAAGGGAATATTCACGTTCCACCCAAATATAGTCATCGTCGGGGCTGTTGAACCACCCTCCATCATCAACCTGGTTGAGGTTGACTGAATAAAGTACGAATTCGCGTTCAGGATCGTCTTTCGGTTTGCGATACCGAAACGCCTGATTGGCGAACGGGTCGTCTGGGAGTTGCTTGATAAATCGCGGTTCCAGTTCTGACAAGGCCTCCGGGTAATCTCCATGTTCTCTGTGGTAAAGCTTCAACGCAATTACGATTTGGTACATTCGAATGTCGGCTTGCGCCGTAAAGAAAAAATCGACTGACCATTTAGCATTCTCCATTCTGCTTTGACTGATTGTTTTAGCCTTGTATTTCGGGCCTCGTAAATTCGTGGCAATCGCAGCGTTGAATTGGTTGGGTTTGGGTTTTACAGCGCGAGCTAGATTTTGCCTTTCCTTTGTTTGCCAGAAGCCGTAGTTCGCTGAAAAGTTCTTTGTTTCATGGAAAAGTGTTTCCAGGTATTGCCCACGTTTCAACTCAAAATCGACGAACGATTGCCAATCAACAAACTTGGATCGAAACAGAAATGAATTGCCAATGAATTTTTCTTCGTAGCGTTCGAATTCAGCTTCACTAAATTCAACTAAATCAATCAATTGTTTTTGGGCAAACCGCTTTTGATCAAGGTCAAGAAAGATACTTTGTTCGTTCACGAGGCGCTGCAATTGAATGGAATGTTTCGACGTGCATTTGTCATGGTCCAAAGTTCTCAAGATCATTCCCAATGTTTTAACGCGGAGAGAATGTTCTGCACGAAGATAGCCACTCTCAGCTGGATACGATTGCATTAATTCAATGATCTTCATTAGTGCTGTGCAGTTTTCAATGACTCTATCGATGTTGCCCAGTCCAAGCTGGTAGTTGCAATCAATAGTCAGCATTTCTTTGGCAAACTCAACGGCTTTAGTTCTTCTCTCAAGACCAATGACAATGGGCTCAAATAAGAATTTTGAGTTCGCCGCCTGTCGGATGGCTTCGAAAACTGGCTGTTTTGACTTGCAATACTTGGTTGCCAGCTCAAATTCACATTCTTGCCAACTTCCAGTCTCAGACATTAGCTCGAGAATTCTGTGATTTAAGCGATAGAACTTTGCATAAACCTTCTTGGGCGAAACACCTTCATCTAAATGCGTTGGGAGAAACTGCGTTGAGTGAAGCCAAGACAGGCCTTTCGAATTCGCAGGACGAAGTTCGTTAAGCCAGCTGAACGGATCATGCGCGGGCAAGGCGTCAATTTCTGCTTGAGTTATTCCAAGCTCCCTTTGATATTGATTGTTACCAAAAGCCAGATCGTCAAACGTCCAAAGTTGAAGTGAGTAGTCGAGCGACCATCTCCTCGGTTTCGAAATCATCGCAATTCGATGGATGAAATTGTCGTCTGGGTTAACGCCGTGGCGGTTTAACTCGTTGACAATTCTTACCAGATTGTCCGATTTCGTTTTTGCCGATACGGCCGCCACAACGTTTGGATCGTAAGCGCTTTCCAGATGATGTCTGAGGACATCTGAAGTCAAAAGCAAATTAAAGTCGCGATTCGGATGGTGAGAAAAACCGATGTTGATGATCGCCAATCCGCCTACGTAAACCCACAGGCAAGCGGTTATCGCAATCGCCGTTCGATTGAAACGATTACCCAGCATGGTCAGTTTCGTTGGCCGTTCTGCTTCTAACGAAGAATCGAATTCGGAATCGTTCCCATTGGCCATTCTCAAGCCGAGGATCCAAATCGCCAAAGCAATAACAGTAAATGCTGGGCAAGTGACGATTGCTAATAGTTTACGTGATTGAACGCCGCTGAAATGCGAGTAAATGCAAACGACTACAAGAGCAACGGCTGGTATTAAAGAAAACGGGACTAGCGCAGACACAAAGAACGAACGAGCGTGAACCAGATATAACGAAATGGGGTAAATGACCACAATGGTTGCAATGAAATAAACCCCAAACACGATCAAGTATGCAACAGCTGGCACGTCAAGAAAATCTAAGTAATCACTCGGGTTCCTGATCAAAACTCCAATGCATGCCAGCCAGATCAAAATCGAACCCAACGAAAACTGTTCTTGGGGTCCTTGAGCTGGAACTCGCAATCCAGTCACGCTCGGGGCAAATCTTTGAAGTAGGAAAAATCCAGCAAATGCTCCCAAGGTACTAAAGACAGAAGTATGAAATTCCGTGATGGCAGTGAAGCCATCGAAGTTCGTCCTCTGAACCCACTCAGACATCAGTTCGCTTGCCGTGAGCAGTTTGAAAACGGCAAGAAAAATCAGTAGCCTGGCGATAAATCCAATTCGGGGACGAGCAAGAAAGACAATCGCGTGTGCCACCAGAATTGGTTGAATCAAGGCCAGGGTTAGAACGAAATGGTCGTGCAATTCGGTTCTATTGTTTGCCGGCGAAATTCCAAATAACCAGAATGCCCCAAGGCAAAGCCAGGTTACCAACCCAATAATTATGTAACCAAGCAAGACTTTTGCTTTGTCGTGTCGAGAGGTTCTTTGCTCATCCAGCATTCGAATCCTTCGTGGCAATTATATGTGCGGCCAGTGTTCAGATTAGCTGTGTACCTAATTAGATATATTTGAATGAGATTGAAGAGCCTTTGCAACAAAAATCCAGTCAAAGCGTTTTCATTGGTCAGGCGTTTGGGCGCTAGCAGAACTCGTCAAGAGTTTTGACACATGAGTTTTAACCCCGTAAGTTTGAGCCATCTAAAAAAACAGAAGTCTTGACGACGTCGCCAAGACTTCTGCTACTTCTTAAGAGTTTCACTACTTTTTGCGAATTGCGCTGCCAACTAAAACGCTAGGCGAATTCGGCTGTCAACACTGACCGAACGTGATCCAGGACTTGTTTTTGGACGGCTTCGAAATCGTTGCTGTCGATGAATGCGCCTGCTGCGGCTTTGTGGCCTCCGCCCCCGAACTTCGAAGCGACCACGTTGGCTTCTGATTGGCAGCGACTGCGGAAACTCATTTTGTAACCACCAGAAACCTGACCGACCATGATGACTGCGAAGACGGTGCCGTCGATTTCCAAAGCCAGGTTGATCAAGTCTTCGGTGTCCGTTGGTTGGGCTCCCGTTTTTTCGTAGTCGTCAGGCATGATGAACGTATGGGCCAATCGTCCATCAAGCTCCGTTTGGATGCGTGCCAAAACGGTTCCGCGCAACCGAACTCGACCGGCGGTTTCTCTCTCGTAAAGGTCGCCGTAGATTTCGCTGGGAACCGCGCCGCCTACAACCAATTTTGCAGCCGCGGTGTAAGTTGCTTCTTTGACGGAGTTGAATCGGAACCAGCCAGTGTCGGTTGCCAGTGCGGCAAACAAAGGCGTCGAAATTTCTGGAGTAAGCTCAACGCCTAATTCCTTGGCCGCTTCGACGCACATACGGCCAACGGCTTCGGCGGTCGTGTTTTTGAATAGCTCAGCATCGATGTCGTCTTCGCCAACGTGATGGTCAAAGATGATTTTCTTGTAAGTCGAATTCTTGATCACGTCAGCCATGTCACCCAGCTGAATCCAGGCGCTGGTGTCCAGGATCATGTGAAGGTCGGCGTCGGCAAACTCTTCGGCTTTGATGTCCTCGTTGATGCACATGATTCGATTGGTTGGATCGATGAACTTCAGGTTCGGCGGGACGGCTTGACCGCAGACGATCCGAACTTTCTTGCCAATCGCTTCCAGGATCCCAGCCATACCAAGGCAACTTCCGAGCGCGTCGCAGTCTGGCCGAATGTGGCTGGTCAAAACAATATTGTTGGCAGCCGAAATGACTTCGCGGAAACGGTTCCAGTCAACGTTCATAGAGATGTCTTTGGTTTAAAGGTGAGCTAAGTGAGTTTGTAAATGTAAAGCGTCGTTTGTTTTGAAGAGCTGTTGTTTAAAACGATTTTCAATGAGTCGGCGGCGCTTACTTAAGTGGGCTAACTACTGATTGCGAAACTGACGCGAGAGATTTCGCGTTGCATCGACGTCCAATTTTAGTTGGGTGACCAGTTCTTCGGGCGATCCAAACTGACGAATATCCCGCAGCCGACTAATAAAATCAACCTCGATCGTCTCTCCGTAGATTGATCCCTCAAAATCCAGCAAGTGAGATTCGACTTTTGGCAGTTCTTCACCAAAAGTTGGGTTTGGACCAATGTGGATCGCTGACCAATGTGACCGACCGCCGACATAAGTTCGTCCGGCGTAAACTCCCATCGCGGGAACCAGTGTGTCAATCGCGTCGAGGTTGGCTGTTGGAAATCCTATCGTTGCGCCACGGGCGGCGCCGTGGGTTACCATGCCTCGAATTCGATACGGACGGGTCAACATTTTGCAAGCTTGATCGACGTCGCCTTTTTTGATGAGGTCGCGAATTCTGCTACTGGAAATGTACGATTCAGAATCAAGTAACGGTTCTACGATTTTGAGTTGCATCGAGTTGGACGTGCAGAGTTCGGCAAGCTTTTCCGTGGTGCCTTCGCGGTCTTTGCCAAAGAAAAAGTTGGGCCCTTCTACCATTGCTTTGGCACCCAGTTGTTCAACGATGATCTGTTGAAAGAACTCTTGATACGTAAGCCCAAGCAAAGCCATGTCTGTTGGATAGGCGACCATTGCATCGATGCCCAACTCGGCGAGCAAGTCAGCTTTGCGATTGGTCCATGTCAACGGAGGCGGCGTGTGTTCCGGTCGCAGGATTCGAACGGGATGCGGATCAAAAGTGAACACGATGGCAGGCCCGTTTTGCTCGGCGGCAAACTTTTTCAATTGGTTGATGATGACGCTATGCCCGCGATGCACACCATCAAAATTGCCAATGGTTAGCGCACCACCGCGAAGCGATTCAGGGAACTCGGAAATTTTTCTGATGAGCTTCATGGGTAAATGTGAAGTCTGACTGTGAAATTAGTGGCGAGTGGGAATGAAGGACAAATGCGGAGTGCGGAATGGGGAATGCGGAATATTAACAAGCCGCTTTGCGGCGTGTGCGTTTATATTCCGCATTCCGCATTCCCAATTCCGCATTGACCTAAATTCTTTTGGGCGTTGGGAATTCGATTGTAAATTGCGTGCCTTGTCCGACTTCGGATTGGACATTGATTCTGGCGTCGTGGGCTTCGATGATTTTCTTGGCCGTTGGCAGGCCTAGTCCGGTGCCGCCTTCTTTGGAGGTGTAAAACTCCTGGAACATTTTGATCAGCGCCGGGGCGGCCATTCCACAGCCGGTATCGATCAGGTCAAGCGCGACACCGACGCGGGTGATTCGTGTTCGGGCCAGCAACTCGCCACCGTTGGGCATGGCTTCCATTGCGTTTTTGACCAGATTTACGAAAGCGGCTTGAAGCGTTTGCGGATCGAGGTTGATGCTTGGCAGATCGGCGTCGAGATGCCGTACGACTTCGACTCCCTGTTTCGCGGCTTGCGTTTCGAAGAAGTCTAAGACATGAGTAATCTGGCCGTTAAGGCTTCCCGGTTTAAGTTCAAGCGAGCTGAGTTTGGTGAATCGCAAGAAATCGTTGAGCAGCGTTTCCAGTCGCGTACATTGCTGGATGACGGTTTCAGTTCGCTGAAGGGCTCGCCGCGCGTCGGGAGAGGTCATGGCTTCGAAGTCTTCGTGAAGCAACTCCATGTTCATGACGATGATGGAGAGTGGGTTCTTGATCTCATGCGCAAGGGAACCGGCCAAACTCGCGAGTTCGTTATAGCGTTTTCGAAGTCGATCTATCGGTTCCATATGTCTTTGCGATCAAGCAAATTCGTATTCTGTTTTTTGAAATAAAAAAGCCCGGGACAATGAATCAAAGTCCCGAGCATTTTAGTTTAATTTTCGATTCCAATACAGGAACCTAATCTGCGTTAGGCAGAGTTTCAGCCGAGTTTAAGGCTGGCTTTAGCGTCGGTCTCGTCCGCCGCCGCCACCGCTTCCACCACGACCACGTCCGCCGCCGCCACGGTTTCCACCGCCACCGCTTCGGCCACGTCCGCCGCCACCGCCACCAGATCGGCCACGACCACCACCGCCTCCGCCGCTTCGTTCTCCGCCACCATCGCTGCTTCCACCGCCATCGCCACCTTCGGCTCCAGCATCTGCAGTTACCATGGCGAATTCGTCTTCGATGCCAAGCTCTTCAAGGGCTTTGCGGCGACTTAGTTTGACGCGATCGTTT
This sequence comes from uncultured Pirellulaceae bacterium, assembly GCA_964448575.1. GTDB lineage: Bacteria > Planctomycetota > Planctomycetia > Pirellulales > Pirellulaceae > Mariniblastus. Next base: position 14,335 of record CAYUWY010000013.1, read on the forward strand.
CCGTCAACGTCGAGCACGATGACTTTCATTTCATCGCCAACGTGGCAAATGGATTCGACGTTATCGACAAAGCCATTTGAAAGTTCGCTGATGTGGCAAAGTCCATCTCGGCCAGGAAGGATCTCGACGAACGCACCGAAATCTTTCACGCTGCTAACGGTACCATCGTAGATCTTGCCGACCTGAACGGTTGCTGTGCAGGCTTCGACTTTCTTGAGTGCGACTTCGGCCATTGGACCGTCGCTTCCAGCAACGGTAACTCGACCGTCTTCTGAAACTTCGATGACTGTCTGAGTAGATTCCTGGATGGCACGAATGTTCTTTCCACCAGGACCGATCAACATGCCGATCTTTTCTGGATCGATCTGAGTCACCAACAAACGCGGTGCGTGCTCCGAAAGTTGCTCTTCCGGGCAAGGGATCGTTCGTAGCATCGTGCGAAGAATCTCGATACGAGCTTCACGCGATTGAGTCATGGCGGCTTTAAGGATCTCGCTGCTGATTCCGCGAATCTTCAGGTCAAGCTGAATTCCGGTGATGCCGTTTTGCGTACCGGCAACTTTGAAGTCCATATCGCCAAAGTGATCTTCGCTGCCAAGGATGTCAGTCAGCAATTCGTACTTGTCGCCTTCTTTGACCATGCCGACAGAGATACCTGCGACAGGGTTTTTGATTTTGACACCAGCAGCCATCAGGCCAAGGGTCGTTCCGCAAACGGTTGCCATCGAAGACGATCCGTTTGACTCAAGGATGTCCGATACGATACGGATCGTGTACGGGAACTCATCTGGCTCAGGCAAAACAGGTTTGATACTTCGCTCAGCTAAAGCACCGTGGCCAATTTCACGACGGCCTGGACCGCGGATTGGACGACACTCACCAACACTGAAGCTTGGGAAGTTGTAGTCAAGCATGAACTTTTTCGAGTACTCATCGAACAGTCCATCAACACGCTGCTCATCGCGACCGGTTCCGAGAGTCACTGTGATCAACGCTTGAGTTTCACCACGCTGGAAAATGGCTGAACCATGAACACGAGGGATGGTGTTGGTGTGACATTCGATTGGACGAAGTGTTTTTCCGTCGCGACCGTCAGAGCGGACGCCAGCCAGGATTGAATCGCGAATGACTCGCTCTTCAAGATCGTGGATCGCAGTTTTTACGTCGCCCATGCTGAACGCATTGTCGGCGTCTGGATCCGGGATCATTGTTTCGATGATCTTGTCTTTGACGGCGTTCTTTGCCGCGCCACGATCGTGCTTGCCCGCGATCAAAATGGCGGCTTTGTAATCGTCGTAGAATTTGTCTTTAAGTTTGGCCAACAATCCATTGTCTTCAGGTGCTTCGAAAGGATCTTTTTCCGGCTTGATCTTGTCAAACAATTCCTGCTGAAGCTCGATGATTTGACGGCAGATGTCGTGTCCGAATTCAACGGCAGCCAACATGTCGTCTTCGGGAACTTCGCGAGCGAAACCTTCGATCATTGTCACGGCGCCTTCGGTGGCCGAAAGAATGATGTCCATGTCGGTTTCTTCCAGCTGATCCTGTGACGGGAAAGCTACGAATTTACCGTCAACGCGAGCAATACGAGTCGAGGCGACTGCATCTTCAAAGGGCATTGGTGAGATGAAACAAGCCGTCGAAGTTCCGTTCATCGCAAGCACGTCGCCGTCAGTTTGTTTGTCACTTGAAAGGACAAAGTTCTGACATTGGACTTCGTTCTTGAATCCAGGTGCGAACATCGGGCGAATTGGGCGGTCAATCAAGCGGGCCGTCAACGTCTCTTTGGTTGTCGGGCGGCCTTCGCGTTTGATGAATCCACCTGGGAATTTACCCGCAGCACAAGTTCGCTCGCGGTAGTCACACATCAATGGGAAAAAATCGATGCCGGGGCGTGGTGTGCCTGTGGCGGCAGTTGAAAGCACAACCGTGTCGTTGTACTGAACCAATACGGCGGCCGCGGCCTGTTTTGCAAGGTAACCCGTTTCGAATGACAATACGGCATCGCCAATTTTCTTTTCTACTTTTACTTTCACGATTCATTCCTACATTAAAACTACATCATTAATTTGGGTTGCAATTCACAAGCGAGATCGTGCATCTCAAAACATCAGCACCAGTTTCATCGAGTTCGATTCAAATGGAAAGTGAATTGCGGCGTTGGCTGAACTGACAACCAACGCGACGACAAAAAACTGCAGACTGTTTCGTGCGTGACGTGACAACGAACCATTCAAGCGCGAATAGTCCTGGACGTATCAAGCACAAACAACAAAACTCAAGAGTGAGCAAGAATCAGAATTGGCGAAAGCGAAAACTGTCGGAGGAAAGAAGCCAACCGACACAACAACAATTCGCCACGATTCAATTACCAAGCACCAGATTTACTGTTAGGTAAAATCCCATCTACACGGTGCAAAAAGATCAAGGCGTTGCGAGGAAGAACCCAGCAACGCCCTAAGAAACTATTTACGAATGTTCAATCGCTCGATGATATCGAGGTAACGATCCGCGTCATTCTTACGGACATAATCCAGCAAGCGACGACGACGAGAGACCATTCCCAACAAGCCGCGGCGAGTTGAGTAGTCTTTCTTGTTTGAACGCATGTGCTCAGTCAAGTTGTTGATCCGCGTTGTCAGAATGGCAATTTGAACATCAGGTGAACCTGTGTCGCCGTCCTTCGTCTTGAATTCACCAACCAACTCAGCTTTTTTCTCTTTCGTAATGGCCATAACCAATGATCCCGTGCCCGCGGCGAGTACCTAGTGACTCTTGCCGCCTCGCGTTCGATCCAACTCCTACAAATACTGTTTTACGTTATTTTTTACTGCAATTAATCCGCCAAGTGTACCGATTGACCCGTTTTTTACAAGAACAGAAATCGGCTAAATCATTGGCAATTTCCAAATAAACCACGAGTCCAGACATGGCTTGGGATTTGACTGAGTGCGAGATCAATTCAATAAGGGATCGGACCACGAGGATCGCATACATTGCCTATTTTGTTAATTCGGCAAGGTGTCCCCATGAGTTTGGTCGAAAAATCACGCAAAACGGCAAAAACCCCAATCTTTACGATCGTGAACCAAAACACATCTCCAATAGAAAATTGGGATTTAACAATGGAATTACTCGGTTAGCGCGTGTTACTACCGATACTTAAGCATACTATATTAGAGGGACGTTTGACCGATGTAGGTCAATCCTCGTCCAACCAATTCTAGATTTGTAATTCAGGAGAATTCAAATGCGTTCACTTTTAGCTTTGATGGCGATCGCCATGCTCGCTATCTCGGTCGGTTGCGATAGTGCAGCCGAGACAAAACCAGCAGATGACAAAAAAATGGATTCGGCTGCTGCCGCTCCAGCTGACGGTACTCAAACCGTTTCACTTAAACTCCCAAACATGACCTGAGCGGGTTGTGCAACCGAAGTGCGTGGCGCTTTAGAGTCATTGGGTGCATCAAACATTGATTGTGATACCGATTCAAATTCTTGTACTTTTTCTGCTCCAAAAGATATGGACGTGGAAGCTAAGCTGAAAGAAGTTGCTTCAGCTGAGAACAAGATGGCTGACTGGGAAATGCAGTAACTTTCTCCTGAAGTTAATTCTCAAATAGATGCCCGTCGGAATTTCCGGCGGGCATTTTTTTTTGAGCAGTTTGTAGCGATCGGACCAGTGCGAAATGTGATCCGATTTCTTGCGGGGTTACTAACTTACTTGCTAGCTGACTTAATCTTCTTAACGACATCAGGAGCGAACACGAAACTGTGTTCTGTTTCAGGGTTAAGGATAATGCCGAACTTCTTTGAGAGGCTGTCGATAAATTCTTGTCCGCTGACCATGAAGCACGGAAGTTCATCATCACCATTAAGCGGAACGTCTTTGGCTAATTCGGCATACGTTCCTGCGTGGTCTTCTGATGTGAAAGCCACCAACGCTGGAAAGCCTTCGATCTCGAAGACAAGTGCTGACGTGTCACTTTGGCCAGGCTCCGAAACATTGACCAGAAGAAATTCGGAAGCGAGCATGGCGGCGGCAAGCTCGCTGTGAGATTCATTTTCGTTTGTGCAAGCGGCAAGTAGTGCGTCGTTCATGGGATTGTGGAATCGGTCGGTTGTCTGATTTGGTAAAGCTCGGATCCTAGCGGTTTGATCGGCTTTTGTGAACGGCTTGGCGTTGGGATTGGAAGCGAAGGCGGCTTAAGCCTGCTGGACCTCGCCTGCATTGATCACAGCGCCATCAGTGAGGTTTCAGAAAGTGTTGTTTTGTTTCAACACCGATGTTCGGATTTACATCATCTCAATCGCAATGATGCAATTGGGAAACACTGGGGATCGAAATGCTGCTGAAAACCCATGGAAACGGAGTTTGGCACGGCTTCTGCAATATCTCTTGTTAACCCAATCCAACAGGAGCTTTCACCGATGAAGAATTTTTTGACTAGCGAAGACGCGGCAACCACAGCTGAGTATGCAGTTCTATTAGCATTGATTGCCGGAGCTTTACTTTTCTCAATTCTGGCAGTGGGTGGCGAAGCGAATGTGTTTTGGGGAAGAAGCTCAACCGAACTAAACGCTGCATTCAATTAAACGCTGATTCAAATACATCACTACCCCCGACGGTATGACACAAGATCGCCTCGTTTTAGATGAGAAAAACGTGGCGTTATTGTGTGCGCTTCTGTGAGGGCGAGAAGGCTCAATGCAATCTCCAGGCGGACAGAATCTTTGCGTCTCTGCGTCTTTGCGTTGAAAAAATGGTCCGCCAAACCTAGTGAAGTTGGCGGCATTAAGGGCGAGACTTAAAATCGCTTTTTAATTTGCGCCATTCGGGGGAAATTTGCGTGCCCCGACCGAAGATGACGAACAAGGCCAAACTCGAAACTGGCTCGTTTCATCCTCGGCTACTGTGCAATCTCTGTTGGGCTGATCCAGCCCATCGCGCCAAATCCGGCAACGAAATAGACGTCAACAATCTCCATTCGGTAAAACTGAAAGTCGCCGAATGACGCCCACTGGTTGGCTTCGGGGTTGGCTTGCAAATACGCTGCACGAACTTGCTCGATGTTTTCTTTTCCTTCAACTGGAACAATGGTTCCCATCACCGTCACGCGGCCGTTGGCCAATTCTCCGCCGGCCGTCGAAGCGTCGTTGGTTACCAATAAAGCCGCTTTTGAATTGGCGCGAATGTTTTTTGAGTGAGTCGCCATTGAGCTGAAAAAGAAAATCGGCTCGTTGTCTGATGAGATACAATAACTGGCTACAGACGCAAACGGGAACTCCGAGTGTTTCACCGAAAACGTCGAAAGTGATCCACTGGTGTTTTGCTTAAGAAGTTGAATTGCCGCAGCGGCAAGCTTTTTTGAATCGTCTGACATGGATCTTTTTTTGTGAAGGAAGTTCTGCGGCGATAAAGTTGTTTAATAATGGCTGTTAAACTCTTTGTTGATGCGAGTGGTTCGCCAAAGCTGAAATGAAATAGTATTGTCCCAGGTTCTGGGTGTCATGCTCACGCGCAGTATGAGCATGCTTACGCTTCGCGTAAACATGGCACCCATCCAATTCAGGTTTGATGCACCACTAGGTTTGAGCGCTACTAGTGTATCGGCAGCCATTTATTAAATTGACGAATCAACGATACGCTTTTGATTGCGAAAAAGAAAATCCGCGCTCCAAAACACCTGAAAAGCCGAAATCGCGAAGGAGACAATGTTGGGCGACAATCCACTTCAAGGTCCTCAAGACAATCCGTTCCAATCGCCCCAGAACATGCCGTCCTTGCATGATGCAAAGTTCAAGCCGGGGTTTGGGCGAGGGTACGTCAATCAAGTTCCAATCATTGCGACACTATTGCTGGTACAAGGCGCGTTGATGTTTTTGATGGCGCTCATTTTTGCAATGAACAGCGTGATGTTCACGCAGTTTGATATGTTTGCGATGCAACCGCCTGGAGCGCCACAGCCTGATCCTGAAACTCAACAGAAAATCGCGGAGATGAGTCGCATGGTTTTTTGGGCGATGGGAATTCTAGGGGCAGCAGTCGGTTCGCTGGGAATTCTCCACATTGTTGCCGGAATACTCGCGTTTCAATATCGGGGTCGACGTCTCACAATCGTAACCTTGGTGCTTGGCTTGAGCGGGGTATTGACGTGTTACTGTGCGCCAACTTCGATTGGGTTGTTGATTTACGGTTTGATCATCTATATGCATCCAGCAGTCAAGCAGGCGTTTGTGATGAAGGAATCGGGATTGTCCAACAACGATATTCAATCGCATTTTCATTGAGTGTTTTTTGTAGGCGTCGTTGAAAGCAATTCCGTTATGGCTGTTAGCCGATAGGTGGTGCTTGCCTTTGCAATAAGTCGGGTCATCAAATGGAAACCCGACGCGTAAGCGAGGATTAAGCCTTCAGGCTGTTCGCTTGCTCCCTTGCTAACGCGGCGGGTTACCATTGCAGCGGAACCGTGGCTATCGCCAAAACGGCTCAGGGTGTGGCGCGAATGGTTCTACGAATCTATCTCAAGCTAACTCAATCAACTCATCCGCCAACGTAGCCGCACGTGCAACCACTACATAAAAAAATCCCTGCCGGGCTTTAATCGGCAGGGACCTGTTTTTCGACGTTTTTATAAAAGACTCAGTTCAACGTTTGAATAAAAGCCTTGAAGTCACTTGCCAAAGATAATTGGTTTGTGAATCCAGAACATGCACCGCATTTCCGTCAGGAGGAAAACTTGTTCTGCTTCTTCAATCGGTTTTCAAATCAGCATCTACGAAAACCTGACTCTGCTTCTAAATGTCTTTTTGAATCCTAGTTTTAAGTGCGTTGGGAGTTTGGTTGGGCCTTACTTAGCCGCGGCACTTTTCGTTTGTTGCATCTTGGAAAAGTAAAGTAAATCAAAATGCAACTTCTTAATGTCATGTGCGTCCGTGATACCGGGTCAAAATTCTGTATGATTCGATCAGGTTACTCAAATCTAACCGGCCAATTCCTAAACCAATTATTTTCTTGTTTCCAAATTTGTTTCGTACAGGGGTTATCAATCCAGATGTTACTTCGACACATTGGTGTTGTGCTCGCTCATCCAAGCACTTTGAGCGTACGCTAAGGAGTTACGCGCTTTTCGTTTCCGGCATTGAAAACGTTTGAGGATCAATGCCCCGGCTTACGATTTTTTCGTCGATCACGATCTTGGAACCTTTCGGCTTGTCGGGAAGATCGTACATGATGTCAAGCATCACTTGTTCAAGGATCGAGCGAAGTCCACGTGCTCCGGTGCCTTTTTCCATTGCTTTCGCAGCGACTTTTCGAAGTGCTTTATCGGTGAAATCAAGCTCGCAGTTTTCCATTTGGAAAAGTGATTCGAATTGACGCACAAGTGCGTTTTTCGGCTCAGTAAGAACTCGAATAAGTCCTTCTTCTCCTAGTGGTGCAAGTGCCGTAGTAACCGGTAGGCGACCAACCAGTTCCGGGATCAGCCCGAATTCCAGAATGTCGTCACTGGTGACCTGTGGCAAAATTTCTGCCATGTCGGCTTCCTCGCGGAAACCGGATCCGGACCCAAATCCGATGGTGCGTTCTCCAAGCCGTTTGCGAATGATGTCGTCAATGCCGACAAAAGTACCACCACAGATAAACAGAATGTCGCTGGTGTCAATCTGAATGTACTGTTGCTCTGGGTGTTTACGTCCGCCTTGCGGTGGAACGTTCGCAACGGTGCCTTCCAACATTTTCAGAAGGGCTTGCTGAACTCCTTCGCCTGAAACATCACGGGTAATCGAAACGTTGTTGCTCGTCTTGCCAATCTTGTCGATTTCATCGAGATAAATCACCCCACGTTGGGCTGCTTCAACATCGAAGTCCGCTGCATGTAGCAGTTTCAGTAAAAGATTTTCCACGTCTTCGCCAACATAACCTGCTTCGGTCAATGTTGTGGCGTCACCAATAGCAAAAGGAACGTTCAAGATTCTCGCTAGAGTGCGAGCCAACAACGTTTTGCCCGATCCAGTTGGACCGACCAGCATGATGTTGGATTTATCAATCTCGACATCGTTTCCTTCCCATCCAAGCGAGAGTCGCTTGTAATGGTTATGCACAGCAACGCCTAACACTTTCTTGGCAGCGTGTTGGCCGATGACATATTCGTCCATGCGTTCGACGATTTCGCGCGGTGTCAGAATCTTGTTGAATAATTGTTTTGACGGACCACGTCGACGTTGCTCCTGTTCCAGAATTGACTGGCACAGTTCAATGCAATCTCCACAAATGTAGACATCACCTGGCCCTTCAACTAAGGGTCCAACATCTCGGTAGTTTTTTCGACAAAACGAACAATGCGCGTTTTTCTTTGAAGCACCACTTGTGCGGCGGCTTCCAGTATCGTTGCCTGCGGGCATCATCACTCCTTAAAGCTTTCTAGTCCAACCGTAGTTGACGTTCGAACATTGACTGGTGACTACACCTCATCAGCCAACGGTGCTTCCTTGCCCGCGAACTTCGAACTCTATGTTCTTCAGCAATCGTGCTGTCATTTCTTAACTGTATGACAGCACAATGGTTCAATCCGTCCAGTTGCTATTAGTGGTCCATTCGAGACAACTTTCGGGAGTATGTTTTCAGTACCTGTTTAGGATAAACCTATCATTCAGATTTTTTTGACTCGTCACCGGGGTCGTCCGGTTTAAAAACTAATTCTGAGTCGTCATCTTTGGGAATCGCTCTGGTCAATCTTGCGTACTCTTCATCATCGACTTTTCCCTCATCACGCAACCTTTGAAAGTCGCTTATGTAACTCACCGGCTCGCGAGCCGCGCCCAATGCCATGTCGCGAAACAACTTCACGATGTAATAGGCAATAATGGACACGATAACCAATCCAGCAATCGCAATGATCCACCGAGCTTCAGGGATCTCCATCGTTTCGGACCAGAATTTTTTTATTGCTTCCATCAGTAACAGGGTGTTGAGAATCGCAGGATATGGCGGCCAAATGACCTCTCCGATTATATCCATTGTGAAGTCCGGAGTTTAGTTCAAATTTGCAGCCAATTTTCCGCTCGACTGCCAAAATAAACTCATTCACAAGGCTCCATTTCAAGTCATCTTTCCTGTTGCACCGGTGATACGGCCGTTAGTTTGAAATGGTTCAATCCTTCTAACCAAAATTTATAGACCAATGCGTTGCCTGGAAGTTCGCCCGTTTCAGTGGCGAACCCAACCTGCCAATGGTGAAAAACCGTCAATAAACGCTGGCTTCTCCCGCCTCTCCAATTGACAACGACCCTTAAAACCGAGACACGCCGCGGGATCATGCTGGCGGCGCACCTATTGGTTGTGGCGGGACTTACGGTCGATCTCTTCTCTATATAGGGGACATCCACGCGTTTAGACGCGATTGGGAACGGCGTGCGCGAAGATCTTTGCATTGGATTCGCGCCAGTAGACATTTTGAATGTCTCATTGTAAGGATGGAAAGTTGAAGACACGAAAACCGATCGGCCACAAAACAATTATCCTGGCCGCACTGACGGTTCTATTAAGCTCCGTTTCCGCGCAAGCTCAATTTGCCCGCGTTCAGAATCGGCACTTTGATCCCAACGCGCCGAGCAATTCAGTCCGAATCGCACAGGGGCATTCGCAGCACCCTTTCGCAAACAAAACTGCATTCAGCAATGTCAAAACGGTTGCAACTAATCTTCGTGGCTTTGGCGTGCCATTCAAAATCAGTGCAGACAACGAAGCGTTTATCGAAGTTCAACTTTATCTTTCGCGCGACATGGGACAGACTTGGTCATTTCAGGCGCGCCAGTCAACAGACAAAGAAGAATTTCCGTTCCAAGCCGATGGCGACGGAGAATATTGGTTTGCACTTAAAACACTTAACCGCGATCGCAAACTTCTTCCCGAAGGCGACCCCTCGCCTGAGCTGAAGATCGTTGTCGATTCCGTCCAACCAAAGCTTGACTTTCGAGTCAAAACCGATGCAGCCGGTCGAGTCGTTTGTCGGTGGAGAGCCGAAGACAAAAATCTCAATCCAGAATCGTTGCAGATTTTTTACCAAGCCATCAGCGCAATGGGCCCCAAGCCTTGGCAAAAAGTTCCCGTCAACCTTAACGGCACCGCTCGGAGTGGCGTTTACTCAGATCAACTTGCCTGGTGGCCGGATACAACTGACCAATCAATCAGAGTCGCAGCTCAAATTGCTGACATCGCCGGCAATAAAATTCAATTAGAACGCCAAGTCGTTGTGCCCAGATCCAATTGGCGATCGCGGCCACAATCGACAGCTCAGATTCCGTCAGGTAATCGGAGTAACCAAAAGAGTGGAGCCTTTGAATCCGGCTCAGGAGGCGCTTGGCCCCAGCCAGATCAAATCAGAGTCCAGCCCGAACCGATTCCCAATCAGCAACCTGCAAATTCAATCAATGAAAAAACGGCCGGCCATCCCCCGGGTCATAAGTTGGAATGCAAAGATGGTGTTTGTACCCTGATTCCGTTACCGGATGTTGCAGGGCCGGGAGTCGCAGTCAATCGAATACCCAAAACCAAACCGGAAACTCAAAGCAAGGCAGCCTCAAACAAACCGCATCCACGTATGGCGACCCATCAGCCGTTTGCCAACCAATCTCTTGCCAATCCACCGATGCAGTTGATTGGATCTGAGATCGAATATGCCGCGCCACCCGTTCCCAACGGTTATGTAGCACCTGGAGTCGCAGAAAATCAGCCGCCTAAACCAACGGGAACTCGAGGGGGAGTGCTTTGGGAAAGCCAAACCGAAAAATGGGTGCCGAAAAATCAAACGAGTTTTTCATCGACTGTCCGTTCTGACCCTTCAATCACTCCGATTCCTTATCCTGAAAAACCCGCGCCTCGACGAGTAACCGACGTTCCATCAAATCCTTCCAAGATGAGTGTTGTCGGAAATCAGGTCGTGGGCGAGTCGTCGACGATGGGCGCGACTAATCAATATCGTGGACTAAACACACAAGGCAACCGTCCGATCCCAAGTCCAACGCTGCTGCCAAACGTTGCGGCTGGGCAGGCCGAGGTAATTGGCGAATTCGTTGGAGAAATTCAACAGCCCAACAATCAACCGAAAACAAACGGTGGTGTTTGGAATACGACAAAACCGCCATCCGGTTTCCAACCCAACGCTCAAAACCCAATGATGTCGTCCGGATTCGCTAATCGTCAAATGGCTCCGATTGATCGTCAACCGTCGCCTCAAAACCATGCGTTGCAAAATCAGCAAACGCGAAAGGCACGCGCTTCTGCGCAGCGCGTTTCAACCGGCGCGTCCAACGGCCAAGGCCGAACCACCAAAGCTCCAACGCAGATTATCGGCAGCAAGCGATTCCGATTAAGTTACGGCATCGATTCGATTGATCCTTCGGGTGTGGCCCGTGTTGATCTTTGGATGACACGAGACGAAGGGCGAACTTGGAATTCGTGGGGCAGCGATCCTGACAACAGCAGCCCGTTTCCAGTCGAAGTTCAAGAAGAAGGCCACTACGGTTTCCGAATCGTCGTTCATTCCAAAGACGGTTTGACGGGGCAGGGGCCTTCGAGTGGTGACGACGCCGACATGTGGATTCTGATCGATACTCAGGCGCCGCTTACTCGAATCACTTCGGTGCCTTATGGCCGTGGGGAAGAAGCGGGAAGGCTAGTGATCAATTATTCGGTATCGGACAAACACATAACGCTTCGGCCAATCACGCTTTCTTTCAGTGCCAATCCAGATGGGCCGTGGACGCCAATTGAAACGGGAGTTCGCAACGAATCGCGTTTTGTTTGGAAAGTCAAAACCGATGTGCCCGATCGAATTTTTCTTCGTATCGAAGCGGTCGACAAAGCGGGCAACCTCGGCGTGCATGTTCTCTCACAAGCCATCGACGTTTCCGGCCTGGTTCCCAGAGGAACAATTCACGCCGTTTCACCAGTGGGAATAAAGCGAAATTAAAACCGGGCAAATTATCGGGCGCCATGTGTCACGCTTGCGTGAGCATGTTCACGGTTTGATTTTTCGTGTCCTATTGCTGGCATAGCTCCGCGCGGCCATGTCGCCAATCTCTTATACTATTGGCCAAACTCGTGCCAAAACCTCCTCATCGTCGGTATCTGAAAACGCCTTGGATCGAAGTCGCCATTCAATTTGGTATTTTGGATGTAAGAATTCGCTCATCTCAAAGAACTTGAGAATCATAACAAATCGAAAGTCACAAGAATGTTACATGTTTGGCAAGCCACCTGCGCAATTTCGATCTGTATTGGTCTGATCTTAAATTCGGCGTCAGCAACTGCTCAGGAAACTAAAGGCAAGGAACAGCCCAGCGCCCAACAAGCGACTGACTCCAGCAAAGCGACTGATCAAGAAACAACTCAGGCCAAAGACCCAACTCTCCGGACTTTTGATCCGACACCAGCTTTAGTCGTTGCCAAAACCGATCTGAAGAAAGCAAAATTCCAGGTCATCGATATCCACACGCATCTTGGGGGTCGTCTTAGAGGAGACGAAATTGCGCTGGAAAAATATGTAAGGTTGATGGACGCCAACAACATCGTTTTGTCCACGAGTTTGGACGCGAAACTTGGCAGCGAATCACGGCATTTGAAATTCATCGGCCGATACGAAAAAAGAATAGCTTGGTTTGTCCATCTGGATTTCATTGGCGATGGGAATCGACGTGACCCGAAAACCTGGGCGTCCAGCAAGCAGGGTTTTGTCCGCATGTGCGTTGAGCAGCTCAAGGCTGCGAAAGAAAAAGGCGCGTCGGGGGTCAAGTTCTTCAAGTCATTTGGGCTGCGCGATAAAAACGCCGATGGTAGTTTGATGAAAATTGACGACCCGCGTTGGGATCCGATTTGGAAAACGTGTGGCGAACTTGGCTTGCCCGTGATCATGCATGTTGCCGATCCTGTAGCATTCTTTCAGCCGATTGACGAAAAGAACGAACGATGGGAAGAGCTTCGTCGGCACCCGGACTGGAGTTTCTATGGAGACAAATTTCCCAGCCGCGAAGAACTGTTGGCTGCTCGCAATCGTGTGATCAAGCGTCATCGCGGTACGACTTTTATTGGTGCCCATTTTGCAAACAACAGTGAGGATTTGGCTGTTGTCGCCAAATGGTTGGATGAGTATCCAAATCTCGTGGTCGAACTTGCGTCACGCATTAACGAACTTGGCCGTCAGCCATACACAGCGCGGAAGTTTTTCATCAAGTACCAAGATCGAATTCTGTTTGGAACCGACGGGCCGTGGCCTGATGTTCGCCTCAAGTATTACTGGCGATTTTTGGAAACGTATGACGAGTATTTTCCGTACAGCGAAAAATCTCCGGCGCCCCAAGGCATGTGGCGAATCTATGGAATCGGATTGCCAGATGATGTCTTAAAAAAGGTCTATTCAGAAAACGCGATGCGTTTGATTCCTGGTTTGCGTGTGACGTTTGAGCGGGCAACGGGAAAGCGGGACTACAGCAAGTAGGCGGCTCAACGGCGAGGCTCAGTTTTTTTTCTTGACGTTTAAGATTCGTTTAACGGCGCTTCGTGACGACCGTGCAATACGGCGGAGCTTGTCGAAGGGCCAATTCGAACAATAATGGAGAGGTGGATTTTTTGGGCGGTGTGTTGCAAATCCGCCGGCATCAGAGAATTGTCAGGGAGGCCGAGCACTAACTCTTACGGGTACTGAAATGATGTACTCCGATCCGGCAGTTGGCATGTTTGTCGTGGGGGATTCGTTATTCAAAACGCCAGCGAAAAATAAACCAGAGAATAAGTGTACGCCCAAAAGTCGTACGGCAAACGCCAATTGAGTAGACGCGGTTACGTCCCAAGGGTTCGCGCAGAATTTAAAATACCCACAACGATCAAGTACTAATCGCCCTGTAGTTTATGGCTTTGAACTGTGGTCCGTGCTGTTGTTTGCTGTTAATTCGCTGTATCCAATTTGTAATTTCCAAGCAGGAAAACAACTCGCACGGAAGCATTGATTTCGATGACGCCCGTCGCAATGCTGGTTGGCGCGGAAGCGAACGCGGGTGTTAGACTGTTTTGAAAGTGTGAGTGACGAGGGCTGCCTTCTTCTGAAATCGTTTGAACGGAGGCAAGGGTTGCGCCAAGCTCGCCAGCCATGGCCGTTGCTTTTTCTTTTGCGGCGCGGACTGCCTTGAGCCTGGCTTCGTCGCGGTGCTTCCGAAGCTCGGTCGTGCGAAATTCAATACCTGATACCGAGTTCACGCCACGTTCGATCAAGCCACGGTAGACGTTTTCGAATGAAGTAAGATCGGTGATGGTGACCGAAAGCTGGCGGCTGGCTGTATAGCCGATGGGTTTAAGAGTAGATTTTTTCTTTTCGTCGCCGGTTGGGCGAGCGATAGGCGCGGCGTTGACCTGTGGTACTGCGTAGCTCTGTTTAAAACCGCCGTAGGCTTTTGGGCCTTCAAAAATCGGACGAATACTGATGACTTGAGTGCGAATGTTTTTTGGGGCGACTTTAGATGCCTTCAAAAAATCAGTGACCGCTTTGATCTTCGCATCATTGTCCTTCACGGTTTGATTAAGCTCGGTTTCACGCGATTCGATTGAAAAAGTTAACACAGCTTCGTCGGGCGCGACACGAATTTCAGCCGAACCGGATACGGTTATCGTAGGCGGCGCTTTTGAGTCGTCTGCCAAGCCTGCTGTTTGAGCAAAACAAAGCAACAAAATTGCCAAAGCGATTTGAGCTGGAGCTTTCGATGTTAAACGCATGATGATGGTCCTGAATTTAAGTTGGTTGTCGTGAGTAATTCACCGTTTCCGTTTTCGGTTTCGATGGCTGTGTGAATGCCGGTATTGAATCACATCCGCTTTTTTTGTTGAAGCTCATTCCAACGAGTTGTTTTCTGAGCGGGCGATTGTCCAAACTTTCAACGATAGGCGGTGTCACTTTTTCTTCTTGGTTTTTTCTGCCTTGTCGCGAGCTGGGACCGCGATAAATTTGGAGTAAGAAGTAAAGTAAAAAGTGCCATTGGCGTAAATGGGCGAAGTTTGAATAAAGAAATGGGTGCGATTGGTCTCAATTTCTGACTTGTCCATCTTGTTCGCTAGCTTAATTCGAGACACGGTGCCATCTTCATCAACTACGAGGACCGTATCGCCCATGATCAGCGGCGAACCATATATCCCCGCGGGCGTTTCGTAGCTCCAATGTTGTTTGCCGGATTTTTCGTCCAAGCAATGAATGGAACCAGCCCCGTCTGCTGCAATGACAAAACCATTATGAACAGCAACACTTCCGGATGAACGGTGCATTACATTTGGGTTCCCTTCGTCGGCTTTGGCGCCTTCAGGGCCGCTGAGTGAGCCTTTGAATTCCCAAATGAGTCCTGAATTCGGATTGGCGGAAACTTCATCGTTGGCAGACAAAAGCTCGGAACTGAGATCACCCGTTTTTGCAGGATCAATACAACAGAGCCGCCCAGTGCATCTACCGAACTCGTATTCATAGCCTCTAGCAAAAAACAGTCGACCATTCTTAAAAACGGGCTCCGAAATTACCTGTCCCAGATACATGGCGAGCGCCCCAATTTTGTTGCGATGGTTGATTCGATCCGCTTTTTCGTTGATGTCGAATTTCCAGATCAATTCGCCGCTCAGGCAATCAAAGGAGCGAACCCAGCCGTCGCCTTGCCCGATGACAACTTGATTACGACCACCGGCTTGGACGACCGTTGGATTGCCCCATTGAGGGCCCAAGACTGAATTGCCAGGTGTGTTGTCGGTCCATTTCACCGTTCCGTTTTTCTTGTTGAAGCAAATCAAACTCGGAGGAGCCTTCGAATCGTTTGTCGCTGGACTCTTGGCGCTAAACGGGCGCGCCGTATGTGTCGTATTCACATAAATGTAGTCTCCCCAAACAGCCGGCGAGCAATGGAGTTGACGCGAACCAATATGAGCAACACCTGGAACAACGTTGAACTTCTCCAACATGTCTACTTTCCAAACCTCGGTCGGCAAGCCCGTTCCTTCAATCAGCGGTCGGATGTCCAGACATACCGTTTCGCAGCGGTTGGTGCAAAAGTAAATTCGATCGTTTTCGATGTAGGGCGTGGAAGCGATTCCATAGCCCGGCCAATCGACCAAGCGGCCTTTTTTGCGGCGTGGTGATACGTATTGGTAAAGAAATTTTCCATCCGATTCACGAAAGCAGAATAGAACGCCGGCGTCACCGGTAATCTTTGGATCGCGAGGCTTGTCGTTGTTGCCGCCGATCCAAACTAACCCATTCGAAATCGCCGGTTCACTTACAAGGCACATGCCGATTTCCGCGGACCATTTTGCATTTTGGATCTGCGGACTTTCGATTACCTTGCTTCCTGCGCGATGGGGTGGAAGTTCAAAATCGACTGGGATGTCGTTTTTGGCAACAACAGGATTGTGACTATCGTCACCGCCTCGCGACGGCCAGTCTTGACCTTGTGCGCATAACGCGAGACATAAAAGGTAGACTGCTGAGCCTAAAGCCGTCAAAAAAATGCTTGGTTTTGCCATGAGTTCGCATTCATTTAAACTGGGATTTGTTGAGGCAGCTAACTTCGTTTTAACGGTCTCCAGACCGCGGTTCCATAGATCTCTTTTTTATTCGTACAGATGAGATGGTAGGCTAACTCGTTTCTACCCGACAGTCAGCAAACTTAACCAGGTGGCCATTTCAGCGGACGGCCTGCAAGAATGTGTAGATGCAAGTGATCAACTGATTGGCCGCCGTCTTTGCCGCAGTTCATAACAACGCGGTAGCCCGTCTCTTCGATTCCAAGCTCTCTCGCGACTTTGCCAGCGGACAACATAAGGTGGCCGGCCAACGCAGCGTCTTCCTGCTTCAAATCGGCGACGTTGATGACTTCCTTTTTCGGGATCAGCAAAACGTGCGTTGGGGCTTGGGGGGAGACATCATGGAATGCCAGACAAAGATCGTCTTCGTAAACTTTGTTGGCAGGGATTTCTCCGTCGATGATTTTTTTGAAAATCGTTTTTTCTTCGGCCACGTCAAATATCCAATTATTGATTCAATGGAATTGCTTGGTCGGCGATCAGGATAATAATGCCGCCTCGAACGGGCAGTATTAACGACTGGTCTTCGTTGACAAACCCGGATTCCAGTTTTTCTGAGACGGCTTGGCCAATTTGATTGACCAAATTGCCGTTGGAAATTTTCTCGTTCAGCTCAGAAATCAAACTGTCGTCGGCTTGGGTCAAAGCAGATTTTGTGTGAGGACAGCGGATGAGTTGGGTAAAAGCGGGAGCAAAAACCGCGTTGGAATTAGTGGGCATTTTTGTCTTCAATGGTCGAAGGCTAACGGAAACTGGCAAGATGATAGCATCTTTGGTCGTTGGAATCTTCGTCGGGCAAACTTGGAGAGGCCGTATTCACTCGGGTTTGGCACAGTTTGATGATGGTTTGTTGTGTGTTCTGCTGTTGGATGACTGCCGACACGCGGTTCCAAAACGGACCGTTGGAGGGGGCGGACTGCGGTTCAGGGAAATGTGTTCAGATTCGTATTGTTTGAAAATGTCTGCTGGGTTATCAAATTAGTTATTCCGGTGGACGGTGCCGGAATTGCGGGGAAGATTCTCGCATGAATCCCGCACGTTTCGATGTACTGAAGGAGTCAGTCATGGCACGGATTATTCTTGGTGGTGTAGTTGTCGTTCTGTTTTCGCTAGTCGGTTCGCCTTTGGTTGGGCAATCGAATTTGAAATTGCCAAATCAGCCCGATTACATGCCTAATGCGATTCCGAAATTGGATTTGCCAACCAGTGGCCAGCCGTTTTTCTCTTTAATCGAAGACGCAATCGTCAAGCAACCGGCCAACCCAGTGCCGAAGATTCCTGCTGAATTGGTCACTGATTCCGGTCCCCAAGTTCGCATATGCAATCTCAATGCACCTTGCCAAGGGTCGTGTCAGGCGAAATGCAACGGAAGCTGCCAATCAAGCTGCGGCGTCGTTTGCTCAGAAGACGAATGCGAAGAGGCTTGCAAGGCCGTTGACGAAACGGTCGCAATAATTTCTTCAAACGATCAGTATTGCGAGCAAATGGCAGGCCTTCTGGCCAACGCGCTCGGCGGTAGCGAGATGTCACCGGAAAAAATTCGAGCCATCGAAGAAGCAATGAAGATGGTTGCCACCAAGGCACGTGAAAACGCTGCCCGGGAAATGGATCATGTTGTATTCAACTATGAAGAAACGATTGAGCAATTAAAAAGCCGAATGAATCATATGTCGATCGTGAGTAACTCGGGCGATGACTTTAAGGCATGGCTTCATCCGATTTACACCAACCAAACCAAGACGTTTGAACAGCTTCGATCGTTGGCACAAAGCAAAGTGATGATCAACCGACGGCTTGAGCAGATTGAAGCTCGTATCTCGATGGCACTTGGTTCAACGAATCCTCAAAAACTAAAAGGCCAGTATACTGCACGGACACACGATTTGAGTTCGAACCGACCTGGCAACGAACCGTTGGCGTTTCAGAAATCTACGATTGTCGAAGGCGAAAAATTACGCAGAGAATTGCAACAGTTGCAGGCACGACTGAACCAACTTCAGCCGCAACGTTCAGCTCCAGTTCGCAAAGCCAGCTATCTCCAGCCGATTTATTCACCGGAGCAAAGTCGCCAGATGGAAAGCGATAGTGATTTTCGTTTGAGGAGCATGCGCTTGAGAAATGAGCAACTTAAAAAAGAGCGAGCAGAAAAAGAGCGACTAGAAAATCAGCGATTGAAAAGTTCCCGCTTGGAGCCGATTCGAGATCCAAGTCAATCTTCATTCCGTTTCGTGCCGCGGTTGCCAAATCAAAAGCGGTGAATTTCCCAACCGATTTCCCAACCGCGAATCTCGACTTACTTTGCTGACTCGGTTTGAGCCGTTTCAGTTTGAGCCGTTTCCGTTTGGCAATCGTATTTTTTCTTGGCGACGGCCATCCAATCGACCGTGTCGTCAAACGCTTCTCCGTCGTACCGAAGCCGTGTCAACACAGGAGACATCGCCCGTGAAGCGACTTGCTCCCGGTTGGACTCCATGCTCACATCACCGTCGAACATTCGGGAGTCGTTGAGAATCAATCCGGCAACCGGAATGCCATCGCGGAAGCAGGCAGCTGCGATCAATGCCGAAAGTGATTGGTTGATTACGCCGATCGCATTGGGGGCGACCACGATTACGGGATAGCCAAGATCATACGCCAGGTCGGCGAAATATTCGTCGTCGCTCATGGGGGACATCAATCCGCCAGCGCCTTCGACGACAACGATGTCACATTCATCGGCCCAAACGGAAATCCCGGATCGAATCAATTGCGGATCCAGTTCTCGGCCTTCATTACGAGCCGAAAGATGCGGCGCGAGTGGGGCTTGGAAACGTTGAGGGCAAACGGCATCTAAGCTGAGCGGCCGGCCTGCGGCCTCCCAAAGCGCGACAGCGTCTTCGGAAACGAGCTGTCGTCCATCGGAGACACAGTCACTTGCGACTGGTTTGTAAACACCGACGCGATGGCCAGCGGCGACCAATTGCTTCACAATCAACGAAGCAATATACGTCTTGCCGACTTCAGTATCTGTTCCGGCAACAAACAGGCCGAAAGGTGGTTTCTTAAACATGCGGTAAGATTACCATTTTGCGAATATCGTCCATAGTGGTGCCCAAAAATCGTGACCAGCTGATGGATGGGAATTGAATTTGAAACGACTCTAGCAAAAGGATTGCAGGGAACAACTCAAAGACCATAAATTGGATCAGAATTTGCATACAATTTTAATTGCCAAGCCAGCTTCCCGTAGATTTTGGCCAAAGAATTTTCCAAACCCAAACGCGACTTTTGTTAGACACTGAATTTTGCAACCAAATATGACCGATTCAAAAACAACTTCTGTGGCTGCCATTCAGCTATCGTGCGGCGACGACGTTCAGGCGAACTTGGCAAAAACGGTTGCACAAATCGAAGCCGCGGCCCAATCGGGAGCCCAGCTGATTTGCCTTCAAGAGCTGTTTGCAAGCACCTATTTTTGCCAGTCCGAAGACCACGACAAATTCGAATTGGCCGAAACGATTCCTGGACCGACCACAAACGCATTGAGCGAGGTCGCCAAGCGGTTGGGCGTCGTCATCGTCGGTGGCGTGTTTGAACGTCGGGCAGCTGGCGTGTTTCATAACTCGGCGGTCATGATTGAATCCGATGGAAGCATCCTGGGTATCTACCGAAAAATGCACATTCCTGACGACCCATATTTTTACGAAAAGTTCTTCTTCACGCCTGGAGACTTGGGGTTCAAGAATTTTGAAACGTCGGTGGGCAATGTTGGGGTTTGTATTTGTTGGGATCAATGGTTTCCTGAAGCGGCGCGATTGACGGCCATGCAAGGCGCAGAGATCTTGGTTTACCCAACCGCGATTGGCTGGCAGGCGCCCGAGAAAGCTGAATTCGGCGAGAGTCAACGGAACGCCTGGCAAACGATGATGCGGTCACATGCCATTGCCAACGGCGTGTTTTTAGTCGCGCCCAACCGCGTTGGCGTGGAAGACAATATTGAATTTTGGGGTTCGTCGTTTGTCAGTGATCCGTATGGCAACCTTATCAAAGTCGCCAGTGATGCCAATGCGGAAACGTTGGTTGTAGATTGCGATTTGTCATTGGTTCAAACAGCCCGCACGCATTGGCCTTTCTTCCGCGACCGGCGGATCGATGCGTATGGTGGGTTAACGGAACGATGGGGTAAGTGATGCCGTTTCGAATGCCCGCCGAATGGGAGCAGCAATCTTCGATCTGGCTGAGTTGGCCACACAATATCGAGACGTGGCCAAAGAATCTTGAGGCGGCTCAAATCGAATTTCGAAAATTGGTTGAGGCCATCGCAGCGTCTCAGCCAGTGAACATTCTGGTCGGTTCGGAACAACTTGCTGCAGCGCGGGAAAGACTCGCGCTAGAGAACGTTTGTTTTGTTGAGATCCCGACCAACGATGCTTGGGCGCGTGATTACGCCCCAACGTTTGTGAAGAAATTTGAGGAAGGAGCCGAGCCCAAATTGGTCGCCATCGATTGGCACTATAACGCTTGGGGTGGCAAGTATCCGCCGTTTGACCAAGACCAAAAAGTCGCTCGGCGAGTGGCGGAACATTTGGGGATTCAATTTGTTTCTCCAGGGCTCTGTTTTGAAGGCGGCGCGATTGAAATGAACGAGTCAGGTGTTTTGCTTTCCACAAAATCATGCGCTTTGGATCCCAATCGCAACCCCGATGTGAACACTGAGCAAGTTGAACAAATATTTGGCGAGTTTCTCGGGGCAAAAGCTGTGCTATGGCTTAGCGGTGACGCGATCGAAGGCGATGATACCGATGGCCACATCGATCAGCTGGCTCGATTTACTAACGATTCAACGATCGTTTACGCTTGGACGGATGACAAACAGGATGGGCAGTACGGCGGGCTGGCTCAGAATTTGAAAGATCTCAAAAATGGCTTGGACAAACACGGTTTGGAATATCGGTTAGTGCCGTTGCCGATCCCTGCCGCGATGGAGTTTTGTGACCGGCGAATTCCGGCAAGCTACTGCAACTTTTTGATCACCAACAACGCAGTGCTCGTCCCAAAATTCGATGTGCCCGAAGACGAAATCGCTTTAAGAATTCTACAACCACTTTTTCCAAATCGAACCGTCGTTGCATTACCGTCGAAGAACCTGTCAGTCGGGCTCGGTTCGTTTCACTGCCTTTCGCAGCAGCAACCTTTTTGGAATGCGGAATGAGGAATGCGGAATGAGGAATAGCACGCCCGGCAACCGCTTGCGCGATTCCGCATTCCACATTCCGCATTCCGCATTTGTTCTAAACAACCAACCTCGTTTTCCGCTCGCCCATCCTTCTTGCTTTAACCCGAATGTACGGCGCCACAAACTGGCAGCGGTGGGCGAAGCTGTTGGCTTCGGCGTCTGGTTGGGCGTGCATGGGTTCGGTCATGTCTTCGATTGCCAGTCCAGCCCGGCACATCGCGCCCAGTAGTTCTTCCCAGCGGTGCACGTATTCCAATGTGCCTTCTTCGCGAACGAGATTGGGTTTTTCGGAAGGCGGAAGAGGATCTTTTTTGTAGTACGGATGAACGATTTGAAAGCCACCGGCTTGGGCATCCAATGTCGTTTGCAAACTGGTCGGCTGTTTGTGTTGGCTGATGTAGATTCCACCGGCGCACAACACGCGGGCGACTTCGCGGTAAACGGGAACCACGTCGGGAACATAACAAGTACTTACTGGGTGGATGACGATGTCGAATGAATCGTCACCAAGCGACGAGAGATTATCCATGGAGGCTTCGACGGTGCGGAGTTGAATGTTTCTTTCAGCGGCCACGACCCGATCGAGTTCCAGCATCGCGGGGCTAATGTCGACCACTGTCACAATCGCGCCGGCGGCGGCATAGATCGGGCCTTGGCGACCACCCCCTGCTGCCAAGCACAAAACGCGTTTGCCGTTAATGTTTCCACCTAACCAGCCCGGTCCGTCAACCGATTTCAGTGGGTCGGCAAAATCAACGTCACGTGCGGGTTTGGTTAGCCGATCCTGTTTTTTTGCCAAGCGATCCCAAGCTGCCCGGTTGTGCCAATGGTCGTCTGACGGTTTCATAGATAATTCTGCATTCCTGAACCAAGGTTACTAAATGTTCAAAGGAACTTTGATTTGCGTTTGTAGAATGTTGAACAGATTAATTGAAAATTTACCAGCGAACTGAATCACTTGACCCATTCACAACCTATCGCCAGTTTCGAATTCGAACGCGAAGTCCGTTTTGTTGATACGGACGTTAGCGGGTTCGCCCATTGTGGGGCTTACATTCGGATGATGGAAGAGACGGAGTACGCATTTTTGCGCAGTCGTGGGCTTTCGGTTGTTTCTCAAGACGAACTTGGGACGTTTGGGTTTCCGCGACTCAGTAGCGGTTTGGAAATTCACGAGCCGCTGGCTTTCGAGCAAAAAGTGGTTGTGACAATTGATTTGACAGAAATTGACGGCAAGCAAATAACTTATCAATTTAAGATTTTCGCTTTGCCAAAAAACTTGGGAGAGAATCCTGCGGTTGAAGGCAAATTCGTTGTCGCCTGCTGCAGATTTCCGGCCGACAAACCGCCTTACGCGATTCTGACCCCGGACCATATCATCGATGCGTTGACAGCCGAGCAAGTAAGTTCCTGAAAACTCGAAACTCAATACGCGAAACTTAAACCATAAAGCAAATAATTTTTCACTTTAAAAATACATGTCTGAAAACAAATACGACGCACTTCTAATCGTTTCCTTTGGTGGCCCGGAAAGCCAAGACGACGTGATGCCGTTTCTTGAAAACGTGTTGCGAGGAAAAAACGTTCCACGTGAACGGATGTTGGAAGTCGCCGAGCACTACAAACACTTTGGTGGCATTAGCCCGATCAATCAACAGAATCGTGATTTGATTGCCGCGATCAAGAAAGATTTTGCCGAGCACGATCTGGATATGCCAATTTATTGGGGCAACCGAAACTGGCATCCGATGCTGCCTGACGCACTTAAAGAAATGAAAGACGATGGAGTCAAATGTGCTTTGGCATTTTTCACTTCGATCTACAGTTGCTACTCCGGCTGCCGTCAGTATCGCGAGAACATCGCCGACGCCCAGGCATCACTTGGCGAGGGCGCTCCCGAAGTTCACAAGGTTCGGATGGCTTTCAATCATCCGTCTTATATCGAGGCTTCCGCCGGTCGCGTTCAGGATGCGTTTGATGAGATCCCGGAAGAACGTCGAAGTGAAACGCAATTCGTGTTTACGGCGCACAGCATTCCCATGTCGATGGCTGACAATTGCAAGTACTCCACGCAGTTAAACGAAGCGTGTCGTTTGATCATGGAGACGGTGGGAGAGTATTCGTGGAAGCTTGTTTATCAAAGCCGTTCCGGACCGCCGACTCAACCGTGGCTTGAGCCTGACGTTTGCGACTACATTGAAGAGTTGCATTCTGAAACCGGCGTGAAAGACATCGTTGTGATGCCAGTCGGATTCGTTTCCGATCACATGGAAGTCATGTTCGATCTCGACACGGAGGCCAAAGAAGCCTGCGACAAATTTGGAATCAATATGGCCCGCGCGAAATCAGTCGGGATTCATCCAAGCTTTGTGTCCATGGTTCGTGAGCTTGTTTTGGAGCGAACGTCTGGAACGGAAAAAAAAGCGATTGGGAACATGCCGGCGAACTGGGATGTTTGTCCTCAGGATTGTTGCACGTATGATCCTCCCAAGCGACCGGCGCGGCGGCCCGTTTGAGTCTGAGTGAATTTTGCCCGGTCAAAACGAAATGGAAGTCTTAGGTGCGTCGGTAGGCGCACGCATGAACGCTGAGCCGTTTTGGCGCTAGCCACGGTTTGCCAGTGCATAGTTGTGACGAAACCGGGGCTATCGCCCAAACGGCTCATTGATAGATGGAATGGTGGATCGTTAACCAGCCGCTTTTTATCACGCCCTTTTTGTCATGCCCTTTTGCGAAGCCAGGAGAAAGAGATGACTCGAACGATTGTTGACGAAATCAATGACCTCAATATTGATAATGGGCTCGAGCTACTCAAAGGGCTTTCCTATGAGGAAGTGGAAGACGCGTTTCACGGCTATGCATTTGATATGCGAGACATTCGTGCTTACACATTTGCGACGGAGTTGATTCGGCGCGAAGAAAAGTGGCAATGGCAGTACTTGGCGTCGGTGTTAATGTGCATGGGTTTGTGCCAGTTCGAAGGGGCGTATTTTACTGCGTACTTTCATGCTCTTGAGGCGATCAAACTAGCCCCGGATGATGAATCGTTGCGCGAGTATGTTCTCTTCTTTCACAACGTCCCTGACAAGGTTATGTCGAAGGAAGAAGCCATGAAACAAACCAAAGTACTTTTGTCGATGAATCCAGACAACGTTACCGGACTTAGGGTGTTGGCAGACCTTCAGAAGTGAAATTGGTAGTAGTAGAACTTCGTTCGAATCTGGAGAAACTGAGATTCGAGTCTTCGAATAGTCGAGTCGGGTTGAAATCCTGCAAATGGAGTTCAGCGTTTAGTCGAAGTTCAATGTGAACCGCGATTCGGATTTGATCACGGCGCTGGTGTCCGGAAAAGTATGAAAGCTGCGAACGAGGACGTGACTGTTGAATGACTGAACGTTGATGTAGCTCAACGCGCCAAAGGCAAGTCGCCCGTTGGAATGAAAGCGGTGAACCAATCCTTCACATTCTGCTTTGCCATCCAATTGCTGCTGGATGGCGACGAAGACTTTTGGATCAACGGCTTCGAGTTGGACCTTTGACTGGTATCCAATCACATCTTCATGCGTTGCTTCATCGTGGCAAACGCCTTCGATTGGATGTGACAACAGAATTCGTTTCTTCGGCAGCGGATGGTGAGCACTTGCACTGACTTCTGTCAGGATCAAGCCATCGTGATGAAACGAAATCAAATGTCCGTCAGTTGTGATGTTCAGGTCAAGTCGATAGTTGTCCCGTTCCCAAATTCGACTGGCGCACACTTCAAACAACTCTGGATGAATGTTCCGAGCGTAGAGGTGAAAGTTCAGATCAGTGATTTTTGGCCGAACGGATAACAACGAATTACTTTCAGATTTGAAATGGAAAAGGGAGAATGAAAAAACGAAGAACACATTTCTATTGTAAGAACGTGACTCACAAAAGTCTCGGATCTCTACTCTAATTTCGACGTCTAATTGATAAAAGGTAAGTCAAATTACTTGACAATTTTTTGGTTTAATTGTTGACAAACTCGGATGCGTTTTTTGAAACGAACATCAAAATTTTTTTCGCAATAGTGTCGAGTTGTCGGGCGTGAAAAAGTAAAAGAAATTATTGTTCGCGTTTAAGCGATCTAAAACTATGTCAAAGCTGCATTAGCACGTCGTATGCCACATGGGCACCGACTGCGATTCCAAACCCACGAAACAAAAATAAAACACAGAAAACGATACTGGCAGCAAATCGAAAAACAAAACTTGATAGCTCGAATTGATTGCCAGCAGGATTGAAAAAATTGTAGTGGACGGCCGCAAATAACAGGCTCACAAGCACGACACCAATCACTGTCGCTAATTTCCACTTTGAATCGGTACGGGTTTGTGCTGACTGATGAAGGACGATGTGAGGCATCGTTCTGCCAAAGATCGCATCGTTTTTCGGCGCTCCCAACAGGCCGCCGATCCAGTGAATGATCGGCACCAAAAGTAAAACACGAAAGATGACTTCTTCGTAAATGCCACTTCCGACATACGCGACGATGGTGGAAAGCAAAGCCGATCCGGATGCGATTTCAGATCCGAATCGAGCGCCGATGTTGGCGGATTCATGGCCCAGTAAATCGGTTGCACTGGCCGCCCAGAACAGAATCAATCCCAGCCCAGTTGCTTCGCCCAACATGCCAAGGATGCAGCGTGGACTGATCTTCCAGTGGTCGTTGATTCGGTGGTGCCAATAGACCATTAGTCCGATGGTCAGAATCGGTAGAACGACGAGTTGACCAATTCCAAGTTGGCTGAGGATTTGGTGGATCCATTGATCGATACCGCTTCTAAGCGATTCGCGACCCAGGAAGATGGATCCGATTTCATAGAAAATTACCAACGGCAAAACGAATAACAAGCACACGATCGGCCTGCGTGATTCCGTTGAATAAGTTTCGAGTTTTTGTGGTTGCTTGAGTTTGGATTTTGATTTTGAGGAAAGGATCGCCTCGATGGCTTGGGTGCGGCAAGGGGCTGTTTTGTTCGCGGTTTCGTTTGTCGCGGTTTGATCGGCTGCTGGTTCGTTCGTCGTAGTTTGGCCGGCTGGTTCACTTGTTGTTTGTGCTGAGGCAAGCGTTTTAGTGCTCAGTTGCTTGGTTGGCCAATCTGAGTTGCGTGTTTTTCGATCGGCAATACGACTGGGTATGTTGCGTTCTTCTCGTCCGCGCGCAGGCACATTTTGATTTGCATCAAGTTTTGAATTTTGGACTTCGAATTCCATCAATGGTCGCAAGATCCAGTGTGAGATTTGGGCGTTGCTGCGAGGGGTGAATCGTAGAGGTTTTGGGGCGACGCACCAACGTGAATATTCTTTGTATTCACTTCGAAAAAACTGATGTTGACTTGAGAAAAATCGGGAAAGTTTTCGTCGGCGTGACCGTTTCCACTTGTCTCTGATTTCGTTTAGTCACGCATTGGCATTGCCAGGCTATGAAAACCTGCAAGACATTTGCCTTTTCGTTTGGCAAACTCCGAAACAGCGTTTGGTTAACAGACTGAGCGAGCAGATTACTGCTGAGAGATTCTGTCCCAGTCGATCGTATCGCGCCCCAAAGATTTCAACGCTTCGTTGACTTGGGAAAACGGTTTGCTGCCAAAGAAACCGCGATGCGCCGACAGTGGAGAAGGGTGCGGGGAAACGATGACTTTGTGGCGATCTTGATCGATTAGTTTCGTTTTCTTCTCCGCCGGTTTGCCCCACAGCAGGAACACGATCCCAGCGGGATGTTCGTCCAGTTTTCGAATGACTTCGTCGGTGAAGCGCTCCCAGCCTTTTTTCTTGTGCGAGTTGGCTTGTCCGTTGCGGACGGTCAAAACAGTGTTGAGCAAGAACACGCCTTGCTCGGCCCAAGGGGTCAAATTACCCGTTGCAGGTGGTTGGATTCCCAGATCGCTTTCCATTTCTTTGTAGATATTTCGCAGCGAAGGCGGCAGCTTCATTTCTCCTTCAACGGAAAAACTTAAACCGTGTGCCTGATTTGGGCCGTGATAAGGGTCTTGGCCCAGGATCACCAATTTCGTGTCCGCATACGGCGTCAATCGGAACGCGGTAAAAACATTTTCTGGAGTCGGATAAATCGTTTCGGTGGCTCGTTCAGTTTCAACAAATTCACAAAGCTGTTGAAAGTCGTCCGTCTGGAAATGAGGTTCGAGTTTTTCCGTCCAGCCTGCATCAGTTGGCCAGCCCGGTGGATAGAATTTTGTCATGCGGAAGCCACCGAAGATTTGCTGAGGCGAAAGTCAATGAGTTGAAGTTCCACATTTCTACGACCGCGGAACTCGTTGATTACTGGTCGAAAGGCAAAATCGTAGAGGGCGTTTTCGTCGGCCAGCTCTGGTACCCAGCTGCCTTTGCCAAATGCCACGGCACGAATGACTGAGTCGTGTTGTTTCAAGCGTAAGTCAAGATGCGTTCCGTCGGCTCCCATCGTTTTGGCGGGCACAGCAAGCTGAACTCCAATCGCACACAGTACTGGAGTCGGATTGTCCTGGCCAAAGGGGGCGAGTTTTTCGAACTCGTTCATCATGTTAAGCGTAATGTGTCCGATTAAGACTTCCGCATCGATATCGAGATCCGGAATCAAGTCTTCAACACTGACCTGAGATGAGACTTGCTCACAAAAATCTTCTCGAAACGCGTCAATGTTTTTTGGGTCAATGGTTAGGCCGGCAGCCGCTTCGTGACCACCGAATTTAATGAGATGATGTTTGCAGCCTTCGAGCGCGTCATACAAATTGACGCCACACGAGCTACGGCAAGAACCAACGGCTGGTCGTTCGCCATTGGGATCAATCGAAATCATGATCGTCGGACGATGATGAGTTTCCGCGATTCGCCCCGCCGCGATTCCGATGACGCCCATGTGCCAATCGGCTTCGGCAAGCACCAATGCGGCTTCGAATTCCGGATCGTGGTTTGCCTTGATGAGTTTGTTGGCTGACGAAATGATTTTTCGATCGAGCGTCTGTCTTTGTTTGTTCAAATGGTCAAAGTACTCGGCCAGTTCTTTGGCTCGTTCTTCGGAATCGCAAGACAACAATTCAACGCCAAGCTGTGCCTGTGACAATCGTCCGGCCGCGTTAAGGCGTGGGCCGATGTAAAAACCGATGTCTTCAGAAGTCAATTTTGGTTTGTCGATGCATTTGGCCATCGTCAATAGATGCGACATGCCCGCGTTGGCAAATTGCCGCATGCAATTGAGACCGTGATGAACGATGATTCGATTTTCATCACGTAGCGGAACCACATCGCAAACGGTTCCAATCGCAGCCAGCGAAATCGCTGCAAACAAAAAGTTGCGATACTTTTCGGGCAGCTTTGGAGAGCCGTGGTCGCACGTGCACAACGCCCAAGCGAGTTTGAATGCCACGCCCGCACCACAAAGTCCTTCGAATGGATACGGATTTCCGGGCAGGGCAGGGTGTACGATTGCGTCGGCGTCAGGAAGTGGGCCGCCGATATGATGGTGGTCGGTAACCACGATTTGCATGCCCAGTTGTTTTGAAAATGCGACTTCTTCGACGCTGGCGATGCCGCAGTCAACGGTGACAATCATATTTGCGCCGCGCTTGTGAAGGTTCTCAAGCGTTTTTTTGCTCAGTCCGTAACCGTCATCCAATCGTTCGGGGATGAAGTAGGAAACGTCGGCGTTGAGAAGTTTCAGGCAGCGGTACAGGATCGCAGTTGATGTCATTCCGTCTGCGTCATAGTCACCGTAAACGAAAATTTTCCGTTTGTCAGTGATCGCTGAATAGATAACCGCGACCGCTTCGGTGACGCCCGGAAGTTCTTCGGGAAGTCTGAGCCCTGTCATTCGCAGGTCAAGAAAAGATTTGATTTGATCGGGACGCGTGATTTCACGAAGCGCCAAAATCTGTGCGACTACCGGCGAGACGTTGGATTCGCGCTCAATGGATTGAACCAGATCCGCGTCATGCGCACGCAACGTCCATCGCAATCCCATTTTGTGCTTCCTTTACAATTGTTGAACGTCCAGTTGATACGGCCACTTTATAAGAGTGGCTGGATCTAACTTTGATTGTTCGTTCCGTTTCCAAAAGTGAGATTGGAAAGCTGAACTTTGGCAGTGTGTCGGAAGGCCGGGTTAGCTTGATCTCACATCTCTATCGTATCGGATTCGAAAAACTGGGCAATATACTGGCCGTTGATCGGCAACCTAAAAAGCGATTGAACGATGAGTAGTCGGCCTTGCGGTTTAGCCTTGAAAACGTTTTCTTGCGGTCGACCAGCCCACTTCATCTATAGAGGTTTGGCTCATGCAACATGTCGACGGCGCACAAAAATAGCCACGCATTTGCGTGGCTACTGATGGATTTTCGATTGGTCTTTTTCTATCTAAGACCTATTTTTTCTTTTCGTTGTGCACAGTGTGTTTGCGCAAGCGTGGTGAGTACTTTTTCAGCTTCAGTTTTTCACCGCCGCCTTTTTTGCGAATCGTGTAGTTGTAGTCACCTGTTTCTTCGCAAACGAGGTGGACGATTTCGAGTTTTTTCTTACTTTTGCCTGCCATGGGAACCTCGGGTGGTCAGTTAATGCGACCGGTTGTTGATAATTGAATTTCGAGCCACGAAGTATACCAGAACGGTAATTCGTACGTAAGGGATAATTGGGCGGAAATTTGCCCCAAAAAGCACGAAAAAAGCCCCAGAAACCTGAGGCTTATTCACAACGTCTATCGGTCAATCCGAGAGCCAACTTTAGCCGGTTCAGACCAGCCTGGTTTTTGCTTTCGAATCAATTCGCTTAAACGGTTCCTGAATCGGTATCGGTCGACCCGTTTTCATCAGTAGTGTACTTCGTGATCGGCGAAGGGCGACCGTAGTAGAAACCTTGTCCAAGTTGGAATCCCATCTGAACGAGAATGTCATGACACTCGCGGGTTTCAACGCCTTCGGCAAGGGTTTGAATTCCGAGGTTGTTGACCAGATTTGCGAACAACGCAACCAACTCTTGTCGTTTGGTGGGAGCGTGCTCAATGTTCTTGGTTAGTTTCATATCGAACTTGAGGAAGTCTGGTCGGACTTCGCCCAGCTCTACCAGGCGAGCACGGCCAACGCCGAAATCGTCAAAGGCAAGCATGATATCGAGGTCATTGAGGACAGCACAAAGCTCTCGCATCATGGTCATGTTGGTTGAGGCACCTTCATGAATTTCCAAAGTGATTTTTTGATCTGGAGCTGCGGTACGAACTTCTCGTAGAGAATCGTAAAATTCTGGTCGGTCCAGTTCTTTGGGATGCGTGTTAACAAAGAGGTTGGAATCCGAACCAAATGCAGTTCCGATTTCGATTCCCCGTAAACGAAACGCTTCGCTCAATTGGGCTTCAAGATTCAACTGTGAAGCAGCAGCGAACATCTCGTGTGGAGATTGAAGTCCGAACAAACGGCTGCGGCCCAGAACTTCGTATCCGATTCGTGATTGGTCATCCAAACGAACAAGCGGTTGAAAGTGTGGGTAAAGTCCACCGTCACTGATTAGCCGTTCAAACTGGATCATTGCCAACGCTTGATCGCAAACGTCTTCCTGGATCGTATGGTGTTGAGTTTTGCTCTCAGTTTCGTGCTTTACATTGATTCGAAAAACGATGGCGGCGAAATGGATGAGGTCGTTTTCTTTAAGTTCGATCTCACCGTTTAACTGTTCACCATTGATAAACGTTCCATTAGTACTGCCCAATTCACGAAGAATCAAACCGCCTGTTGGCGATGCGACAATTTCAGCATGGTTCTTGGAAATGCAACCCGCTGGTAGTGAAAGGGAGGCGTCGGATCGTCGACCAATTGTGAAAGGCAATGTGTGAATTGTGAATTGACGGTTGGGTTCCGTTTCATCAATTTGCCCAGATAGGAACCATTGGCCCTTAAATTGGTCAGTAGTTGCTTGTGAATTGAGTTCACTCATGGTTGTAGTCGTTAGTTAAAACGATCCGATGTTTGGAATTTTCTAATAACGGCAAAAATCTGCCTCAAATTTGTAGCTTTTGAATTGGAGTTGGGTGGGAAGAAACTCAATTAATTTTCTGTTGGTGCGCCAGTCTTCGGAATTCCGACGCATCAAAAAGCGTTTGGGTTTCGGTCGTAACGGTTATGCGTGTTGGTCGTGGTGCTCTCGGAATTTCGTTTGTCAGTCAATCATGCAAAACCTCTCCAATCCGTGTAGGAAAACCACGACAAACTTTTGCTGTATAGAACAAAGATCCAGCCGATGTTTAGAAGAACAGATCGTTCCCTATTTAATTCGTCGTCGCTTGCCAACCATTCAGTAGCCATCCATGTCCACTCAATCAGCCCCACTTTCTCTAAGCAGCGGTCTTTTGGCGACCATTATGGCTGACGAGTCGTTTCGACCGTCAGAGCCGACGTCGATTCAGGAAACTGGATTGCCGCTTTCGATGATCGAATCGCTGTTGATTAAGCGGTTGGCGGTGGTGGGAATGAGTAGCGGTCGGCAGCTCGCCAATGATTTGTGCATCCCGTTCGCATCTCTCGAAAAGCTGTTTCAACACCTTCGCGCACGGCAAATGATCGTTCACAAAGGTTCGGCGCCGTTGAACGATTATTCCTATGCGTTAACCGAAAACGGCCGAGATCGCGCGGATGTTGCCAATCAAGCCTGCTCTTATGTTGGTCCGGCTCCCGTTCCATTGATTGACTACGTTCTGAGTGCAGAAGCTCAGACGATTCGGGCCGAGTCTCCCAAGCGAGCCGATTTACGTGCCGCATTCAAAGACATTTCAATCAATGAGTCGTTATTTGAAAGCCTGGGGCCAGCGATCAATTCAGGCGCCGGGTTGTTCCTCTATGGCGAACCGGGAAACGGCAAGTCAACGTTGGCCCAGCGGATTACTCAATGCTTTGGGCATGAAATCTGGGTTCCGCACGCGATTTACGAAGACGGCCAGATCATCAAGTTCTATGACGCGGCCTACCATATCAAAACACAGGACGACTCCGATTCGTTGATTCACGAAGCGGCGTATGACAAGCGTTGGGTCAAAATCCGTCGTCCTACCGTTGTCGTCGGTGGTGAGTTGACGATGGACTCACTTGAGATTCGACACGACGCCCAAAGCAATGTGAGCGAGGCGTCTTTGCAGATGAAGAGCAATTGCGGTTGCTTGCTCGTGGACGATTTTGGCCGCCAAAGAATTGAGCCGACCGAATTGTTGAACCGCTGGATTGTGCCTTTGGAAAGCAGGATAGATTTTCTTCAACTTGCATCTGGAAAGAAAATTCAGGTTCCCTTTGAACAACTGATTATTTTTTCAACCAATCTCGAGCCCTCTGATCTGGTTGATGACGCTTTCCTGAGAAGGATTCCCTACAAGATCGAAATTGGAGATCCATCTCCCAAAGAGTTTCACGTTCTGTTTCAGATTTACTGCGAGAAATTCGAATGTGTCTATTTGCCCGAAGTCGTGGACTACTTGATCAATACGCATTTTATTCAAGCCAAACGTCGGATGCGACGTTGTCACCCGAGAGATTTGCTAAGCCAGATTCGCAACTTTTGCGTGTACAACGAATTGCCGATGGAAATTCGAAATGAGTATTTTGATCGGGTTGTAAAGAGTTATTTCACAATCGCAGTTGATGGTAGTCCCAATGGCCCGAGGACATTGGCAAAGGCATAGCAAAAGTAACGAAAACCAAACCTCTATTCCAAACAAGATAAACACCACTGACACCGGCTTGCCCTTAGGAGGGCAGACTATTGACTCAACCACTTGAAGCAAAAAAAGAAATTCTTGGCTACACTCTCAAAGAGCGCATCGGTTCCGGTGGTTTTGGAGAAGTGTGGTCGGCGATTGCCCCTGGCGGCTTGATGAAGGCTTTGAAAATCGTCTACGGTTTTCATGATGAGAAACGGGCCGTTGCAGAGATGAAAGCGCTTGATCGCGTCAAGCAGCTTCGGCATCCATTTTTGCTTTCGCTTGAACGCATCGAGATTTACGAAAAGCAATTGGTTGTCGTCACCGAATTGGCAGACAACAGCCTCGCAGATGTATTCAATGATTTTACAGCGCGCGGCGAGCCGGGCATTCCTCGTGAAGACTTGCTCAAATATATTCGCTGTGCCGCGGATGCGTTGGATTATTTGAGCGATGAGCATCAGCTTCAGCACCTTGATATCAAACCGGAAAACCTGCTGATGGTCAGCGGCCATGTGAAAGTGGCTGACTTTGGATTGATCAAAGATCTTCAGAACGCCTCGCAGTCGTTGATGTCAGGAATGACTCCGGCCTATGCGGCACCTGAATTGTTCGATGGCCGACCGGGAACGCGAAGCGACCAATATTCGTTGGCGATCGTTTATCAGGAGATGTTAACTGGCGTGCGGCCGTTTCCAGGCAATACTCCCGCTCAGTTAGCCGCGCAGCACATGCACGGCAAACCGAATCTAAGGCCGCTACCCAAAAGCGATCAGGACGTGATCGCCAAAGCGCTTTCCAAAGATGCCGCCGTTCGATTTAACTCTTGCCGTGATATGGCAGAAGAGCTTTCGAATAAAAAACGCAGTGTCAAGAAAGCCATACGCCGCACTCCACCAACGCGCGTTGTCAATGATACCGAATCGGGCACGATCGCGTTTCAAGATATCAACGATGCTCGTGACGTCACCGCTTTGTTATCGTCGGGCGGGTTGCCATTCAAAGCGGCTGAAGTTACCGCGATTGATCCACCTGAGTGTGATGTTGAAAACGCTCGACTTCAACCAGCGCTGATTATCGGTGTTGGCTCGACGGGTAGCCGAATTGTCGAAAAAGTGAAAAAGAGATTGTTCTCTCGGCACGGTAACCTTGAGTCCATTCCAGCGATTCGATTGCTCTGTATCGATTCAGATCGGCAAGCCCTGAGCAAGATGCAAACGAGCACTGCTCAAGGTTCTCTCAATAGCCACGAAATCGTTGAAACCAACCTGCGAAAGCCAGAGAAATATCGCGAAAAAAGCAAAAATCATCTCTCTTGGCTAAGCCGTCGCTGGATCTACAACGTTCCTCGATCTTTGCAAACCGAAGGGCTGCGACCGCTTGGGCGACTTTGTTTTGCGGATCACTTTGACACGATTTGCGAACAGATTCAAAGTGCGATCAAAGAAATCACAACCCCCGAAAGCTTGGCAAAGTCAGCTGATATCCTCGATATGGATCCAGGCAAACTGCAGCCTCGCGTGTTTATTGTTACTTCAATAAGCGGCGGAATTGGCAGTGGGATGGCGCTGGATTTGGCATACACCGTGAAGCTCTTGATGAATGAGTGTGGCATGCCTTCGGAGCTCGTTTCTGGAATTTTGCTCCATTCAACCTATCAACGTAATCGCGAACCGGGGCTTTCAGCAGCTAACGCATTCGCCTTCCTGACCGAAATGAGACACTTTGTCGAGAACGGATTTCCAGGCGATACAACCATTGGAGTTCCAGAGTTTGAAGACGAACCGCCTTTCGATTTCACTTACTTCAATGACTTGGGCAACGACCTTCGACAATCTGAATTTGAAACGAAGCTCGACAAAATCGCTGAGTATCTTTGCCTATCAACGGCCACGAAATGCTCGGAATTTTTTGACCAATGTCGTGAACTCGAAAAAGACCTGGAGCATTTCTCGCTGCGAACGTTCGGGCTTTCCACATGTGGTCCCGATGTCGAATTGACTGAACGTGGAGTCAATCAAATCGGACGAGGCTTGGTTCGTCGCTGGATTGGTGGCGTTGCTGATGACAATTTTGATGCCAATGCTGAAGTCGAGCAAGAATTTCAAAAAGTTGGCCTGACGCAAGAGTTAGTGATCGAGAAGGTTCGTAATTGCGCCCATGCGATGATTGATGATCGGATGCAAACGATTACTGATGCTGCCCGCGCGGTCGCGATAAAGCCATCACGTGAACGGCTTATGAATCTTTCGGCATTTATGGATGGAATGTTCGGTTGCCAGACGTCGCAGCGCGATGGCATGCAAGTTGATCCCGAAATCTGTTTGGAGCTGCGTGATTTAGCTGGTAATTCGGCAGTCAGCGTGGGCGATCAGTTGGCCACGATGTTGATTGAGATGATTAGCGGGAACGAATTGAACCTTCATCGCTGCAAGCAAATGGCTGATGGATGTATGACCGAAGTAAAGGAGCTTCGCGAGCAACTGGAAAGAGCAATACCACAACGCGAAGCCATGATTACCGAAGCCATGTTGGCGATGAATGAAATTTCGATCGATGAAATGAATTCTAAGGACGAAGAGATGGCAAAATTTGAAGGCTGTTTCAACGCGTATTGCGAAAATCGTGTTCAAGAATTCGTAATGCGGCATGTCAAAGTCTACTATCAAGTGATTGCCAATTCTCTGGAAGACGTTCAGGGCAAAGTTCAAGGGATGATTCGGCAGATCAAGTTCGTTTCCGAAGGCTTCGAAGACGCAGGCGACTTTCTTGATGACGGCCTTCAAGAAGGGTTTGATATGACCCAGTTGTTGAGCGACAGTATCGAACAGGAGATGAATCAACACATTAGCCAAACCGAAATTCAGATTTATGAGTCGCTTATTAAAGAGCGAGGCGGCTATGTTCAGGCGTTATCAGATTCGTCAAATTTAAGATCAATTTTGACGCAACAAATTCGACTTGCTGCACAAAATGTTTTGGCCGACGCGTACAAAAAGATCTCGTTGGAAAAAGTCATGGCCGATAATAATATCTTGCCTGAGCAATTGACAATGTGGCTTGGTGAACGCATCCGCGATGCACAGCCTCAGGTTGACAGTTGCGGCGGCGCAGCTCGTTTCTTTATTGGTGAACCTGAATTTTCAGATACAACATTGTTGACGCAAGAGATGAGCCAGAAGTTCGAAGTGAAGGCATGCACGATCAAAGGCACACGTGGCAATTTCGTATTGTGTTTCGAGACCGAGAACGTGACTTTGGCAAACGTGGCTTTTCGACTGCTTGAAGCTCGTCCTGATGCCATTGAGCTGGTGAAACGAATCCACACTCGCAGCGACGTCCAATGGACAACGCTTGACGATCTTCTCTAGATCGTATTTTTCCCCGCGGTGGATTCCACCAATCGCACCGCCCTCAAAAACGCATCTGGCGCGTACCGGTTGTTGGATCGCAAGCAAATAGGTCGCTCGATTGGCGAAGATTAATCGCCCATTACATAGGCGAAAATCAGCGGTGCAATAATCGCCGCGTCTGAATTGATCATGAACTTGGGCGTGTCAGCCGCAAGTTTGCACCAAGTGATTTTCTCGTTTGGCACGGCTCCGGAATAAGAACCATACGAAGTGGTTGAATCGGATATCTGAGCAAAATATTGCCACAGCCGAATGTCTTTTTTCAAGTCTTGAATGATGGTCGGCACTGCACATATCGCAAAATCACCAGCGATCCCACCTGCGATTTGAAAGAAACCGATCGGCGAATGTGCATCGGTATCCAGATACCAATTGACTAGATGCTCCATCTGCTCGGTACCAGATCGAAGCGCACTGTGCGATGCGATTTTCTTCTCGATCACGCGGGCTGCAAAAATGTTGCCCAATGTTGAATCTTCCCAGCCTGGTGAATAGACAGGAATGCCTTTTTCGTAAGCGGCCAGCATCCACGAATGTTCGGGTGGAATTTGAAAGTGGGGTTCTAACACTTTGGTTTCAAAAAGCCGAAAGAACACTTCGAACGGGAACATTGATTCGCCGCTGTCTGCCAACTCTTTGCAGACGTTCATAAAGTTGTCTTCGATATGCCGCATCACTGTCTCAGGAATGCAAGTGTCAGTGACCCGATTAAATCCTTCTTCCAACAGTTTCGTTTCGTCCTCTGGCGAAAGGTCTCGATAGTTGGGGACGAATTTGTATTCGTTATTCGCGACGAGATTGAAAACGTCTTCTTCGAGGTTGGCACCCGTACAGGAAATGGCATGGACTTTATCTTCGCGAATCATCCGCGCCAGCGAGATTCCTAATTCCGCCGTGCTCATCGCACCGGCCATACTGACCAGCATTTTCCCGCCCGATTCCAGATGTGTTCGGTAGGCCTTGGCGGCGTCGAGCGTTTCCCTCGCATTGAAATGCAGAAACTGTTGTTCCATGAACTGAGAAATGGGAGATGTCGTCATCAGTTTTTCGTTCCCAGAAAGGATCGTTAACGAGGCAAAAACGAAACTAGGCGTTGCTTGAATTCCCCACGTTGCAAAAAAGCAACGCTGTAAATCCCCGGAAATCTTACAAAAACAGCCCAATTCAACAATGGGTTCGATAACTTGGGCTGTTTGCGGGCGAATGGCATCCAGTTTGCAAATAGAGATTTGATCTAATCAAATGATTGGTCAATTTCAAATCTACGTCGAAAGAAACAATGCACCCTAGTCAACTGGCAGAACTTGGAAGTTGGGTCGCAACCCATTCAGGAAACTTGGTCTACGGTGAGCAGGACCAACCCATTTTGGTGGCGACTTCATACTGGACGGCTTCAAAGCTGCGGATTCAGCGTTGGGTGACGGCACTCAAAATGTTCGAAAAGGATTTTGAAGATGCCAACAAAGGCCACGATCCTTGGCCGGCTTTGGAAATCGTAATCCAGGAAATTTTGGTATCGGAGCTACTTACACGAGTCTTCTCCGCGGCAGTTTTGACTCACGATTGGTATCACGAAAAAGACGAAATGCACGGGCTGGCTCATTCGATTCATGTCAGCCATATCGAAGCCAAGAACCGAGCGATTCGAATCATGCTTAACGGCCAAGTCGCCAACGAAAAAGCGTTTGATCGCGTCAACGCATTGCGACGACGAATCGAGCGTTGGACAGATCTGTTTTTGGGGCAATTGCCTGAGGGTACCAAAGCAGCAATGTTTGGTTTTGATCGCAGCCGCGTTCGAGATTTCAATCAGGAGCAACGTGAATCAACAGGTCCTGATTTTGTGATGCGACAAAAAATCTTGTACGCTTCATTCAACACAGATCTATTGCGTAATCAAATCAAGTACTCGGCCAACCCGGATCTTAATCGTGAAATCGCAAGCGGAGTTTTGGCTTGCTTTCCCTCCGACCGCTTTGATTCACACGGCTTGCCCAAATCAGCCCGCATGATTTGGCTTGAGAAATCTCAACAAGAGACACAAATGCTTGTCGATCATTTGGTCGAATTTGAGAACGAAGCCGATTTCGGAAAAGACGCCACCAACATCCGAGTTTGAAAAAAACTCTACTGGTTGGAACAAATCCTATTGTTTAAGCCTGAGCCAGAATCAGGCCCCAGTAAAACGGACTTGTCGGCAAATGGGCAAATTGAATTTGATCAAAGCCCGCTTCTTTTAATTCTGCTTCCAAAACGCGAGGGTCGTGCAAACGGCCTTCCGACGTGCGCAGACCAAGTTCCAATTCAAAAATCGCTCGATGTAAGACGCCTTCTTCCTGGCCTTCAAACACGTCGATCAGCACTAGCTCGTTGTTGACATCCATCACGTCGTGAAGCTGTTTGATCAGCGCCTTGCATTGTTCAAGCGATTTGCGATGAAGATGCCCGGCCACGATCACCAAATTGAACGTTTGGTCTTTTAGCTGGGCGATCTCTGAAAGGTCACTGTCGGTATCCGTTTGGATATAAGTCACGCGATCTTCAAGGCCAACACTCGTCACCGTTGTTTTTGCGCGTTGCAATTCAAATTCATTGTCTACCAAAGTGATGGTCGAAGACGGATCGGAGTGGGCTAACGCGGCTCCGAACACGGCCGAGCCACAATTCACTTCCAGAATGTTAAGTCCCTTGCGCGAGTTGCCGATGTCTAGCGCTTGGATCGCCGTCAGCGCCGCAGGAGTCAGCGTCCATTCTTCGCTTGCTTTGTTGAGTGAATAATCGGTGTCTGTCAAAGCGATCCCATCCCGCTTGGGCAGAGGGGTGCCCGTTCGCACATGAGCCGTTAGGTGCTTCCAATGCTCGTCACCGAAATCGTAGAAGCGTGTCGGAATCAGCCGTGCCACCGTCGAAAGTGCATAATCGTCTCCATACTTTTCGATCAGCTCGGTCGTCACCACCACATTGAGCAAACGCTGCAATTCGATGGGCTGAACGTCCAGTTGACTGGCCAGTTGCTCAGCCGATTTCTGGCCCTCACGCAAAGCGTCGATGACCCCCAGCTCAACCGTGGCCCTGATCGCGTGAGAAATTGCATTGCGATTTTGGAGTTGAATGAAATCTTCAAGCGTTTTTTGCTGCGCGGTGGACATCGTTTCCTTTCTAATTCAAACTGTTAGCAGCTATTCCAAACGTTTTATAGTTCAACTTCAATGGCTGTCAGGTCAAAACTCATGAATACTCGCTTCCTTTTTTGTCTCGTTGCTTTGGCTTCCCTCATTCCGCCAGTCATGCTTGCGCCCCAACCGTTGTTCGCCCAGGCAGGAGCAGCTGACAAATTGAAGCTACCAGAAGGGTTTTCGGCCGAGCTGTTGTACAGCGTTCCCAAGGAGCAAGGCTCGTGGGTCTCGATTACGACCGACCCCAAAGGCCGTCTGATCACCTCCGATCAGTATGGGAAATTGTATCGCGTCACGCCCAGCGGCGGAGAAGTCACCGTTGAATCGATCAATCTGAACATTGGCCAGGCACAAGGATTACTTTGTGCGTTTGACAGTTTGTATGTCGTCTCAACCGGCGGCAACAAGCAGGAAAAACGAACGGCAGGGCTTTATCGAATTCGCGATACCGACGGCGACGACAATTATGATTCGGTGGAACAGCTTCGTGAGTTTAGCGGCCAAAAAAGTGAACACGGCCCCCATGCTGTAATCCTGAGCCCAGACAAGAAATCAATTTACATTTGTGCCGGCAACCACACAAATATTCCCAACCCCGAAAAATCGCGAGTCCCCAGAAACTGGCAAGAAGACCAACTCATCACGCGGCTTCCTGATGCCAATGGCCACGCCGTTGGCAAAATGGCTCCGGGTGGTTGGATTTGTAAAACGGATCCCGATGGCAAAACATTTGAAATGATTTCAAGCGGATATCGAAATCAGTACGATATCGCATTTGATCCAAACGGCGAGTTATTCACTTATGACGCTGACATGGAATACGATGTCGGATTGCCTTGGTATCGTCCAACCCGCGTTTGCCACGCGGTTAGTGGAAGCGAATTTGGCTGGCGACACGGTTCAGGGAAATGGCCCGAATACTATCCCGATAACGTTGCCCCTGTGATCAACATCGGCCCAGGAAGCCCAACCGGAATCGTGTTTGGAACTGGCGCTAAATTTCCCGCTAAGTATCAAAACGCTTTGTTCATTTCCGACTGGAGTTACGGCATGATCTATGCCGTTCACATGCAACCCGATGGCGCAACATTCAAAGCAACCAAAGAGAAATTTTGCTCTGCACCAGCACTGCCCGTGACCGATCTCATCATCAACTCAACCGATGGCAAAATGTACTTTTTGATCGGCGGTCGACGTTCGCAATCTGGCTTGTACCGAGTCAGCTACACTGGCGCAGAATCAACGGCTTCAGCGCCTTATCCACCAGTCCTTCCAGAAGTCGCGGTTCGGAAAAAACTTGAGTCCATGCATCAACCGGATGCCGAAATTGATTTGGACTACGTTTGGGAAAAACTGGCCGACAAAGATCGCACGATTCGTTACGCCGCCCGAATTGCACTTGAGCATCAACCGATTGATACTTGGGCACCTCGCGTTTTTTCCGAATCCGATCCGCAGCGAATCCTCGAAGGCATCACCGCTGTCGTTCGCAATGGAAAGCCTGAACATCAACCCGCCGTTGCTGCGACTTTGGCAAAACTTGACTGGACAACGCTTAGCCAATACCAACGTTTACATTTGATTCGCAACTACGGATTGGTTCACTGCCGATTGGGCGGGACTTCGGATGAAACCAAAGCCCAGGTTGTTGCCCTCGACTCGCATTTTCCGACCGGCGACCAGTTTACTGATAAAGAACTCGCAAGACTCTTGGCAGCCAATCAAGTTGCTTCGGCCACGCCAAAGATTGTCAAAGAGTTGGTTCGTCCGGCCACCCAGGAGGTTCAGATCGACTACGCTTTGGCGTTGGGCGATGCCAAAACTGGATGGACGAAAGAGTTGCGCGAGACATACTTTCAGTGGTTTCTTGATTCGCAGAAAACGAGAGGTGGCCGTTCGCTCAATGGTTACGTTCAGAATATTCGCAAGAACTCGATTGCGAGTTTGACCGAGTCCGAAAAATCATCGTTGGCAGCGATCTTGGCGAAGAAAGCCGAAACGGTTGATCCCTATGCTGACCTTAAAGCTCGCCCATTCGTGAAGAAGTGGACGCTCGACAATTTGTTGCCAATGGAAGACGACGAATTGAAAGGCCGCGACATCGAAAACGGCAAAAAGATCTTTGCGATCGCAACCTGCTACAAGTGTCACCGCATCTCCGGCCAGGGCGGAATCGTTGGCCCTGATCTTACTCCCGCTGGTCACCGATTCAGCACCAAGGATCTTTTGGAAACGATTGTCGATCCGAACAAAGAGATTTCAGATCAGTACGGCGCGACAATATTTGTATTGGCAAACGGCAAATCCATTACTGGGCGTGTTGCCAATCTTACTGGCAACCAATACATGGTCCAGCAAGACATGATCGATCCAGGGAATTTTACGCGAATCAAAGTCTCTGACATTGATGAGATGCGACCCTCGAAAGTTTCAATGATGCCTTCAGGATTGTTCGATAATCTGACTCGCGATGAGATTTTGGATTTAGTCGCGTATCTAAAGTCGACGGTTAAAGAGTAAGTGGGTTGAGAGCTGCTCGGTAACCGTGGCTATCGCCAAAACGCCAAGACGGACGGCTCATTTTTACTCCAAGGGGTTCATTTAGGAACATCACTAAAAGATGGAAATTGAATTCCTCCGCCTGCTTAAAGGCAAATTGCCAGAGAACATCGATGCTTGGATGATCTATATCGATTGGCTCGATGAGCGTGAACCAGACAAAGCTAACTTTCTAAGAATGGTACTTGCGGTAAGGTCCATCGCTCCCGACCATGCCGCCAGAAACAAACTTGAACAACGGTACTCGGAACTCAAAGCTCGCTTGCCGCAAGAATGGACATCACAAGTCGATCCGACACAAACAGACGACCATCCAAACCGAATCGCCTGTAAATGTTTCTCCCAGCCGAACGCCTCTGGTGGTAACGAAGTCTATTTACATACCGAGCCGCAGGATACCCAATGCGATGCTTGGAAAGAATTGAAAGATTCGATTGAAGCAATCGCACATTCACAGGAG
Source organism: uncultured Pirellulaceae bacterium (assembly GCA_964448575.1). GTDB lineage: Bacteria > Planctomycetota > Planctomycetia > Pirellulales > Pirellulaceae > Mariniblastus. Next base: position 57,456 of record CAYUWY010000013.1, read on the forward strand.
ACCGAGTTTTCCCCTTTTCAAAGTTGGCCAATTGAGAAACGAAAACTCATCAAGCGTCTACCACCATCGATTGGGAAATTAAAACACCTCAAAACCTTGAATCTTTATGGAACTGACTTACAGCAGATTCCCATTGAGATCGGTTTGTTGACTGAGCTGGAAAAATTTACACCCTACACGTCTTATCGACTTCACTGGTTGCCGTTCGAGTTAACTTATTGCAAAAAAATGATCGACTCCACGGTCAGCACCAGGGCGCTTTACGGTAACTACAAGCGTCGTCCGCCCTTTCCCCGTCTGACTCGCTGGCAAGATGCTTTTGGCGGGCGAACAGATGTTGTTGAATTGTTGAAAGCCGATTGGCAATTGGAAGTTGAACGAAACTGCAGCGTGTGCCAACAAGTTTATATTGACAATCAAGAGCATCGCGTTTGGATTTCGCTTGGCGTTGGCACCGACGTTTGGCCTCTGTTGGTCAATGCTTGTTCAAGCGATTGCCTGACACGACTTCCTGAACCGCCGGACAACTTTGTTCGAAATCCTCATTTGGGAGGACTGGGCGTTGAACAACCTGATCCATCCAACCCGCGTTTCAAAACGATTCCATAGTTTCTAATTCAAAAATTTAAGCGACCCTCAGCACAAAGCCTAAGTGATCGCGCTCATAACTGATCAAAGCCCAGAATTGATACGGCGTAGTTTTTTCAACTCCGCCTGATCGGGCTGCCCAAGTTTATTGGCCATTAGGAAATGCAGGAATCGAAATGCATCGGCCGGATGCCGACGATGTCCGATCGGCCAATCGTTGGTGGCGTAAAAACGAAACACTTCCTCGGCTTGTTCATTGAGCATCGCAATGGTTTTCGGCGCCAATCGGCAGACTTCGTGCCAACGTTTATTCAGCAGCGTTTCCGATTGCCGGTTCAACTGCTTAACGCTTAAGCCAACAAACGCGCGCCGTTCTTCGGCAGCGATGCATAATTGATCGGCGACGTTTTCTGGTGAAATCTCAAACTGCTCACGCAATTCGCAACTGCTTAACAACCGTGCGATGGCTTCGGCTAAATAAATGGTTCCCGGCGTTCTTGATTTTACCGGCGTCTGTGTCGCGACCGCTTGGGTACCAGGTTGGGATTCTCGAGTCCGCTTTATTGTGGGAAACATCCAGCTCATCCAGTCGTTTCAATCCAATTTTATTTTGTCCAAGGCGTCCAGCCGGACCATCTCTCGTATGAAGCTGCATGATATTGGATAGCTCGTTTGCAGCAAGTCATTTTTTTGAATCATGCGCATGATTTTTTAAGTTGGCAATCAAGTTAGTCAAATCCAACACACATCTCGTCCGCGCACAATTGATGCGTCCGATGTCACCTTTTCAACAAATCTATTTCTCGATTTTGCCGAATTCAGGAATCAGCTGGGTTACAATTTCCCTGCATTCGGCGTCTTTGATAAACCGATCCAGTTTCATCCCGTCCAAGACTTTCTGCGTCAACTCGGTTGCCTTTGCCGTGTTTCCCAATTCACGATAACTGGCAACCATGATCGCATTGGTCGCTGGATAAACGTCAGGGTGGTTCATCTCTTGTTTGAGTTTGGGGCTCGATTGCAGCGCGGCCTCGATTGCAAGTTCGTAGTTTCCCAGCCGGTACTCGGTCAGTGCCAACGTTCCAAGGAATCCACCGGTGGGAAACGTTGTGCAGGCTTGTCGCAACTTGGCAATCTCTTCGTCCGAAATTTTCGGCGAATCCGCATGCGGTGGCAAGAATGCGATACGTCCGATATTCTCGGCGATTTCGGTTGCTTCACTCGCAGTTAACCGGCTTTCGATAGCCGCGTCGAGTTCGCCGGTGATCGTTTCCAGTTTTGACTTCCATTTCGTGACTTGTTTTGCGTTTTCGGTCAATTGAAAAATGTCAATCACGCGCTGGCAAGCGAACTTGCGATGCCAATTGAATTTAAGGCCTGAAGTGCCCTCTTCATTGACTTTTTCTAAATCAGAGAATGAATTGACGGCAAGAGATTCTGCTTCGTCAACGTTTCCACTTTTTGCTTCGCAAATCGCCAATGCTAAATCTATCTGTGGCTTCAAAAGAGGGTGGTCGAATTTCTCCATCGCATTTTCGGCGGCAGCACGCGCTTCGTCGCACCGATTCAAATTGACCAAAGATTCGATTTTCGCCAACGCAACCTGAGCATGTTCATGAGAACCTTGTTTAACGATTTGTGTCCATTTTTCTGATCCTGTTACGACTTCCTCGTGTTTTTGACAATAAAGTTTTGCGAGGCACGCATCTTTTTGAAGTTGCGGCAATAACGCAGGATTCAAATGTTGTTGGTGCGAAATGGCAACGTCGGTTAGTTCTTCCGCCGTTTCAAAGTCACCTGTCATCATTGCGTCTTCGATGTGCAAACGAGCTTCATTGAGCGCGGCAACAATGTTCGTTCGCAATACGAGAGTCTGCGGATGGTCTTCGCTTACCGTAAGTTGTTTTGCAAGTGTTTCTTCATAAACCCGTAAACCTTCTTTGAATCGTTTTTGCGAGACGTGGATGAACGCGATGTTGGTATACGTGCCAAGTGTGACGAGATTAGTTGGCCCAAGTTTCTTGCTTCGTAGTTCCCCAAGCTGTTGGTATCGAGGTAGAGCTTCGTCAAAATCGCCTTTGCGGTGATACGCCGACGCCAAGCTGGACCGAATTGAAAGTGTGGTTGGATGGTCGTGCGAAAGCTCTTTTTCGGCAATCGGAATGGCTTTGGTGAACAGTTCAATCGCATCGTCGTCTCGACCGGATTTGGAAAGAACCATCCCAAGTGCACCCATAGAATCAATCGTCCGTTGATCACCTTCGCCAAGGACCTCTGATCTGAGATCAAGCGTCTCTTTTAGGATCGGAATTGAATCGTCGTTGCGCCCGGATAGAGTTAGTGCAAGTCCCAGGTTCATCATCGTATCGAGTCGAAGTGTATTTTTGGGGGAAACCTGATTACGATCCATGAATGCAATTAGATCGCGGAAAATATCGATAGATTCGTCGTATTGGCCAGAATGTCTTTTCGCGCGGCCCAAACGGTATAGAGCGGCTTGAATTTCACTATGGTTAGGGTCGATTTGTTTGAGAGTCTTTAGTTCTTCTTCAGCGGTTGAAATGGCGGAAGCCAGCTCACCAGTCGAACCGAAAATTAAAGTTAGCCGCCGCAACAAAATCGCTTTTCCTTCGTTGTCCAATTCAGACTCATGAAGAATTTTTCGCACATTGAGCAAGACGTCCTTTGCGGAAATGTCTGCGTCAGCACCCGCAAATGGGCTGGCTGTTTCAAACGAATCAGTGACGATTTTCAGGATGTCGGAGGCGCGTTTGGCCGATACTTCCGCTTCGGCCCGTGCGGTTTCCGCCAAGGTGAGCGCGGCTGCAGTTTCTTCCGATTTTTGATTCGCACGATTACGTTCACGAATCGCATCAACCGATTTTTCATCAGCACGCTGACGTTCCGCAACGGCCTGTTTTCTCGCGCCTTCGGCTTTGAAAGCAAATATACTTGTTCCCGCAACGCCCGCGATCAGCATAGCAACAATCGAAGCGATCGCACCAACCAGCCCTTTGTTCTTGCGGTAGAATTTTCGCATTCGATAGGCCGACGATTGGGGCCTCGCAGCGACAGGTTCATCATCGAGAAACCTCTGGATATCGGCAGCAAGACCATTGGCAGTTTCGTATCGACGTGTTCGATCTTTCTCAAGCGCCTTCATCACAATCCAGTCCAGCTCACCTTTCAATAGTTGCTGAAGGCGTGCCGGGGTGATGTTGCGGAATTCGCTAACATCCGAAATTTGTTGACCGAATGAACTTAAGCGAATACTGGGGCTGTGCGGCTCGTCTTCGCGAATGATCTCGAGGACTTTCAAAAATGCATTGGTCTCAAGCGTCTGTTTATCAAGCGGAGTCGAGCCTGTTAGCAATTCATAGATCATCACTCCCAACGAATAGATATCGGTTCGCGTGTCCACATCAAGCGCATTCATTTCGGCTTGTTCAGGCGACATGTACTGGAGCGTGCCAACGACTTTGCCAAATTCGGTAAACATCGTTTTATCAGTCAGCCGCTGTTGGTGGTCCAGCGCCTTGGCCAATCCGAAATCAATCACTTTGGGTACAGCTTGTCCATCGTAAAGCGTCACCAGCACGTTCGAGGGCTTGAGGTCGCGATGAATGATGCCTTTTTGGTGTGCGTGTTGAATAGCGCGGCAAACAGGAACGATCAATTCCAGTCGTTCACGAATACTGAGCTTGTTGGTGTCGCAATACTTAGTGATCGGAATTCCTTTGACCAATTCCATCACAAAAAAAGGATTGCCTTGTGGCGTTGTGCCCGCATCGAAAACACGCGCAATATTTTGATGATCCATCATCGCCAAAGCCTGGCGTTCGGCTTCAAAACGGGCAACCGATTCCTTCGAACCCTTGTCGCCGCGAATGACCTTTAGTGCGACGCGTCTGCGGACAGGTTTTTCCTGTTCAGCCATCCAGACGGTGCCCATCCCACCTTCACCGATTTGCTGAAGCAGTTTGTAGGGGCCGATGGTGTCCGATCGCTGAAACTCTGAAGGCACAACCTTGCTCTCGGGAGCTTCTTGAAAGTTCGCGGAAAAATTATCGTCTTCAGTATCGTTGTTCTGGAGCAACTCGAAATCGGATTCCGAATTGGGATCACTTTCTGGCACGATAAACTCAGTTGGTTAAGTGGTGGGTGATTGACCGAAATGAGGAAGGGCAAGACGAATCAATTTTCGATTGTAGTAAATTGCATCGAGTTTATTCGCCACCAGAATTATCAAACTCTCGGAAAAATCAAAGTGCGAAAATGTTTCTTTCCCCACTTGGTTACCCGTTTGTTGTTGGCCAATCGCATGTATCGCTATACATGGCTTTTTTGAATTGAGCGTAGCTAATGGTGGCAGCTTATGAATCAACCGCTGGATGAATCATTTGTATCGAAAACAACTAACGAGATGGTCATTCACCATTCCAACTGCCTGCATATAAGCGTACATGATCGTGCTTCCGACAAATTTGAACCCGCGTTTCTTCAGGTCCTTGCTCAACGCGTCTGACTCGGGAGAAGTCACCGGGACCTGGTCATGCGTTTTCCACTTGTTTTGAATCGGCTGCCCGTCAACAAATTCCCATATGTAATCGCTGAAGCTGCCGAACTCTTTTTGCACTTCGATGAAACGTTTGGCATTGGTTACCGCCGAGTTGGCTTTAAGTTTGTTGCGGACGATCCCGGGGTCTTGCAGGATTTTCTCGATTCGTTTTTCGGTAAACCGAGCCACTTTCGCGTAATCAAAATTGGCGAAGTTCTTGCGGTAGCCATCACGTTTTTGAAGAATCGTTGCCCAGCTTAGCCCTGCTTGTGCACCTTCCAAAATCAAGAATTCAAAAAGCACTTGGTCATCGTAAACGGGAACTCCCCATTCTTCGTCGTGATACCGTTGATAGTTTTCACCGACTCCGGTGGCCCATTTGCAGCGAGTAAGTTTCTTGGCCACGGTTGCTTTCGTAGTTAATAAAGTAAGTTGGACATTCCTGTCCGACATTTGCGAACCTGAAAAAAGACGGACAGGAATGTCCATCCTACAAAAGTGCTTCAAGCTCTTGAGCGTAACGCCAACTAAAACAGTACGCCAACGAAAACAGTTTAATGTTCAGCGTAGAAGCTCGGTTTTCTCGGCTTGACTCCAAGCTTTTCATAACCGAACCCGGATTTCAAAGGCTGGTATTCACCTACGATATCGACCGAGCTGTCGGCATTGATCGCTTTTTCAAGTCCAAGGCCCCAATAAACTGCATTGGTCGTCAGTCTTCGAACGCCAGCGTTTTCAAAGTCTCTTGCTGAGCCCATTGTGAAATGGAAAATCTTTGATTGAAGTCCTTTGTTGCCAGTCCAGGTTTTCGTCCAAGCGATTGGTAATGGTTCCTTTTTGGAATTCGCAGGCGAGTCGGGTTTAAGGTCAACCAGCGGCTGTCCTTTGACTAACTCGCGACAGTCGTCGGGAAACGGGTGCTTGTCATTGTGGCAGCGATAGACATCCGACGTTCCCCAGATATCGCTTACGCCAATCAGGATCGGATGCGACTTGTTTTCTTCCACGATGATTCCGCGTGTCGATTCACGATGCCAACCGCCGTGGTGCCCCATGAATTTGCCACCCAGTAATTCTCGCAAGGAAACGGCTTTGTCATCTTTGTTGTATTTTATGTTGCCCCAGAATCCGTGGTTGGCCGTTCGCAGCGCGATCAACGGTTTACCTGAATCAAAGTAGTCATGGAAATGTTTCAGCTTTTCATCGGTCAGCTGCATGAAACGCGAAACCAAAATGACACAATCGGCTTTCTCCAAATGCTCTAGCCCGGGGATGTTGTGGCGTTTTGTTTTCTCTTCGTCTTTGAACGGGGCTGGCAGCGTCGGGTCGACTTCGCCTTGCTCGTTGACGGAAAACAAAACTGTGCAGTTGAATCCATGATGTTTTGCCAGGACTTTTGCCAACATCGGCATCGATTGTTCGCTGCGATATTCCTGTTCAGCGGCAATCAAAACAACGTTCTTGCCTTTGCCAGGCCCCTCGCCACCAGGAATGGTCAGCCATGACTTGCTGGTTGGAATCGAATGGGAATCGGTTTTTGATTGTTCTTGATCGCGCTTTTGCTCCGATGCTTTTTGCTGGTTTGTATCTTGCCCGGCAGGGATTTCGTTTAACGTATAGTAAGCACTCGCATGCAAAAGTTTTTCATCCTCGGCCGATCGAAGTTTCGGCAAGTAAAAATCGTGTACGTGTCCCTGAACTAATCCGTCGACGGTAAGCTTTACTTTCAAACCGTCTGCCGAGACAGTTGTCGCCGTCGTCTTGGGCGTGGTCTGGTCAACTTCCGGACTGCCGTAGCCCTGTCGATAGAGATGGGTGAAAGTCTTCAGCTGAAATGTTTCTGGTTTGGAAGCAATGTCTCGATTGACGGGCTTTGTGAATTCGATTTCGAACCCGCCGGGTTTTGCGTTGATTTCTTTGATTTCAAAGGGAACGAGGCCGGTCCAATCCAGTCGCTGGACGGCGTACGCTTTGGGACCACGCACAGGCCAGCCGCGATTGGTACCGCCGGCGATCAAATTTCCATTGGGAGTGAATTGCACCGCAAGCAAGCCAGTATCAAATCCTTCGCGAAACGGATAACACGCGCCTTGCCAAACGCCGTTGATCTTTTCCGTGGTCGCCCGCATGACGACGCCCAGACTGAAATCCCCAATGAAGATCTGGTTTTCAAACGGACCAAACTTGCCGCCCGTCCGGTCGACCATAAATCCGGAAATGGATCGGCCCATTCGTTTGTAAGGGAAAACGACGGCGTATGGTACCAGTTCTTTAACTCGCTTGCGTTCGGTTTCCATTCGGGACGGTGTGTTGGGCACGACGGGCGCGTCGCCAAATTCTGGCGCTAACTTTTTTGCTGCTTCATACCAGTTAAAACTGACGGGATGGCCCATGAAACCTCCCGGCTCCAAAACCTTCAGTGAACATGAACCATTCCACGGTCCCTGGCTTTCGGCATAAAACATCACGCCATGCTCGTTGGGCCCGATCCCACACGGGCTACGAACTCCGCTGCAAACTGGAATCGTTTGCCCTTCGGGGGTGACTTTTAAACACCAACCTCGAAACGGAGCGTTGGAGTGATACGACTTTGAAAGGCAAAGCGCAACCCAAATGTTTCCGTCGTTGTCAGGCTTGGAACCGAATGCGAACTCGTGGTATTCCTTGAACCCCCACTTGTCGCTGAGCGTATCAAACCGATCCGCGCGACCATCGCCATCGGTATCCGTGATCCGAGTGACTTCCGTTTGTTGCGTGACATGGAATGAACCATCTCGATACGCCATTCCAAAAATCTCATCCAATCCGCTGGCGTACGTTTTGAATGTCGGCTCGGGGTGTTTATCAAACGCTCCGTCGACCAAAAAGATATCACCGCGCCGGGTTGCAATCGCCAATTGATTCTCGCCCGGCATGACTTCGAAACTTCCTGCTTCGATCGCCAATTTTTTGGGAAGCGGAATGTCAACAAGTTTGTAGTACTTCGCTTCCTCTTCGCCTGTCCCCCAGTATTCACCAAGCGGTTCCTGTTGCGGAATCGCTGTGAGCAAAGTTAGCAAGAATATTTTGAGCAATGGTAGCATTGTGGATTCTTTAAGTTTGAGTCGATTTGTTTTAACGCGATTGCTTTAAGGCGTTTGTTTTGTGATGGCCCGTCACTCCCACAAATATTCAATGACCAAAGTTTGCTGTTTACCAGGTTTAAGTTCGAGTGAGACTTCCAATTCTTGACCAGCGTCCTTGTCTTTGTCTTGAACTGCTTGGACGATCTTTGCGTTGTGCTCAGATGTCAAACGAACTTTTAATTTGTCGGCGGTGAACCATTCGTCATCCGTAGTTGAAATCTTTTTGGCCGATGCGATCCGAAATTTCAATTTGCTCGATCCATCTTTTGCCGAAAATTGAACGCTGCGGCGCAGATGGTTTTTTGCCGGACTTTTATCAATCGCGCCATCGGGTGAGAAGACAGAAAAGAAGTCCTCCACCTCGACCGAATCAAAAACATATCGAAAGGTTGGGCGTCGAAGCTTGTCCAGTGTGTAGCCTTTGAACTGTGCCTGAATCGAAGAACCACCGGCCAAGTCAGGTGAGCCAAGGGACTCTCCATCCGCGCTGCCACCGAGTCCATTTTCACTTTCATGATAGAGCTCCGACCGTTGAGCAAAATTGATTGCCTTGCCCAGCGGACGAACGTTGCCAGAACCTTGGCCTCTCCAGACTCCACCCGGGTCGACAAATTTGCCTTTCCAGATGGAAGCTAATCTCATTCGCTCAGCGTCGAACGCGAGATTGACTCCGCCCGGATATCCGACTCCGATTCCTCGTTTTCCGATTCCCTGATAACTGCGACGCAACATTTTGGCTTCGTTGGTCACGACGATCTCAAGCGGTTCCCGCACCACGCCGCGCGGGGCACGAGCTTGTCGCCCATCGATCAAATATTGCCAAAGTGCTTCGACATGTTCTTCAGCCGTTCCTTCAAGATCTTCTCGAATTGATTTGCCACCTGGCCAAAACGAGGGCATCACTGTGTTGGGGCTGAACTTTTGAGGCTCGAGCATGTATTGATAAAACCAATCCTTCTTCAGACGTTCGGTCATCTCGGTTAGATCGACCGCCGGCATCGTGTCCGAAATTTTGTATTGGTACGTGTGACAGGCAACGCAATTCAGGCCTCGGCTTCCCGCCAACTCCAGGCCTTTCTCACGCATCTTTTTCTGGTCTTTGAACTCGTGGAAATTCGTTTTCGCAAGTTGGTCGCTCGGTTCAGTGCTTGTTTGCAACAGCTCAATGAGATGGCCGATATTTTCTTCGCCGTATTGAGGCATCCGTGTTTTCATGTACGGACGAATCGAGCGCCGATTAACGAGTACGTCTCGCATCCATTTTGCATTCAGTTTCGCACCAACGCCTGTCAATGTCGGTGGAATTCTGCCTTGATCGCCCAGGTTCAAGTTCGTCGTTTGAAAGTGCGGATTGCGATCGGTCGTGACGCCGCCCAAATCGTTGCGGTCATGACAAGTAATGCAGTTAAACAAAGTCAGTGATGCTTCAATTTGTTCTTTGTTAGTGAGCTTGTTCGGAGTGCGTTTCAACGCGGCTTGGATCAGTTTTGTGTCGCTTGGTTTGAGATGAAAGTTAGGCCAGGTTCCGTTTTTGCCAGACAGACATCCTGCCTCCGGATTCAATTTCTTGGCCGCGACCCGGGTTGGTTTTGAATCTTCAACGAGGTCGGTGTGGCAGTTGGCGCAGTTAAGTTTTGCGAACAGCAATTTGCCTTTTTTTGCCAACTCGTCGTCCACAGTCCAAGGTACATCTACAAGAAACGGCCCCTGCAATAGAAAGTTCGAGATATCAATCGCTTCCCGGTGTGTGAGCGACATGTTTGGCATGTGCCCGGACGGGCGAACGGCATGTGGGTCTTCCAGGAATTTAACAAGTCCTTCAATCTTGTACTTTTTTGTAAGGTCGCCAAGCGGACTCGAATCGGTCAACGGTTTTTCGATTGCTTTTTCGTCGCGTGGCGAGTGGCAAGCAACACAACCAACGGAATGAAACAACTCATGACCGCGCGGGATAGCTTTGACGTCGACGGGTTGTTCGGAGTATGTCGCATCGGAAACGTTTGGCTTGCCTTTTGAAGCTTTCAAAAAGTGAACGATGGCTTCGGCGGATGATTTGCGAGTTTCTTCATCCATATGCCCAAGCAATTCTGGCATCGTGGTTCCGGGTTTCACAGCATGAGGGTTGGCGATGAAGGCTTGAACATAGTCTGTCTTCAACCACTTGGCTGACCATTTCAAACGTGGGGCTTGTTTGGCGGCAAGTAGAGGAGCCGAATCAGTTCCAAGCGACATCGGATCGTGGCAACCAGCGCAATTCAGTTTCGACATCAGAACCAACCCGGCGATCTCAGGACTTAGCTCACGTCGCGTATTCGTTTGTGCGAGTGACGCGTTGGCATCTGGCCCACGTTCTTTCAAGTCAATAACGTATCGCAACAGGTCGAGGAATTGCCCGCGGCCCTTTAGTTCATCAGCCAGTTTTTCTGGCATGCTCGACTTCTTGCCAGGCCGAATCTCGTCGAGGTCTGCACGCTTAATCGTAATGAGGTTGTCAACATTCTGACTTTCGCGAATGACTATTTTGTCTTTGTCTTCGCTGACCTTGATTCCAGTTATGATCTTTCCGTCCACCGTCGTCGCAACGATCGTCTCAAATCCTTCTTTGAGTTTCGCCGAAGGATGAAGAATGGATTCAACGATGTGTTGGTCGGAAACTTCTTTGCCCATTTGACTGAGATCAGGTCCCAGTCGGTCGCGCTGCGAATTGGAGCGATGGCATTTGGCACAATTGATGTTGCCTTGGTGAAACAGGATAGCGCCGCGAATGATGTTGCCATCGGAACGGGCTTGCTCAACCAGTTTGGCTGGAGACTCGGCGGAAAGTTTTTCCGTCAGCGATTTCGTCGCGTCTTGTGCGGACGCGGAGTGACAAAAAAGTGCCGCGAGAACAAAAAATGTCCAAGTACAAATTCTCATCGAAGCTCCATCAGTAGTTTGTCGTATTGATGGATACAGTGTAATCAAATTGTACTGAGCGATGACGCGGCAAGTAACAAATTATTTTTGTTCCAAAAACGAATCCGCCAGCTTCTCCCCTAACTGCACTATGCCTTGTGTCGAAATCACTAATTTCTTTTCCTGTCCGGCAAGATCAAAGGCTTTGATGTGACAGGTGTTTTTGTCGTTCTCGGCTAACGCCAAAAAAGCGGGCAAGATGTCAATTTTGTTGACTTGTTTGTCGTCGGTTGGTTTTTGTTGACTGACAAACCACTTGAGATTGGGTAGGCCAAGATCAATGCGGCTTTGCTTGATAAACGAGTCAACATGCCCAGCCGATTTTTTGCGGAATGGACCAAACGACATATCGTTTTCACCCACGTGATAAAAGATTCCGGCAATCTCGACCTCGTTTCCTTTGGCTTTCAATTCGGACATCGATGTTCTTACAAATTTAACAAACGGCGGATACAAGTTTCGCGTTTTTGCTTCGCTGCCCTCGGGCGTCCAGTCAATGATTTGCGAACCGCTGTGCGTGAATTTTGCGATCGCGATATTTTCACTAAAAGCCGTTTTAAGCTTCGCCCCAAAACTGAGCTCCGGGCCAAAGGTATCGTAGAAACCAGCCGGCCTTAACGCTTCCCAGCCTTTTGATTTTGCGTAACCGCCGCCAATCGAAAATTTAAAAGCAATTCCTGCGTCTGCAGTCACCAGCGATTTGTGTGAGTCAAGCGAGGCCAATTCCTGAACGAACGCGCGCTCGCCTTCCATGTTTCGATGACCGGCCAAGACAAACAGCTTCACTTTTTCGCCGTTTGGGTACGGCCATGTTTTCAAAGTTTGCCCTGCTGCTTTTTTTGCATCGACCGATTCAATGCCAACCGATTTCAACCAAGCGTTGGCATAGTTCACGCCGTGCTCCAATTGTCCAAGCGTCCCGTAGTGATAATGCAGCCCAACTCCGCCACCAATTTCCACTCCAACATGCGAAGTCGGAACGTACTGAGCCAGCGGGTCGGATTCCGTTACCATTTTTTGCCCTTCGCTGATCGCGAACATCCGCGGACGCAGATCCATTCCCCAAATTGTTTTCGTGCACAGCTCGCCGATAAAGAACTTTAGTTTGGGACTCTCCAGATCCCTTCGCCAGCAAGCCAGAAAATTCTTCAGGTTGGCACCATAGTTTTTCATGTAGTCTTCGTTGAACATGTCGTTCTCGCCTTGGTGCCACATAACTGCTTCGATCCGATAGTCGATCCCTTTCTTCTCCAACTCGGCAAGCGAATCCTTCACGCGTTGAAGCGCCAACGGATACATCTTGAATCCCGCTGGCTCGTCAGGGTTCCAGTCGCCGCCTAAATGTGTTCCGCCTGCGGCGACCTTGATAATCGCAATTGGATCGTCGGTGTTTTGAGTTACTGCACGTGCAAAACTCAATTCAGGGCCTACGATATTATTGACTGGCTGAAGCGCCACCCAGCCATCGGACTTGGTTTTGTTTTCACGACCAATGCAGTAAGAAAATTTGACGTCTTTTTGCGGCTGATCGAGGCCTGCGAATGGCGGGAAGTTTTTGATGTCTTTGACTTTCGAATCCGAGCCAACCATGTTCGACTGACCCGCAAAGATAAAAACGCGAACCGTTGGTTTGTCCGCCGTTGTTTTGTCTTTCGCATAAGCGTTCACGCAAAAGCAGCTTAGCCAGATGCAGATAGTTAGCGTGATCGAGTGGAATCGCTGAGTAACCATTTGGCTCTCGAAGTGAAAGGAGGTGTTGGCAAATTGATAGCCGCGCCCGAGGACGCGGCTATGAATTTTATACAAACAATCTGATCAGCATTGCGAGTTAAAAAATGATCTTGTTGTTGGCATCCGTTTAACGACTAGCCGGAAGGCGCTGGCGCGTTCCCAAGGCGTGGTGGAAACGGAAACACGGTCGCCTTCGGCTCGTCGCTAAACTGGTCGAACTACGTGCTATCGTCAGAACTGAGCAAGAAGGCGGGCAGGCCAGTGAGATATTTCACGCTGCAAAGGCAAATCGGCAAAAAAGAAATCACTAAACTTCTCTAGTATGTAAGATTGACCGATTGATTCTTATACCACGAGTTTTTCATACTTTGATTGGATGTAATTATGATTTTATCAAACCCAAGACTGCCAAGAATTTTCTGGCAGCAGCTAAAGTTTGGCGCAGTGTTACTGGCTGTGTTTTGCTGTAGCGTTCAGAGTCGAGCCGACGTCGTAACATTTGATGCCAGTGAAGACACTACCATTTATTCAAACCAGCCCGGCAACAGCGGTGGCGGCCACAACTTTGGAATTTCTGGCTTTGCCAATAATGGAAATGAACGCAGGATGTTGGTGCTGTTCGATTTGGATTCGATTGCACCTGGCTCAACGGTCAACAACGTAAGTCTGGACCTGAATGTCATTCAAGCCAATAGTGGTGGAGGAAATTTTCAGCTGTTTCGTGTTGATACCCAATGGGGTGAAGGAACTCAGGAAGGTAACCAAGGTGCGGCTGCAGGGGCTGGTGACGCAACTTGGAATCAAGCCCAGGCCGGATCGGTTGATTGGGCAGGCGGCGTTACAGGTGGCAGTTTTTTTACACCATTATTGGATGAAGTCTCGATCACCTCGACTGGAACCGCAACGTTCAGTTCGTCTTCGAATTTCGTCAGTGCTGTTCAGGACATCGTTGACAATCCCACGCAGAATTTTGGGTTTATTATCGTTGGCACTGACGCGGGTAGCGCATTGAGATTTGGCTCAATTGAGGGTGACCAACCTGCAGGTTTGGTCGTCGATTTTACGGCAGTTCCCGAACCGGCTTCGATGGGGATTCTTGGATTCTTGGCAACTGTCGTTACTTTACGTCGTCGTCGAAGCTAAAAGAATTTACGTCTCTGTCGCTGACAATATCTATTGAAAAAGTTAGCAGCGACAAAGTTGTCGAAACTACCAACATTGCGTCGTCAGTTCATTCGAACTGGCGACGCTTTTTCAATTCCAGGGTACGATGCAAGCAACAACTTTGAGCTGCGACGAGTTTCTGGCACAGAACGAGATCGACTGGGCAGGGGCCGACGTCAAACATTCTCTGTTGCCTAAGTTTGCCTGCCTCTGAATTTCACGTTAAAGTGTGGGAGTCGTTCCAACTCTGAAATCAAGAGTTTATTTTGTCCTACCTAAAACCAATTCTATTTTGCGGACTGGCGGCTTTTGGAACATGGGCATTGTTGCAGTGGTTTGAACCACCCCAACATTCCAATTTGCTCACATCGCCATCGTTAGCGGAAATCCAGCGGTGCGACGAACAGCGCCAAATCAAACTGGCCAAAATTTGGACTCGAATCGAAAACCGTTTAAAGCAAGTCGCGCCGAAACTTGCTGCGAATCTTGGGCCTCCCGCGTCACCTCAAGACATTGAGCGACTGGAACAACAACTGGGATATGCGTTGCCGGGAGAACTCAAAGCCTCATTGCTGGTGCATGGACGAGGGCATGGTGAATTTGTAGGGCGCTACTGGCTGTATGGGCCCGCCCACATTTATTCCAACTGGGAGATGTATCTGGAGCTCGACTTTGGCGGCTATGCGTCGGTGCCATTGGAACCCGACGGCAAAGAATACACAGGCTTTTGGCATCCTGGTTGGCTACCAGTTGCTGGTTGGAATACATATGAAATAGTCATCAATCTGGAGACGGGCGAAGTCTTTAGATATCAGGACCCCGGCGTAGGTTGGTCGGCCGAATCGTGGTCGGTCTGGCTGGAGACCATTGCTGAGCGATTGGAAACCGAAGAAATTCCTGCTGGCTATAGCGACGTTTTCGAGTGGCTCCAGAGTGGATTCCCAGACCCAGGTGCAAAAAAATCCTGAGATGAGCTGATCAAGAGATGAACAGTAAAACCACTACTCAAGAATCCGATTTTGCAGAGCAAAAAGAGCAAGTCACTTCAACCCAGGTTTCTATCTGGAAACGCATGACGCGCGTCAGCATTTTGGGCTTGCTGATTATGGCGACCGTCGTATCAATCGTGATTGCCAGTGAAACCAACCGGATTCACAACGTGCGAAGGATCATCGAGCAATTGGATAAAAACCGTTGGCTTGGCGAAGTCCGCCATCCGATGTTTGAAACGGAGTCATGGGCCTGGACCAAAATTCGATTTGGAAAACATTGGAACCATGATCTGATTTCTATCTCTGTCACCGACTATGAAAAGCCCATCGATAAAGAAGAATTGTTAAAGCGAATCGTAAGATTGAAGCATCTCCGCAATTTGATTCTCAGTGGCACAACATTGACGGAATCACAAGTCAGAGACTTTGGCAAACTTAAGTCACTCCAATGGTTGAGCTTTAACGGAACCAACGTCAGTTTGGAACAAGCTCAGGAGCTTCGTGAACAATTGCCCAATACATTTGTGACTTGTTTTAACACCAAGTCGCCTTGAGTTCACTCGTACGTTGGCTCAACATTTCAATTCGGATTCTAACTAAGAGCCAACTCAAATTACGAAAAAAGCGTCGGTAACTCAGATGAATCACCGACGCTTGGTCAAATCTTTTATCTCTTCGACAAGTAAGCTTACTTCAACTCAGGGATCTTGCGGCCGGGCGTCCAAGGAGCACCGGCTTCGTCAAGCTTCTCATTGAGAGCAGCGATGTCGTCTTCAACCAAAGCCTCAAGGTCGCCGACGATTTCCTCATACTGCTCTTGAGCAATTTCGAGTTGTCGTTGGTGGGTTCCCGTTGGCCCTTCGGTGCTGCCCATCGCTCCGGACATCGCCGTTCGAAGTCGACCTGAAATGCCAGGAAGTGCCGGTTCATTGCGACTTGGCTTTGTTGAATCGCCACGGAATTTTTCCTTGATGTCCATTAGCTTAATCTCAAGAGCACGGACTTCGTTTTCCATTTCCGGATCCAGTGTTGTTGAACTGGTCACAACACCTTTGATCGCGGTAAGCGTTTCTTCGGCTTGCGCCAATACGCTGGATGCACCACGAATGGACTTGGAAAGATCATTGGCCTTGATGACGAATTCCATGATGGCTTCGCGATCTGGTTCGCTTGTGTCACCAAACGTCAAAGGCTCAATTTCGAATTCAGTTGCTGCAACCAGTTCCTTCGTTTCGCCGTCGACAGTCTGTGTAATGTCTACGGTGTACTTGCCTGGAATCGCTGCGTACCGTTGGGCATGTCGAAGGTCCCAGTTGGTTTTATGCATGCCACGCGAAGTGCTTCCTCTGAGTCGTCTGACGAGATTGCCTTCGCTGTCACGAATGTTCAACTGAACACGTGGTGCGACTTCGCGGTCTTCTGCTTTGAATTCTTCCCAAGTTGGGTAAGACGTGTCTCTGCCCGCAGCGGCGGCCTTTCTATCTTTCGATTGACGCACAGACTTTTTGGTCTTTAGCGAATCCTTCAAGTGATAGGTGATCTCGACACCGTAAGCTGGGTTAGGTGCCGTGTAGAAATTGGCACCCTGAAACGCTTTGCCACGACCGGCGAGCGGCGCGGCGAAGTTGTAGATGTAACCGGTTTTGATCGGCATGATCGCATTGGTTTTCAACAACTCTTTGTTTACCGAACGAAGCGGTGAATAGTTATCAAGCACATAGAAGCCGCGGCCAAACGTGCCGAGAACAACATCGTCTTCGTTCTGTTGAATTTCAATGTCACGAACGGCAACCGTTGGAAGTCCTGAACCCAGTTTGATCCATTTTTCTCCGCCATCGATTGTCGTGTAGCAACCAAACTCGGTGCCGACAAACAGAATGTTCTTGTCGACGTGATCTTGCTTGAGAGCGTAAACGCTTCCTCGTTCTGGCAAGTTGTTGGTGATGTTGTCCCAGGTCTTACCGCGATCGGTTGACTTGACGACGTAAGGTTTAAAGTCACCACGCTTGTGGTTGTTGACCAGTACGTAAACGGTGTCTTTGTCGTGAAGGTCGGCTTCGATGTCGTTGATGTAGCCGTACTCTGGAACTTCAAGACTTCCAAACGTGCTGACGCCTCGCCAGTTTTCGCCACCGTCTTCGGTGATTTGAACCATGCCGTCATCGGTTCCGACGTAGATCAAACCTTCTTCAAGTGGTGACTCGCTGACGCTGACGATTGTGCCGTACTGCGAAGTCGACATGTTTTTGGCAACCGCGTCCACACTCCAAACGCGACCCATGACTTTCAATTTATTTCGGTCAAGGTTGCGAGAAAGGTCAGGGCTGATGGCTTTCCAGTTGTTACCACGATCGTCACTGGCAAACAGGATTTGTGAGCCGTAGTAAATTCGCTCATGGTTGTGAGGCGAAATCAACAAAGCCGAATCCCAGTTCCAGCGAAGGGCAGGGGAGTCTGAATCCGGTTGCGGTTTGATGTCGACTCGCTCACCCGTTTTGCGGTTAAAGCGAACCAAACCACCGTATTGCCACTGTGAATAAATGGTGTCCGGGTCAACAGGATCCACGGCCGGATCAAATCCATCGCCAAACACGGTGATGAACCAATCACTGTTTCGAATTCCGTGGGTGTTGTTGGTTTGCGAAGGGCCACCCTGAGTCGCGTTGTCCTGAGTACCACCGTAGATGTAGTAGAACGGTTTCTCGTTGGACACGGCGACTTTGTAGAATTGCGTAATCGGCAAGTTGGCTTTGAAGTCATAAGTCTTGCCGCGATCCCAAGTCTCATAGAGCCCACCATCGCAACCAAAAAGCAAGTGGTTTTCGTCATTGGGATCAATCACCAACGCATGGTTGTCAACGTGTTTGTCAGCCTCACCGACGTTGGCCCAAGTTCTTCCGCCGTCTTCGGTCACTCGGTTGAAAGTGTCAAGCGAATAGACGCGGTCCATTTTGTGTGGGCAAGCCACGATCTCCTGGTAGTACTGTGGGCTGCCGGAAACTTCGCTGCTCATCCGGCTCCAGGATTCGCCTCGGTTTGCGCTTCGATAGAAACCGCTTTGTCCGCCGGCTGCTTCGACAATCGCGTAAACGACTTCAGGGTTGATTGGCGAGATCGCCATTCCGATTCGGCCTTTGTCGCCGCCCGGCAAACCGCGGTTGATCTTTTTCCAAGTCTCACCACCGTCTGTTGATTTGTGAATTCCTGATTCAGGACCACCGTCGATCAAGACCCAAGTGTGCCGTCGACGTTGGTAAGAGCTTGCGTAGAGGATGTCTGGATTCGCTGGGTCCATGTGGACTTCGTTGATTCCAGTATGCTCACTGATCTCAAGAACGTTCTTCCAGGTCTTTCCGCCGTCAGTTGTTTTATAAAGCCCACGGTCGCCGCCTTCTTTCCAAAGCGGTCCTTGAGCGGCCACGAAAACTGTGTCGGAGTCATCAGGGTGGACGACGATTTTTCCGATGTGCTCACTGTTATCAAGTCCAACTTTTTTGAAGCTTGCGCCTCCGTTGGTTGATTTGTAAAGCCCGTCACCGTAACCAACACTTCGCTGCGAGTTGTTTTCGCCTGTGCCGACCCAAATCGTGAATCGATCATTAGGGTCGATCGCAAGGCAACCAATTGAGTAGCTACCATAGCCATCAAAGATCGGCCGCCAAGTCACCCCTGCGTTTGTCGTTTTCCAAACGCCACCGCTACATGCCGCGACGTACCAGGTACTACGCTTGGTTGGGTCGACCACGATGTCACCAATTCGGCCAGACATCAAAGCGGGTCCGATTCCACGAAACCTAAGCGACGAAAGCAAACCCGAGTTTACGCCCGGCGTTTCGTCTTTGGGTGTGTCGGAGTCTTGCGCGAACGCAACTGCGGAGGCAGAGGAAATGGTTGCGGCCAAAAATAGGCAGAGAACCGAAAAACAGCGAGGCATGGGTTACTCCAGATGCAAAATCTAAGGGCTAGTCGTCTATGTTCTTAACTATGCCCAGTCTAATCGCACCAACAAGGGAATTGAACCAAAGAAGCGTCCAAAAAGGCCCGATCAAGCGATGATGTGCAGAATCTAACGAGCATGTGCATTTGCCGCCCTTTTCGTGGCCGTATTAGTCGTCCTTTTCGTGCTACTTTTCCAAGCGACAAACCGGCTTGCATGGCTAGGGAGCAAAGCTCAGAACCCTTCGAATCGGAACAATACAATGGCAGGCGAATTAGCGTCTCGGATTTCGTGAGGACCCTGATCGAGCAGGAGAGCAGTTTTTCGAGGGTAAGGTTCGAGATGCAATCGAGCATCTACGGCACCTAGAATCGACGGACCCTTGGCCAAAAAATCCCCATCAGAACTGTCTGATGGGGTAGGTAATTAGTTGTTGTCATCGCAGACAGCCACGAAGTCTTCAAACGCTTTCAGTAGTCCCGGGTATTCTTCATAAGACTCCCATACTTTGAAATTACGCTTGAATTTGGCAAGCCATTCTTCAGCTTCCGCAACTTTGGGACTTCCGCGAATCAAATCCTCTTTGTTAAGGCGATCAAACACCAACATGAGATATTGAATATCAAAAATGAAAACCATATCTTCAGGGTTGAAAGCATCTCTGTGAGAAGCTGCCTCTCTAAGTTGCTTTGACAGCTCTTTTGAAAATTCGCTTTTGCAGTCAGACTGGTGGTCACCAAAATTCATTTTATTTCGCCCAATCCGGGGGTTCGTAGCCTGGGATTCTTTCCTTGTCCGTGGGATCACAGTTTACAGGTACAAACCAGTCCGCCGGTAGGTTTCTTCTTGAACTTCATTTTTTTCAACTTGCTGACGGCAGGGTTGTAATGGGATGGCAGTCAGGCTATTGAGTTCGGAGGCTTTGGCTTTTGAGTTCAAGCCTTTTGAGTTCGAGCAAAACTGGTTTCTTTTGACGAAAGCAAAACCGTTTGTGCGTTGAGCCAAATCCCAGCTACAAAACAACGCCTAACCGCAACGAATCTAGTGGATTGAAAATGCGGATGTAGCCAGACGTCGCCAGACTTCGTTTTTTGCTCAACGACCTGAATTCAGGTGAATCCAGCTACGAAAAAACTCAATCTGGACAGGCCGCATCTAGTGAGAGTCAGTTTTAAATGGTGGCACCATCGGAAGGCGATTCACTACCACTTTCAAATGTTGAAGATAATTGCAATTTCATCAACATGCCACAAACTGAGGAATATAGAATTGCGAATCAACGTTAATGGAGGGGAACGAAAACGAAAATTTCATTCGCGTTCAAAAATACAAGAAATCAGGTGGCAAAATCCATTGAGCAAACTAAGGTGGCGTTCACTGAGAGTCCAAGTATGATTTTTGATCCCCATTCAAATCGTATACAAGTTAACTAGAAGGATCTGACTGGGGAAGCAAACTAGAATTTTCTACAGATAATTCAATAAAGTCGTAATTCCAAAGTGATTTATTTGCTTGTACTACGTCAAGGGTTACATGTGCCCTTAAAACACTTCCACAAACTGCTTCTTCCTCTCATTTGCCTCATATCATGACTCACAAAATTGCCAAGCTCATTCTCGAGCACGCTGAATCAATTACCGATCGCAAAACCGCCATCCAAAAAGCTATGGAGCTGGGGATGAGTTTGGACGAAGTCAATGAGTATTTGGATTGGCTTGACAACATGCGTCAATCGAATCCCAAGCCCGAATCTGCATCTGAAGCCAAATCCAAGAAAATCGACACTGGCTGAGGTGTTTAATTTGACGTTCGTGAACGTCAGTTAAAATTCTCCAAGCAATCCAGATACTTCGAGGCGAGCATCTGGCCGCTTCTTTCTTTCGAAAGTTTCGGAGGCGAATCCAACTATCGTTGCGACAAGTATTTGGTCTCGATTCGTTGATTGCACTTTCTGAATCGCTGCCCCTGAATCTGATAAAGACGCGTATCGTGATCGGTTCTAGCGATTGGGTGATTCAGGCAAAACCCGTTGGAGGCTGTCTCGAAAAAACTCTCTGCCGTCATTGAAACAATCGCTTACAATAACTTCCTCAAAGTATTGTCGCGGCTCATTCAATCGAAAGTCTAATGGCAAAGTCAATTGTTCAATCGTTCGCTTTGGTACGAGACATTGGTTACCTGGGCATATCCACTGCAGCAACCTCAGCAACTGCATTGTATGCTGCCGTAACGGCCTCCGGCGGGCAGCTTGGAGCAGGGGAAGCGGCGATTGCCATTGGTGCTGGAGCACTGACTACTGGAGCCAGCTTCCTGACAAACAACATTGGTTCGCGGGTGCAGGAACAGGTTCTTGAGAATCTGGCCGAGTCGGACGAGCTTCTTTCCAACGGCGACTGGTTAAAACTTTCTGGTTTGGCGACATCGGAGCTGATCCGCCAGTTCGCAGGCACTCAAGTCCAATTCGAATCTGAGCAAAAATTGTTAAGAGATCTCGCCGGTGCTGTTGACACTGACTGGAACGAGCTGGCCGAAACGTTTGAGCAGCATTATCAATCGCTCGACAAACCAACCGCGATTAAGTGGTTTTACAATTCAGCCCATGTCGATCCGCACAAGCGCACCGTTCTCGACCCGAACACATGGACAACGATTTTAACAGCGATCGGAAAGCGGCACGGCTGTTTGCCGTCAACCGAATTGCTCGAGACGCTTGGCGAGCATTTGCAGACGAATTACGCGCAAGCAGTTTTTCGGCTGCTCAAACATATTGGCAAAGGTGATCGTGCTTTCCGAGGCCTGACGCTTACGATGCTTGGCGAAATTCATGAAGCGACTTGCGCTGTGATACCGCAGGCGATGACCGAGCTGTCAGACGAGATTAAGCATTCCAGTACAGAAACAAAGAAAGCGATTGCAGGACTGGGCAAAAAGATTAACGTTCTCATGCGAAAAATCGTTCACGGCGAGTCAAGCCACTCGATTGAAAAGGGGCGGTGGGAAAAACAAATCGTTGAACAGGAACAACAATGGACAACCGTCGTGACCGAGTTGGATTCTCTTGGAATAATGCTCAGCGAGGTCAAGAACAACACTCAGACGATCATTGCGAATACAAGCGATATCCAGCCAGAACTTAAATCGCTGCACGAAAAAGTAGACGTGGTTCTTGAGCGATCCGAAAAGAACATTCCAATTGAGAGTACTGCCGCTCCAAAAACGCGAATCAACAATTTTGCCGGACGAATCAACCTGCACCGCCGGTACATTGAACGTAAGAAGTTAATGACTGCTCTGAAAAAAGGGCTCGGCAAGAAAAGACGATCCGCAATCACGCAAACGCAGGCGATCCATGGGTTGGGCGGAGTGGGAAAAACGCAACTGGCGATGGAATACGTCAAGCAGCATGGCGATAACTACGACATCATTTGGTGGATTCACGCGGAGCAAACGCAAACGATCCTGACCGACCTGGCCAGTCTGGGTACGCAACTTGAACTGCCACCCAATCAGAATCTGGAACAGTTCGCAGGGAGCGTCCGGCAACACTTGAGTTCGATCAATGGCTGGCTGTTGGTTTACGACAACGCAGTTGATTCAAATTCCCTTTCCGGGCTGCTCCCGGCTGAAGGAACCGGGGATGTCCTGATTACCTCCCGCAGTAGAAACTGGACTGGTAAAGCGGAAACCATTCCCGTTGATGTCATGAACAAGTCGGAAGCAGAAAGGTTACTTAAGGATCGCTCCAATGACAAAGACACGCCCACTGCCAAAGAAATTGCCAAACGTCTGGGATATCTGCCACTGGCGTTAGAAGTGGCTGCCGCCTACTGTGCAGCTTCCAGCATCAAACTGTCGAAGTATCTGGAACTGCTGGACAGTGCGGGCCTGACGTTACTTGACGCCGAAAAGGCAGCAGACTATCACGCGATTGTTTCCGCGACTTGGCAACCCTCATTTGAGGCCGCTGTCGCTCTTTGCCCGGCCGTTGACGACATCATGACGATCTTGGCCTTCGTCGACGCCGACAATTTTCCGGTCGAAGTTCTTGAGAAACGTATTAGCGATAAACTCCTGTGTAACGATGCCCTTAAGGCACTGCTCGCTTTCTCGTTGATCCGACGCGAAGACGGACTGGTCTCCATTCATCGTCTGGTTCAGGAAGTTTACCGAGAACAGTTGATTCAGAAAGTACGTTGCGAGCGAATCGTGGAATGCGTTCATTTGATGCGAGCCGTTATTCCCAATGACCATGGCACAAACTTGGAGTCGCGAAACTGGCTGAATGAGTTCTACCCTCACGCTGAATCGGTCATTTCATTCGCCAATCCGATTGTTGACGATCTCTTGCAAGACTCCGGTACGCCCGCTCCTGAATCAGTGCAAAGCATCGTAGAGTCGCTTTCGTACGCAATAGGCGAACTAGGAGCCTTGCAATACATTTTTGCTCGGTTCGCCGATGCGGAACCGTTGATGCGGCGAGCATTGGAAATTGACGAAGCCTCGTTTGGCAAGGAGCATCCTGACGTTGCGAGAGACCTCAACAATCTGGCGTCGTTACTTCAGTCCACCAATCGCCTTGAGGAAGCGGAACCGTTGATGCGGCGAGCATTGGAAATTGACGAAGCCTCGTTTGGCAAGG
>CAYUWY010000013.1:81244-197731 GCA_964448575.1 uncultured Pirellulaceae bacterium
AGCATCCAAGCGTTGCGATCGACCTCAACAATCTGGCTCAGTTACTTCAGGCCACCAATCGCCTTGATGAAGCGGAACCGTTGATGCGGCGAGCATTGGAAATCTTCGAGGTCAGTTTGGGGCCGGATCATCTGAATACCCAAACAGTCGCCAACAATTATTTGAATTTGCGGCAGCAGCTGGAAGGTGATGGGTGATCCTCGTTGTTGTTCGCTGGCTGGTTTCAAGGGATCATAAAGAATCATACGATGCAGGAACCATCGAGCTTGCCGCGAATGTTCAACGTAACGCCATCGTCGTCAGTGAACGTCTTATATCAAAAAAAGCCCTAGGAACCAACGTTCCTGGGCGATTTTAAAAGGGTGACTAACGGGACTCGAACCCGCAACTTCCGGAATCACAATCCGGTGCTCTAACCAATTGAACTATAGTCACCATAAGAATGAGTGATCGGGCCAAACGTGGTTCGCCAACACTTGGGATTTTCATCCGTTCGCTGGCAATCTTTGACCGTTTTGCACCTCTCATTTGCTGCTTTGTGAGGCAGAATTCTAGTCCTGACCTCGCTGGTGGTCAACGCATTCTACTGTTTGACGCCAGTTTTTCCATTAGTAAGGAAATCGGTCGGTGATTTTTTCGTTCGAAAGATCAACCAGAAACTTCCCAAGCCGTTTGACCAATACATCCATCATCTTTTGGCCCTTCTCGGCAGACGCCGCAAGCGGGTTGCCCGAACCCGAGTTCTTGGTCAGCAAATGCCACGGACGGGTAATCGAGACCCAGCCCTCGTTGAGAGCTTCCAGTTTGGAGTCGGCCGTCGCACCGTCATCTGCAGCCAGCGTTCCGTCTGGATTTTGGGCCACCAGATCGGGAAAGAAAGCCAATCCAAACGATGTTTCCATTTCGCCTGCGTGGTCTTCCATGTTCTCGAAGATCTCAAGATAGACATCAGAGATCGTTTGATACCAATTGCATAAAAACAAATGGGCTTCATTTTTTCCCGACATCTCACGCAGAAATGGCTTCATCCCATTACCGCCGTGACTGTTGAGCAATACGACTTTTTTGATCCCGGATCCCAGCAGGGACTCAACCACATCTTCGATCACTCGGTTAAGCGTCGATGGGTTCAAGTTGATCGCTAGTGGAAACTCGCGCATGTTGGTTTCGGTGCCAAACGGAATCGTTGGCAACAAAATGACTTTCGCACCCGCGTTGTGAGCCGCTTCGCAAATCTTGTCACCGACGATCGTGCCTTCGAAAACGTCGGTCCCATAGGGCAAGTGAAGGTTGTGCGGCTCAGTCGCGCCCAAGGGCAACACGGCTACTTCGTACTGTTGCTCTTTAATGAAAGCGTAATTGCTTTCGTCAAGTCTCCAAGGCTTCATGATGACATCCAAACAAAACCAAAACTATAAATCGAAAATCAATACCGACGTCAAACCGCATTCCGAACCTTGTTGCGTGAACGGATGCGATCAGCCGTATCGATTGCGTCGGCCAACTGAGAAACAGAAAATCACGTCTGCATTGATTGGTTAGTGAAAACCGATCAGCGTATTGATTTCAGCTCATCATGCGAATCTATTTACTTCGAACGGATTCAACTTGAAGCTTACTCAGTGACGTCGTGATACTTCTTGATTACGTCCCAAGTTTCTTCTGGTGTTTCAGTGTATTGAAACAGATCGAGATGACTGTCTTGGATAACGCCTTCGTCTGCCAGGAATTGAAAGTCAATGATTCCATCCCAGTATTCTTTGCTGTAAAGAATGATTGGAATTTCCTGCATGCGACCGGTTTGGCGCAGAGTTAACGTAGTGAACAATTCATCCAGCGTTCCAAAACCGCCCGGAAAGCAAACCAGTGCTTTGGCGCGAAGCAAGAAGTGCATTTTGCGGATGGCAAAATAGTTGAATTGAAAACACATCCCCGGAGTAATGTAGGAGTTGGGGGTCTGCTCAAACGGTAAAGTGATATTGAGCGCCATTGATTTGCCACCCGCTTCAAACGCGCCTCGGTTGGCGGCTTCCATGATGCCGGGACCGCCACCTGTTTTGATGATGAACTCACCGTCACGAAATTGCTTGTTGTAGTTAGTAACAAGTTTGGCAAACTCGCGACACTCTTCGTAGTAGCGAGATTTGTACAAAACGCGTTCGGCGCGAATCATGAGCCGTTTGGCTTCGTGGTCGTCCGGTTTGGCAGCGATCGCGGCCTTGGCTTCGGCCATGAGTTTTCCGCCTTCTTCGCGTGGTGAAACTTGCGTTCCTCCAAACACGACGACGGTCGACTGGATTCCCAGATCGTCGAGGAACATTTCTGGTTTAAGCAATTCGAGTTCCAATCGCAGTGGACGTAAGTCGTCGCTGCGAATGAAATCGCTATCCATATATGCCAACCGATAGCTCGGATGTTCCATGATTGCTTTTAAGCGTTCTTCAACTTCTGTGTTTTCGCCCACGAAATGCCCTTTCAAGTTTCAAGTTAGCTTCGTATTTTCATGCGAAGTCCTGATTCTGGCAATCCCAGATCGAAAGCCTGTCTTGGGCACGGCTTTGCTTGGGACTAAAATTCACAGTCGCGCCTGACAATGCTATGCTGGGATGTGTTTTTGATTCGAGTTCTAACCTAGCTTCCCCAATTGAAAAAGATTTTAAGAGAACTTGCCCGGCCGTTTCGCGCCAAAATTAATCCTGAGCCTGAGCCGCCTGAGCCGTTTGACTTTTCCCAGTATCGGATGCCGACTTGGGAAGAAGACATTTCGCGGAACCATAATTCCAACGAGCCGTTTGAAAACGTGCCTCCACCATGCGAAATGCCGATTGAGTTTTTTGACAAACCAAGTCGTTTGACCGAGCAGCAATTGGATGGCAAGCCTCTGGCTGATTTTGTGGCGCGTGATTCTTATCCGATCCCACACTGGCGTGATCGTGAAGATTACCAAGCCAACAACGACCCGGGTTACTACCTCAATGGGCTTTCGGAATATTTGCTTTTGCGAAAAGTCATCGATCAACACAACGTCGATTTGAATTCTTACCTTGATTTTGGAAGTGCGTCCGGGCGAATTTTACGACATTTTTGCGCCCAAAGCGACGTCAAGAATCTTTGGGGCTGTGACCTCAATGGGAGGCATATCAAATGGATGAACCAATTCCTGCCTTCGAATTTGAAGGTCATTCATAATCATTGCTTGCCAGTGTTGCCGATCATGGATGAGTCAATCGATGTCATTTCTGCGTTTTCAGTGTTCACTCATATCGATACGTTTGAAACGGCTTGGTTGGCTGAGATACACCGGATCTTAAAACCGACTGGGCTCGTTTACCTTTCTGTTCACAACGAAGACACCTGGAAGATTTTGCAGAACGCTTATGAAAGTGGCACAGAGCATCACTTGCTCGATCGGCTTCAGACGAATTTTCCTGAAACCAACGACGCGATGAAAGGCGATATTCCCAACGGCCACAAAGTGTTCCGGTTTCGCAACGTCGGGCCCTACCGCGCATTGGTTTTTCATTCCAATGAATACTTGGAGAGGACGTGGGGTCGTTTTTTTGACATCGTAGAGATCAAACCGGAATGGAGCGGATTGCAATCAGTCGTTGTCGGTCGCAAGCGTTAACCGGAAAGGACATTTTAACGATGCCTGAATTGAGTATTTCAAAATCAGTCCTGCTTACGGATCTATCTTTTTATATTAACCGTTATCGTCACTCGACACCGGGCATTTACGTTTGTCTGCATGTGCCTGTTGAGTTGGATGACGACACGCGGTTTGTGCCCGGTGTCGTCGCGATGGTGAATCATGGACGTCTGGCGCAATGCGAGCCAATTGAGCACGCTTTTAAGGGGCCGCCGAATTTTGTCTTGGATGTTTTTGGCGTTGATGAGTTGCCTGAGTATGAGACACGAAAGGAAGCCTTTGCGCGGTTTGGCGTGACGGAATACGTTGCGGTCATTGCCGACGAGAATCAAACATGCCATTGGAATCGGCACGACGGTAAAGGCTTTGAAACAATTGTGCCTGACGAAAACGGAGTCATTAAAAGTAAGGCGCTTCCTGGACTTTGGTTCTCCACGACCTTTTCAAAAAATAACGATAATTGGGCGCTGGTCGGTTCGCTTGAGCAAGGCGTTACTCGATTGGGCCATCATGAATTTATGGAGACCATTTGGCACAAAGAAGGCCGCAAGGATGAGTGGGGCGATTGGCTGCCTTTTGAATCCGGGTAACGTCAATCTCAAGTGCTCAAAACTGGCGAGGTCGATGTTCCGATACGATGTCTGAGCTTGGCTACTCGATCGATTCGCGCCAGGTTTTAAAGATTGGTTTCAGTTCCTCGCGGGGGACCGAGATGAACTCTTCCCAGCAAGCCATTTTGTCGGGCTTGATCGGATAGCCCATGAGGTTGGCGAAGGAGTTGTTGACGGCAATGTCCGCAATCTCTGAGTTTTCTATCACCACTGGCCATTCGCCGGCGACACGAGCTACTTCTTCGAGGCTTATTCCAAATACCGCGCTGAATTCTCCATCTGGAAAAAAAGGTCCGTGAGCGGCCGCACTCAGGCACTCGCCAATTATTTCGATTTCTCTGGGGAACAGCGGCATATGAGTCTATGTGCCATCAAGGGATAGCAACAATGGAATTCGAGAAGTGACGCTTGCGATTATAGAGGTTTGTGTTTGCACAAAAAAACGTGACCGACTAGTCATGTTTTTGAGTCGCTTTGTTCAAATGGACAGTTCGTCAATCGACGACAACAGAAACAGATCTCGCAGGCGCGGGTTTCGATGTCCGGCTGGCAACGGAGTTTCGTCCCGGCTAAACGAGACTAATTTGGGTACAATTGATCTTCATGAAGGATATTGCCAGCCAAGTCGAACACGAGCCGCGAGATATGAAAGAGTCGCGCAAATTGGTCTGGGCTATTGGCAGCTGCGCGATTTTTGCCTGGTCAACATTTTTTTTGCTTTTGGCGATTCCAGGCGAGGTTCGAAATATTGACCGAATGATGCTATGCGAGTGCATGACGACTGAGCATGGCTGGCCATTGGTCTGGTTGGACAAACAGTTAGTGCAAGCAACCACGACGGTACGACCGTCGAGCGAAAATTGGACGCATGCTAAAGAGGTGGCGCAGAAACAATTCGACAAACGTTATAACGAAAAATCGGTACTCCGGTTTGCGGAGATGGAGACGAATTTTTCACCACAATATTCTCCACCCATGGCAGCATCTTTTTGGTCGCGTTGGGAAGCTTATCCCTGGTTTCAAGGTGATGAAGTTTTTTTCAAAGTCCGCTGGATTGGTTTGTTTCTTGATTTAGCAATTTGGGTTTTCGGTTCGGTTGCCATTCTTTTCTGCTTTAGATTCATAAAGTTCCGTCGTGTCAGTTTTACGCAACTGTCGATACGGGTCTCTTTGGCTCTGCTTGCTCTGGCCTGTACTTGGCTGGCCGGATATGCCTTTTACGATCGAGCGCGAAACCGCGAACAGGAAGTCGTAAGAAGTCTCCAATCCGAGCCTGCAATTGGAATTGATTTTGTTTCCAGCGTTCCAATTTGGTTGGATAGACTGACGGACTACCGGCTTCGACATGTTTGGGCAACGAATTCGTTTCAACGGGGTGTCAAAGTAGATAGTGTTACTGACATGGGATTATTCGACCGAATATCTGCCATCAGGTTAAGCAACTACAGTTCGGCAGGCCCTACTTCTCTAAAAGACCCTGTCATGGTGGCCAGGGGCATTAATGAACTTTCTAAATTAGAATTCATCTGGGTGGACTGTAAGGACAGTCAAGAGGTTGATGCTTTGTTGGCGAAGATCGACGGTGGGAGTATCAGGTTTATCAGCATGTGTAGTTCATTCCGCTTTGATTCAAAAAAGACAAAAATTACACACTACCTGAATCTTGAAGGACTTTACATTGAAAATGCTGGCCACATCGAACCAGGGTTCGTCAGTTCGTTTCCCAAGTTGAAGTCGTTGAGAATTAATCCAGATTCAATTGATAACCAAGTCATCGATGAGATTCTGGCACTGAAAGACCTGAGTCAACTGGGCATAACAAATACCCACGGGAAAATATTGAGTGAGAAGCAAATGAAACGGCTGGAAGATGAACTGCTTCCGAGGTCTGTCAGGTTGTACATTCGCCCTTGAGATTGGGTGTGCGCTCCGCACTCAGTTACTTCTATTTAATATATCGAAAATAGATCTCTCTAAATTCTGGATGATCCTTGAGAATGTCCACGACAATTTTTTGGCCGGCCGCCGTCTTTCTAAGCTTTATCAAGGCGATCCCTTTCAGAAATTCAGCACGCGGCTTCAGCTCTTCAGGGAAATTCGAGTCTTCATCGGCTGCCTCAAGAGTCATGATCGCTTGCTCAAATTGGTCAAGCGCCGTTGAGGCTCTTTGCTGCAACAGTAACGCTTGTCCAAAACCAATCAGGTAGCGAGGATGCCGATCCGAAAGCGTAACAGCGCGGTAGAAATACTGAAGCGCAAGATCACCTCGATGTTGATCCGTCAAGATTTCGCCTAGCCGATGCTCGTCGCTGGCAGTCGTCCCTTTCAGCTCCGAAATATTCAACAGCGCCGAAAACTCGGTACTGATATCTCTAGCGAATTTGGCTTGATTAGCCAGGACACGAAAATCTTTGACAACATGCAGTTGTTGATTCATCTGAGGCAACAACTGAAGCGCTTTCTTGAAATGAACGGTTGCTCGGTCCAGCCAGTCTTTTTCGTTAGCGAACAGGATCATTTCCGCCGCCATTAATTCGGCTGTCGCCTGTCGCCCATTCGCGACCAAGTTTGCTGTCTCTGTTAATTCCGAATCAGCCAACGGCAAGCCGTTGAGCATAGACCGTTCATCTTCTTTCATCAATCGCTGGATCATTGGCAATTGAGTTTGCTTTCGTGATAACGAATATCCGTGCGAAGACCATGCAAAATTCTCTAACACCGGTCGATCAAAAGTATTGGATGGCACGTCAGCAAATGCAGCTTGAATCACAGTTTGGTCTAACCAATACATCGTCAACACATCGTCAGCATGAGCCCAGCGGTATGACTTAAGCGTTTCTGTTGACGGACTTTGTAAGTAGTTTTCAATCAATGTCGGATGAAACGAGATGGGAGAACGTGACCCAACCAGGTAAACCGAATCCGGCGCAGCGACTGCAACGTGGCCATAAGGGAAATTTCCGCAAAACGTCTTTAGGATCGTTTCCATCTCGCGCTGGTCGCAGCTCAATGAAACCCACTGCACGAACACGCCACGCTGGGAAAGTGCCTCCGCGCAAATTCGATAGTATTCCTCTGAGAAAAACGGTAGGTTCGTCGCCGCGCCAGGCCTCGATTTGCCATCGGAAACGATCACATCAAATTTAGTAGTGGCCGTTCTTAAGTAACGAACACCGTCGCCGTGAACGAGTTGAAAATTTGGTCGGCTGAGCACTTCGCGATTCTCTTTTGCAAACCACTTTGAAGCTTCAATTACTGCCGACGACAGTTCAACACAGGTCAAGGATTCCACTTGGTCATTGGCTGCCAACTCGCCCGCCAAGATGCCCGTTCCCAAGCCGATTGTCAAAACGTTCGGCCGTTTCGCATCACCGATCATAAAAGGCAAATGCGCCAACACTTGTTGCTTTTCATCGACACCACCGCCGCTTTCACCAATCGTGACCCCGTCGACCACCAGCCGTTTATTGGAGGGCAAATCAGCAGCATGTAAAACTGCCACCGTATGCGTTGCCCGTTCAACATAGTGGTCAACAATCCAGTCGCCAGAATCAGAAAGCCCAGGTCGTATCGGCGAGTTGAAAATTAAAACCGCCAAACCAATCACGCCGGCGACGCCGCCCCAATATCCTGTTGACGACAGAACACTTCCAAAGGATCGTTTTGTGCGAGGTTGAAGTCTCGTCAGAAAGCAAAGTCCGACACTGGCCGCGGCACAAGTTGACGCCAGGCAAATCGCGGTCACTTGCAGGCCAAAGGCAGGAATCAACCAGCAGGCACAAATCAAAATGCCAACCACGTTCCCTACAATCACGCACCCATAGATTTGTCCCGCTTGCGTTCCCAGTGAAGCTTGCTCGGTGGACCAAATTTTAACCAACACGGGTAACGCGGTACCGATCACGATCGCCGGCAAAAGTAAAACCGCAACCGCCATCGCCAAACGTCCTGACAGCGGAGACTGACTTAGCCAGCCCAAGACCCACTGCAACGTCTCCAGCCGAAACCAAACCCCAAGCGACCAAACCGAAACGAGAATGGCTCCGGCGACAAGCAAAAGTTGCCACTGATAGAGTTGCCTACTGGCACGACGAACGCGAAAAATGCGAGATGCGAGTAACGCACCGATTGAGTTTCCGACCAAAAATACGGTTGCCACCACGGCATAGCTGTGAGAATCCGAGCCGAACACAACGGCGAAGTATCGTTGCCATACCAACTCCATTCCCAAACTGGCGGAACTGCTGGCCAATGCTGCGAACAGTAGTAACCAGCGGAACTGGAACGTGGTGTGTTGTGGACGGTTGTCTTGGGGAGCAATCTCATTCTGATCGGCAATGTCGGACGTGGCTGTTGTTGCTTTTTTTGTAGCTGTTGATTCTTGGCTGTCAGTTTCAGTTAATTCGGTTGGGCTTTTTCCAAGCAGTAGACCCAAGGCAGTCCAAGTCAGAACGATGGCCGCCGTAATCAACAATGAGTTCCTGGCTCCCAGAGACGGCACGGCTACGAAAACGACAACCCACGCTCCGACGGCTGCCCCAAACGTCTCCCAAGCGTAAACCCAGCCAAAAGCCGATTGCACGTCGTCGACTGACTTGACCACCATCGCCTTGGTCAACACCGGCACGATCCCGCCTAGCAAAATGTTGATCGGAAAAACGGTTACCAGCAAAAAGAAAAGCACTTGTAGCGCTTC
Organism: uncultured Pirellulaceae bacterium; assembly: GCA_964448575.1. Taxonomy (GTDB): domain Bacteria; phylum Planctomycetota; class Planctomycetia; order Pirellulales; family Pirellulaceae; genus Mariniblastus. The sequence continues at coordinate 90,201 of CAYUWY010000013.1, forward strand.
TCCGTTACTGCTCGCCAACCACCCTGCCAATCCACTACCCACTAGAGCCAGTAACAGAACGGCAATGGAAGCCAGCGCAAGCAAAATGTTGCCGAGCATAAACGTGCCGCGAGCCAATCCACTACGCTTGTACTGTTTAGAGTTCGCGTCATTGGACGGTGGTTTAAAGCTTTTGCGATCCGCAATTCGCCCCGTAATCAGTGCGCCAAGCGACAATCCACACAACGCACAAACAAGCACCGAGGCCACTGTCAGTTCGGAAGCGGATAGCTCCCGTGATACGATCCGCAAACCAATGATCTGTGATACCAGGGACAACGCGCCAGCAAAGAATGCGGTTCCACTTGTCAAAAAAAATCGCAACGTTTTCCGTTCTATTGATGACGGTTTTTAATTTTCCGCTTCGGGCCCAACTGTGCTTTTAAGAGCGGTTGCAGTCGGCACATCCTTGTATGCGATCTCCATTGTACAACGACACAACCGATTAACATACTTCACAATGAGTCACGACTGGCAAAGGTACATGGTCGATCAATCTTCTCGTGTTAGGCAACTTTCCGGGACACTGGGCTTTGGAGTAAAACCCCTTTGGGTTTTTAACATAATCGCTTGGTTGGGTTGCAGTCATTGCCAAGTCGAAGTCATACTTAACCCCGGCAATTCAAAACAATAGTGAACGAGATTACAGACAAGTGGCAGGCATGAGCATGGTTTTACGATCATTTATTTTCTTTTTGTTAGTCGCGTTTTGTTTCCCGCAGTCTCAATTTTCAAAATGTTGTTTTGCACAAGAATCGCAAACCGAAAACGAGAAAGCTGAAACGGCTAAAGCTGAAACGGCAAAATCCAAATCGGGATTTGAGTGGTTAAAGCAATTTGAAGGCAGTTGGCAATCCGTCACCAATGTTCCCGCGCAAGATGGAAATCCAGCCAAGACACACAAAGGATCGATGAAGTCTGCATCGCTTGGGAAGCAATGGGTCGTTAACACGTTTGATAGCGAGTTTGACGGGACTTCTTTTCAAGCTGTACAAACGCTTGGCTATGATGTGAAGAAGAAGCAGTTCATCGGAACCTGGGTTGATTCGGTTGCTTCTCACACTTGGAAATACGTGGGAGAGGTTGACGCGACTGGCAAGAAACTTATCCTCAATGCGGACGGGCCAGATTGGAATGATCCGAAAAAGACACGTCGCTTTCGTGACGTTTACGAATTCAAATCGGCGACAGAAATCGCCGTGCAAGCACAAATGTTCAACGACAAAAAGGAATGGGAGACTTACATGACCGGAACGATGACCAAGTCCGACGAGAGCACAGTTCCCCGAGTTACACCGTTCTTGATGTTTATTGGACGTGCCGAAGAGGCGATCAACCACTACAAAGACGTTTTCGTTGACGTGCAAATTGAAAGCATGAATAAGTACAAGGCAGGTGAATCCGGAAAAGAAGGCACCATCCAGCTTGCCGAGATCGTCATTGCCGGTCAACGAGTCAAGTGCATTGATAGTCCGGCCGTACATGATTTCGATTTTACGCCATCGTTTTCATTTTTTGTTGATTGCGAAAACGAGGAACAGCTTAAAGAGAGATTCGACAAACTCGCCGATGGTGGCAAAGTCATGATGCCGATCGACAACTACGGCTTCAGCCAAAAGTTCGGTTGGGTCAGCGATAAATTTGGCGTGAGTTGGCAATTGAATCTTAAGTAAGCAGTGTGTCGCTGGCGGGTTTGTGGGCGAACATTATCCAGTTGCTGACGGTGTGCGATTAAGCCAGAGGATGACGAGCCCGAGTAGGAAAATGATCCACTCGCCCATCGCCAGTTTGTAAGTCATTGGCTCGATCCCACTAAAACTAAAGAGGCTAATCGTTCGGAATAGCACCAGTGATCCGTGAATCAACACGCACGCGATTAAGCCGTACGTCACCGTTTGGGCGCGGAAAATCGAACAAAGCAAAATCAATGCGAGGCCAAATTCCAATCCACCGAATACCGTCATGAACTCGGATTGGCCTGACCCTTCTTTGAGTTGGAATCCGACTTTTTGAGAAGTCGCTGCTGGAGAAACGGTGCACCAAATAGCCAGCGCGAAATAGACCAAGGCCGTTACGAATAAGTAAATTTTTGCAATCATCCGTTCATGATCGGTCCAAGTGATGCCTTCGTCCAGTAGGTGCGATTTTCCACTGCGTGAGTGAGTATGTTCGATTCGGAGCGAATTTCCAGGACGCCTGAACTCTGGCGAGCCCAGCTACAACGAAAAGAGCGAAGCCCAATTTGGACTTCGCTAAGTTGTTATTTTTTGTTGAGAGAGGAAAACGGATTAGTCGTTTTCTTTTTGGCTTACCACATATGCCTCTTGCAACTTGAATACAATTGCGGCCAGGGCTCCACCTGCCATCGGACCGGCAATGTGAAGTAAGAAGTTCCCCATCGCTGACGGGTCTCCGCCCATCGTTCCTTTGATCAAGTTGGGTCCAATACCTACTGCCGGGTTGAATGCACCACCTGAGATGCCGCCACCTGCATAGGCTCCAACCACTACAGTGAAACCAATTGCCAGACCGTAAAACGAATTGCCAGAAGTGCCTGATGAAGTCGCAGTTTGCAAGACAACCAAAGCCAACGCGAATGTGAACAAGATTTCAACCAACCATGGGCCGGGTGAAGTTACCGAGTGGCCTTCGCCTGGGGCCGGGCCAAAAAAGTTAGGTGTTGCGGCGACGACATCAGCGGTTCCGCTGGCAGCCGCGTCCGCAACTCCCGCGGGAACGATGATGCTAACGACGACCGCGGCGGCAATCGCACCACCAACCTGAGCAATCCAGTACGGAATCACATCAGCAATTTTACAAGCTCCTCGCATTGTGGCAGCAAGTGTTACGGCTGGATTATAATGTCCACCAGAAACGTGACCGCCCATGTAAACCATGATCATGAGAGCAGAACCGATTGCCAGTGCATTGACGATTGCACCTTGATCACCTGTTTGAGTAACGACTAGTCCGATGGTCAGGACAAGAAAAAAAGTCCCGATGAATTCGGTAAGATACTTAGCTACGGCCATGTTGAGAATTCCTTGGATTTTTGTATGGAAAGAATTTGAGATTAGAAAAAACAGTCGGATGACATCGTTGGAAGGATCAGAGGATTAAGCTGAATGTAGAGTTCAGTGAATCCCGGAGATTTGCCAATGGGCTGGATGAAACACAAGTGAAAAACCACAGCGAGTTGGCACTCACGCATTATGGCGTGACATTAGTTGACGGAAACGTAACCATAGAATGGAATAAGAAACATTACGTTTTCACTTGGTTTCGCGACGTATTTCAAGAAAGCTGAAAATTGCTGGACACCTTGCCAGTGTCGCCTTGCAGCAATAATTTCTTCAAAATGAAATACGCCAACACGCTTGTTAGGAAGTGCAAAAATGCGGACTGGTTTTGCGCCCCCGAGTAACTGCCACTTTAACAACGTCGATTTTCGAATTTTTGAGAATTTGAACTTATTGCGAAATGAACTAGTCTAGCTTTAGTGAACGTGTCAATTTTTTGGTGCCCCATCAACAATTCAAGAAGCAATCACAAACGAAAACATCGCCGTGCCAAGTTCATGTTCGCTAAATACAAGCGTTATTTGATTGGTGTGGTTTTGACTGTCGCGCTTGGTGCTTTGATTTTTTATATCGCAAAAGAGCCGTCAAAGGGCCAAGAGAAAGTTGAAGCAAATAAAAGCTCAACGACCAGCTCTGCTCAATCCGATGAAGGTGATTCAGTTTCAGTGAATCAGATTTTGGAATCCGGCTCGCTAATTGAGATCATTGATAAGTTGATGGAGTTGGAAACTGAGGATCCAAAAAAGCGATCGGCCACTTTCACTCAACTTCATAAAGAGCGAGCCGATTTGGCCAGACGAGTTTTGGAACTCGACGTCACGGAGTCCCAGCGTGTTTATGCGACTATGACCCTGCTACACGCGCTAAGCAAATCCGATTGGCAAAACGCCGAGTTCAAATTGGGATTCGAACATACGCGGTCTCAAATGATCGAGTTTGCCGAAAATCACCTCAACGATCCAAATGAAACAGTGGTAGCCAGAGCCAATTTTGCGTTGGCTGCGATTCCCGCCTTTGATATTCTTAAAACGCCTAGTTTGGCCAAGCTTGAAGAAGTGGAAACGGAGTTCCAAAATCGCTCCGAGAAAATTCTGAATGATCTCACCAGTGCGACTCATTACGCAGATATGGTACTGGCCATTAAAGATCAAAAAGGCGAAGAATTCGAAGGCATAGATGTTGAGTCGGAGAAGTTAACGCGTTTCATTGACAATGTTCTCGCTACTTATGAGCAGCATCCGAGTCAATCAATCAAAACAGTATCCGAAGTTTTTCGGGAAGGACTTCGAATCCGAAAATTTGACTTGCTGACGTTGCTTGAGCGAATTGAAGAAAACTCAAAAAATTCCCGCACTGATGTTCAATTGTTTTTTGAATCACTTTCTGAATATCCGATTGGAGAAAGATCATTCAAAGTAGCGATCGCTTCGATTGCAGCATATTCTAATACCGGCAAAAAAGAGGATGCCACACGGCTTGCTGATTGGCTGGCCGACATCGCAACACGAATTAAGAACATACCTTTTCGTAATAAAGTGTTAATGGAGATCGAACGTGTGCGTGAACTAATTGCGAATTCGACGACCGCAAATGAGTCAAATGCTTCAGGCTCAAATTAGGCTGTCATTTAAACTCGGATATCGAGTTAAGTAAACGCGATAATCAGTCAGTCATCAATTGATCGTGTTGATGAGAGACGTAAACGGATCGGCCGATTCAACAATTTCACTCAGTTGTTCGACATGGGAACCCGAAAGGCATTCAAACGTTTCTCTAACCAATTGTTTCTTGGCGATTCTCGCATTGTTTTTTAGATCTTCCTGAAGCTCATTACCAAACGCAAATAAACTCTCGCGTTCCTCGTCGCTTAACCCAAGCTTGTTCGCGAGAATTCCATTGCTGATCGAGTTTACGGATCCGTGTTTTTTGATTTGCTTTACAATGCCAGCGATTGCCAACACGTCGATTTGGTCGGTGGACAGAATTGCATTCAATCGCGTTTCGAATTCTAAGTCTGTCAGTTTTTTTGCATCACGACGTAGTTCGCGCATTTTGGCATATTGAGAATCGGTCATGTTTGCTTGCTCACGATTTTTTCGAGCAAGGCATGCGACAAACAGTTCGGTGTGGTTCCTGGAGTCGTTCAAATAAGGCGAATCCGATGACGCCAGTTTGCGCGAGGCAAATAGACTTGAATTTATAAGGCCATTGAATTGTTTTTCGTTAAGCAGTTCTTTCAAAGCCTGTTGCTGTGCGTCGGAAAGTTTTCCAATCAGCGCCAGGTTTGACTGACGCATCAATTCACGTAACTCAAGCTTCAGGTTCTTTTCGAATTTAGCTCCCTGTTTGTCGATTTTTTCCACTTGTGCATCGGTAAGTCCAAATTCTTCGCGAGTACGTTTTGTACTTAGGAACTTTGCGATCCCAACGCTTTCGATTGCAAGGCCAGCCTTCATTGCTTCGAATCGTTCAGCTTGGTCTTCATTCATCAGCGAAAGCACTTCAGCCTGGTGGGCAAGGAATATGGATTCGACTTCGTCTCTCGTTGTGTCGGATGTGATCGCACTCAGTAGCTTGGCTTCCATTTCCTCTTTCGTATTCAGCCAACTTTCACCGATCAATTCGTTTTGTTCATCTGACAGGTTTAGCGACTGTTTGACGGAGTCATTGGCCAGCAAAGTCATTGTGTCGTATCGAAAACCAGATTCATCCACCAGCATGAATTGGGTGGTAGTCGTGAATCCTCCCAGGCCAATGGATTGACTGATTGCGACTCTGAAATTCGGATCCCGCTCGAACTCTTGAGCATTTATGACCATCGTTTGCGTTGCAGCAACGCAGAATAAAAAACCAGCCAGTACATTTTTGATCGAAACCATTATCAACTCCTTTTGACAAACAGCTTTTGGTCGAAGCATAAAAAGCTTCCGAAGATTAAATTTTCTCGCGCCCTAAGGCCAGATCAGAAAGACCAGTTGGGCGTAAAGAAAAGGATTTTACGCGGCTTTATGGAATTGGTTCGCTAGCGAAATGAAAAAATCGCGATTTGAAAACTGCATTCCAAGTAGGTCATGCTGTGCATTTCGAACTAGGTCATGCTGTGCATTTCGAACTAGGTCATGCTGTGCATGACATCTCCCAAGCAGTAGCGGAAGCATGCGTCGTCAAGACTTTCGGCAAGCGCAAAAATCAACGTGAGGATACAAAACTCTTGACGAGTTCTAATACATCGGCGCAAGCGATCCGGGATATTCAATTTCTCGTTCATGTCGCATTTCTTCAGCGGCCCAGAAAAGAACGCCAGACGCAAGGACGCCAAGACGCAAAGATCAGAATCAAAATCTTTGCGTCTCTGCGTCTTTGCGTTCAAAAAATGGTCCGCCAAACTTGGAGAAGTTGGCGGCATGAAGGTCGCGACTTAAAAGCACTTGTAAAGTTGCGCCACGCCGTTTCACTTTTGCATTTCCAATGACTTGCGGAGGATCGCTAAATCTTCATCCGTAAGATTTTTGCGAGACTCTTTTAGCATCGTGATAAAATGCTCAATACTTTCGTCTTTGCCGGTTGGAAAACCAATATTGCCCAGCGGCCCTTCTGAATTGATGATCTCTTTTCCGTCTTTGTCCCGGATCGTGTACCACGGAACGCCTCCGTAGTTGTTGCACAATTCTGTCGCCAGCTTCTTTCCGCCTTCGCAGCGTGAAGGATGGAAGCTAAACATTACATAGTCTTTTTCAAAAATTGAATGTTGCTCGTGCAGCCAAGCTCCCATTTTCAAACAAGGCGAACAGCGCGGCCCGCCGATTTTGACGAACACGTTTTTGCCCTCCTTGGCTGCTTTGGCAAGTGCCGATTCATAAAGCTTTCTCGCGTCCCGTTTCGCTGGAAGATTCTTTATCAGGAATTTTTCGAAAGCTGCTTTGAGATCTTCTCGGCGGGTGTCAAAAGTTTGATTGTCTATCTTTTCTCCTGCACCATTGACGACAAAACAAACGAGTTGTTTATCTTTTGGTATTTCAATTTTCAATTTGGCCAAATGGTCAAGCGATTCCTTGGTCGTGTCGGGTGAAGCCGTGAGTGCTTGCGGCAAAAAATGCACGATTGGAATTTCAAATGGGTTTTCATCTTCCCCAGGTTCGACATGTGGAATTTCAATCAATGACTCGAGTTGCTTTTTGATTTCAGCGTCCTGCGGAGCGATTATCACTAAACCGTGCATTGATTCGGCTTGGCATTTTGCCGCCATCACCCGCAAATGTTCGGGCAAAGTCACGCGTTTGGAAGGGGCGATGGCTGTGCTTTTAGGTTTCGCGCTACGGAGTTCACGTTCGCGTCTGGCGTAGTCCACGTAGGTCGCGCGAATTCCATTTATGTCTTCGCCAGGCTTGAAGACCTTGCTGTTTCCGATGAAGCTATAGCTACCACGAGTTTTTACCAAGCAAAGTTTTTGTGGTATCCCGGTGATCACGCCCTTGAATTCAAATGCGCCCTCTTTGTCGGTTCGTGTGAAAAGATAGGGCAAGCGATTCGCCTCGCCGAACATGGGGTTGGTTTTGTGCATTTGGCAAACTTCCGCCTCCTTGATTGGTTTGCCCGCTTCATCGAGTAGTATTCCTGAAACGGTAACCGTCGGGCGTAATTTGATGGTTTTCATGGTCTCGCCAAGTTCTTTTTTGAACGCGATGCCACCATACTTTTTGTCGGCGGTGAAGGCCGACACGGCGACTTGTTGTGAGTCGACTTCGGCTGACCAGGTTCCATCGGATTTTGTTTTGACAGGAGCCCAATCGCGGTGCTGATATTGGTCCTCGATTTGGACATCGCAATTTTCAACCTCAACTCCTTTTGGACCAGTTACTTTTCCAGTAATCATTCGCATGCCGATCGCTGGGGCGTGGATAACTAAGTTTTGCGGCTTGCCTTGCTGGACACGGATCTTTCGTTTTAGGTTCCATCCCTCGGCGATAATCCTCAGGTCGATATAGCCATTTGGCGCGCCAAAAATAAGTTGGCCTTTCTCATTAAACTTCTTGTTCCCAACGACCTGAGTTGGGCTACGACCAGAGAGCCTCGTTTTGAAAGTAAATTGAACTCCGCCTTCAGTCACGGGCGTTTTGTTTTTTCCAGACGTTAGAGTGACAGTGATGGGCGTCGCTGGGTAAATGTCGAGCGAAACAAATTTGTTTTCGAATGCCTGAACGAGGCTGACATCAGAAGCCCAGAGATCATTGGTGATACCAACGGAATATTGCATCCCAGGCACGAGGTCAATTTCGAACTCGCCTTTCGAATTTGTGAATGACTCGAAGTAATCAGAGGTGTCGTCTCTGTATCCGCGCCCGGAGACTCTGATATTTTTCAAGTCGCCTTTGCCGCCAACGAGTTTTCCTTTTACTTTCGTCTTGATGGGGGTTCGATCTACGTAGACACGAACCAATTTGTTGGAGGGGCTGTTGGATTTCATTGATCTAAGTTGGTTCCAGCTATAACCCTGATTGCCAAAAATTCCAGGCTTAAAGTCGTAGTCTTTGACGGGCGGAAGCCATTTGAATTCGACTTCACCGTTGGCATCCGTTTTCTCATCGGATGCGGGGAGGACACCCGTAATGTCTGGATTGTCACCTCGGCTTTTTAACAATGCTGAAACAGAAATGTTGGGAACAGGTTGTTCGTTTTCATCCAACACAATCGCTTTGCATGTTCGAGTTGGGAGAAGCTTCATTTCAAAAGACGCCTCCTTCTCTTGAGATTCGGTTGGGGTCGTGATCGCACAAACGCCCAACGATTCGTGCCAACACATCGTTGAAGCGATTTTTGTTCCTGCTGGATAGAGCAACGTCGCAACACCTTTGCCATTGGTCTTCTCTTCAGCAATCAAAAACGGATAGCCAATAGTGCGGCTTGAAACCAAAGCGTCCGAAACTGATTGACCGTCCTTCGTAACGGTGATGACATGCGCGACGGCAGGACGCAATTTCAATTCAAGCGGTTTGCTGGCGGTTTTTACGGATGACTCTCGATCGGTTTTAACTGTGCCAATCGTCTGCTTGTCAGGCGAAGAAGCAATAATCATCGCGTCGAAATTGTAAGCGAACTCAATCTCAAATTCGCCGTTCTCATTGGCGACCGCATCAACACGCACGCTCAAAGCTTGGGTACCTCGCAGGGTCGCATTGGCAACTGGATTTCCTGCTTCATCGACAACTCGGCCTTTCACCACAAAACCAAGTTTTCGAATTTGAACTTGTTCCTGGGGTGGCGCACTTCTCAAAGAATTGATCAACTCGTAGTCCACCGGTGGAACAAGCGCAAACGCGCTGATAGCCATGGCCGGCGCGAGAATCATGATTGCAATCGTTAAGGCAGCGAACCGCGACTGGCCAATCTTTACATTTGCTGAGTCACCCAGGACACGCCTCACCCGGCCAAGCAATTCACTCGATGATTCGCCTGTCGCGGCCAATGCTGGAACGGCGAATGGAGCTTTTTTGTTTTGCGAAAATTCGGCAACATGACAAAGCCCTTTTGCATAGTCCAGTGGCTGAATCCCTTGTTCCAAAACGACATCGTCACAGCAAAGCTCGCGCGTCTGGCTAATGCCGCGACTGAAAAACCAAACGACTGGATGGAAAAAGAAAATGGCTTCGGCGACACGTTGGAAGATGACAACAAAATGATCGTAGCGTTTTAAGTGAGCCAGCTCGTGAATCAGAACAGCATCCAATTCCGCAGTGGTCATCCCGCTGATCAATGTTGCCGGAACTAGTAGGATTGGCTTGAGCAATCCGACCACCATCGGCGACGAAACGCGGGTCGTCAATCGAAAGGCTGGAGCGCGAACGCCTAACTGATTGGCGATACGGGTCAAACGATTGAAGAAATCTGCGTCTTGATTGGTGATGGCTTTATTTTTGATTCGGCGACATCCAACAACCATTGCCATCAAACGGCACATCATCAGTGTCATGCCAATCAGATAACAAATCGCAATCAGCGGAGACAGTTTCGAAACGGACTCGCTCAGTGAACCGAACTGCGAACTTGATTGTGGGGCTTCGGGCGAACTAACGAGTGATCCGGTCAGGGCAGGGGAGTCGGCCATGAATGTGTCGTCGTTGTTTGTTTTATTAGTTGCGTTTGTGTTACTGGCCGCGACGTTCGAATCGCTGTCCATTGCCGAGAGGTTGGGCTTTTTATTTTGTGATACTTGGTCAGTGTTCACCGCCGCAGCGATGGGGTGATTGGCGGATTGATGTTGCTCACGGATGTCGGCTTCCCAGCTCCATGCGCCAAAAATTGCGGCAACGGGCAAGCATGCGATCAGAGCCAGTAATCCAACGAGATTCGCGCGGTACAGTCTTTTCGCTCGTGTTGACGGGAAAAGCAAGCGGTACCCTTGAGCCAAAACCCAAACGGCAAATCCCATCCAGATGAAATGCAGAATCGTCCAAGTGATCCAGGTCGATGTGGTTTGAATTGTTTCTAACATGAGACGTCCCAACGAGTTTGATTGGCTTTCAACGTGACGTGGCGGAGCTGGTCATGCGGTAGCTATTCCGCGGCGTGCCAACTCGATTTGCTCTCTGATTACTTATCTAGCTCTTTGGCTTTCTTGTTGATCAATTTTTTGATTTCCGAAATGTCACCAGCGTTGACATTTTTGCTTTCCAACAAAGCCAACATTAAATGCTCTGCGGATCCATCAAACACGCGAGCAAGAACTTCGTTGATCGCACAACCGTGCACGTCTTTTTCGGAGACTTGGTGCACGAAACGGAAAGCGTTCTTGTGCTTGGTCCGTTTCAAGAAACCTTTTTCGACCATCACATTGAGCGTCGTGATGACGGTGGTGTGGGCAAGTTCTCTTCCCAATTCACCAAGCTTTGCGCGAACGTCGCGTACTGGAAGCGGCAGTTCATCTGGGTCCGCCTGCCAGAGTACTTTGAGTATCAATAACTCCAGCTCAGCCGGTTTGACGTTCGATTTCGTCGCGTTTTCTCGCTTGCGTGCCATATCCAGTCCTGCGGTTAAAAGAAGCTAAACCTTCTAGGTGGATAGAAGATTAGCCGCAGCTGGTGGCGAAGTCAATAAATCTTCTAGCTAGATAGAAGAAATTTGCAAAATAAAATGGAGAGACTCCAAGCCTTCCCCGTTGGCCTCTTTTACGTAGAGATTAGGGGAAATGTTGGGTTGGAGGTCTCTCGGTTCTTTACTTTGAGATGCAGTACAGGAATTTGTTGCTGCGAATGAACAACTGGTCGCCGCTGATTGCTGGCGTTCCGTTAAAACTCGACTCGTCGCCGTCGAATTTGTTGTTGCCTACAAAAGTAAATTTGTCAGGGTCGGTTTTCCAGACAAACGTTCCCGCGTTTCGACTGCTCGTAATAATTTTATCGCCAGCCAGGACCAGCGATCCAAACATCTTGATGCCACGGCTGGTTCTAAATCCAGGAATACGGCTTCGGTATTTTCGTTCGCCAGTTTTGGCATCCACGCAATAGGCAATGCCGCTTTTGTCGACCCAGTAGATGTGGTCGTCTTTCATAACAGGAGTCGAAACATAGGAAGTGTCTTTTGATTCCCACAGCACATGAGATTCAGTCACATCGCCACTGCCGCCGACACGAACGGCAAGGCTGCCGACTGCTCGAAATCCTCCGTAGATAAACGCCACATCATCTTTAACCATGACAGCCGCATTGACTTCATGTTCGAGTGTCGTCTTGCAAAACCACTTTTGTTCCCCTGTGTCTGCATCGATTCCGAAAACTTTTTCTGGGACGGCCACGACCATTTCCGTTTTTCCGTCTTTGGTTTTGACTAGTCCGGGAATCGAATAGGCCATTCGTGAACCGGTTTCGAATTCCCATTTGATGTTTCCATCAGTCTTATTCATCGAGAGGATTTTGCCGCACTCGTCGATCGCATTAACAACCAATTGGTCACCGTGGAAAATCAGACTTGCCGCTGAGCCCCACCGCGTCTTGTTTGGCTCGCCTTCGAAAGTCTTGCGCCATTGCTCGTTGCCGTCCATGTCAAATTTGATCACTCCGGCTTTGCCAAAAAAAGCAAACACTGAATCGCCATCGGTAATCGGCGTGTTGGTCGCGTATCCGTGATAAGTGATATAGCTCTTGTAAGGGTCTTCGTTTTTGACGGTGCTGTTGTCGACCGATTTTTGCCACACGACGTCTCCAGTCTCTCGATCAAAGCAGATCAAGTGTCGCATTAGTTCCTTGATGTCACCGGCGGTTTTATCGGCCGTCTTCAAATCCTTAAACGGTTTGTCGCCATACCCGGTGTAGCAAGTCAAAAATATGCGGTTGCCCAAAACGATTGGCGAAGAAGAACCGGGGCCGGGTAACTCAGCTTTCCATTTCAAATTTTTATCAGAGGACCATTCCAGTGGCACGTTGACTTCGGACACCGAAGCAGTTCCGTCAGCGCCCAGGAACCGAGGCCAGTCAGTCGCATTGGCGGTTGCCGTTGCGGTTTGCGCCGATACTTCACAATTCAGGATCCCGAGTCCTGAAAATGCCAGAATCAGACCGAGTGTTAAAGTCCAAGCAGAATTAAGTTGCAGGTTTGGTTTGGCAAGATTCAATTGAGCACCCCATTATCTTTTTTTCAAGAATGTTTTTACGCACGAAATTTGCGAACCAAAACTATACCTCAAACGCGCGCGAAAATCGCCGCCACAAAGAGTTTGTGGATGTAATGTTGCGGCAAGGATCAATACTGCCCACTGAATTACATTTGGGCTCAGCGGAATCGTATGTCTTCGCACAGAAAGTCGCCTTCGAGAAATGAAGGCAACGCAATCGGATCCGGATGGATGGCTGTCCTGAAATCGCCGGTCGCAGGCGCGATCTTGTTTCTACTGTTTGCGGCTTGTTTCAAGTTGCCGATGACTGTTCGTTTTTTTCAAATTCGAATCAACCGCATAGGAAGCAATGAGTTTGCACCGCCAGAGTAGAGCAGTGGTCAGGCCAAAGCGTGAACCAGGAATCTCCCGAATCAATCGGCGCATTTTTTCCAATATCCGAGGCATATAAACGAACAGTGTTTTGAATTTGCGTTCGGGCGAAAGATTCCTTGGGCCTTGGGTAAAGCCTGTCGCGAATATATCTCTTCGTAACTCGCCGACTTCCAAATCCGGGGGACTGCATTTGTATCTAATTCCGACGGGAACCAATGCGCCGATCTACCACTGGCCGTTCGCAACTGGTGGATTGATTTTACTCAACATAGTGGTCTTTGTTCTGCAGACCGCCATGCCAGAACTGGCCCAGTTTTTTCTCTTGGAATACGGTTCGTTCAATCCCATTTCGTGGTTCTCATCGATATGTATGCACGCCAGCTTCGGGCATCTATTTGGAAATATGATTGGCTTGATGCTGTTTGGCTGGATCATTGAAGGCAAGGTCGGCTGGTGGCGATTTGTCTTGATATACTTTGCGATTGGAGTTCCCGCCTGTGCGGTTGAACAATTGATGATGCTCTTTTCCCCAGGTAATTATTCGCTTGGAGCAAGCGGCGTAGTTTTCGGCCTGATCGCGATGGCGATGATCTGGGCGCCGGAGAACGAGATCACGTTAACTTACGTTTTCATATTCTTTTTCCGGCCTATTTGGGGGAGCTTTCAAATAGGGATCCTTCCGCTTGGATTCTTCGCGATTGGCCTAGAGTACATTGTCGCCGTATTCACGATGTTCAGAATGTCATCTGCAGTTTTACACTTGATGGGCGTGGTCCCTGGTTTTGTGATTGCGGTAATGATGATCAAGCATCGGCAAGTCGACTGCGAAGGCTATGACATGCTTTCGATTTGGGCAGGCAAACGAGGACAGCGCACGCTGACGATCGCTCAAGAAAAAGAGAATAAAGAACAAGCCCAAAAGCAAAAACTGGCAAGGAAAAAGTTGCTTGCAGATGGACTTGCCAAAATCGATCACTATGTCGAGACAGGGCACTACGATATGGCGCTGATGCGTTTTGAGATGCTGAGGCGAAGAAATCAATCGTTGAAAATGTCGGAATCACAACTGGTCAAAATCGTTAGAGGTTTTGACAAATCAGACGATATGGAAACGAAGCAAAAAGCCATTCCGGTGTTGAAGACTTACCTTAAACATTACGACACCTACCGTGTTCCATTCATGCTGATGCTGGCTCGAACTCACTTGCTCGTGCAGTCCCGCCCCCGCGAGGCATTGCGGGTCGTGAAGCAGCTAGACTGGAATCATCTGAACCCTAAGCAACAGGAGTTCACGCGAAGACTGATTCATTCGGCAAAGAATGAAATTCAGCAAGGCATCATGGAGGTCGATGGATAGCTCCGTTTGACCGTGGCTTTTTCCATGTCGATCGTTTATTCTTGGAGAGTAACTCTGAAAAAATAAACGGACCAATTCATGCTGACTCAAAACAAACGTTGCCTTTTTTCAAACCTTCGTCCAGCAGTGCTGATCGCATGGGCAATTTGCTTTTGCTTGATCCAACTCCCGTCTGCCATTTTTGCTGCGGCAACCGACAAGCCAAATATCATCGTCATTTACACTGACGATCAAGGGTTTGGAGATGCGAGCTGTTTGAATGACGGGGCCAAATTGCAAACACCGAATCTTGATCGGCTGGCTAAAGAAGGCATCAGTTTCACCAACGGGCACAGTGCCGACACAGTATGTTCACCGTCTCGATATGGATTGTTGACCGGTCGGTATTGTTGGCGGACAAGACTGAAAAGGGGCGTTTTAGGAGCGGAGAACAAATGCTTGATCACTAATGATCGCCTGACGATGGCATCGTATCTGCGAGACAACGGATACAACACGGGGATGGTGGGTAAGTGGCACCTTGGGATGGATTTTCCTGGCACGCCAAAAACACGCGACTGGACTAAGCCCGTTGCGGATATGCCATTGGATAAAGGGTTTGATTACTTTTACGGCATTCCGGCTTCGCTTAACTATGGCGTGTTGGCTTGGTTCGAAGGTCGGCATGCGAAAGTTCCGCCGACTCTGTTTACAGCAAAGAAAAAGAATGAACGGCATATGGATTACCGTATCCGTCCGCCGTACCAATCAACTCCCGAAGAAACAAAAAAGGTGCTTAAGAAAAAAGGCATGGAAGTCGCGCCCGACTTCATCGATAACAAGTGCTTGACGCGATTCACCAATAAAGCGATTGAGTGGATGGAATCGAAGTCTGCCGATGCCAAAGACGGGAAACCGTTTTTTCTTTACCTGCCTTACACCTCGCCGCACTATCCAGTTTGTCCGCTGCCTGAATTTTGGGGCAAAGGCGAATGTGGTGGCTACGGTGAATTTGTGATTGAGACAGACCACCACGTCGGTCGCATTCTCGATTTCTTGAAAACGTCGGGCTTGGATGAGTCGACGATGGTTATTTTCACCAGCGACAATGGCCCTGAAAGATCATGGAAGCAACGAGTCGAAAAATTCGGCCATCACAGCAACCATATTTACCGAGGTGGCAAACGCGATATCTACGAGGGCGGACACCGCGTTCCATTTTTTATTCGTTGGCCTGGCGGTATCGAAAAACCCGGACGCCAGTGGACAAAGCTTGTTGGTCAAGTCGACTTGTTGGCGACATTGGCAGAAGTGGTTGGGAAACCGCTTCCAGTTGATTCTGCAGAAGACAGTCAGAGCTTTGCCAAAGTCCTAACCGATCCCAAATTCGATTACGACCGAGCGCCATTGATCAATCATGGAGTCGCTGGACGGTATGCGATCACTGAAGGAAATTGGAAATTGATCATGCCTTTTAAAAAGGAAAAACTGGAGTTGTACGACTTGCAAAACGATCCTGGTGAAAAGAATAATCTTTTCGCAAAACATCCTGAGCACGTCGAACGTTTGAAAAAGAAGGCAACCGATATCGTGCTCAACGGCCGTTCGAATGAAGGTCCAGTTCAAGCTAACGATACTGGCCATTGGGCAAGCTTGACCTGGATTCCAGCATCCCAATACGAGTCACGGCAACCCGCGGCTCCAATGAATCAGAGCAAGTAACGCGTACGATGGACATTCTTGTCCGTCGCCCGTTGTCTCACCTTCACATCGGCTCAAGCGATCGTTTCCACTTTCGTGAAAGACGCCCCGACTATATAACGGGAACTCTTTTTCGTCTGTCAAAATCTGTCCGTCCAACCAGGCCAACATGCTTCGAAAGTTTGAACAACGTTTTGTTGGCGAGATGACGGACTACGAACGTTCGATTTTGCGCCATGGCGCAGTTTGGTTTTTCTTAATCCTGTTCGGCTATTTTATCTTGCGACCGATTCGGGAACAGATCGGATCGGCTTACGGAAGCGAAACCCTGTCGTGGCTGTTTGGTGCAACGTTCGGTGCCATGTTGATCGCCATTCCGATTTACTCACTGTTGGTGGGAAAGTTTCACCGGAAAACGCTGGTTCCTTGCATCTATTCATTCTTTGTTGCTTGCTTGATTCTTTTTTGGGCAGCGATGGAAGGCTTGCCCGAGTCCAGCCAAATCTGGGTCGGATGCGCGTTCTTTGTTTGGATCAGTGTCTACGGATTATTTGTCGTGTCGTTTTTCTGGAGCGTTGTAAGCGACATGCTTTCAACCCAGCAAGGTCGACGGATGTTTGGCGTGATGGCTGGCGGTGGAACGATCGGCGGATTGGTCGGCTCGCAAGTTGCCGCTCGACTGGTGGAACCGATTGGCATATCAAGATTGTTACTGCTTCCTGCTGGCCTGTTGATCATTTCGATGTTCGTCTACTTGTCGATGGAAAAATCTTTCAAGCGTTTGGCGGAACCGAATCAAAACGCAGCCAGAGGCGGAAAAGCAACGGGTGGCAATCCATTTGCCGGATTCACGGCCGTGTTTGAATCTCGATATTTGTTCGCGATCTGCATGTTCGGCCTCTTCATGGCGACCTGCAGCACGATGGTCTATTTTCAACAAGCCGAAATTGTCAAAGCTACATTTAGCGACGTCGAGTTTGATGAATCGAAAATCGAAAACGCCGATCAGTTGAACGAAACGGAATTGACTGAGGCTCGTGAGGTACTGCAAACGGCTGCGTCAAAAGCTGCGAGCACCAGGTACTTCGCCAATATTAATTTTTCTGTTTCGACAGTGACGTTGTTGTTTCAGTTTGTGATCGTTGGCTGGTTGATGAAAAACATCGGCTTGGGTTGGACGTTGGCGATGTTGCCCGTTGCCTACGTGATCGGGATCAGCGCGTTGGGGATTTCTCCGACCATCGAAGTGTTGGCAGTGGTCTCGGTTTTAGGTCGTGCTGCGGAATACGGAATCTGTAATCCATCGCGAGAAGTTTTGTTCACAGCCGTTAATCGCGAAGATCGTTACAAAGCCAAAAGTTTTATCGACACGATTGTCCGTCGCGGCGGTGATTTTGGGGTGGGAAAAGTCTACAACGGAGCACGCGAAACATTGGGCCTGGCAATGACGACGCTCTCCTGGATTTTAATTCCCGTTGCATTGGCTTGGGTGGGGTTGGCGATTTTTATCGGTTCGGAGAATCGACGGATCGTGAAAGAAGCCGAGGACACCAAGGGCGCATCCAAAGACGCTCCCAAATAGTGGTGCGTTAAACCTGAATCGACGGGTGCCATGTTTGCGCGGAAGCGTAAGCATGCTCATGCTGCGTGTGAGCATGGCACCCAGATCCCTGAGACAAACTTGTTCATTTCAGCTTTGACGAACCACTAGAATCGCGTGGGTTCCTAGCGAGTCAGTTAAAGACCTTCACGCTGCCTCATCCGACGCAACCGGGTAGCCTCGGGCGAGTTATCGTTGTCAGAAAGCTCCGAAGTCGAATCGAGCCCCATAAGCACTTCATCAAAATAGCGTTTTAATAATCCACGCTGCAGCATGTTCCGATCGCGAATCGAAATCGGCGTCAAAAACTCAACTCGCGGATGCTCATCGGTATTCAAGTGAGAAGGATTTCGGGCCAAAGCCGCTTCAACGTCCCAGTCGCCAATGTAATGATTCCAAACTAGTAACGGAGTCGCGATGGAAGAATCAAGCGAACCCAATTCTCGATTAAGCCCTCGTAGTCTCGCGCCCAGTTGGTAGGAATCCACTTTCAATTTTTCATTGGATCCAATCAAAGCGATCACTGGCGCGCCGGCTCCCAATCTGCCCCACCAGATGGTCGTGTTGGGAAACACGCTCGCAAAACTGTTGGCGATCATTTCAAACTCGCGCTTGCTGACTTGGTAGACCGGCAACCATTGGCAAAACAGTCCGTCTGGTTTCATCTTTGCTTGGGCGACTTGATAATGCTCGACGGTATAAAGATATCCGGATTCGCTTTCCCAAGGCACGAAAAGATCCGACACGATCAGGTCATATTCTTTTTTCGTTGCCAACAGATGATGTCGAGCATCGTCCACGTAAACATCGACTTTCTCATGATCGACAACGTTATAATTGTGTTCTGCCAAAAATCGTGCGGCTTGGACGACTTCGGGAATTAGCTCGACAACATCGATGTGTTTGACTTCAGCGTGGGGAATCGCTCCACCGGCCGTTAGTCCCGTTCCCAAACCCATGAACAAAACTTCTTGGGGATTCGGATGAAGCAAAATTGGCAAATGGGATTGGCGATACTCGCGGACGTTACTGCCGGTTGCCCCAAACCGATAGTGAAGATTCTGCCGGACTTTAAATACACCAGTATTTTCTCGCTCTACAATGTCGATCCAGCCATAAGCCGACGACCAACGTTGAACTAAGTTGTCTTGCCAATTGCCCTCTTCATGTTTCAAGTCGACGGGACTAGAAAGTGCAAACACTGAAGCAACACAAAGACAAACCGCAAATAAACCAGCCGTTACGCGAAAATGTTGCGGTTGCTGATTGGTCATGTTGACATCGTTTTTGCGCCAAAGCACCGCACAACCTCCCGCAAAAAACGCAACAGCGATCAAGACGATTGATTCCCACAATCCAAGCATCGGTAATAAAACAAAGCTCGCCATCAACGCTCCGCAGGCCGCGGCGATGGTGTTGACTGCCGTGATCAAGCCGACAATTTTCCCAGCGTTTTCCAAACTTGTGGTGCTTTTTGTCGCTGAGGAAACTGCCAGTCTCCAAATCAGCGGCAACATCATTCCAAAAAAGACGACGGGCGGCCCAACAACGACGGCGACCAGTCCGACGGCTCCACTGATGTATTTCACAAACGTTTCGCCAGACGAAAAATACTGAAGGTCCGTCAAAGCGATAAAGACAGACACGGAACCCGCGATGGTGATCGCTCCGAGACATGCTGAAACACCAAGTAGCCACCGAGGACAAAAACGTTTTTGCAGTTTCGACGCAAGCGCCGCGCCGATTGCGAGTGCAGCGAGGAAAACGGCAACGATCACGCCGAAGGTATAAGTGCTATTGTGAAACACGAGCGAGAACATTCGTGAATAGAGGACTTGAAGAGCCAACGTTCCAAATCCACTGATGAAAGCCAATCCAAACCAGCCTGTGTTTTGGAAAGTATTGAACGATGAGGGTGAAGTTTCAATGTCCGAGCCGATGGTGGAATCAGAAAGTAAATTGTTGGCTTCGTTTTTGTTGTTTCCTTTTTTTCGCGAAATTGTGAACGCCAAAAGTGCGCAGACAATCGAAAGGGCCGCCGCGACGTAACTGCTTTTTTGAACGCCAACGAAAACCAACAATCCAAACGTTGCGGTAAGGACTCCGACAAACGCTCCGAATGTGTTGATCGCATACGCAAGAGAAATTTGCGAGGAAGCTTGGTGGTTTATTTTGGCTTGATTCAATTTGGCTTGAGTGCTGGCTGTTTGGTTTGCAGCTGCATTGTCGCTGAGAAACTCGGCCATCATTGGCAGTGTCACACCCAATGCGATTGTTCCCGGCAGCAGTAGCAAAAAACTAAACACAGCGCGGGAAGCGGTTTGCCAAGCCACGGAGTCACTTGTTAGCCATGGAGCAAACGCCTCCATTTCTGAGACTCGCAAAAGAAAGGGAACGGCAAACGCCCATGCACCGACTGCCAATTCCGCGATGCCATATCCAAACAGCGGTGAAACACGGCTGGACCATTTCGCCCCCACGCAATAACCGATCGCCATCCCGGCAAAATAGCTTGCCAGAACAATAGAAGCCGCGTGAACAGTGTGTCCGAACAGCAATCCAATTTGGCGAGACCAGGAAATTTCGTAAATTAACCCGGCCGCACCCGAAAGAAAAAACACCAGATAGACGAACCACCGCAAGCGATTATCGGATTGGGATTCGGGGAGCGGCAAACAATTTCTCCTGAGTAAATGGATTTTTTAATCCACCATGGTAGTGGAAGGCGGAGAATCTTACAGGCTTGCCATCTTTCTTTTCTGGATGGTTAACTTGAAAAAGCAGGAATTGCTTGGCATGAAAGCACAACAAGACTTAAGTTGGAAAATACAAACACAACTTTTGAGATTTTTCGTGAAACAATTCTAAATGACTTGTGTGTAGTCATTGGCAACGCATTGAACGTTCGTTTGCCGCCTTATCTGCAACTGGAGAACACGTGTACGGACCTGAGACTAGAAACTCGCTGCTGGTGCGGCTCAAAGACCCATCCCAGCGACAGGCTTGGGATGAGTTTGCTGAGTTGTACGAGCCGCTTGTTTATCGAGTCGCAATCAGAAAGGGTCTTCAACACGCAGACGCTCAAGATCTGACGCAGGAAGTTTTCTCTGCCGTTGGTCAAGCTATCGAAAAGTTTGACGTGGAAGCCAAGGGTTCCTTTCGAGCCTGGCTGTCTCGGATTACCCGCAACCTTGTGATCAATTTCTTGACGCGCGGACCTCGCATAAAGGGAACGGGGCAGAAGGCCAACAAAATTCTTATTTTCGTGGGGCGTTGATCAGCAAGGCCATACCCGTCCCGTAGGCTCGACCGTACATCGAATGATCGATGGCTGTACTGTCCTTTTCGGCAGCCTTCAACAGGGCGCCTTGCACTTCCGCGATGACATTGGCTCGCAGATCTTCCTCAACATGCGCCGCGGCTTCAATCGCATTGTGTAGACCGTAAAGCAGAAAATACGAGCCGTGTCCGCGACCATTAAAGTCTGCACTGTAGTGCTTCGTTGGTGCCTGCAACTCTTCATGGAATCGCAAGAATCGATGTAGTGCCTCGGCTAGCTTTTTGGCATCACCCCGCCCAGCGACCAACAAGGCGTGCTCGCACAGTGGATCCCGCGCGACCGAACCATACTCCGTCGTCATCCATCCGTGGCCCAGCACGGGCGAGTAGGGGAACAGTTCCTTGTCGCTGCGCATCTTTTCCAGAGCGGCACATGCCTTGTCAATCGCTGACTGGGGTACTGTGAGGCCGGCTTTGCGGGCTGCGACAAGACTCAGGATGCTCTGTGCTGTGTTGAACGACGTCGGCCGCTGCGGGCCGTAGATCGACCAACTCCCGTCGACCGCCTGCTCTGCGAGAATTTTATCTGTTAGTCGTTGGGCAGCGTCCTTTTCGTCCAATTCGAGCAGCGCCTGGACCGCGTATGGATGGTTGAATGCACCCAGTCGGCCACGCGGTGGCACTTTCGACCAATCGACCAGAAACTTCCGCGCGCGATCGATCGCGGATTCGGTCTTGGCCTTGCGCTGTGGGTCCTTGTCCTTCCATGCCAGAATAGCCTGCACGGCAATCCCCGTGAAAGCCGGCTGCCAGTAGTCATACATCGGCATCGTCATGACACTGTTGTGGCTGCCAAAGCCACCACCTTCGTCCTGCATCTCCAGAAGGATACGAAGCGCGAGGCGTCCATCGAAGGACTTCGGGTGTTGCGTGCTGGAATTCGCACCGGGCTCCGTCCAAGTGCGTTCGGACAATGAGAGAATAGGATGAGGGCCACGCGGAAGCAGGCAAGCCGCCGCGCGCCTGCCCCAGCGGGTAGGGCCAACCGCTTGCTGCCAACGGTCGCGAGCCTCGGTGTGCCGACCAAGACGATGCAGGCACAGTCCTTCCCAGAACTGCCCCTCTGGTAATCCGCTTTTCGTCCGCAACGCAGTCAGCAACGAAAGCGCTTCGGACCACGAGCCATCTCGAATCAATTTTTGAACTGCAGCGAGCTTTTCACCCTTCTCGGCGCGTTTAGCTCGCGGCTCTTTGAGGCATCCGAGTAACCATTGCTCAACGTAGTGTGGTGACATCGCGCCAATGCGGTGTAGCTTCCGCACTACCTTGCCATCTTTGACGAGGAGCAAGGCAGGGGTAATCGTACCCGGTGCCAGTTCATCAACTTGAATCAGCGGGTCTCCGCCACCATCATTCATGTCGATGTCGCCGTTGCGCAGCAGGTTCGGACCAACGCTCTTGCCATCCTTGACCGCGCGCAGCTCCAGATCGTCGAACCACGCAGTGCCAGTGCCAAAGAGCGACGGCATGATAAGTACGCTGACCGGCTTGGCGGAAAGTTCGAAGTCACAGCTGATCTGTTTCCAATCAACATCCTCAGCAATTTGCTTCGACTCGCCTAACTCTTGCTTGCTGCCGCCCTCTTCCAGCCACAGTATTTTCACCGCTGCGTGCCCTTCTAGCTTCTCTGTCTTGACGCGTGCCGTCACCCGGTATTTGCCGCGATCCATCGACGGACGAGTCAGGCGTTGCAGAAAGCTCCCCCGCTTGGCCAAACGCAGAGCCCCCTTTGCCGTGTTGCCCACGTTGGGATCAATCGTAAGGCCGTCGCCTCCTGACTTGCCGGCGAAGCCCCAGTCCGCATTCTGTTTCCCGCGTCCATGCGATTCGAAGTGGTAGGTCATACAGACCGGGACGAACTGATCTTGGATCAGTTTCTGAACGTTGCGGTCGGCGAGGACGCAAGCGCGGAATAACAAGTCCTTGCGGTAACCGTCGTCACGAAGCGGAACCTGATCGGCCGCGATGGATTTACGTGCGGAATTGTATCCGTGGCGGTCGTTGACACAACGAACATACACCAATATTGGCTGCCTGTTTGCCGTGGCTGTCGTGTGGGCCTTATCCAGATCAAAATGCCAGGCAAGCTCCTGCGCACACTGTCGCGCCAGCGCCTCGATCTCAGCGCTACTTGCCTGAGTCGTGTTTGCTGCCCGTTCCTGTGCCACTGCTGCGTCCAACGACAGCGCGACGAAAAACAAAGAAACGCTCATTGCGCATCGCAAACAAACGGAATCGGTTTTTGAAAAGTATTTCATCGTTTCAATCCTTCGCTTAAAGGAAATAAGATTCTTGCTTTTTTTCGAAACGCGATCTGATACTGATTCAAAGTCATGATATCGCCATCGCGGAACCGTTGTTTCCCATTAATTATATCCGAGAATCAGCTGGCTCGTGTGCTTTAAACCTCTGTCGATGATGTCGTTGCTGTGGCTGGATACAAATTTGGAAAAATGAAGTGGAAAGAGGCAGAAAGACTATTTGAACAAGCTCTCAAGCGAGAACCTGAGGGCAAGAACGCGAGCTATGTGTTGCTTCATCTGGCGCAATGTGCTGCCGCAACAAAAGATTTCCAAAAGGCAAAATCGCTAACAGAAAAGTGGATCGCTCAATTCCCCGATGGAAGTGCGTTGCCGATGCAAATGTCATCTCTGGCAAGCATCCACGTCGAACTAAAGGAAGATGAAAAGGCGATTGAGCTGCTTGAGGAACTTATAGAAAAGTTTCCCAATTCTGCCCATACAAAATCGGCAAAGGAACAGCTAAAGGAGGTTCGGTCGAAGGAAGAATGACCTGAAACAAAGACACCGCAATGGAAACGGAGATCAACGGAGATGAAGGGTGAAGGGAGATGTCATGCACAGCATGGCCTACTTAGTGGTTCGCTACAAATACTTGCCCAGCTCACCACCTTTGGCGGCAAGTGCGTCAACACGTTTTGAAATCTCTGGATCTTCGATCAATGGCGGCGCGTGATGTGGTTTGATTCGACAGTCGATGACCAAGCTTCCTCGACAGCCCCAGTGCTTTGATTCGACGTACGACCCAATACCTTCAACATCGGTAGCAGGATTGCTTCGTGTGAAAACGGTCCAAAGGAAATTGTTTAATGTACGCGCGGTAAATTCGCTATCGTCCACAATCACGACCAATGGAAATTGATTGAGTGAACTTTCAAGTGGAATTGAACTGCAAAATTCTTTGACCGCTTGGTCAGGTGAGCCGTTAGCGGAACACTGCGGTCCTTTGATCGCCAGAATTCCAGGCATACAAATACGCGGTTCATCGAAACCATTGGGCAGACTCAATTCAGATGAGACTTCAGTGGGAAGCTTTCGGATCGCTGGTCCGACTGCCGCAACAACGAGCTTTGAGCCTTGGTTAAATCCCTGGCCCGAATAGTCCAGCGTATCGATGGTGGTTTTTGTTTGGAAATGCAAATCGCGTGTCCAGTCGACTCGCTCCAGCATCCGCACGAAAAAAGTTTCAATGTCGTTTACGTTTAAGCTGGTGTCACAGGCTTCGTCGATGATCCAAAGATATTTTGCCAGCGACATTTGCCCCTGTCCGAGAATCGCGTTGGCTTGTGTAAGCAACTCCTGCGGCTGGGTAGTGGGTTGATAGGGAACGTATCGCTCACTTCCAATCGCGAGCAAGAGTGGATGAACGCCGGACGCATCAACCGCATTGACGGCTTTGATGCCCGGCAAAACGGTAGGGATCACCGGACTGGTAAGCTCGTGAATCAGTTCGCCGAAAACGGTGTCTTCCTGAGGTGGACGGCCCACGACGGTGAACGGCCAAATCGCTCCGTCGCGATGATACACTTTGTCGATATTCAAAACTGGAAAATTGTGTTTGAGACTGTAGTAACCCAAATGGTCTCCGAATGGCCCTTCTGGCAATTGACGATTTGGGTCGATGGTTCCCGAAAGACAAAAGTCGGCTTGCGAATAAATCGAAGCCGCCGACGATTGCCGAATCATCTGAATGCGGTGCCCGGCAAGTGCTCCGGCAAACGTCAACTCGGACATGCCTTCTGGAAGCGGCATCACAGCAGCAACTGTCATCGCTGGATTGCCACCGACAAATACGTTTACACGAAACGGTTTTCCGGCATCGATTGCGGCTCGATGATGCACGCCAATGCCGCGGTGAATTTGATAGTGCAGTCCAATTTCGCGATCTGGTTGATATTCGTTTCCAGATATCTGAACGCGGTACATGCCCATGTTCGATTTGTTCAATCCGGGCGCGCGTACGTCTTCGGAATAGACTTGTGGGAGAGTTACAAACGCGCCGCCGTCGTCTGGCCAGGATTTTAACTGGGGCAGGGCAGTCAGCGAAGTTTCGTTTTTAATGACCGGCCCGGAGCGAACGAACTTTGGGCGCATCTGCCAAGCGATCATGGGAGCCCGCCAGTATTTGAGCGGGTTTTTCATCGCTTCAGACGGATCGACTTTTAGTTGAATGGCGCGTTGAACATTTTCAAACGTGTCGCGAAAAATAAAACGTGCCCGTTCAAGCGTGCCGAACAAATTGGACGCCATTGGGAACTGGCAGCCCGTCACATTAGTGAAAAATAGAGCCGGCCCACCTGAAAGGTAGACCCGACGTTGAATTTCGGCTGCTTCTAAGTGTGCGTCGACCGGATTTTCGACCTTAATCAAGTGTCCAGTGGCCTGGAGATCGGTTATGCAGTCGTTTAAGTTGCGATAGCCCATTATTTTTCTTGGCTGGATAAGTTCTTGGCAGCGATTAAGAAACGCCGCAAAGAATTGATTTTCAAAGTTAAATTGTTAGGGCTACTGTCACAAAATGCTGCGAATTTTGGATGTGAAAATGCCTAATTCGCCGAGGATTCATGGGTTCCGTAATTGGTTTTTGGTTTGCCAAGTGAGACTTTAATGAAACTGGTCAAGTATTTAATTGCTTGAACCAGCCCCCGCATCTTAACAAATCAGCACACCCAATTTTGAATCCTCAAGTGAATCCAAAATTATAAGGAGTGTTGGTCCTTGATCTAGTTTAGGCGCGGCTTAACATTCGTCGACGGCAGCGGTTACTTCAACTAACCGTGAGGACGGGATTTTATTTAACGTACGCTTTCAATTAAGCAAAAACCAATTCCAGGAGTTCAGATGAGTTTTATTCAAGATTTCAAAGATTTTGCTTTCAAAGGCAATTTGCTCGATATGGCCGTCGGCATCGTCATGGGCGGAGCAGTCGCCGCAATGGTTCAGTCCTTCTTAAAGAACATTATCGCGCCGTTGATCGCTCGAATTGCCGGTTTTCCCGATCTCTCTGCGTGGACAATTCCGATCGGTGGTGAATCACCAAAGCTGACAGAAGCAGGAGACCCACTACTAAATGCAGCTGGTCAAGCCGTTGTTGAGCCAACACAGATTTACATCGGTACCTTCGTCCAAAACGTAATGGACTTTGCTATCTTGGCATTGGTAATCTTTATCGGATTGAAGATTGCAGCCAAGTGGATGAAAGCAGCTGAAGAAGACGCTCCTCCGTCAGACGAAGTCGTCTTGCTGACAGAGATCCGCGACTCACTTAAGAAGTAAGTTCGGCTACGAAGTATGTTTGAAAGTCTCAAACACTCGCACAGAGTGAGTTTGGCGAAAGCTTGAACTCCTCTGTGTTTTTTTATGCGCTTTACCGCTTCCAAAGAGAAAGCTGTTTGATTCCTAATTGACTTCCCATTCTGCGCTAAAGAGTATATCTGTGTAGCCGCTGCACAGAATCTCATGAGCTGTCTTTCGCGTTTTGTCGCCCTTGGGAAGAAACTCTATGTAGTACCAGTCCGATACGTCAGCGACACGAGTCAGTGTTTTCTCAGTGGCTTGGAGGACAGTCATGTGTGAGGCTTCTTTGTAACTTTTCACGCCCCATCCTTTGCGAAAAATCCTGACATACACGCCACCTTTTTTGACTTCATGAACGTCAACTTTGACTTTGATGGTTTCTCCTTTTTCAGCGTAGACGGTTTTGCTACCGAATTGCAAACCGGGCATAGAAAGAGAATAGACGTCGCGATACATCTTTTCATTGCTGATCCAGCCGCTGCCAGAATACCAAGACGGAAGGAAGCAGCCGAGCGCTATTGCTGCTACGACCAAAACTGGCGCTACGACCTTAGCCCATTTTTTGACTTGCTCATGCTGCAAGAGATCAATAATTGAATAATCACTTGAGCCCTGAACGCCTTGACCGAAGGCTTCTGCAGCTGGTTGATTGGTTGTGCTGAATTGCATTGAAACGTCCCTTTCGATATTTACGGAAAACGTAGTTTCCGTTTCGCGTGAAAGGGGCAAAAAGCGTCTCGTTGCAGATGACGGGAGAGCTTTTCGATTTGGGGGTGAGGGACGTGCTGATTGTGTTGATTTGAGTAGTTAGCGAATGAACCAAAACGTTCGCGTAAAGGCGCGCATCCAGAGTTCACAAACCGATGCTAACGATGCCAACGAATATTTATACGTTTCACACGTGTCAGTACCCGGCCATCCAAGTCCTACTTCTTCTTGCTGCGTACCAAAATCAGCTCAACCGCTCCTTCGTTGTCTGCCAAACTTGTCCAGCCGTCTCGGCAGCGCACGTATAGTTGGCCATCGCTCTTGGCAACAAAACTACCTTTAAGTCCCAGCTCAAACGGTTCGCTTAATTTCAGATCTTTGGAAAGCAAAACACCGATCAACTTTCCATTGCCTTCTGGATCACCGTCAGCGGTAAACTGCTCCTTGGTCAAGTCGATCGACCAAGACCCTTCGGCTTGGTAGTCATACGAAACGCCTTCTTTGGCCAAAAGCTTCGTGCCTTTCCAGCCAAAATTTGCTTTGACTTTTTGTTTGTATTTACCGGCACTTGTCAAATTCGAAGCTCTTGTTCGCCAGTCCCAGGCACAAAGATCGGTGCGGTACCCGTTGCCGAAATTCTTGACAAACTGATCGTACTCAAACGAGATTTCATTGGCGACTTTTCCAAACGCGTTTTCAAACGAGTCCTTTTTCCCTGCCATGATATTGATGCCAAGTTGTTTAAAACGCTTGCGATAGTTTGGGTTGGTGGCGAGCAAATGACACAACGCCCAGCGCCACGCGTAGGCTTGCCATGAGTCTCCGGTGATCTGCCCGGCGGCAACAATGGCCGCCATCTTTTTTGGCTCGGCGTTGGTCAAGTAATCAATTACAACCGGATCGATGGAGACTTCGAGTTGTCCCGGTTTCCAATACTGTCCCATTTCCGCCATGCCCTCGGAGTACCAAACGGGTCCCGTCGAGCCGAATGTTTGGGCGCAAAAAGCGTGAACGGCTTCGTGCTGTACCACCGAATGACTGTCGCACGAATACACTACGGCTTTGGTTCGCCGTTTGGAATTAGTTAGCGATATCGTGACTCCCGCCGGCTCTGCAATTTTTGCCATTCCGCGAGGTGGGATCTGGCCGTTTGGCCATTTTCTCAAATCCCGCACCACATAAATCTCGATTGGAATAGGTGAACGAGCGCCATAGTAACCGCTGACCAAGTCGTACATCGTTTCAAGTTTCGCAAGCAAGATTCCTGCGCTACGTTCCGAAACATCGGTAAACATAACAAAGTGATCCGACCGCCGTTCACGCGGCTCGCCGGGTTCATCGGAAAGATGGCTATATTTTTGTTCCAGTTTTTCATGAAACGAAGTCGTGATTGCGGAGCGGTCGGCGGCCAGATAGACATCAATTTCGTTGATCACGTAGTCGCCAGTGTTCAGCTTAATTGCCGCAATTCGTTTGGCGATATCGTTGGGGCGAATTCGATTGAGGCTGTCGTCAGTGATTTCCAAAACGCAATTTTCAGAAAGCGGAAAGATAATCCTTTCTTTTCTGGCCCAGGTATTTTTGGGAACTTGAAGTTGAAGTTTGTTCCCGCCAAGGTTGATGACTCGCCCGATCACATTAACATCGCCGGCTTTTTTTCCTTCTGGGCGTTCGAGAAAATCAACGGTCAGCTGTTGGGAAGCGTCACCTGAAAGCACGGTCAGTTTTTCGACTTCGCCGTCGGCTTTTCCGCGGATGTTGGTGCGCCCCGAGAACTTAACGATCATTCCTTTTTCAACCAGCTTGGCCGGAATCATTCCAGCGACCGAAATCTTGGCTGGATTGCGAATCGGCCTACCGCCAATCGAGATGGCTTTTTCGTCTTTGTCTTGAATCTTGTAAACAAGCGTCGAGCCGTTGTCATGCTTCACCGAGATCTGGCCGGGCTTGATTTCGGTAATGATACCTTTCGTCGTGATCCGCTCGACCACAGACGGGGCTTGTCCTTTGAGCGTTTGCGGGTTGACAGATTGTGTGCCAACAATTGCCAAAGCCAAAATCAGCAACCTTGCCCAAGCGTATTTTGTTCCGCCGATCGACTTCCAACTCGCCAAGTCAACACTTTGCGGCTTCGCGTCTTTGCATGCCGCCCATTGGTGGCATTGGCCGAGAGTTTTTACAGCCACAGCAGTCCAAGATGAAAATTCCATTCTCCGCAACTTTCGGTCAAAATTCGCTTTTCGGTAACAATATTTCTACGCTCAGGGTCTCGCGTCCGTCGTAAATATAGACGGCAATTCTGGCGGCAGGTTAGATTCTACTTTAGTGGGAAAACAACTCCAATCGTCAGCGTGCATTGGACTACGTAAGTTTGGCATTCGTTCCTGTTTTTGCCGACAAAACGTATGTTAGACATTCCTGTCCGACAATAGACGAACCTGAAAAAGACGGACAAGTAAGAATCTCCACCCTGCAAATAGTTAGTGCATTCCGCCGCCAAGACTCCATCGTGGCACTCTGCACTCCAAAACAGTTTTGAAAGCGAGACGTTGGAGATACGAATACTACGGTCGTGGGCACAGCACAGTTTGTCAAAAAATCGCTGAAAATTATGGCTTGGCCTAGTCAATTCATGTCGGTTTCCTCTCACCCCAGTCTCTTCAGTGAACCATTTCCAAGTAAATTTGTCCAACAGAAACAAATCGCCAGATTTCGGCTTTTCGAGAACCGGCGAAGGATCTAAGATATTCGCTTGCTCAGTGGAACCAAACGTGGTTGATACTTGAGCAAACCAAAAACTCGGGGGTGTGGCGGAACTGGCAGACGCGCTAGATTTAGGATCTAGTTCCCAAAAGGAGTGCAGGTTCGATTCCTGTCACCCCCACTAGACCGGCCTAAGTTGATTCTTAGGTCGGTTTTTCCATATCAAAAGTACGATCGATCTAACGACTTAGTTACTTGCCGATGGTCGGCAATGCGATCCGTTTCAGGACAGCAAAAACGGTAATTACCGGATTTGCTCAAAACGGGAGCATTCACCAATGCGTGGACCATCAAAATCTCTGCCCAAATACCGCAAGCATCGGGCAACCGGAAAAGCCATCGTTACTCTTTGTGGTAAGGACCACTATCTCGGAGTGCACGGTACAAAAGCCAGTAAGCAGGAGTATGACCGCCTGATTGGCGAATGGCTTGCCAACGAACGCAAACTTCCGATCCAAGTTGAATCCGTCGCTTTTTCAATCGTTGAGTTGTGCTCGGAGTACTGGCGATTCTGTCTCAAGTATTACCGTAAGAATGGTAAGCCCACTGACGAACAAGCTGGTGTGAAAGCTGCGATTCGGTATTTGAAAACCAACTACGCGAAAACGAATGTCAAAGACTTTGGGCCGTTATCACTCGAAGCGGTTCGGGAACTGATGATTGAGTCGGGCAATTCCCGCCGCTACATCAACCAGAATATCGGTCGAATCCGGCGGATGTTTCGTTGGGGCGTTTCCAAGGAGTTAGTCCCAGTCGAAGTCTATCAAGCGTTGCAATCGGTGGCGGGGCTTAAAAAAGGGAAGAGCTCGGCGAGAGAAACCGCCCCAGTGATGCCGGTGGAAAAGGCGGTTATCGACGCGACTTTAAAGCACGCAAACAAAATGACGGCCGATATGATCCAGTTTCAATTGCTAACTGGTTGTCGACCTGGAGAAGTATGTTCAATCAGGCCAGCGGAAATCGACCGAACTGAGAAAGTCTGGCGGTATACGCCTAGTGAACACAAGATGGAACATAAGGGAAGGCATCGAGTGATATTGATTGGGCCGCAAGCGCAATCTGTCTTGCTGCCTTACCTGTTGCGCAGCGAGAACGAAACATGTTTTCATCGCCGTGATAGAAAACCCTTGAATCGAGCCGGCTACAGCAAGCGAATCAACTCGGCGTGCGACAAAGCTTTCCCAGCCCCTCCGCATATTAAGTCTGACCCCGAGAAGTTGAAAGCCTGGCGGAAGCAGCATCGCTGGGCCCCCAACCGGCTCCGGCATTCTCGCGCGACTGAAATTCGCAGCAAGTTCGGATTGGAAGCTGCTCAATCCGTGCTTGGTCACTCTCAGGCGGATGTGACACAAATCTATGCCGAACGTGACATCGAAAAAGCTGCTAGGATAATGGCCGAAGTTGGCTAAATAACGATAAATTATCGGCGCGGCTTGATCACCGCATGTCCCGCCGATCGCAGGTTTACTACCCGTTCCTTGCGATCGCGCGGGCACCGATATAGGGAAACGGGTTAGAGATGTTTGTTCATTCAGTTTATGAGGTCCACCGATCCCTAATTGACTGTTTGGACTATTGCGACGAAATATTGGAAGGCCAGTTAAGTGGTATTCAATTGGACGCAATATCCAAAGAAATGTCATCTGTATCCAATGGCCATTATGTTGAAGTTTTTGATTCTGTCGTTTTGAAATTGGGTCTAGCCGGGACCGAAGTTCAATTTGACGGTATCGCTGGAAACTGTTGGCTAGCGGTCGCTTGGAAATGGATTCACCGCTTTATGAGCTTCCTTGCTCAAGAAACTGGGCGGTCGTTTGGGCCATCCTATTTAGAGGGAACCATACAGTACAGCTTCACTCCACCAATATTCAACCCGAACGAATTGGCGACAGTCAAGATCCTGTTCCTAAGCCCTGATGGGCTGAAGCTAAAGCTCAACCGAGAGGTCTTATTTGTCGCTGAAGCCGAAGTACAGGCCGTTCTTGCTGTGCTATCAAAGATTAGTCCTGGCAGTCGAGAGGCGAATGTATTGGTTGAGATGTTTAACAATAAAATCAAATCGCCACAGTCAAGATTGACGCAAAAAGAAATTGTTCGAATCGCGCTTAGGGGAGCCTCGGACGTCAATGACAACCGCAGGGTATTCAAGAGGCTCACAGAGTTGGGGCTAATCGAAGCTGGGGAAAACAAACGTGGGGTGTTTCTTACTCAGTTTGGCCAAGCTGTCGCTTGGAAGCTAACTGAATCGAATTAGTGCGCTCTTCGCGCCATGTACTAATTCAGCCTTATTGCCATGATTTGAGCAACATTTCAACCATTTACTTGGAGTTGCTCGACATGGCAATTGATATTCAGAACGAAAAGCTGATCCCATTCCGCGAAGTACCAGCCTGGTGTAAGGAGCACGTTGGGAAGCGAATTCATCCCTCGACAATTCACCGTTGGAGGCTTCGAGGGACCCGGAGTGTAAAGCTCGAAACTCTCCTTGTCGGCGGAGCTAGGTACACATCAGCTGAGGCTCTGGCCCGTTTCTTTGCTCGTACTACGGCGGCGGCCGACGGCGAAACGGTCGTCATCGAGACCGAGGAAATGAACTCCAAAGCAATAGCTGATGCGCAAGCGTTTCTTGATTCAGAAGGGGTGTAGGGCCAATGAGCCAAGAAATGACGTCAGCAAGCAACTTGATTGAGCTAGCGCTGAAATACCGAGAACACGGAATTACCGTGATTCCGATTCCCGCTCGCTCCAAAGCCGCGAAAGTCAAGTGGGCGAGTTTTGAAAAAGAGCAACCTACCGAGAAAACGTTGAGGCGTTGGTTTCGTAAACAACAGGTTGGAATGGCGATCCTACTTGGTAGCAATTCAAGTCGTTGGATTTGCCGAGATTTTGATATTGAGTCGAGCTACTACGCATGGGCATGCGAAATAGGACCAGCTGCATCCCAATTCCCAACCGTAAAAACAGATCGTGGATACCACGTGTACGCGCAAACCTCGACGCAACTCGAGTTGACTTGCAAGCCCTTTGATGACGGAGAGTTGAGAGTTTCGTGCTGTTACACGCTTCTTCCGCCATCGATACACCCTGACGGATCTACGTACAACTGGCTTGGGAATGACCTGTTCGACCACAGCAGCTGCACTATCAATGGGCCAGCTGAGTTGATGCTAGACCGTTCGTTCAGGCGTCCGATCCATCCTGGAGTCGCTAGATCGCAATCGCTGGTCGATGGTTTAACACATGTCAGGGGGTTAACACATGATGCGCAAGAAGCCCATGAATCAGATGAAGCCCATGAAACCCAAGAAACGCATGAATCAGAAGCAATAGGTGGGGCCACGGGCCCTGTTAGTGTTGAAAGCCTTGAATCATATTTAGAAGACAAGGACGTTCAGGGTAGAATCCGACAAGCGATCGAAACAACGATTCCAATAGTAGTTTCGAATCGCAACAAGGCTATTTTTGAATTCACCAGAACGTTAGCAGCAATCCTGCCGCGAATTCCGAATCCGACACCGTTACGACCAATTGTTGACCATTGGCATACAATCAGCAAAACGTCAGGCGAACATGAATCAGATGATACTTGGAATGACTTTATCTATGGTTGGGAGCGAGTAAAGCATCCTAAGGGCTCAGCAATGGAATCTGTCATTCAAAAAACACTGCAAGAACCACACCCAGTCACGATTGCGATGGGGTATCAAGAATCAACAACGATAGGATTTATTGCCTCTTTGATGGGCTACCTCCATCAACACCATAATGACACTTTTTTTCTTGGGACTGGCAAACTTGAGGCTATATTCCGAGAACGTCGGCAGGTGAAAATTAGCCGAACGGCATTGTTCAAAGCGATCAACCGTTTGATTACAGAAAAAGTTATCGAGAAGGTCGAGTCAGGCAATCGACAAAAAGCTAACTCCTACCGGTTTATCTGGCATGAAGGGATTCAAGCTAAACGAACAGCGCCTGTCGACTGGCTTTAGCCAATAAATTCGCCACTATCCGAATAGGTTACGATTCGTGCAAAGCCACAACACCAGCAAGTTACATCCAGTTAAATTCAGCGCCGACTTGCTCTCAGTCCAAGAGTTTGTCGTTCTTTTACTTTGGACGTATTAGGAATATCGCTCTCATGTCGACCGATTTGAAACGCGACGAAATCGTTAACCACCTCATGAATCATCCCAGGGTCTGGATCCAAAGCGATTCGTTGTGTGATTGCTTCCAAGTGGACCAGTCTCAGCTTGATCGCTTGGGTGCCTTGACTAAGCAGCATCCAAACATCCATCGCAAAACGATGCCGGCTGCGATCAATCATCACCACGAGAGTGGGAAATCAGTCGCTCGATTACACTATCGCTACGACGAGGCCAACTGTGTCGAGTTGGGGTGCGATTGCGGTTAGTTCAAGTCCGAACTTGCGAACAGGAAAATGTCTTACTCGATTAAGCGAAATAAGCATTTGGCACAATATGGCACAATCTGACACTAATACCGCGAAATTCGTATTGCTAATGGCAACCGGAAGTTCGTTGTCCGCGGCTGCAAAGAAGGCTCGGGTTTCGCGCAGTACTGCTCATCGACTGATGAAAGATGAATCCGTACGAGACGAGATAATGCAGTGCCGCAGAAAGTGTTTGGACGAGGCTTCTGGCAAACTGGCCGCGGTAACTGGCACGGCGGCCCAAGAGCTCTCAGCTCTCATCAAGCACAAGAATCCTCAGGTCAAGCTACGGGCGATTCGATTACTATTTGATTCGTACTTGAGAATTTCTGAGCGTGAATCGCTGGAAAGACGGCTGAGTGTACTAGAGGCAAAGGCAGCCCAATGACTCTGTCCAATCGCATCAAGAAACTCGAGAAAGCCGTCGGTATCGATTCAGGCGTTGATGACATTCCGATTCTTGCGGTGATCGTCAGCAGCCGTGAACAGGTAAAAATCATGGAAGGCCTGCAACCAGGTAACGATGTGTTCGAGTTAGAGTTTCCAGATAACTTCGAAGGGGCCGTTTGCACGTTTGAGCAGGTTATGGAATGGCGAGTGGAATAGGAATTATGAAGCAGAAAAAACACCGGCGAAAAAAAAGCAAAAACAAAGCCAAGCAGCCTGCAAGGCTAAAGCCCTTCATTGTCAAGACAAAGGTTGGATTCCCTGATTTCCTTATCGACCCAGGGAATTGCCGACGCGATTTTGTTGATACTATTCACGGCATCCTAAGCTCTGTGGAATTTGCAGGAGAAAGTGCTTTTTGCGACCCCAACGAGGCTCTTGTTTATAGGAGCATCCATGACGACGGGGCTGAAGCCACATGGGATATGATCGAGTCGAGGGATCTGGACGATTCCCAGCATTGGAACCTTGAGCATAGGTTTAGGCACGGTGTTGGCGAGGCTGTCTTGGACCAATTCTCGGATGAGCTGAGGAAACGATTCCTCCCGCTCCATGACATTCGAATTACCCCCTATGAACATTTTCTTTTTGTTGGTCTTTTGTCGCTTCACACGGTAAACGTAGGTGGTCGGAAACGCTGGCAAAGCAGTAGAAAACCAACAGTCTGTTTTGACGAAAAGCGATACGAAGTCATCTTCACTAAGCATGCCATTGAACAGGTTTGCCAGCGACTCGTTCCAGATTATTGCAAGTATATGAGACTCGGCGAAGCATTTTCCTACTTTGAGGATTGCGTCTATTTCGAGTCGAAATTCCTTCGGCCGGAATGCAAGCAAAATTCCTCGCTGTACACCCAGCCAGCTCTTGGCATTCTTCAAAATTGCCATTTTGACAAAATGACTCCAGGAGTTCTGTTTCAAGAATTGGCTGTTTTTTATGACGTCGCAATCAGCGATCCATCCATCGATCACATGCTCTCTCCCTGCTACATCCGCGGAGGTTATGCCCTCATAACGCTGAAAGGGAACTATGCAATAGTAAAGACTTTTTTGAGAGCTGGTTTTACTAAAACAAAAGAGTATGAACTAATTAAAAAGTCCCCAAAACTCACAGAAGAGACGAGGAGGAGATACGTCGCAATTGCAAAGAGCGAGTCGGTCAGTTCAATTTTTCACCCGGGTGAGAGCGAGATGCTTTGCTTTCTTCACCGCGAAGGCATTCCCCAAATATTCAACCTCAACGAAACAGTTTTCGTAGGCGAGCCCGTTGGCGGGATTTTGGATTCAAAATCCGCGATTAGATCGGGGTTGCGAGACAAGGTTTTGAAAAAACTCAGTATTAGCAACTCAAACAGTGGGAAGTAGTTCACAGGTTTAAATTCAAACCAACTTGTCCAGAACAAATGCCCTAGCTCGCGAAAGAGAACCATTTGCATCCGATCTGAGTAATTCGGGCAAGCTTCGGCCCGTGGCCCTCTTTGCGCTGCGGACTGTAAACTCAGGATTCTTCAATGCCCAATCGCTCCAGCCGAGCAGCCAGAGTTTGGTAGTTCTTTATCCCAACCAATTCTGCCGCACGTTTTTTTACCCTCCCACCTTCCGACATGGCACGTCGCAGAATGGTTCGGTGAATCTCATCAAGATGCTCGTCGATGTTGAAGCCGTCACCGAGTACCACCTCCGTCGAGGCTTTTTTCGAAGTCACTGACGGCATGGAACCGATTGCTGAAGCGATGTCTTTTGGTTTCAGCGTGTTGGAGTCTTGCATGATTGCCGATTGAACCAGAGCGTTATAAAGCTCTCGAACGTTGCCGGGCCAATGGTAACTCTCCAGATACTTTAGAGTGTCTTTGCCCAACGTCTTCGGCACATAGCCGGGGCGGTCATGTGAAGTGAACTGCTCATTTACTTGATCCAGCAACGACTTTGCCAGTAGCTTGATATCTCCTCCACGTTGCCGTAGCGGGGGAAGCTTTACCGTGATCATTGCGAGCCGGTAAAACAAGTCTTCGCGAAAATTGCCTTCACTGATCTCATGAGCCAAGTCTCGATTGGTGGCCGCGACCACCCGAACGTCAACTATTGTGTCTTTGGTTGCTCCTACACGTCGAAAGATTCTCTTGCTTGGCGAATCGCCATGTGGCGGTTGGAGTGCACGAAGAATTTTCGCTTGCATGGCCAAGTCACATTCGCCGACCTCGTCAAGAAATAACGTTCCACCATCGGCCTGCTCAAACGCGCCTGCTCGGTCCTTATCAGCTCCAGTGAATGCCCCTTTGACATGCCCAAACAGTTCTGACTCCAGAAGCTCCTTGGAGATTGCCGCACAGTTTATCGAGACAAATGGTTTTCCTCTTCGCTGGCTAGCCTGATGAATGGCGTTGCCAAACAGTTCCTTGCCTGTTCCCGATTCACCTAGAATCAAAACCGTAACATCAAAAATTGCGGCACGCTTGGCCCTGCCGATTGCCATCTTCAACGGAGCGCTATTTCCAACGATACTTGCAAAGCCAGGCGTTTCCTCTGGGCCATCCTCCACGAGGTGTTGCCAAAAACGGTCTGGCTCACTCAGTAGCTGGGGCACCACTTCAACTGTCACATCGAAAGGGATATTCGCTTTTGAAACGCCACCTCTAAAAGTTTGAAACAGCGTTGCAGGATACTTACTCTTTGCGAGCAAGATCCAAATCGCTGCCATAGCTGGTGTGCCCGGACTAAGGTGAAAACAAAGCTCTTGGTTTGGCTTTAGCTTGAGGCCACGAATCAAAGGCTGAACAACTCCTAGGATTTGAGAATGATCGGTTGGGTTTTCGATGGTGGCTGGGTGGACCTTGGGTTTCCCGCCAATCCACTTTGCAATCAGTTTGGCAACATCGTTGCCATAGCTGTTTAAAAGATGGATCTCTTTAAATTTCTCTTGAGATGTTAAGGCTTTAACGGGCCCGTCTCCCTTTATGTCGCGTGAAGTATCGACAATTGCCTCTACGACCTTCTTTTGCTTGGCAGGTAACGTACGCGACATCGCGATCAAGTCCGCGTGCCCAATCCAGCTAACCAAAATCTGCTCTCTCATGTCGCACCAATATTTTTGTAGTTGCACAAACTAATTGGTCATATCTTAATTGGGGCGAGTTTTCGCGGAAGCCGATTGCCAAGAGTTAAAAGATTTTTGACACGGTTTTTCGAGCATTTTCATTCAATCTTGTAATTTATCCCCCAACTCAAACTCACGATTGGCATGGGAGTCGCTTTAAAGGGTTTGTTCTTTCATTTACAACCTTCTTTTGGAGAGTCGCATGTCTAATTTGATCGCTTGCCCGAATTGCCGTCACGAAATTGCAGTCAACGAAGTTCTTGAAACGCAGCTTAGCGATCAGATTCGCCGTGATCTTGAAGCAGAGCTGAGAGGCCAGCAGGCCGATGTGCTTCTCGCTAAGAAGCAGTTGGCCGATCAGGAACTTGTCCTCAAGGAAGAGCGAGAAAGCCTCGCCGCCCAGGTCGGCGAGAAAGTTGCTGTTGCACTTGAGGCTGAGCGGGCCAAGGTCGTCGCTGAGGCGCAAAGGCAAGCGAAAGCCGCACTGGTGATTGAGCTTGATGATCGGGCTGCTCAGGTAGAAGAGCTTCAGTGCAAGCTATCTGCCGCACAACACAATGAACTCGAACTTCGCAAGAAGGAGCGTGAACTCGAAGCGAAAGCTGAAGAGCTTAAGCTCACCGTGGCAAGAGAACTTGACGCGGAAAGAAGCAAGATTCGCGATGCTGCGATGAAGCAGTTTGCAGACGAGCATCAGCTTAAAGACGCTGAGAGCCAAAAAGTGATCTCGGACATGCGTCGACAGATCGACGACCTGAAACGGAAAGCCGAGCAAGGCTCGATGCAGACACAGGGCGAAGTTCAAGAGCTTGCTCTGGAGGCAATGCTCGAAACTTCGTTCGGCACGGATTGCATCGAACCCGTGGGCAAAGGCATCAACGGTGCTGACTGTAAGCAATCCGTGTACTGTCCTGGCGGCACAAGTTGCGGCAGCATTCTCTGGGAGTCAAAACGGACGAAGAGCTTCAGCAAAGCATGGTTGCCAAAGCTCCGTGACGATCAACGTACCGCTCGAGCTTCCGTCTCGGTGTTGGTTACCCAAGCGATGCCGGAGGGCGTCGACACCTTCACGTTCATTGACGGAGTTTGGGTGTGCAGCTGGCAATGTGCCAAAGGTCT
Source organism: uncultured Pirellulaceae bacterium (assembly GCA_964448575.1). GTDB lineage: Bacteria > Planctomycetota > Planctomycetia > Pirellulales > Pirellulaceae > Mariniblastus. Next base: position 129,452 of record CAYUWY010000013.1, read on the forward strand.
CGCCATGGCACTCCGGTCAGGATTGATTGACGTTGGCAAGAACAAACTCGCTGCCGAGGGGAGGGTCGAGAAGACGGAGCTTGTCTACAACTATCTTTCTGGCCAGGAGTTCGTCCGATACGTTGAAGGGATTGTCGAGGCCTTTGTTGAAATGGAATCAGATCTTGCCAAAGACAAGCGGGCAGCCAAGACATCTTGGAATCGTAGAGAAAAGCAGATTGAGCGAATGGTTACGAACACCGCGGCTCTTTATGGTGATCTTCAAGGCATCGTTGGTGCTTCGATGCCTGTTGTTGAAGGTTTGGCACTACCTCGAATCGAAGACACCCGCTCCGTGATTAGCCTTGATAACGCGGCGTAATCTCGGACGACTTTTACGGATTGGGTGACTTTTCGCCCAATCCCTCAGGGGACAACTTCTTTTTGCATTTCAATAGACCAAACCATTTTCGGCTTTCACTATATTTCAATTCACAATGCGGTAGACTTATGAATCCCAAATTGACGACATTGCTTTCCATTTGCATCCAAAGAGGCGCTTCCTTGCTCGAAATCTCCGACCTTCTCCGCCTCCGTGTTGTCATTGGCTATCTGGGTGAAAAGAGCCAGGGCAATTGGTGGCAAAGTGATTTTTTCGGTGCTGCATCCGGAAGTTTTCTGAACCCGGTATTCCCACGCACTCAGTTCCTAACGCAGGTTGAGGGTGCAAGTGCCGCCGCCGGCCGAATCCACGACGAGCGGATCGGAGTTGGAAAAATCTTTCATCTTTTTCGATTGCCGGAAGATTTTGAGCAGTCGTTTCACCAAAGGCTGCAAGATAAAGATGTGATTGACGAGCTCGCACCGCTGTGGGAAAGCAAAGAATCTGCGATTGGTTATTTGGAAAGCAATTTTGGAAAACCTTCTAAGCCTCAAGTCGGTCCTGTCTCTGTTGGAAAAATTTCCGAAGTCACTACCGAAACGGTCACGAAGTTAATCGGCAACCAATATTTGTCGTCGCTCTGTTCCGATGATCAATCACCCGTTTTTCCCTACCTCAAGGATGAACAGTGATTGCGGCGATGTATACGACTCAATTACAGGCTGGCCTCGGGATGATTGATGAAACAGGTTCATTACTGAACCTGTGGGGGGAAGGCATGGGCGTGCCTGAACTCAGCAAGCTTGCATTAGACAATGGTGTGTTTCCCACAATGGCTGCTCGGCGAGTAAGAAATGTTGTGGCTGAATGTTTCGCTCCACGGTATCTCGTTAACGATGGTCAACCCGCCGTGCTATTACAGCAACTGAAACCCAAAATCCAACACAACGAGCTGCGACAAATCTATTTCATTTACACATGTCGAGCCAACGAGATACTCGCCGATTTTGTGACGCAAGTTTATTGGCCCTTTTATGCGGCCGGTAAATCAGAAATTCAGAAACAAGACGCAGTTGATTTCGTCGTTCGCTCAAACCAAGACGGCAAGACAAAAAAGCTATGGTCAGAATCGACAATTAAACGAGTGTCGTCATACCTGGTCGGCTGCTGTGGCGACTTCGGTTTGCTTGAAGGTGGTGCTCGCAAATCCACACGAAGATTCGACTCATTCAACATTCAACGAATGGCTGCACTTTTTCTTTGCCATGAACTCCATTTTGCCGAACTTGGTGACAACGCTGTAGCGGGACATTCCAACTGGAGATTGTTTGGTTTGGAGAAGTTCGATGTAGTTGAGTTGATGAAATCATTGTCAATGGACGGTCATTTACTTGTTCAATCAGCTGGCGGCGTCGTCAATATCGGTTGGAAATACAACAACATGCAGGAGGTGATTGATGCCATCGGTAGATGATGATTTTGATGAACTTGTTCGCAAGATTGAAAAAGGTCGTGACTTTACCAGTGCGAGCTTTGAGCCTGTGTATTACCTCGTTTTCGATCCGGCAAAGATTATCGAAGTCAAGCGTAAGCTGGCTCCCTGGAATACGCGATTGAAGCAAAAAAACTTTGAGCCTCATTTCTTCTCAATTGCAGATGCGATCGCTGAAATTCACTCTCAGTTTCCGCTCAGAAAAATTTGGTTGAACGCCGACGAGCAGTCACCGCTTGCGTGGGATAAGGTCAACAACTCGATGAGGGTTGCACTTGAAAAAAACAAATCATCGGAGAGTCCGCTTCAAGAGAAACTCGAAGAGAAACTGGCAAGCCTCGAAGGACACCCACGATCTATTTTGATTGTGACCGATCTGGAGGCGCTCCATCCCTATTTGAGAATCGGAGCAATTGAGAGCCAGTTGTACGGCCAGTTCAAAATACCAACCGTATTCCTGTACCCAGGGATTCGCAGCGGCAAGACACGACTTAGCTTTCTTGGATTCTATCCTCAAGACGGCAATTACCGTTCAGTACATGTAGGTGGCTAGAAAAAGCCAGGAATGAAAACGATGCAAAAGATTGAAAACCTGTTCGACGAAAAACGAGATCTTCACCGGACGATCGAGAAAGTGATTACCTACGGTGTCGATCAAGAAACTAGACTCGGAAATGAAATTCGTGAATATGTGGTAACTCCCCACATGGAAGCCGAATTCGAAGACCTCCTTGCCAAAATGCAGCGCGCGATGGAGGAAGGCGGCCCCAATGAAGTCGGCGTTTGGGTGTCTGGCTTCTACGGTTCTGGTAAAAGTTCGTTCACGAAGTATCTCGGCAAGGCCCTTGATGATTCCGTCAAAGTCGATGGCGAGCCATTCCTTAAACACTTGCAAGATCGTTTCAAAAAGAAAACGACTCGTCAGCTTCTCTCCAAAGTCGCCAAATCATATCCCGCAGCAGTAGTGTTCCTCGACCTGGCCAGTGAACAGCTTGCCGGAAGCACGATGGAAGAGATATCAACCGTTCTCTTCTACAAGGTCTTGGAGCAAGCTGGATTTTCGAGAAACATCAAAGTTGCAGCCTTAGAAAGGCTCATCCAAAAAGACGATCGCTTCGATGAATTCCGTGAAGTCGTGCAGAAAGAAGTCGGAGTCGACTGGGAGTACATACAAAACGACTATCTCGCCATTGACGATCAGATTCCGAGAATCGCTCACAAAATGTATCCCAAGCTTTTTTCGACACCGACGTCCTTCTCCAGTAACGCCGACGACATTGTCCAATTCGAGACTGACCGCGTCGCCGAAATGCTTGACATCATCCGTAAACACACGGGCAAGGAATATGTTGTGTTCGTCGTCGATGAAGTCGGCCAGTATGTAGCCTCCAGCCAGAACTTGATCCTTAACCTAGACGGCCTCGCCAAGAACCTCAAAGCCATTGGTGACGGCAAAGTTTGGATCATGGGAACCGCTCAGCAAACGCTGACTGAAGACGATCCAAGGGCTGCGCTCAACTCGCCGGAACTCTATCGCCTCAAAGACAGATTTCCAATAAATGTCGATTTGCCTGCAAGTGATATCAAGCAAATTTGCTACGAACGATTGTTGAAGAAATCTGTAGACGGAAAAAAGCTGCTCACCGATCTGTTCGAACAAAAAGGCCAGTTGCTCCGCCAAAGCACGCGATTAGAGAATGCAAAATTCTATTCGGCTGACTTCGATGCGGACACGTTCGTCGATCTCTATCCGTTCCTGCCATCTCACTTTGAAATCTTGTTGCAGCTTCTAGGTGCATTGGCAAAAACCACCGGCGGCATTGGGCTTCGATCTGCAATCAAGGTCATACAAGACATCTTGATTGATGGCCCTGACGACCAATCGCCTGTGTGCGATCAACCTGTTGGGTGGCTCGCGACCATGGTCACACTATTCGACTCACTTGAGAAGGATATTGCCCAAGCGTCAAAGACAATTTACGCGGCATACGGGAAAATAGGAATTCGTTTCCCAGGTTCAGAGATCCATTCAAACATCGGTAAGACCGTAGCCTTGTTGCAAATCCTCAAGAACATTCCGGTCACTTGCCAAAATGTTGCCGCGTTAATTCACCCATCAGTCGACTCCCCATCAAACTTGGAAAAAGTTGAAACTGCGGTACAAGAACTAATCGACGACAAACTGGTCCCGTTCGACAAGCAAGAAGGAGAACTTTGTTTTCTTAGTGAGCGGCTTAGCGAAATTCAAAAACTCCGAGCCGAAATCCCCCCTCGCGCAGTTGAGACACGCAGGATCTTGAACTCCGCCATCAAGGGTTTGTTCGAGCCACTGCCATCGCGTAAGCTGTTCGACACTCTCACGGTAACGACTGGTATCAAAGCGAAGTCTGGTCAGCTTAATGCCTCACTGGCCGGGGACAGGAATGCAATTCAAACCGTTGTTGAGTTTGCCTCAGCCGATGACTTTGACGCTCGCCAAACAGCAATCGTTGACGAATCGAGGAGCAGGTCATGCCGCAACAACATCTACCTGCTCGGTAAGCAATCAGAAGAGTTTGACAAACTTGTCCTGGAAGTTTATCGCAGCGAAGAGATTAGCAGGCGTTTCAAGAACGACCCGGATGACGAAGTCCGAGCTTACTGTAACTCGCAGGGTGACAAGGCCGCGGATGACGAACGGAAGCTAACTGCAAAGCTCCATAAGTCACTTCTCGAAGGCGTTTTTATTTTCCGAGCCGACAAAACAGCTGTTGATTCCAATGGTACACAGCTTATCGACGCTTGTAAGAAATTCCTCGGAGACGAAGTAGCTAAAGAGGTATTCGACAAATACGAGCAAGCTCCCATCAGAGTCGAAACGGCGGTTGCTGAATCTTTTTTGAAAACCGAAAACCTGAATTCAATCACGGAGAAAATTGACCCACTTGGACTCGTCAAGAAAGAGGGCGGCAGTTCAAAGATTGATATTAGCAACGCAGCAATAAAGAGCATTCAGGATCATCTTGAAAGCCACGGAAGCCTAGACGGTCGACAGATAACGGCTTGTTTCACTGCAGATCCGTACGGTTGGTCTTCGGACACCATTCGATATCTCGTTGCTGCGATGCTACGGGCGAGTGAAGTGAAGCTCAAGATTGGCGGCGCAGAAATTATATCGCCAGGGCAAAAGGCGATTGAAGGTTTGCGAAATAACAATGCCTTCAAAAAGGTCGTCGTTGAATTACGTGTAACCAAGCCAAAGACAGAGCATTTAGCGTTGGCTGCAACACGCCTGACCGAATTGACAGGCCAATCCGTTCTGCCATTGGAGCAAGACATATCCAAGTCGTCAGCTAAATTTTTCGCCAACGTCCAAAATGAATACGGGGCACTAGCTCAAAAACTCGAACATCTTGCCCTTCCGCGAAGTGAAGAAATCAAAGATGTTTGCGGCAACATGTCCAAGTCCATGCAATCCGATTGCTCAGACGCCGTAACTCGTCTTGGCGGTAATGATGACATGTATCAAGGCCTTTTACTTGCATCAAAATTGACTCTTGCGTTTGAGCAAGGTCTTGAGTCTACGATCGCGGATCTCAACAAGACCGTTGAGCAAATTAGCTCACTTCCCAAATCAGGTGTGCTCGGCCAGTTGCAAAAGGAAACGGCAGATGAGATCAGTCAACTCAAAACGCGGCTGGCTGCAGATGATTTCTTTGAGCATAGCACCGACTATTCAACCGCTTTAACGTCGCTTACTACCGCAGTAACAGAAACGGCCAAGGCACTTGAGGACGAGCAAAAAGCGAACGTTCAGGCTGCAAAAGAATCACTTACGCATATGCCCGCATGGCCGATGCTAAATCAAGATCGAAAATCAGAAATGCTAGGTCAATTGGACGAGTTTGCCGTCGATGTGGAATCAACATTCTCAGGCATCAACCAGTTGATGAACAACGCATACTCAATGACTACGAAAGTCAACGAACTCAAGTCGCACGTTGTCCCACTGCAACTTACCGCCGCTTCGCCAAAGCAGGAAAAGCTCTCGGAAACGATGACAATCAAATCGAAATTGAACTCAGCAGCCGACTTTCAGTCGCTAAAAGCATTGGTCGCGCAAACCGAACAGAAGGCAGTTTTGCACGAAGAGTTTGAAATCAAAGTGGTTGTCGAAGACTAGCCAATTCAGATTTGCTCCACACGTTCACGAGCCGTTGTTCAAGAAACCGATAACCGAAAAACGCAATCCAAATGGCATTTGATACCTCAACCCGAAACCGTCTCAACAAATTTGTTGCTGAAGCTCGGTCGCTTCTGACCGAGGAATTCACCAACCAATTCAAGAAAGACTTTGGCCTCGACAAGGACACCGGTGAAGTAGCTGAGCTTGATCGGTTGGGCGACATTGACGATGCACGGCGTCAAACAGCCATCATTCTTCGGGCGACACTAGATCACTATTACGCCAACCTACCATCGAAAAACAAAAAGCAAGAAGCCGACTACCAGCAGCTCATCGAGCGGATCATCCGCGAACAGGCCTTCACGATCCTCAACCGGCTGTGTGCGATCCGCATGGCCGAAGCCCGTGACCTGGTCATCGAATCGGTTGCCGAAGGCGTTCAATCCAAAGGCTTCCAGCTATACGAACACGTGGTTGGAAACAGTCTGGGCGATACCGGTGCCGCCTATCAGCAATACCTCTTCAGCCTGTTTGACGAATTCGCCGTCGATCTGCCCGTGCTGTTTGACCGCTTTAGCCGCCAAGGAAGATTGTTCCCGCGCGAATCAGTATTGAATAAATTGGTCTCCGCTGATGCCATGGGAAATTTTGATGACGGTTGTTTGAACCACCCCGATCTGGAGCACCTCTGGGCCGAAGACGAAACGATCGGCTGGATCTACCAATACTTCAACAGCAAAGAAGAACGCAAAGCCATGCGTGACGCCTCGCAGGCACCACGCAACAGCCGCGAACTCGCCGTTCGCAATCAATTCTTCACCCCTCGCTACGTCGTCGAATTCCTCACCGACAACACGCTCGGTCGCATCTGGTACGAAATGCGCAAAGGGGAAACTCGGCTCAAAGACGAATGCCAATACCTCGTCCGCCGCCCCAACGAAATCTTCCTCGACGAACGCGAAGACAGCCCAGCGGCTACTAAACTGGCTCCCCTCGCTCCATCGGGGAGAGGGGCTGGGGGTGAGGGGGAATCCACTGACGGTGAACTAAACGACACCCCACCCGAAACCGACCTCACCCAAGAAGAACTCCTCAGCCAACCCGTCCACATTCCGCACCGTTCTCTTAAAGACCCTCGCGAAATCCGTATGCTCGACCCGGCCTGTGGCAGCATGCACTTTGGCCTCTACGCCTTTGATTTGTATTTGAAGATTTATGAAGAGTACTGGGACTTATTTACCTCCGATCCATCAGTCGCGATCGTACAAGCAGACTTGCCACCTCTTACTGGAGACTACGAATCGCGAGAAGCCTTCCTCCGCGACACCCCCCGCCTGATCATCGAACACAACATCCACGGCATCGACATCGACCCGCGAGCGGTTCAAATCGCTGGTCTTTCACTGTGGCTTCGAGCCCAGCGAGCTTGGAAATCGCAGGGCATCGCGGCGACCGATCGTCCGCAAGTCACCCGCTCTAATATCGTCTGTGCCGAGCCGATGCCGGGTGACCAAGAGCAATTGGAAGCCTTCTGCCAAGAGCTGCATCCGGCCATTGCTCAAATGGTCACCGCGATTTTTGAAGAGATGAAGCTGGCGGGCGAAGCCGGTTCGCTACTCAAGATCGAGCAAGAAATCAAAACGCTTGTCGCAGCGGCCAAAGAGCAATGGCAACAGCAACCCAAAGAATCGCAGTTGGAACTCTTTGGCGGAGCCGAAGTGGTCAAGGAGCAGCAGCTTGAGTTTGATCTCTCCGGCATTACCGACCAGCAGTTCTTCGAGCAGGCCGAAGAAACCATTTATGAGGCGCTCCGGAAGTACGCCAGTGAAACTTCCGAAGGCGGCTTTCGCAGGAATCTGTTTGCCAATGACACGGTAAATGGTTTTGCTTTCGTGGAAGTTTCAAGGCAACGGTTCGACGCAATTCTTATGAATCCGCCGTTTGGCGAGTTTAGTAAGTCAACGAAAAAGCTCGCATCTAGCGAATACCCGAATACGAAGAACGATATTTACGGCGCGTTTGTAAAGCGAGGCAAAAATATCCTAGTCGATGCGGGAAAGATTGGTTCAATCATGCCTCGAACATGGCTGACGCTGACTCGATTTGAGGGACTGCGCAATCTCGTTCTCAATTCTCTGACGCTCGAATACTGCGTTGACTACGGCTACGATGTTCTTGAGTCAATGGCAGAAGTCGGAGTATTCGTACTCACAAAAGGAAAGAACCTAGATACTCCTACGGGGTTTATGGATTCGTTTGACTCCGAAACAAAAGCAAACGACATGCGAACGTTCGTTGAAGAGATCAATGAAGCTCGTTTGAAACGTGTTTCTTTTGAGGCGATTCGAGATTTCCGCAATGTCCCACAGCTAATTTTTGCTTTTGGCATGCCGCATTCGGCGCTTGCCGCAGTTTCCAACTCGAATACGTTGGAAGGGTCCGAATGCTACGAGGTCAAACAGGGAATGGCAACGGGCGACAATGACCGTTTTTTGCGGTTGCATTTTGAAGTTGCGAAGAATGACAACCGTGATTGGTTGCCGTACGCAAAAGGTGGAGAATTCGGAATGTTCTACACCCCCTTAGATTTGGTCGTTAACTGGGCGGGCGATGGGCATGAAATCAAGACACGTGCACACCACGAATACGGATCGGCGTCACGAACAATTAAGAATGAATCGTCTTACGGAAAGTTAGGTGCTACTTTTTCGCTTGTGAGTCAAGCAGGCTTTTCGGCGCGCGCCTATCCAGAAGGTTGCATCTACGACATGGGCGGCCCATGCGTATTTGAGGGCGCAAAGACCAGTAGTTGGTGCAAAGAGTCAATTCTTGGCCTATTGAACAGCACGTTTACGCAACATTGCCTCAACTATTTAACAGACAGCCGACATTGGCATGTAATCACGATCAAATCCGTTCCTTTTTTCGACCCAACGGAGGAGGAAGCAACTGCGTTGGCCGAAGCAGTTAACGAAATTCATCGTGGCCTGCTGGTGCGGTCGCTCTCTGACGAGACAGACTTTCGTTTTTCAAGTTCGTACTCGAACGGCCTTCGCTTGGAAGAAATGGCCCAAAGAAGGGTCAGCAGCATCAAAGCAACGCGAAGCACGATCAGTGAACACATGCAAAAGATTGACAAGCTAGTGTGCGAGCGATTCAATTTTGATGAAGATGAGTTGTCTGAACTAAGAGCTACACGAATCAATCTCATGTTTGACGAGGACGAATTCTGTGAGGCCAAAACAAGAGAAATGCTCTCAAGGCGACTCATATCTATTGGCGTTGGTTGTTTATTCAATCGCTGGAATATTGAACACCTCAAGACAACGCCAGCTCCAGTCGATCCGTTTTCACGCCTACCTCAGGTCGCTCCCGGTTCAACCAAAGAGCAGTCTTCAATTGCTGTTGTCGAGTGTGATGAGACAGATGAAATTGGGCGACAGATTTCCGAGAAAATTACTCTTCTGACAGGCCAAGTGTTAGACGCCGAGATTCTGGCAAGCCTTGGCTTACGAGACTTGTCAAAATACATCCGAAACCCCAACAAGTACTTTTCCGACCATCTCAAAACGCACAGCAAAAGTCGCCGCGAGGCCCCGATCTACTGGCCGATCTCGACGGAGTCGGGTTCTTACACGCTTTGGTTTTATTACCATCGTCTGACCGATCAAACGCTGTACAAAGCGGTCAACGACTTTGTCGATCCCAAGCTCAAACAGACGCTCCGGCAATTGGCGGACTTACGGGCCATCAAAGATCGCAGCAGTCCCCAGGAAAAAGAACTCGCCCAGCTCACCGAACTGGAGTCCGAACTTGAGCAGTTCAAATCCGATCTACTGGAGATCGCGGCCTTCTGGAAACCGAACCTCAACGACGGCGTGCAAATCACCGCCGCACCGTTGTGGAAATTCTTCCGCCTGACCAAGTGGCGTAACAAACTCAAAAAGACCTGGTCCGAGCTGGAGTCCGGCAAATACGACTGGGCCCATTTGGCCCTCTCCATCTGGCCCGACCGCGTCGTCCGCGAAAAATGCACCACCGACCGCAGCATCGCCATCGCCCACGACCTCGAAGAACAACTATGGGAAGAACGCGAAGTTGAAAGGACATCAAGAGCAGGCCGAGTCACCAAAAAGATGCAATGGATGCCAAAGGAACTCATCGACAAAGAACTCGACGAACTTGTGGAACTTGTGAAATCCGGCAAACACTCACCGCCTACCAACCAATAAACTGCAGGGAAAAAGAAGTAGCATGGCGAATATCTACGAAAGCAATCACCAAAAGTTGCACGAATTAATCGACAGGGCGCGAAGTGAAGATGGTGCGACTGTCGTTATCCCTGAACTACAACGGCCCTACGTTTGGACTCCCAAGCAAGTAATCCTCCTCATTGATTCACTCATCAAAGGCTGGCCGTTTGGTACTTTGCTCATGTGGAAAGTGAATCACGAAGAACTTGCGGGGATTCCTCATCGCGCGTTCTGGCGGACAATTGACAGAACTGATGACGAAGACGGATCGAAAGCACAACGCGGAAATCCTCCAGCAAAATTCCATATGGTTCTTGACGGACAGCAAAGGCTTCAAAGTTTGTTACTGGCTTTCGCAGGTGACAACTGGGGGTTCAAGATGGAGGACCGCTATTGGACTGCCGAACTAAACGATACCCGAGTGCGAGGCCGTGCACCCAAAAACAAACATTGGTCAAAAGCAAGTTTGTGCTTTGATCTTGATTCCTTTCTGTCTGAATACAAAGCGAACGATGAAAAAGTAACTGCAATCGACTATCGAGATGTCATTCGCTGGGGAATCACAGATACAGCAGACGGGCAATCCAAGTTCAAGAAGCCAGATAACTACGTCGAACCATTGGAGAAAACTTTTGAGAACGAAAGACTCATCGCACTCAGCCGTCTTTGGGGAGAAGCCCAACCAAACGACAACTTGAAAGAAAAGGACTTTCGCAAGATCGTCGAGAACTTTCTTCCTAAACATGGAATTTCTGCCGATAAAATCGCCGAACTTAAGGAGCCATTGGGCGAGTTCATGACGACTTTGCGCGACGTGAAGCTCTCGCGCGTTACATTTCTTGAGCTTGCTCCTTTCGACGAAGCCTATTGGACGCGAGACGAGTACAACGATGCTATCGTCAACATTTTCACCCGCCTCAACACCGCCGGGCGAACGCTGACTCGAGAAGAAATTACTTTTGCCTGGCTGAAACAATACTGGGATGACAAGAAGACAACGAATCGAAGCGCTTATGAGTGCTTCAAGGATCTCCTCGATGAATTGGGCACAATCGGTCTCAAGATTTCGATGGACGATCTGGTCAATTCTGTTTCCTTCATTTGGTCTGTGTTTTTCAACGACGGCCAGATTATTGCGGATAAGGATCTGTTAAAAGGTGATGTAATCAGGCCAATGGCGGTGGATTTGAGTAATACTTGGTCAATCATTTGTGACTCGTTTACCGAAATTGCGAACCAACTGAATTCTCGAACTCTTTTCGACCAAGTAGGTTCATTGAATGCAATCACAACTCTATGTGCATGGAACGCGCAACAGCACTTTTGGCTATCTACAAACATCCCTAAGAATCTGGATAAAGACGATTTCGACAAAAAGCTCACTGATGTTTTGCTCGAGTATATGGACCGGTGGCTTATTTGCTCAACGTGGGCCGGTCGTTGGTCAGGCTCTACTAATCGAACAATGGAAGCTATTGCCAAAGACCTAAACCAAGTTTGGAAGACAACGCAGGCCAATGCCAAACACCTGGAAGTAGTGGATGTATTGCAAGCGTGGCTCAAGGAGCTCACTGACGGCTTGGTAGAAGATGCAAGTAATCATGTGGACACGATTAGTACTCTGAGTAGGGACCGAGTTTCAATATACAAGCCACTCCTCTGGATTTGGCATCGGCTTGATGCCGATCGCTGGAGCAACTCAAAGATCGCGCTTCGCACTGGAAAAAAGAACAGTACATCCCTCGATGTGGATCACACAGTTTCTTACGCATTCTTCTCGGACAAGCTCGGTGATGCTATCCCAGAAGGATTTGAAGACATCGAGGCAGCCAAGAATGTGACCAACTCACTCGGTAATTGTTGTTTGCTAGAGAAGACGTTTAACATTTCCAAGATGACCAAAACCCTTGCCGCTTTTACCGAAGAAATCCACGAATTCAAGGACAAGAAAGTTGAACTAGATCTTTGGGCAAAAACGCTGTTAGTTTCGGCGGTAATGCTTCGACCTGATGCCGCGTCTGTTGATGACATTATCAAGGAGATTCAAGAACGAGAGAAAACACTCCGAGCTGAAATCAAGCAGTTTGTAAACGGTGAAAAGAAAAGGGTTGATGTTTAGAAAAGTCTAAGACATTTACGATTCATATGCCTAAAAAATCACAAGTTACGCCCCCGCCTGGTGACCAATACGACGGTCTGCTGGGCGGTGTCGTGGAGTTACTGGGAGAATCCAGGCAGAACTCCGTCCGAGTCGTGAACTCGATCATGACGGCGACTTATTGGGAAATCGGTCGACGGATTGTGGAGTTCGAACAAGGCGGTGAAGAGCGTGCTGAATACGGAACCGATTTGCTTAAACGACTTGGCAAAGATCTAACTGCAAAATTGGGCCGCGGGTTTGGTTGGCGCAACTTATATTCGATGCGTGGATTTTTCTTGGCCTATCCTTCGATTTTGCAGACACTGTCTGCAAAATTACAAACTCCTGAAAACAAAGGGCTTACTGCCAATTCAGGGGAACCGGCGGCTAGCGACTTGCCGCTTACAGAGGTGGCTCCACCGACGACTGCGATGCCTGGTCGTGATCGACTTGAAAATCGGGGAGTTCTCTCACGCAGACGCGGGGCAAATGCACATGTACCTAAACTATGCCGCCGAGCATTGGACGAACGAAGACGAGAATCCACCAGTTGGAATTATCCTCTGTGCTGCCAAAGACGATGCCGTCGTTCACTACTCGCTAGATGGTCTACCCAACAAGGTGATGGCAGGAGAGTACCGATTGGCTTTGCCAGACGAGAAGACACTGATTGATGAAGTTAAGCGGGCCCAAAAGGCTGTCGAATCCCAGACAAATTTGCCTAAGAGAGAAACAAACGATCGTGAATAAGAATTCGCCACAAAAAATCTAAACACTAGCCACCAACCGCTGAACATTAAAAACTAATACCGTGAAAATCAAAACCTACATCCAAAACGAATTGATCAAACCTCGCCTGATAAAGTCTAGTGTTGTGGTGGTTTATGACCATGAGGACCGCTATCAAGACTTGTGCCTGGAAATGGCCGATGAAGACACAACGGTTGTTGACGCTTCCAAGGGAAGCATTCCTAGTCGCGAAATCGCGATTAAAACCCTTCAGGAAATTGGCAAGCAGGGCTCAAAACAAAAGCTGTTGGTTTATGTTCCAACCGCTGCTCCGGAGAACGATCAAAAGAAAATGGTCGATCCGTTTTGGATGTACTGTGAAGTGGGGACTTACTTTCCCAAAAAATCGAGTGACGAGTTTGACCAGATATGCTTGGCTGCCAAATCAGATCACGCAACCGAAATTCGCAAGGTCTTCAGCGAAAACCCCAATCCAAGTTTTGACTTGATCGACAATATCGGCGGTGGCGCCGGATGGCCTACTTTACAAGCAGCGCTTGGTGTGGAATCAACACGTGAGATTATTCTTGGGCTGCTAAATCCAAAGTCAGATAGGGTTGCAAGGCTCAATTCAGAGAAAACGTGGATTCCCGAGGCTCGACAACTCTTGCTGCGAAACCTTGGGCTTGAACTGAAGACGCAACAAGAAGCGTTCGAACCGATCAACGCTGAACTGTGGCGATTCGTGCTGTTCAGCGAATTCGTTTTTGACTTGCCCAAGGGCGTCAACATTCCGACCGCATTAAAACCAGTGCCAGCGTCGATCGAACAGGCCAAGCCATTGGTGTATGAAGTCTGTACGAGTCTGCGTTCGAACATTGATGCCCAAGCTATTTATATTGAACGTGCCCAGGAAATTGAGGAGGTACTGGAACTTCCCGCTCGTTGTGCGGACATCGTGGACCTTGGCGAACGGGATACATTTCCGTTTGAAGAACGTAGCTTCTTCACGCAGTGTGTTCGTTCAATTTTGGACAATGACCTCGACGCGGCTAAATCAATTCTGAAACGAAACGCAGGTTCAGTTTGGGTGGGGCGGGGCGAAAGCCAGTCTCAATGGAATATCGTTTCGAGTATCGTCCGGCTGATTGAAAAATGTGCTGATTGTGAAAACGAATTGGGCGGCTTCACGAAAAGCCAAGAGAAACTGATCTTCTTTTACCTAGATCAATTCTCGAAGGCCGATCAATTTCATCGCGAGTTCGAGCATGCGGTCGGGGACCACTTCGATGTAGATGGCTCTATTACCCCAGCCATACAATTTGCAAGGAAGAAATATCAAGATATTGCAAACCAAGTCCAGTCAGTCTTTATTAAACATTTGGAGTCAACGGGTTGGCCACCGAGTGGGATGTTGTCGAGTACTGAAATCTTTGACAAGCATGTTGCTCCCCAGTTGAAAGAATCGGGCCGCAAGGTCGCGTACTTCATGATCGACGCGCTGCGATATGAGTTGGGTGCAGAACTTGAGAAGGAGTTGGCTGATGAAGGCAACACAGAACTACAGGCAGCTTTCTCTGTTATCCCTACCGTGACACCCATCGGCATGACTAGTTTGCTGCCAGAGGCTCAATCAAAACTTAATTTGAAACAAGACGGCAAGGATGTGTCGGTCTTGATGGGCGACAAACCAATCAAGTCAGTTGACCAACGTATGAAGTGGATTGAGTCTATTTACGGCGAGCGATTTAGGCAAGTTAAACTCGAAGACGTTGTTCGTCCTAAGTTTGCTGAAAAACTCGACGAGAATGTAGAGCTGTTGATTGTGCGCAGTAGCTCTGTCGACGCGAGGATGGAGACCGAATACCAGTCGGGGCTACCATCAATCAAAAAGGACATGCAGGCGATTCGGGTGGCGATTCACCGATTGAGAATGGCTGGCTTTGAGCGAGTTGTGATTGCGACGGATCACGGGTTTTGCATCAATGCGGAGCCAGACGCCGGTGATAGCTGCCAAAAGCCATCTGGTGATTGGAGAACGCTGCATGATCGTTGCTTGCTGGGTAAGGGCGCCGCGGACACAAACAACTGGGTGTGTACGACGGATCATCTAGGACTCAAAACAGACTACGATCAGGTTGGCGGACCGAAGAGTTTCGCCTGCTACACGAGGAACAATCAGTACTTTCACGGGGGAGCATCTTTTCAAGAAGCTGTCGTTCCGTGCATTATTGTGAATCTTGCAGTTGCAGATGACGCCGAAGAAAATGTCACTTATTCGATTCGATACAAGAAAGACGCAAAGAAGATCACGACTCAGTTGCCAATGTTTGAGCTGATTGCCAAAGCAGGGGATCTTTTCGAACAGTCAGATGTCAGTGATGTCCTGCTTCAGGCTGTTGATAAAAACGGAAAAGTAATTGGCGAACCGAAACCAGGTGGTGCTGTCAATCCAGCAACCGGCACCGTTGCTCTGCCACTCGGGACCGCAATCAAAGTGGCGATCAAGATGCCTTCGTATGATGAATTCGAAGGAGCGTTTACTGTTAAGATGCTCGACCCAGGAACGTTGGCTTTGCTTGCCGAATTAGAACTTAAAACAGATTACATGGTGTAGGTGATGACTAAAGACGCATTAGACAAAAAAGTTCTCGGCATTTTCGACGGTAAAGTTGTCCGCAAAGATTTGTTACATCGAATCAAGAAGGGCACCAATGTTCCAACGTTTGTGCTGGAGTTTTTCTTGGCTCGTTTCTGTGCCAGTGACGACCCCGACGAAATCAAGGCCGGTACAGAGGCTGTCTTGGAAACGTTGAAGGACAACTACGTCCGCCCTGATGAATCCAATGCAGCTCAGTCACGCGTTGCGACGCAGGGCAAGCATCGTTTTATCGACAAGATCCACGTTCGTTATGTTGAAACCGACAAGCGACACTGGGCAGCATTAGAGAATTTCAATTCGCAAAAGATTTCAATCAGTGAGCGATTTTTCTCTGACAATACACGGATGTTAGAGGGAGGCATTTGGGCCGAGGTGACGGTTGCTCATAATGAATTGGATGATGATTTCGCATTTTATGTTGAGGACCTTCGTCCTATCCAATTGGGGCGATTCGATTTTGAAGGATACTGTGAGGGACGAAAGCAGTTCACAACCGACGAATGGCGAAGCGTGATCCTTCGGGCAGTCGGATTGGAACCGGCGGCCATTGATCGCCGAACCCAAATGCACTTCCTGCTGCGACTGGCTCCCCTTGTTGAGCAGAATTACAACTTCATCGAGCTTGGTCCTCGGGGGACGGGAAAGTCATATTTCTACAGCGAGTTTTCTCCCTACTCGACGCTTGTCAGCGGAGGCCAGGCATCCAAGGCAACTTTGTTTTACAATAACGCCCGCAAGCGAGTCGGCCTGGTTGGTTTTTGGGATAACATTGCGTTTGATGAAGTCGCAGGCATCAAGATTCGCGACCCCGAAGCAATTCAGATCATGAAGGACTTTATGGCGAACGGACGATTCTCGCGCGGAACTGAAATCATCGCCGACGCGAGTTTGTCTTTTGTCGGCAACATTGATGAGTCAGTTGAGCAGCTGGTGGCTTCTCCTGAGCACGATTTGTTCGTTTCTCTTCCTAAAGAATTGGACCTTGCGGTGATGGACCGTTTTGCGAGCTACTTGCCTGGTTGGGAGATGCCCAAGAACAGCTCGAGCTTTCTGACGAACAATTACGGATTGATCACCGACTATTTGGCGGAAGCTTTTCACCATGGTTTCGTTGCCACCAACCGTTACGAAGAGGTCAGTAGCCGAATCAAGCTTGGGTCGAGTATCGAAGGTCGCGACGAGAAGGGGATCAAGAAAACAGTTTGTGCCTTTCTCAAGATGCTCCATCCTGACGGTCCACCGGCTGACGAAGAATTTGACGAGTACGTTGAGTATGCAATTGAGATGAGGCGTCGTGTCAAAGAGCAGATGAACAAACGGAAACCAGATGATGAGTTTGCCAAGATTAACTTGTCGTATTTCAACAAAGACGGGCAAGAGATTGTCGTGTATTGCCCAGAGTCAAAGGAGTTGGTTACTCAATCGGTGGCAAAAGCGGATCCTGTGCCCAACCCCATAGTGCCACTTGCCACGACGCAGGAGGCAGCGGCGCAGGTGTCAGCAGCGGTCCCAGCCATTACTGTGGACACCGAAGATGCACTACCAGAACCCAAAGAACAGCATTTTAAAATTCGATACAACGAAACAGGGCATAGCTATGAGTCTATTGTGGTGCCCTATTTAGCTGGCGCAAGAGAGGTCACGATTGAAGACGCGTACATTCGCAAAACACACCAGGTCGGAAATTTATTGCGCCTTTGTGAAGCGATTGTAAAGCACTCGCTAATCAAGAAGATTAATCTTGTAACGAAGTTTGATAACAATGAAGAGCTAGCCGAGGTGAAGCCCAAATTAGAGCAACTGCAGCAAAGCCTCGCTAACTTCGATGTGATACTTAATATTAAAATCTCCCCGCCTCTTCATGATCGAGAGATTCGTCTCGACAACGGATGGGTCATCAAGATTGGAAGGGGGTTAGATTTCTTCCAGCCTCCCGAGTCGTATTTTGATCTCGGTGTCAACGACTTAACAATGCGCAAGTGCCGCGCAACGAATATCGATATTTATAAAGACACGAATGGCTAACAGCTAACCCACCTCAGGGGTTGCATTGATGCATCCCTTGGCAGAAATCAGTGCCGCAAAAAACTGGATAAACACGAATTTAATTGTAAGTGATTTTCAATGTTTGGATTTGTCGGACCGTAAACCTTAATTGGGAAAGTAATGTCGAACTTAGGATGGAAACAGCAACTTGATCGAATTGCTCGGTACGCGAATCGCTTCGACCGGCTTGTGCATCAGCACCAACAATTGTTCGATAGGGATGCCAACGAGTTTGTTGATGATATCTACGCGAGCTTTGTAGTCTGCCATTCCATTAAGGATTGGATCAAAAATGACCAGACACTAAATATTCGGTCAAGAAAAATCGAAGACTTTGTCAGCAACACACCAATCCTTGCTGTTTGTTCTGACGTCGCAAACGGTTTCAAGCATCTAACTTGCGATCCCAAACGAACCGGGAAAGAAGAATTTAGAAGTAATGCAAAGCCTGAATTAACGTACTCAATTGTTGTTGAGCATCAAGGCGATTGCACCGACGAAGACTTGCAGGCAGAATTTCTGCGAATGAGTGATATCCAGGCGACATCTCCAGATGATGCGAATAGAGTGAAAGCCGTTTGGCTCGAGTCGGGATTGGATCAGGGGCGACTATTCATCCAAATCTGGGTCGACATTGAACATAAGAACCCAAAGGTAGAATACGCCTGGGCCCAAGCCGACCTCCTGTGGCATGTTCACGAGCTTTGGCAAGAGTTTGTGAGGGCGAACTCAAGTGAGTGAATTCCGATCAAGATGATCAGCGCAAGCCGCGATTTACGTGGAATTCATTTGTGAATACATCAATTACAGAAATGTTCCGATAACAAATCGTTTTGTTTTTAAACAAACAAATTTGTCGGCCCAGGGTCGGCAATTCTCTACGATCAAGGAATTCATTGGCTTTTTCGTGATTTCAAGTTTGGCATGAGGGTTGCTTGAAGGGTTACCCGTAAGACAAACCTGTTTTCCCGAGGAGCCAAAGATGGCAAAGATCGTCAACGTCGAGTGGATGCAACCAACCCGTGAATTTAACTGCCCCTGCTGCTCGGCAACGGTAGTCAATGCCGATGGCAAACCCGCCAAGAAGCCTTGCTCACACTTTCTCTTCAACTTCGAAGAATCATCAGGGGACTTCGTTGATTACTCTGACACCGTCGAGCCAATCCTTGACGACGTTACAGCAGATGTAAGCGGCCCCATCGACCAGCCGTTGCTTGCCATTCTTTCAGAATCTGCAGTGATCTATCAGATCGAAACTCGCGATCATGCAGGTGGCCCAATTGTTCGCACCGATGTGTTGGCGTTTGATCCGCTTGCTGCGTAGTTGCTCTTTTCTTTTTCCCCATTCTTTGACTCGACGGAGATTCCAGTGAAATTGCCTGACCTTAAGCCGCGCCGTGTTAGTAGAGAAACTTCCAACGATGTTCTGCGTGAAGTTTTCCGAGTTGACGAAACTTTCGATTACGAGTCATGGGAAATTCTCAGCTGCTGGAAGGAACAATTGGCCGACCGTTTTGGCGCAGGCACTAATGCTCCCAATATTCCTCGCAGCCAACGGCAATACGATGGCGACAATCAATTTGAGTATTGCGAAATATTGGTTGCACGATAGCCAAGCAATGGACGTCGATAGTATGTGTTGACGCATGTGTGATCGACATTTTTAGGTAAAGGAGCGGATGTGGGACGACCAAAACTACCGGAATCAGAAAAGAAAATACCGGAAACAATTCGGCAAATTGGGCGGATTCCTTGTGGCGAATGGGAGATCATTCAGGAAGGCTTTCGGTTTTCCGGCGAGCGATATTTCTCGCGATATGCCACGGCACTGCTGGTCGCAGCGTCTAAACGCAGGATCAAAAAGGGGAGGGCTGAAATGATAAAGGACAAGCCTTCGCTTGCTGAAGCCTCCGATGGCCCCAGTAAAGCGAGACTGCTTGGTCGGGTCACTGAGAAAGACTGGGGAATTATTCATCGCGGCTGGAAGTTTTCAGGTGAAAAATATTTAACGACGTTTTGTGCTGACGTCTTGATCAAGAACGCTAATCGCCTAATCAAGAAAAACGGAAATGACGTCAAACCAGACCAGGCTCAGAATTAAGTCGCGAGCTGCCTCAGTCGTCGATAGAGAACAACGCGACGGTACAGGCCAAATTATGCAGAATCGTTTGACAAATATGGAAGGCGGGTGACCGCGGGTGGAGTTGTGCAACGGGATGTGGCGAATGCCGTTGGGCATCGAGGTGCGGGCCCTCGGCGGAATAGCTGGACTTTCTCCCACATATTTATCGAAGCAATAAATACGGCAACTGTGAAATCAATCTTCACAATTGAAAGCGAAATGTAGTGTGACTCAAAAAGCAAAAACGGTAATTACCGGATTTGCTTTTGTCGTAAAGAATTCGCACCGCTATTTGTTGCCAATTAATGCGACCGATTGCACTTGCATTTTCAGATGGAAGCGATAACTTGAGTCGAAGAAAAACGGGTCAAACGTCATTTATCAAACGTATTTTTAGGATCTAGTTCCCAAAAGGAGTGCAGGTTCGATTCCTGTCACCCCCACTGTATTTTTAAGCCGTTGTCGCAAACCCTTGTGACAGCGGCTTTTTCTTTGTTTTGGGTTGAGTGTGGAGTCCAACTGGGACAAAAAATCGCTTCAACTGGGACAAAACTTAGTCAAACCTAAAAGGTTGTTCACCAAAAATGGATGCTGTAATCGCTCCTTCGACGTGATCAATAAAAGTGAATGAAGCAGTTACGCTCCAAAGTTAATAAGCTGCACGTTTGCTTTCGCTGTTTCGCTCCGCAGGTGACGATAGAGTTCAACAATCTTGCTGTCCGAGTGGCCAACCCAATCACGAATGTCGCACTCTGGAACACCTGCGGCAAATGCCTCGCTGACGAAGAAGTGACGAAACGAATGGAACCGGCCATCACTAAATCCGACTTCATCTTTCGATGACGGGAATTCTGAACAAAGCGGTTTGATTATCTTGTCGATGAAACGGTCACGGGCATAGTTGACATTGAGTTGACCGCCTTTGACGCTTCGCAAAACGTAGCCGGTGGTTTTACGAGATTGTAGGTGGCTCAGTAAAGCTTTGTGAATTGGAATGCTTCTCGATTCACCATCTTTCAAGGTTCGCCGTTGGGAGGCTGGTAAGTTGCTGAACGATTCATCCCGTACACGGATTACGCCGCCCGCTAGGTTGACATCTGACCAGCGAAGATGAACGGCCTCTCCAATTCGCAACCCTGTGTGGCTTAGCAGCATGATTGCATTGTGCAACCATTTCAGCTTTGGGTTGGCCAAGCTTAGTTCAAGCATCCGGGTGACTTCGGCTCGAGTGTAACAGTAGCGGTCAGATCCCTTTGGCTTTTTTAGTTTCCACTTAATCTTGCAGGAATCGGGGATCAGGTTCTCGCCGATCAGCCAGTTTGAAACACTGATCTGCATTGTGATGTCATTGTGGATCGTTCGTGGAGCAAACTTGCTGTCGATATGCTGTCCGTATCGCTGCAGAACGGATTTGTCCACGTGCGACCAGCAAGCGATCTTTTGAGTTTCACAAAACTCTGTAAATGAGGCACGGTGGCTTCGGTACTTCTTTTTACTACCTGGTTTTAGTCCACCGAGATGAACTGGTCCGCTTTTTCCATCAAGGTACAGTTGCCAACCCTCTGATATCGGAATCGGTTGTTGGCTCTCCACCGTTGACAAGTGTGATTTGCTTGGCGAGTGCTGAGCGTTCGCAGCAATTTCGTCAAGCTCCATCAGTAGCTGGATCGCACGCTTGCGGTCGCGGGTGCCAAGGGACGATTTCCCATGACCATGCCCGCGACCATCGGCGTAAAAGACGCCGTCGCGTTGAAACAGTTTCCACATAAAGTTTGGGCATGGAATGTTTTCTGATTTCTTCTTAGTCATTGTTTGTTGATTTTCCTTTCGGCTTATTTTTGTTTCCACCGAGGCGATGGCCCCGATAGTCGTTCTGTTGTGAGGGAGGTGTTGTTTGAATCTGCGGAAGCTTCGTATGCGGGTGGGCCGTTTTTGACAGCGCGCAAGACATCATCAATATCGAACCGGATATGCGTACCCGGGCCGTCGGGTTGAATCGCAGGGATGAGGCCTTTGTCGACCTTACGCTTTACCGTCTTGGTGCTGCAGTCGAGCAGCTCGGCGATTTTCTTGATGGTGACGTGACGATTCATGGAATGACAAAAAGAACGTTGAAAATGCAACGATCAAATTTATATTCACACTAGCGAAGTGCGTCACAAGTAGAAAACTGGCAGTTAACTGGCAGTTGTCGTTAAACTGGATGAGCGCCAGCAAATGTTTTGGTCTTGGGCGCTAAAACAAATGCCATTCAAGTTCGAATTAAGGTTGCGAACGACTTGGTGAATTCGCTGTTCGTCGACAGTGTCGTTGAAATATGCGACGCTTGGCGGCCACCCCGCTGCTTGAAATTCGTCCAATACGGGAACGATTGATGTGGCTCTGGCCACCCGAATTTCGCGACACAGCTGTCTCCCAAACTCCAGTTGACCTGTTTCGCGATTCCACGAGGGGATTTCTTCGTTTGGTGGCTCAGCCTGCACTGGATCACCTGCGATCTCCCGAAGCCAGTCATAGTCTTGTGGAGACAAAAAGTTCAATCGAAACGCAATTTCAATGACTGATCTTTCTGTTGTCCAGTCTCGAAGTCCACTGAGAATTCTCGCCGTATTTTTATCATTATAGAAGCAGATCTCAACATCACCTCCCAGCCGCTCTCGCTCTTCATTGGTAAGGACACGTTCCCAAAAACGGACATATGCTTGGTAGCCCCGAATTCGCATCCTAGACTCATTGATGGCTTTCCGCGCATCTGGTGGATAATCAAATATCGCACTACCTTCCGGGAATCCAAATTCGTTTGGATCGAACAAATCGAGGGGCATATGTACTAAAAGATTGTTGGATTCTGAGGACTAAATTTCCTTCATCTATTATGCCGCATTTTCGCTCAGAATTTAGCTCTATCGCTGATCACTAACCCTTTCCATCACCTTATATGCCGCATTTTTGTCTTCAATTTAGCAAAATCGCCAACTTGTAACCCGTTTTGAGGAAATGACTTGCGCTAAAAGTGATCACGTCAAGGTTTTACCTATGTTTTCTTCAGAGGACAAAAATAAAACCTTGATCATTTAATTTAGGTTGTGAATCACTTATATCGCGAGTTCATAGAGTGAGTTGGTCCAGAATTCATGAGCGTACCAACATCTTATATTGAGGCCTTAGAAGCGCATCCTTTTGGCTACTATCACTGGATGACCTCGGTTGACAACACTTACCAATAGCAAGATCTATAGCTGGCTCCTATGGCCTCCTAAACCGATACAAATTTGGCCAGTACCAAGTATTCGTTTCAGGATTGACATCGTGGTTCCATTGACGCCGAGCCTCCAGAAAAGCTCGTTCAGGAGCGGCCACCAATTTGAGCTCTTCAGAGTGAGAGTCGTTTAGGGGGAATTTGGAAGTGAATCCGATCTAGCTAGGTCGAATACACGGTTGAGTAGTTACAGTCCAAAGTGTTGAAGAATTTGAACAATCGAATCGTGAGATCTGAATTCCTTCCGAATGCAACCAACAGACTGGCTGAAAATTCTTTCCCATGCGAAGAGTCTGGTTGACTTGAAAAACCAGCTTGTTTAGATGGTGCTACGTTGCTTGAATTTCCTGATAAATTGAGATTCAGGTTACTGACAGCAAACCCATACAAGCGTATGATTTAAACCAACTAACCAGAAAAACCAGAGATTCTCTAATCTTTCAAACTAATCCAACAAAAAGCAGTTCACAAGCCGTGTATTCAACGGTCGAAAATGCCGATACAAATAGAAGACGGATTTTCTCTTCTCATGCAACGGAACTGCAAGAAATGCGACGTATTGTTCTTATCGTTTGCTCACTGTCACTGGTTTCTGTGATCGGCTTAGCAGCCACTCTCCAGAATCCCTCTTCAAACGTAGAAGTTTCCTCCGTACTCAATGCGCGAGGAATTCAAGAAACCGTCGCTGTTCGTTTTGAACATCGTGAAGATTGGCCCGCTGGTGCTCCTTGTGATATTACGGTTTCTGTTAGTCAAGAACTTGCTAACCATTGGCGGGTTGCCGGAATTTCGGTATACGAAGTTAAAGATGGGGAACGCTATTTAATGTCATCTAAAACTCCAATTCTCTACGAAAAAAGCCCAACACTTCTCAAGTGGGGAATGCCCGCGATAACGGACTCGCAATATGATCTCGAACTGTATCTCAAAAAACTTGCATCATCGGATTATGGTGGTACAACTGTTAGCTCCATTCCACATGGAAAATTGGTTCAATTAACAGTTACTCCTCAAAACAGGCTCCAATGATCCCCGCAATTCTATTCTTGCTTTTCTCT
This sequence comes from uncultured Pirellulaceae bacterium, assembly GCA_964448575.1. GTDB lineage: Bacteria > Planctomycetota > Planctomycetia > Pirellulales > Pirellulaceae > Mariniblastus. The sequence goes on from CAYUWY010000013.1 coordinate 153,739, forward strand.
TTGCCGCTAAGTTTTCCTGACGATTCAAAAACGCTCACGTTCGAGGTGCAGAATTGTATGCAGGCGGATAAATCGACCGTTCCCGGCATTTCGATATACCTTGGATCAGCATCTAATATCGAGAATCGTATTCTGTTTGGTGTCACCGACGTTAAAGGCCAAAAGTCCAAAAAGGTGTCGCCGAACGGAATAGAGTCACTTCGAGACTTGGCTGACGAAAAGGGCCGAATCCAAGTTTCAGTTGAAGGATTGGGATTGGAAACACAAGCCATCCAATCCGTCAGCGTTGACGACATAGGGAAAGGGGCAATCGTAATCTGCGCGCAGGATAAGCATGTCATGCAAGTGGCTGAACTACTAACCGAATTTCCGCAAACTAGCGGATTTTCACCCTATACCCAGACAACATACACGTCTGGTGTACCACAACCAATCTATACGGCAGCATATACAGCAATGTCAAATGAACCCGTTAGTTTCAACCAACCTTGTTGCTGTTGCTGCTGTTGTTGCCCAGTAATCCCCATTTATGAATTGCAATACGGTTGGTAATAGACAATTCCATTGCCTTATTCATTGACGGAAGGACTCATCAGTTCGCTGGCTTTCTTTTTTTCGTCCGGCGTAAAGGTTTGAACATCGTAATCAGTGTCCTCAACGAATATTGGAGTCTCTTGATTCGCTGGCTCCTGTTGGAGAATCCAATTTTTTGCTTCGTCGTTTTCAACCCAGAACGTGGTCTTGTTTTCAAGATTTTTACCATTAGTTTTGAATTCAAAACTGTTCTTTTTGACGAAAAGATCTTCAATCTTGACGAAGTAAACGTTTTCTAACCGAGGATTTTCAGCGAACTTTATTTTGCCGTTGTCCAAAGAATCGACGTCATTTAGCAACACGTTTGAGAGTTGGTCGTTGTTGCTTATTGAAAGTGACTTCAGGTTGGGTACGTCGCTGATGATGATTGACTCCAGGGAACTTATCATGATGAACTCCAGGCTTCGTAGTGAGCTAAGATTTTCCAGACGATAGTTTTTGTTGGAATCTTTGGCAAGTTTTGCTTTCGAGATCTTCATGTCCGTAAGCTTCTTCGAGTCTTTAACTCTCAACTCGTTAACTGGACAGTCGGTGAGAAAAACCTTCTCAAGTGTTGGGTGGTTTTCAAAAACGACTTGAGAAACTTCGCAATGCTGGAGCTCAAGGTGCTTTAAGCTTCTGTGGTTGGCCACTTTATCAAGACTAAAAAACGAACACTGGTTGTTTTTGGAGTTTTTGATTCGCAATATTTCGAGTGAAGTTAGCGAGTCAAGAAAATCAAGATTGTCCAAACAGCAGTTGCCCACTTCCAAGACTCTCAATGCCTCTAAGTGCTCTGCAAAATTACTCAACTCTTCGCAGCGGCACCCCGTTCCGTTGACATTGAGACGTTCAAGATTCGAAAGCGGCGCAAGAGGCGCCAGACTGCATTCATTCAATTGGCATGCGGAAAAATCAAGGCTTCGGGGGTCAAGCGAGACAATATCATCTATGCTATCTTCGAACGAAATCGAGCCAATGACTTGTCCCTGCTCATCTCTAAGTGGCGCGACTTTGTATCCTCCCTCGATGGAGAATTCGGATATCACCCACCCCTTTTGCTCAAGTCGAATTATCGCGCGAGATTCACCGCCGGCGATCCAAAGAATTGAAAGCCCGGTTAGGAGGAAAATTGCCAACGTCAGTGAGCAAGATATTTGCAAACGAGTCTTTGCGCGAGTGTACTCTTCAACAAGCTGTTTGTAACTGGAAGAAGAATTCGTCCGATTCTCTTTGCCATCATTTTCTTTGTTGGATCCTGTTAAATTGCATCCTTGTGCTTGTACTAGTTCCAAACGATCAAGTATCAGCTTGGCGATTTCTTTTGGATTACTTTCCTGGACTTCTGGAGCAACGTCTAGAGACGAAAAGAGCCCGTCAACTTCCCCGTCACCAAATCTCAGTGGCAGAAAATTAAGTCTCGATTCTGCGGTCTGTTCACAGTCTGCAATCCTTGCTCGTATCGCACGCCACTCAGCCTTAGTCCATGGCTTCTCGTCGTAGCGTTTGCATACGCAACTTACAACCAAGCAAGAATCATTTTGATAAACATTCTGAAGGTAAGTGTCTGCATTTGTGCCAGCTATTTCGGCTTGAAAAAACTCGTCGAAGAACACTCGCTTCTTCCCCAGCCGCTTACGCAAAATCTTGGCAACCTTGCGAACCTTACGGCGTTTATTGTCACCGGCAAAGGAAATCGCGACATCAAAACGGTACTCATGTTTTTTCAATTGTGCCGAGTTGTTCATTATTTTGCGGTTTCCCCTTGCGCGAATATACCATGAGTTATGCGTGTTCGTTGCTTCCAATTTATTGGCCCAATTGGCGTTTCAGTTCGTCTTGAAAACCGCGGACTGTACACAATCGTGTGGAGGCGGACGCAGTTTTTGTCTTTACATTCTCGTTCAACACTCTTTGCTGAGTTTGGTACAGGGCCGCAAACGTGTCCAATCGCTCCATTGCCGCGCAGCCGCGGCCACTCCAATATATATTCTGGCAACTGCTTGTCAGCGATCGCGTCATCAGCTGTACGATGGGATATGAAAACTGGCAAATCAATCTCCCGGTATATTGAAATGGAAGATACGATATAATCATTGAGAGTATTTTCTTGCGCCGTTTACATTCACGCAACAAGAGGTTGACAACAAATCAACATTCACAATCAAAATTGCTATACTCATTTCGTTAAAACGCATTTTGTTTTTCTTCCCCATTGATCCGCGTCTGAATGACTCAATTCGATCACGATATTTTTGTTTCCTACGCTCGGGCCAATAACTATGACGGTTGGGTGCGCGAATTTGTAGAAAGACTAGGGGCATTGCTGACTGAGCAGCTGAGTGAAACGGCCGAGGTCTACTTTGATGACGATTCGATCGAGCGCAATGAGGAATTTGACGCAGCAATCGAAACGGCCATCAAATCTACGGAGGTCTTGCTCGTAATAGGTTCGAACAAGTATTTAACTCGTAAGTGGTGCAAATTTGAGCGGTCGACATTTTTGAAACACAGAGAAAAAGAGAAGATTTTTCTTGTTCGATACGAAGATGTCGATTTGCCAGCCCTTCAAGGCGCGCTCCGCAAGAATCTACTTGGGCATGACTTTTTCGATGAAGCTGGCCGCCGATTCGACTTCGACTCTGTTGAATTTAATAAAGTTGCTCATGAATTGTGTCGCGAGCTTAAAAAGCACCTGAGTCGTGCGATCTTTCCTAAAGGCTTGCTGGTCGAACCAGTTATAGGCTCGGCAGATTCCGCCGAAATCAACGAAGCCCAAATTAATCAGCTCATCGCATTTCTCAGAAACTTCGACGAAGACGGCAACTTCAATTCCTCAAGACTCCGTCAAGCCACATCAATCGCGAATGCGTTTGTTCGGGGCTCGATCCTTTGCGACCTACAGTTTTCACCAGGCGAGCACCTCTTCAATACGATTATTCATGCGTTGGTCAGAGAATTGGGTTCCACAGAGGCCATTCACCCTTTGCCCCGGTTTGTAGTGTTGTTGCATAGGCTCATGACTGGAGACGATGAAGTATGCAATCAGTTGCAAACTTGGTTTGACGAGGCCTGTCGGCCAGCAGGATATGACTTTGATCAGCTCGCTGCCAACCTTCCACCGTGCCCGGCTCCAACACAGCAATTTGTCTGGATGGATGTTGCGTGGGAAGAGCCTATTCCAGGTGATGAGGCAGCTAATTCTGCTTACGCTTACCTTAGGTGTGGACACCTGCAATACATGTATGCACGCCATGCTGCTAACGATCAGCCGACGAAGCAGTCGGGAAACATTGTGCGTCAGTTCTTGAAACACGACGCCAACAAAGCACACATTAATCATGTCTCGATGGTTGTTGACCCGGATGACTTCCACAAGGATTGGGAATTGGATGACGATCCAAAGGGTACCGACTTGTTGAACTTGCCTGTCACCGTTCGATGTAAAACTGGGGCCATGAATCGAGAATGTCCGGCAACGGTCGACCAAAGTTACCTAATCCAATTTGAAGACGAGGAATCCTACTCAACCAACACAATCCAATCCGGAATTTTTGCGACTTCGATGACAGATGCTTCGAATTGCAAGCCTTGCGATTGGTTAAAAGCCTTTTTGTCAAACGCCGTCGTTGGTCTTTGGACACGAGGGCCCAGCGAAGACAATGACGCGGCGATTCATGGCGCGTTATCAGGTACGCCTTTACCCGACGTACCAACAATCGTTCACAAACATCGTAGCGGGCCGCCTGGTTCGTTTTGGCGCCGAGTCGTTTTGTACTTCAATCCAAACATCCCCCCCCTTGAGTTGGAATGCGCGCCAGACATTTTGGAAACAACACTGCAACTTGAATAGTGAAAATATGACGAAACAGAAATCACAAATTTACCGACATGACTTTGCGAATAGCGATCCTGACCCCGAGCCGCTTCGCTTGGCCAATGAAGCTCCACCGTGGCGCCGCTTTGCTACGAAGAACAAGTTTGATGGCGACTTCAAGAAACGCAGCATGTCTGACCGGCAAACCTTGCAAGGCAAGAACTTTCGGGCCACGGCAGCGGAAGCCCGAATGGTCGATGCCGCCCTTGTTCTGCGGCGGCCTTTGTTGATCGAAGGCGATCCAGGCATTGGAAAAACTTCGTTGGCGTACAGTATCGCCTGGCAATTAGGATTGGGCGATGTCTTAAAATGGTCGATTACTTCCCGTTCAACTCTCCAAGACGCGCTCTATCAATACGACGCGATCGCTCGGCTGCAAGACTCCTCGCTGTCTAAGAAGGCAGGAGGAAACGGACAAGCGGCAACCTCATCACTCAACATTGGAGAATATCTGACACTTGGGCCACTCGGTTCAGCACTTGTCCCCAATGGAGATGGGCCCTGCCAACCGCGAGTTCTGCTGATTGACGAAATTGATAAAAGCGATATCGACCTCCCCAACGACTTGCTTCATGTTTTGGAAGAGGGTTCATTCGAAATCCCCGAGATCAAGAGGCTGAATCTTTCGGAGCCAGCGGAAATCCGTTTGCACAACAGCCAAGAGGGAGACGAACCTTTCAAGGTTCCAACCAATGGGCGAATCGTCTGCGATGATTTTCCTCTGGTGATTATGACGACCAACGGCGAGCGCGAGTTCTCACCTGCTTTCAAACGGCGATGCCTGACTCTGACGATGCAAAGGCCAGAAGAAGAGAAGCTCCGTTCTATTCTCGACACGCATTTTGAAGGTGACTGGTCACAAGAAGATTCGGAAGAACAGCTAAAGGCATTTCTGGCCAAATTATCGGGGCAAGATCAATTGGCTGTCGATCAACTGTTAAATGCTGTTTACCTGACAAGCAGCAAAGCGGACGTTAACCCGGAGCATAACCCCAACATCAAAGAAGCGGTGCTAAAGTCGCTTTCTGATAACTAAACCAAGAGGTCAGTTTTTGTTCAAGCCGCTTCAACAAACGCAGAAAGCGATCGAAGGCCAATCCATCAAAATTGATGCTTTGGACTTGGCGGATGCTGCGTGGCTGTGTGCTCAACTTCCTGCCGAAACCTCGCAAACAGCAAACGTCAAATCAGACGAGCCAGAATCAAAAGGTTCAGACCGACAACTCGATCCACCCATTTTGGACGACGACAACGAACAGGAAGCAGACACGCCCCAGCCACAAAGGCGTGCCCAAGAAGACGCATCCAGCACGTCCGATATCGTTGCTCGAGGTTCAGACGCTGGTTCGCATCGAATTCGAGGCTCGCTTGTCGAATTGCCTCGAGTTCCGAGCCTACCCAACTCGTTGGAACTTGAAAGGACATTGCGCTCACTCGCTCAAAAGGTTGACTCAAAAACGCGATTTCATATCGACGAGCAGGCGACTGCCGAAGCGATTGCAGAGTCAGGTTGTCTTCACTTGTTAAGAGCGCCCGTCAAGGAACGTTGGCTAAACGGCGCATTGGTGATCGAATGCTCGCCGACAATGCGATTTTGGCAGGACGCGTTGCATGAGTTTGGTAAGCTGCTATGGCGATTGGGAGCATTTCGAAGGTTAGAAACTTACTATCTGAACTCCTTTGACGATCAGCCGAAACTATTTCAAGATCGACATTTTCAACGGCCGGTAAGTAATGGTCGAATTGTTAGGGCTGATCGCAACCAATTAGTCTTGCACGTCACCGATTGCCGCAGTCTTCCTTGGCTCAATGGCTCAATATCGAATCTGCTTAAAAGTTGGAAGCGGGAGAACACCGTTTCTATGATCCATGTGCTTGATTCGTTTACCTGGAAGCGGACTGCGCTCAAAAACACAGACTTGGATGCTGGCCGATTCAAAAGCCCCCTGTGCGATCTCAAACTGGAAAAATTCCAATCAGAGCGAGAACAGTTCCTGCCAATGGTTGGGCTAACACCAAGACTACTCAAGAAACTGGGGCCACTGTTAAAGGCTCATCCCAACAGCAAAGCTACATGCTTTAGATTGCCCGAGATTGTGGACAAGGTACTGAATGCGGGTGGATTACATTTTGAGCCTACTAAGGAAAAAGGCGAGCTGGCATTTGATCAATTCAACAAAACGGCTTCACTTGCAAGTCAGGAACTGGCTCGTAGTTTCGCGAACATCCCGTTGTTCTTACCAATCATGCGGCTGACGCAACACTGCCTTCACAAAGAAACGGACTTGTCGCATTTGGCGGAGCTATTTTGGAGTGGCATCATTTTTCGTCGCGACTACAAGAATACTGTTCCGAGCGAGACGGATCCGAATTTGATCGAATACGACTTTCTACCCGGCGTTCGAGATAAATTGCTGAGCCAAACCAGCTATGCCCGAGTCCAAAACGTCTTTGAAGTTGTTTCCCGTTACATGGCCTCTCGCTTCGGCCAATCCAGAAGTTTTTCCGCAATCCTTGATAATCCGGAAGGAGTGGAAGAATGGCCAACCGCGGAAGTTGTGGAAAATCAGAAGCCGTTCATTCGGGAGTTCTCACACGTCTTGAATCGAATTGGTGGCAGGTATGCAATCCCAGGGCAAAGGTTGAACAATATAGTTGAGACTGTATGTTCTGAATTGGGAACCGGCAAACAGTTGGTTGGCCTTGGAGAAACTCGCAAGGTCTTTCTTAGCTATTCACACCGACTTGATAAAAATGCAGCGGAAGAGTTTTGCAAACTTCTTCCCGATGGTCGCGATGTATTTTTCGACAAATCAATCCGGCACGACATTGGTGAGTCAGAAACGGAGACAATCAAGAACCATTTGAAGGGGGGGATTGCCAACAGTTCTGTGACTGTCGTATTGATTGGCTCTGAAACGGGTGGTCGAAAATGGGTCGACTGGGAAATCCAAAACAGCTTGCTAAAAAGGGACAGCAATGACCGCAATGGAATCCTCGGAATACGCATCAAAAACGCAAAGCACTGGGTTCCAGAACGTCTCGAAGATAACATTCCTGAAATGGGGTTAATGATTGATTGGCCTCGCGACAAGAGCACCTTGGCAGACGCGATCGAAGAGGCATATAGCAAACGCAATGGGAAGCCAGAATTATCTCGCGCGCTTAGGAAACGAAACTCAAAGAGCAAGAACGGGACAGGAATAAAGACGTTTATTAGCTATTCGCCGAAGGACGAAAAGAAGGCCAACGAATTCAAGGAATTACTGCGGCTCCACTATGTCGATTTCTATTCGAGCGAAAGTATCGTCCCATTTGAGAGGTGGAGCGAACAACAATTTGGAGCCATCGGCGACTGCAAGAAGTTTGCCGTTTTGATATCAGAAGACTCAATACACTCAAAAATGGTGCGCGATGAGGTCTCCTATGCGTTCGAATGCGGAAGATTCGATAGCGGAAACTTCCTGCCGATTTTGATTGAACCACTGAACTCAGAAGAAGCATGGATGAGCTTGCATGAAGATATTAGAGACCACTTGCTGATCGACTTTGTGAACGATAAAGCAAGGTGGCAGCGGAAGCTAATTGAAGAAACGTATAACCGTCCTCGTCATAGTCACGAGTATTACCGTGTTGGTGACGTAAAAATTCAGGTGTTGATTCTAGCTGGCGGCGATGGGAAAACCCATTTCAAAGATGGCGATATCGTTTGTGACGGCCCCACTTTGAACCAGTCATTCCGAAAATTTGAACTTCCTCCAGATGTTGCAGCCTCCGCGGAATTAAGAATTTCGGAAGAGATAGAGAGGGCGGAAAAGCACCAAGCAATATTTTTTAATGGCCCACAAGTACGCCTCCAAGATTACGCGTATGGAAGTAACAGCGAACCTGGTAGATCACCTAAACTGTTACGCTTAAAGTTGGGATGGACAGAGTATTTCCATACACGGCTAACAAATCAAACTAGGCATTTTGTTTTGCAGTGTGGCAAGTCTATCGGACTAAAATATGGAAGGAACGTGTCTGAACTTGCCGGGAGCGAATTGTCAAATCCGATCGCGGCCAACATGTCGGTAGTGACTAGCGACAAGAAAATTTTCTTCGCAACTCGTAGCAAGAATGTCTCATGGAACCCGGGCAGTTTCCAGCCGGCAGTAAGTGGTGATGGTAGTCCTGAGGATCTCGACGAGAACGGCGTGTACGACCCAATACATCATGCGATTCGAGAAGGAAAGGAAGAATGCCTCGGCCGATATGATGTGAAACGTGAATACATAACAATATTTGGTTTGGCCCGAACGATGGGGACTCAGTTCCCATTCTTGTTTGGCGAGATTCGAGTTCCAATCACTTCTGATCAAGTTCTCGCGCACGCACCACTTATGCCAGAGGGCCAGCGCATACCGATTGACTTCACGGTAGACGGCATATGTAACTGGATTGACGAGTACCATCTGAACAACTTTGGCGGAAGACATGGTGGCACAATCGGAACAACTATCTTTTCACTACTTCAATCATTACTCTACGAGTATCCGGATCGCTGGCTGGAAGTTCTTGAAAGGCTTAGTTACAGGGGAACAAAATGATGGAGAAACAGTTTTTTGCATTAGCACCCGTAGCTGGAGACGATGAAGGCAGCTTTGCCGTTGTTCCAATAAACTACCGGCCCAAGAAGGCTCGAGATTTGACTGATACTCAGAAGAACCGAGTCATTCAAATTCTTCAAGTGAACGCGACGACTACTGTCGAACCTCCCGGCATTGTTACCGCGTCCGAATTCAACATTTGGATACATTCCGAGTTTCTTAGGTTGCGAAAAGGGAACAAGAAAAGCAAACGAGCTCGCAGTAAATTTTATAAGGTCTACCCAAGTCAAATTCCCATTGAAGACTTCGAAACTGAGTTGGAGGCGTTTCTCGATGAAAGTGGCAAGGCTGCTTCAGGAATAAAGCCCTCACCCACTTTCGCTATTGTTGCAATGGCGACGATCTACGCTGTTTGGAAATTGTTCACGGGCGGCGACTCTGCCAATGCGTAATCCTAATATGCATGAGTTGGGCTTGAAGCTAACAGCAGCTGGGATAATCCTCTTAGTCTTTGCCATTTTCGGTTCGACCGAAGGCGTACAGATTCAATTCCTGTATTTAGCTATTGGAGTTTCTGGTTTCCTTATTTTATCAGGCTTATTTTGCGTTTTGTTCTTTTACTGGGGTAGGAATGGAGGAAGAAAAAAGTTGGAGAAGGGCGAAATTGAAACTGAACACGAATTAGCCGAAGAACCAAGCCTTCGTTTTGAAGTTGCAATTTCGTTTGCGGGCGATTCAAAGCGAGATACGTTGAGAGAAGTTGCTAAGCTAATTCAAGAAGAGCTAGGAGAAGACAAAGTGTTTTTTGATGAGTTTTTCGAAGACGAGTTAGCAGGACAGGATGCGGATCTTTATCTTCAGGATGTGTTCTTGAAGCGGTCAAGAATCGTAGTAGCGTGTGTTTGCCTACGGTACAACGAGAAAGATTGGCCACGACTAGAGTGGAGCGCTATTCGGGCATTTGCGAGAAAAACGAGCGTGGCGCCCCAGGCTCGGCTTCGTTTTTTGCCTCTTAGATTTGGAGACGGTGAGGTCGACGGGATTTTACCAAATACTGTCGTACCTGATGTAAGAGATGATTCACCAGAGACAGTTGCGGATCGAATCATCCGGCGTCACGCAAAAGTTACATCCTCGATTTCTCAATCGAGTTCCCTATCCATCGAGACGACTGGGGCCAATTATTCAACCGATGTCGATGACATACCACTTGGTCATCGTGAAGACCTCTTCGTTCGCGACAAAGATCTCGGACAAATCAAAGAGCTGATGCGGATTGGTGATTCGGAAAAGGTGAAAGATATTCAGTTCCTTACTTCGATCAGCGGCACTCCGGGAATCGGCAAGTCGGCGATTGCAGTTGAATTGGCGCGAGATGCGGAAATTGCCAAAACATTTTCGGATGGAGTTTGCTGGGTAGAACTTGGCCAACCAAAGAAATCGAAAACTCAGCGAGAACAACAACTTGAGAAAGCGATTGGCTCACTGCATCAACAGATGACTTGTGACAACTTGCTGGAATTGCCTTTGCTGCGAATGATGAAAGAGAAAGCAAGAGAAACACTTCGTGAAAAAGAGCTTTTGATTGTCCTCGATGACGTTTGGGATCCTGAGCAGGTCGCCGTATTCCGCGATCTTGTGCCGCAACAGTGCTCACTGCTCGTTACAACGCCAGTGCGCAAGTCGGCAGACCCTCTTCTTGATGAACGATGTAGTGTATTTGATGTTCCCGACTTAAGCCGAAGCAATGCTAAAGAGCTTCTGCGAAGAGTACTTTCAACAAACACTACCATTGAATTCGAGGCCCACGCTGAGTCTATTCTCAACGCTGCAGGTGGCCTTCCCGCGACCATTATTGTTGCAGGTAGAACTTTCCTAAAGGCACTTTCTTTAGGGAAGTCCGAGCGTGACGTCATAGATTCAATGAATCAAGGGTTGGTCCAAAACTCACTGCCGCGTCTCTCAAGTGACAACAAGCAAATTCGTTCGCTTTCATCCGTTTGGAATTGGGCCTATGTGCAGTTGTCAGAAGTCAGCCGGCAGAAGTTCTATATGCTGTCGCAGCTTGTCGGCCTTCCAACCGTCACCTTTGGCCAACTGAAAACAATTTGGGGCGATGACACCGAATTGATCGTTGGCGAATTAGTCGACTTCGGTATGATTCGTTATGCTGGCAAGAACCGCTTCGATGAACGGTATTACGGAATCAACGAATTCTTGTATCGTTTCGCGTCACGATTCTCCCGAGCGTAAGTCGTGTGATACTCCGTCGCAGCTTCCACTTGCTTCTATTGTTACCATTGAAGCCAATGTTCGAGCTGTTTGGTGGATCCGTCAACAAACTCAACTGTAATTTTGATCGTGAATTTTCCCCAGGCCTCCGCCGTAAAAGCGCAGTTGTCGTTTTCCCTCGTCCGTTTAACAGCATAAACATTTGGCTGGTAGGATTCGTGTAGTGTGTACACGACTCGATTTACCTTTGCGAGTTCTTGACTGCAACCTACCAGCGATACCGTCCACCTCACAGTATCTTTGTCGAGCCTTTCAGCAGTGTTGAATGTACTTATCCAAGTTTGTGACTCCTTTAAGGAAAGGACAATCGCATCGGCAGCTTCCAGGACAATGCTGTTCTTAATCTGCTCTTCGATACTCCCTTGAATAGCTGATTCAAATGTCTTGTGTTCGATTCTAAGTCGTGGCAAATCCCACTTCGAAAACACTTCCGAACCGATTAACTGCGCGCTGCTGCCTTTCAAGTAAAACTCGCTTGGCAACAAGAACTCCCGTAGACCACCAGGCTGTTCTAAAGCGCCAATTACTGCGGTGATCCACCCTTTCCGTGTGCCCCGAAGATGTTCAAGTTGTTCACCAAGTTTTGTTGCTTGGTCGCTGACCCACAATGCGTTGTTTTCGTTTTTTGAAATTTCGTCAAGCACCTTTTTCAACATCTCTTTGGTTTGCACCTTGCTGCAGTGTAGAAAGATCGCTCGTCTTAAAATAAGGTAGCGCAAATTGGGGTCACGCTGAGCATCGTGAAAGCCGCTTTTCAGACTTATCTCATTGGCAATCGGCTTACAAACTAACTCATAAAAATTTGTCTTATTGCCACCTTGTCGCTGAAGTGACAGTTCGATATCTGCCGCCCCTAACGAAACTGTTGACTGATCGCAATCCGTGTGCGTAGCAAATTCAATCGGAATTGGCACAGTTTTCTGAATTGAAAGAAGACTGTGCTGTCCTGGATATTGCGACGTATTAAGTCCACTTTGGCGAAGACGCTGCTCTTCTTGGGCGTGCATTCGATCCAAGGCGAGTTTTGTTTTCTTGATCCAATCTACACGTGCATCAATAACATGCTGGATATCCTGAGCATTCAGTTTCGGAATCGAAGCCATTCCCGCTTTTCTATTTACGGTCTCAATAGCATCTTTGATTATCTGTGGATCGTAATTGGCGACTGGAACAGTCTTGAATACCGCTCGTAAAAGTTGTTTTTTGGAAATTTCCTGCCCATGAACGCTTGGCAGGTTCAGAATAGTCAAACCAAAAAATACAAATAATGCACAAGCTAAAGTTCGTTTCATTGTTCAATATCCCATTTAGGATTAGCGTTTGATATAAGTTTCAGTTCTCTTTCGATCTCTTCATAGCTCGAGAACTTTTCCGTTGGAGGGGATAAGCCCAAGCGTTTTCGGTCGAATTCCGAGAGGGAGCGAGCCCAAATTGGTAACGTTGCCTCGAGCTCTCCTGCCTTGGATGCCCTAAGAAGAAATTTTTTGCGTTCCGTTACTATATCAGTCCATTCTTTTTTGACCACATTAACAATCGTCGACTGGTTTCCCGCGGAGTTCTTCAATCGTTTTTGCTCCGCCAGTCGATTGAGCGCTTCATTCAAAATACGTGGATCAGCTTGCCAATCCGACACCGTAAGAAAAACGGCCTGCCTAAGCCGATATTCATTGAACAGAAACTCGTCACCGTCGAAATCGGCAAAAACGTCGAACTTTGGGTTTGCAATTTGCTCAGCGGGATCTGAATAGAATTCGAAAATTTTCTCTGCAGATTCGCGAACAATTTCCTCATGGCTAGGTTTAGAAAACATCACGTACCCGATTGCCAACAATGTCAGGGGCACAATGGCACCGACAATCCCCTTTAACCAGCGTCGCCGAAGAACAACTGAGGAGGTACGGATTCTGGGGCGTACTCTCCGTAAGATTTGGCATAGATTGTTAATATCTTGATAGTAGTCCGGGTCGATTCGAACTTTTATACCGAGTCTGTCGCACAACTGCCACAAGTTTCTTGGCAATTGTTCTTTGTCAGGCTTGGACGCATCGTTTACGAGCACAGGAATGACATAAAGGCCTTTTTTGTTTAATCCTGTTGCAACCTCGAGCCGTACGTAGTCATCAGTTTGGTGCAAACGGGGATTTCCATGTTCGTCCTCAATCGTGGCCCAATGTGGACCAATGACAACCAAGAGTACCTTCGCGCTGTCCAAAGCAGCCAATATTCCCTCATTTAATGACTCTCCGGGATCGAGTGAGTCGACGTCGTAGAAGAATTCGCCAGAGGCATAGAGTTGCTCTAAACTATCACGGATACGGCCAGTTACGTTGCCTGAGTCGTCGCGACGATAAGAGATAAAAACACTTGGTTTTGTATGTTTAGTCTTCATAGACAAGAACCGCTCATTTCAATCTAGATTGGTAAGCTGAGAGTTCGGAACGTTTCAACCAAGATTTTTTGCTGCAGGAAATAAGTTATAACAAAATGCTTCAACATCGTAAAATAACATATGGTTCGCGCTGCACTCAAATCCGAATTCATCGCGGCTGACGGGCTTGTTAAGCGGTTCGAAGAAATCGAAGACTCCTATGTCGGCGATGACGACAAGATTGCGGATCGCATGAAGCCGGATCTTGAGCGGCTACTTGGTTACTGGGAAACATTTTCGGGACTTGAAAATCCTGACGAAGATGAGCAGCGGATGCGAATCCTGTTGCCCGATGTTGGTCGTCTCCCGATATACCGTTGGATCAATGCAGAGGAGCGGTTGAGGATCTTTTCTTCTGCCCTCGCTGATTCGGAAAGGTTCGGCTTCGATTGGGGACAAGCAGTCTATTCACGGCATGTTGGTACGGCTTATTCTGACTTGGGCGAAAACGTGAAAGCCCTTGAGTTTCTTGAAACAGCTCTGCAGCTTCACCGTGAACTTGACGATCTGGATGGCGAGATCGGATTGATTGAGTCGGATCTCTCGATGTGTCTGGGGCATCTTTGTCGATTCGAAGACGCAGAAAAGATGGCGCAGCAGGCCGTTGAAACCTTGGCGTCTGAAGAAGACGTGTCTTGTGTGGCTTCAGCGACGAACAACCTTGGGATCATTCAATATGAGTTGGGCGACTACGAATCCGCCAAAGCCTCTTTCGAAAAATCAATTGAGTTGCATGACTCTGTTGGCATGCACAAAGACGCCGGATCGGCTCTCGGGAATCTGGCTTCCCTACATAGCGAAACCGGCGACAAACCAAAGGCACTTGAGTTAGCAGGCAGAAGTCTTGCCAATGCCCGAAAGTTCGATGACCAAAACGAAATCGACGTTCGCAAGTTGGTTATTGCGGGTATCTATCGCGAAATAGAAAAACCCGAAGTGGGACTTGAAGTTGCGAGAGAGGTGATCGAAAGCTCGAGTGGATTGCGAGCTCAAGAAACAAAGTGTTACGCGATGTTGGAAGCTGCTGATTGCCTTTACGACTTGGACGATCTTGACAATGCGATTCAATGGTTGGATCAAGTAATTGAGGTTGCCAAAGAGTTTCATTTTCCAACCGGACTGGGAGCAGCGCTTTCTTTGAAAGGCCGAGTGTTGACCGATCAAAAGCTGATTGACGAGGCCATGGCAATGTTTGACGAGGCTAACGATCTGTTTCGCGAGGCCAACGATCGCTCCGGGCTGGCGGGAGTTTGCTTTCATCAGGCGATCGCCAAATTGATGAAAGAAGATTTGACTGGATCTCATGCCTCTGCCATGGAAGCGTTGGCGCTCTACGATGAGATTGGCAGTGGAAACGCGCAAATGGTTCGCGACTGGATCAAGAATGTGCTTGGCAAATGATTGAACTTGAAACCGCAAAACGATGGCTTGAAAAACTTGACGAGATTGGTCTGTCTTATCGCGCGAATGAATCGACGATGGATCAAGCCAAAGAGGAGTTTGAGTCCTTCAAGCCTAAGTTTCTTGAGTTGCAGGAAACCGCGGCGGCCAATTCCAATACTTCCCTGGAATGGGCGGCGATATGTAGTGAAATGCCGGTCGCGTTGAGAGGTGCCGATCAGCTCTTTCTTTCAATGGAAGAACGGAGGAAGTGGCTGGCTGACGCGGGCAACGCCGTGGGTCGATTGCCAGACGAAGATTCGAAAGGGTATTGTCTCGGGTCGTTGGCAAACCTTTACACCGATCGCGGTGACCATCAGAAAGCCCTGACATTCTTTCGGCAGCGGCTGGAAATCGCAAAGCAACTTGGCCAAGAAAAAGCGATTGTTCGGTCAGCTTTGAATATCGGCAACACTTTGCTGCGGCTAAACCAACTGCCTGAAGCGAGACAGCAACTTCACGAATCGTTGCGAATGGCTTCTTCTTTGCAATTGAAACAAGATGAAGCGAGAATTCTGAACAGCCTTGCGATCGTCGCGATGCGAATGAAGAAGCCTGGCCTCACAGTTTCCCTGGCTGCTCGACGACTACGGGTTCTGAAAAAGGCGAATGATCAAACGCAGCTCGCTTCTGGTCATGGCAACCTTGGTGGTTGGCTGGTGGAGCTTGGGCGATTCGACGAGGCGCAAGAGCATTTGAATCAAGCTCTGGTTCTTCACAGACGAAACGGATCACTGCTGGGACAATCACAAGTCATCGCCAAGATGGCTCAACTAGAAGAGGATCGCGGCAACAAAGAACTGGGGATAGAAATGATGCAGTCCGCCGCCAATATCGCCAAAGGTGCTGGTGCCGAGGAGCAATGGCGAGATTGTTTGTCAGAGATTGAAAGGATGCGTCGTTAAGGAAGGTTCTTATTCACGTAGGCCGCTAATCAAGATTTCTTGAATGCGTTCTTCGACTGTTTCTGACCTCACATTTTTTGTGTGTGAAAAGATTGTACTCATCAATACGATTAGGTTTCTTGCGGTTTCTGGATCCGTTGCACAAAGACCTGCCCAAGACTCCAAGTTTTGTATGGGTTCAAATACAGACTGATGATCGAGAATCATTTTCTCTAGCGATTCCTTGGAGACGAGAAGCCTTCTCAACGCGACGTTCATGAGCAGAAGTTCGTCGTTCGAGTCCTGCCAAAATGCCCGTTGCCCGATGGCAGAGAACATTATCGCCATGTCAATTTTGTGATTCTGTAATAGCGATTGATGATAGGGCGACGCACCTTCCCAAGCGAACGCCAGCATGACCTCGATCCATTCATGAGCAAGTACAAATTTGCGCAGAGAAGCAGGCGCGTTTAGGAGATCAGGGTTAACAAAAATAAAGCCAGTTAGACTGTCATTTGGGTTTGTGATTACATTGGTTGCCCAAACATCTTCGTGACCTGGTTTCTTCGCGGTAACAACTATTGTGCCTTCTTCGAATCCTTGGCCATCGCTGTGTGCCGACACTTTCAAGACCGTTCCAGATGAGATCTTTTGAGTTGCCTTCATGAAATTGCGGTATGCGTCGCGGCAACAATTGACAATGTCAATCGGATTCGGTTTGCTTGGAAGTCTCTCGGTGAATTTAGGCATTGCCTTTTTCCTCCATGCGATTTTTGGTAGCCTCAAAATAAGAATCGAAATCAAGCATCAGGTCTGCGAATGACACTGGCGCAACCGTTCCGAGAAGTGATGTAAATCCACTTTTTTGAAGATCCTCATCACCGATATAAACTGTGATAGGTACGATGGTCTTCTGAAGTGCAAATGCGGCGCCCACTTCAGCAGCCACCCATGGTCTAGATATTGAGTCTGGGCTCAGAATACAAAATAGTTCATCACATCCTTGAAGTTCGGTTCGGATACGTGACCGGAAGTCAATTCCCATGCCAACATCAATATGATCGAGAAACGAATCGACTCCTCGTTCGGACAGCTTTTCTTCAAGGATTGTAGCCATGACCGTGTCATCTTTTCCGCTCCCATGTGAAATGAATACCTTGTAGCTCAAATCTTGGCTCCGATATTCACGTTTCACCTGTAGAGTAGAAATGCCCTCTTGGCGCTGGAAACGCCAGAAGCAAAGGAAATCAAAGGCGAAATCTTATCAACAATTCCGTTCGCCTGCGAGACGCCGAATGTTGATTACAAGTGAGAGGGCGGAAGCGCCGCCCAAGAGAAGTGGGGGCGCCTATTCGCGCACTTCGATAGAGTCCAAGTCTTTGATTAACTGACCTGTTTCTTCGATGACTTCCTTAACGTAGTCAGCAACATCTTCAGTCAACAACGCCTTCTTGTCATCGCGCACAGCGAAACTGACGCCGAGAACATTGTTCTCTTTCTCGAGCCGTGCGATCTCCTCGAGTTTCGCTCGAAGTTCCGGATTGAGGTCGTTGTTGTTTTCCATATCTATCTTCTTGTGCAGACGTCGAATCAGTAAGAATCGAACACGTAAGAGACAGGCTTCACAAAGCGAGGTTCATACAGAATTCTTCCTGAACTTTGTGGCTGTGCGGTCGTGCCAAGGCTCTCTAAGCTATTCATGCAGCACTCAATTTGCAAGCAGCCAACAAGCTTCTTTCCAAAATGAAGGTTACCTGTGTCACCGTTACTTTGCATCGTCACGTCCTTAACGATCGCTTAAAGTATAGCGTCAAATGCGAGAAAAGCCAGTGTTTTGCCGAGTAGAACCGCGATTATCGCTAGTGTTACTCGCCTGAATTAGGATTGTAGGGGCAGGTCAAAAACGCAGCAATAGGGATGCGCAGGGACTTCCCCAACGGCGAAATGGACATCCGAGTGTGCGGAAACGCGCGTGCGGTATCCGTGCCATAATCTATTGCTCTCGTACAAGATAACTGTGCCACTGAAATTTGTGTCGTCGAAACCTCAACCACCAAAGCGAGGTTCCTATTGCTCAACGCCTCAAGCTGCAATTGTGTTGATTTTCAAGCAGGTTGATCGTCGCTTCCCAGCATCCGTTCGAGTGATTGCGGCAAAGGAAGAAGTGGTTGAAGCTCGCGTAAAAAACATCCTCTAGCTGAATGTACAAGATACCTTGCCAAGAGTTGTCGCAGGGTGTGACTTGCGGCCTGGTATCGTAGGTGCAATTGATCGCTTCTACGGATTCAGCTTCGTTTAATGAGAATCGACCGATCATTGCGTTTGTTGGGCGACCTGCGCCGCCCACCGCAAGTCCGTGAAAGTTTACCAACATGCTTTCAATTACCGGTCGCTCAGCTCCTTCCAGAATTCTCAGGCACTCGTTTTTGACTTCAGCAAGCCGTGCCGGATCACCAATTGGAAAGTGATTGCGAGCGATCGGATCGTCAGCCGGAAACCCAAGGCAAGTAGCAAACTGTTTTGACTCGAGAATGGGCTGATCGTCTATGGGCTCTACACGAGAATCTCCAGCGTGGTTTTCGAACTGCCAAATGCCGCTGGCCGCTTTGGCTAACTCAAGATCGAATTCCATGCTGGTGCCAAAAAGATGGTCTTCGACAACCAACCGAATGAGTTCTGTTTCAATGTTGATCTGGATATCCGCAAGGTGCTTTCGATCCAGCGCAGCGGAACTCAGTTCCCAAAGCAGCCACTCGCGATAATCAGGGATTTCCAATTCGCGAAAGACTGTCAGTTCACGCAACAGCCGACGGCCTTCTTGAATCGCTTGGACACTTTGAGGCCGAAGCGTGAACGGTTTCTTCTTCGATTCGGTCGAGCAAATCGCCGAAAGACTCCAAGAAACCAAAGGAACGCAGCAATCGCATTTAGGAATTGTTGCGGCTCGCGAAAGTCAGCGAAGACTCGGTCACCGATCAGCTCGTCGACTACCGGATCAGCGATGTCGTCAAGCAGCAAAGGAACAATGACTTGTCGACCTTCTTCATTTTCGATCTTCTCCACTATCTTCAGCTCTTCTTTCACCCACGGAGACTGAATAGCGTGCTGTGACAGCGCGATAATGAAAAAGTCGCTTTTCGCAATTCCATCGCGAATTCTGCCGCCGAGCTTCTGGCCAATAGAGATATCGACTTCGTCCAACCAAACTTTGATCTTGTATTGGCTCAACTCGTCCGCGATGCGCCGAACAAACCGCTTGTCCTCCGAGCTGTGACTAAAGAAGACAGCAAATTGCTGGTCGTCGCTTTCTGATGTCACAGCCATAGGCAAACTACTCCCCCAGAATAGAGGCAGCCTTTTCCCTAATTTTCGATTGGTAACGGTAATTCTTCAATGAGCGGATCGCGTTTGCAACTTGCGGAGAAGTAAAGTGTTGAAGGTAATCCAAACTCGCAAGCATTGAATCCCCATAACCCGCATCATCTTTCTTCCGCAAAACGAAATTGCTTACTGAATCAGACATTTCCGAAATCTTGGCTTCTTTGAACGCATTTATCATTGCCTTGGCACGCATATTATCTACGCCACTACCCATAAAATTCTTTAGGGCGTTAAACAATTTCGGATCTTTCGTCTCCTGTGCAACCCATGCTGTGGTTGTTGGGTTTACGCGCGAAAGCGTGGAGATCAATTCGTCAATTCCTCTTCTGTCGCCTACCAATACTGCGAGTATCAACTCCTGTGGCATCCAATTTTTCGGATCAACAGTCGATATTTTTTTGCTCAAGGGATTCGCGAACTCCGATCGCAAGATAGCGCGGACTGATGGGCTTGAAACGCAGGCCGAAAGCCAAAAAAATCGCAGTTCCTTATCCATCTTATAAGGTTCATGATCTGGGTTTCTTTTTGTGTACTTCTCGACAAACGATTTGGCAAAACTCTGCGGATCCAAATGCGCAAGCAGCCAAATTGACTCGCGACTTGGTTTGGCGACAACTATTTCAGCGATATTTTTTTGGATCACCGAACGAAGAACGGAGTCTTCGATTGAGAGCGCTACCTTTACTGCATCGCGAAAATCAGATTGCGGGTACTGTGCTGGAGAGGCGACAACCTGCTTTGCTTTGTCAATCAACGAAGGATGCGCGGCAAGCAGGTTTGCAATCAAACTCTTTGCGTCAGAGTCAAGTCTTTCAACTTTTGGAATTGTTACGGTTTGTCTCTCACGTTCGTGAAGTTTCACCTCGATCAAATTCCCTTGTCCTATTCGGTAGGAAGCATAGGAAGCAACTTTGAAAGTTGCTGATTCATCAACCAAAAAATGAATTGGAAATGTAATTTTCTGTCCCGGAGCCATCTCGAATCCAAGTCGCTTTGTGATTTCGGACGAACTGCTTTTCGATGATAGAGTTACAGAAACCCCTGATACCATTTCTTGGGTCACTGAAAGGGTCTGTGCATCATAAGATGCCCTGCCAAGTCCTTCATTTATCATCCAACCATGGAATAGGCCAATTCCAGTTTGAACCCCGTATTCTTTTGCCAGAAGTCCTTCGCTTACTTCCGGGAATCCAAGGTTTAGTCCAAGGTAATTTCTGGTTTTTCCTGTCGAATCCAGATATTGAAAATCAGATAACTCAGGCATTACAGTCTTTCCGTCAACGACAATTGCTTGAGGCCGCAAAACGTATCTGGGGCTCGATAGAGGTTGTCGGTACGACAGACCAAGCAAGCCCGATGGCAAATCCGGAATTCGATACTTGTCAAAGTCAACCTGCAAACATACCAGTAGATTCAGTTCTTTAGTCGAAAAGGGGTGGAGAAAGAACTGCTCGTTTTCAGTGCCTAAACGCCTTGCTAGATCTTTGTCTGAAAACGGCCTGAACTCAGACGGAACAACCTTGCCTTCCCCGATATTGGATGTCCTAACAACGATGTTTCCCAGGAATGGGAATACTTGATAAACCAAATCTACTGATTTCGTTGGTTGGAATTCGGTAATTTCAAAACGAAAACTCTCTAGCTTGAGCGTCTGGCTCTTTGAAGGGTTAGTTAGGCTGGTTGTTTTTGCCCCAATTTTCAAAGGAGGGATTGTCTGTCCTGACAAGCAATTGGAAAAAGCAACCAACACCAAGATGGTAACCAAAGTCATTTTGTTTTGCATAATTCAATTTCCTATTTCAAGACCCTCGATAACGTCCAGCTCAATAGACTTTCTTGCAGAAAAGAAACCCTCTTTTACGATCGCAGATATTACCATTTTTCCTCGCTCATCACAAAAATAGACAGTTCCAGTTGCAGGGTCGTCTTGTAGTTTTCCAATGTTTGGGTTCTGCCACTGAATCGTTGAATCCGTTCGCATGCCTTCGATCTTAGGAGCAACCTGTGTCCCCACAAGGAAAGGCTCACCGCTCAATACTGGAGGATTTGTTGTGATCTCGAGCCTTCCTTCCAACTCATGATTGCGGTAGTTGATATATCCGAAAACCGTTGTCGAAGCGAAGACCATCGCGAGTGCGAATAGGGCCAAAAACTTGGCTCGGTTTGAAATTTGCTTCCCCAGTTTGCCCGTCACATCGTTAGGGGGTGAGTCGTGTGACGGTTTTACGGGTTTACTTCTTTGCAAACCTCTTCAAGTAGATCCTCTAACTGATCCGCTGCAATCATCTTGCTAATAAAATGACTGACGCATTCACTAAATGTTGCATTTGGATAGTCATCTTCCATTGGAGGCGAAATATAGTCGCGCCAAACCGTTCCAACTTGCGACCGAGACAAGTTTTTAATGACCCAACGTCGCAAATCACCACGTTTCATTTCCCGCAATTGTGTGACGCAATCGGAAGTTGGTTGGAATTGCGCCGTCGGTAACTGCTCTTGTTCTTCGAGGAGTGCTGCAACGAGCTCCGCAAGTGCGGAGGAGAAATACTCGGGTTTTCGAAAATCAGCATATTTCCGAGCTTTTAACAAACTCGGAATTTCACAATCGTCAATCAGAACTGGCAGAATCAGGGCGTCCTCAGACATAATCGTTGCATCAAGCTCTCGTTGCACCCATGTTGAGTCAATTGAGTTTGGCGAAAGAACCGCAATAACGTAGTCAGCATCCTGGAGCGCAGATTCTATCTCACTGGGTATGGAATCACCGATCCCAATGCTTTGTTCGTCAAACCAGACGTCAAGTTCCTCGACGGCCCTCAATTTTTCTACGAGTTTTCGAACGAAGGCTTTGTCTTTACTGCTGTGACTGACAAAAACACGCCGTTTATGTGAGCTATCTACATCGCCGTCCATATGAATCCTCCAAACTAAAGTATTGCTACCCTACAAACCGCGACCACAAACATTCTGCTATTTGTTCGGGCGTCGCGGCCTCGTTTCTTTTCCCAAACATGTTGCCCATCGACTCTTTCAAACGAAGCTCACCTGAAGACTCGTCGACTGAAATCATTTCATTGAAGGACTTACTGCTGCCACCTATCGCATGTGGAGAAGTGGAATAGTAGATGTGGCTATACCGACCAAAATCATTGTCTATCCAGATCTGGCAAAAGTTTTTCTTATTGCCGTCTACGTAAATCTGACAGGAAAAACCTGTGCCCGAAAGTTTTTCTAATTCGGCGTGCATGTGATCGTCTTTTGAATTGACAATCGCTTGAGCACCCGCCTCAAAATACTCAAGTATCGTTTGATAAGCAGACTTCAAGAAGCGATCGCGATCCAAGTCAGTAATCGGCTTGGGAACGGACGGGATCTTGGGAGTAAACTTGGGTGATGGTGAAACAGCCGGTTGTGAACTTGCCTGCCCGAGAATTCCTTGCAACTCACGAACCACGTGGCTTGGGTCACCCGTCCAATCGAGCCCACGTTTATCGGCTAAGAGTGGGAGTTGTCGAATTAACTCGTCGCGATCACCGACGAACAACGGCAACACGTGAGTCTTGCCATCACTCACCTCACGATTGAATGAGGCGTTTAGCTCTGCTTGTGGCCACTGTTTTGACACGAAGACATCGCTGACAACTACGATCACATACTCGGAATTTCGCAAACCCTCGTTGATCTTCGTTCCGATACTGTCTCCCCATTTAATTTGCCCTTCGTCAACCCAACGAGACACCTTGGCTTCTTCGAGTGCCTCAGCCAAGGGACGTACAACGGCGGCCTTGTCTTCGCTGGCATGACAAATAAATACGTCGTGCTTTTTCATGTCTTGAAGTCGGCTTAACGCGGGCAAATTGGGGTGCTGAAAAGTCAGGCTCGTCTGCGGAACCAATTGGCCAAAAGTAGAAGTTGTTGTAATAGATGTAGTTGGGCTTTTATTTGAAACCGATGGCTTCGTTCTTGCAATTGCTTGTCCATGTGAGTTGACGAAAGCGTTGTCAAAAACCATGGTTGCCTGTATTCATTGAATAGGCGGCAAGTGCGGCTGCCGAAGCTTTCGTTGACTCGCCCAGCAGCAAGTTTGGGTCGATCACGGCAACGGCTTTTTGCGGCGGCCAAGGCAATTCGCTGATTGGAGTTGTAGCTGAGACTTAACAGGTGAAGTTGAAAGAAAGTCCATGCAGCTCATGGTGGTTTAGTAAAAACTAGCGTCTACCACGTTCTGGCCTAACAATCTTCTTGTATGGGGAAGCTAATTTGGGGGATCCAATTTGGGAGTACTTTCCAACAATAAGTTGTGTCGGAGTAACGAAAGGGTATAAAGGGCTCAGTGACAGTTCAGAATATCTAAGGTACTTGTAGATTCATGAGTCGCAATAAAAGCCGAGATGGGTTCAAAAACAAAATCGAGTCTTTCCTTTTGCAGAACATGGGTTTCATTTGGAGGCTTGTGGGCCAATTTAATCTGAACTTGCTAGAACTTCCACGGCAAGCAAATCTTTGTAAGTGTCCCAGGTTGCCTTGTAGAGTGCGGGTGGCTCCTCATCGACCCAGACTAAGTTTTGAAAATCGGTCGTCCTTACGTTCTGTCCAGCTTTGTAAGGACTTGCGTGAACGAGCCCTCCCTTTTTCTTCCAATCCCACATTGAAGCAAAACACCAAACCGGAATGGTGCCTTCGTCCGTAGGATATTCAACCATGAGTTTTTGGTATCGTTTTATTGACCACTTTTCGGCCACTACTTTCAACAATTCAAGAATTCGACTTTGAGCCAAGTCTCGTACTGCAAGCAACTCTTCCGGTGAGCGACCATCGCTGTCTACTTGAATCAACGCGTCATCTTCTTGAAACCAAACGTCCAAGCTTTCCCACTTCTTTTTGTTTCTTTCGACGAACGCAAGAGCAATCGCCGCCGGAAGCTGATCATTACAATTTCCGATGAATGCAATTTTCTCATGCTGCGTAAGCCGGTCGACAGGAGGAGATTTGTATGCAGCTCGTTTGATACTGGCTGCCGGTGCACCAAGACTTGCTTGAGCATCTGAAATAGACGAGAGCGCAAAATCCGGCGCGGGCTCTACACTCCACCCGGGCCATAGCACGTTCGCCGCATCAAAAAGCCAGCCATTCCGTAACTCTTTTGATTCAGCCGTCCAAGCGAACCACGGCTGAGCTTGAAATTGGCAGCGAACAACGCGTTCGCCATCAGCCAACGAGTCTTCGGACACATCCAATTCATTACGGTGGTTCCGATAATGCCACAGAAAATGGACGAGCGGCGGTATAGCCAATTTTGAAGCTCCGCGAAGTAACATCACATCAGGATCTTCTTCGCCAAGTAAGCCTGAAACGGCAGGTAAAAATTCTTCGTAAGATTGGCCGCACTTAAGTCTTAGCGTAGCGGCAAGCAGGGAGCAAATCGGATCAGATGAAACCATTTCAGGCGTGATACCACTTGCATCCCAAGTTCGCTCTGCCAATGCAAGCCTGAGACTTTCTCGAAGATGATCGGCGGGATGCGGAGCTCCTGCCGAGTGAGTGTCCGGGACAAGTCGCAACAAGATGTTTCTCGCATGCTGCGGATCGGGCAGGAATGCTTCTAATTTCCATCCAGCCATTTCTGGCGCTGAAAGAAATAATGTCGTGTCGTCAATGTTGATTTCATAAACGGAGCGATTCGTTACATCCGTCGGATTCACGCTCCGCCATTCGACCAAGGTATCGGGGGACGGCAGTCCGGATGAGATAACAGTTAGTTTAGCCAGTAAGGACTGACCTGGCCTTACCCCGACTTCCTTCTCGTCGTAGTGTGGCCCGATAGATGCGCGCAACAGGTATTTACCTGGCGGAACATCGAATTCATCAATTTGACCGAACCCCGTCGCCACAGTTCGCCCGTCTGAATTCCAGATACGAATTTTTGCCAAAACTTCCATGGCTGAAACTGCAAGTTTCCCCGACGATTCGGAAAGCGCGGCTTGTAACTGAGTCACTTTCTCCTGTATTGCCTGAGTGGAATCGTCGTCTCGAAAAATGTGTTCTACACCATTAAGATGTGTAAGCTGCGGATTCTCAATCGTGTAGATGACCGTTCGGTCGGGATTCACTTTTTTAATTAAATTCTCGATTTCAAGCGAGTCCATATCGCGAGTCACGACTAGCTCTTTGACGTTGGTGAAAGAGCTGGGAGTATCAGTAATAACATTAGGTGCCCACATTACATCAGCAGCGCGTGAGGGCGTCCGCATTGCTGCCGCAAGTTCACGAGCAAGCTCTTCCGTCGATTCGCCGTGAGCTATCAGGAGTGAAGCATCTTCATGTTCGACAGGGCGATCGCTCGGTGGCAAGAGCTCAAAATCATCTCTTATCCCTCTCGGCGGGAATGGATCAATGAACGGCGCGCGGCGCTCTAACTGATCCATGAATTCTCTAGCCGACATTGGCGTACTTGGAGGATTCTTTAACAAGTCCTCCAGTTCGATTGTAAACTTGCCGCGAGGAGTTCCGTTTGGCATGTTTACCTCAAACGCTGATCTACTTGGGGCTGCGGCAAACGCCGCAACCATCTTTCCTTTCGGATCTGCAACGTACGACCTCAATCCTTGCGGGCCCCCACGAGAAGTCCTTGTGGTCTCATGGCGACAACAATCCATGAATAGCACCACTTCCTCAAACGCTTTTGATACCCGAAATATCTCAGCCCATGCCTTGCCTGCAATGTTTGAGTAGTTACGTCTTCGGGGGTTTGCATCGGCGGTTAAGATTCCGGCATCTTCGTCATCTGGGAACCCAATTCCGTGTCCCGAGAAATAGAGCCATAGCCTCCTGAACCTTGGTTGACCAGCCAATCGCAAGTCTTCCGCATCACCGAATATGTTGCGAAGAAACAAGTCAATTTCATAAGCAATTGGTGTCGGAGGCTGGTTGTCTTGGGCCTGCACACCTAGTGGCGAAATCAGTAATTTTGCCCGTTCTCGTTCAACGGCACCACCGAGTGGGTCAACTATCCATTCGTAGATGGCCTGCGCATCGTTCAGCGAGCCCGGCAATGAATCCAAGCCAGCAACAGTGGTATACGCGCCGATTCCGACACAAAGAGCCCAATCATCTTGCATCTAAATCCCACCGGCTTACGTATACAGATCTCGTATCAACTGAATATCAGTATCCGAAAGGTCAGTGTTATTGGGCGTTGACACTCCATTTGTTGTCCAACTCGCTGGAAACGGATAGAGCATGATTGAATCGCGATCGAATTGAGTCCCTATTAGTTCGCGAGGTTCATATTGCCCCAAAACGTTATGTACTATTTCCTCATCACTCCAGTTATTTGGCGCACCAGAAAGCTCTGCTTTCACAACCGCTTCATTCCATTGCATTCCTCCGTCTGGGTTCTGATGCTCATGGATAAGCCCTAAGGCATGCCCAAATTCGTGCAAAACAACTTCCTGTACATCTTCGTCACTGGAATTAGGCTTGAGCCAGCCGTAGTTCATTGTTGGCTCAGACTTGTCGGTTATTAGCTGTGCATAGCGTCCAAGCAAAGACCATGAGCCCTTACGGGAAAAGCTAATTCGAATGTCAGCCGAACTCGCATCGTTCAACCATGTGAATGTCAAGTCTGCACCGGTGCGAGAAAGCCACTGCTCTGCGACAGCTTTTACTCGGTCTTGCAAGCCGGAATCTCCTTCCAAGAAGGCAATTTTGATTTCGCTTCCGGTAGGCCATTTCGCATCCGCCAACACCGCAGCTTTTTCCCTACCTTCGACTTGAGGAACAAGCATCACGCACCATGGATAAGCCATAACAATCTCCCAAACTGAACAAGTGGTTATTTACGCGTAATTGTTTTACTGCAGGAAAGTAGCAGAAGCAACTATAACTTTTTCCGATGGCGATCTTCAATTCGAATTCGAAACCATCGTCAAGCGGGCAATGCATCGAAACAGGTTGACAGGAAGCACGGAGCTTAGGGGTATAACAAGCTTATCAAAACTCATGAACGATTTGGATTCATATTCTCGTCTACTCCATTCGACTGACAAGAGATTGCAATCCTTGAGCATGAAAAACGGCTAGAATGCGTTATAATACGTTTCAATTCAAGTAAACATATCATGTCCAAAATGCCGTTATTTGTCCATTTGGTTTTTCTTCCCGACTCTGAAGACACAGTCGCTGGGTAGCTTCGAAGGTCGTTGGTTGCCGAGGATTCAAGAAACTTCAAAGAGGACTAAAAGCAAAAGGGCTTTGATGTGAGGAAGGGAGACATCAATTGAATAATCTTGATCAAAACACACTGAGAATTTTGGATATTTTGAAGTCTGCAAACTCTGCCAAACCGTGGATGACTGCGAAAAGAATCGCGGAGAAAAGCTATTTGACTGTTGAAGAAACAAAAAAAAACTTCTGGATCACATTTCTAAAGGTTGAGAAGGAAATGAAACTCCCAAAATTCGATATTCGAATCTGCCCAGCAAAAAGACGTTACAAGTTTTGTGGGGTGCCGTTTCGCAACCGAAAGTTGGCATGCGACCGCTAAAGCCACTGGCTCGTACAGATGAAATCGACGAGAGCATAGACGGTATTGAACTTTGGGATTCAGCAAATATTTTCTTTTCCCATAGCCACCGAGACTATGACAAGGTTATGCACATTGCAAAGTGCTTGACGAATTGCGGTTTTGCACCTTGGCTGGCGGAAACGCACATTGATCAGGGCGATTACATTAACGAAGAAATCGAGGAAGCTCTTGGTCGTGCCGATGCGTTTATGTTGTTTTTGTCCACGAATGCCCTTAACTCGCGGTGGACAGGGAAAGAATATGGGATTGCAGCAGGAAAAATGAAAATTCCAATTTTTGTTATCGCTGACGATGATGAGTTAATTCTTGATGTGGCTTGTAGGTTGGCGAATGGCGAGGGAGCCGACCACTATTCAGAAGGATCATCGGGAGCTGCCAGCGAATTTTGCGAATCTCTCAAAATGCATCAACACGAGGCGAACTACTTCAAGCTTAAGCAGGTCGATTCGGCGTTAGATTCCTTGGCATTGGATTCAATAGTTCGCCCGTTCAAAGAACAATCTAATCCACTTAGCGAGGTTCTTCCCAAGCCAGGCTGACCCGCTAAAGCGCGTCCAGCAACAATAAGTATTACTATGGTGCAGTCTATACGGGAGTTCATAGGTGAGAGTGTTCGTAAGCTACAGTTCAAAAGACCATCGAAAAGTTGAAACGCTCGTCAGTAAATTGAAAAGTAAAGGTGTTGATGTTTGGATTGATGAGTCCAGGCTCGCCGGTGGAGATCCACTTTGGGAAACAATTGAAGCGGCGATTGACGACAACGACTACTTTCTTCCAGTCATTTCTGACCATTCACTGCTGAGCGAATGGTTTCACAAGGAACTACGTCATGCTTATCGTACTAATCGTAAGACTGTACCGCTTCGCATCTCAGGCGAAGTTAACCTTGAAGAGTGTCCTAAATGGATTGCAGAATTGCGAGTTCCGTTTTTGAGTGAACTTGACCAAATTCTGAAAGCTCTTGAATTTCACACTTACGACAACCTGTTGTCAGCTGCGCGAGTCCATTTCAGAAAGAAACGATACGAGCAAGCCGTAGAAGCCTATCAAGATGCGCTGGTCCAAGCTGAAAAGAAAGGACGAGATGAGGTGCGTGATTCGGTGATCTATATTGAATTGTCAAGAGCTCAAGAAAAAAGTGACGATATTGAAGGTGCATACCAGTCAGCTACTAAAGCAATTGATCTACATGAGTCTCCGCAGTCGTTCTTACAACGCGCGAGATGTGCACGTTTGGCTAAGGACAGTGAGATCGCAATTGAGAATTTTCGACGTTGCCTTGAGCTCGAACCAGACAATGTTGTCGCGTTGAACGGCCTCGGGATGGTGCTCTACGAAAGCAAGAATTCAACAATTCAAGAAATTGCATCACTGTTTCGAAATGGGATTCAACTATGCGAGGGTACTGAGAAAGAATGTAGCAACGAACTAAAATTCAAACTAAATTTCCACCTCGGATTCGTATTGGAAAAGTTAATTGAGCAAGAGCCCAACAACCGACTGGATATTTTGTCAGAAATGGCTCAGTGTTTCAAAATTTGTTCTGAACTGGATCCACAAAATAGAAAAACAAGATTCTTGCGAGGATACACGGAGCATCAAAGGGGGAATTTGAGCATTGCTATTGAGAACTACAGACAGTCTTTAGAAGACAAGAATGGAAGGCCCTTGTTTTGCCTTGGATACGCCTTGTTTGAAAATGATTGCTGGCAAGATGCGATCCAAATATTCGTTAAAGGGGTAAATCAGTTTGAGGTACTCAATCAACCCGATTCAGTAGTCGGTTGTATGGTTGGAATCGTCAGGAGTTACATAAAACTAAATCGAATTACAGAGGCCATTCGGGCTGGCAGGGAAGCAGTGAAGAGGGCACCAGATGATATTCGGGCTTTGTTGGTTTTGGCAGAAGCCTATTCACTTCACCACAACGCAGAAAAGGCCATTCCAATTGCGAAGAAGCTCGCGCTCAAAGCTGCCGAAGGGAAATGCGTGCGAGCATTGAAATTGCTTTCGAGTATTGAAGGAGCGAGAACTTCGGAAGGCAAGTCTTTTGCTAAAGAAGCAGCTAAGCTTCAAGGGGATAAAGGCGGATTCTTCAAAGACTGGTTTGGCATACGCCAAACCATCGAAGGTGAAGATGGGGTTCCTTTTGAAACAGCTGAAATTATCCACTCGAGACGTACGAAGTCTGTTTGCCACGCAAGGGGCTGGCTCTGTGGAAAAAAATGCTGTTTGTAAGCCAGTTGCTTACTCTAGTGATTCGGTTCCCGATTTCGGTTTCTTGTTATTACCTGAATCAGTTGCTAACTCCTTCTCTCCCATTTCCGATCCCAAGCGAACAACTTGTCGCGGGCTGGTATCTTCCAATGCTTGGAAAAGTGCTTCCCGCGGAATTCCGTTAACGTCTTTTTCGTTATGAAGCAATGTTCGGTACTTCTCAAGGTCTTCGGTTACCTTTTCGAATCTCGCCATAAGCTTCTTTTTTTCTTGAGGCAAAAGTAAGTTCTCCCGTTCGCTATCGGAAGTCGCCTGGGGGTTGAGTTCGCTTGGCCAACGGTTTGTTTTCTTAACTAGAAACTCCGCAATCAATTTCGCACAGCCACCAAAACCACCGAGGAGCAATAGCGGTTTACCTGCTTCAATCGTGCAGGCGACTTCTTCGAGGATGCCCGCCATCCATCCAGCCCCGCCATGGATCTTGCCTCCCCAGACAATACGCAAATCAGCCTCCTCCGCAGACTTTTTCCGCATTAGATAGAGCGAATCGGCGTTCCGCCTCCGAGCAACTGGTTTGCTTTTCCAGTCTTCCTGCAGTGACTTTAATTCTTCGGAAGAAACATTTTCTGGTGGCACTTCTACAAACTGGCATATTCCGACATGAGACGCCCGAATTTCAGCATTAATGGAAGTATAGTAAGGCCACCCAGAGTAGTTAACTAACGGCCAAGTATTTGGATCTAAAGGATTGGAGTCCACCGCGTTTGCGTCATCCAGCCGAACAAGTGCCGTGTCGATAAGGCTCTTTGTTAATTCTTCATTGGGGTTTCCGAGCGTCCCACCAAATGAAAGTCTATGTCCATCACGAAGTAAGCGGGCCGCGAATCGAACCATCAATTCGTTAATGTGTTCGATTCCGATTCCTTGCTTGGCCAGTTCGTCATTGTTACCGCCCGCCGACAAAGCGATTAATTTTTGCTTGCTCTTCATTTCCATGCCTCCTCAAAACTTTCCAATGCGGCATCCTGATGGAACGTTTGAACAATCGGTCTTAGCCCTCGCTTTTCCGAATCTGTCAGGCTATGCCCAGGATAGATGATCTGCTTAGGCATCGCGACTCTTGACCTTGCTGCGAGTTGCTTGAGTCGATACCTAAGCTCAGACAAGGTCCAAACGTCTGGAACCCATGAAATAAAGCACAGGCGACTAAACTTGGTCTTGTTATATTTTTTTTGTAAATGAGTTCTGAGTTTCTCCGCCAAAAGCACATGGATTCGCATCAAAAGAACCTCAAGTACAAGTCTATCTAAAACTCTTGCCACTTGTTCTGGACCGGCTTCAGTATCCCAGCCGATCGTTGGTACGCCTACAAGAGTCTCGGCGTTACGTACCCAGTTCGCACCACGACTGGAAACTGCAACGACAGGCTGAACTTGCCATATGTTGCTCTTTGGACTTGTCGGTACTGGAGTGCGGGCAAGCCTGGCTTCACGTCTGCACCACGGACGAGTCGGGTAAGCATCGGTCACCGTCGCAATCAGCGCGGAGGTAGACTTTGCAGCGGCTTCTGTCATCGGCGACTCCCAGCTTTTCCCATACGCTAGATTGTTGGCGTCGTACCAAGCTTCCATCTGACTAAACCGCCTGATCCCATCCCTGATCGCCTCGGCAATTTCTGTTCCATCTCGTTTGGCGTGGCTGAGGAATACTTTCAGCGGCGTCGGGGAATCTCCTTTTTTCTCTTTTCGAATTACCCTGGCAATTGTCTCGGTAGCTGCTCGCCGTACCGTTCGTTTCATCTCTGACTTCGAGAGTTTTAGAAGTCGAACTGGATTGAAATGTTTGTAGAGCTTGTCAGTTCGATAGAAGCTATCGTGAATGACGACAGGTAACAATGTGCATTTGCGCTTCTTTTTTGTGTCGCTCTGGTCTTGATGGACTTTTTCAGCTAAGGCTTCCATTGCCGACCGCCAATTCGGACACAAAACCATTTTATGGTCCACAAGCACTATGAGGACGGTATTGTCGGCCTCATCCCATGCAATTTTCGGAGCAATTTCTTTTTGGTCCGGGCATAGGCTTCTTCGAAAATAGATCGGGACGCCAACATCATTTGAATCGCTCCCCAAATAGCCAAGTCTGAACCAATCAAAAAGTGACGATGCAAGTTCAGCTGCCAGCTCACAATCGGGATGATGAACTACATAAATGGTAACTGGGCTTTCCATAATATCTCTGTGAATTCAATGCTTGGAATTTCCATTTATATATCATACTTGGCACAACACTCGTTTTCTTCGGTGTTGTACGATGTTACTCAGTCTTTCCTAGCGGGGAGGTTGCGGATGTAGCGAATTTAGGACTGGCAATAAACAAGAAAACGAACAAAAAAAAGTTTCAGGCTTCGCTTTCCTTTTGGAAAAGAACAGAGAACTTGCTGAATCTATCAACCACCATTCAGCCATTTCCTAAGCGTTGATGCAGTATTTTTCGCACGATTCCAAACGATCCAAGTCGGCTTTGATGTCACGTCGTTGATTTCCCCCCAAACGATGACGCTGTATAGCTGCAAATATTCCTGTGCGCCCACATCTGATCACCACTGGTCGCAGCAAGCGGGAAAAAGCGCCACTGGATATTCACCTTTCTCACCATCGGCCAGTCCCAACTCCCACGGCACCCACTTGCTGTCTTTGCTGTTTGGTGTGACGAACATTACGAAGCGTCGACAAGCTTTGATTATTCCTCTTAAAATTTCTGCTGTTTCCCGGTTTGGATTCTGAGGAGGTCTCTGATCAGCTTTGTCTACGTAGACTTTTCCTCCATGCTTTTCCAAAACGGAAATTACCGCCGGCAGATACTGAGCATCTTTGGAGGAGTGAGCAAGGAATATGGTTTTATTCAGTTTCGAGGCGCTTGCCGATTTGGCGATCGCTGCTTCATTTATGTTTCGCTTGAACTTGTTGACGTCTTGAAATGTCGCGAAATCAGGCATTTTATTGAATTCAAACCAACTTTATATTCCTCCCGGATTCTATCAAATTCGACCTAACGTCATAATGTTCATTGCAAAAAACGAGCATCACAGTCTCAGCATACCGAGAACAAATAGGTGGCAAGAAAAGCCAAAAAGAAATTTCGATTCAACGCAGGCGTCTCTTTCGCGAAAGAAGATCGAAAGCACGCTGAGCTACTTGCCGAGGAACTGAAGTCGCAAGGTAAGTCAGTATTTTACGATAAAGATTACACGGCTGAAATTTGGGGCGAGAGCGGTTCAAAATTTGAAGAGATATATGGTCACCAGTGCGAATATGTGATTCCACTTGTCTCCAAAAACTACTTGAACAGCGACTACGCTCGCCACGAATTTCAAGCGGCGAGGAAAGCTGAGAAGAAGCGAGGAACAACGGTCATCCTTCCCATTCGCTTGGATGATAGTTCGCTGGTTGGCCTAACGGAAGACCGGCCCTATCTGGCAATAGACGAATATTCCATCGAACAAATGGCCGCGTTCTTTGCGGAGAAGTGTGGTCAAACTCAAACTGAAAACAAGAATTCAGGCAAATCACATCGCACCGAGTCACTTCTTGATTCGAAAACTCGCAAGGCATTTGGGATCTTGGCCTCATCCCGAATGCTTCTAACATCAGACCATTTTGAAACGCTTTTTCCTGAGGTTGAATGGAATCGAGCACTCGCGTCCCTTCGCCGGAAAGGATTTTTGAAATTGGAAGGTCGGCTTGTCCATGTGGATGAGAAGAAGCAAGCAATCGTATTGAAGCACGAATCAGACCAAGAAGCGTTCCGTAAACTGTGGCTGGAGAAGTTGGAACCGCTACGGCACTACATGGACATGGCACTTTCCCTTTCACTCATGTACTTGGAGGTCGGAGACGTGAGACAGGCTGCCCAAGTCCTGGCAGACGTGGCCAACGGCACCCATGTTGGCCACTGGAATGGGTCGTATATCTTGTCTCTGGAATCGCTTGCGTCGCCCAAACTATCTCGCCGAATTGGGGCGGATTTGCGGATTCAAGTTTTGCACGCCTTGGGCAAGTGTCTTTCTCACGCAAATAGATTTGATGAAGCAAAGCGATGGCTAAACAAAGCGATTAAAGTGGCCAAACGAAAAAACGACGCAGTTTGGCTGGGACAGATTTTTCTAACCATCGGCGTGGCTCATTTCAATGACGGTGATCGTAAGCGAGCCATCGGTTGGTACGAAAAAGCAAGAGAGCATGCGGACAAAACTGGCGATCATCTTCTTGCCGGTCGGGCGTTGGGGAATCTGGCCGAATTGAAGCGAGATGAATCGCCATTTCAGGCCAAAGAGCTTCTGAAGCAATCTATCAACCGAAAAAAAACAGCTGGAGACAAACTAGGTGAGGTTATTGGACTCTTTCAGCTGGGAAATATAGAAGCTACAAATGGCAGCCCTGAACGAGCTATTCCAATTTACGAAAAAGCACTCGCAAAACGCGCAGCTTTTGAAGAAGGGGATGATGAAGCACTATTGCTAAATAATCTGGGGCTCGCGCATTCCGAATGCGGACGGAACGCAAAGGCGGCTTCTTTGTTCAAAAAATCGGCGAAGCTGGCGAATGAACTTGGCCATGACGAAACCGAGCGGATGGCACTTCGCGGGCAAGCCATGTCAAGCTTCAACCTTAAGCGATTCCAAGATGTCATTGATGTTGCGAATCGGCTGATTGAACTCAACGGTGAATCTTTCAAACTCGATGACCAATTGACTGCTTTGCACGGTAGCGGTGTATCGAAGATTCTTCTTGGTGAAATGGAAACTGGGAGAAAGTCAATTCAATCCGCCTTACGGCTGGCCCGAAAGCACAACGAGGTTGATTGGGTTACTCGGTGTATTGCCGATCTTTCCCGTGAAGTAACTGACGGAAAGTTTCAGGCACCAGATCCAAGTAAGCTGCGAGCATCCGCAAGACGCGAAGCCCGAAATGGCAACGTTGCAATTGCGGCAACGGTTTGGCTTGATATCGCCTATATCGGTACGGAAACTGGTGCGGAAGTTTCTGATGTTGATTACGCGTTTGAGGAGGCATTGGGTTTAGCTAACCAATTAGACGGATCCGACGACAGGCTGATTGCTCAGTTGGATCAACTTCAAAAATGGCTTTGGTTGAAACGTCGATACGACGAGTCAATTCAAATGTTGACCAGAATTGAGCAGGTGTGCGATAGCTTTGAAGCCCTTAACTGCCGCAACCATCGTGCAACTTTGCTGCTCGACTTGGGCAGAAAGGATGAGGCGGAGGCTTTGCTGGCGAGTATCGTGGCAGAGCTCAAGGAAGATGAGACAACTGAAATGTTGCAAGTCGTTTTGGGCAATTATGCCGAGTGTTTGCGGCGAATGGACAGGTTTTCAGAATCAGAACAAGTGTTTGAGCGGGTAATAGCGATTGCGATTCGAATTGGAGATGCAGGGCACGAAATATTTGCACGCCACAATCAGGCACTCGCGGTACAACATTCAGGCGACTTTGAAAAGGCAAAGGATCTGTTCACTAAATGTCGCGATAGAGCCCAAAGACGAAGACTATGGGGCGAGTATGTTAGGGCGTGTGAAGCGCTGGCGACTTTGGCTTTTGACAAAGGAGACATTAAACTCGCGCTCGGCCGATACGAACGTGCCATGAAAGAAGCGAAAAAGCATGGCAAAAGCGACTCGTTGATACGTTCGGCTTTGAACTACGCTCGCTGCAAACTTTCGCAAGGCAAACCCAAAAAAGGCTTGGCTGCATTATCCAAATGCGAATCTGACTTTCAAGACAAACCAGATGCCCATCTCTATTACTTTACTCTCGGGCAACTATGCGAAGAAACACAAGAATTGGAGCGGGCAATCAGTTTTTTTAAAACTGCTAGGCAAATTGCAGACGTGGTTGGCGATTTGGAATTCGCTTCGGATTGCAGTTCTCACATTGCAAGCATTCACGAATACCAAAGTCAGTTGTCGGACTCGATCGCTGAAATCAACAAGGCACTCAATCGCGAAATCGCAGCGGATCAAAAATTGTTGCTTTTAAACCAACGCCTTGAAGCCGAACTCCAGCGAGACAGCGAAAAGGCCGCGCAAGCAACGTACGATGAAGCAAAAGCAATTGAATCAACTATCGACGATCTGGAGTTTTCTGACATTGACCTGACATTCGCAAAGCATTCCTGGAAGGGCAAGTACGACGATAAACTCCAAGCAATGAAAATTTGGGCCAATGCGTTTGATCAAGTGTTCATAATTGAAACTGAAGCGGACGAATCCGATGGCGAGGTGCCGCCTGAAGACGACGAAGAATCTCTCTATTCAACTGTAATCGGCCCCATCATCTCCTATGCTGCTCGACCACCGAATAATCCAACACCGGAAAAATTTGAACAACTACTGACTGAAACACGAGAGTGGCTCGCAAACGAACTCGGCTCTCCAAAGTCGAAGAGCACCGAACGATGGGTCGAACTCATACTCAGTCCATTCGAGATGGTCAAAGCAATCTTGCCTGTGGCAAACAGCCCTCGTGGAGTAGTACGGGCCGTTGATGCCTATTTGCAAAGTCTCGAATAGTCTAGCGCCAAGATTCCGCCGTTTTGTTGTACTTAAATCCATCTCGGGAATTGTCTGGCGTATCCACGTCTCTTCGCAAGAACGCATCGTGAATCCAACGCGCAACGTTTTCGCCTGAGCTATCCCAGTCATAAATCTTCGCAAAACCACATTTTTGATTGTCGACAAGTCGAGGGGGAACTATCCCGGCAGTATAGGACTGTTTTCCAAAATCAGGATGTGATGGAAGGATTAGCCCAAGCAGTCCGCATCT
This sequence comes from uncultured Pirellulaceae bacterium, assembly GCA_964448575.1. GTDB lineage: Bacteria > Planctomycetota > Planctomycetia > Pirellulales > Pirellulaceae > Mariniblastus. The sequence goes on from CAYUWY010000013.1 coordinate 190,849, forward strand.
ACTGTTTCTGGAAGTCTTACGAATGCTTGCAGCAATCTCCCAATCAACATGTCTTCGTTTCCAAGTCTCAGTGCCGACTAAGACCACGGTTACTGTAGCTTCTCTAATAAATTCATCTCGGATCTTGCCACGGATGGTTTCGGCGGGAAGACTACTATCTATGTCGCCAATTGAAACAGAACGCGAGATGATCTGCTTCGTTTGGTCAGCAAAGTAACTTTCGAAACTGTTTTTGTAGGCTTCGTCATTGGCGTGGTGGTAGCTAATGAATACACGATGTTTTGAAGTTTGCATTGGACACACGAAATAAGTAGTCGTCTTTCCGAGTGTTTTATCATACCGTCTGCTTCAGCGTGGAGAGACAGGGTAAGCTAACACAATGGAAAGCGATGGATGACGAAATCATGCAAGACTTCGGAAGAAATACCCAAACAAGGGAGCTAGTGAAATGAAATGGAAAGAACTCTTCGACAAATGGAGCATGAGTTACATCAGGCTCAATGCTGGATTTGCAGAGCTGGAGTTTAGTCCCAAAGATCCAGACCGGGATGCGGCTTGGGAGCTCTATGTTGAGTTGCTAACAAGAATCACGACTCAGCCTCTTGATGACGAACATGGTGATGAGAGAACCGCTCTGGATAGTGTGTTTTCATTGTTTGCTCTAACTCGCCAAACGCTTAAGGTTCAGGGGCGTCATTGTACGGAGTTTGCGAAAATTGCCGTCATTGTTCTCAATCAAGTAGTTCGACCGTTTACGGCGAAATGGCATCGAGCCTCTTTGGCAGGCGAATTCAACCAACCCAAGCATCGCGATGAATTTCGCAACGAGTTGCGAGAACTTCGATCTAAAATCGTACAATACTCAAAGATGCTCGCCGATCTCGCGGGGGTAGAAGACATGGCAGAAATTACGATGTAACATTTGGTGCATTTTTTTTTTTAAGCTCGCTGGCGTCGCTTCTCCTCAGTTTATTGATTTCAAAGTTATTGGACGTGGGCAACACGCGTCAATTCAGCAAATGCATGCTGCGGCTTTCGAAGCGTCACTGAATCGAGAGCAACTTGAATTAGCCTTGTCAACATTGATCGAAGATTCGGAGAACATAATGAAAACAAAAGTTTTTGTTTGGAAACAGGAGGCTTAATGATGTCATCAATTGTGACACGTAAGCAGCTTGAATCAAAGAGGATGCGAGCGATCGAGTTGCTCCAGGCAGGATGGACGCAAGCAGAAGTAGCTCGGAAGTTGGATGTGAGTGAGGGATCCGTTTCTAACTGGAAGAAGAAATGGAAAGAAAAAGGCAAGAAGTCGTTGCGAGCCCAGCCTCATTCTGGAAGACCTAGCAAGCTAACCGATGAGCAGCGCAACGAACTGGTTAGCCTGCTCGATCAAGGGCATCAGATACAACTTAAGATACCAGCGATCAAAACTTGGAGTTAATTAAATGAACGAACGCAGGCAAGAAAAAAATTTACGTGACTGCAGTGAGCTTTTGAAGCAAGCACTTGTTTCAGCTGATGAAGCTATTGCTAATCTTGAAAGAACACTTCAAGAACTAAGATCCAACGAAGGTGAAGCTGCCATCAAAGATCATCAAAGATGAAGCTGGTCTTCCTCAAACTCTATCTAACAACTACCGAATCAACACCGGCGAGCTGGTTGGCAGATCACCCGGAATACCGGCGTCGCGTCGTTCGGATTCTGAGAGAAAACGGAGATCGCGGAATTTATCATCTCGCAGGATGATTGGCTTGATAAATACAAATAAGCGCTGTTGGCCTTCCTCTTCAGTCTGACTACTTGTAAGTCGGTTGAGAATTGGAATGCGCTCGATAAATGGAAGTCCGGCAAGAGTGTCTGACGCATTGTCTCTTGTAAGCCCGCCCACGATGATTGTGTGCCCATCTGGAATACTTACTTGGCTAGTGACTTGATCGGTTGTCCTTGCAGGTGGGAGTAAGTCAGATGACGCAGCGCCGACAAAGTTGTTAACGAGAATGTCGAATTCTAGATTTAGGTAATCGTCTTCAGAAATCTGCGGTGTAACACTAATTGTGGTTCCGGCCGTCGCGAATCCTCCCAGCGTGCTCGTGGTCGCCGTGTTGCCAGAGTTGAGGCTGGCAAAAGGCTGCTCCAAAACGCTACTTAACAAACCCGTGGCGTTGTCGTTAACCAAAATTTTGGGCGCGGTAACGACACGTGCGTTTGCGTGACGTGCCAACGCTCTCAAAACAACATCTGCTGTATCAGGATCCACTAAAGCTCCATTGAAACCCACACCAGGAATAATAGATAACGCTCCAGTGACCGCATCAACATCGCTAAGTTCAAAACTTGTGAGCGAAAAGATTCGCCGGTCCCCAGTTCGGTCGCCCGTCGAAATCTCAATCCCAAGCGATGCATCATCTGTTTTGGATACCGTCACGACCTGAACCTCGACCAATACTTGAGGGCGCCGAACATCCAACTTGGCAATCAGTTCTGCGTATAGTTTTTGGATCGCGGGTGCTGCGACGACAATCAAGGTGTTGGAATTTTCGTCGACAGTAAGTTTCGCCTCTCCTGGAATTACCCGGTCAGCAACATTGAACTCGCCAGCCAGACGAGCGAGGTCACCAACAACAGAATTGCCAAAACCTTGAATTCCAGCGCCAGAATCGAATCCGCCCCGAGATTGGCTTCCCAGCCCAAACGGATCTACGAAAGGCGAGTTCTGGCCATTGGAGTTTCTTGTTAGTGCGTTTTGGTTCCGCAGGTTTTCATTGTCTTGCAGGAATCCAGGGTTGGGGTTGATACCGTCAAGCCTATTGGTCCGTCCCGTTCTTTGACTCGAGTTTCGATTCACGCGCCCTTCAATCGATTGAAGCGTTTCCAGAATGTCAATCGCTTTGACATTCTTAAGCCGATAAAACTCGACTGGGCTTTTCCCTGATCCCGTAGCTGACGGAACATCCAGCTGTTTTTTAAATTCATCGATGCGTAAGTGAAATTCGTTGCGAGTCGTAACGATCAGCTCATTCCCCTGTTCGTTGACATCCGATTGATACACCGACTGCACTTGCTTTTCATCCATCCCCTTGAATGACTGTCGAATGAGTTCGTCAATTTTTTTTGCAGATATATTTTGAAACTGATAGGTTTGAAGCTCCAACTCGGTTGGCACGTCTAACTGTTCGATAATCTTTTTCGCATCATCAATTTGAGCGCGACTTCCACTAAGTATCAATTGGTTTTTCCGATTGACTGTGTCGATTTTGACGGCAGATTTGGGCTGTGAATTTGAACCTGCGGGTTGCCCGGAAGTGGTGGCCGTTGTGGAGCCCAATATTTCCACCAGCTGTTGCTTGAGCTCTTCAGCTTGAAGGTTCTTGACGGTGTAAAACTCCCGTAAAGCAATCTGGCCTGGGACATCAATTTTTTCCAACAATGCCCGAATCTTGGCAAGTCGCGTTGACGTCTCGGTAATCACGAGCGTATTTCGATTAGGCAAAGTCGTTATGTTTGCCGTCCCCGTGTTGGCGTTGTTGCCATATATCATCTGCTTAATAAAAGCTTGAGCTTCCGTTGGTGTCGTATTACCAAGCGGAAAAATGCCGGTAATGTATTCGCCCTTAGGGAAGTCCGCTGGATCTGCACCGTCTGGAATAACCTGCGAGAAAGGCCGCACGTCAGCCAACTGTACAATTTGATAAAGATCTTCGACTTCAGATCGAACTAGCGCAAAACCGTTGGTGCGAAGGACCGACTGGACGACATCGAGCATCGCATCAGCGCTTACTTTGACTTCTCCGAAAAAGATGACTTTATTGTTGGTTGTCGATGGAAACTTAGCCGAGTTGGCGGTGATTCGCATTTTCTTCGTGTTGGCCAGCCATTGAACCAATGCGAGAAGATCGAGATCTGCTTTATCAGCAAGGTTGATCAGCAAGTCTTGCTCTTGGGCCGATGGCTGGGCGATGGCCGTGCCTGGCTGTACGAATGCGATTGCAAGTATGACAATAAGCAGTCGGCTAATAAAAATAGAAAATTGCATGCATCACCTCTGTCAGGGATTTCCGGTGTAGGCTTATCCTGTAGTTGCACTGACTCGTCAAGTGATATCTGAGCTAGCAAGTGCTGGTGTTCTGTAATTGGTAGTATTTGCGTTCGGTCAAGATCATGCCGTCCCGTAAGTTATCTAGCTCAACTCCGGTTCGATAACCTAAATGGTGCGTGAATTGCTAACGGGATGCAGCTAAACTACATGTAGTCAAACGAATCACGCTAAAAGCTCGACCATGATGCGAAACAAAACCAAGCGAAAAATCCTTAAGGGAACTGTTGCGGGGTTATTCGCAAGTTCGCTAGGGATACTGGTTTGGGGATTTCTGTTTCCACCGGCACTAGAGATGCCCAAGCCAGAAAAGCAAAAATTTGCCGTGAAGCAATCAACAGCCATGCCATCCTTTACACAGTTGGCGCCGCTTCTCTCCAAGCCACTTCAACAATCGCTTGAACCCCAGCAGGTAAAGCAAACCGTCGTTCAAGATCAAGCGCCTCGTGTAAATTGGCCGCAACTGAAAGTCGAGTGTGTGTTTTTTGGAAAGGAGTCGAAGCTTGCTATTCTGGCTGCAAACAACCAGAAATTCACTTGCGCTGAGGGTGACAAGGTGATGCAGATTTTGGTCGTGAAAATACTCACTGACCGAGTTGAACTTTCCTTCCGCGGTGAATCCAAGACTCTTTCTGTTTCGCCTGACCAACCCGACGGAGCAACTAAATGAGTTCTTATTTTATTTCCTTGGAGACCGACTCTGTCCGAATGGTTGGAAGTGACGAAACATTGTTCGAAGCAGAGTTCGATCGCGATGCGGCAGGAAAATACGTTGGCGAATTGGTTGGCAGGCAGCTGGAAAAATCTGGATTCAAAAATGGCACCTTGGCGTTAGGGGTGCCATCCCAAATGATCTACTATCTGCGCACCGAATTTGACCGAACGACATCTCAAAATCTACCTGCAACTCGATTTAACCTCGAAGAGCATCTTCCTGTAGACGCCGAGCATATGTCGCCAATTGTTGTTGGCGCAATTCCCGATCAATATTCCCTTGTGCTCGACCGGCAGAGAGTAGAGGGGTTGATCAGCCACTTAAACAACGAGTTTGGCTACTCACTTAGTATGATTGTTCCAACGAAACTTCTTACGCTTGATCAATATGCCAAACAGAAGAAATCGGTTGTTGACGGCACGGTCTTGATTGTTGGCGAGCATTCTTATGACCTGATTTCGATGGCCAAAGGACGTGTTTCCGATTGGAAATTTGCGAGAGGGCCAATAGACCTCGACGTGTTGAGCGAGAACCACCACTTCGACGTCGTGATAGCCGAATGTGAATCGATCAAGCAAGCATACAAATCGAATAATTCAATTCAATTCAACGAGAGCTCTGCCGAAGAACTGCTTGCCGCGTACGTCGCAAAAGGAATGAAGCACCAGGAACACGTTGAGTTCGATTTCTCCGAACAAGTCAACTCGCAGCTATCACTTAACAGACCCACTACCTCTCTTTGGGAGTTGCTTTGTGTAGGTGTTTTGTTTTGTATTCTTTCTTTGACGGCAGTTTTTGTTTATAGGACTCATTGTCAAAATACTCATGCAGACAATATTGACCGCGAGATTAGGTCAACTTTCAAAGAGCTTTTCCCGACTCGCCGCATCAACGGGCCAGTGAAAAGGCTGTTAGAGTCGGAGCTTGCCAAGCAACGGGCGAAGAGTAATTTAGTTTCGTATGCTGATAAGTCTGCATTGGTTATCGGAAACCTAAAGACGTTCCTCAGCTCGTTGCCGACGAGCTTTCGGTACCGGTTCCAATCAATAAGCATTCTAGAAAATTCAATTCACCTCCAAGGGGAAGTCAAAAATCTCAACGATTTAGATCGTTTAAAGGATGGGTTGCTTGCCAACGGATACGACATAGGTCCCGACAGCACGTACGCAATTCAATTTCGGCTTACGCTCCTGCCGGGTAATGAATTGAAAGCCAAGTCGAACTCAATATCCGATGCTAGTGACGATAGACAAAATTATTTGGTCCAAGCTTCACAGGAGACCAAGTGATGGAGAGTATTCGAGTCTATTTGCTAGGGATTGTCGCTGGTTTAGTTGCGCTTGTTTGGAGCTATTGGCAATCCGACGCATCCTTTGAATTGGCGTCAGAGTCTTCTGCCAAGCTAGTGGAGTGCCAGTTAATCGCGGAAGAGATTCAGTTCCTGCAGAAACGCAACGAGAGCGCGGTTGCAATCGCTGCAACCAACTATGACCCGTCTAGAACGGTTACCGACGCCGTTCGAGATGCTGGAATAACGACAGGTCCAGACTTTCGAGTCAACCAACTGAGACAACGGTTAATTGAGGGCACTGGTGCTCAAGAATGGCGCATCGACGTTCCGCCGTCAAAGGTCACTCTTACACAATTGGTCAAGTTGATTCAAAATCTTGCCGATTCTGAGATGCGATTCCAAGTCAATGTCATTCGATTGACAGCTGCCGATTCGGCTAACAACATTGAATATTGGAACGCTGAATTCAATGTGACTTATTTGAAGCAAGCAGCGAAAAAATAGCAGCGGCAATCAGGTCGCTTTCAATTGAAGCCTTCCTTCTCTCTTTCGGTGGTTTTGCTCGTAGCACCGAATAGTTACTGTTCCCAAGTTGATTCTGGGTAAGAGCCCGTTCTTAAAAGCTTTGCTCAACAGAACTTACCTGCTCGCAGTTGCGCGCAAAAAGCGTCAGGGCAGATCCATCTGGCAGATGTCTAATAGCTTTGGTCTACCGAATTTGGGGATAGAAAATTTTATTGAATTTAATTTCTCTTGTCATAACAAGTCACTTCATTGGCAATT
>CAYUWY010000014.1:0-184103 GCA_964448575.1 uncultured Pirellulaceae bacterium
TTTGGCGTACATTTGTGACTTGTTGAGGATTGAAAGATCACGAAACTCAACTAACAAAATGGCGTTTGCCTCACGCGTAGCGGCCGAGTTCTTAGAACAACGGCTGAATTAATTTTTCGACCAAGACATTCCCAAAAATAAACTTAGACCCAAGACCTCATTTCAATGCTGATCGAAATCCAATGTGGAAATTTCTCTAACTACGACGAAGGCACGGGCAGCTACATGACCTGTGCTGAAAAGCAAATTGTCTCGAGCGATCAGGCTGGGCAAATTGTTAAATGTTCCAAATGCGGACAAGACATCGAAGTTCCACTCGGGATTGGAACGACCAAACGTAAAAGTGAATCGGCTGAACCACAAGCCGGAGCTGTGGCCGATCAAGCAGCAGGTCAAAAACGCAAGAAAGTCAAACGACAAACGCCCGTCGGTGACGCGGGAGAAGCATCGCAAAAAGCCCAGCGTCGACGTAAGAGTTCAGGCACAGATCCACGTGAGAAAGCAGCCAGGAAGCGTTCGAGTCAACCGTCTGCTGGAGGTGCCAAGTCACCACGGTCCGGTAAGTCACGTCCGGAGACTGCAGGAAAATCGAGAGCGAAATCAGCTCGGTCCAAGTCTGCTTCATCCAAATCGGCTGCTGCACGGCAGCGCAAGCCAGAATCAGACGAGCTGTCACTTGAGTCGCCAACGATCCGTCCAAAATCAGACGTAATGTCGATGGATTTCAGTGACGCTTCAACGGTCGCCAATGCGACGACAGAACGATGCAGAAAATGCGGGAACGAATCGGTAGAAGGGCGCTGCACCGTTTGCCGACACGTTGAGCAAAGATTCGAAAAAATGCATCAGGACTTGGGCGAAATCAAAATCGAAAACGTTGGCTTTCAGCGATGGTTTTGCGAAACGATGAATGAAGGCGTATCGATCAAGGTCCTTGAATACGCGTCGCACGTCCTACTGGGATTCTTGGCTTTGATGCTTACAGGTGCGGGTATCATTTGTCTGACGGGACAAGGGTTTGGAGTGTCAGGCGGAATCGTTATCCTCGTCATAGTTGCGGTGCTATCTGCCCTTTACTGCGGGCTGATCTATAAAGGATATCAATTTCAACGTGATCCAAGGGCGAGGTTGTCCTGGTTTCAAAAGCCGTTTTGGAATTTCGTGTTGATGTGCGCCAGGATGACGAACTGGCAAGGCTACGACAGTCGTTTAAAAGGTCGTAAGATCATCAAGTCACGCGATAGCATGTTCGGCGACATTGAGCTTGCCGAGCATCCCGATCTCAAGAATTGCAGTGTCTTGGACGTTCAAGGCACCCGAGTTTCCGATCGTGGATTGAAGGAGCTTTATCGGCTCAAGCATTTACGAGTGGTCGTTGTGAAGGGAGCTGACGTTTCGCATGAAGCGATTTTCCGTCTTCAGCAATCAGTCCCACGGCTTTGGATTTGGTATTAAGGCGTAGATCAAACTGACGCCGTTGCTTCGTCAACCTGCTCAATGCAATAATAGAAAACGACTCCGCGTGAAGTGAACTTGAGTTACAACTCAATCCCACTCACCCATAACGACGTTGAGTATGACCTCTTCACCTCCGCGCATAACTTTCACCTTCGCGCTGGCCCCAGCCTGTTGATTGCGAAGTACTTTCGTCAAATCAGTGTGTTCCGCGATCTTTACTGAGTCATATTCGACAATCACATCGCCAACACGAAAACCTGCCTTTTCCGCACCCGAGTTTTCAACCACCCAGGTGAGCTCGCATTCAGGAACCATCGGGCTATACCGAATGCCAAGGAATGCACCGTTCCTAACGTCGATTTTTGCGTTCAAGCTTTGCTCAAGCAGTTCACTAAAATTCGGATCGACTTGGGTGCCAATCAACGTCAGCGTTTGGAGTTGACGAAAGCTCTTAAAGTGACCAAAGGAACCGGGCCCGACATTGCAATAGAAAATTTCCAGTTTCGAAACCGAGCTGGACTGAGAAAGCAATTTGATGGCTTCGTCACTGATCGAACATTTTTTGAACTTCACATCTTTTAGCGTGAACGCTCTGAGCAAAGTAGACGTGAATTCGTCGTCGATTTGTGCATGATTAAGCGTTATGGAAGAAAGCCCAAACAGTTCGCCAATGTCGTTTAGGTCTTGTGGGTCTCCGTCCCAAGTACTGTCGATCGTCAGCGAATCAGCCATCGCGTACGCGGCGCCTTGCGAGGGTTTGGCGTAGACAACTTTTGCGTTGAGCCGTTCCAGTCGCCTGGCGGCGATGTGTTGTCGATAGAGCAGAATGTCAAAAGAGCACAATTGAGCTTTGCGCGAAAGTTGCAAATCGTCGCAGACACTCATTTGGCGAATGGCGTCAAACGCTTCTTGCGATCGAGTCGGATTGTGAAGTGCAAAGTGTTCAAGGATCTTGAATGTGCGAGCTCGAAAATCAGCATCGCCCGATTCAATTTCGTTCATCAATAACGGGATCGTTGACGCCGAAGATTCGAGGATGTCGAACATCGCTTTTTGCCGAACCGAAAAACGATCGCTCCTGAGTCGAGCCACCATCTCAGACGGAGCGGCCGGTTCGTTGGGCTCTTGCTCAATTGCAGCGCTGGCCACACCTTTGATAGCCATCACGCCAATGGCACTGGGTTTTTCTTGACCATGCGCAGCACTCCCAATAGCCAGCCAACCGAACGTTGGCGCAAACGAAAATGCCATGAGCAAAATCGCTTGTCGATATTGGGATCCAATGGAACGCATACAGTGCAACCGCGAGTAGGTTGTTTTTGAAAGATAATGAATACCAGCCAGCGAATTGTACTGCGCAAACGCTTTTGAGGTTGAGGGGAGTTTCGCGGAGAATTTAAGCGTTTTGCGAAATTCGGTGACCAAACTACAATCTCAGATTCGAATTCGTCCAATATGCTTGAAACCAATGTCCTCCGATTACCAACTACTTGATTTTGGAGACCACGAAAAAATCGAAATGTTTGGTGGGACAGTTGTGCGTCGCGAAACACCTTCGGCAATCGGAGAATTGGGGCTTTCGCCGCAAGAATCAGAGCTGTCGTTTCGGTTGGATAGGCATTTAAGCCAAGGCAAAGCGAACTCCGAAAGCAAATCCAGTCACGGTAAAGGCCATTGGACGGGCCAAGCCAGTTCGACATGGCACACAAAAATTTGCGATTTGACTTTTTCGCTTCGGCAAACTCCCACCGGCCAAGTCGGTGTGTTTCCTGAGCAAGCCCACAATTGGAATTGGATCGCTGAGCTACCCGATCGAATGCAGGGAATGAAAGCCCTTAACCTGTTCGCCTACACCGGCGGTACAACGATGGCGTTGGCAGGCAAGGGCGTCGAAGTTGTGCATGTCGATGCAGCCAAAAGCGTCGTCAGTTGGGCCCGCGAGAACGCCAGCCTGTCGGGTTTCGCCGATGCGCCCATTCGCTGGATCGTTGAGGACGTAATGACATTCGTTAATCGAGAAATCAAACGCGGAAACCGTTACGATATTGTCGTTGCTGATCCTCCGTCGTTTGGTCGGGGCCCAAAGCGTGAGTTATGGAAGATTCAATCAGACTTAAAACCGTTGATGAATGCGTTGGCCGAGTTAACTGATCGCCAGCCCAACCTGGCCTTGTTCAGTTGCCATACTCCCGGGTTTGATCACAACATGCTGGAGCAGATGGCAAGTGCAAGTTTTGATCAAAGCGTGAAAGCAAAATCAAGCAAAGAGTCTTTCGAGCTTTCAATTGAGTCAGCCAGCGGCAAACGACTACCCAGCGGAAGTTGCGTTCGCTGGATGGACTTTTGAGATGCCGTTGAACCGAGTGCTCATTCCTTCTGAAATCAAAAATCGGTAAGTGACTTTGATCGAAAAAATAACCAGCCTTCAAAACCCTCGAGTTAAAAAAGCCATTCGGCTTCATACTTCGCGCGGTCGTCAAACGCAAAAACGAATCATTGTTTTTGGCGAGCGTGAAGTCACTCGCGCGATCGCGGCCGGTGTTGCGTTCGAAGAAATCTATCTGTCCGAAGACGCGCCGTCAGAGTTGATCAATTCGGTTTTGAAGCAGGGCGGGGCAGGGCAGATTTTCCAATTAACGTCCGAAGTGTTTTCGAAACTCGCTTATGGAGATCGAAATGAAGGCTTAATCGGGGTGGCCCCGCGTCCGGGCACCGCTTTGAAGTCGTTAGAGCTGCCTTTGCCCGAGACCGATGGCGGTGCGCTGGTTGTGGTCGCCCAAGCCATCGAAAAACCTGGCAATTTGGGGGCCATTGTTCGATCAGCGGACGCATGTGGCGTCTCGGCGATTCTTTTGGCAGACCCGCTTACCGATTTTTATCATCCCAACTCAATTCGCTCCAGCACCGCCGCCGTGTTTGGGATGCCAGTTGCAACCGGTTCAAGCGAAGAAGTCATGGACTGGCTGACCAATAACCAATTCAATGTATTCATAGCGATGCTTCAAGATTCCAACGAGTTCTTTCAAAACGATTTGAGCGGCAACGTCGCGATCGTTCTAGGCAATGAAGCCAACGGTTTGACGCAAGAATGGAATCGGCCAGAATTCAACGCAGTAAGTCTGCCGATGCTTGGCAATGCGGACAGCCTGAACGTTTCGGTGACCGCTTCGGTGATGATTTACGAGGCAACTCGCCAACGCAAGAATTGGTCGGATTGAAGACCAATGCGAGAAGTTTGCTCAGGCGATTCTAAGCTGATAGAGCGCGTTGATTGTTTGCGACAGGGAGAGCTGGTTGAGAGGGTGCCGAGTCGGTGACTTGCGGCTTTGTGAATCGGTGAAGCAACGCAAAGACCAATCCCCAAAACGCCATAAATGCGAAAAGAGAAAAACTGTGCTTCCAGTTTGAAAAGAATCCGGAATCACCCGACAATGAGAAAGTCGGCTTTGTTGATTCCGCGTTACCATCGCTTGAATAGCCGAACACAATCTTCTCTTGGCTGTCAGCAGAAAATCGGTCCATGAAATCGTAGCCAAGCTCGATCTCAAGCTGAGCTTCTGGCTTGAAAGAATAGGTCTCGTAGCCAGGCAGCGTCAAAGAGTTTCCTTGCATACTTACATTGGTCAGTAGGTGACCGGCAAGTTGAGGATCTTCAATCTTCAGTTGAATTGAATTAAGGCAAAAATTCTCGTCATCGGAAATAGGCTGAATATCAAGATTGAGGTGAAGTCGATCGAGCGAATCAAACCCCTGGTCATTGAAAAACTGCCAAACTTCGCCTGCGGTGAGCTCTTGATTATGTCTAGGAAGAGTAAAACACCTTGAGTTCTGTTCCTTACAGTTGGAACATTGAAAGTCGCCTATTTTGAAGTTGGTTTGCCGGTCGATCACAACTTCGTCTCCCAAGACCATGCTGGGGAAAGAATATGTGATAAGAACCAACGCTACTGCGGAAAGTCTTGCGAGAAAGCTAACCATTTTACCCAACATGGTGACAATTCTTGTGATCTTGGAGTGCAATTATTTTAACCCAACCTGCCTACATGTCTATTCGGCGTTTGGGTGCTTGCATCTCAAAATTCGGGGTTTTCCCAAGACAAACAGGGCATTTGAACATATTGCTTCAACCGTAAAATCTTTGGTGAATGGGTGTTATGCAGTTTGATTGCCATAACACTTCGGAATTCCGAAGCTTTTGTTCGCCAAGGCGAATATCTGCCCCTTCAATTTTAATCAAATATTCGCAAACGTAGAAAGCTCAATCACTTAGGGAGCTTGGTTTTGATTCGCTAGCAGGGAAAAGTTTTCTTTTTCCAGGAAAATAATTGAGCCGAGACTAACGATTGTCTTCATAAAGCAGGTCCAGACCTTTGCGAGACTTCAGCATATGGGTGAATTGAAAAAGTGGTGAGGACACGAACTTGATTAAGTCCCATGTCGAGTAGTTTTGAAGCTTTCGTGCTGACGTTATGACGGGATGTTTGGCCAGCCTGAATTTACCCAGCTGTTTTAGCTCCTTGCTAAAAAACAATTCTTCTGCCGCAAAGTATTCTTCATCAAATCCACCGAACGAATCGAATAGTTCTTTACGACAAAACATGAAACATCCAGCCGCCCAGCCGCCAATGATGTTCCAAACCAGCACAACCATGTAGTACATGATGCGTTTGACAAAAAAGATCGGTTGTTCATCGGAGATGTCAACTCTTGCCCCGCCGCCCGCATCACCTTGTGCCAGCGCAAGTAGTGATTGACGCAGAGTTTCTGCCGGAACCAATGTGTCGGCGTCTACAAAGAAAAGCCACTCGTGTCTGGCGACTTTTGCTCCAGCGTTTCTTACCGCTCCAATATTGCGTAAAGAAACATCTATGACTCGGACGCCCATTGAACGAGCAATGTCCGCGGTATCGTCTGACGAGTCGTCGTTTACCACGATAATTTCGGCTTCACAATCGATGTCCTCGATTGCTTTGTGAAGGGCCTGAATTGTCTTTTTGAGATATTTCGATTCGTTGTGCGCGGGGACCACGATTGAAATGGGTTCGAATTCCGGCATCGATTGGTCAATAAATCGTCCTTCGGCATACATCTGGGGCCTTTGGGTTGAGTTGAGACAAATTGGTTATGGCCAAGAACTGGACTTTATGAGCTTTCTAAACGCATGTTCGTATTCTTGCAATCAGCAATAAAGTGTAAACTTTCGTTTAACATTTAGGAGGTTCTCTTCATCTTCCCCCCTAACCGGAGCGACCAATTGTGAAAAATGTGATGGCGGTGATTCTAGCCGGCGGAAAGGGATCGCGGCTCGAGCCACTTACTCGAGATCGCGCCAAACCAGCGGTGCCTTTTGGCGGTGGATATCGGATCGTAGATTTTGCGCTTTCAAACTGCCTCAATAGTGGTTTGCGAAAGATGCTTTTGCTGACTCAGTACAAAGCAATGAGTCTGGATCGCCATATTAACACAGGCTGGCGTCAGTATTTTTGTACAGAGCTTGGCGAATACATCGACGTGGTGCCTCCACAGCAGCGAATTGACGAGCAGTGGTACCAGGGAACAGCCGATGCGGTCTACCAGAACATTTATGCTTTAGAGAAGGATCGCCCGCAGTACGTTTTGATTCTCGCTGGCGACCATATCTACAAAATGAATTATCGGGCGATGATCGAGTACCATCAGCAAATGAATGCTGATCTTACGATCGCGGCTCTATCAACAACACCTGAAGAAGCCAAATCGTTCGGCGTGATGGAAGTCAACGATCAGAATCGTCTGGTTGGGTTCGAAGAAAAACCGGCCAATCCCAAAACCATTCCGGGCAACAGTCAGCAGTGCATGGCGAGTATGGGTATTTATGTCTTTACCGCACGGTTCCTGTTCGAGCAACTTTTGAAAGACGCCAACACGCCTGAAAGTTCACACGATTTTGGCAAGAACATCATTCCGTCGATTATCGATACTTGCAAAGTCTACGCTTTTCCCTTTCGAGATGAAAATCGCAAGTCCCAAGCCTATTGGCGCGACGTCGGAACATTGGACGCGTACTATGAAGCCAATATGGATCTGATTGGCGTGGACCCAATGTTGAACATGTACGATCAGCAGTGGCCGATTCGAACCCACCAAGGTGGATTCCCACCTCCAAAATTTGTATTTGGCAGTGACAATGGTGTTGAACGAGTTGGCATGGCGACCGACAGTTTGGTTTGCCCAGGGTCGATCGTATCCGGTGGCCGGGTCGAACGATGTATCGTTGGGCCTCAAGTTCGTATCAACAGTTATGCCAACGTCACCGACTCAATTTTGTTTGATCGAGTCGAAGTAGGTCGGCACGCTGTTGTGCGTCGCGCGATCATTGACAAGAACGTCAAAATTCCTGAGCGGGCGATTATCGGAGTCGATCATGAGCTTGATCGCGCACGGGGATTTACCGTTACTGAATCCGGGATTGTTGTGATTGGCAAATCGGACTTGGTAGAACCCGGAATTCCAAAGTCGCATCTTTCAGGGATGTCACTTGAAAAGCGCACGGCGTTGGAGGGAACCATAAAAAATGCCAACGGTCCACAAGCGTGAAACGTTGGCAATGGTTTTGACTCAAGAAGAAGTCTATAAAGCTATAGAATCTCTCGGCTAAGAATGCATTCGCCTTCAAACGTTGGGTTTTGAATGAAGAAAGTCGGGATAGCTGTGTTTCCTCGAAAGGGAACGTCGATATTGACGGTCACGAACTCGGTCTCAGTTGTGATGACCGCTGGAGTAACAGTAAGTGTGAAATTACTGATGCCTACTGTGCGTAAAACGCCGCTTGCTGCGTCTCGGATTTTGTCTTCAGTGGCACCAGGGATGATTCCAACTCGTGCTCCTTCGTAGGCAGCGCTTTCTGTCGCGTGAAGCAACATGTTGGCGTGAGCAAGCTCATAGCAGCCGAACAGAGTCAAAAGTAGAATCGGTAGGCAAAGTGCAACTTCAACGGTCAAGGCACCTTTGCGTGCTTGTCGAGTTTTTCTATTTGAAGTTTTCATAGTTTGTTTCTTTGTGATTGGGTCTCTGGTAATTGATCAGTCAGTCGCGTGAGGTCCTGACGTCGAAGATTAGTCGATAAAGACAATTTGAATTTGTCTGGCGATTGTTCTAAACGCATCAATCAACTGTTGGTCGTCGTCCGCGTGAACATGTGTTCCTCCAGCGATTCGTGCGACTTCTCTCATTAGATCTTGTTGAGCACCAGAGCTAAATGTAATGGTGTGAACTTGAACTCCGGCGTCAGCACAGCGTTGTGCAACAATCAAAGGATCAATTCCGCGGTTTTGGCGACCATCGGTCATGACGACGATTGATTTCAGTGAAAAAGGACGTGAGTTAGGATCGTTTTGGATCGAATCCAAACCGACTTCCATACCCCGGCCAATACCTGTATATCCATTAGGCGTCTCGTTGTTGATGGCTTCTTGAATCGCGTTCAAGTCGATCGTCATGTCAACTAGTTTTCGAGGGTTGGTGTCGTACGCAGTGAGTGAAACATTTTCTCGCTGCGTTGTTGTTTCCAGCTCTTGAAGAAACACGTTGACGCCGTTGAGCAACGCATCAAAGCGGCCAAAATCTCGCATCGAACCGGACTTGTCCAGCACCATCGCGATGTCTCTGTCCAGTCGTGTGGCGGTGGCGGTTTGAATTGGCTCAAAAGAGTTAACTCCAAACAAGCCTCCAAACATTGTGTTCACTGGTCCCTGCGGTGAAGCAGCGGTTCGGTCACCAAGCACTCGAACCGAATTGATATCGGTACCACTTGATGGGTTAAATGTAAATGAACCATCCAGCTCTCGGACAGCATTTCCGAATTGAACATTTTCGGGAATCAACTCCAGGCCAATGCCAGCCACGATGTTTTCGTTGGCGATTGCCAACGCAGCATCAATAGCGGCTTGTGTGGACTGCTCACGCCCCAGTGCTTCAACTCCTGCACGAGCGGCTGCGTCCGTTGCGGTGCGAAGTTCACTTCGTGTAACGTGAATTCGTGCAACGTCGATCGCCAAGACTGCTGCACAGAACAGAATGATGATCACGACTGCGACCAGTGGAAGCATCGCGCCGGCACGATTTGAATTTTGTACCAGTTGTTTTTGACGAAATTTTTGGATCTTTAACATTGAGTTTTCCAGAAGATAGGAGCGGCAAGGTGGGTTGTTTATTCTTTAACCATGGCTGCATTGGCAGACACAGTACGATTTTTGAATAGCCCAAACGGAATAATGCTGTTTGAGTCGCCTGGTGCGGAAACAGTAACTCGAATAATTTCACCGACAGGAACCGAACTGACATCTGAAGGAGTGAACACAATGCTTACTCCGTTCAGATTTCGGCCTTCGGTAACTGCTGTAGCTGCGGCGGTTGCCGCTGCGTTGGTTCCACTATTCCGAGCCGCGACTTTTACGCCTTCGTAAGAAGACTGAATCATGGCTTGGCGAAGAAACAGCATGCTGGCCGCTTCAATTGATCCAAAAGCGATCAAAAAGATGACGGGCAAACAAACTGCAAACTCAGCGACTGCTGCTCCCTTGCGGGCGCGGCCTCGAGTGGATCGCTTGGCGACCCGTTTTGAGTTCTTGTTTAAAAGTTTCATTGTTGATTCCAATCAATGTCTTCGGACTAAGCGTTTGACGATGTATTCAAACCGACTTGAGCTTCAAGTTCGGCGATTCGTTTCTTTTGCGACTCAACCAAGTCAGCAACATCGTTGAATTCAGTGGCAAGCTGTGCCCAGAAATCGTTGTCGCGGAATGAGCAATGATCCGTTTGGCCATCGCGAAGTTGACGCAGGTAACGACGAACGCGGCCAATTGGGCCAACGAAGCGGTTACTGAAGCGAATGGTGTCTAGCATGAATGCTGGGAAAAGTGAGAACATGACAATTGCCATGAACATGAATTCTCCCGTTTCGAAGCGCAATCGCTCCATAAGTGTTTTGGCAGGGTCACCAAGCAATGTTTGCAGCAAGATGATGGCGAAAGCCGCGACGAAGAAGAACACTAACCAGTGTGCGCAGATTCGTCGTAGTAAAGCTCCCTGTACGTGGGAGTCGATGTAATTCTTTTTTCTTTGTGAACGTGACATTGAAATCCTCTTAACAATTCTCATGGCCCTGATTATTCAGGCGAAACCTTTCGAAACATTAGGTTACAAATCAGGCGAGAATGTTCTTGTTGGGAAAACAATAGCAATTAGCTTGCCAAAATCCGCCAACTGGGGCCGCACGATGGAATAACCCGCATGTCCCGACGTTATGCGATGAATTGTGCGGATTAGTTGGAGGGCAATAGGTCAGTTGCATGTTGAGAATATTGATCCAATGTTGGGTTTTCGAATCCAGATGTTGAAAATTATCAACACCAACGCCACAAAGTATGTGAGGGAAGGGCGTTTTAAAACGCGTCTGGTTGAATCGCTAGTCTGAAACACTTGAACAGAGGATTCGAATTCCGAATCAATGAGAAGGGAATTTGATAATTCCGAATCACTTAAAGAGGGAATTTGAAATCGCAATGCCGGTTGTGCATAACATTACGAGTGAATGGCCCAGCTGGCACAATGTGGTGAAGCGTATGCACTTGCGCCGATATAAAGGGTCAACGCATTCAGTTATCGGGTTTTAAGTCCCTCCGCATATTAGGCAGGTAAGACATGAGTCTTAAGTTTGGAATCTACCTCGTAGAACAACGAATCATTAGCCCAGAACAGTTCTGCGGCCTTGTCAAAATTCAACAAGAAGCGTCAATGTCCCTTGCGACACTGGCTCTGCGAAAGAATATTTTGACCATCAAGCAGGTTGCGAACGTCTTGGACGCCGCAGAAGTCAATCCTGAGAAATCGTTTATTCAGATCGCGATGGAGCAGGACTTGATGGATCGAGCTGATGCCGATCAGTTGCTTCATCACCAGCAAATGTCCTGCCCAACGATGCGAAAGTTGGTGGTTGAATGCGGATTGTTGACCCAGCGTCAAACATCCGTCTTGTTCCTCCACTTCGAACGCAACGGTGGCGGTAAACTGGCCACAACGAAGCCAGCCGCTCCTGCACCCAAGACACAGCCTCAGCCGGTTCAGCCTAAGCAGCCGACAGAGGGCGTTCGCCAGCCAAAATTCAAGCAGCGTCCTGTCGTTGTGCGACAGTTCATTCACCCGAACTAAAACGCGTTTGAAAAAGTTGGTTGACTGCGGACAGTAACAAGCTGCCGACCAGTAAACAGTACAAAAAGGCCAAGCGAATTTCGCTTGGCCTTTTTTATTTGTTTCGGCACTCTCTAACCGCGAAAGCGTCTAAATGGAAACCCGACGCGTAAGCGAGGGCGTAGGGCGGACATTCTAGTCCGTCAAATTCACGTCCTCAGAGTCCAGTTCGGGCTCACCTACTGTCGGACACGAATGCCCAACATATTTATTTTTTGCCAGGCGAAAACTGGAAGCCCGGCGCGTAAAGCGAGGCATCTAGAGCATGAAGAAAAAGAAACAGGCAGTCCCTCGCTTACGCGTCGGGTTCCCAGCTGCGATAAATCGCCTTACGAGCTGTTGACGATATAGTTGATGACGACTGCCGGTAGAGTCGAACTTAAGCCGCTTTGGAAACGGACGATTGCTGTTCGTTATTCGCAGCCGCTTCGGCTTTCAACAACGCGGCTTGCTCTTCCGCTTGTTCTGCTTTGCGAGCGTCGCTGATTTCTTTGATCGCTTCTTCGATTCGCGAATTGAGTTCGTCGATTTGCTCGATGACTTCGTCTTGACGACGCATCATGTCGGCAACCAGTTCGTAACCAGTTAGCGGGCCCTTTTTGAGTGCTTCGGCTGGCGACTCTTCACCGCTGGACAAATGCTCTTTGTCATCTGTACTGGATGCTTTTTGAACTCCTGAATCGAGCGCTTCTTTGGCGTTTGTCTGTTCCTTGTAGATTGGAAGAGAAACGACGTCAGGGGCTTGGTCTGAAATTGGTGAAGATTCGGATTCCATTTGCCTTGATCCTGAGCGTTGGAGCTTTAGCTAAAGCGGGGTAGATGGTCATTTTGGTATCGGATCTGGTGGCTTTGGTTGCGCGGAAAACACCTCAATTTCAGGTCATGCGGGTTACGTAAAGTTGTATCGCTTCGTTTCGAAAGGCGTAATGGACCTCATCGTGGACAGAACCGGGCGGATTAAGCGGTTATTTCTTGCTCAACCGCAGATTGGCTATAGACACTTTCCGCTAAATGCCGTTAAACTCTGAAGTTCCACTCATTGAGGTGCTCGCGCAATTTCTGCGCAGGTTGTCATGAGCGGATTTGTTTTGTCGTAGCCTGTTCAATTTTAGGAAAGGTTTATTTTGATGCATTGTTTGGAGAAAAAATGGTAAAGCTGTTGGTACGTGACAAGGAATCCATTCAGGAGGCTGTCAGAAGATTCAGAAAGTTGGTCGAGCGTAGCGGAATTAAGAAAGAAATGCGCCGACGAGAGTATTACGAAAAACCAAGTGAAACAAAGCGACGTGCTCGCCTACGAGCTGAGCGCCGTTCAAAACGCAATCGCATGTTGGCGAAGCGTTAGTTTCCAACAGCACATTAATTCGCGTCCGATTTGAATCGTTGAATGCGAAGACAAAACAAATCGACAGCCAGTTAGTTTACTGGCTGTTTTTTTTGTGCGCTAAAAGCCAATCAGCAAGTGTGACAAGCGAAGCAATTTGCACCTGCGCTACTCTGGCTCATCAAGATTCCCAGACTTGCGAATCGCCCACATCAACCTGAGCCCCATCAAAATACTTACGAAGAATCCGGTAAGCCCCAGGAATGAGAGATCTTGAATCCCAAGCGGACCTTCTCCGGGGAAAAACAACGGCGGAACTTTGTAACTAAGCATCAAAGAAGATCCCAGGAACAATGCACTGGTCATCAGCCCAACCACCAAACGGTTTGCCGTTGGACCCAGCCTTCGATGTACCAGGTGCACATCGAATCGCCCAGTTTGGACTTGTTCTAAAATCGTGGAAACGCGTTGGGGCAACGCGTCAACCAATTGTTCGACTTCCATGTAAAAGCGTCGCATCTTTCGAAGCTGGCGTGTTGGCGAAAGCCGCTTGAGCACAAGCATTCGATGGAACGGCTTCATAATTTCCATCAAACTAAATTGTGGATTCAAAATTCGAGCCGTTCCCTCAAGTCCGACCAGCACTTTGATTAACAAAGAGGCTTCACTGGGCAGTGTGATTTCATTGTTGCGAACCACCGTCATGAAATCATTTAACGCACCACTCATGTCGAAGTGGGAAAGGATCTGAGTCGAATACTGCCCAACGAAATCCGCGATGTCGTTTGAAAGAGACGCGTCATTGAGATCGGGCGGGCAATTCCCAACGCGTTTGATCAACGTGGTCAGCATGGGAACGTCTTGGTTGACGATCGCAACCAGCATTGCCTCGATGTCTTCACGGAGCTGTTCACTGATTCTGCCTACCATACCGAAATCAAGCAATCCAATGGCGCCCGAATCGGTGATCAGAATATTGCCGGGATGCGGATCGGCGTGATAAAAGCCATGATTAAAAATCATCTTGAGATAAAGGTTCGCCCCTTCGCGCGCGACCTCTGCCGCTTCGACGCCTTCGGGTGGAGTTTTGCGCATCTCGCGAAGGTTGGTTCCGGTAATCCGCTCCATCGTCAACATGCGTGAGCTGCAAAGTTGCTTGATCGGTTCAGGAATCTTGATTGCCGGGTCGCCCTTGAAGAGCGAGCGAAATTGAACCAGGTTCCGTTGCTCACGTTCAAAATCAAGTTCCCGGCGCATCGTTCTTGACACCTCTCGCACGATCGCGACAGGCTGGTAATTCTTGAAATCGTCCAGCCGAGATGCCAGTTGAGCCAGTCCGGTCAGGATATCCAAATCTGTATCGATCACCCGTTCGATACGATGATGTTGGACTTTAACCACCACGTCAACAATTTGCTTGGAAGTTTGAGGGTTTGCGGTGGGGCGATTAAAAGCCCTGCCAAACTTTCCGCTTATCGAATCGACAATGGAGTCCGATTGCCCATTTGAGGCAGGAGACTCGTTTGATTCTTGCACATGGTCGTTTTGATTTTGTTCGACGTTGGAAAAGTCTCCGTCCACGACAATTTTGGCCAAGTGCACTTGTCCAATCGAAGCGGACGCGATCGGCGTTTCCTCAAAGTAATGGAACAGCTCCTCGATGGATTGACCTTGCTCTTCTTCGATAATCGCTTTGACGACTTCGAAAGAGTCATGTGGCGTATCGGTTTGGAGCTTCGAAAGCTCTTCCGCTAAATCAGGACCAATCAAATCGGGCCGCGTACTCAATAGTTGACCGAATTTAATAAACGTCGGCCCCAGTTCGGTAAGCGCCATGCGAATGCGGGCGTCGTGAGTCAGTTTCGATTGGGCTTCGGTGCCTTTGGAATGCAGCAAGTCCGTGATGAAGTCGATGTTGAATCGGCTTAGCCAGTCCGCGAGTCCGTACTTGCTCATTACCGAGACAATTTCGGTCCAACGACGAACGTTGCGGTAAAGTTGCGGCACGGATGGGAAAGAGCTTTTCATCAATTCGCCTGAGAAGAAGTTAAGTTTCTATTTTAACCTAACAACTCACAAACAAGCAATTTCATGATCCGTGATCGCGAAAGAGTTTGGGGTTTTGGTGTGGCGAAGGTTACGATTGGTTGGCACTTAGCCGCCGATTTGCGAATTTTTCAAACTCACAACCGGCACGATCGCTTTATGCACTCCCATGTCATTTTCTGGTAAACTCGTACCTCCTATTGGTCACGAAGCTTGAGTTGAAATTAAAGAGCACGAAATGAAAATACAAAACAGCACCGCCATCCTATCCGTCATCATCGCAAGCCTGGTCGCAGCATTGTTCGTTGTTAATCCAGCCAATGGTGACAATTGGCCGCAGTGGCGTGGCGGAAACTTCAAGAGCGTAAGCGAAGAATCTGCCGTGCCCGGAAAATTGGACAAAGACAAAAACTTGCTTTGGCGAGTGGAGATGCCTGGTCCTGCCGGTTCCAGTCCCGTTGTTTGGGAAGACAAAGTTTTTGTAACCAGTGTCGAGGGCAACAACCTGTTCTTGCTTTGCATTGGAACCGATGGAACAGAGCGTTGGCGAAAAAGACTTGATGGAGACAACATTAGGAGCCGCGACGGAGCCAACGCGGCCAGTCCATCACCAAGTACCGATGGCGAGCACGTTTGGGCAATGATGGGCAACGGTGTTTTGAGTTGCTTCACCGTCGATGGCGAACCCGTTTGGAAAAAGGACCTGCAAGAAGAGTACGGTAAATTCAATATTCAGTTTGGAATGGCGACCACTCCGATTCTTGACAACGGCAACCTTTATCTGGCATTAATGCACGGCGCGATGCGTGGTCGTGAAGGCAAAAAGACTTCGGTTGGCCAAGTGATCGCTTTGGACGCAAAAACTGGCAACCAAATTTGGATGGTTGAGCGAAAGACCGATGGCATCGCCGAAAACAAACACTCGTATGCGTCGCCAACAATCTATCGAGATGGTGGTCAAGAGTTTTTGGTAACTCATGGTGCAGATTACGTGATCGGTCATTCGCTGGATGATGGCTCGGAGCTTTGGCGGTGCGGAGGAATCAACCCCAAAGGCGACGGCTACAACCCATTCTTGCGTTTCGTTGCTTCTCCGACTTGCGGATCGGGATCGGTTATTGTGCCAAGTGCAAAGGGCGGACCGGTTTTTTCTTTGAACGTAGCAGACGGGGCACTCAAAGGAGATGTTACAGGCGAAGATAAAGCGTTCCATTGGAAGAAGCGTCGTGGAACGCCCGACGTTGCTACACCTGTCATCTACGACGGATGCATTTATCTTGCTGGAGAGAAAGGCGATCTCACATGTATGGATGTCGATTCTGGAGAGGTTCATTATCGGAAACGCACGTTTGCAGACAAACATCGCTCAACTCCAATGGCCGCCGATGGAAAACTATTTGTCACTGGAAGAACTGGAGACGTTCATGTGATCCGTGCCGGGAAGGAATTGGAAGTCATTTCGAAAATGGAGCTTGGCGAAGAGATTACTGCCTCTCCAGCAATCTCAAGTGGAAAACTTTACGTCCGCTCGTTCAAAGCACTCTATGCATTTGGCGAGAAATAGTCGGGCTAACACATGGCTCAACGAAGAATAAACACGTTTGACGAATTTACGCTGTTGAACTCGCGGATAAGTCGCGAGACGAGGCGTAAAACCAAGTAGAAATTTGTTGTATCACCAGTCGCTGGAAATTGGAAACCATGAAAAATCTCTTTTTAATGCTGATTTTATTTTCGTTCAGTCAATGTGGATTCGCCCCGGAAGTGCTTGGCCAAGAAACCAAGCCGGAAAAAAAGGAATACGCGATCGCGATTCATGGCGGGGCTGGAAGTAGTGCGAAGAATTTCGACGCCGAAGCGGTCAAGCGACGTAAGGCTTCGATGGAAACTGCACTTTCAAAAGGCACTGAAATTTTGAAGGCCGGTGGGTCATCGTTAGACGCCGTTGAGGCGGTGATCTTGATCCTGGAAAATGATCCGCAGTTCAACGCGGGCAAGGGTGCAGTTTTCAACGCCGTTGGAAGTCACGAGTTGGATGCGTCTATCATGGACGGCAGCAACAAAGCCTGCGGTGCGGTGGCAGGCGTCTCGCACATCAAGAATCCAATTTCACTTGCTCGTTTGGTGATGACTGAAACGAGACACGTGTTGCTCGCAGGACCTGGTGCTGAGGAATTCGGAAAGCAGCAAAACGTCGAGTTGGTTGAGCCGTCTTATTTCGACACCGACCGCGCGAAACAATCGTGGCAACGATACAAGCGTCGCATGGAGCAAAAGGAGCTTAAGAAAACTGGCGCCATCGAAATGGAGCCGGCTTGGAGAATCGGCACCGTGGGTTGTGTCGCGTTGGACAGAAAAGGCAACCTTGCGGCGGGCACTTCCACTGGCGGACTGACGTTTAAAAAGTTCGGCAGAGTAGGGGACAGTCCAATCGTTGGCGCTGGAACGTACGCTGACAACGAGACGTGTGCAGTTTCTTCGACCGGAACAGGTGAGCAATACATCCGTAACGCGATCGCCTATGACATTTCGGCTCAGCTGAAGTACAAAAAAGTCTCGCTCCGGTCGGCTGTCGATGACAATTTGAATAATCGCTTAAACAAAGGCGACGGCGGATTGATTGCAGTCGATCGGATGGGCAATATCGCGATGGGATTCAACACCGGCGGAATGGCTCGAGCTGCGGCCGATTCAAGCGGCAGGTTCGAAGTCATCTGGGGTGAAATGACTGAGGAAAAATAGTCGCACTAGCAGCCGGAGTAGCCAGACTTCGGGGCGGATGTGTGAAGAGAGAGTTAGTTGGCATCGTTGAACTTCGGCGTCGTTGAATCGCCGCAGCTTTGATGAGGCCTGAACTCTGGCGAGTCCAGCTACGTGGGATTGTAGCCGGAGTCGCCTAGACTTCGGGGGCGGATGTGAAGAGTTGCTCCGTTGAATCGCCTGCCAAGACTTGAAAACGATCAAGCGTCTGGACGAACAGTGGAACGAAAGAAATCCCAAAGTAGAAATTCCGGGTAGAGGTTTAGATGTCGCTTTCACTGTTTGGTTATGATCCAAAATGTCGTATCGAGGACAACATTGGATCTGTTTCAGGTCATGCCCACACATTTGGTGGCGATGTGAGTGATTTCGAACTTTCATTCACAAACACACCGTTGCCGCTTCACTTGATCTACCGAATCGATCTTCGTGATCCGCTGGTGCCGTTCAGTTTGCCTGATAGTGACTTTCTTCCGTTGCTGTATTGTTTCAACTACGGGACTGATTGTTGTTATCTGGTCAATTCGAATACAGAGATCACACTTTTGCACCCAGGTGAACAGGAGTATTACTGGCCGCCGTGGGAGGCGCCGAAAACATTCGTGCCTCAAACGACTTCCTTTTCATCTAAAAAGTATGACCCCAAAGATGCCGATGATGTAATGGACTGGAAAGGCATATTTGGATGGGATGAGCTATCAGCGGAAGAGCGAGATCGCGCACTTGAGTTGGCGAAAGAGCGGACGCATTTTTCTTTTGAAGACTATCCGCAAGACGACTGGACTTATGAGGACGCCGTCGGACTCAGGTATGATCCTCCTTTTGTTCAGGGGAAGCCGGGAAAAAACCATTGCCGAAATCCCAACTGTGAAGAAAGTAAGTCCCGCGTCATCGCGGTGCAGGATGAACCGTCAACGTCCGAATTGATCTGGCCCGACGAATATGTTCAAACAATCTGGCAAATGTGTGATACGTGCCATTCAATCTCCGTAACGAATCAATGTACGTAGTGTTTGAGTAGCTGGGCTCCCCAGAGTTCAGGCCCCCATATAAAGCTGTCGCAATTCAACAGTGCCGCACCGCGGGATTCTAAGAGCCCTGCGCCGAATGCTTTTTGCACCGTTTGGTTTTGATGAGCTATTTATTTTGTAACGTTTCTTTGAACACTTGGGCCAAAGCTGTCGTATTTGCGTTGCCCGATCAGCTTTTATGGCTTGCTCACATATCACTTGTGTCACAACGCGCCGTCGATATGAAGACATAAATTGCTTTAAAAAACGACAAAAAGTCCGGTTTTCAGGCAGAAACGGATTTGGAATAGCGATTGCATTCTCTTTGATTGGAATCCAATCTTCACAGTCAAAGGAAAAATTCATGATTAATTTCAAACTTGGAACCGCCGTTGCCGCAATCGCTTTAATGTCATTTTCGACAGTCGCAGAAGCACAAAGTTATTCACAACTTGGTACTCGTCGCGGTGCCGTAGCCGGAGCTATTATCGGCGGTATCATCGGCGACCAAAACAATGAAGCGCTTGCAGGTGCCGCAATCGGTGGACTTGTCGGGGCCGCAGCCGGACGCTCGATCGGACGATCAAAAGACGCTCGCTATTACGGTAACAGCTATGGCGGTGGCTACAGTAGCAAGGCATATCAGCCACAGCCAAACTACTACGGTGGTGGTTACGGAGGCGGCGGCTACGGTGGAGGCGGATACGGCGGTGGAGTTTACGCTCGACCAGTGACGCCAGTCTACGGAAGTGGATACAGCTACAGCCAACGCAGCTTCTACAGCAGCGGATATGGTGGCGGTGGATACGGAGGCGGCGGATACGGTGGCGGTTATGGCGGCGGCGGTCGCGGATTTGGTGGCGGAGGAAGCTGCCCATACAGCCGCGGGTACTAACACAAACCGAACTGTTGATCAGAAAACAATTTAAAACAAAAGCCCCAACAATCGTTGGGGCTTTTTTCGTTTACAATTTCGATTCGAAGTTCGTTGATCCAACCGAGTTTGATCAAGCGATGAACGGCCTTCAAGCGATGAAGGGCGTTCAAGCGGTGAACGTTAGCGATTGGACCGCAACGTGTTGAGCAAGTTCAGCGTGTCGTCTTGGACTTGCATTGAAGCACCGATCACAAGCACTCTAAGCGGTCGGAAATATTCGATCGAACCGTTGCCGCCGTTGCGACGCCAGTGGTCTGGGTTGACCGTGCTTTCGATCAATCCCAATAGCTCTTCGCCATGGTCCCACGGTGAAGCGAATTGCCCACCCGCGTACCCGAAAAATTGATTCGGTCCGCCAGTAAATTGGCCCATCACGAAATGCGAATCAGATGAAGTGGCGAACATCTCGTCATCCAAGCCACTTCCATCATCTTCGTCGGCCTGGGATTCAGGAAGCCGATTTGCAAATCCGGTTTCCGCATTGGGCTCGGAATCGGACGCGGAAGCCAATTTGGTTTTTGCTGACTTCTGTTTTTTCTTGTCGCGTTCAGCTCGCTTTTTTGCAATCTTGACTTCTGACGCATAATTCTGCAAACGTTTGGCGATCGTTGCGCGAAGTCCCTGAATCTGTTTGCTGGTTTGGAATCGTTTATCCTGAACCAATTCGTGGTGAAGCTTGCAAAGATTGTAAACGGCGTTGCGCTGCAATTGCGGATCGTCGTTCTTCGAAAGCTTCATGAAAGCTTTCTTGTCTCTCATGTATTGCCCAATCGTTCTTGATTCGGCGGTGTCGTTTTCAACGTAGTTTTCCGTCGTGCCAACCGCGTAATGGGCGACTGCAAAACCTGAAATCAACGAGGCGAGTAAGAAGCTTCCGATCATGATTCGAATCGAAAAATTAAAAAGAAAGTGAGTACGCATTGCGACATCTCCTTGAATCGCGAAATGCCCTGCCCGGCAACCAAAAGTGTACGGGAGTTTTCAAAAAGAAGCAAATAGAATTGCAGTGCTGGCTGACGCTGGATGAATGTAGCTGAACGGTCGGTCTGGTTCGCCGTACAGTAGCTCGAAATCAGGCAACTTTCTTTAGTAGCTCGCTTTCATTTGACTCTGCAGCCAACGCCTTGCGATTTTCGAACTTTCCAAAGTAGTAGCCGAAACCCCAGTTATGCGTCAGCGCTCCAGCCATCATAAAAGCGATTGCCGCTCCGGCGAAAACGTCACTTGACCAGTGGGCGAACGATGTCACCCGTTGGATCGAAGCCAGCAACGCGATGCCAAAAAACAGCCAACGTCCTTTGGGAAAAACCCAGCTCAACCCGATCGCCAATCCCCAGGCAGTCGCCGTGTGGCCAGATGGAAACGATTGGGTATCGTAAATTAGATTGAACTCGTTGCGTGGAAAAAGGCCGACCCAGGAATCGCTCATCTCAATCGGGTAGTGTGCGATCTTGTCCTCTCCGAAATAGTTGATTGGCCGATTCCGTCCAACCATCATTTTGACCAGGTGTACGGCCATCGGCGGCCAAGCAGCACACATGATGATCCGAGGAATGAATCGACGTTTCTCTTTGACAAGCAACCAGATCGCAAGTCCAACGACGGCGATCCCAAACCCGTGGGCAAATAATTCAGAAAGGCTGACAAACCGTTTTAGGTCACCCGGCAAATGTTGAAGGTTATCAGGCTCCGACAAAGTACGATCAAACGAAAGCGCGATCAGCGAAAGGCCAGCCAACACAAAAGTCGCGATCCAATAACCGCGCATGCCCTTGCGAGGTGAGCTTTCAGCGGCATCTTTCGAATCGCTGGTTAGCAAACCATCAGTACTTGAAATATCGTCTGGACAGATCAGTTTTAGGTTGGGTGAATCTAGGTGTTCAGAACTGTTTTTTGTCATGGCGGGATAATGGCGAAAATTGAGCGAATGCAAAATAGCATTTGTCGCATTTTCCCGGTCCAATGTGGAATATTGGACACAAAATGGCTGTCCCCAACCGCTTTTTAACGCCAAATGAAGGTGCTTGGTCGAATTTGGATCGGAGAGGTGCGAACAAGAGAAGCCGTTGTTACTTTTTCTCGTCTTTATCTGCCGCAGTTGTTGCTTTGATCGCTTCAGCAACTTTACTTCGATTCATAAACCAAAATGCAGCCCCGATCGCTGAAACGGCGAACAGTGAAAGACGAAAGCCAAGAGCAACCAGCAAACCGGTATCGCAGTTGAACGCTTGATAGAACAAGCTCAACGCTGCTTCCATTCCGCCAATTCCACCCGGCAGCGGCACCGCGTTGCTGACCATCGAAATTGGCTCAATCAAAAAGTGATTGGGAAACGAAGGGAATGAATCGGTCAACCCACATGCCATCGTGTAGATCGTAACTGCAAAACCAACGTTGACTCCAACACTCATGATAAAACTTAGTAGAAC
This sequence comes from uncultured Pirellulaceae bacterium, assembly GCA_964448575.1. Taxonomy (GTDB): domain Bacteria; phylum Planctomycetota; class Planctomycetia; order Pirellulales; family Pirellulaceae; genus Mariniblastus. The sequence continues at coordinate 22,192 of CAYUWY010000014.1, forward strand.
CGTTCCGGGTTGGCTTCGGTACATCATGACAACTGAAGTCAGCCGTTTGCCAATCTCACCAACCTTGGGCAACTCCAGCAGACGTTGATACCACTGCGTCGCGGCAAGCTGCGGCGTAAGAAACAGCAGGCCGACTCCGCCAAATCCAATTGCCGTCACAGCTAGGGCTGCTTTGCCAACCAGGTTCACCGCGGCGGCTTGTTCCACGTCGAGAGTGGTTTTGTCAAATAACAAGTACGCACACGACGCAACCAGGAACATCGTAAGTAGTCCAATTACGCGATCGGCAACCACTGACGATATCGCCTCCGGTGCGCGGTCTTTCATTTGGCGTGTCACGTAAAACGCGCGCAGTGTGTCGCCACCAAGAACGCCGAACGCGACCAAATTGAAAAACAATCCAATGAAGCCAATTCGAACCGCGTCCATAACCGTGAACGGAAGCCCAAGTGCTTTGACCATTACCCGCCATCTCAAAAATCCAATCACGTGAGCGACAAAGCAAGCTCCAAACGCAAACGCGATCCAGCCCCATCGTTTGGGAGTGCTGAAGAACGTATTGAATTGTTCGCGTTGTTCAGGTTTGTCGAACAAATACCAAAGAATGGCGATTGAGATGCCAAACTTGACCACGGTGGTCCAATGTTTTTTTAGGCTATTGTTCACGTGGGGTTTTTTTGGTTGTTTAACTTTTGCCATTGCTGGGACAGTTTCGAGAGGCAATTAAGTGAGGGGACTCAAAGGCGGGTAGTTCGAAAGGAAGGTAGCCAAAAGACGTAGTTCAAAGCAAGCTATAAAACGTCTCTATTCAAATAGCACGACGCTTGCGGTATATCCGTGAAGGAAATTTTTATTGCCAACACAGCCGATTTCTCCTGCGGCAAAGAATCCGGCTAAAACGACTTTGCCGGTCGTTTCGTCGGAATCACTCGTCGAAGGTTGCTTTGAAGGTGCCAATCCGCGATTGCTGACTACGCTCGAATCGTGATGTGGATCGGGAAACAAATTCATTCCGCGACCATTGCAAGTGAAAACCAGACTCGCGCTGTAATTCTTTTCTTTAGCCGCCGTTCCCAGCATCTGTTGCAGTTCCGCCGAAGCGGATTCGTCGTCTCGAATGTGAAACTGAACTGTTTGGCCGGGGCGAACATAATCACCGATCGTAATGGATTGTGTTTCCTGATCGACGCCGATCACATTTCGAATCAGGAAATCTCCAAACTCAAATTTGTCTTGGTATTCATTAATCACCCGGCCGATGTGCAAGCCGTTTTGAACCATTCGTTGGTCTCGTGTTGGCAATGTTTTGAATAGGTCGTGAACGACTTCCATTGCAGGTTTACCGCCAAGTGCCTCGATGATATTCCGTTCGGCTTTGGTGATCACCATTGGTTCGCCGATCGGACGGCAGCCTTGTGAAACGACCGTGCGGATCGGGACGCCGGAAATTCGCACGGCTACGAGGCCTTCGGCAAACGTTTGGTCGTCCAGCAACAATCGAGCCTGACCGGGAGCGTGGGCGCCACTTGCGATGCCGCCTGCAATCCGAACGCCAGGTCGGTCTTCATTCATTCGTTCCAGCAATACGTCAGTCGGTAAGCTAAACGGGTCGGCCATCATCAAGATCAAACTGTCGTCTGGCCACTCGCCGATCGTCTCGTCTGGCCACCCGACGATTGCACTTTCACCTCCTTCTCGGACATAAGAAAGTTGCATTGGCACGATTGCGGCATCGGGAATCTTTGCAGCCCAAACGGTAAGTGCTTTTTCGTTCTCAAGCTCGAATTCACCGCCGATCGCCGTTTCACAAGTACAGCCCAAAACGGTTTTCGCCTTGGTCAACGTTTTCAGTGAACGCATTGCCTGATCAAATTCGCCCGGTTCGTATCCAGCAGCAAAGGCGAAAACGAGATCGATTTGAGAGTCAGTACTATTTTCAGTAGAGGCGAGGGCGTTAGAGAATTGCTGTTTGATCGATTCTATTGTTTGGTTGAGCGCATTTTCCAAGTCAGAATTGATGCAATGAGATTGAGCGAATTGACTTGGCACGTTGGACTCGAGTTTTGATTCAAAAGCACGATTGTAATGTCGTGATGATGTTTAGAAAGGTCAGTGGAACGACGCGTTAGCAACCAAGTCGTAGGATGGACATTCCTGTCCGTCGCTTCCCAATCCACGAATTGAAGCGAAAGCTGGGAACCCGACGCGTTAGCGAGGGATGCGAGGCGCTAGAGAGGCTCCCTCGCTTACGCGTCGGGTTCCCAGTGATCGCTTGCGCGATTGACATTTAAGATGCTGCCATGCCTCTTATGAATGGCGGCGTGCTGAATACTCCCTCGTATCGCTTCTTCAATTTACTGAGCTGGCTCTTGTTAAGATCATCAGTGTCCAATCGAATCTGACAAAGCGATTCCAGTTTGTGCTCGTTCGAAGTGGCTTCCAGATGGCTCGATGAAATCTCGTTGGAACTCATATCGAGCGCTTGAAGGTCACAAAGTGCTTCCGAATGAAAAATCGTTTTCAGCCCTTCTCCCGACAGGCTTCCCTTTGAAAGATTCAGGTAGCGAAGCGACGCCAAAGTTGGCAGGTCAAAAATGCCTTTTAAATCTGTTTGCCCCAACGAAGTCACGCCAGACAGATTCAGCGACGTCAATCCAATCACCGTTCGAGATTGAAGAAGCGTTTTAATTCCGTCGTCGCTGATCTTTGCCGCCGAAAGATCAAGCAGGTCTAACTCAGTTAGGTACTCCGACGAAGCAAGAATGTCGGCAGTCTGATCGTTGATTCTCGTGTTACCCAAACGCAGAACTTTTAGGTTGCCAAGCTCAGGAGCCGACGCGATGGTCTCGACGACTTGTTTGGGCATTTCCCAGCCAGTCAAATCGAGTTCGGTAAGATTGGAAAGCCGGCCACGGTCGAGCAGTTTGTGGATCCCAATGTCAGTTGGATTAGTTCCAAACCACCAGCCGATGCCGAGCTTCGTGAGATTGGGCATGTCTTGTTTAGCAAAGAAACCCAATCCTTTATCGTCGATGTTGGTCATCTTGATATCAAGCGATTTTAAGTTGCTCAAGTTTCTTTTTTTGGCAAGGTGTTTCGCTCCGTCGTTCCCAATCGGGTTGTCAATCAATCGAAGATGCTCAAGGCTCTCGAAACATCGGGCCTTGTCAAGTGATTTGATGTCGGCCGCTGAAATACGATTGCCGCCCAAGTCAAGCGATTTCAAGTTCGCAAAAGGTGTGCGTTCAATTTCCTGTTTCAAACACTGGGCAGCCGAACGGTGACGGATTCTGAGAGACTCCAATTCTGGCAAATCGAGCGCATGAATTATTTGTTCAACTTTGCCGTTTGAAGCTCGTCCAATTTCAATATCGACATGTCGAATCGAAGCCAACTCTGTTAGTGCGTTTGATACCAGGCGCTCGTCAACGAATGATGCCTTTAGTTTTACCATTCGAATCGGCGCGACCAGTTTGACTTTGGAAAGTGGCTTTAGTTTGGCGTAATATAACTCGAAATGATCGATGAATCCGAATCGAAACCGAAATGCAATGCTTGGTGAATACTGGATTCCGGGGTTGATTTTCATCAATTGCTCGTCTGCTGGAAAAACCTCTTTAAGGAATTTCCTGAAATGCGATTCCCATTCGTTTTCATGTCGCTTGAAAAGATTCTCCGACTCGAGTTTTGCGTCAACAAACGCCGGTGACCAGGGCGCAGATTCTTCCATGTCGAACTGGCGCAAAATAAACTCGCCTTTTGGATCACCGCGTTCCGAAAGCATGTCCGCGTAAACTCGACGGGCTTCGAGGTCGTACGGATTCTGCAAGATCTGATCAAGCAAAATGTCTTGATCGTTTGGGGATTGATGTTGGTTCATGGTTTTTGGAAACGTGATTGTCGGAGGGGATTTCCCTGCTGTGGCCGGTGAAGTCAATGTAAACGTTGTGTAACGGCAGTCAACATAATATTGACCTGGTCCTTACAAACAAAAACAATGGAGTGGCAGGATCATAATCCCAGTGGCGGAGAACTCGATGACCAAACTCATAGCTTCCCAGATGTCCGTTGTTCATGCAGTTGCTTTTGCAAGTTGCTTGTGTTGGCTCGGTTGGCTGGGCGGATCTGGTGAAACGAACGCGCATGAGATTCCGTTCATTCAAAAGAAACCAGACTTTGGTGGCGAAGCCTGCGTTGCGATGGCACTAAATGGGTTGGGGCACGACGTCGATCAAGATTTTGTTTTTGACAATTCTCGCGTTGAACCGATCCTTGGCCGTGGCTGTGTGACCAAGGAGCTGGTTCGTGCCGTCAAGCGGATTGGGTTTGCTCCCGGTGAAGTTTGGTTTTCCATCAACGACAATGTGGAGCTGGCGAAAGTCTGGCAAGGAATTGAAAAAGATCTTCAAGACAACATTCCAACCGTCGTTTGTCGGATTCAAAATCAATCCGAACAGTTCGTGCTGGTCGTTGGTTTCGACGCGAAATCTGATCAAGTTATCTTTCACGATCCCAATCGGGCAAACGGCGAAAATCAGAAGGCCAATCGGTCTGACTTTTTGCGGAGCTGCCTGCTTGCCGGTTCCCGCGATACCGAAAAATCTTTTGTTCGAATCCGTATGGACGCTGCCAATGTTACGACGGCCAGTGTCACGCCCGCCAAAGGATTTACGGACGCAGATTTTGCTCAGCATATTCGTAAGCTGAAAACGCGCTTGCCGCATGACGACTTCAAAATCGTTTTGCAAAAACCGTTTGTTGTCGTTGGCGATGGAACGATGGCTCAAGTCAAACGTGCGTCGACTGGGACGGTGAAGTGGGCGGTCGATTCGATTAAGAAAGACTATTTTGAAAAAGACCCAGATAACATCATCGATGTCTGGCTTTTCAAGGACCCCAAAAGTTACCAAAAACATAACTTGGAGTTGTTTGGTTCCAAGCCTACGACGCCCTACGGTTATTATTCGCCAAGCAATCGGGTTTTGGTGATGGATATTTCAACGGGCGGCGGGACGCTGGTTCACGAAATTGTCCATCCGTTTATGGAATCGAATTTTGAAGCGTGTCCGTCCTGGTTCAATGAAGGTTTGGCTTCATTGTACGAGCAAAGTTCCAGTCGCAATGGGCATATCATTGGACTAACGAATTGGCGACTACGAGGTTTGCAATTGGCGATTGAAGACGGACGGTTGCCAAGTTTTGCCGAGTTGTGTGGCACGAGCAGACGCGAGTTTTATGATGGACACAGTACGAATTACGCTCAGGCCCGGTACTTGTGCTACTACCTGCAAGAGCGTGGGTTACTGATTAAGTACTTTCATCAGTTCCGAAAAAACGTTGACAAGGATCCAGGTGGATATGAAACGTTGAAAGAGATTTTAGGCCGCGACGATATCGCGACCTTTCAAAGAGAGTGGCAAGTTTACGTTTCGAAGCTCCGATTCGGGCGTTAGGACGCTGATCGCGCGCGTTTTGGCTGGCGATTGATTCTAAAGCTTTGTTGCAATCTTATTTGAGCTTTGTCGCTTTGATCATTTCTTTGATGCGGCGTCGCTGCGAATCGTCATCGGTTTGGCTCAGCGCTTCACGATACTTTATTCGTGCATCAAGAAACTTACGCTCGTCTTCCAGGGCTTTGGCGGCAGCGATTGTGTCTTCAAGCAGTTTCTTTTTCGCAGCCAACATTCGTGCGCGTTTTGCTTTGATGCTTTTAACACTCACATCAGGTTGAGTCGCGGTGCTGTTTGGTGAGTTGTAAGTCACGGTGCGGGCCGGGCGAGCTGGTTCTTCGTAAGATTCGAAACCGCTGCTTAGTTGGCCGCTTTGAATTGCACGAGTCACTCCGTTATCGGGTTGATACGGAATGGAAAAATTAGGTTGCACTCCGCCAACGATTGGTGTGTTACTGACAACAAAAGGTCGGACTTGTCCGTTGCTTAGCGTTCCGCCAAACCCGTTTTGAACTGTAAGTGAAGGAGCAGTGGTGATGTTGCTGCGGGTGCTGCCTCTGCCGCCGACGATGCCAAGCGAAAATCCTCCGCCGTTGGAGCCTTGTCTTCCGAATCCAAATCTTGCTGCTGAGTTTGGATCAAATCCACCGAATACAGGTGCGGTGTTTCCAAAGCCGTTGGAGAAGGTAATGTTCGGTTGCAATCCGTTGGGTCCGTAACCGACGACCCGCGATCCGTTGCCTCGACCACCAGGAATTGAAAACCCAAAATTGACACCTGTGTTTTCAAAGAATCCACCGTTGGTCGTCGTGAACGGGGTGCCGACGTTTATGTTTTGGCCCAAGCAAACGGAGCTTAGCCCAAGCAGTAAAGTGGCCACGAATGCTGTAGAGAGAAACAGGCGATTTTGGATTCGAGTCAATGTCACGGTTTCATCCTCTTGGGAACTTTGCCTTGCTGGATGAATTCTATGCGAACTTGAGATTTGCGGCAAACCAATCGAGTTTTGACGGGTAAGTTGGGCATTCCTGTTCGACAATAGCGAGCTTGAAACGACAGCCAGCCTGAAAAGACGGACAGGAATGTCCATTCTACGTGTTTTGCAAATCGTGCCCGCAAATTGATGCTGGTATCAAGTGCTATTGGGAGAAGATGGTGGGTTCTGGTAAAAACCGTGTGCGAAATCGGGCAGAGTCCATGCATATGTGTGGTTCTGTCGATAAATAGGATGCGCAGACACAAACGCACGATTGCAGGATGTTTGAGGAACTCAAAATGGATTTTGATCAGCTCGCCGTTTACGCCAATCTCGCTTTAACGTGGATTGGGTTTGGAACCGTTGTTGGATTGGCCGCCAAGGCCGTCATGCCGGGCCGCGATCCTGGTGGCGCGATTGCCACTGTGTTAATGGGCATCGCTGGAACATTGATCGGATGTGCATGCCTTCAATATTTTTCGGTCGGGCCGCGTGCCGTTGAGCCGATCAGCTTGGAAGGGTTCGCAGTCGGAAGCGGCGGAGCTTTGGTTCTACTAACGTTCTACAAAGTGCTTGGTGGATACTGGTTCACCGAAGGCGAGCGATCAACGCTCCGCACCCGTCGACGTCGTCGAAGCAGCCGGCGCGCCGTTTATGATGACTAAGAGAAGTCGGTGTAAGTGACGCCAGAGTTCGAAGTTCCAAGCACAAAAATTAAGACACGAGAAAGCCCGCTTTATTGAGCGGGCTATTTTTTTGTTTGGCCACGAACCTTTTGTGGCCTGTTCAGTTTGCGCATGAAAAAGCCCGCTTTGTGAGCGGGCGGAATGTCTTGAACGAATCAAAACGCTTGATCGCAAGCTTCTGTCTAAACGCCTTGCTGTCGTTGGCGTCGGATTCGCTCGCTGACTCGATCGAGAATTGATTTTTCTTCTTCGGTCAAGCTCTTGATGCCATCGCCGTGAAGCTTTTGCAAAATCTCATCGGCGCGACGATCTTCTTCTTTCTCTTTGCGAAGTTCATCCTCTCGTCGGGCTTCCTGTTTTTCGTTAAGCCATTGAGAATAAGCCGTGTTGTTATTGTCTTCATTTGAAAAGTCAAAGAATGAAGTCTCGTTGTAGAGAGACTCGTATTCCATGTCTTCCATCTCATCCCAGTCGGTGTTGACGACTTGAGTTTCAACGTGCAATGAATGACGTGCGGCAAATATTAAAGTGATTCCAAATATCATAAGGATCATCCAGGTCGGCTGGATCGGTCCTGAATCGTAATCTCGACAGAGCCAAGCCAATCCGATGATTGAGAATGCTGAGAGGTTACCGATGAGTTTGATTGCCGTCTCAATACGGTATCGAGGAAGGTCAACATTGATCGAGTCGATGATTGAACGAACTGCTTGGGCGCCGTCAAATGGGAAGCAGGGAATCAAGTTGAAAATCATCAACTGAAAATTCACCCAAGTCGTGATCTTGATCAGCGAGACTTGCCATGCGTCAGTGTTGAACCAATGCGGTTCAAACGGATTGATTAATTGAGCAAGCGTTGAATGTTCTGATTGAACCAGCAATGCCATGCCGAACAGAAAGACCGCTCCGTTAATGAACGGGCCTGCCAAGTGAACAATCGTTCGTGAGACAGGCGTTTGTGGCAAAACGAAATCGGAGTTTCCACCCCAGGGCATCAATAACAAGTTGTTGACATGGCCACCGAGATTGGCGATTGCAAAAACGTGCGCCATCTCGTGAAGGAGGATACTTCCGACGAGCACAAAAAATGTGACCATCGCAGTGCCCGCAAAGAAGTTTAGGTTCGAACCGCCAGAGTTCCACTCTGCGCCGAACAAAAGAACTACGAATAAGAATAGGAACAGATGAATCCGAACGGGGATTCCCATCCATCTCCCAATATTCGCGCTCCAGCTAAAATTTTCTGTCATCCTGTCGCTCCGCCGTGCCTCGGGCATACGCTGATCCCAAAGATCATGGGATCGAAAAGTGAAATACAAACTCTCCGTAGTGCTAACAGTTTATATTCTGAGCCCTTTTCAATCAATCTTGCCAACCGTATAGATCAAGCGGAATGCAACGGACTCCACAAAAAATGCCGCTTTAATCCGCACAATCGGATCATTTAGCGGCAATTTCTCATAAATCACCCCTCAAAACCGGTGGGCGATCATACAGGTCACTTTTTATCAGATCAGGACTCCCGTTCACTTGGCCATCTCGAACGTGGTGCCACTGACGGTCGGAAGGATGATGCTCAGGACGAAGCGGCCAGTCGCAAAACGGTTCGCGGCCCAACGCATCACGTAGCTTGCTCGAGTCCATCGTCACGTTTCCGGCTCGCGGCGGCATCGGCCCGGCTTCTATTCTTGGGCAACCGATTAAGTGAGCGGGATCATAGCCACCGACTCGATTTACGATCTGTGCGATTTGGTAAAGCGAAAGTTTTATATTTCCGCCGGCGTGAAACAAACCGCTAAACCGTCGCGCGATGACTTCTTCGATCGTTTCGTTCAAGCACTCGACATAGGTCGGCGTACGGACTTCGTCGAAATACAAAGTCGCCGGTTTGTTTTTGGCGAATCGATGTTGAATCCAATCGATCGCTCCAGCATGCCCGTTAAAGCTAATTCCCATCGGCAATGAGATTCGCATGATGCAGCTGGCAGGTCGATTTTCGAGGATCAAGTTTTCGGCTTTGACCATCGTCTTGCCATACACCGTCACGGGATCGGTCTCATCTGTTTCAACGTAACCACCATCGCCCATACCCGAGTACACCAGGTCGATCGAAAGATGCAAAAGCTGAACGTCGGTGTCTTTGATCGCGGCCAACATGCTTTCGATCCCATCGACGTTGACTCGATGAGCCATTTCTGGGTCGAGCTCGCAGGCTTTAAGTGCACAGCTTCCGCCGCAATTGAGGATGGTCTTGATCTCGTGGTCTTCGATAAGTCGTTTTAAGGTGTCTTTGTCTTCTACATCGCAGCCAAGGATACCGTCGCCTTGAAGCGGCCAGTTTTTGACCGGGCGAACGCCAATGACTTGGTCGCCGAACTTTTTGCGAAAGTGAAAAAACGCGTTGTAGCCAGCCACACCCGCGATTCCCGTAATCAGCATGGGCAGTTGATCGCTTGAAAGTTCACGCGCAATTTGATCGAGGCATTTTGGATCGACCGCATCGTGCGATGAGGAACTTGCTGAGCGAGCTTCGGAATCGGTTTGGAAGGGCGAGTTCAATGGAGGCTTTTCGTGATGCGAGAACAAACTGCAAGAATGCGATAATGTGAGATACTGCGAATTAATTGTTGACGCGAGTGCTTGTGATTTGCGATCGTGTTAAACTGAAGGTCGCGGTAGGTTGCCGCTATTCAATGACTAATCCTATACGCTGACACCAAATGCTTCCATTTCAAATTAAGATTTGCGGGATCACTTCGGTGCAAGACGCCTTGGGGGTTTGCCAAAGCCACGCCGATGCTGTCGGCCTGAATTTTTATTCGCCAAGCTCGCGGTATGTCGCACCAGGTTTGGCAAAGAATATTGCGGATGCGATTCGCGACGCAGATCCGTCAATGAAAGTCGTTGGCGTGTTCGTGAATATGGCACTGGCGGAAATCGTTGATATTGCCAAAACCGTCGGGCTTGATGGAATCCAGCTTCATGGGGATGAACAGCCGGATTGCGTGGGAGAGCTGAGGAGCCTGGTCGACGTCGCCGAGTTTGAATTGAAACTGGGAATCATTCGAGCAATCAGAGTCAATCACGAATCGTCTTCTGGCGATGGCCATGCCGGAGAGGACGAAGTGGCACGAATCAAAGCTGAAATCGAGCGTTGGGCGAGTGTTGGAATCGATGCGGTATTGCTTGACGCTGCCGTACCAGGTGAGTTTGGCGGAACTGGAAAAGTTGTTGATTGGACAGCCGTTCCTCAGCTCAATTGCACGATCCCCTTGGTGTTGGCCGGTGGGCTAAAGCCAGACAACGTTCGCAGTGCGATCGGAATTGCCAAAGTCCAGTCGGTCGATGTTGCCAGTGGGGTGGAAGCGTCGCCGGGCGTGAAAGACATCGAGATGGTGAAACGGTTTGCTGAAGAAGCCGCATCCGCGTTTTGATCGCCGTTTTCTCATGGTGTTTGGCTTTCTCGCGAAACAGTTCAATCCTCGTCCATATTGTGCGTTGTGAAACATGCGTCCACTACGGTGGGGCTAATGTCGTAAACTGGGCAACGTGCTTGCAAGGCACTTGATTTACCCATGTTTTTTGCGAAAACGGCCATGTGGTTAATTTCAGCGGTTGTAAAAATCGTTTGTTGTTAACTAGAATAGATCGCGGTTAAACCACCTGGTGAAGTTCGATTTTTTGGGCTTCAACCCTCTGTTGTTGGCAGAAAAAACAGAAGTCTCTGTCTCTCTTACCAATGCTTAATTCCCATGTTGCGCCAAAATAGCGCGACGAACCTTTTAAATTAGAGAAGCATATATGAGTACTACAGTTTCCGAGCAATTCGTATTTACACCAGATCAAAAGAACGGCATCGACTACAAAGTCGCTGACCTTTCGCTTGCCGACTACGGTCGAAAAGAGTTGTCACTTGCTGAGCAGGAAATGCCTGGCTTGATGGCACTGCGTGAAGAATTTGCAGGACAAAAACCACTAGCCGGTCAGCGAATCATGGGTTCGCTTCACATGACCGTTCAAACTGCCGTTCTCGCTGAGACTTTGGTTGAGCTTGGTGCAGAAGTCCGTTGGGTTTCTTGTAACATTTTCTCAACACAAGATCACGCAGCAGCAGCGACAGTCGTTGGTCCAAATGGAACCGTTGACGCACCAACCGGCATTCCAGTTTTCGCTTGGAAAGGCGAGACTTTGGAAGAGTACTGGGCGTGCACCGAGAAAGCCCTTGATTTTGGCGATGGCAAAGGCCCAACCCAGATCGTAGACGATGGTGGCGACGCGACTATGCTGATCCACAAAGGTGTTGAGTTCGAAAAAGCTGGAGCCGTTCCTGGTCCAGAAACAACTGACAACATCGAATTCAAAGAAGTTCTTAAAACGTTGCAGTGGTGCTTGGAGCGAAATCCAAACCGCTGGACAAAAGTTGCTTCAGAATGTCACGGCGTTTCAGAAGAAACAACAACAGGCGTTCACCGATTGGTCGAAATGGCCAAAGAAGGCTCGCTTCTTTTTCCAGCCATCAACGTCAACGACTCTTGCACCAAAAGCAAGTTCGATAACGTTTATGGGTGCCGCCACTCGTTGATCGACGGACTTAACCGTGCGACTGACGTCATGATGTCCGGTAAAGTCGCAGTTGTTTGTGGCTTTGGCGACGTCGGCAAAGGCTGCGTTCAATCGCTTGTCGGTCAAGGCTGTCGCGTGATCGTGACTGAAATTGATCCGATTTGTGCTCTTCAGGCCGCAATGGAAGGCTACGAAGTCACAACGCTTGAAGAGACTCTGCCATACGCGGACATCTTCATCACAACGACTGGAAACTTTAACATCATCCGCGCTGAGCACATGGCAAAGATGAAGGACAAAGCGATCGTTGGAAACATCGGTCACTTCGACAACGAAATCGAAATGGTTGAATTGGAGAAAGTCGCGAAGCGTACCAATATCAAGCCTCAGTACGACATGTACACTTTCGACGACGGTCACAGCGTCATGATTTTGGCAGAAGGCCGATTGCTGAACCTTGGCTGTGCCACTGGCCACCCAAGCTTCGTGATGTCAGCTTCGTTCACAAACCAAACGATCGCTCAGATTGATTTGGCTTTGAACGCACAAGGCAAACCAACACTTTCTGGCGAGACTTACGAAGGCGGAAACGTATTCATCCTTCCAAAGATTCTTGACGAGAAGGTTGCACGACTTCACCTAGACCAGTTGGGCGTCAAATTGACGACTTTGTCGAAGGAACAAGCTGACTATATCAGCGTTCCAGTCGAAGGCCCTTACAAGCCTGATCACTATCGTTATTAATCGGTAGCGTTGCCTGGCGATTCGTTGGGCAAACAAGAAAATTTAACGCGGCTCGAATTTTTCGAGCCGCGTTTTTTTTTGAATTGGTGGAGCTCTGGGATGGGAGGTTGGAACACCAATTTTCGCTAATCGACACTGATAAACATGCGATCAAAATCATGACGCGCGTATTCAAATTGACAATAGAGTAATTTGCGGTCGGTGGGTGAATGGTCGTAAAAGATGGGGTTTTGGGCGTTTTTAGCGGTCGACGATTTGGCATGGGCATTGCTAATTAGATTGTCGTTAGACCCAGGACAACCTTGAAAGGGATGATCATGAAAGTTTTCTCTATGAGAATGAAGGCCTTTGCGGTGATGGTTTGTGCCACGCTCGCGATGGCAACCAATGTGAACGCTGATGTTAATCATCAAGCAGGTTTGTTGATCGAGAACGCTGAAGCATTGAACTGTGCCGCTGATAAACTGAAGGACGAAATCAAGGCAAACTTTCGTTCGTCCCGCAACTACGGAAAAATGCTCTCGGCCACTGCGAAGATCCGCAGTCGATCGGCTGCCGTGGCAAGACGCGTTAAACGTAAATCGCAGTATCGTAGCTTGTGTCGTGACGTGGAAAAACTGAACGAGCTGACTTGCGAATTGAACGCGCTTTACAGGGAAGCGATTTTGCGAGTCAAGAAAGGCAAAGACCGTCCAATCTTTACGGACACTTATCGCGTCATGGCTCAGATTCGAAACATGCAACAGACTTCTGATTTCATGTTAGGCGTAGCCAAAGGTGAAGTAATCCTTGTTGGCGAGGTTTTGGTCGGTCCGGGCCAGCCGGCGTTCCAAGAGGGCCCGGTTTACGAAGGTCGGGAATTCGGGATTCAAGAAATTGTTCCCAACGACGAATTCGCGCCTAGCGTACCTGGTACACCTGAATTCAAATCTCCTCGTGTTCGATTGAATCATAAGTGATAGGTCGACACGGCAATAGAAAAACGCACGCCCCGGTCATTTTGGTCGGGGCTTTTTGCTTTAGCACGCCCGATAAACGCCGACGCCTTCCGGCTAGTCGTTAAGCTTGTTCGGCGCACCCCAACTGTTTGATTCTCTTTTGTTGCCCCATCTGCCTTGGGTCCTTTCTGAAAAATTAAAATCGGTTTGTCACAAAACCAAATTTCAATGTTATTGGTGCCAGAACGCCGCAATTCGTAGTGTTCTAACGTTGAAACTCAATCAGGAAGACCAAAGGTACCCAAAATGAAACAGCTCTTAAACTTCGTGAGTGTACTGACACTCGTTGCCGCTTTGTTTACTTTCTCAGGCTGCATCGGTCGAGAAAATCCTGCCCTCGGAAGTGAGAAAACCACAACTGAACAAACGACGAATACGTCCAGCAAAACCCAGATGCAAAAACCAGATTTTTCTAGCCCGGAAGCTGCTGTGCGAACATTCGTCCGTGCAGCGATTGCAAAAGACGTTGATCTCTTGGCCAAGTGCGTCCACAAAGACTGTGCAGAGGAATTCAAAACTCTCCTGAACAAATCAACTAGCGATGAAATGATCAAGCAATTGGCAGAGATGTTTACCGACGCCGAAGTTGGTGACGCCAAAGAAGAAAAAATCGACGCTCATGTGGCAGTCAAGCTAACCTCTCGTGACGAGGTTTTGACGATGCGTAAGTCGGATGCTGGCTGGCAATTGGTAGACTTTTAAACCAATTGCAGCATTCTGTGCGGCGGTAAGACCTCCAGTGCAGAGTCAGAGCCATCCTGTGGCTCTGACTCTGGTCCTGAGGAAGGACAGTTGGCATCTCAACGTTAATTTTCGACGTTAACCTTCGAGTGGTGGTTAATCTAATTAGTCGCTTAGAATTTGAGTTCCATGTGTGAGCGCCGCTCCACACCGAAGCGCTCCGGCGATCATGATTGTCTCGGCGATTTCTTCTTGCGATGCACCCGCTTTTTCGGCTGCTTGACGGTGTAGTTCCAAGCAGTATCCACACTGGGTTGTCAACGCAACTGCCAACGCGATCAACTCCTTGTTCTTGACCGATATCGCCCCTTCTTTCATGACGGCCGAATTGAAATCTTGAAACGCTTGCCAAGCGTTGTTGCCGGCTTTTTCAAGATTGCCAAGCTTTTTGAGGTTGTCCATCGACTGCATCGTATTGTCTTTCGTTCAATGTGAATTATTGGTTTGCGCGGAGCTCTTCTGCGCTACTGAATCAGTTTCAAAATTTGAACATAAGAGGCGTTGGCGGACGAGGTCTTACGACGATCGAAGCTTTTTGATTTGTTGTGTTTCTCATCACCCACGTCGTGCTGTTGCATCCGATTACCTTGGCCGCCAACCGTTAATCATTCCACTATTTAATATTTGCTAGCATTACCCTTTGACATGCCACGTCGCCTGCGGGATAAAGACGCGTTTGGTGAATGAAAATTCGCGTACAAACGATATTTTGCAGGCATTCTTATGGCGGACATCCAAGCGTTTCGAGGTTTGCGTTACGACCTGGGCAAAGTGGGCTCTTTTTCCGACGTGGTTGCACCACCCTACGACGTGATCGACAGCGACCAACAGGCGGCGCTCTACGAAAAAAACGAACACAATGTCGTGCGGCTAATTCTCAATAGCGGCGACGAATTGATGGAAGGCCAGACGATCTATCAGCGTGCTGCTGAGCATCTGAAAAATTGGCGTCGCGATGGGATCTTGAATACCGAAAACGTCGGTACGATTTACGTCTACCACCAAACGTTTGAAGCCGAAGGCCAGACGTATACTCGCCGCGGGTTCATGTGCCGGGTGCGACTTGAGGAGTTCGGTGATGGGACGATCTATCCGCACGAAGAAACGCACTCCAAGGCGAAGGAAGATCGCTTCAAATTGATGAGTGAATGTCAGTGCAATCTTAGCCCGATCTTCAGCATCTTTCCCGACAAAGAGAATGCGGTTCAGGAGATCCTTGAAGCCGCCATCGAAGACCGAACGCCGTTAACGGCCGTTGAGCCCAGCGGCGTGAAGCATGAAATGTGGATGGTTACCAACACCGAAGCCATCTCCAATGTGGCAAAACTGATGGGGCCCAAACCGCTCTATATTGCCGACGGGCACCACCGCTATGAGACGGCTTTGAACATCCAAAAAGCCCAATCCGGTACGAAAGGGTTTGGCCCAGATCACCCGGTAAATTACGTCTTGATGATGTGCATTGGGATGAACGATCCAGGCATGGTTGTGTTGCCAACCCATCGGCTTTTCCGTGGCATGAGTCCGATCAGTTCGGACGAGTTTCAAGCAAAAATTTCCCAGGCTTTTGATTGCGAGGTCGTCGGTAAAGGCCCCGGTTTCGCGCAAGACGTTTGGGAGATGGTCGCGGTTGAAGACGCCCAAGAGACGATGGGGTTCTACTGCCGCAAAGACGATACTTGGGTGCTAGCAAAACTCAATACCGCAGGTGCCGTGTTGATGGAAGAGATCGCTTCGAGCCAAAGCGAAGACTGGCAATCGCTGGGCGTTGCGTTGCTTCACAAATTGGTGGCTGAGCGGCTGCTTGGGTACTCCGATCTTGCCTCACCCAAATATGTTCACTCGGTAGAGGAGGTCGTTGATGGGTTGACCAACGGCGACGATTCCGGGCGAGACGCTACTGGGCAAGCTGGAAGCGGAGCTCCGTTTGAGTTGGGTTGCCTGGTGATGCCAGCAACCGTTGAACATGTCAAAGCCATTAGTGAGAAGGGCGAGCGGATGCCTGCCAAAAGCACTTACTTCTACCCCAAGCTGTTGAGCGGGCTTGTGATCAATCCGCTTGATTGAGAATCCGTTTTGTTCCGAAAGTCTTCCAAGCAGAATCTTGGTTCGCTTGCCCTGAACTCGCAAGAAATAGCCCTGCTGGCAGATTAGTTTTGGTTATGGCTCTGTTCCACGTGAAACTGGAATTGGTGCATTCAGGGGGTGATTAGGTTTGGTTTCACGTGGAACTGAATCATAAGCGGGGTTTGTTTGGCGGGATTCATTGGGCTTAAGAACGGGACTTTGTGGAGTGCGCTGGATTAACCACAGAGGACGCAGAGTAGCACAGAGGTTTGGGAGTTGGGCTTTGTCATAGGATCCAGGATCACCAAAGACAGTGTGAGAATAAAAAGTGCAGAGGGATCGAGATTGGTGTTCCAATTGGGAATGGCTGTTTCCATGAGCCTTACCCCAAGGGGTTGAACTCCAAAGCCCAGTGTCGCGAAGCGCACGCTGGGTTTATATCGCCCCCACAACCCGAACCCCAACCGGGGTTCTACAAGAGAATTGTTGAACCCCGATTGGGGTTCACTGTGTGTCGGTGGCAATGACCCAGCGTGCGCTTTGCGACGCTGGGCTTTGGAGTAAAACCCCTTTGGGGTAAGGCGTTCGTTTTGGGGCGCTCGATCTACCCATTGTTTGCGTATACTCGATCGGCCACTGTTTGGGTGCGATTGATATACCTATTGTTTGCGCGCACTCGATCCACGTTCTTTTTGCGCGCGCTATCTCTGTGATCCTCTGTGTCCTCTGTGGTTAATATCCCGCACCTGCTCGTGGTTGGTTTACACGCGACAACTCTTTGGATGTGTGCGTCGGTAAGCGCACGTTTTTTGTTGCTATCGTTTTTCATCCACTACCGCCGATCGGTGGCGGCCACTACGGCTACCCCGCGTACGCACGGCACGTTTCTGACAGCATCCGTTCGCCTGGGGATCCGCGAAACGGACTTTGGCATTTCAAGAAAACGGCGGAATTGTTAGCTTGGAATTTCGAACTTTGTTGCACCAAAATGCAACGGCGTTGCGATCGAAGAGCCATTTCCTGCCACGGAAAATGACAACTTTGCCGGGAACAAACGCCCATCGTATTGCCTACGAAACGGTGCTTTTGGCGTCCAAACCGTCGACTTTGGATCGAAAACCTCGTGTTTTAGCGATCTCCAACGGTTTCGTCGCACATTTTGAGTCACCCATTTACTAATCAACTATTTACCAAGGACGGTAACGTGAGCCGAACGCTGTGCGTCGCAAATCAGAAAGGTGGAGTCGGCAAAACGACGACTTCAATCAATCTGGCCGCCGCCTTGGCGCTGTCCGGTAAAAAGACATTGCTGGTCGATATGGATCCGCAATGCAACGCGACTTCTGGTGTGGGGCATGCTCCCGTCGATCGACACCCACTCGTTATCGATCAAGCCATTCGTCATACCGTCCTCGATACGTCCGTCGAAGGACTTAGTCTTTTACCAGGTGCGAAATCGTTTCGCGATGTGGACATGCTAGCAACTGCGGGGTCGGACGAGAGTAAGGTGCTTATCGACCATCTTGCTAGCGGAACTGCGGCTTACGACTACGTGTTGATTGATTGCCCACCCTCTCTTGGGCACTTAACTCAGACGGCTTTGTCTGCTTCCAACGAAGTGTTCATGCCTATCCAGTGCGAGTACTTTGCGATGGAAGGTCTGACCCAGATGATCGACTTGATTCGCAAAGTGATGCTCGATCGCCCAGGCCAACTTACGTTCGGTGGGATCTTGTTAACGATGTATGACCCTTCGTTGGAATTGACGGTTGAGGTCGATGATGAGGTTCGAGAATTTTTTGGAGAAGTTGTTTTTGATACCGTTGTTCCACGAGACGTCAACGTCACGGAAGCTCCAAGTCACGGCAAGAGCGTAATTGAATACGCACCGCGATCGCGTGGAACAAGGGCTTATATAGAACTGTGCATGGAGGTGTTAGAACGTGACTAGGAAAAAACGATTGGGCCGTGGGCTTGAGGCGCTGCTTAACTCAACGGGCGAGCCAGTCAAAGGCAACATCTCGGCAGGGGCTTCTCCTGGAAGTGTTGTCCTTGTTGACGCGTATGAACCAATCACGCGCGACGACGTTCCAACTCCAAAAGGTGGCGTTGATAAAGTTGAAGACAACGTTCGCGATGAAGTCCGAAGCAATACCTCAAACACAAAGCCTGTTCCTGTTGAGGCAGATGTAGATCCACGCGGGCAGCTGTTGCACTTGGGTGTATATGAAATCGAAGACAACCCGTTTCAACCAAGGCGAGTGTTTAGTGAACCGGAAATTGCGTCACTTGCTGAGAGCTTGAAAGAGCACGATATACTCCAGCCGATCCTGGTGCGCGTTGTTGACGGTCGTTATCAATTGATTAGTGGCGAACGTCGATTACGTGCTGCAATAAAAGCGAATTGGCAGACGATTCCAGCTCGTGTTCGAGAAGCAGATGATCGCTTGGTTTCCGAGTTGGCGATCGTAGAAAACCTGCAGCGTAAAGACCTCAATCCGATTGAAAAAGCGCTGTCTTTTCGACGCTATATTGATGAGCATCAGTGCACGCAGGAAGGACTTGCGAGTCGATTGAAAATTGATCGTTCGACTGTAGCGAATCTAATGCGTTTGCTTGAGTTGCCGATGACGATTCAGGAATCGCTTCAGAATGGTTTGATTTCTGCAGGACATGCTCGGGCGTTGTTGCCGCTGGGTGATGAGCAAATTCAAATTGAGTTTTGCGATCAGATTATGAAGGACCAGATGAGTGTCCGGGCCGTGGAACGTTGGGTGTCGGATAAGATCGCGGCCGAAGATACTTTCGGAATCAGCAATTCGACAAGAAAAAGGCGAACCCGTGACCGCCAAATTCAGTCCTTAGAACAGGATCTCAAGTCCGCTTTGGGGACCAAGATCCAGATCAAACAAGGCAGCCGTCAACGTGGGCAAATCGTGGTTCACTACAACAATGCGGCCGAATTTGAACGGTTACGTGAGTTGTTAATGGGTCAAGATTCTGTCTCCAAAAATCATGTAGCCTGAGAATCGGACGCGGGCAAGATTGTTGTGGTGGGCAGCGAAAAATAAGTTGCGAATTGAGCAAAAAGGGGTTAAAAACCCGATTGCAACAAAAGGGTACTGTCGGTACAGTATTGATCTGAATTGAAGGCGAGTTCGCTCGGTTTCACATTCTCGGGGTGTAGCGCAGTCTGGCTAGCGCACCTGGTTTGGGACCAGGGGGTCGAAGGTTCGAATCCTTTCACCCCGACATTTAAAACCGCTTGGGAGAGATAATCTCCCAGGCGGTTTTTTTGTGCCCAATATTCTCTGCGGATTTTTTTGCGATTCACTTTGTTATCCAAAAGCTCTAGTTGTCCTAATTCGAGCAATTTAATAGGATTTGCGTAACGAGGGTTACATGTGAATACAGCAGGGATTGCGCGGAATGGATTCTCCCTTATTTTTTGATGACATTGAGGTAGGAAAGGTTTGGGTTAGCCCGGGCCGA
Organism: uncultured Pirellulaceae bacterium; assembly: GCA_964448575.1. Taxonomy (GTDB): domain Bacteria; phylum Planctomycetota; class Planctomycetia; order Pirellulales; family Pirellulaceae; genus Mariniblastus. The sequence continues at coordinate 41,909 of CAYUWY010000014.1, forward strand.
ACGGTCACCGAAGCGGACGTAGTTCAGTTCGCCACATCCACCGGTGATTTCAATCCGCTTCATGTTGATTACGAGTTCGCATCTGAAAGTCATTATCGTCAACCTGTTGCTCATGGGTTGCTTGGCCTTTCTTGGGTTGCCGGTTTAGGAAGCTACTTTCCCAACGTGAACACGTTGGCGTTTACAGCTGTACGCGATTGGGAGTTTCATCGCCCATTATTTTTTGGCGACACGGTGCACGTTGAAACGACTTGTCAAGAAAAAGTTCCAGGGCGTCGGTCTGGCAAAGTCATTTGGCTTCGTCGATTGTTGAATCAATCAAATCAAGTTGTACAGCAAGGCGTGTTTGAAACTTTGGTTGCAGTGTCGCCTGTCGTTCCAAAAAACCATCTTGGTTCTGCCCAGCACATGCAACATCGTGATCCATCGGGCGGGACTTCTGATCGCGCTCCTGGCGTCAATACTTTCTTGGACAAGCCCTCTTAAGCTGTAAGTAGCACGCAAGAAGCTTTGTTCTGATCTGCCGAAGCGTTTCCGTTTTGCCGAAATGTTTCATGGCGATGGACGAGCTGGAATTACAGCTTGGCTTCCAATTTCAGACTACTAGCTTTCACAAGTCTACGTCTAATGTCTGCGAGCAAGCACTGATTCACTTCGTTGGCTTCCCTTCTCAGAAGCTAAATTGCGGACAACAGAAAGAAACCCGGTGTGCTTTCAATATGGAACGGGATTTCTTTACCTGCTAATGTCCGTTTGAACATCCATTAGCGAGAACCCTCAGTTCGAATTTCAGATTTAACAATGCAGGCAGATTTGACTCGGACTTGGAAAACAACGGCGTTTTCGATGCTAGCTCGTCGGATCATCCCGAGAATCGTTAAAAACTGAATCAAAGCGCTCAAGCTAAGTTTATGCGAGCGTCGAATAAATCGATTGGGTGTTCCTATGGGTTCGCTTCGCTTCCTATTCACCAATCGTAAACATCAAGCACAATTTGAATATGGTTCAATCATCTCACCAGTTTAGCCCTTTGATTGCAAATACTGATATCCGAATGCGGATGTTGGCGTTTTTCGTCACAAGCATGGCTGTATTTGTTTTTGCGATGTTGTTTTGGCCTTTGACTGTGACTTCGTTTCGCACAAAAGCCGGAATCAATGTATCGACGCCAAGTACGATCGATTCAAAATCGATGGAAGACATGCTGGTCGCCGCCGTACGTGAAGTAACAGGCCCAGAGTCGATTGACACTATGCTGTCCGAAATCCAGGAAGAGGGAAACCTTAAATCCAAACCGTTTGAGTATCACGATTATGAAATGATCAAGTCGGCGATACAGGTTGGCGTCGATTCACGACAAAGCGGATATAGCTTGAAAGTAGTATACGACGGCGAAGGCGGTGAAGACGAACGAGGCTTGGTAAACAAGATCGCATATCATGTTGCACAGCGTGTCAGCCGTTCTTCCAACGGTGCTCACGATTCGATGGACATGCAAATGGACAAAGTTGCTGACGTCGGAGCATCGTCTGGAATTCATGAAGACATCGAACGAGCCAAATATATTCTGGGCCAGGTTGAGGACGACCTGAAATACGTTAGCGGTTCCCTGGCGGAATCAAATATGAGTAGCCAACCAGCCACACCATCGCGGCTACCCACGATGGACGATGGCTCGTTTGGCAATGATGAGTCAAATTCGAAGTTCATGAATGCTTCGAGCAGTCGAGTCGTAAGTGATTCGGAACGGTTGCATCAAGCGATCGAGTCCATTGATGTTGATTCGTTGCGATCAATCATCAACCGAATTGAGATGTCAGTGGCCTCAGTCCCGATGGGAATGGGCAGTTCCAGCGTCATCGTAAATGGGATCGAGCCAGGGTACACGACACCAGTCGATAGTGTGCCGGGCATCGCTCCAATTTTGCTGATAGGAATGTTGTCCGCGTTCATTGGTTCGGTGGTTGCGTGGAATCTTAATCCATTTGAAACAACAGGTTTCAACGGCATTCAGGAAGTTGCAGATAGCCTTGGTGTGCCGGTTCTGGCGACGCTTAAGGGAGAGGATGGAAGTGACGCAAAAACAAAAAACAGAGTCTCGTGGCCGAATCAGATTGCGAGGATTGCTGGTTTGTTGTTGTTTGGCGTGCTTGCTGTGATTGCGGTTTTCGTGATCTTGAATCCAGGAGTGCGTGAAACGTTTTTTGCCAACCCGTTTCATGGTGTCACAAGAATCTTTCAGATTTTTGTCGGATATTAGTTGGACGTTAGTTGATTGACCCGCGAGGCTTGGCTGAATCAAGGATCGATTTGGTTTGGCTGTTTGAATAACAAAATTCGACAGGATGTCGTGATGTACGAAAATGTTTTCCAGTTTAGCTCCCGCCCATTTACAACCGCCCCGTTCGTAAAACATTACTTTGCGGCTGAGGCGATTCATAATTCGCTGGGACAAGCTCGTTTGTGTATTGATCGAGCATCAGGCCCCGTTGTGGTGGTTGGATCTGTAGGAACAGGTAAATCGCTTTTGCTTGCGATGCTTGAGGAACAGTATCAGTCACAGTTCAAAGTGGTAACGCTTGGCTGTTCACGTCTTGGTTCAAGACAAGAATTTCTGCAAACGTTTTTGTTTCAATTGAGTTTGCCATTCAAAGGCATGTCCGAAAGCGAAGCGCGTCTGGCGTTGATCGACTTTCTCAAGCCAGGCGAGCAATGCCCCAACGGCGTGTTGTTGTTGATCGACGAAGCCCATACGCTCGGCGCTGATTTGCTGGACGAAATCCGCTTGGTCACCAACTTTGTGCGAGATGGTCAGCCCCGAGTTCGTTTGGTGATGGCAGGAACCAATCGCCTTGAAGACAATTTGACTGACCCAAAATTGGAATCGTTCAATCAGCGAATCGCCGCACGTTGCTATTTGGAAAAGCTTAACCGGGATGAAACGTCTCGCTATGTGATCGAGCACATAAATCGCGTTGGCGGTGAAGGTGAGCAGCTTTTCATTCCTGAGAGTTTGAAAACGATTCACGAAGTTTCTGACGGTTGCCCACGTTTGATCAATCAAGTCTGTGATCACAGCTTGATCCTTGCGGGAACTCGAAACGAAATGGTGATCACTGAAAACCTTGTCCGTGAAGCTTGGGCTGATGTTCAAAGCATTCCTGGCGGATGGGCTCCACCAGCAGTTCAGCCAGAGACGCCTGCGGTTTTGGAAGGCGACGAAAGTTGGACGGTAATCGAGTTTGGCCAACTTGAGGAAAGCACTGACGAACAAGCATCGGGTGAAGGATTGGGGGCCGCAACGGTTTTCGATTTCAGTAACTCAGAGCCTGCGACGACTGTTGAACAAGAGTCAGAATTTGTAGACGAACTGACGAATCTTCAAGGGGAGTCGGAGTCCAACGAGCCAGAAATTCCTCGCGCTGCTGACGAGCCAGAAGAAAGAATTGTTGGCTGGGGCGAAACAGAAGAACAAGAGAACTCTGAGGTTCGTGAAACCGAATTGCAATCGTCTGAACCGGACGAAGAAAAGCCATCGCAAGCCGAGTTGGATCGACTTGCTGAAGAGAAAGCCGAGAGAGAACTCGAGTTCCGCTCCGTGTTTGGACTGCCAAACAACGACACACAAGACACTGAAGCGACAGGCGAATCAACTGATCGCCAGCACGACGAACCGGAAACGAGTGGAGCATCGAGCACGATTGAACAGCTTCAAACCGAACAAGAAAGTTTGCTTGACCAGGTTCAATCAGAAACCGGCCTTGGTGTAGCCGCTGGGGCGCTTGGTTTAGGTGCCGGTCTAGCTGGGATGGCCTCTGCGGGTCAGGATGATGCCGAATCTCAATCGCCCAACGAGCCAGAGATGCAAGCTGAAGCAGAAGCCGGCTTGGAAAATGCGGTAGAGCAAATGGCTGAGTCAGTTGAACAGCAGCCGACTGAGCAGGAACCAGTTGCCGAGGACGTACCACAACGAACTGTTGCTCAAACATTCGTGATGGAGTCGCCCGACGAGCAAGTTGAACCAGCGCCGATTGAAGAAAGCATTTCAACTCCGGCAGCGGAAGAAACAGCCGCACCTCAGCAGGCAGCACCAGTTCAGGAAGCAGACGATCCATTTGCGGAGACTTTTGCAGAAGAAGAGCTTTTAAAAGAACGATTCGCGCCGTTTGTCGCGCATCAAAATCAAAGCTCACTTTCTGTCACTTCAAACGACTTGGAAAATATTGTTCCAGTTGACGAAGGAGCGTGGGAAGAAGCTGCGGACGTCGCTCAAGAGCATGTCGAATCTCCGGTTGCTTTTAATCAACGAGATGAATCGTCTTCCGAGAGTCAATCTCAAGAACCTGCCGAGCCTCAACGATGGGGTGACGAAAACGCGTATTCCGAGCCACGTCAGCCTGCTCCCGACACTGAAAATTTTTCGGTCGCAAAGAATGATGAGTCTTTGGACGACGATTTGCCGGATGCACCCAATGTATTTGTAGTTGGAGAACAACCGACGGAAGCCGAACTCGAAGCAAGCGCTCAAGACCGAGATCCAGAGTATGTGAATCCATTTACGGCCGAATCAAGTGAACGCCCAGTTGTACCGACGGTCGAGATCGCCTCGCCGCAACAACATTCAGTCGATGAGAATATCTCTCAGTCTGGGTTGGTCAGTCAAATGACTGGTCAATCGACTGTCGATCCAGGCATTGATTCTTCAGCGGGAGCAAGCCAAGGACAGGTCGAACAAATTAGTAACGCGGCTGAGTCGAAAGCGACGGAGAAATTTCATCAACACGTTTCTGAAGTAGACTCCAGCGACATTCAACGTCAAGCAGAAGAGATTCTCAAACGGCTTAACGTTAGCGAGAGCGTTTCACATGAAACGAGTCAAGATCAAAACGAGCACGAAGCGACTCCACCCGTTGCCCAACTTCAACGTAACGTCCCCATGACCATGCCGATGGTTGACGTAGACCCTTCTTTGCTGGGCAATGCTGGAGATCAACCCGCAGCAAACGTACAAGAATCGACGGATGGTTCGGAGTTTGAAAAACAAAAAACAGCGCTTGATGAAAGCCAGAAAATCTTAAACGAGATTCTGGCTCAAAAAAGTATGCTGGCCGGTCAGCAACCACCGCAACCGCAACCGGAACCGCCTAGCAGAGAAACTCCTGCGACAATGCAAATCGAATATCCGATGGAGCCTTCGACAAACCAAGCCGAGGGTCAATCGCCTGACGATCGAGAAATGCTCATCATCAGTCGTATGGAGCAAGAAGCTGAGTCAAAGAAAAAGCCCGAAGAGCCAATTGCTTTTCCAAGTACGCCAATCTCAACAGGGAGAGCGGAACGAATGGATTATCAAAAATTGTTTGACCAATTAAGAGATATTTCGAACAACGAGTAACGACGAATGTTTCCCAAGCTAACTCAATGCAGCTTGATCTAATCCGAAGTTCAAATTGAAACGAACAAACTTAGATTTTTCATTATGAGCACTCAAACCAGTAATTCGTTTTCCGCGACCGGCGGAAAAAAGTGGCTTAACAACGTTCCTTTTGCCAGTGGTCAAGATGGTCAAGCATCACCAATGGTCGTTGTTGAGATTCCTGACGTAAACTCGGTTCCGGTTTTCGGAGCCGACCCAGCGGCATGCAATCACATCTCCGAAACGATCGCGCGGGCACTCAATGCCGATGCCCCTCAATCATCCGTGGCGCAACCGATTCAAACACAACCAGCACAAGCACCCGACGCAAATGCCTCTGCAGTTTCGTTCAACGACGCAATGTCACTGTCTGCAATCCAGGCCGCGATGCGCAAGGGAGCGGAACTGGGAGCGCCTTCGATGGGCACAAGTAACGCCAAAGCCCCCACAATGGGGTTCCAAAATCCAGAACCAAACGTCGCAGATTCAAACATGGATGGAGCTTTTGAAATGAGTGCTCTTGGGTCGAGGCCCTTTGAGTCTAGGCCCTCTGCGTTAAACGTCGTTAGCGATGTATCTGAACAGCCCCGCGAATGGACGCAGCCGCCTGACCCAAGTAAATCTTCGCGAACAGCGCCTGTTGAGGCCTCACCGAAAGAATCGGGAGGCAAAGCATTGTCACCCAAGGACGAATCCATCTCGACGCTTGTGGGCGCGATTCTTGATCGTTTCCCGGTCGGAGATCCAACCGTCATCGTGTTTGTTGGATCAGAAGAGAACATTCATACCGACGAAACCTGTGCTCGTGTCGCGTCACAATTGTCTGAACACGACATTGGCGGAATCATGTTGATTGATTCAGACACCAAAGGCAAAGCACTTACTTTGGCCAGCGGGTTGGAGGGCAAGGATGGCATTGCCGACGTGGTGAATCGTGATAAGAGTTGGGCGGATTTAGTTTATGGTCGTGCAAGTAGCGGTTTAGATTTCATGTGCGTCGGAACCGACAAATTTCACCACTACGATAGCCAAGAACGTCAGGATCGACTTCGCGCGGCGATCAGCGAAATGAAAAAAGAGTATCAGTTCGTCTGCGTTTCCGCGGGTGACGCCCATGGAAAGTCCGCAAAGATCTGGAGTGACATCTGCGATGGGACTTATCTATTGGTAAGCATGAGAAACACGAACGAAACGATTGCAAAATCAGCTGTCGCCGAACTTCAGTCTAGTGGGGCTCGGCTCTTGGGTTGCGTTGTCACAGACGCAGTTTAAAACGAATGACGATTTCAAGAACTTAAAATTCGGTTAGACTGAAAATTCGGTTCATTGGAAATCGGTTCATTGGAAATCGGCAACTCAAATCCTGATAATTTTGTACAATAAGTTTGGTCACTTGGCGTTTCAAGCCAGTCATCACTTTCTCGCCATCATGACGATTGTCAAACATGGCCACCCAATTTTCCTTCGAGGTTTTCAATGAATGTTTTGGTCACCGGCGGAGCAGGCTACATCGGCAGCCACACTTGTCTGGAGTTGCTTAACGCCGGCCATCAAGTCACGGTGGTCGACAATTTAAGCAACTCTTCAGAAGAGTCATTGCAACGCGTTTCGACGTTGACTGGCAAGCATATCACTTTCTTCAAAGTCGATTTGCTCGATGAGGCAGAGCTTGAAGCCGTGTTTGAGACGGCCAGCTTCGACGCCGTGATCCATTTTGCGGCCCTCAAAGCCGTGGGTGAAAGCGTGGCCAAGCCGCTTGAGTACTACCAGAACAACATTACTGGCACGGTTAATCTTTGCCAGATCATGGCTCGGCATAACGTTAAACATTTTGTGTTTAGCTCTAGTGCGACGGTTTATGGAATTCCAAAATCGCTTCCGTTAACCGAAGAATCACCGACGCCACTCCATGAGGTTACCAATCCCTACGGTCGAACCAAATTGATGTTGGAGTTTGTCCTTCGCGATTGGAACGCGGCCAACCCGGAGACCAACGTTGCGTTGCTTCGTTATTTCAATCCAGTCGGTGCCCACGAGTCGGGGCGAATCGGTGAAGATCCCAACGGCATTCCAAACAACCTCGTGCCTTACGTTTCGCAAGTCGCGGTTGGGAAATTGGAACAGCTTGGAGTGTTCGGAGGCGACTACGAAACGCCTGATGGAACAGGGATTCGAGATTACATTCACGTCGTAGATCTGGCGGTCGGTCACGTGTTGGCTCTAGATAAGCTCGCCGAGAATCCGGGGGTCGTGACTTACAACCTCGGAACCGGCAATGGCTATAGCGTATTAGAAGTCGTCGCCGCGTTCGAAAAAGCGTGTGGCAAAAAGATTGCTTACCAAGTCGTCGATCGTCGTCCTGGTGATATTGCGGCCTGTTTTGCCGATCCAAGTTTGGCGAAAGTCGAACTCGGCTGGGAAGCCAAACGTGGCATCGACGAAATGTGTCGCGACGGTTGGCGCTGGCAATCTGAGAATCCCAACGGCTATAAAGTGCTAACAAAAGTCGACGGCTAAGCAAAGCGATTATTTCGCTTAGCGGCTTTGGCGTTTGCCACGGTTCTTCTCCCAACAACCTGAGCCGTTTTGGCGCTAGCCACGGTTCTCGCGCGAACTGCTCCGTCTTAACACTGGCCACCAATTTCCCTGATCAACCAAGGCTATCGCCTAAACGCTACTTGCTTTAGATTTTGTTAGCCACGAAAGTGGCGACAGGATGTAGCCCATGGCGCAAGCCATGGGACCTTGGTCTGAGTAAATCATAAAGCCACGATAGTGGCGGCAGGGAATTTACTTCACTTCACGTTCTTGCCTTGTTGCTTGAATACATGTCGCCCACTACGCAGCGTACGCAACCGTACGCTATCGCGTTGCGGCTAAGCAGCGTACGCAACCGTACGCTATCGCGTTGCGGCTAAGACCACGAGTTCAGGGCTCTGTATAACCGGCGACTTTTTCCCATGGCTCACGCCATGGGTTACATCCTAGCACCCCATTCGGGGTTTCAGTGACAAGCCGAGGCTATCGCCTAAACGGCTCACTGCGTGTTCGCTCATTACGTGGTCGCTCATTATGCGTCATCTTCAGGGCCTTGGTCGCTTGGACCTCGTTCGGTTTCCTGTTTCGATAGATCTGTTGTATCTGGTCTCTCGCACCCACCCCAAGAATAATTCGCAACACCGCTATCGCCAACCACTCGGCGGGCTTCAAAAGCACGTACGCAGCGTCCGCCAAATAGCGGTTGCAAATATAACTTGCTGCCAACGGGCCAACGCAATCGTAGATTTTTCGTAGTCCACAATGAAGCGCAGGACAAAGCGATCTAACGGTCAGCTCAAATGCTTTGAGACGACAGAGCTGTAGACTGACAGGAAAGGCATTGCAAAGATCGTCTTGAACGCCAACGAACGCTTTATGTCCACGAGCCGCAGCCGTTGCGACATAACAACCTTCGGGTGGCTCGAGTGGCAGTGTCGAATACTTCTTAAGCGATAGATCGATGCTTGTGCGGCATAGTCCCATAAACGCGCCCAGCCAGGTAACGACTGAAAGAAATTGGACCAACGAAAACGTTTTTGATGATGAACTTGAATCACGAAACACTTTGTAAGCAACATAGGAATACGTCAAAAGCGCAAAGTAAACGCCAAAGTACAGCGTCCCCAGGATTAAGCCGCCCAATATGTTAGGAACCAAAAAGATCGACACGACCAATATCACAGCGAGCATGTACGCATAGGGGGTTTTAGCGATTGGTTTAGTGATTGTCGCATGGATTAAGTACAGGATTGCTCCGCAAACTGCCGCGATTATTGCGGAGATCGGGATCAGCAGAATATTGATTGCAATTCCGGGTGCCCAATTCTCAGCCATCTCGTTGATAGAGACGCCAAACAGGAACCAGTACCAGAGTGCAACGATCACGCCACTGTAAATTCCCAGCCTCCAAATGAAGCTTTCTAATTTTTCGTTATGACGCAAGTAGGCCCACATGGATGCGATGCAGTATCCAAGCAAAGGAAACATTGGAAAGCCTGAATGTGCAACTAACGCGAATGCGAGTTTGTCGCCGAGCCCACCAGATTGCCAATCTGGTTCATTGGGAGGACCGAACAATAACCCACCAAGGTGGCAAATGACGGGAATGACAATTCCTCCCAAGGCCACCATCAGCTTGATTACACCTCTTGTCGATGGAATCTTGGGAGGCGCTTTGTCATGAAACGCTTTGTCGTACAGATCGGTAGCTCTTTCGAGTTTTGCTTTCTTTTCTGTCACGATACTGCTGTGTTGCGATTAAAAAATTACGCAAGCGTCTCCAAGATATATTCGGCAGTAGGTCGATCATGTGGATCGGTGCTGACGTGATTCAAACGCACAATTCCATCAGGGTCAATGAGCACGTTTCCACCAAGCTGCCTGAGGTCGCAACCCGGTTTGCCAGGGCGATAACCTTGGAACATCGTGACCATATAATTCCAAGTGACAGTAGGCTTGATCAAAGTCCACAACGTAGCTCGAGGGATTCCATAAGCCCGATAGAGCTGGCGTTTGGTGTCAACGATAATTGGCCATTCCAAATTCGTTGACTTTGCATAATCCAAAGCAAGCTCGCGAGAATCAAACGTTACCAATAGCGTCTTGATGCCGTTATCGAGTAAGCGATCTTCTTGTTCCCGCAACTGCGAGACGTGTTTTCGACACGGCGGTCAGCCTAGGTGTCGGTGTAATACCAGTAACAGCCATTGGCCAGAGTAGTCTTCAAGTTTGTGGCCTACCTCATTGGCGTCTTTCAACTCAAAAGGTTGTGCTGGTTTCCCGCTCCACGAATCGGTTGTCATGTTTTGAGGCTTTGTAAATCGAATTGCATTTGAAAAAGCAAACGAACTGATCGTTGCTTCGGTACAAACTTGGCGTAACTATGTTTTACATTGAGTTGGGAACGCGTTCTAGGTTTTCGCTTCGTTTTTATCCATATGGGCATTTGTTGCTAGTCGCTTTTTTGGGCGAATGTGCGACTTGCATACGTTTTGGCACGACGTGACTGACTTACTTACTTGCCTTCGCCTGATTCAACCGAATCAACCGAATCAACAAACGTCTTCAGCTCTGCCCAATAGTTTTGCGGAAGCGGATCCCAGTGAGTCATGCCTTTGACCGCGAAAAATTTCTTGTTTGTCGCTGGCGAGTTGTCAAATACCTGCTTCCCCAACTCAATCGGAATCAACGTATCGGCATCGCCATGCGATTGAAACAGCGGTGCTGAAACGTCTTTGATTTTCTCGGCGGAGTGAAACTGATTCCGCATCAACATTCGCACCGGCAACCACGGGTATTGCTTTTGCCCAGCGTCTGAAATGGCGCTGTAGGTTCGCTGCAGAATGATCAGTCGGCAACCATACTTCTTTGCCAAGTGCACCGCAGGCCCGCCACCAAGCGAATGGCCAATCAACGAGATGTCGGTCGGCTGCTTATTTGTTTTCCTGCAAAGCCATTGAAGTGCCGCCTCTGAGTCTTCGAGCACGCCGGCTTCAAACGGTGTCCCTTCGCTTTTACCAAATCCGCGATAGTCAAACGTAAACAGGTCCGCGTTGAATGTGTGCCGAAACCTGTCGCCGCTGTACTGGCCGACTTCTGCGATGTTCTCTGCGTTGCCGTGACAATGCAGGAATGTGAGGCCGTCGTTGAAGGCTCCTGTTTCCTGGGAATCGGTCTCAGTTAAAGTGCCTTCGCCGGATTCGTTTGGTTCAGTATCACCTTGATCAGCAACAGGCCGATGAAGATACCATCCGTAGAGTTTCGTGCCGTCTTTCGAATTGAATTGAACTTCTTCGTAGTTGAAGTTTTCAGGTTCCCAATTGCCTTTGGGGTATTTCGAACCGGGGTAAACGAGAAAAGTCTCATTGGCCATCAGCAAAACAATGATCCCAACGTAACCAAGTCCTATGATCAACCCCGCACGCAAAAGCTGGCGTTTCCAAGTCATTTTTTTACGAGGTGGACGAGCTTTTGCACGAGATTCACGTTTTTGGCGCAAAATGTCATCAATGTCGTCAATCGTTGTGTTCATTGGTCATATTCGTGTTGAGCCATTGGCGTGTTTTACAATAGAACAATAACTTATGCATCCAACGATGCAACCGAATGGAAAGTTACGTTCGAACTTTTGGTTTGATGATCGTGAAACGAAACCTGGGCGATTGGCCTGACGTTCGTTTCAAGTAATCGCTCAGCGTGTTTTCACAATTCCATTTTGTATCCATTTTAAACACGTTAGCGTTATCCTTTGTTCCGGTAAATTGATTGTGGCACGATCTGAAAAGTTGCTAATCATTGTGGCGACTTACAACGAGATAGACTGTTTGCCGCGATTGATTCATCAAATCGATGAAGTTTTGCCCAAGGCCGACATTTTGGTGATCGACGACGGTTCTCCCGACGGCACGGGCAATTGGTGCGAACAAGCTGCTGAGAAGTACCCCCAGATGACGACGATCCATCGCGAAGGAAAACTTGGGCTTGGTTCGGCGGCGGTCGTTGGGTTCAAACACGCACTTGATGGCGACTACGATTTGGTAGCCACGATGGACGCGGATTTAAGTCACTCCCCTCAAAGCCTTGTCGAGATGGTTAAGCTGATTCGGCGGCCAGCCAATAAATCGGTCGAAGTCGTATTGGGCAGTCGTTACATCGAAGGCGGCGGAACCGAAGATTGGCCACTTTCCCGGCGAGTTGCTTCGCGGACGGTCAATGGGTTCGCTCGTTTCATGTTAGGACTGAAAACGAAAGACAACAGTGGTGCGTTTCGGGTCTATCGTTTTTCTGCACTCAAGAAGCTCGATTTGGCGAAACTGAAAAGTTCTGACTTTGCGTACCTTGAAGAGATCCTTTGGCGGCTTTCGAAAGCCGATGTGAAAATGATCGAGCATCCAATCATTTTTAAGAACCGCGAAGAAGGCAGCTCGAAAACCAATCCAATGTTGGGGCTGAAAGTTTTCTGGCAAATCACGCTGATGGGGCTTGGTCGCTGGAATTAGTCGCTTGACGATTGGATCGCAAATTGTTTTGCACACTGGTGCGTCAAACCTGAATTGACGGGTGCCCTTGCCCAAGAGATGGCAGATGCCAACCTCGGGTGCCATGTTTACGCGAAGTGATGCCAACCTCGGGTGCCATGTTTACGCGAAGTGTAAGCATGCTCATGCTGCGCGTGAGCATGGCACCCCAAAACCTTCTTCAATTCTTGACGATGTTTCTTGTGTGTTAATTCTTGACGATGCTTCTTGTGCGTTATTTGGCAAACAGCTGACTCATGTCTTTGAACGCTTTGAACTCAAGCGCGTTGCCAGCCGGGTCGAGAAAGAACATGGTCGCTTGCTCACCCGATTCGCCTTTGAAGCGAACATACGGCTCGATCACAAACTGAATGTTATGTTGTTTCACGCGTTCGGCCAGTTGCTCCCAGGCGTCCCACGGCAAAACCACACCAAAATGCGGAACGGGAACGTCGTGCCCATCGACTGGGTTGGAGGTCGTTTCGTTGACATGGCCTTCTTTCAAATGGGCGACGATCTGGTGGCCGAACAAACTAAAGTCGATCCAATGGTCACTGCTTCTGCCTTCTTCGCAGCCGAGAACATTGCCATAAAACTCGCGAGATGCTTCCAGGTCGTTGACAGGAAACGCGATATGAAAAGGAGCAATTTCGTTTTGGAACATAGTGGTTGCGGTTGTTAGTTGTGATTGGTGTTTTGCACGAACATGTTTGAAAAGATAACAGATTTGCCTATGTAATTGAATTACCTGAATGCGTGTCTTGGGCCGAGACAATAGCCACGTGAAACTACGAAGAATTAACGGGTTTGTTCATGGGTTTATTGATTGAATCTCCCGTTGCCCGACATCGGTTTTGTTCGGCATATTCAGAATAACAGACAACTTAATCGCCCGCTGCGTTTTCGATGTCGATAATTGCTAATGTTTACCGTTAGCGAAAATCGGGCTTAGTTTTAGCGAGGATCACAATGCTGGAGGGACTTTTTGAAACTGCCACCGATGTGGATCGTGATCGCGACATGCTTAAGTACCGGGCTTACGGAATTATCGAAGTCTGTGATCAAGAGTTGCGTCAAATTCGCTTTCGACCGTATCCGAATCTTGTTTCGCTCGTCGAAGTCCATTGGGCGAACTTGTGGAAGGGGCGTTCCAAGGTTTCAAGCCGCGCCGATCGGGTTTTGCTTTATTACAACCAGCCGATCATGCATCGGAATTTTTTAAGCCTGAGTTATTTCGTCTCTGATCATAAATCAAGTATCGCGTCGATCGCGGTTTGTCTTTCGGTTTTGGATTTTATTGCCAAGGTTAAGCAAACCGACGCCATCGTCACCGAGATCACGAACAATCGGATCAAAGACCGGCACTTGGAGCACTTTGGTTGGGAGCGGCATCTTCTTAAAAGTAAAAAACGGCATTGGATCAAGCGGTTCTATGGCGAGTACCCAGAGAGTTTCCTGTTTCAGGAAATTGGTGGGACGCACGATGTTGGGAATAAAGATGCGGTCGCGAAAGAGGGAGACCTTGTCGCTACAAGTTAAGTAGGATAGACATTCCTGTCCGTCGCCGAGCCAGTAAAGTAGGATGGACATTCTTGTCCGTCATTGTTTGACCGAGTTGCATCGATACCCCGGTCGGTCCCTGATTGCGCGCCGGTGATGTTGGCCTTCAGCCAACGGTTTTTCCGCTTGCCCGAGTTCCTAGGGCGATGCCCTAGGCTACGATGAAAAAGGCCTTTGGCCAAAGCCTCTTGGGTTCATTGCTCGGCCAACAAGGCAACCAATTTGGCTAAAAGCTTGTTTCACCGTGTGGCACTTCCAGATTGACAGCCAACCAACTTCGGGAGGGTCTTCGGGCTCGCCTGTGATAGATCTCGACGGTCGTGTTGTTGCTTTGAGCGCTGCGGCAAAAACAAAGAGAGCTTGTCGCGGCGAGTTACAAGCCAAGTAGGATGGACATTCATTCCTGTCCGTCGCCGAGCCAGGATGGACATTCCGTCCGTCATTGTCTGGTCGAGATGTATCGTCACCCACCATTACTTCGCAGATTTTTGCAGGCCGCTCTAAGAAAGAAAGCGGTCATGGCCGCTGTCCGTCCCTGGATTGCACGCTTTTTGGCCAAAGGCCTATTTCACCGTAGCCTAGGGCATCGCCCTAGGAACTCGAACAACCAGGAGAACGTTGGCTGAAGGCCAACATCACCGACCACTTGAGTTCAAACCTTCACTCTACAATCGCTTGTGAATGTACGTCTCAAACTCACGCACGGCGTTTCGCAAACTTGACGCGTGGTCTCCATTGACCGGACGGATGACCAAGCGAGGATTCTGTAGCATTGAAACTTCTTTTTTTGCCGCCGATGTTGAATCTTTGAACGCTGCATCGCCGCTGCCTATATACGCGATATGTTTAAGCTTCATCTCACTGATCCGGCCAAGTAAAACGCGCGAGCGGCGTTCCCACCGATTGTGAACATTGAATGGAACGCTGTTGGGCCACTTCTGAAACGCGTTGTCTTGATAAAGCCCACCACAGCTCGCCGTTGTCTGTACTTGGGCATCATCTCGAAGGGCCATCAAAGCAGCAATGCCACCCCCGACGCCGTATCCGAACACATAAATTTGATTCGCATCGACATGCTCCTGTTGTGCAATCCACTTGGTCGCCGCCACCGCATCGTCGACTTCGCCAAACATCAACTCGTAGTAACCCGCATTGCCATTTTCGCCTCGAAACGATGGGCACATCACGATGTAGTCGTTTTTGTGAAAGTGCTCGACGTCTTTCAGTGCCAATTCTTCCAATGCGTGGCCGGGATGAAGATAAATCAAAACGGGATGTTTGGCTTTGACTTTTTCCGGCATCCACAATCTTGCTTTTAGTTTTAAATCGCCAGAAGGGTAAGTCACCAGCGACACGTTAGGATCTTCGGGCGTCGTGTCGGATTCCCAAGCCTGCGGTGCTTCGCCACGGGTAACCAAATTCGTTTCGCCTTGGCCAAGTGGTGCACCATAGTTTTCAACGGACGTCGCTCCCAGCCCGACGTTGCGAAGAATTATCCACGTTGTAAAACCAACCAACACAAAAACCAATAAGCACGTACCACCGATCAAAGAAGTGACCGTTTTCGGTTCAAACTGTCGTCGGATATCGCCAGAAAAAAACGCTCGGCATAAAAGCGAAAACGAACAGAACGCGACGAAGCCGCCAAAGATCATAAAGAAAAACGAACATTGAACAAGCAACCGGCTGACGTTACCAGCCGTCTCGGAGATGCCAATTTCGGCTCCGCCCCAGCTGAGCATGTGAATGCCAAAGCAAAGCAAAAGCACGCCAAACGCGAACGACCAAAACGCCTGGATGGTTCCTTGCGTGATAACGTCTTTGACATTGTTGACCCAGCTTGCTCGCTTGCGGTCGCTTCCAGCTCGATATTCCGAGTTTGCTTTCACGCGCCAATTTTTGCCAAGCTTCTTCGATAGGACTTTGTTTTCCTTTTTTCGCTTGTGGCTCTTGGCTCTCCCAATCGGATTAGTGCCGCCCTGGGCACGGGCAAGCGGTGCCGTTTCGTCAACGGCTTCGTATTGAATGTTATCCAATTCAAGCACAGGACTGGGCGCAGCTTCGACCACAACATGGTGGCCGCATTTGCACTTCACGGTTTTGCCAACAAAATGCTTGGGCAGGTTAGCCGTTTTTGCGCACTGCGGGCATGAAAATAGAATCGTCATAGAATAGGAAAAGAAAAAGTGGAACGTGCAGAGACGAGTGGAAGCTTCTGCTTTGATTTATGTTGAACTATCCATCGTAACACGTTTGCCAATTCCATCCAACAAATATCATTGAGCAATTCCATCCTGCAATTCGAATTTGTAACGTCTTCAAAAAAGTTGATTCGTTGACACCCCAATCTAACGCTCATAAAATTTTCACTGGTCAAATTAAAGCCAGCAATCGAATCAAAACCTGTCATTTTCCCCATTGAATCTTCCGGAGTAGTGAATGTCTGAAAACTCAGGCCAAATTGACAACGTTATGCACGAAGACCGTGTGTTTCCTCCACCTGCCGAATTTTCCGCAAAAGCTACTCTGAATTCCGCTGAACAGTACCAAAAGCTTTACGATCACGCGAAAGACGACCCGGAAGGTTTTTGGGATGAGATTGCCCAAAAAGAAATGCATTGGTTCGAGCCGTACACCAAAGTCCTCGATGGAGCAGGGACGGATGTGAAATGGTTTGTCGGCGGTAAAACGAATATCTCTTACAACTGCCTGGACGCAAACATCGAAGCCGGCAACGGAGATCGAACGGCGATCATTTGGGAAGGCGAACCGGGAGACGAGCGAACGCTGACTTATAAACAGCTTCATGCAGAGGTTTGCAAATTCGCCAACGTTCTTAAAGGCTTGGATGTCGGTATCAACGATGTGGTTTCCATTTACATGCCGATGACGCCAGAGCTGGCGATCGCGATGTTGGCTTGTACGCGAATCGGCGCGGTCCATTCAGTGATCTTTGCTGGTTTTTCAGCCGAAGCCATCGCCGATCGTAACAACGACGCGAGTGCGAAAATTCAATTGACGTCTGACGGTTTGTGGCGACGAGGAAAATGTCTACCGCTTAAGGAAACCGTGGACGCGGCTTTGGCTAAATCTCCCACGGTTGAAAAATGTATCGTACTGCGACGTTGTGAGAACGATTGCAATATGCAAGAAGGCCGCGATATTTGGTGGCACGAAGCCGTTGGTGAGGCGAGTGAAGACTGCCCCGCAACGCCGCTTGATAGTGAAGCCAACTCTTTCATTCTTTATACCAGTGGTTCAACGGGAAAACCCAAAGGCATTCGGCATACTACTGCGGGATACAACATCTGGACCAAAAAGACATTCCAGTGGGTGTTCGACTGGCAAACCGACGACGTTTACTGGTGTACTGCTGACTGTGGTTGGATTACCGGGCATAGCTACATCGTTTACGGCCCGCTTTCCAATGGTGCAACGATTTTGATGTACGAAGGAGCTCCCAATCATCCGGCAGAGAATCGGTTTTGGGAGTTGGTGGAAAAGTACAAAGTCACCATTCTTTACACGGCTCCAACGGCGATCCGTGCTTTCGTCAAATGGGGCGACGAGCATATTTTGAAACACGACTTGAGTAGTTTGCGTTTGCTCGGGACCGTTGGCGAAGGCATCAATCCTGAGACTTGGATTTGGTACCACGAGACGATCGGAAAGAAGAAATGCCCGATCGTGGATACTTGGTGGCAGACCGAAACAGGTGGTGTGATGATGAGTCCAATTCCAGGTGTGACTCATGCTAAACCTGGAAGCTGCACGACACCGTTACCAGGCATTGTTCCCGTGATTGTGGATGAGTCACTTACACCTGTTGACGTCAACAACGGGGGAATGTTGTGCATCGCCAAGCCATGGCCGGGCATGTTGCGTGGAATCTGGGGCGACGAAGAACGCTTCAAGGAACAGTACTGGTCGACTTTCCCAGGCAACTACCTCACCGGCGACAACGCGCGGATGGATAATGACGGTTGCTACTGGATCATGGGCCGGATCGACGACGTGATCAACGTTTCAGGGCATCGGTTGAGTACGATCGAAGTCGAAAGTGCGTTGGTCTCGCATCCCAATGTGGCCGAGTGTGCGGCGGTTGGTCGTCCACATGACATCAAAGGCCAAGCCATCGCGGTGTTCGTGACAATCAAAGACGCAGAACCGACCGAAGAGCTGCGAAATGAGTTGCGACTTCATGTGCGCAAAGAGATAGGTGCCTTGGCCGTTCCTGACGATATCCGTTTCACGGACGGCGTTCCTAAAACCCGCAGTGGAAAAATCATGCGACGTCTATTGCGAGATATCGCAGCCGGCAAAGAAGCATCAGGCGACACGAGTACACTGGAGGATTTGTCTGTTCTTGCAAAACTTCGTGAAAAAGAAGAGTAGTTTTTTGGCGATGCAAGCCAACGTTTGTAGGTCATGCTGTGCATGACATTTATGAGCGATGTCATGCATAGCATGGCTACAACGAACCTTGAACGATGTCATGCACAGCATGACCTACTACGGACTTTTGCAAAAAACGCGCGGCGGATTTACCACAGAGGACTCGTAGGTGCACAGAGGTGTAACCAATATCCGATTCGCGTTTGACTAGCCTTGTTTCGCGCGGAGGCGTTCGTTTTTGCCTTTGCGAGGAGCTCGTCGTTTTCGTTTTGAATTCGTTGAGCCGGATTTTGCTTCGGAGGAGCCTGCGGCACGTGCTGCGCCGCGAGTTCCCGAAGCTGGGCCGCTCGAATTCGATGCGCCAGCCGAACGATTGCGACGTCGACGACGCTTGGTAGAGCGTTTGCCTTGGGAGGTGGACTCGCCGCTTTCGTATCCATCGTGGTTTGCGTTTGAGTTGTTTCGGTTTGAATCGCTTCGATTGGCTCCGCTTCGGCCAGATCTATTTCGACTTGATCCACCACGGTTTGAGCCGTTTTCGCGACCAGGACCATCTTCGTTTCTTTCTTGGGCGTCCGGATTGGTTCGGCGTGCGCCAGAGCGTGGAGTGCCTCGACCGCCTGAGCGACCTCGACGAGATGCTGCCTGGCCATTTTGTCTTCCTCGTTGGCTGCCGCCTCGTTGTCCGCCTCGGCCTCGTTTTTGAGAACCGCCGCCTGCAGGAAGCGGCTCGGAAAGCAAGCGGTCGACGGGAACGGATTGCCCGATCAAACGCTCGATGGCTTGTAAGTCAGAACGATCTCCTTCGCTGCAAAACGAAATCGCGATGCCTTCAGCACCCGCTCGACCCGTTCGTCCGATGCGGTGCACGTAGGCTTCTGGTTCCATCGGAAGATCAAAATTGATGACGTGTGTGACGCCATCGATGTCGATTCCACGCGCCGCAACATCCGTCGCAACCATGACCTTGGCGAACCCCTTGCGAAACGAGTCGAGGGCGCGTTGACGGGCGTTCTGTGATTTGTTTCCGTGAATGGCGACCGATTTAAGGCCGGCTTTGTTAAGCTTTTCCGCAACAAAGTTCGCGGTGCGTTTTGTTTTGGTGAACACAATCGCACTTTCGACTTCGCGGCCCGACAAAATCTGCGTTAGCAAACCTTGCTTGCCCTTGCGGGGGACGGTAACCAGCCGTTGTTCAATCCGATCGACGCTACGGGTTTTCGGCGTGACGTCAACGCTGATTGGATTGTGCAGCAGTTTTTCGGTCAGCTCTACGATGCTTGGCGCTAACGTGGCTGAAAAGAACAGCGATTGCCGTTTGGCAGGAAGCTTCGCAATGATCCGTTTAAGGTCTGGCATGAATCCCATGTCGAGCATGCGATCGGCTTCGTCCAAAACAAAGACCTCGAGCTTGGCAAGTTGAATGTGGCCTTGGTTCATCAAGTCCAGCAATCGTCCCGGAGTCGCGACCAGCACATGTGCCCCGCGCTGCATCGCGCGGACTTGGCTGGCTTGATTGACACCGCCGTATACCAGGCAATGCTTCAGCCGCAAGTTTTGCCCGTACGTCTTAAAGCTTTTCCCGATTTGAATCGCCAGTTCGCGCGTCGGTGCAAGAATCAAAGCGAACGGATGATGCGGTTTGGATTTACGGTTTTGTTGCCCAAGGCGATTGAGGATCGGCAGTGCAAAGGCGGCCGTTTTTCCGGTTCCCGTTTGGGCGCTTCCAAGAACGTCTCGTCCTTTGAGTGCGGCGGGAATGGTCTGAGCCTGAATCGGCGTAGGTGTGTGGTATTCTTCTTCGGCCAGTGCACGTTGCAGTGGCTCGATAAGTGCAATTTCTTTAAAGGTCTTCAATGGGTTCTTTCAAGTCGCTCTCGTTCGAATTGTTTGAATCAGCAAAGTGAAACATCATCCGAATTTGAACCGGGAGAATCTGTCGTTTTGGATCGAGCGCAAGGTCTTCGCGATTTTCGGGCGTTAAACGGCCAAGAAACAAACGAGTTCTTTGCAGCACTTCCTGTAACTTTGGACAAACAAGAAAGTCCGAAGTTTGCGTCCATTACGACGCCGGCGACCAAGCGAAATTTGATCGCGTGGTTAGCGTTTGCATACAGCAAGTTGTTTTGCCATATGCGGGTGCTATGCAATAAAGGGGTTGCAGAAGATCCGATCCTGTGAAAACCCGCGGGCCGAACAACACTTTTTGGTAAAAGAGGTGTTTCTCGTTTTATATCGGCCACATTCACTGGGCTTTTTAAACAAGCCACAGCCTTCAGGACTCATCATAGCTTCGATTGGTTCGGCCGATAGAGCAAAAAAGAAATGAATTGGTAATCGATAGCGTGAGTCGAAGCCGATGTCGCCAGACTTCGGGTGAATCGGCAGTGCTCCTGAACTCTGGCGAGTCCAGCTACGAATACTGCAAGCGATAGCGAGTTGCAGCCAGCGAATTGTAATCGCTAGTGTTCTGTTTGAGTTTGATCTTGCGTTCGATTGGCAAGGAACAGCGAGAATCGTAGCCGATGTCGCCAGACTTCGGGCGAATTGCCAAGGGGCCTGAACTCTGGCGAGCCCAGCTACCACTTCGGGCGAATTAAGACTCCTGAACTCTGGCGAGTCCAGCTACGAGCACCAGTAAAGCGCGACAAACTTTGCTTTACTCCATCGCATCAAGCTTCTTTCTGATCTCGTCGGCTTCTGCTGTTTTCTGATCGCTTAACGAACGATTGGTGTGCGATAGCTTATAAGCCTCTTCAAGCAGCTTTTTCATTTTCGCTTCGAGTTTTTCTTTACCGCTTTTGAATCCAAACATCGTATTCCCTTGGTGACAAAATTATCTCTGAAGCTTGATAACCGATGAAAAACGACGCAATTAACAAATGGACCAATACGTAGGTTGGACGTTGGGTAAGTTTGGCCTACAGCCAAAAACGGTTGATTGCATTTCACACCTAGGGCGATGCCCTAGGCTACGGTGAAATAGGCCGTTGGCCAAAAAAGAGTGCGTTGGCCAAGAAAACTGACCGTCTGTCTGTCCGCATCAATCTGCCGGGAGTATTCAACTCCGGCCTCGCCGCCGCACATGCTCTCACCGAACTTGGAGAGCCGTCGACCTCTCCGCTCGACTCTCCGAGTCGTATTTTCAGTAGCTCGACTCTCCGAGTCGTTACGTGCTGTGCTACGACTCGGAGAGTCGAGCTACTATTGATGAAGCAAGGATGTGTAAACAGCTGCTTCCTCGAGCAAGGATGTGTAAACAGCTGCTTCCTCGCTTACGCGTCGGGTTTCCATCTTCCAGTTCATCGAACGTAATGCTTAGACGCTTGGCATACCTTGGATTCTGCGCCAAGCACTCACGGTGTGGAAACTCCAACAGCATTGGCTGGGATGTACTTGGCCAAGGGCCATTCGTTTTGGCCAACGGCCATATTCATCGTAGCCTAGGGCATCGCCCTAGGAAAGCGAAAGCAACGAATCAGCTTTGGCTGAAGGCCATATTCAAACGCAGCCAATGTCGGTTGATTTCAATTAACAATGGGCAATGCATAGATTCCTGTCCGACAGTCGCGAGCTCAAAAAAGACGCACAAGAATGAATGCCTATCCGCTGCCAATAAATTGACCCAACAAAGTTGCTCCAGCAACAAAATGCCTTGATAATGAGGTGATGAAAACTCGTCAGCTTCAATTTTCTTTTCGCACGCTTCTCTTCATCGTCATGCCGCTGGTCAGCTTGATCGTGGTGTGGATTGTCAGGAAGCAAACGGCAGACCAAGCCGTTGAAATTCTTCGTTTAGTCAATGACCGATCATTGATCGCCAGCGAAAGTGAGTTTGAGTTTAATGAGACGGAAATTTGGAATGATTCGTTTTGGGGTAGAAAGCCGCTTCACGAAGTTACCGACATAAAGATGGGGCTGTGGGATGAAAATGTGAGTGCAGTTTCGCGGCTGCCAGCTGTCAAGAAGCTCGAGCTGCGGGTCTTTCAGACTAAGCACGATTGGAAACGGATCGACGAGCTCCTGGATCGGCTGGGAAGCGTCGAGTGGGTAGTACTCCATTCAACCGTCAATGATTGGTCGGACCGGGAAGGTGTCAATAACGTCGATAAGGTTTATTCACGAATCGCGCAGCTTCGAAATCTCAAGAGGTTAACTTTGCATGGAGTGCAACTTAAATTCGAAACCGCGAGGGAGTTCCGCAAGATCAAATTGGAAACGCTGGAGATTGCCGGTCAAGAGAGCTTTCCATTTAAAGCGATCAATGGACTTGGTTCGCTCAAGACACTTCGAGCACCCAACGCGCGAGTCACGGACTATGACATTGCAAATCTTACGTTTAACAAAAACCTTGAAGTTCTCGAACTTGAAGGGAATGCGATTCAAGGGTTCGCCAGAAATGCTTTCAAGGGATTCAGCAAAATGCGAAGTCTGCGTCGCTTGAATCTGTCGCACAATCCGTTGGGGGTGACGGAATCACGCACTGGTGGTTTGGAGTTGTTTAACGAAGCGATGGCAACGCTTCCAAAGTTGGAGTCGCTTGACCTAAGTCACACAGGGGTTGGCGACCAAACGATAGAAGTGCTTTACAAAAAATTGCCGCTTAAGGTGGTTGATTTCAGTAACACAAAAGTCACCGATGCGGGTCTGGCGAATTTGGTCAAGAAATTTCCCATGCTCGAAGAAGTGCACGTGGAAAACAGTCAAGTGACAGAAGAAGGATTGAAGGTGCTTGGAGAACTCAAGCATTTGAAGGCGTCGGATTAGTGCATCTGGAAAAGCGAAAGGCACGAAATCAGCTTTGGCCCAGGCACCATACAAGGTGCCTGGGATGTTGTGTGAGTTTGGCCTTCAGCCAAAACGGTTGATTGCATTTCACACCTAGGGCGATGCCCTAGGCTACGGTGAAAGAGGCCTTTGGCCAAAAAAAAAGAAGCCGTTGGCCAAGAAAACTGACTGACGACCAGTCACGCCACGCTAACAATCCGCGCCTGTCTGTCCGGATCGATACTGCTCCGCACAGTGTGGAAACCCCAACAGCATTGGTTGGAAAATCGGTTGATAAAACTGCCCTGTCTGGATCGATACTGCTCCGTACGGCATGGAAACGCCTAAAAGCATTGGCTGGAAACAGTGAGGAAACGTCAACAGCATTGGTTGGAAACTGTGTGTGGAAACGCCAACGGAATTGGCTGGAAATGTACTTGGCCGTTGGCCGTTGTTTTTGGCCAACGGCCATATTCACCGTAGCCTAGGGCATCGCCCTAGGAAATCGAAAGCAACGAATCAGCTTTGGCTGAAGGCCATATTCAAACGCAGCCACTTGTCGGTTGATAAAGCTGTCCGTCTGTCTGTCCGGAGCGATACTGCTCCGCACCGTGTGGAAAGCCCAACAGCATTGGTCGGAAACTGCGTGGAAACGCCAACAGCATTGGTTGGAAATGTACTTGGCCGTTGGCCGTTGTTTTTGGCCAACGGGCATATTCACCGTAGCCTAAGGCATCGCCCTGGGAGAGTCTCGTTCCGTCTTTGTGCGATTAATTTTTGCACGATTAAGTAAGGCATCCGCTATATCCCGAGTTGGATGTGATTTAGAATAGGTCCATGCTAAAAGACTTGATACTTGGGACGGCGGGGCACATCGACCACGGGAAAACTTCGTTGATCGGTGCGCTTACAGGCACCAACACAGATCGACTGCCCGAAGAAAAAAAACGCGGCATCACCATTGAATTGGGGTATGCCCATCTCGACTTGCCCCCGTTTCGCCTGGGCATCGTTGACGTTCCCGGTCACGAAAAATTTGTGCGGCAAATGTTGGCCGGTGCCACGGGGATGGATTTGGCACTTTTGGTCGTCGCTGGTGATGACTCGATCAAACAACAAACCAAAGAGCACCTCGACATCCTGCGTATGTTGGATCTTCCTGCTGGTGTGATCGCGTTGACCAAATGCGATTTGTCTGATCCCGATTGGCTTGAGCTGGTTGAAGATGAAATCAGGCAGATGGTCGCCGATACTTTTCTCAAAGACGCCCCAATCATTCGGACAAGCTCCAAAACAGGGATGGGGATCGACGAATTGAAATCCGCTTTGACTGATGCGGCTCAAATCGTCGCCGAATCAGGACGCGCTGATTTGCAAAGTGGGCCTTTCCGGATGGCAGTTGATCGTACGTTTACCATTGATGGCCACGGCACCGTTGTCACGGGAAGCGTCAGCAGCGGCGAAATCAATGTCGGTGATCAGCTGCAGATTCAGCCGGGAAATAAATCTGTTCGTGTTCGCGGAATTCAAAATCATGATTCTTCGGCCGAGTCGGTCCACCGTGGCCAGCGAGCGGCGATTAACCTTGCGGGTGTTCATCATCAGGAAATCGACCGTGGTCATGAGTTGTGTGCCACCGATCACTTGGTTCCTTCGACGTTGATGACGGTGAAGCTTCATATGCTTGACCGAATTGCGAAACCATTCAAAGACCGTACGCGTATCCGTTTTCACATTGGCACAGCAGAACTGCTTGGCAACGTCCGTTTGTTGGATTGCACTGAAGTCGAACCGGGTGGGCAATGTTTGGCCCAGGTTTTCTTGAACGAGCCGGCGGTTGCTGTTTGGAACCAGCCATTTGTGATCAGGCGACAGTCACCCGTCGACACGATCGCGGGCGGGCGTGTCTTGCACCCTAATGCTGGTCGGATCAAGAAAGCGACTGAGCTCGATTTGAAAATGATTGCGGATCTTTCCAGTGATGAGCCATTAAAACGGGCGTCGGCAAATTTGTTTTTGTCCAACGACTTGCAATGGAAGGCTTCGTCGCTGTCGCGTGGGGCGGGGATCATTAACGTGGACGAGGTCTACGAGCAGTTGAAGGAATCGGGAGACTTGATCGAAATCAAAGTCTCGTTGACGCGAAACGTAATCATTCATCGCGACCGGTTTAACGGATTGGCCGAGCGGTTGATGAAGACGCTTGAGCGGTTGCATGCAAAGGCGCCGCTGCGATTCAATCACCCGCGTTCGGTTCTCGATGTCGAGTTTGCTTATCTTGAGCAGCCGGAGTTGTTGGGCTTGGTGGTTGATGAATTGAAAAAGCGGAAAAAGGTCAACGCGAATGTGAATACGATTGGCTTGGTCGGTTACGGCCCGAAACTTTCCAAGGGCCAGAAGGTTCTGCTGCAAGAGTTGATTGATTCGGTGAAAGCGGCGGGGTTGAAGGTGCCCGTGGTGGCTGACTTGGTAAAATCTGCAAAGAAAAACAAGGAGTCGGTTGAGGAGCTGCTTGAGATGGCAGGCGAAAACGGAGACCTGGTCCGTTTGTCTGACGAGATGTACATGCACAGTGAGATCTTCAACGAGACCAAGACGCAGTTGGCTGAGGAAATTTCCAAGGCCAATGGTTTGACGATGAGCGAAATTCGGCAGCTATTGGATATCAGTCGGAAGTACGCGATTCCGTTTTGTGAGTACCTCGACAAAATTGGATTCACCGTTCGGGATGGCGACAAGCGGTTGTTGGGGAGCACTCAACCGGTGGCGTAAGTTGGTTGGGTATTCCTGTCCGACAGCGCGCAACTGCGGGAACGACAGACAAGAATGAATGTCCATCCTACAATGGGTGCAACTTCAAAACGCGCAGGCGAATTATCAACCTATTCGGCAGATCGAAAAAGCAAAACTAATGCGATTGAAACTTGGAAGCATCGCAAATTCTGCAATCAAGCTTGGACGTGCCGCGGGTATCGACATCTTTCTGCATTGGACGTTTATTCTCGCGCCGCTGTTTTTGGTTTACCAATGGCGCTGGCAGAGAAATTTGCCTTGGACGACCGTTTTTATTTTGCTCGGCCTGCTCATGGCCGCCTTTGCCAGTGTTCTGTTGCACGAGTACGGACACGCTTTGATGGCTCGGCGATTCGGGATCCAGACCAAAGACATCATCATTACGCCGATCGGAGGTTTGGCGCGACTCGAAGGCATGCCGCAAAAGGCGTTTGAGGAATTGCTGATCACGATCGCCGGTCCTTTGGTCAATCTGGTGATCGCGGCGTTGCTCGCGGTCTATATTTTCGCGAGCGGCGGAGCTTGGATACCAAGCGATGGTTTTGAAGGATTGGCTGAATTTCCCGTTGTGCTGATGTGGATGAATATTGCTTTGTTTGTCTTCAACCTGATTCCGGCTTTTCCAATGGACGGCGGGCGAATTTTGCGAAGTGGATTGAGTCTAGCGATGGAGCACCGAACAGCGACGTTGCTGGCGGGGATTTTGGGAATGGTACTCGCGATTACATTTGCGATCACGGGCATTGCGATAAAGCAATACCCGTTTGTGTTGATCGGATGTTTTGTGTTCTTTGCGGCGCTTTATGAGATTAGAAATCCCGCTGTGTTGAATGATGAAGATCTAGAGTCTGCCGGTGGGGATTTAAATT
Source organism: uncultured Pirellulaceae bacterium (assembly GCA_964448575.1). GTDB lineage: Bacteria > Planctomycetota > Planctomycetia > Pirellulales > Pirellulaceae > Mariniblastus. Next base: position 68,764 of record CAYUWY010000014.1, read on the forward strand.
CTTGAATCCGGGTGGAGCAAGATTGTCTTGAATTTTGACTACTCAAAAAATATCCCCGTTGCCCGTATTTATTCGCTGGAAAGCACTGTTACAATAGCGGCACATTGTTCAGTTAACAAAAACAGGCAAGGGATTTTTGCCAAGAAAACGGTCGCATCGGCGAACCCAAATTGGAGAAGTTCTTAGTCACTTACCGTTCATAGGAAGCTAAATGTCCGACAAACCGCAGGCTCTCAAACCGATTCTGTTGTACGACCACCTTCCGGGAATCCTCGCCGGATACCCTGCTGCTCTTTTCGCGATCCTGGCTCTGCTTTCGATTCCGACACGAACCATCGTGAACGAAACGGGAATGGAGTCTTTAAACGAAATCCGAACAACGCTGACTGAAAATGCGGAGGAGGGTTCTTTGGCGGCCGACATGCTAAAGGACGTCAAGCATTTTGACCTCATCAACGACACCGTTCCCATGTTCAATGCTCACATGCTGTTTTGGATCGGGCTTTCCATCATGCTTGTGTGGTACGTCGCGTTTCGATTCAACATGCCAAAAAGCAAATTCCTTTTGATGTTTGGACTATTGGGAACCTTCATTGGAATTCCGGTGGTCCTCGAAGTCACCGGTTTTATCAAGCCGTTTACTTGGACCAGTCAAGCTCTCGGAAGTCTTGAGCCAACGGTCAATACGGGCGCCTGGGTTGTCATGTCGCTTGTGTTCTTTGGAATCTGGCTGGGTAACTTTATCTACAGCCGAACTCACATGCGTGTTCGAATTGACGAATCAGGTTTGACTGTGAATCGGCTTGGCGGCAAAGGCGAACGTTTCGAGTTGATCGGTTTGAAGACAGAAAACGAACCGCTTGATTATCTTGAGCTATTCCTTGCCGGCGTTGGTTCGCTTTCGCTGAAGACCCGAATGAACAAGCCAATTTTTGAGATGAAGCGTGTTATCGGCTTGTACCGAACGCCTTGGTTCCCGTTCTTCAAAGGAAAATTGTCACGCATCGAAGAGATGTTGAGCTATCAGGGCAAAGTCGTTTCTGTTGACCGTGGTGACCAGCTTGATGCCGCCGAAATGGCCGATGGTGACGGAGATGGTCACGATCATGATGACATTGTGGACGAGCAGGACCACGGTGAGAACGCCGGTGGCGAGTTTGATTCACCAAGCGGCGGGGCAGAGAGTTCTGACGGACGCGGGATTGATTAAGGCTTAGTGCTTAACTTAGCAAAATGAATTAATGGAGGCGGTTATTTTTGATCGCCTCTTTTTTTTTGTAGGTTGGACATTCTTGTCCGACACCAGCGCATTACAAGAACGACGGACAGGAATGTCCATCCTACGGGCGTTGTTCGTTGACTACCTTCGGTGGTAGCTCGTGGAGTAAGCCAGAACCTGTTCTACGACCAGCACTCCAACCAACAGCAGCAAAAGTAGCTTGCTCAATGATGAAGCCGGTTTCTGTTTGGGCTCGGGATTGAACTGATCCCAGTCAATAATCGACGGTTGAGATTTTTCCAAGCTCGCCAGCAGCGTTTGCCGGTTGACCAACGCCATTTCACTTTCTCCTGTCTCCACGTTCATGGCAAAACGATTCACTTCTGAATTCGAATCCGTTCGCCGAAACCAAATATCGTAAAGTCCAGGTACATCTGTCTCGCGAATCGACTCAGAGGGTAAGCGTTTTCCGATCGTTGTGTTTAGCTTTCCCGAATCGGTTGTCGAGACTGACATTTTGCTTCGCGTTACCAGCCGGGTTCCGTTGCTTCCCCCTGGCGCGATCAATGTAATCGTCGGCGTGTGCGTGCTGGTCGATTTGATGATTTCAATTTGGCTTCCGACAAACTGCTCTTCCTGCAAGTACTTGCCTGCGGCCAGATAGTTCTGCATCAGAAGCAGGATCGGAGGAAACGTTGCATTGCGGGACCAGTTATTCCAAATCGGGCCAGCGGTTGATGTAAACGCGATCACTCTTCCGTTGCCAAATGATTTTTCAACAACCAATGGCCAGTTTTCATTTCCGCGAATGGTCGCCAGCGCCTTGACCGCTTTATCGGATTCATTCCAGCCTGGACCTGCCTGAATGATCTGTTTGACTTGTACGAGAGCCAGCAGCGAATTTTTTGCGTCCAAAACGGGTGCAAACATCGGATGCTTGTTAGGCGAAATGTCGGGAACTTTCTCTTCGGTCAACTCGGGGATCAGTTTTACTTGCGAAAGCGGAATCGGGAAAATGCCTTCGCCGTTTCGATACAGCGAATTGTTGAAAGCGTTGATGTTCGTTTTGGGGCCAAGGAAAAACGCGACTCCTCCGCCGTTGCTTGCGTAGGCTTCGATGTTTTTGGTTGCTGACTCATCAAGCGTATCGACATCCAACAAAAATATTACGTCGTACTTTGAAAGTTTTTCTTGCGTGGCGTCTCGAAGAAAGGCTCGCGTTTTAGTTTCTGGTTCAATCCCTGTCATGCCACCTGGGCTGATCGCGAGTGAGAGGAAGCTGCTGTGCAACTGCTCGGCGTCGTCAATCATGAGGACTTTGGCGGTGTTGGAAAACTGCGTCACATTCCAACGTTGGTTGTCGGCGGCAACGGCGTCGTCAGGCAGCGTCGCAAACACTGCGTGGGCACCAGTGGTGTTAAAGAAAACGGGAAACTCGCGTGAAACTGTTTCGCCAGCTGAGATCGTAGGAATAAAGACGGTTGGGATTTCGACCAATTCAGGGTTGGCTTCTTCGGGGATGGTGCTTTGGGTTGGCGTCTCAAAAGCCAGCGATCCGAGTTTGACTTGGACTTTGTCGACCGTCGAAGAAGAGCAATTCTTAATCGAGATTTTCATCATCAGCGGCGTACCGGCCACGCGAACATTGCCAGCCGGCTCCAATCCGGTGATCGCTAGATTGGGGCGTTCTGTTTTGGCACAAGCGATCAATTCAATCGCTGCACCCGCCGAATGAATCTCCATTAACTCCGAATCCAATTCGGCAGGGTTGGACCAGTCGCGGTCTCGAAAATCGGAAACGACATAGACAATCGCGTTTTCATTCTCGCGCTCGAGAATCAATTGCTTAACCGATTGCAATGAATCAAGCAGCCCAACAGACAGGTTCGAAACGTCAATTCTTGATTTTGTGTCTTCGATGCGTTGGTCAAAAAGGTTGTCAACCAACTCGCTATCCAAATCTGAGATCAGAGTCGTTGCGATCTCGGGATTTAGGTCGTCTTGTGGATTGGAAGTAGCCGCTGAAACGTTCGGTCTGGCTTGCGAGTATCTCACGAGCGAGAAAAGTTGGTTCTGGCGATTTTTGGCTCGCGATCCGATCAGGGAAAGCGTCGAACGTGCTCGGTCAAACGCGCTGCCTTCGCTTCCACGGTCACTCATCGAAAAACTGTCGTCCAGCAGGACGTAATGGTGTGTCGTTGTTCCACCCAATAGCCGCGAGATTCGGTCTTCGTGACAACCGATCTGAGCCAGCATCAGAAGTGCGAGGACCAAAGCCGCGATTCGTGAAAGCAAGAGGAAGAGTTGTTTAAGCCAAACCCAATTGCGATTCTTCTTGTGGCTCTTAAGCAAAAACTCCATCGCCGCCCACTGGACGGTTTTGTGCCGCATCAAATTGATGAGGTGGATCAGAATCGGCAACGCGATCATCCCGCCGATCAGTCCCGTCCAAACGGCGGGCGAGCTGGTGAACAGGTTGTCGAACATGATTTTGATTCGCGATGCGGAGAGGGCGATTTGTTGCCTCAGGGAACCAACAACTTAAACGATGAAGCCATTTTTTTCGAGAGGATTAAGCAGGGTTCATTTGAATGCTTAAACGATTTTACGTAAATTGTTGCTTTGGTGGTATGATGGCTTGGAGGTCGCTACTCACGGCGTTTTTGGTCGTTTGCGATATGCTCTTTCGTCACGGTATTTCGCGTTCGGTATTTCCGTTTACTTTATTGGCTTTGAAAGAATCGAGTGGAAACAGAAAACCCTTTCTCGGCCCCAATCAATTCCGGTAGAGCCGAAGCCAGCGCTGCGACTGCCGAACCGAGTACTTTCGAAGCAATCGCCCGCAAAGTTTTTTTGGAGTGGGAAAAACTTCGCTTGATTTATGTTGCTGTGCTGGTTGTGGCGACCCTCGGTGCGGCTGCGCTGCGAGCCCAAGTACTTTACACGCTCGAATTTTGGGCTGTGGCAATTATTGGTGCGTTCGTGACCAATATGTGCTTCTTTTGCGGACCAGCCGTTGAGTCGTATCTGACTTGGATCAAGGCAAAACCTGCGTTCCTTCGAATGGCTTTGTTTGTCATTGGCACGATCGCTTCAGTCATTGTCGCGATGGTTACTGTGTTCGAATTGAAAACTTTTAATCCAAATTGATGTCAGTAGCACTTTTTTGCTTTGTTAGGTTTTGTAGAAATCGCATCGCTGTCATGTGAGATTTACTCGCTATCGAAATTTGCTTTCACGCAAAGTCTCGGCAATCGAACTCATTTCTCTTCTTCTCGACGACTTTTCTCAAACGGCACGGATTGTGCAAAACGGGTCTGGCTCGTTTGTATGTCACGTGTTTAGGGAGGTGGCCCGATTGGCCATGAAGAGAGTATGTCTAAACGGAATTTGAGAAGCTTGGGGTATGAGCAGATGGAAAGCCGTCGGTTGTTGGCGGCTAACTTTGGCAGTGAAATGGCTGAGTGTATTCCTGTCGCTGCGGAAGTTTGTTCAGCGGTAGAAGTACCGCAAGAAGTAGCGCAAGAGGTCCCGTCGGAGCAAGCCGGCACTGACGAAGGTCTCGATTTTGACTCAACTGAAATCAGCCCTGAGGTTGCTGAGCAAGCCGATGTTGGCGCGTCGGACCAGCCGGATGATGCCACTGAAACGCCTGTTGAATCAGAAGGCGAAGTCGAGGTAACCGCTGGCTCTGAAGGAAACGAAGAAGCCAATACCGAGATCGGCGCCGACAGCGATGTGGACTCTAACTCGGATCTCTACGCGGAAACGGGTGGCCAGTCCGACGTCGAAGCAGAAATTTCAGGTGACGCCGAGGATTCAATCGGTGACGAAGCTGAAAACTTTGACGAAGCTGCGAACGTTGATGAATCTTCAATCGTCAACGAGTTGCGGGATCCAGTTGCCGGAACATCGGGATATTTTGGCCAGATCAACGCGGATGAGTCGAGCAAAACGGTCGCTTTTACGCCATCAGAAACTGGCTCGATTGATGTCGTTGTGTCTACTTCGTTTGGAGACTCTGAAACTCGAATCGAAGTCGTCGATGGCAACGGCGAAGCGGTTGAGTCGTTGGTGAGTGAAGGTCTGGAGGGCTTTCAAAAATTGAGCTTTGACGCGGTCGAAGGCGAAACTTATGAAGTAACGGTTTCTTCAGATGAAGCAGGCGAAGGCTACTTTGTGCTGACCGTCGGTTTCGAAGAAGCCCCGCCAGAACCGGTTGATCTTCACGCGGACGAATTCGGAGTTGACTCAACTGAGTTGGAATTGGTCGACGGAATTGCTTCAATTGTTGGTGATTTGGAATTCGCGGGCGACACGGATACTTTCCGGTTTACCAGCCATGACAGTGGCTCGGCTCGTTTGAGTCTTAGCGAGTTGTTGGAGGACAACGCGACCGAGTTGAATATTTCCATTCACGATTCGACTGGCGAAATGATCGCACGTGGCCTAACCAATGAAATGGTCGTCGTTTCTTTCGACGTCTTAGCCGGGAGTGAGTACTTCATTGCTGTCGAAGCCACTGGAGACCAGACGGGAGCTTACGAGTTGAATCTGGACGTGGAGGTCACGCCTGAAGTAACCGAAGGCCCAGTTGATCAGCACGCTGACGAAATTGGAGATGATGCCACATTGCTCAAGTGGGTTTCGACGGAAGGCCAGCCGGATTCGATTTCGGTTAGCAGCGAACTGGAATCGGAACTCGACAAAGACGCGTTTCGATTCGCTTCACCCGGCGAAGGCGAAATCGTTTTGGATTTGAATGTCATCAGTGAAAATCATTCGTCTGACATTTCCGTTGCCGTTTACGGAGCACAAGGCGAGTTGATCGAAGTGATCACCAGCGAAGAAAATTCTGACGGCGAAGCAGTGGTTGATATCCAAGACGCTACAGAAGACGTTGTTACTTCTGAACCAGTCGCTATCAACGAGGAACCAACCACCCGTTACGAAACGACGAACGTTGAACAGGACGTAGCTGAAATCGACACCGATCAGGAGGTCACTGATCAAGTGGCCGAAGAGGATGCTTTTGTCGATGAAGCTGAATCAACAAATGAAACGGCCAATGATGATACGGCTATTGATGAAGCGGTCGAAGTAGAAGTAGATTTGCCTGTGGAATTCGTTGGCGATACGTTTGACGCAATCGTCGATGGTACGACCAATGAGGAAGTCACCATTCGATTTGATTCCACGCCAGGTGTTGAGTATCACGTCTTGGTCGATTCGTTGAATGACGTTCCAGCCGCATACGATTTGACGGGTGCGTTTTTTCCGGATCAGTTGCTTGGTGAGCCTGCTGAAGTCACAGATTCAATTCCCGATGGCTTGATCGAAGAGGAAGCCGGCGTTGACGAAGACGAAATCGACGACTTGGTTGATACCGTTTTGGATGACGGAACGGTTGAAGCGATCGACGATGAAATGATCGTCTGCCTGGATGAGGCTGAGCAGGTCACTGACGCCGGTATTGAGGACGAGCTTTCTAAATTGGATCAGATTTTTCAAGACTTGGAGAACTCGTTCGAGTCATTCTTTGAGTTCAAAGAAGGCCGGTTCAAGCGAGGGGGCGGATTTCCTTTTGCTCGCCGGATTTAAGTTGTGAAAGAGCCTTTGAATATTTGGCTTTGAAATTTGAGATTTAAGCGTGAATACGAGGGCAGGGAAGTCCTCATCGCGTTTTGCCCTTCTGTTATGCAAGCATAAAACTGCCTTCAATCCGTCGTGCGTTGATCGCCAGATTCTTCTAAAGTACCCCAGCAAAATCTGGCTGATTCTCAAGCAATATGGCGTTTTGAATTGACGGCGTCCAACTCCAAAACGGATAAAATCGTTCTAGTCGTGCACGGGGTGGGTGATCCCAATCCTGGTGACACGCTGAACCTCTTCGCGCGCTCGCTTGCCGATCCACACCAGCCGCTTCAAGAAAACGACGAGAAGGTTTGGCTTTGCGAAAAATCTGGCGACGCGAATTACGTGCAGACGTTTCCGGCCCACCAGCGAAGACTAAAGTTTGACGATCAAAACATTGAGCTGTCCGAAGTTTTTTGGGGAGACCTTTCCCGAGTTCGTCGTGGTTGGGTTGGCGTCATTCGAGGCATCTTTCAGATCCTGTTTGGCTTGCGTTATGTTGCTTACATCGCCGCCGATCAGCCGGGCCCGGCTGCGTATTGGCTAAAGCGATTGGGGCTCATCAGTTCCAAGATTCTTCACGGTCCCGTTTTGGCTATCACGTTTTTCCTCAGCATGTTGGTGGTCGCCGTTTGCGGAACCCAATTGCTTTGGCCCGAATCGTACAAAACCGACCTCTGGACGCAAGTCGTTTTGATCAGCTGCTGCGTATTCGCGCTGGTGTTCGCCTTGATTGGAAATCGGATCACGCGCAGCCGGGTTATCGAGCGATTTTGGTTTTGGGTAAACGTTACGACCGCGTTTGTCGGTGGACTGTTGCTGCTGAGAGCGTACTACCTGGACATTCATTTTGCACATGTGTTTCATGAATGCCCTGACCATCCGGGATTGCTTTGGTACTGCCGAACCCTGTTGGTGTTGTTGGGGATGTTGTGGTTCATTGAAATCCAAGTCATCGTGGCGATGGCAATTTGCTGGTTTATTGCACTCAGCCATCCACGCAGTTATCGTCCGGCACTGCATGTTGCGTTTTTGCTTCCTGCATTGGCGGTCGGAATCTGGGGTCAAGCTTTGCCGTTGCTGTGGGTGTCGGCTAAAGAAGGCGTTAGTCGGGTGGCCAGTGTCCCAGAATTCTCCAAGGTATTTGACGACGCGTTGCCGTTTCTGGGCGTGCAGTTGTTGATGATGGTTATCTTTGGTGTGGCGTTGGCTGTCGTGCTGGCCAGATATTTTTATTGGCGAAAAGGAATCACAAAGCAAAAATTTAAAGACGGCCAGCGGGCTCCACGTTTGATCGTCAACGCGAGTTTGCAAATCGTTTTGGCGATTTGTACTGCCGCCGGAGTCGCGATGGTAAGTGCTTTGTGTGTGTTGCAATTAATGCAGGAAGACTACACCGAATATTGGCTTGGCATGTTGATGGTCGATGTGAATCGGTACGCAGTGAGTGTGCTCGTGCCAATGGGTGGCTTGATCGTGTTGTTGATCCCGCATTTGCGGCCTGGGTTTGACATGTTGCTCGATGTGGTCAACCACTTTTACTTTCGGTCAACCAAAGTCCAGGACGCTTTGGATGACGATGATGAATTTGATATCGCGGAGACGACTTTTGAGAACGGGGCGTTGTTCTTTTCGCGACGTGACAGTTTGCATTTGAGGATGAAGCGAATTTTGTCCTACTACCGCGACTCGTGTTCGCATCATCCTGAGTTGATCATCATCAGCCACAGTCAAGGAACAATGGTTGCGATTGAAGTGCTAAACGATGAAGAAGTCGCTTGGCTCAATAACTCGTTTTCGTCCGTTACGTTGGTCACGATGGGCAGCCCGTTGAAGCACATGTACCAACATTATTTTGGGCATTGCTATCCGAAGCTTGATCAGCCGTTTTGGTCTTCGCTTCGTCGCCGAATTGATCGCTGGGTGAATATTTGCCGGGTGGATGATTTCGTGGGCGTTGATTTGGATTTTCCGGATCAGGGAACGGGGCAGGGGATGGAACAGCAGGTAACTAGTGCAGGGATTTTCACGCCTACGTTGTATTCTAATCATGCTGTGGGGCCACGCGGGCATACGAGCTATTGGTCGGATCGCGAAGTGTTGCGGATTCTCAGCCGGCAGTTATTTGGGCAGGATCGGAAGCACGAGTCGCACCGTGCGGCGTAGAGGAAAAACACGTAGGAAGAAGGAACACTAATTGTCACTAATCTCCACTAATGATGCCGGGGAGATAGCTGATTTCTCGTTCAAAAGAGTAAGCCAAAGGTAGGTCATGCTGTGCCTGACGTCATGCACAGCATGACCTACGTGGTGGACGTCATGCACAGCATGACCTACGCAGCGGAATGACGGACAGGAATGTCCATCCTACTTATGAGACGGACAAGAATGTCCATCCTACTGCCATGCGTCGTAAAGGCTCATTAATGCTTCACGTAGGTTGCCGTTGGTTTGTTCGAAAACACTCGCCAACAATTCTGGTTCAGGGGCAAACTCAGGAGCGAGGTTTTGCACGATCTGTTTAAGCAATGCCAAACTTGGAACGGTCTTGAACAAAACCGGTACACCAGCAAGTCGTCGATGGGTCGTGATCAACAAACCGATTTGCGATGGCTTTGATTGTGATTTTTTGCAATAGCCAACAAGCATCATCCGTTGGAGTAACGCAAGCCGCTCCACTCCGTCGATGATTAACAGCATTCTACCCGAGCAACATGTGTTCTCGGCGGCCGTTTGGATCGAACTGATTCCGCGTTGGTTGCGAACGGTTAACCGACGGACGACTTCGAAGGTTCCTCGGAGCTCTCTTTGGATCGCGTGTGTCAAACTCGTTTTGCCAGATCCGTGCGGGCCGACGATTTGACCGATAAACCCAGATTGGCAAAAGGCGTTTGAAATCTCAGTCAGCGGGCATGGCTTGGGGGTAGTGGGTTCAACCAGCGAAGAATCTGCGTCCGTGGAATCAAACAAATACGTGACTGCATCTGGGCGTGTGAAACGGGTCGAAAAAGGATTCGTCGTTTCCGCCGTCCTGCTTGTTGTTTCAGTCGTGCTAATGCGGCTGGGGTTAAGCGTCGCCATCTTTGGTCTCCGCTTTTGGTGTTTCGAATCTTTCCACCGTTCCCAAACGGAATAACTTGTCTTGTGTCACTTGATGGCCGTCTTCAAGAAACAGTCGGACGCGAACGCACCAGTGGATGTTTAAGATCTCGCCATCGTAGGTAAGTGGACTTGCTGGGAGCACGGTGCTTAATCGTTGGGTTTGCTTGAATGTGTCACCCGTCAGCGATCGTTGTTGGCGGCGTTCGAAAAAGTGCACCCCAATGTCTTCTTCGCCTTTTCCTTCGGTGACAAAAATGACCGAAGTCTCGATTGCTTTGAGTTCGCTAAATTCGAAATCGGGAGGAAGTTCAACCATGTATTCGCAAATCAGAAAATCGCCCGGCAAATATACCGTTCGATTTTTTTCAAAATTGATTTCGATTTTAGGTTCGATTTTTGATTCTTCTACGTCGTTGCCATCGGTCGCGTTTCGAGCGGCGCGACGGGATGAACTGAGACGGGGAAACTCCGCCTTAGTCGAGGCCAATTCTTCGCTTGTCCTGTTACGACGATTTTCCATTGGACTCGATTGTTTTGTGACTTGAAGGAGTGCATTGAGTTGGGCGGGATGTTCATCTCAAACTCAGCTTGAAATGGTTCGCCAGGTTTGAGTGGAATTCCGCGATGCCGAAAAAGTTTATCGCGATAGACGACTCTGGTTTCCGTCCGGATGTCGGTGCCTTGGTTGAATGTCGCTTGTTCTTCGCAAACCAAAGTGACGTCAAGCAATTTTAACCGGACTCTGCCTGCTTGGGAGAGGGAAACTTGATAACCGTCACCAGGTCGCATGGGATATTTTGAAACTTCGATCGAAGTCGGCCCGATACCCGTAAGCTTGATCAGTTGCCGAAAGAACAGGTATATCGCCCAAACGGCGGCCAGACAAATTGGCGGCAACAATAAAGCTGCAAACCATGGCCGATTGGGGCTGCGTTCAATTTGATTGGGAAGCCAAACGTCTGTGTTGGCACCAAACGCCTTGGCCACAATCAGGCTGAGGATCGTTGCCAAAATGACCAGTACGATCGTAAACAAGGCCGATGTAAACAATCCCCAAACGTTGCGTGGCGAGGGCGTCAATCCAAACGGCAGAACCGATCCGGCTTTGGGTGGAAGGTGATCTCGCGGTACCGTCGGAAGGTCTTCTCTGTTTCGGCGCAGTTCATTGAGTAACTCAAGTTCATTTGCGCGGGTTGCGATGGCTCCCCTGCGTTCGGCCGATACGCCGACTCGCCAAAGTAATCTGGCAATCCAGTAAGTCCCGATCCCAACCAGCGCTGCGGATAACGTGACTTGTAAGATGAAAATATTCAGCGAGATGTAGAGACCTCGCGGAGTTGAGTAGAGGACCGCCAAAGTCAGGCTGACGACCAACAGGACGATTCCTGTCAGAAACAAGGCAGCGGCGAAGACAGCTTCCGCGACTCCCGCCCACCACTGTGGATTGGATCCGCGAAAGGGGCGGCTGCGGAACAGGATGGTAAACCAACGACGCACGGTGACTTTCAAAATGGATGGGAGAATCCGATTTGGAATTGAAAAACTCTGTGAGGATTTTCGCGCTAATGGTTTCTGGGTGTGATATTCGTTTAGTTCAAAATCACTAAGTGGTAATAATGTCGTGCAACCAATGTTGCTCGTGAACTGAACGAGAACGCTTACTTCCCAACGTGTAGTAGTTTACCTTGCCGCCAATTTTACGTCTACGAGTTGACTTTGCTCGTTGGTTTGGAAAGAGTTGATCATCAAGCACCGACGGGAAAAAGCAATGTGACCTCCTCGCGCTCCCAAAAGAAAGTTTCTACGCCAACGGCGTTAAACTCCAAAGCCCAGCGTCGCGAAGCGCACGCTGGGTTACATAGTCCCCACGATCCGAACCCCAACCGGGGTTCTACATACGCCGGTTTGCTTTGCGTCTTTGCGTGAGGTCATTGCGTCGAATAAGTTGGTGTTGTGCAGGATATCCGCTTTCATCTTTCAGCTGCATAGGATTAACGAATCCAAAAACTTTCAGGAACTCACAATGAGCGTTAAATTACCATCGCAGCAAACACCACATCCGCAAGTTCATCGTGGCACCCAAAGAGTTCGCACTCAAAAATGGGTCATAGCAATGGTCGCAACATTGCTTGCGGTTATCGGGCAAACCGCAGTTGCTTTGGATTGGCCACAGATCAACGGCCCCAACCGTAATGGAGTTGCCGAAGGCGAAGTAGTTCTAAGTGAGTTTCCTAAAGACCTAAAGCAGCTTTGGTCGCACCCCGTCGGTCAAGGCAACGCGGGTCCGGTTGTGAGCGGTGGCAAGGTCATCATTTTTCATCGACCGGCAAAAAACAACTTGGCGGAAGCACTTGATGCGAAAACGGGAAAACTAATTTGGAATCAAAAGCTCCCTGCCGGCACGCGATCGGCTGGCCCTGACGGTGACGTTGGCCCCAAAGCCACTCCATTGATTCACGGAGAGTCCGTATACGTTTTTGGTTCGGCGGGAAATTTGTATTGCTTGAATCTTTCAGATGGAGCGATCCAATGGAAGAAAAATGTGCTTGAGATTTACAAAAGCCCAGCAGGATATTTTGGTTCGGGTTCCAGTCCAATCGTAATCGACGACAAACTTTTGCTTAACGTCGGCGGTCGGGACGCGGCGGTCGTGGCGTTTGATTTGAAGACGGGAGATGAGCTTTGGAAGTCGTTTGAAGGTCGCGCCAGTTACTCATCTCCAATCGAAATGACAATCGGTGATAAAAAAGCTGCGGTGTTCATTACACGATTGCATTTGATTGCTTTGTCTCCCGAAGACGGAAGAGTCATTTTCGAAACGCGGTTCGGGCAAACGGGGCCAACGGTCAATGGCGCGATGCCAGTTCGAATCGGAAGCCACTTGTTTGTCAATGCGGCTTATGGGGTCGGCGCAAAATGGATCGACGTCAATTCTGGGACGCCAAAGATTCAATGGGAGAATGACGATTCTTTCTCCAGCCAGTACTCAACGCCCGTCGTTTTTGGTGAAAAATTGTTTGGTACCGCCGGGCGAGAAGACGTTGGTAACGGTTCGTATCGGTGCGTTGATCCAGGTACAGGAAAAGTGCTTTGGACAAAGGCTGGTGTGCCAGTTGGCCATTCGATTTTGGTAAACGACAAAATATTGCACCTGGATTGTAAAGGCGGATTGCGAATCGTCGAAGCCAACGAAAAGAAGTACAAGCAACTATTCACTACACGTTTGTTTGACAAAGGTTCTCGCTCCCTGCCTGCCTTGGACAGTGGGTTGCTCTACGCCCGATCCAATGCCGGTCGTGGAGCAGGAAGTGGAGAGTTGGTTTGCGTGCAGGTTGGGAAAACGGAGTGAAGTGCGCGGCCGGAAATGTGACCGCAATGGAACCATAGGCGTACCACCTCGTCTACAATGGGGTCGTTGACTTTCAACTAAAACAAGTCACTCGTCACCACCAAAAGGAAAGCGTTTTGCTCGATTTTATTTTCAGGAGGAACAATCCCACAAACGCTTGGCAGCGGCAACCAAACCTGAACCTTTCAGCCGATCTGTCCACTCCTGCGTTCAACGGAATTACGGTCGGGTCACGTTTTGAGCAACTATCTTACTTGGGACGAAGTGACAACGCCGAAGTTGAGAGGATCGACTATCTCGATCTCGGAGTTCTTTTTGACAGAGAGTCTGACGGAACATTCTCCGGCTTCGCGCTCTTTTTCTCTGACGAATTTTTCAAACCTTATGTCGGCAAGATCACGATCGGTGGCGTTTCAGTAGCAGCTAAAGACATTCCGGATGCGTTAGGCGAAGCCTACTGGGTCGATACCGATGAAGACGAAACGATTCATTTTTACGAGTTTGGCACACATGAGATTCAATGTGAGTTTGCACTCGACGGCAGCCTCAATGAAGTCATCCTGACAACCTTTCCAATGTTAGCGGACCCTGTGCAACGCGAGCGTTACGGTGTAACGAAAGCTTGGCCTTGGCCATAGTCGCCTTTCGCTGAGGTTGTCTCACTTACGCCGCTCGACGTGGCATTTTGATGATCGTGGGTTGTTCGAAGTTAACAAACTCGCGAACTTGGTAATTGGTGCGATGTTCGTTCGAATAATAAATTCGCGCACAAACTTCGCCGAGCAAACCAAGGCTGAAAAACTGGACGCTTAAGATCGTAGCCAGGATTCCTAACAGCAATAGTGGATTGCCCGTCATGTCGGTGGAGTAAAAAAGCTTCATAACGATGGCAGCCATTGTTGCTACGCAGCCACTTATACCAACCCATAGACCTAGCTTGCCAAACAACTTCATCGGGCTGGCAAAGTACTTCAAAACATATTTGACTGTGATCAAATCCAGTACGACGCGGAACGTGCGGCCGATGCCGTACTTCGTTTCGCCGAATTGACGTGAACGATGGTTGGTGACCACTTCGACGCTTTTGGCTCCCAATTGATGAGCCAAAATTGGAATGAAGCGATGCATCTCGCCGTAGAGTTCGATCTGCTGTGCGATCTCGCGACGCATCGCTTTGAGTGTGCAGCCTAAATCGTGAATGGGAAAGTCCGTCACCATCGAGATCACGCGGTTGGCAATCAACGATGGAATTTTTCGACTCATCAATTTGTCTTTGCGATCTTTTCGCCAACCGTGAACGAGATCGTAACCTTCATCGAGTTTGTCCAGCATCATGGGGATGTCGGCGGGATCGTTTTGCATGTCCCCGTCGATTGTGACGAGGTAGTCACCGTTGGCATTTTGAATGCCCGCGTGCATGGCGGCGGTTTGCCCAAAGTTTCTCCGCAAGAGGACAAGCTTTATTTGCTCGTTCTCGTTGGCGACCGACATCAGCCGATCCACTGTGCCGTCTTGGCTTCCATCGTCGACCAATACCAATTCGAAAGGACGCTCTTGCCGATTCATGACGTCCAGCATCTCGCAAACCATCGGACGAACGTTGTCCAATTCGTTGTAGATCGGAACGATGACGGATACGAGTTGTTGTCGGGTTGATTGCATGCGTGCTGCCAGATGGGGTCGATTGGGGCTGGATAGTAGGCAATCCGGTGGTGGTACTCAATATTGGATTTTGATGCTTCGAATGAGCTGAACGGCGATTGGAATTGCTACCGATTCGCGAACGCTAGCAATTAGATGCTTTGGTTGTTTTGATTTTTTGCCCGCAACGCAGAAGCTGGGTTGTCGCAAGTTGCTGGATTTTCTATTCATCTGGTTGAATGGACCACACACAAGGAAGTTTTACGATGAAATATGTAGTAACCGTTTTGGTGATTGCCTCCGTTTCTGCTTTTGGATGGCTGACGCAGACTAATGCTCAGTCAAGTAACCGAAGCAATCAACCAGCAACCAATCAACAAACGATGCAGCAAGGCACCGGGCAAATGGTTGCCCAACCAGCTGCAGCTCAGGTCAAGAAAATTGGCTTTCGCTCGACTGAATGGAAGACCATTCACTCCACTTCCGAAGCTAACGCTCAAACTGAAATCGCGACCTTGAAAAAGATCGGTTGCGAAGTCATTTCCGAAAACCATGACAATCACATTGACGTAAAATATCGTTGCCCTGAGTGGAAAGCGATCAAAGTCACAACGGATCAGTTGGTCAATCAATGGTCGACGTGGTGTGTTGGCAAAGGCATGGAAACGGTAGTCCTAAACCCGTCGGCAAATACGAAAAAGCCAACGGTCAAGTTTCGTTTGACTGAAACCAAATCGGCTCACCTGCACGATCCTGTTCAAGCCGCTCAGATCGTCAACACGCTTAAGTTGATTGGCTGCGAAGTGACCACCAACCCACACGGAGATCACATGGATGCAACGTTTAGTTGTCCTCAGTGGTTGACGGTTGAACTTCAATCAGAAGACAGTGCACACGCGTGGCAAAAGTGGTTGGACGACAGCGGATTCGAAACGCAACACACTCACGTTAAATAAACTTAAGCGTTGATAAAACTTCACCGATTCAAAAGCCGGAATTGATACCTTGGTCGTATTGATTTTGGCTTTTTGAATTTGTGGTGAAACGTTTACCAACAGCAAGTGCAAACGCATTACGCTCGGTTGAAAAACACGTTGGCCTGCGTCAAAAGGAATTGAATGGCGACGGAGTCTAAATCTCAAAGTCTCACAAACACTTCGGCGATGACGTCGAGTTCTGGTCGACCGCTGCGCCTGCACTGCCGTCCGGATTTGATCATTCAACAACAAAGTTACCAAGGGCGTGACTATTGGGTTGTCAAGGATCCCATTTCCTTGAAGTACTATCGGTTCGAGGAAGAAGAATACGCGCTGTTGGAAATGCTGGATGGGCGATCAAGCCCTGACCAGATCAAAAGACGGTTTGATTACCGTTTCGCGCCGCAAAAAATCACGATGCAGGAGCTGTATCAGTTTGCGGGGATGCTTTACCGAAGTTCGCTATTGGTTTCCGATGCTCCCAATCAAGGCGTCGAGCTGCTCCAACGCGGTGAAAAAACGCGAAAGGCAGAACGTCGGCAATCGCTGACTAATATTCTCTCGATTCGCTACAAAGGTTTTGATCCCGACCAACTACTGACGGTCATGAACCGCTATCTCGGTTGGTTTTTCAGTTGGCCCGCGTTTATCGTTGTGCTGTTGTTTGGCATCAGTGCCGCCGCGTTGTTGATTACGCAGTTTGAGGCTTTTCAAAATAAGCTTCCGGCATTTGACGAATTCTTTGCAGCCAAAAATTGGGTCTGGTTGGCACTTGTGATGGCGATCACAAAGATCTTTCACGAATTCGGGCATGGATTGGCTTGTAAAAAATTTGGCGGCCAATGCCATGAGATGGGCGTAATGCTGCTGGTGTTAACGCCGTGTCTGTACGCCAACGTGAGCGACTCGTGGTTGCTTAACAGTAAATGGAAACGTGCTTTCATCGCTGCGGCGGGTATGTACGTCGAACTTGTGCTGGCTTCGATTGCTGTTTTTGTCTGGTGGTTTAGTACGCCGGGAATGGTCAATCACTTGGCGCTGAATCTGATTTTTGTTTCGTCCGTTAGTACGTTATTGTTCAACGCCAACCCTTTGCTTCGATATGACGGTTACTACATCCTTGCGGACTTGCTGGAGATTCCGAACTTGAGGTCCAAAGCGACTTCGATTTTGCAGCGGACTTGCGGATCGCTGTTGTTGGGAATCGAAGCCAAACCAGATCCGTTCTTGCCGTCCAGAAATCAATGGCTGTTTGGACTCTATAGCGTCGCGGCGGCAAGCTACCGCTGGCTGATTACGTTTTCGATTTTTTGGTTCGTTTATCGTGCCTTGGAGCCGTATGGTTTCAAAATCATCGGTCAAATGATCGCGCTGACTGCGATCTATGGCTTGCTGGGAATTCCCTTGGTCAAGCTTTACAAATTCTTTTCTGTTCCAGGGAGGTTCGGTACCGTGAAACCGATTCGTGCGACAATCTCGGCGATCGTGATGGCTTGTTTGTTGGGAGCGATTTTGTTGATCCCAATCCCACATTACGTTTACTGCAGTTTTTATGTGACCGCGGAAAAGGCTCACAACTTGTTCGTTGACGTTCCGGGAACTCTTTCTGAAATTCACGTTCAGCCAAACCAGATGGTTCACGAAGACCAACCGATTATCAGTTTGAGCAGCCAGCGCTTGCGCGTTCAGTTGGCCAGTTACCAAACCGAATTGAACATGGCCGAGGTGCGTTATGAAAATATCAAAAAAGCCGAAACGCTTGAGCGAAACGATGGAGAAGAAGAAGCCTTGGTTGCCGTCCAATCAGCCACGGATTTGTTAACCAAACGTCAGCTTGATCGTGAGCGACTGATTGTTTGCGCGCCGGTTGCCGGCTACTTTTTGGCTCCTTCGATCGTCGAAGCCCAATCAAAAGATCTGGCAACGTTGAGTAAGTGGGATGGCACGCCGCTTGAGGCACGAAACATTGGTGCGTATTTGGAGCAAAGCACGTTTGTCGGGCAGGTTGTGGAAGACATGACGAAACTCGAAGCCGTACTTGCGATCGACCAATCGGATATTGAGTTTGTGCGAACCGATCAGCCAGTCAAGTTGTTGGTTCGTCAGGTTCCGTTGAAAGTGTTCGAGTCCGTGACGGAGCAAATTTCACCCACGGAAATGAAGTCAACGCCCAAGTCAATTTCCAGTCAGTATGGCGGAGACATCGTAACGACGCATAACAAGTCAGGTGAAGACGTTCCGCAAAGCACGAAGTACATGGTCAATGTACCGCTTGCCAATCCCGATAGTTTGATTTTGCCAGGCAGTACTGGCGTGGCAAAAATCCGAACCGGTTCACAGACGGTCGGCCAAAGAATCTGGCGTCTGGTAAGTCAAACATTCCAGTTTGAACTTTAGGGGTACGGCTCGCGTCAAATCATACGTTGGGTTTGTAGATCAAATAGCCGGGCGAGAATGCGGTAACGTCTGGCTCAATTGGTCGCCCGACTGTCAACGACTTCTCCAGGATCAAACCTGAAAATTGCGGTTGCTCGCCCGACAAGATTTTTTCAAGTCGGGTGATCCAGTCATCGTCTCCCAAATCATCTTGAGCCTCGCAATTGAACATTGCGGATCGAAATCCATCGACCTGTTTGACTTTGTCGTAGATCTTGCTGCGGATATCCTGCATCACCTCGGAAACATGAAGTCCTTTTTCGGTCGCAGGTTGTTCAAGCCGTGGAAAATTGATGCAAACCATCCACCAATCGGCGGCATTAGCGGTTCGCAAATGAGGAAGCCAGAATTTTCTCGCCTGGTAGCAAGAGACTTCGCACGCAATGCTATTTAATCCAGCATCAGCAAGATCGACCTCAAAGCCGTCAAACTCCTGAGCGATTTTTCTCGCTCCCGGTTCGTTCTGGTCGCAGTCAAAGGCTTGGGTGTAAAGAATTGCCAATGTCTTTATCTCTGCATTTGCTTGAAGTGAGAACGGCTGAATGTTGGAACAGTTCTCAGAATTGAAATCGTTGCGGTTGGTGGCGTTTGTTTAGCTCAGCCCAACAAACCCCCAATTTATTGCGAATTGCACCCCAAATTCTTGCGAATCGGACGCCTAAAAAGGATTAGTTCTCGTTACCCGTGATTTTAGGTTTTTTGAGAAATTTAAGTGGAAACCCGCTTATTTCTGTAATTTGGTTGTGGTGCGGTGGTTCGAATTGGGGAGTTGTGTACGATAAAGCATATTATGGAGGGGCTTTCCCTAAATTTTAACTATTATTCTCTTCATCTTTAATTTTTGGATTGTTATGAATTTAAACCGAAAACGAGGCTTTACGCTCGTAGAACTTTTGGTCGTGATCGCGATTATCGGAATCCTGATCGGGATGCTTCTTCCGGCTGTTCAGCAGGTACGCGAAGCTGCGCGCAGAATAACATGTGCTAACAACATAAACCAATGCGTACTTGGATTGCTTAATCATGAATCAGCCTTTGGTGAATTTCCGGCTGGAAGAAAAGGCACCGATGGAGTGAATCGAGTGATTCCATTTGGTGACCCGAGTCATTTGCGAACAAGCCCTTTGACAGGCTTTGACATGTCAACGCAAGGCGCGAGTTTGTTTGTAATGATTCTCCCCTTTGTTGAACAAAACAATGCATTCGATCTACTCAATATCGAACATGTGCCAATCTGGGCGGTGACTTCGGATTGGTCATCAAACGCGGATGCAGTTTCAGTTGTTGAAATGCAACTTCCGATCTACGTTTGCCCAAGTGATCAGCTTGAAAGATCATGTAGTGCAAGCCATGGAAATGATCCTATTCGACCCGGTACAGGCAGTTACGCAGGTTGCATGGGCAATGGAAATCCAGGGATTGCAAACTCATCAAAATACATCAAAGCCGGGCGTCCTGATGTCACAACCGGTTTGTTTCTCTACGTTGACCGATTACCAATCGCAGCAATTACTGACGGAACAACCAACACGATGGCGATCGGCGAAACGGTTGAAGGGCACCGAACAGGTCAGACAAACATTTGGAGTAACGGAAATCGTTTCACTTCTGGTTTGCGTTCTACTGCGACTCCTATGAACTTCCCTTTGGATCCCGATGGAATGTCTGGTCTTGATAGTGGAGCTGGAACGGTAAGTGGAGCCGGTGCTGGCCGAAGTAACGGCGGTTTTGCGAGCTTTCATCCTGGCGGAGCGAACTTCGGATTCGCCGACGGCTCGGTTCGTTTTTTAAGTGAGTCTATTGATACGCTCACTTACCAAGGCCTTTCGACTCGTAACCAACGTGAAATCGTATCTGACGAATAATTACACTTTGTCAGAAGAACGTTCGCACCATCAACTAACAACCAGAGAACAAGTCCATCAATGGATAACCTAGTCTGCAATAATTTACAGGTACCACGAAGGTCAAAGCCAATTCACACTTGGTTTTTTCTGGCAGCGCTGAGTTTGGTTTGCTTGGGCTGTAGCGACGGAAGGCCGGTTCGCGTTCCAATTTCCGGGATTGTCACGATCGATGGCGAACCGGTTAAATTCGGTTCGATTTTGTTTTCACCTCAGGACGGAACTCGGCCTGGTGGCGGCGCAATCGAAGGCGAAG
This sequence comes from uncultured Pirellulaceae bacterium, assembly GCA_964448575.1. Taxonomy (GTDB): domain Bacteria; phylum Planctomycetota; class Planctomycetia; order Pirellulales; family Pirellulaceae; genus Mariniblastus. The sequence continues at coordinate 89,282 of CAYUWY010000014.1, forward strand.
AAGGTCGGTTTCGCGTTTCTACTTACACAGCATTCGATGGGCTGCCTCCTGGGAAATACGACGTCACCGTTTCAGCAATTGAGGTTCTCGGTGAGTACTCTCAACGTTGGCATGCTCCTAAACGATACGCAGACGTCGCTACCGCAGCGTACTCGGTGACCATTGGTGGTGAATCGGATTCGATGCACATAGAGTTGACTTGGGAAGGCGACAAGCATTCCAAGCCATTTATTGAAAAGTTTGATTAGGCAATTCTCGCCTACTTATTTTGTTTTTTACCTTTGATTTACATTTGGAGATTCAGCAATGAGGTTGAGATTTTTGAAGAAATCTGCTTTGCTAGGCGCCGCGTTCGCGATGCTTTGCTCATTGGGAGCTACGGCACAAGCAGATGTGATTTTCACCGAAGACTTCGCTGGTACGTCCGGCGCGATAGACAGTCTTGACGGCACTTTTGAAGACACGTCAGGTGAAGAGTGGGAAGGAAACGGTTTTGCTACCGACAACGGAGTTTTTCAGGTAGGTCAACTGGAAGGTTCGGCCACACTCTCACTTGCCAACAATGCATTGGTTGCCGACACGATCTACACTCTGTCTCTTGATGTGACATCAAATTCGCAAGAGTGGATCGGTTTGGGGTTTTCTGATGCGGCGGCGAGTGGAGGTAATAACACCCCAGGCAGTCGATTTTCCAATGAAAATCGCGGTCGAGCTTGGTTTCTTTACCGTCCAGGTGAAGCTGCCGTTGCTGGTCAAGTCGAGATTTTTGGTGGTCCCGGTACACAGGATGGAATCGGTGATATTGACACTGATTTTACCAGTGGAACTGCGGTTACGAGAACTCTGAGTGTCGTATTGGATACCGCATCATCAGGTTTCCGGGCAGATTTTTTGATTGATGGCGTTTCGCAGTCTGGTGGCTTTCAAGATCTTGCCAACAATACTGGATTCGACTTTGTCGGATTTACTTGGGAAGGTCCAACAGTAAACAATGGAACTGGATCGCCGATCACGGTTGATAACTTCAGTTTCTCAGATAACAACGCTGTTCCTGAGCCAGGCAGTATCGCTGTTATCAGTTTCGTTGGATTGATTGGAATGATTCGACGTCGCAGAAGTTAGGATGTTCTTTAGTCAATTTCTGATTGACCAAAAAACGATCTATAGAAGCCGCTTGGTTTTCCGAAATCGGGTCACCAAGCGCTTCTTTATGATTGTTCAACACGCGTGATGAGCTGAGTTGATTTTCCAGGGGCGAACCACTTCGACTTCGACCTCCCTCTCAGTTATTGCATCTAAGTCTTCACTTGTCAGCGTTGCTTTCTCAGCCGTTGGCCTTCTATTGAAGAACTGAATTTATTTATGGATTGCCTTCCAAAATCAGACTGACTAATCGTTTGCACTCGCGGTTATTTAGGGCGGTGTTTTGGAGCCGTTGCTATCGCCAAAACGGCTCAATTCGGATTCTGTTGACTCGTACAATAGTGCCTTAGGAAGCGCAGCTATCTGAGCCGTTTGGGCGCTAGCCCCGGTTGTTTTGCGGTGCCTCGAAACCGTGGCTATCGCCAAAACGGCTCAATTCAATTGTCATCTGGCATAGGTCGCTCCAAGCCACTTCACCTTCTCCGTCCAATTGTTAGGTGAAATGATTTGTTAAGCTTTGATTAAGGCCTCTGGGGGGCCTGCAGGTTCCATCCATCCACATGGATTAGTGGCGATTTATCTCAATATTCACGCTTGTCTAGCGAATACCCTGTTGTCTTTTAAACATCATTGAACATGGGGATGAGCGATGAACAATATGCAACCGGTAAAGACTGCAATCAGTCAGGACTCCAAAACATGGGGGCTGATTCTTCATTTGGCGCAGCTTGGAAATTACATTGTGCCGTTTTCGGGCTTCATTGCACCGATTGTGATTTGGCAACTTAAGAAGGAAGAAGTTGGCGGTATAGATGAACATGGACGCAATGTCGTTAACTGGATGTTGTCGATGTTGATCTACGGATTAGTCTGCGGGATTCTATGTTTCGTCTTTATTGGGTTCATTTTGGGCCCGGCTTTAGTGGTCATTAACATCATCTATGCTGTGATGGGGGCGATCAAAGCTAACGATGGAGTGATCTGGAAATATCCGGGCACAATTAGCTTTATTTGAAGATAAGTTTTCAAGCTGTAAGTTTACATTGTGTGAATTGTTTGCTTCCGACTTTTTAAGTTGCCTACTGACGGCTACCCGTCGCTCATGTAAAACATTTGCATGAGCAACCCGACTAAAACGTTAGCCTTCCGGACTCTTTTGCTTGCCACGTTTGCACTGTGGTTCGGCGGGTTCACTTTCTATGTATCATTTGTTGTTCCTGTTGGCACCGAAATTCTTGGCTCGGCTAGACGGCAGGGCTTTATTACACAGCAAGTGACTCATTGGCTGAATCTTGTTTGCTTTTTGAGTTTGATTTTGATGCTGGCCGAATCATTTCTGGCTTGGAAACGTGCTCGTCGGCCCTGGCGTGAAATTCAACTCGCCGTTGTGCTTTTGAATTTTGGCTTGCTTGCCGGGCTGGTTTGGCTTCATCCGAAAATGGATGCGATGATCGACTTGGACAAAAAGATGGTCCACGACAAAGCCGAATTTTATGGGGTTCACAGAATCTATTTGTGGCTCAGCACTTTCCAGTGGTTCGCGGCTTGGGGCTGGCTTCCATTGACCCTGCGAGTATGGTTTGCTGACCACAACAAACCCCAGCAGCTCACGACTAACCTGAACGATCGTCCCAAGCCGGAATTTGAGGGCTCGGAGTGAAATTGGCAACAAATAGCAGTCGCTTCGGCGCTCTTTTTTGCGTCGATCTAAGCTATGATTGAAGTTCAGGCTTACGGTTATTTCTTTCGCGTTCTTGATTTAGGTTTCACCATGCGTAACGTTCCCAAAGTTTTCTTGCTCGCATTGCTCTCTGGCATAATCGGTTTTTCAAGCTCGGCTTATGGGCAAGAGGACCTCATTCAAGCGGAAGCCAAACGAGAAGCTGAGAGGATGGCCAAGGCAGATGCGAAAGCCGAAACCAAAACGGCCGCCAAGAAAAAAGAGAGAAAGAAACGGGCTCGATACGAATTCACGATCGAACACAACGTGGCTTGTACTGATGTTAAGTCACAAGACAGAACGGGAACGTGTTGGAGTTTCGCAACCGCTTCTTTCATTGAGTCAGAGTTGATTCGCCGAGAAAAAGGTGAGCACAATCTGTCGGAAATGTTCATCGTCAAAAATATCTATCGTGACAAAGCACAGAATTTCGTTTTGCGAAAAGGAAAAGCCAATTTCTCTCAAGGCGCATTGGCCCACGATTTTATCCGCTCAGCGCATCGGTATGGCATGGTTCCAGAAGAAGTGTTTTCTGGCCGTGAAAATGATTCGGAAAAACATGACCACGGTGAAATGGAAGCTGTGATGTTGGGCTTCCTCGAAGCCGTCGTCAAACGCCCAAAACTTTCTGACAAATGGCAGGTCGCTTCTGACAAGATTCTCGATACTTATCTCGGAGAGTCGCCAACACGGTTTACTTATCGTGACCGCAGTTACGATGCGAAAGAGTTTGCCAAGTCGCTTGAGTTCCGCGGTGAGGATTACTTGAGCATTACTTCGTACCAGCATCATCCGTTTTACGAAGATTTCGTTTTGGAGATTCCGGATAACTTTTCCAATGGCTCATTTCACAATTTGCCGATTGACGATTTGGTAGAGATTATCGACAACGCGATCCAAAACGGATACAGCGTGGCTTGGGATGGCGATGTAAGTGAAAAAGGGTTTTCGTCTTCGAGAGGAATTGCGGTTCTTCCAAAGGACCCTAGTCGGCGAGATCTGTTCACTCATCCTGGCGAAGAACTCGAAGCCGATCAGGAGATGCGGCAGGAAAACTTCATGAGCTACAACACCACAGATGATCACTTGATGCATCTTGTGGGCATTTCACGAGATGAAGCCGGGAACAAGTACTACGTGATCAAGAATTCGTGGGGCGAAGTCGGTCCTTACGAAGGCTTTATTCACATGTCAGAAGCTTATGTGCGAGCCAAAACTGTGGCGATCATCGTGCACAAGGAAGCTATGCCGCCGCGTTTGAAGCGAGACTAGACCCTGTATGGCAATCGGATGGGTTGGCTTCGGGATGAGGTCGACCCTTTTGATGCTGCTCCCGCGCTAACACGTCAGTCAGTAGGGTTTCTTGCAGCCGATCTTCCACGTTTGATCAGACCACTTCTCTCTCGCTGCGACGTCGGGCGAGGGCTCTAACTCCCTTGCTAACGCGTCGGGTTTCCTTTGATCGGTCAGCCTGCTGCTCCCTCGCTAATGCGTCGGGTTTTCACTATTTTTTGCAACGGGAATCCCGCTGGGTTAGCGAGGGATTGCTATGTAAAGTCGCTTGGATTTGATTTTCCTGCGGCAACGAACTTGTCGCAGTTTTGGATATGCCTGAAGCCGATTCAATGAGTCAATTTGCCACTTGCATCATAAGGAAAAGCTTCCTTAAATAGATTTTTCTTTTCTCTCTCTTCATTTAAGCCTACTCAATTGAAAATTGATCCTACCCGTCTGCCCGACAAAGACGCGACAACTACTGTCGGGGCAACGTTTAATGCGTTGGGGCATCGACTTAATAATGTGATCCAGGGAATCAATGGTGGAACCCATTTGGTTGACATGGGGTTCGAACGCGGTGACGTTTCGATCGCTCAACAGGGATGGGGTATCGTCAAGCGAAACCAGGAAATGTTGGGCGAATTGATTGCTGATTTGCTTGAGCTTGGCAAAACTATTTTGCTTGAGCCTGAATCCGTTCCCGTCATTGAGATCGTAGAGCTGATCAAGACGACGTGCGAAACCGCTTTTGCTGACCAAGCACGTTTGGAATTTGATGCAGATGTTGTATCAAGCGATCGAAAGATCAATGCTGATCGTGAAGGCATTGTGGCGATTGTTGAAAACCTTTCTAAGCTCGCTTGTTTTGTATCGGACGATGAATCGAGTGTCATTTCTGTTTCGGTCGCCGTTTCAACCGGCCAAGACGAACCAGATGCCTTGGTGATTTCGTTTGCCTACATGGGTGCGGTTGTTTGTCGAGATGTCGCCGAGCTGAAACATTGGTTCAACCGTCCGGTCCACCCCAAAGCCGGTGGAGTCGAATTTGCTCTTCCGAATAAAATCGCTGCATTGCATGGTGGCAAATTGACGATTGCGGAACCGAGTGGCGATGAAGGTTCGCGTCAAAAAATTGATGTCACTTTGCCGCTCGAAACTTAAGCCCGCCATGTAAATTGACTTTGGCTTGTTGAAGGCACCTATCAGGGCTTTTACGGGCGTTAGTTTTAGGGGGCGTAAGCCAAAGCGACTGATTCAAAGTTGGTCAAAACGACTGACAAACTGAGCAGGCGAAAGCGATTGACAGAGGTAGTCCAACGGAATGCTGTCTGATAAATCGGAATCGCTGTTAAGCCTTAACGAATTTGAGGCTTCGACCCCCAAAGCAATCCAAGTCACAAAACGCTATAATTTTGCAGCGATCTCACTCTGAGCGATCGCTTCTACAAATTGAATCTGGATACTACTGAATGTTTGAGCCCAAGAACGAATACGAAAAAAGCGAGTTGATTGAATGCGGATACGGACGACTTTTTGGGCCCGGAAATGCACAGCTTCCCATCGACCAGATGTTAATGCTCGATCGAATCAGATCCATCACAGCAGATGGTGGCTCTGCCAATAAGGGAGAGATCACTGCAGAGCTCGACATCACTCCTGACCTTTGGTTCTTCAAGTGCCATTTTCCTGGTGACCCTGTGATGCCCGGCTGTTTGGGCTTGGACGCACTTTGGCAGTTGGTCGGATTCTTTCTGGGGTGGAAAGGTAACCCCGGAAAAGGAAGAGCCCTCGGTTGCGGCCAAGTCAAATTCACTGGCCAGATCATGCCTGACGCGAAATTGGTGACTTACCACATCGACGTTAAACGCTTGATCGAGCGAAAATTAATCATGGCTATCGCCGACGGAACCGTTAGTTGCGATGGCAAAGAGATCTACACCGCAACCGATTTGAAAGTCGGCTTGTTTACCGCAGATCAGATGGCCTCGTAAGTTTTCATAAACTGAAAGTCAGGCCGTGCCTGGAAGTTTGAGCTGGTGTATTGCGGAGATACAATCAGCAGTTTCTCGATTGAGATTGAGAGTGATTAAAGAACACTAATTTTCACTGATCAACACTAATTAAAAACTGTACAGTTCGAACTGCGTACAGTTTAGGGATGACTATTGAATTAGTGATGATCAGCGCAGATTAGTGTTCCGTTTGCCGCGCGTATCCATTTCCGCAGGCACTGTTAGCCGTTTAGGCGATAGCCTCGGTTCGTCGCAGCGTATTAACCGTGGCTATCGCCAAAACGGCTCAAGTTGAGCGCTCCCTTCCAAGTCTTCGGCTAAAAATATGCGGTTTCCGGCGAGATTCCAAAAAAGCTACGAGTAATTCAAAAAAAGCTTGACACAGGTATGCGGTGGCAATATATTGCCAGTGTTAATGGGTTGCCACTGACAATGCATTGCCAGTTATCCTTGAGTGTTTCGCTTCTTACTTGTGGAGCTTTTGATGGGCAAAAAAAAGTCACCCGATCCGTTAGGCCGTCGTGAACGGCAGATCATGGACGTGATCTTTCAAATGGGCGAAGGGTCTGTAAGCGATGTGCTCGCTAATCTCGCCGATCCGCCCAGCTATTCCAGCGTCCGTACGATGCTTCGGCATTTGGAAAGCAAAGGATATTTGCGGCATCGAGCTGAAGGCAATAAGTACATTTACAAGCCGACTCAGCGACGAGAAACGGCCAGTCGGTCGGCGCTTCAGCATTTGATGAAGACGTTTTTTGGCGGTTCGGCAACTGAAACTGTCGCGGCAATTCTCGGTGACAATACCGACGATTTGTCGGAGGAGGATTTGGAACGCTTGGAAGCCATCATCGATCAAGCGAAAAAGGAGGGCAAGTAATGTTTGAATTCGGAACAGGTTGGTTTTTAGAAGTTGCAGTTTGCTCCTCGTGTATGATTTTGATCGTTTTGTTCCTGACCAGTGTTATGGGACGTTGGTCGGCGGCGATTAGGCACCGCGTTTGGTTTTTGACGTTTTGCGGTCTGGCTTTTCTTCCAGTTGCTATTTTGTTTTTGCCGTCGTGGAATGTGCCCGTTTTGCCTGTGCAAATCCAGGTAGCGGAAGAAAATTCGAGTGATTCTTCATCACCAGATGCTGTTGATGATTCCGCAGTAGAAAAAAGCACGCCGCCGCGACTGCCGGGTTTTGAATTGGAAAACGGCGGACAACTTGAGGCGCATGACCAAGGCAAGCGGACCGATCGTTCACCAAGTGATTCATTGCCTGGGAACGCGTCGGATGCTGAGTTAGCTGGCGAGCTTCATTCGTTGCCGCTCGAAACTGATCCATCAAATGAAGCAACCATTTCATCAACGAACTGGTGGGCAGGTGGAGCTTGGTTGGGGATTGCGCTGTTTGCCGTGTGGTTGTTGGGATTCGCAGTTTGCATATTTCAGCTTTGTGTTTCAGCAATTGCGAACTACCGAGTGTCGGCCAATGCGAAAACGGTAACCGGTACTCGCTGGAAGCAACTAATGGCTGAGTTTCAATCGATCCTTTCGCTAAAACGATCGGTAAGCTTGCTTGAATCGGAGAACGCGATCGTTCCAATGACTTGGGGCGTTGCAAATCCAGTCGTGGCACTTCCAGCTGGTGCGGATAGCTGGACCGATTCAAGGGCACGCGCTGTTTTGATGCATGAGCTCGCTCACATCAAACGCAATGACGTCTTGATTCAAACAATCTCTTATGTGATCTGCGCGGCGTATTGGTTTAACCCGCTGGCTTGGTTGGGTCTGCGAAAACTTCGTATTGAAAGAGAACTTGCCTGTGATGATTGTGTGATTTCAACCGGTCAAAAACCAACGGATTACGCGCAGCAATTGGTCCAGATTGCTCGGACATTTAAATTCCAGAACAACTCGCTGGGTGTGGCGATGGCTTCGACTTCGAAACTCGAATACCGAGTGACGTCGTTGCTTGATCTTGCTCGTTCGCATGTTCCGGTAAGTAAAAACTTGTCTCGAAGTCTATTCGTTGGAGTACTCGTCGCGATCGTCGGGCTTTCAACCATTCGATTAGGGCACCGAACGTTCGTGGAAAATGGAACCGTTGCGCCGCTGGCAGCGACAATGGGCGCAGACGCGCTGGGAACTGCCCAAGAATCGGGTAGGTCACACGATGTCGTTGGAAAAGTAACAACGCCAGACGGTGCTCCGAAATCTGGCGCGACAGTGACGCTTTTTTCTCGAGCGTTTATGAGCCCTCCTCATGAGTCGGTCATCGAGGCGTTTAAGACGACTTCATCGGACAGAAACGGCAACTTCAAATTCAATCTCACGGATGAAGAATTGAAGCAGTTGATGTCCAAGAATTTTGATCGGGATCGCAAAGACATTTGGGCTCGTAGTTCAGTTGTAATGGCGACCGCGCCGGGATTTGGGCTGGCGATCATGGCTTGCCCACTACAAGACACCAAACACGAATGTGATGGGAAGGATGCCAGTGATTGTGTCTTCCACTCAGATCTCGAACTCAAACTCGTAAAATCGTCGATCCCTATCGAAGGGCGAATCGTTGATCTCGAGGGCCGTCCTGTTGTAGGAGCCACTGTGCGCCCGCAATCTATTTCGACCGTTTGCGATGACATAGAGGGGTGGCTTGCGAAGGCCAAGAACAACCCGACGAAAATCGGCAGTGAAACGATGCAAGTGATGCAGCAGATGGCTGGCAAAGGCGTAGGTGGTGTGCCAAATGTTGTGACATTTCCAGCTCGAAGTTCTTCGCTACGATCTCGCACTCCGTTGTTGGAGGCAACGACGAATTCCGAAGGCAAATTCCTTTTCAAGGATCTGGGAGACAACAGGAAGGTAAGTTTCGAAGTGACTGGAAAGGGAATTGCAACGACCCTGTTCAGCGCTGTCACGCATGACTTTAAATCAGTCCCGATGCCGACAGAGTATTCTCAATACGAAGTCCAAACCATTCAGGGCGCCCGGCCAACAGTTTCCGTTCAACCCTCGCAAATCATTCGCGGTAGGATCACAGATGTTGATTCCGGCGATCCAGTTGCTGGCGCGAAACTGAAATTCTTCTCTCTTTTCGCATTTGCAGACGGCACCAATTCTTGCGTTACCGACGCACAAGGCCGATTCGAGTTTGACGGAATTGGTCGCCCTGCAAGTTCTGCACAGCCCCGATCGTTCGACGTTCTGCCAAAGCATGATCAACCTTACTTTTTCCATCGCCAGGAAGTTCCAGCTCAGAAGGATATGGAACCGATTGAAATGGATATAAAACTCTCGCGTTGCAAAGTTGTCAACGGCCGGTTGGTCAATCGAAAAACTCGAGAGCCAGTTCGCGGCAAAGTCATGTATTACCCGCTGCTGGATAACGACAACGCGAAGAAGTATCCTCGCTTCGATTCGAAAACGATCAGCGTTAATTTGTCTGATGCTGCGGTAACCGATTCAGAGGGGCGTTTTCAATTAAAAGTTGTCGAGGGTAAAGGCATCGTTGCCGCTCAAGCCGAAAATGGCAGTGCTTTTAAAGTCGCGGTTGGCCGTGAGGAAGCGGGGGTGCGACTTACGATGAGATTGGAGGGCCGAATTGCGCATCTGTTTCCCGGTGCCGAACGATTCAATACGATCAGCGCGTTTGATACGGCGCCTTCCCCGGTGGTGAGCAGATTACCGTCGGCTAAAAAATCGGACACACTTCAACTTGAAATGGTTCCTCGAACTTCAAAGTCCTTTCAAGTCGTTGACGCTTCTGGAAAATCAGTGGCGGAGTTTAACGCAATCGGAAGGTTCCCCAAGCAAAGCGTTTTCGGTGGTCGGGATTTCAAGAATCCGGATACGCCCAAAGATCACGTTGAGATATTCGGCCTGGACGAAGACAAAAAGCGGGACTTGTTGATTTGGAACGCTGACAAATCGCTTGGTACTACAACCACGGTTACTCAGGAAATGAAATCGCCAATCGCGTTGCAGCCGGTAGGCATAGTGCGCGGGACGATCAAAGACTTCGAAAGGAATTACACATTCGCATCCATCGATTCGGTTGCCACAGAAAAAAATCCACGTAAAGGCTCAGGCGCATCCAGCACGAGGTTCTCGACCACAAAAACAACCGATGGACGATTCGAGCTGAATTTGCTGCCAGGCTCAAAAGCGATTGTCCGTATTATTTGTAGCGGCTCAATAGTCAAAGACATAAAGATTTCGCGCCCAATCAAAGCCGGCGAAGTAATTGATCTTTCTTCAATTGATATGACCAATGGAGACGAGCAGTTCGACAACTCAAACGCGACCGCTGATCCGGCTTCAGAAAGCAAAACTGGAATTGATCGCGCAGAATCGAATGAAGATAAAACCAAAAACTCCAGTTCTAAATACCTGGCCGGAAAGGTGGTTTCCGCAAATGACGGCGCTGCGGTTGCAGGCGCACATGTTGCCGTCATTGCGACGCGAGTCAATCAATCTGAAGGTTGGTATGAGGGCACGGAAGTGCTCGCGTCAGGCACAACGGACGCGAGTGGGGCTTTTCGACTGAGTGTCAACAACGTGAACGACAAAACCCATGCAGATGCGAGGGTTGTTGCTCGGATTCGAACTAAGGGAATTGCCTTTCAAACGATCAGTCTGGAAAAGCAGGGAGAGAAAAACAAAAAACTAAATGGAACCTACTCGCGGGATAAATTGGCGGCAGGAATGCTTGATTGGGTCGAGCTCAAACTTGAACCAGAGCAGATCATCAAAGGTCGGTTATTGGACCTCGAAGGCGAACCAGGCGCTGGCGTAAAAATGAACGTCAGCAGATTGGTTAATGTTGCCAATAGCGGTTCGCGGGATAGCAGAGTGCGGTTTGACTCCGAGCAAACATGCAAAGCCTGGTTTCCAGAGCTTGTTTGTGACGATGAAGGTCGTTTCAAAATTTTTGGCGTGCCAGCAGGACACGGCGTTGGAATTCAAGTCAAAGCCAGTGAGCGTTTTGCACCGCAAATGCTTTCGCTCAACACGGGCCAATCGGAAACCAGGGGCGAGTTTGATGCGACCTATCGAGAGCTTGTTAAGAACGTGGAGCCTGGTGAGGAAGCGGTTTTTACGCTCGCTTCAGCCAAGAATTTCAAGGGACTCGTTACGTTTGAAGACTCCGGGAAACCTGTTGCCAATACCAAGGTTTCCGTTTGGGCAAGTCAGCAGGAAGCCGGATCGATGGCGTCTACGATTGGAAAGACGAACGACAAAGGCGAGTATTTACTCATGCCAAGACCTGGAATTCGATTCGGGCTGACTGCATTCGCTCCCAGCGGAACGGCGTATCTAGGTCGCGTCATGCCACCCGTCGATTGGAAAGGTGGCGGCAAAGAGAAAACGTTTAACATGAGTTTGCCGCGCGGCGTCTTGGTCAAAGGGATAGTGAAAAACAAAGTCACTGGGCAGCCCGTTGCCGGTGCTGCTGTTCAATACCGCCCTGAGGGATTTAATAACGCAAATGCGACCGACGATATTATCACTGGTTGGCAGGCTATTGAAACGACAGATAGAGATGGTCGGTTTGCGATTGGAGTTCTTCCCGGTCCCGGTCGTTTACTAATCCATGGTGGAGCAAATTCTAACTTTGTCCTTCAGCAATTTGGTTCGCGTGAACTTTATGACGGTCGCCTCACCGGCAGGAGAAATTACACCCACGCGGTTGTGAAACTTAATCCCAAGGACAAATCGGAAACGATTGAGCTTGATCCAGTCGAACTTGAGCCAGGCAAATCCGTCACGGGAAAGGTCGTCAACGAACAGGGCGAACCGATCGACTTCTTAGCTTATTCAACATTGGCGATTCACCCGACATCATTGGATTGGCGAGCGTTTGCCAACCCCTCGCGAGGCGGGAAACTCGAATTGACCGGTTTTGACGAAAGGACGCACGTTGTTCATCTGGTGGCACCGAGCGAACGTCTTGGCATGACCGTAAAGCTTAAAGCTGGCGACAATCCAAAGGTTGTTTTGAAGCCACTCGGGGCTGCGAAGGCTATTTTTGTCGATAGCAAAACGAAGAAGCCAATCGAAGGATACCGTGCGCAGATTGAGATCTTGATGATTCCTCCTGTTGATTCGAAGGGCAGCGAAGACGAGCGGTTTAAAAGCCTGCAGCCAAATGTTGCGAGTCAATTTGATATTTTTGACGTGCGTAGCATTGATGACATGAACCCGGAGTCCAACGCGAAGGGTGAGTTTACGTTTTCCTCGTTGGTTCCGGGGGCAAAGTATCGAGTCACGAGTTTCAAAGATAGAGCTTTGAAAACCTTTATCGCCAAGTCATCTGAGACGATTGATCTTGGGGAATTTCCAATCGTCAACGATGAGTGATTTGAGCGAGGGTTTTCAACGAATTGCCATTGAGGAAGATTCGCGTTTTAAAAGTCGAAGGCAATGTTATGCTTAAAACTGAAAAAGAATCGCTTGTTGAAAGTTGGCAACCTTGGGTTCCGACGGAAAAACAACCGTGGGATGCTCGGCGTGTTGCACATCTTCATCGTCGGGCTGGGTTTGCAGGGACTTGGAAAGAAATACAGCGAGACATCGCAGCCGGGCACGCTGCCACTGTTGAGCGATTTCTTAACGGCAAAGCTTACGAAACCGCAGTGCCTGAAGATTTTGAATCGCTTGCCGAGTTGATTGGCGACGCTGCGGCGACGAGTGGTAATCCGAATCGTTTACAAGCCTGGTGGCTATATCGGATGATCTTTTCGCCCGATCCGCTGACGGAGCGACTGTGTTTGATGTGGCATCATCACTTTGCGACCAGCAATTCGAAAGTTGGCGATATCGGCGCGATGTATCGCCAGAACCAGCTGTTTCGCAAATACGGTCGCGGTGATTTTGGCGAACTTTTTGCGCAGGTGATCCGGGATCCTGCGATGCTCGTCTATCTGGATGCAAATTCAAATCGTGTGGGGCATCCCAACGAAAACCTTGGAAGGGAAATGCTGGAACTGTTCAGCGTCGGGCGTGGCAACTTTGGCGAATCCGATGTCAGGAACGTGTCGAAGGCGTTGACGGGGTGGACGGTAAAGAATGATCAGTTTGAGTTTGTGAAGAAAAATCACGACAACTCGGAGAAGGTCATTTTGGAGAAAACGGGGAAGTGGAACGGTGACGATGCGATGCGGATTGCCCTGGAGCATCCAGGAACTGCCAAGCGAATCACTTTTCGGGTGTGCCAAATGTTGATGGGCGAAGGTGTCGTGAGTGACGATCAGCTCACGAATCTTGCTAAAGAGTTTGGCAAGCAAAACATGAATGTTGATTGGCTTTTGAAGACGGTTTTGAGTTCGAAGCTTTTTTATAGCCCTGAAAACATTGGATCGAGGGTTCAAGGAGCGACTGAGTTTGTGGTTGGAAGTATCCGAGCTCTCGGCGCAATGGTTCCTCCGCCAAGCACGTTGGTCGTTTCTGATTGGACGACGCAATTGGGGCAGCGGTTGTTTTACCCGCCCAACGTATTTGGGTTTGCCGAAGGCCGCCAGTGGATCAGTTCTCAGTGGCTTATTTCTCGCAACAAATTTATGCAACAGTTGGTTGAAGGAAAGGTTCACCAGAAGAAATTTGAATCAGTGGCGGCGTTGAAAAGTTGTCTTGAGTCGGACGCTGACGCAACGGATGTTGAAGTATTGGGAACGTTGCTTCTGGCTGTGGGCGCAAAAGATACTTTGGCTGCGATCAAGAAAACGGCTGGGGATGATGTGAAAAAATTGGTGACCATGATTTTGACTTTGCCATTGGCGCATTTGGGATAAGAAATTTGAATTTTTGCGAAGTGGCAATCGGGTGAGATGAAACAATTTTCACAGTTTAACGACGAGCCGGAAGGCGACCGTGTTTTATCTATCGAACAAGACGCGCCGTCGCCTGCCGGCTTGTCGTTAAACACTCGGATTCGGATCGAACGAAATAGGAAATGTTATGAATAATCGAGACTTGCAAAACAGGCGAAGCTTTCTCAAATCGTCTTCGCTGTTGGCACTTGCTCCGACCGTTCCAAGCTTCCTTGCGAACTATGCACGGTCTAATCAGGCAGCCAAAGATGAACGCGTTCTGGTTGTGATCCAGATGGATGGTGGAAACGACGGTGTGAATACAGTTGTGCCATTCGCAGACGAGGGGTACGCGAAACATCGCAAAGAACTATTCATTCCAAAATCACAACTGCTTAAGCTGGACGATACCGTTGGCTTGAATCCTGCGATGCGTTCGGCGGCGAAACTTTGGGAAAACGGTGAACTTGCGATTTTGCCATCTGTTGGTTATCCAAATCCGAATCGTTCACACGATGTAAGCATGGCGATTTGGCAAACGTGTCAGTTTGAAGAGCAATCTCGCAATACGCATGGCTGGCTTGGGCTGGCGGCTGATGGGCTTGATCGCGATCGAAATGGGGCGCCAAGTTCGTTGATGGTAGGGAATCGCGAAAGACCCATCGCGCTGCAAGGTCGCAAATCCGTTTGCTCGTCGATTCGGAATTTGAGCGGATATTCGCTGCCCGATGAGTTGAAAGAATCGACTTTGATTCAGGAACAGGTTAGTAAAGAATCAAGTCTATCGCATGCAAGTGGCGACGTTGCCCAGTCTGGTAGCCGTTCGGATCTAGAGGCGTTTTTAACGAGAAGCCAAACGGATGCTTATTCGATGGCGGATTCTGTTAAGGCAATTGTTGGCAAAGTCGACGGTAAGGCGCGGTATCCAGGGTCCAAGCTGGGCAAAAACTTGAAAACGATTGCGAGTTTGATGAAAGCTGGTTTCGGCACGCGAGTTTATTACGCAATCCAAGGCGGCTATGACACGCACGCGGTGCAGCTTCGTTCGCATGGCGGGTTACTTGCGTCGCTTTCCGGCGGAGTCAAAGCATTCCTTGACGATCTAAAGGCGGCGAAAATGGAGGACCGCGTGGTCGTGTTGTGCTTTAGTGAATTCGGTCGGCGCGTGGATGAAAATGGCTCACGCGGGACCGATCATGGCTCGGCTGGATTGACGATGCTGGCCGGTTCGAATGTGAAAGCGGGGATTCACGGTGGCTATTCGAGTCTTATCGATTTGGACGATGGTGGACTAAAAGTCAAAACCGATTTCCGTAGCGTCTATGCGAGTTTGATGAAGGATTGGTTGAAAGTTGATGCGGAGCCGGTCGTTGGAAAGACGGTGGAGAAGATTGATTTGCTCGAAGATGTTTAGCGGCTGCTGAGAAATCGCACGAACCCAGAATTGGGTTCAGTATCTGTGAAACCCCGATTGGGGTTTGGTTTGCGGGGGCTGACAAACCCAGCGTGCGCTACGCGACGCTGGGCTTTGGAGTTCAACGCCGTTGGCGTAAAAAAAAGCGCGGCTTTTTCCCCAATCGGAGAGAAGGGGGAGGGAGGAGCCTAAAGGGAGCGAAGTCGTTGGCAGAACGGAAGAACGAGGAATCAATGAACAACAGTGGCAACTTTCCAGATAGAAAAGGTTTTAAAGGAACACTAATTTTCACTAATCGACACTAATTAAAAATTGTAAAGTTAGAGACTGCGTACAGTTTGAGGCTGCGCGTTGGATTAGTGATGATCAGCGCAGATTAGTGTTCCGTTTGCCGCGCGGTAGCCATTTCGCTTGACGAAGTTTAAATTCGGCCGAGGACTCTTGCGTATAGCACTTTCAAGTACTCTGTTTCTGGCATTGCGGGATGAATTGGGTGGTCTCTGCCTTGTCTGCCTTCTCTAAAGATTTGCAATCCGCGTTGGACATCGCGGCCGGATTGGCTGAGCCGTTGTACGAATAGATCGCGAGGCATGTGGAATGAGCAAGAGCAGGTAACCAAGATGCCGTCGTTGTTGACCAGTTGCAAACCACGCCGCATCAACCGCGTGTAGGCTTCGGTGCCATTGCGTAGATCCTTTTTGCGTTTAACAAATGCCGGCGGGTCGAGGATGACGATGTCCGAGTGCATGTTGTCGGTTCGAAGCGATTTGAGAATATCAAACGCGTCACCGTGAGCGGAAATGACTTTGTCTTCGACATCGTTTAGTTTCGCATTGACCGCGACCTGCTCCAAGGCCGATGCCGAAGCGTCCACGCAAAAGACTTGTTTTGCACCTGCTGCCGCGGCTCCAATCCCCCAAGCCCCAATGTAGCTGCACACGTCGATGACGGTTTTGTCTTTTACCAACGGCAAGAGCGCGGCGCGGTTGTCACGTTGGTCGTAAAACCAGCCCGTTTTCTGTCCGTCGTTCAGGTCGACCGAGAATTTTGCGCCATGCTCTTCGATGATGACTTCGTCTGGAAGCGTACCGATCACTTCTGAGTAAAGTTCAAGGTTTTCCATTTTTCTCAGCGGCATGTCACATTTAAGCACGATTGCTTTAGCGCCGAATAAGGATTGAAGACTTTC
This sequence comes from uncultured Pirellulaceae bacterium, assembly GCA_964448575.1. Classification (GTDB taxonomy): domain Bacteria; phylum Planctomycetota; class Planctomycetia; order Pirellulales; family Pirellulaceae; genus Mariniblastus. Next base: position 105,831 of record CAYUWY010000014.1, read on the forward strand.
GACGATCGCGTCTTTTTTTGACTCCATTCCGGTGGTGTTAATTTGTACGACAAAGTTATCACCGAATCTGTCGATCACTAAACCGGGCAGAAAGTCACTTTCGCCATAAACCAAACGATAGAAAGGCCGTTCAAACATTCGGTCGCGATGGGCCGCAGCAACTGAAAGTCGTGTGGCCAGCAGTTTGTCGGTGAACGGTTTCTCGCGGTCTCGGCTGACGAGTCGAATTGCGATCAACGAGTGAGGGTTGACGTATCCGTTGCCAACCCATCGTCCTTCACTGGTTTCAACATTGATCACTTGACCGGGGATGTAACCGGTGAGCGGGTATTTTTTTGTGTCGATCTCGTTGCTGTAGATCCAAAGGTGACCGTACATCGCTCGTCGCTCTTGGCCTTTTTTCAGCCGAAGGGTCGGAAACACACCGCTTGCAGTACTACTCATTAATGACGCCTGGAATTTTGCTTGTAAACGCTCTCGCGGCGCTCCCACGGTTTGTGGCTTGTCTGAAACCCATAAGCCTAACCCTGTTCGCGGGGCGCGATTGTCATTAGCGTCGAAAATGTAATTAAAGTCCATTGCCCGGAAGCAAAATGTGAGTCACCAAGCCGAAGCATATATTTCGAACATTGTGATCCCATAAAAAAAGCCGCGCTGAGTTTCAACGCGGCTTTTAGATTGAGGTTCAATTCGAATCTCTGATTCTAATTTCAAATTGGATTCAATTTACTTGTCTTTTTTTCCACTGCCACTTGCTTCCTGTTTGTGATCTTCGTCAGAGTGTTCGGCATGTTCGCCTTCTTTTGCTTCACTCTTAGCTTGCTCGCCGCCCTCGATCTCTTTACCTTCGTCATCAACAAAAAATGCTCGGGTGATGTAAGAGATTTCTGGGAACTCTTTGAACACGTACTTGTTGCCGTCTCTCGCCATTTTGCCTTGGCTTGGTCTCTCGCTGTATTTGGCGTTGATCTTGCGAACGTTCTCCATGCCTTCTGTGATTTCGCCGAAAGGGGCAAATCCTTGACGGTCGAGTCCGGCGTTGTCGGCGTAGTTGATGAATAGCTGAGTCGATCGTGTATTGGGACCGGCCATCGCATAAGTCACTTTTCCAACTGTGTTGCTTTGCTTTACTGGATCGTCTTTGAATGACTCGTTCCAGTACTGGGTGCCTTTTGCGTCTCCACACATTCCAAATTGAACCATGAAGCTCGGAATGACTCGGTAGAAAGGAGAGCCATCGTAATAGTTGCTTTTGATCAACTGATAAAATCGCTCGGCACCCCGTGGAGCCCATTCGCGATGAACACGCATCGTGAAATCGCCCGCGGTCGTTTCGAATTTGACTTTGAATTCGCCAGTTGCCGGTGCGTCGTCGGTTGTCCGCTCGCCCTCTTTCCAGTTAACTTTGGGAAGATCCGAATCTTGAGTGGATGATGAGTCCGAATCTTGTTTGCCGGCGGCATTGATGCTGCAGCCGACGAGAAAAATCAGAACGAATGCGAACTTTAATAAACTAGACATGGTTATATCCAAAAGTGATTAATGGGAGTCGGCGAGGTAAATTGGAGTGCTTTGATTGAGCGGTACCGAAACTTACCAGGCCTTATGTTGTTAAAAATACGATCCAAGTTTAAACGGCGATTGTCTCATTCCAACCCAACAATCTCAACGGGTAGTTTGAAGGATTGACTTCGTTTTGTCGGAAAAGATCATCAGGTTTGGGCACAATCATGTTGCCATTTGGCAATAAAAAGCATCGAATTGAGGCAACTGATTACATTGAAGAAACTTGGAAGCAGTTGAGGTGGTATTTCCTTTAGTGCCTCGAGAATTCCAAACAATCTGCTCAAATTTACTGCGAACAAAATGAAAAACTTGCAATCGAAACTTTACATAAGTTTGGTAATCCTCGCATCAATCGTTTTTGTCTCACCAATGTGGGCTGTCCAAGGTACCAGCGAATCCAAAATCGATCCTTCGAAAATGGGTTCACTGGTTCGGGTGCCACAATCGACTGGCATTTACTATGCGACGATGAATCACGAACAGATTTTTGATTCGGTTTTCAACAGCAAAGCCTGGGAAGCGATTAAGAAGTCCGAGGTTTCCAAAGGCATGAAAAAGGCGTACCGCCGCGGTCGAACGCGTGGTTACGAAGACTACAACGAAGAAAATCCGTTTGCTCAATTTTTGCAGCTTTATGGTTCAACGTTTGATGGGTTTGTCGCAAACACGATTAAAGAAGTCGGTCTGCAAGTCGTTGGCAATGAGGTATTTTTCTACCTCGACAACGATGCCGTACAGTTGGTTGAAGCAAGTCGAAACGCGCAAGCTGAAATTTTTGAAAAACTCGGAGTTGCTGACTTCGAAGAGCTGACTCCCGAAGACACGCAAGCGTTGATTGAATTGCTTGTTCCACATTTCGAAGACGTCGATTGCCCGACCATGATCATGGGGGCTCGGCTTGAAGATCCCGATGGCTTTCGTGGCTTGCTGCAAATGACTCAAGCCGGGATGGAACAGCTGATCGAGGGCATGCCGGCTGACTTTGATTTTGCAAGAGATTTTTGGAAGGTAATCGAGAATAAGAACAATTACTTGATGCTGGCCGAAATTGATATGTCTGAATTGCCATGGGACGAATTGGGTGAGCAGATTGATGATGAAGACTCACTTAAGGCAATTAAAAAACTGCTGATTGAGAAACAGGTCACGATGGCTTTGGGGATCGTGGATAACCTTTTGATCGTTGGTATCGGAAAAGACAAAAACAAATTTGTGAAATTTGGTGATGGCGACCAGTTGGTTGATTTGCCCGAACTTGCAAAACTTCACGAGGCGATGCAGCGCAACGAAGCAATTACGTCTGTGTTTTATAAAAGCGCTGAGATTGCAAAAATATCGGACGGGTTTTCTCAAATCTCAGATTCTCAAAAAGCTGTTATCCGCCCGCTGGTTTTGGCAATGGAAGACATGTCCAGTGAAGAACAGGAAGCTTTGATCGAACAGCTTGAAAGGGATGTTGATGAGTTGGCTGCCGACATTCAAGGATTGCAACAGCCTGCGTCAATGCAATTCGGTTTTACATCGCTTTGTGAAGACGGATTGAGGGGCTATTTCAAAACCGAAATGACTCACCCAGCCGTTAACGGTTCAAAGCCGCTTGAACTTGGCTCGCATGCCGGTCCCAGCACCCTGGGGTTTATGATCCAGCGTCCCGCCAAAGTTGAAAGCCAATTCAATTTTTTGTGCAAATGGGGCTCCAAGGTATATCGCTATATGAAACCGGAGGTCATGGAGCGGCTGGCCGAATCACTTGAGAAAGTCGAAGGTGCTGCTGAGAAAATGACGGAAGAGGACTATGAAGCGATCTTCCAAGGCATGGAAGAGATGTTAGCTAGTTTCGCCGATACCACGCGCGAGTCATTGTTGCCTGCAGTTAAGAATCAAGAAGTCGGCGTTTTCATCGAAATGGTATCTCAAAAGAAGCCTTGGCACCCGGCGTTGGAGCAATCCGAATCCGCAACTCAGGTTCCAATTCCGATGCCTGCGTTGGTGGTGGGAACCAGTGATGCCGAAAAAATAAACGACGCATTGAAAGGGTATGCCGAAGCTTTCAAGAAGATGGGCAACACGGTGGACAAGCATTTACCTTCGTCCGATGCTGAAGCAGTTCTCGATATCGGTTCGGCTTTTACGGCGAAACAAACTGAATCCGGGATGTCGTATCGTGCTGATATAACCAATGGTGAAATTCCCGCCATCCAGTTGGGAGCGTTGGTCTCCAAAGATTGGGTTGTGATGAACTTGAACAAGAAGCAAGCCGCTGGCCTTGCGAAATCCGGTCAGGCTGATCTGTTTGGGCCAGTCAAAACCGACAAGCCATCTGTGTCGCTAATGTTCTATGACAATCGCGCGATGATGAAGTCGATGCGGCCTTGGCTGGATTTCGCCCAATCTAAGATGCGAGACGAGGGCGTAGAGCTTGATATGCTCCGTTACACGGCCGAGCGCGATACGCTGCAGTTTACTGAGGCACAACTTCGAGATGTCTTTGAGCGTTGTTGGGACATGGCGGGTTGTTGGAAAGGATACTCGTCGCGGTCGTACGAAGAGTCGGGGGCAACGGTCACTGAGTTCTTATTCAAATTCCAAGATGTGCAGGCCGAGAGGGATTGAGCGTTTTCTTGATCGTTGGCAAATACGATCGCACACACTGGCCACAACGAACGAGTACGAGCGAGCCGTCCATTTGGCTGCCTTGCTTGCACTCGCGAGCGTACTTACACCTCTTCAAATGTCAGGGAATAGAATGAGTATCAACCAAAACATTGGTGGCTTGGCTGAAATCGCATTGCGAGTCAATGATTTGAAAGCGATGAGCCACTTTTACGAATACGTCGTCGGGTTGGAGGTAATGAGTCGCGACGAGCGAATGACGTTTTTCAAGATTGCTGAGGGCTTTGCCGGGCACACGCAGATTCTGGCATTGTTCGATCGTTCGCAGGGCAGGTTGCCAACTGGGCAAACAACTGAAAAGCCATACGTCGCTCCGGCATCAGATCACTCCACGGTTGACCACATCGCCTTCAGTATCGCCAAAGAAAATTTCGTATCCGAAAAGGAACGGCTGCAGACTCTGGGAATGGACGTAGTCGTCAGTTTTCACGAGTGGGTTCAGTGGCGTAGCCTCTACATCTTCGACCCGGAAGGTAACTCTGTTGAATTCGTTTGTTACGATCCACAATGACAATGGAATCGCGAAACCAATTGCGAGAGAGGACTAACGGCGGCGGAACCACTCGCTGGCGTTGTGCTTGTATTACCAACTACAAGCTGCCAACTACAAATCGCCAATTTGATCGTGAACGGCAATAGCGCGGGTTGCCTGCGTTCGATACTGTGGGCAAAACGATGATTTACCGTGCCCCAGACTACCGTTGTTGTGGCAATTAGGCTTGTAAGCTGCTTGATTCGCTATTGGAAATGCGGAATAATGGTCCCAGCACATTTAGCGGCCTGTCTTGAACAAAGACAGGTCGTAATTTTTTGATAAGACCTTGTTGCCATAATCAGGAGTATAGTCGTGGTTGATCGCGTCCCAATGACCCAAGAAGCTTACAATAAGCGCCGCGCGGAAATCGAAGAGATGGAAAATGTGCAAATGCCAAAAATCGCCGAAGACATCGCAACCGCACGTGCCGAAGGCGATCTAAAAGAGAACGCGGAGTACCACGCTCAGCGAGAAAAGCAGGGTCTGCTTCAGGCACGTATCAACGATTTGAAATCACGTTTGTCGCGTGCCCAAATTGTTGACCCATCAATGATTCCCAAGGACGAAGTCGCGTTTGGAGCGACTGTCAAAGTCATGGATATGGATCTGGACGACGAAGAAGAAATTACGCTCGTCGGTGATGGCGACGAAGATTACGACGCTGGGAAGTATTTGATCACTAGTCCAATTGGTCGTGGGTTGTTGGGCAAGAAAGTCGGCGAAGTCGCTGAGATTGCCGTGCCTAAGGGAACGATTACTTTTAAGGTTCTTGATATTACTTACGACATGTAGGTCGAAGAGTGAGCCGTCGTAGGTTGGACATTCCTGTCCGACAATCTCGGTTCTTAAGACGGACAAGAATGTCCATCCTACAAACATATTGCAGCTGCTCCCTCGCTTACGCGTCGGGTTTCCATTTTGGTGGGGATCGTAAACAGCTGCTCCCTCGCTTACGCGTCGGGTTTTCAGTGTCCGAGGACTACGTATCGGAATCGCTTGATGATTCCGGAACGCCTGATGTAAATCGCAGCTTAAGTGATTTACCGGTCAGCCAAATGCCGTGCTTAATTTTGGCAACGGAACCGCTTGGGATAAATCGGGTGCGAGAAATAGGAATGCGGTTTGTGTTCCAACGAGCTTTGTATGGTTCGTCGCCCCGAAGAAAATCGAACTTCTTAAACCCCAATTCAATTGAATTGCGAATCGAATGAGTCGCGATTTGATAGCCCGGCTCAAGGTTGAGGCGTGTGCAATCCATTCCCGATTGGTACATGTAAACGCAATCGTCATCGTTGAGTAACAACATTGCGGCAAAGGGGATGTTGTCTCGTTTGATCAATGTCAATTCGGCTTTACCCTCAGCGATCAAGCCCTTGGTGGCTTGGTGGAGAAAGTCATCAAAATTCGAATTGGCAAAACAACCGGCTTGGCCAAGCATGTTGCGCCTTTGCTGGTGCAAATCAACAAAGATCGGCCAGAGGGTTTCCAGCGGTTGATCCTTTGTCGAAACTATCTGCGTACTATCGTCGGCTAGGCGTTGAACGGCTTTCTTGGTCTTGCGACGCATTGATTTACTGAAGCTCGAATTCAGCTCGTCCCAAGTTGATGGCAGGTCAACTGCCCAGCCTCCTTCGAGCTCGTTGGAATGAGACTGAAGGCCGTGGGCATCGAGTAAGTCACACAAATACTGTGTTATTGGATTGCTTGTTGTAATGCCCTCAAAATCTATCGCATCAAGTCGACCGAGAGTATTGGGATTGCCAACGTTATCGACAATCCAATCGGAGGCGGCTTCGGCAAATTCTCTGCTGTATTGAGGCTGGCATATTAGATCGAGGTAATCGCTGCACGCCGTGCCGCTTCCCAGGAACCGCAGACTTCTGGAAAATGTTTTGGCGTCAATGCACCATGGGGCGATTCCAATCCAGTTGTCAGATTCGTCGACTGCGACCAACAGTGCCAACTCTAAACCTTGGCCCATGCACTTGAACCAGTTCGCCATCCAATTCCAGCGGAAAAATGGAAATGGGCCGGCAGCCGCATCCCACTTTTCGCGTTGGGAACTGATTTGTTCAAAGTCGTTTATGAACTTTAGGTGCATGTTTTTTCCGAGTGTGTTCTTCGCTTAATTGCTTGCGTCGAACAGGCGATTGTTTGCTTGAAGGGGGCGTCTAGCTATTGAGTCGTTTGGCAATTCGTCAGTTAGGTCGGTGATTGCTTTTTTGATTTTAGTAGCGGCTGGGAATCGGTTGAGCGTGCGAGCTTTCGTTCCGCGTACCTGGCTTTCGTATTAGTCCACATGACTCGCATGCGTTTGGTAAGCGGTTGCTCGAACCAGTAAGTCACCGCAGCACCAATCGCGATTGCAAACGCAGATGCGGCGATCACCATTAGCTTTGGCGGGCAGCCCCAGCTTTCAAGCAACTTCATCAAAGCCGAACCGAGGTTGTTGTGGAATAGGTACAGCGAATATGAAATAAAGCTAATGAAGATCAAAGGCTTCCAACGCAGCACTGGTACTTTTCCAAAAGCACTCGCTGTCAGTAAGCCGAACATCAAAACCGTTGCGGCCGGGTTGTGGCCCCTCAAGTCGATAGCGTGAAAAACAGTTCCCGCGGCCACGATTCCAGCCCACAAGGCCCATTTGCGCCCCGGCGCGTCATATCGTTTGCTGCGAATTTCGTTCAAAAGAATTCCCATCGCAAACAGCGGCAGGTTTCGCATGAAGAAAAGACTTTCGACAAAATGAAACGTTCCGTTCCAACTTGATTCTGGGTATGCGCCTTTGAACCAGGTAAACGATGTGCAACATACAAAGCAGATTGAAATGGCGACCATCATTGTGCGGACAGGTTTGTCCAACAATCCCGTCGCCAGTGTCGTCATCAAGAATAGGTAAAACAACATTTCGATCTGCAACGTCCACGTTACAGGTTCCATGTTTTCAAATCCAAATAGCCTTGGCATCGTCGAAAGATTGGCGACGGTGGATTCAAGCGTTGGCGTGGTGTGAAACATCGGTAAGCAGGCAAATAGCACGAGGTTGAGCAGAATGACCAGCCAATAGGATGGGAAAATTCTGATGAATCTCGCAACGATAAAGTCACCTGCCTTGCGTTTGCTTAACAGCGTCATCGCGTTAACAAGCCCAGAGAGCATGAAAAAGAGTTGCACGCCGTATTTGCCATACGGGAAGGTGAAGCCAAGCTCTGCCGTTGCGAATCCGCCATGCTTGTGTTGGTAAACCCACGTGAAGTGAAATAGTAGAAGGTTTAAGCAGGATATCGCACGAATCGCATCGAGTTCCAAAATGCGTTTCGATTTTGGTTTGGCTGGTGCCTCAAGCAACCCATTGGTAGCTGATATTGCTGTTTCACTTGAAGAATTAATTGAATTGCTCATGACTAATTGACCGCGCGTACGTTTATCGAAAACCTTTTGAAAACGTATTTCAGGAATTAGACATGCGTGACATTACATACCGAAATCGTTCGGATTACCTGTCTCGTGATGCGGGTACTGCCGGTTAACCCAAGGGCACTGTTTGTGCGGTTAAACAAAAACGTTGAATGCTCGTTGAAGTGGGGGAGCTTAACTTTTGACAGCCGCAATTTTTGAATGGGCGTCGTAAAGCGGAAAGTGGGTAAGATTCAATTTTCACAATCCCATTTTTCTTATTTGGATGTTTTTAAAACCTGATAGCAACAGATAATGTCGCTGTTTTTTTTCTTTCCCAGACTCACAAAAAACAAACGAAAAACAACTATTTCGAAAAAGTAAATCCTTTTGCTGAAGTTTCTTAAAGGATCCTTGAAACTTCTATTGACCCACTTTTCAGCTTTCAATAACTTGCCCGGACATCAAACGTGAATTGCTTTTGTTTTAAGTTTGAACGCAAACAAGAGATGAAAACGATTCACACAGCAACACATTTGAGTTTGTTTTGTTGAGGTGGGATTGCACTGGGGTTAATTCATTGACCCTGCGAACCAGCTTATAGGTTGTTCGACACGGAAGTTGAATCAAACCGTTTGTTACTTCAGCAAAACTTGGAGCCGATCGAAGCAAGGATGCGACGATCGACCTTCGACCAATCGCTCTCGGACTAACTGAGGTGTTCTAAGCCCCCCTGGAACCCAAAGTTGCCGAGGGTGTTTTTTTATGCGCTGATTTAGCTTTCGGTTTTGTTTAGTCTTCAGTCTTGAGTGGGCTCGCGTCAAGCCATTGCCCTGACTTCTTAAAACTCAGGGGGGATCGCCGATCTGTTCTGGCACTTGGCACCCGCGATAGTCTTCATGGTCTAAACCGGGACATCGACTAACCATAACGACTAACCACAGAGGGCACGGAGTAGCACAGAGATTCCGACTCATATTTCTTTCACGACTGAGTCGATTGCGAGCGCAATGGAAACCCGCCGCGTTAGCAAGGGCCCGGAGCGCAGCGAGCTACCCGTCTCCCAGGCAACCACCGCAGTACGTTCCAATCAAGATTGAAGTTTCACAGCTACTGTATTTTGAGCGCCAGTTCAAGCATATGGCCTCAATTAACGACAAAATACTTTTGTTTGCAAATTACCGCGATCGTAGAGCTTACTTTGTTTGACTCTCGACTCGCTTCTAAAGAAAATAAATGCGGCAAAAACTGTGGAGATTAATTAGAGAGAATCGGAACCGTTTGAGGTTCAGATTGTCCAACCAACAAACAGCTTTTTCTTTCAGGTATTCTCGACTCACATCCAACAATTGAAATCCCACGTGCATACCAAAAAACGTTTCCGAGCAAGACGTGGAAAAACACAATTTGCGACCCCTTACCAGGTCCTTGAGCCGCGCCAGTTGTTGGCTACGGTTGTTGCAAATTTTATAGATGATTTCCCTTCCCCGAACGCTCAGTCAACTCAAGGCTGGCAATTTCAATGGAACGCACCGAGCAATGGAGACCTGAATTCAGGCGCCATCGATGATCCGCAAACAGAATTCAGATCGCTGCAAAGCACCAACACGTATAGCGGCTGGACTACGGATGGCGATCGGAATGTTTTAAGCGATTCGGCTGGTGCGTTTGCACGACTAAGCAGATTCGGTGGCCATCCCGGACAAGGTGCCGTTACACCTGGCACAGGAGCTGATCGTTATTCCATCGCTTCGTTTACGGTTTCTGAAAGCGGTCATTATCAAATCACCGACAGTTTCATTTCGCTTTTTCCAAGCAATCCCAATTCGAATTCTGACGGCGTTGAGTATCGCGTGTTTGTCAATCGTGACCAACCGCTGGAACGAGGTGTCGTCGAGCCGAACACAAGAGCTTACTTTGATACTTCGCTTGGATTTCTAAAAGCTGGTGACACCGTCCATGTTGCCTTTGGTGCAAACGGCACACACTACAGTGACTTTTTTACAACCGACTTTAACCTCACACACTCACCCGAGTTGGAACAAACGGTCGGCAATTTTAGAAACGATTTTGCCACATCCGATTCTGGATCTGAATACGGTTGGAATTACCTTTGGAACGCGCCGCAAGATTGGACGGGTGGCAACTCGGGCGGCAATCTGGTCGCTCATCGTTCAGGCTTGATCGGCAATTCAGATTCCTACCTGCCGCTTCAGGCGGCGCAAGGCTATTTGACTGCCGATGGTGATCTGGATGGATTCAACAGTACGCCAGATCACTTCTTGCGATTGAATGAAAATGGGGGACAACCTGGGAGCGGATTCCAAAGTGAACTACTGGCCGATCGGTTTGCGATCGCGGCCTTTACCGTCGAGAACAGCGGAATCTATGGGCTGGCCGATAGCTTTGTGTCAGTTGCGAGTGACTCGGTCGATGGAGTGGAAGTCTTTGTGCACCTCGAAGATGGTTCGCCTCTCTATCGCGGTGTCGTCGCCGGCGGTGACACAGCCTCTTTTGACGCCGATTTGGGTTACCTGAAAAAAGGCGATACGGTTTACGTCGCGTTTGGTGCCAATGGTGGTCATGCTTTCGATCGATTTGAAACAGATTTTTCGGTCAAGCGAATTCTCCCACGCGCCGCTCCAGATCTAGGGCTGTTGGATCATGAAGGCGAAACGATTTCGGTTAACGAAAGTCAATTTGGCGCGATTCAGGATGATCACCAAGACGACCGTTTGGCGATTCAAGCCGCGTTGGACTACGCTTTGGTTAACGACTCGAAAGAAGTCATCTTCGAAGCTGGATCTTACAATATCGGCACCGATGGTTTGACCGATTTCGAATCGATATTTCGACTTTCACGCTTCGATGATCTGGTCGTCAATGGAAATGGAGCAACATTGATTGTTGATAGCTATACCAATCCGTTGTTCTCAACCCACGTGTCGACCAATATTATTTTCAAAGGCTTCACGATTGATTATGCCGAGCGCGTTCCGGCCAACGGTGTTCATCAAAACGATCTTTATCGCCCACTCACTTTTACTCAGGGCGTAATTTCAAACGTGAATCATGAAGACAATACGTTTACGCTTACTGTAAACACTGATGCCTTCGTCGCTCCCGATGATACTTTTACCGAGTCCAATAGTCGTGGCTGGGGTTACGCGTTGGATCGTTATGTCGATGGGCGTTTGAAAACGGGAAGTGATTGGCATTACCCGACTCAAGCCGTTTCGCCCGGTAACAACCCAGGTGAATTCATCATCAACGCCAGTCGTACTGATGGATTGGAAAATGGTGATCGCTACATCATGCAGCGGCGACACAATGTTGCCATGTTTGGATTTTACAACGGCTCGGAGGACATTACCGTTCTCGATGTTACAGCGTATTCAGCACCTTCTGTTTTTGTGGGTTCGCTGTATAGCAATTCAATTAACGTGATCGACAGCGAAGTGACGATTCGGCCCAACGACAGGCCAAGCGACCCCACAGCTCAGCGCTGGAAGAGCATTAACGCGGATGGTGTGCATATTCAGTCAAGCCGCGTTGGTGCCTGGATTGAGAATTCGACCTTTGATGGGTTGGGCGACGACGTGACGAATTTTTACACACGTCCGATAACGGTTTATGAAGCTCACAGTCCGACCGAATTTACGATCGGGGTAGTCGTTGGTAACAACATTACCTCGACGCCAGAACTCGCACTTGCGGCCGGGGACCATGTGACGTTTTATGATCCAGTCAAAGGCGACATAATTCGTGAGGCACAAATCGTTTCGACAACTTCAACGCTTATCCCAAGTCCTACCGAGCCAGGCAAAACGATTACGGTTCAGCGGGCCACCATTGATCAGCCAGTGACTGGTGTGGTGGTTGGGAGTGCGGCAGGCGAAAGTGGATACAGAAACGACACGTCGATTTATAACTCAGATATTTCAAAGTCGTTTGTTGTGCAGGATTCGGTGTTTTCGAATTCTCGCCGCTATGGCAACTTTTTGATGGCAAACGATGTTCATTTGGTTGACAACGTTTACGAAGGCTTGAGTGATGAAGCGATTGCGGCTCACAACGAGCCCGGTTGGCCGCTTGGTTTGTTTGCCGATGACGTCTTGATTCAAGGCAACGAGTTTTCCAATATCGGATTCAGTGCGCGATACCTCGTTGATGACTTGCATACGGGTGCGATTGGAATCAAAGCCGCACGTTTCCTGTTGCCTGATGATCCTACCAACCAAAACGGTGAGCTGAACCAGTTGGTTGACAGTTCGGTTGTTGCGTTTAACGACATTCAAATTCGGGACAACGTTTTTTACCATTGGCGAAAAGCAGCGATCAGCGTTCGAAACGCACAAAATGTGACAATCGTAGGAAATACGATTTCGACTGGGCTGGATAACCACCTGGATCCATCCGAAAACGATCCAGTGCCGTTTGATGTTCATTTCACCGAAGACGTTTCGTTTGACTCCAATACTTTTGACAGTGGATACGAAGTCATCGACAGTGAAAACAATGTCAGGCTTGAGCATGGGCCGACGCAATCCGTTGGGCAAAATGGTTTAACGTCGTGGATAAAGTTTGACCGAGGCGCGATCACTCAAGACAGTTCTGGCAACGGGACAAAGGTTACCTATGACCGCCCTTCGATATCGTCTGAAGGCAGATTTTATACGTCTTCGAAATTCGATGGCGCCAATTCAGTTACTTTGAGTCAGGCCGCCGAAAGTGAAACAACACAGCGTACGGTGAGTCTGTGGTTCAATGCCGATGACGTGTACGTCGATGGTAAGCAAGTCCTGTTCGCAGAAGGCAACACAACTAACGGATTAAACATCTACGTTGAATCAGGAACGTTGTACGTTGGTGGCTGGGCGGTAGGGAGCTTTAACACTTTCCTTGACACTTCTGTCGAATCTGGTTGGAACCATGTTGCATTGGTGGTTGATGGCTCTGCCGGAAAAATTCGTGGCTATTTGAACGGTGTAAAATTCCAGGCCGGAAACACGTCCATCATCCCTGCCCATGGAAGAGACGCAACCGTCGGACGCGTTGGTCAATCAGGGACACGTTTTCACGCCGGTCAGATTTCTAATGGAAGCGGAAATGGATTGGTTGGCCTAATTGACGACGTTCGTATCTACGACCGAGCCGTCGGTGATGGCGAGATCGTTGCGTTGTTTGGAAGACGTTAACGTTTTGGTGTTGCGGCTGCCAACGCGCGACCTGTTTTCACGCTAGTGCGGATCTTGTTAAAGATTCCGAATTGAGAAGTAAGCGTAGCGAGCGTTAAAAAGCTTACTTGGACGCGTGCTTCATTGGTTCGAGTGTTTTGCAGCGGAGCAATTTTCGCAAAACCCGTTTGCACGTTTCACTTTTGGTTTCATTTCGCTGTTTCATTCATTGCAACCGGTTTGTGCCTAAATTGTTCCACTTATTGGAAGAGGGTGGTTCGATTATGCCGAAGTACCGATTACGCATGCCACTAAACGTGTTAATGAAACAGCAATGCCTTCTCTTCACCACAAAGAAACCGCAATCGTGTCCCCTGCACAGCGGTCACTCGCGATTCTAATTCGCGACTGCCGTTGCTTGGCTGTTTTTGCCAAGCTCAACAAGGATCAGTCTGGATTGATTTTGTCAGTTGAGTTGGTGCTTTTGAGTATCGTGGTTGTGATTGGTGTGATTTCAGGTCTGACCGCAATCCGCGATTCAATCGTCTCGGAAGTTTCTGATGTGGCAGGTGCGATTCAAGATTTGAATCAATCCTTTTCATGGACTGGTGTTAACTCGGATGGTTCTCCCGCGGGCGGATCTTATGTAGACCGATCGGACTTCTGTGATAAACCTGGCGATGTGGCCGGTGCGGCAGACAATGGAATTTTGTTTGATTTGGAGCCGCTTGACGAAGGTGACGCCATTCCAATTATTCCGCCCAATGGCTTTGTTCAAAGTGAAGTGAGTGGCATCGATTCATTTTCCAACCGAACTTTGACTTCGATCGAGGGAACGATTGGCGATGGAACGATCGATACGACTTTTGTTACCACGACCGACACAGGGCGAATTACTGGGGCCAGCAATGGTGACATTCGATTTAGCGAAGATCCAGATTTTGCTGGTACTTTTACAACAACCTTCGCAGACCCACTGACCGATTTTGAATTCTTTGTAGAAGACATCACTAACATTGCTGGTCAGGCCGAGAATTTGCTGGGTAATTTTACGGTGACGCTTAGCGACGGAACCGTTCTTAACAATGCGGCCTTTACCGTTATCCCTGATGCGATCAGTCCCAATACTGATTTTGGTGAATTCCGGACAGGACCGCGTGATCGAGATGCTGTTCAAGTCGTAACTCGAAACGGGGCTCAATTTGTGACTGATCCAACTGTCAACGGTTCGGTCAATCAAGCTGCTGGGCGGATTGTATTTACTGATGTGCCAACTTACGGCGGGGCACCACCCTTCAACGCGGTTGGAGTCAGTTCAATTTCGTTTGATCGTTCCGGTGGACCGAATAATTTCACTGCTGGCTTCAGCTTTAGCGGTAGCGTTTTGATCTGCGAATAATGGTTGGTCGCCAACGATAGCCATGTTTTGTAGCGTAAGTTTCTACTCAATATCTTGGCGTTGTCGATAAATTCCAATCTTTCTAAACTCTTGGCTCTGACTATGTTCTTGCCAGTTGTTTCAGGGTTCGAGATTGAGCGACGTGTCAAAAAACTTGTACGAGCCACGGTCCAAGACGATTTGGCATTGTGCAATCATCTTGTTCGTTGCCGGCGCGACCTTTTTTGTAAACCTGGGCCAATCAAGACTTTGGGACCGCGACGAGCCACGTAACGCTGGGTGTGCCGCAGAAATGATGGCTCGCGGTGATTGGGTGGTTCCGATCTTTAACGACGAGCTTCGGCACCAGAAACCCGTGTTGCTCTATTGGCTGGTGATGTCCGCGTACTGGGTGTTGGGTGTCAACGAATTCTCAGCCCGTTTCTGGTCGGCGGCGTTGGCCGTTGGGACGACACTAATGACTTATGCGTTGGTCCGTCGATTGGCTGGAGCGACGACCGGCCTGATTGCAGGAATCGCGCTTTCCACCAGTTTGATGTTCTGCGTCGCGGCACGGGCTGTAACACCGGACTCGGTGCTGATTTTCTTCAGCACGATGGCAATGATGCTGTACGTCCTTGGCACGTTTTCCGGTTCCAGCGATTCTGGTTCAAGTCATTCAAGATCGCACGCGTCGTATTTGGCCGATCCTAAAAAGCCCAATGCCTGGTTTCCACAGAATAAGTGGTTCGTGATCGGTATGTATGTCGCGATGGGGTTGGGCGTATTGGCAAAAGGACCAGTTGGGTTCCTGTTGCCGATGGCCATGATCGGAATGTTCATGTTGATCCAACGGCTGCCTGCAAGGGCTACTGATAGGCCGTCAAGTTTTACAAGAGCGGCCGCGGCGATGTTGCTCAGTTGTGTCCGTCCTTTTCATCCAATTCATTTTTCAAAAACGCTTTGGGCCATGCGCCCGATTTTGGCCGCGGCGATCGTGCTGCTGATTGCTGCGCCATGGTTCCTGATGGTTGATGCTCGAACAGACGGCGATTTTACGAGACTGTTTTTTGTCGGTGAGCACTTTGGCCGCGCGACAACGGTGCTCGAAGACCACAGTGGTGGAATTTGGTTTTATCCTTTGGCTATCCTCGTTGGCTTTTTCCCGTGGTCGGTGTTATGGGGCCCAGTGCTGGTCGCGTTTCTGTTTGGCAAGAAGCCTCTTGATGGAAATGGTGAAAGCTCGTCCGAAAACCCAACCAACCCAACTCGAATTGCCAACACATTTTTCTTGTGCTGGATCGCGGTGCAGGTTGGAGCGTTTTCAATTGTGCAAACGAAACTGCCAAGCTACGTAACGCCTTGCTATCCTGCGTTGGCGGGATTGGCGGCGATTTGTTTGGTGAGTCTTTCGCGATCTGGCAAGTCAATCGTTGGTTCCAGTTCCGGCGGGGCTGGTGTCCATACCGGTTGGTATCATGCCGCGTTTGGTGGACTTGTGTTATCAGGCGTGATGATTGCGGCGGGATTCTGGTACGCCGCATCGAGCTTTTTTCCGGGGCAGGTTTGGTTGGCTGCAATCGGGTTGATTCCAGTCTTTACAGGCGAGGCGTTGATCGTTTGCCTGCGTAATGGACAGTCGAAGAAAATCCCAAGTCTGTTTGCTGCTGGTGCGTTTGCATTCGCGCTTTGTCTGTTTGGATTTGGAACAGTTTCGCTTGACCGGGAGCAGCAAAGTCATATTTTAATGCAGGAGATCAAACTTAATCCGAAGGCCGCTTTGGCTTCGTTTGGAGTCCTTGAGTCGAGTTGGGTGTTTTATGCGAATCGGCCAATTCATGAGATTGGCGAGTCTGATTTGTCCCAATCTGATCGTCTGTTTTGGAAGCCCAAACCGCGGACGTCGGTCGAAGCATTCTTAAAGCAAAATTCCGAGGCTATGTTTATTACGACCGAGGAAGAATTTGACTCATTGAAAAATCGTTTGCCAGATGATTTTGAAATCCTTCAAACGGCCGACTACTTTTTGAAGAACAAGCGGCTTTATTTGGTTGGAAGAAAGTTGCGGGTGGCCGATAGCCGTATGCCTTGAACCAGGTAGAACTGGCTTTGAGGAAGAAGGCTGCTAGATTTTGCTTTTGCCCCATCGAAAAAACAGCGCAAAAAAATCCAGCGGCACGAAGTCGCGCCGCTGGATAAAGCTAAATCGAAAACTGTGGTTAACTTGAAAAGACGCTCAATACGTTTGCAGGCTAACCCATAGTTTGCAACTGGTATTGTCTCGATCTGGTTTTCAAGTGCACTTCACGTTTACGCGAGTACAACCGGAATTGAGTTGAGACAGGCTGCCTACTAGTTGCGTGCACCAGGAGCAAACGAGTTGCCAGTTTTTAGTGTCCAGCGTGTACCGAAGTCACTACTGGCTTGAGAAAATTTCGCGTTGGAAGTTGTGGTCAACGACTCGATTGATTTTGGCTCGATGTCAGCTTGACCCCAGTAAGTCTTCAATTGGATCGCAGGAATCGTTGGGACACCTGTAATTGTGTCACCATTGTTCAAAACAACGACGGCTGAATCGTCACTGTCAGTGTGGAACTTGATACCGGCGACTTGATCCATTGGCATTGAAACTTTGCCAAATCGAGTTGCGATTTCGAAGTTGTCAAAACCGTCGATGGAGCCTGACATTGTTTTTGAATCTGACAATTTGATGAAGAACATGTCGATCGGTGTGCCAGCTTTTGACATTTGTGGTGCGGTGACACTAACCGGTGCATCGTACATCAATACGATTTGTGAGAACGAATTCTTGTTGGCCGGTACGGCGACACGAACTGGGTGGTCTTTGACTGCCATGATCGCTTTGTTGTCCAACACGATGTTGGCGTTGTCACCATTGATTTGAAGGCCAAGGTCCATTTCGACGGCTTCTTTATCTTTGGTATCAGCGAACTGAAGTTCAACAAAACTGATTTTCTCTTTGAACTGGTCAGGAACCTCTGAGCGAAGACTTCCATAGCTTTCAAAGCTGGAAAGCAAATCGCCGTCCAGTTTAAGCACAAAACGAGTTTGGTCTTGTGCAGAAACATTGCTAACCAGCGCAAGACATGCGAACGCTAGAAAGACTGATTTTGAAATTGATTTTACGACTGACATTAACTTCTCCTGATTGAGCGTTTTAGTTTTCGAATTAGTTTTGGTTGAATGAATTTTGATTGGATTGATTTCTTTGCAATGCCTGATTTCTCTGCAGTGCATTTCTCTGCAATGCTTGATTTGGCAAAAGCAAATACCGACCCTTGGAATCAATAGCGTATCTCGACTCTCGATCTGCAGTAATCGATTCTAACTGGCTGACGGTAAGTTCTTTGGTTCCCCAACGTGTTTTTACTTCAATTTTTTTCCATTCGATTGTGGCCGAAAAGGCGTCGCCATTTTTAAGTGTAACAAACACCTCTTGTTCACTCTTGGCATTGAATCGAATTCCGGATATTTGTTTTAGAGGGATTTTTACATCTCCAAAACCGGTTGTAAATTGAAGCGAATCGGTGTCGCTAAAATCACCCATCACTCCACGCTTATCATTTATGCGAAAAAACATGTTTGTATCGGGAGTCGATACAGGTGCTGTTCCCTGAGTTTTTCTCTTGGGTGGCTTATAAGCGATCGCGATCGATTCAAAATTTGATTCGTAAATTTTTATCTCAACCGGTTGGAAATCCAATCTGTCAATAATTGCATCGTCGACTTCAATAGAGACAGTGCGGTTAAGTTTGTCTGTTTTGGCTTGTACGGTTTGAGCTTTTTCCAGGAAACTTGTTTGACGTTTCAAGCGAACGGAATGTACTCGGTTGATGACTTTGTTGGGAAGCGTCGTTCGCAGGCTACCGGATTGCTTGAGCGTAAGGATTTGACTGGAGCTTAACTCCAAAATCAAAGCAACTGGTTTTTGAGGAACCTGGGTGCGAGTTTGTTGCCCTTGGGAAATTGAGCTAAAAACAGCGCTACACTGCAGCAAACAAATTGCCATGAAGGTTAATAGTGTTTTCAAGAGGATCATGAGTTTGCTCAAACCTCTGTTTGGAAATACAGCCAACCGTTCCTGCGGAACGATTGGCCGTTTTTTAAGTGTTCAAACAAGCGATAGGTGGTTTACTGTCGCTGATTGTTGAAAGTGTTTGGACGAATCGGTGTCTGAGTGGGAGCAGCTGTTGTGAAACGCCAGCCTTTTGTTCCACCACTTGAGTCAGCGTAGAAACGAGCGTTACGGCTTGCCATAACAGTTTCAATTTGTGACGTGTTGATTCGAGCTGTGCCCCAGCTTGTTTTCAAGTTGATTGTTTCAAGCACAACTTTGCCAGTTACCAAGTCGCCATTTTTGAAAGCGATTACGGCTGAGTCTTCGTTGTCGACGTGCATCTTGATTCCATCGATTTTTGCAAGTGGAATCGAAACATCTCCAAAGCTCGTTGTGACTTTGATTTCCGCTAAATCAACAGGTGTTCCGGAAAGCTCAGTTTGAGCGACTTTGACAAAGAGTGTTGAGCCTTCTGGGCCTGCAACTTCTTGAGCTGCTGAGATAGAAGCCATTGATGCAGTTAGAAGCAACGCCAAAGTTAAGTGTGAGAAAAATTTTGTCATTGAATTGGCTCCTGAATTGGCCGATGTGCAAAAGGATTGTTAGTTTGATTCTTAAACGCCACTATAATTGAGTACGCTAGATGGGCCAATAAATTTGGGGAGTTTAATCAACAATCCTAACGGATTGTGGGGTGTCTAGCTTGTCGTTATCCCTACAACCCAAATATTGCTCCCAGTTTACCTAGACTTCAAACGGTAAGGTGGCTGGAGATCTTAGCCCTTTGATCTTAACCCTTTTTAACGTGGTTAGGGTGACAATCTTGATTTCGTCCAACGATTATTTTCGAGTCTATAAGCAACGCGATCGTGCAATCGATCCAAACGGCCTTGCCAGAACTCAAACTTTGTCGGAGTCAACAAATAGCCGCCCCAGTTTTCTGGCAAAGGGATCGGCTGGCCTTCATATTTCGCTTCTAAATTTCTTCGTTCTTCATCGAGCGTTTCTCTTGAGCTAACGATGGCAGACTGTGACGAGGCTGCGGCGCCGATTTGCGATCCACGAGGGCGCGAATGGAAATAAGTCTCTGAAACCTCTCGAGATGTTTTTGCAGTTGTTCCTTCAATGCGGACTTGGCGACCAAGATACGGCCAATGAAACGCAACCGAGGCTTTCGAGTTAGCCGCCAGTTGTTGTCCCTTGTGCGAGTCGTAGTTGGTGAAAAAGCGGATCCCGTTTTCTTGAATGCCCTTCAAAAGTACAAACCGGTTGGAAACATTTCCCTCAAGATCAGTCGTCGCCAAAGACATCGCATTGGCTTCAAACCAGCGGCCAGGACTTTTTTCGACAGCTACGTCGAACCAAGTGCGGAATAATTCCAGCGGTGCGTCAGGCAATTGGGACTCGTCGATGCCTGTATTTTCGTATTCCTTGCGAATCGCTTGAAAGTCCATTGGGATGGTTACCTGTTGAGTTATGTTGTTCGGAATGGTTGGCGGCTTGGTAGTTTGGCAGTTTGTGTTGGCTGCTTTGGAGGCGTTTGGCTGCTTGGAAATTTGAGCCAAGTGGTGAAAACAATAACCCACACCAGTCAATTGGCGTGGATCGTTGATGGCAAACGGATATAATCTTGGTAAAAATGGCTAGCAATTTTTTGCCAACGCCGACTAGAGCCTCGCCTTCGGCTTGGTGCATTTTTGACCAATAGTTATCATACCGCGAAGAACCAGAAAGATTAATTGGATGTCCAGCGAAATCGAAAACGCAACTGCAAACGAAAAACGCATCGAACGCGACTCAATGGGTGAGATCCAAGTTCCTGCTCAGGCGTATTACGGCGCCCAGACTCAAAGAGCTGTGGAGAACTTTCCGGTTTCAGGTTGGGAGCTTCCTCCTGCGATGATTCATGCGATGGGCCGGGTCAAACATGCGTGTGGGACTGCCAATCGAGATTTGGGAAAACTTACCGGGACGGGCAAAAATCCGCTTGATGATGCCCAAGTCGAAGCAATGTTGAAGGCTTGCCAGGACGTTATCGATGGAAAACTGGACGATCAGTTTCCGATCGACGTCTTTCAAACCGGTTCTGGTACTTCGAGCAACATGAATGTTAATGAAGTCATATCCAATCGCTCGATTGAGCACGCTGGTGGTGACCGATTTGCTGCTGAAAAAGCCATCCACCCCAACGATCACGTAAACATGGGGCAAAGTACCAATGACACTTTCCCAACCGCGATCCATGTTGCAGTTGGTGAAGGGATTACCAACCGTTTGATTCCCGCACTCGAACGATTTGCAAAAACTCTTTCGGAAAAGGCCGCGGCCTGGGACCAAATTATCAAAATTGGTCGCACGCATTTGATGGACGCCACGCCACTACGACTTGGTCAAGAGATTGGCGGGATGGCACGGCAAATCGAATTGTCGGTTGAACGTGCCAAGCAAGCCGTTACCTGCGTGTTGGAGTTGCCAGTTGGCGGAACGGCAGTTGGTTCTGGCATTAATACCCATCCAGAATTCGGCAGCCGAGTTGCCAAAGCCATCGCCGATTCGACAGGCATCCCGTTTGTTGAAGCCGTCAATCATTTCGAAGCCAACGCCCAACGCGATGGGCTGGTCGCGTGTCATGGGCACTTGCGAACGATTGCTTCTACTTTGTTCAATGTTGCCAATAATATTCGTTGGCTTGGCTCGGGCCCGCGTTGTGGGTTTTACGAAATCGCGTTACCTACTCGCCAACCGGGAAGTTCAATCATGCCTGGCAAGGTTAACCCTGTGATGTGTGAAAGCATGATGCAGTTGGCCGCGCGAGTCATGGGTAACGACCAGACAATCACCGTCAGTGGTGCGGCAGGTGGCCAGTTCCAGTTGAATATCATGATGCCGGTGATGTGCCAAACGACGCTCGAGAGTATTCACTTGCTTTCAAACGGTACGACGGCGTTCGTTGATTTCTGTGCAGCCGACATGCAAGCCAACATCGAAGTGTGCGGTTCGTTCGTTGAGAAAAGTCTATCCATGTGCACCAGCCTCAATCCGTACATCGGTTATGAAAAAGCGTCCAAGCTTGCGAAGGAAGCGTTTAAATCCGGCAAAACAATTCGTGAGCTTTGCATCGAGCAAAAAATCCTTCCTGAGGATCAGCTCAACGAAGCCCTTGACCCAATGCGAATGACCGAACCACAAGCTTAATAGAATTTATTAATAACAATTTGCCCGAAGACTGATCTGATTTTCCACGGAGGGATAATGATGACCCAATCAATTTCTAAGCAACCAGCAAACACTGCAGTTTTGATTCTGACTCTTTTGGCATTGATGTTTCCAATCAATGTCGAATGCCAACGTCATACCCTGGCACAGACAAATTCGGATCAAAAGACGGAGCCTAAGAATTCGAAGCAGGCCGCAAGTAAAAACGCCTCGGCTTCCGCAGGCGCTGTCGCGTTGAAGCCACTTGATGCACCGACCGAGAAACAGACAGAATTGGTTGGTGCAATTTATGAAGCGACCAAAAAGACCAAGACGTTGACGGATTACACGGCGTTTCTTAAGCAGTGTGACGAAGCTTTGGCTGTGGGGCTCAACGAAACGAATCGTCGGTACGTTGTTTCGTTGACTGGTTGGGCGCTTAATCGCCGTGCAGAAAAACGAATCGAATTGTCAAAACAGCTTCGGCAAATCGGCAATAGTCGTTACACGTCCGTTTTCCGCCAAGGCATGGAGGACTTTGACGATGCAACCATCAAAGCACCGGAACGCGTGCGAACCTGGATGGCCCGCGGGATCGCTCACGTCGACAATGGCAACTACGATCAGGGGATCAAGGACTTCACACAAGTCGTTAAGCTTAAACCGGATTCAGTAAACGGTTGGTTTAATCGGGCGGAAGCACTTTATCAACGCAGTAAAATTGGCAGTGGTGCGCAGCTGGTAATTGCTGCCGCTGATTCAGCGCAAGCCGATGCTAAACAGGTCGATTCTAATAATCCGGCAACGAAGGTTTTGGATGAAGATGTCCGCCGGGTCGGGTTTGAGCAAGCGGTCCGTGATTATGAAGCAGTGTTGCGTTTTAATTCGAACGACGCCGAGGCATTGACTGGCAGGGCACACGCAAATTTCGCGTTGGCTAAATACGAGGTTGCTTTGAAGGACTATGAGCAGGTTCTGAAATTGGATTCAGCGAAGAAATCGGATGCCGCGTTGATCAATCGTGCTGATTGTTTGCAAAGCCTTGGGCGATGGCAGGACGCCCAGGATGGTTATGCGGCAGCGCTTAAGATTGAAAAATCACCTATCGGATTGCAGCGAATGGCTTGGCTAAAAGCGACTTGTCCTGAGCAATCGATTCGCGATGCAAAGTCAGCCAGTAAGTTTGTCGCTCAGGCAATATCGCTTGGCGGTGAGACGGCGTTGAATCTTGACACCAAGGCAGCGGTTGAGGCGGCACTTGGTAATTTCGAAGTGGCTAAAACAACCCAGGCGAAAGTGATCGGGTTGGCTTCGGCTGAATCAGCCAGTGAGACCGGCGAGTTCAAGGCTCGGATGGCGATCTATGAAGAGGGCAAGCCGTTTGTGCAGGATGACAAGTAGTACGCTGGTGAGGGGGAGTGAAGTGGAGGGGGCCGTTGCTCTCTGTGTTCAGCTCTCTAAAAACGGCGGGTTTTCAACTTGCTGCTCCCGCTAACTAGGATTTTGCATGGTTCGCCGCAACTTGTTCGTAGTACCGGCTTTAGCCGGCTCGTTGCCATTCCGCCTAAAGGCGGGACTACAAACGGCTCATACAGCTCAATGCAAAATCCTATAACGCGTCGGGGTTCCAACTTGCTGCTCCCTCGCTAACGCGTCGGGTTTCCAGTTCCTCGCTACGCGTCGATTTTCATCGGGTCGATATTCATCGCGTCGGGTTTTCGGTTACGCGTCTTCTTCGACTGGCGGTTCGAATTTTGGTGCCGTCGGTTCATCGAAGTCGTCGTGTGCGTCGCTGTAGTCGGGTAAACGCTTGGTGGTGGGGCCGGATTCCAGGTCCAAATCGATGTCTTCTTTGATAGAGTTCTGGATATCAGTTAGACCTTTGCGGAATTGCTGATATGAACTGCCAAGCGATCGGGCCACTTCAGGAAGTCGTTTGCCAAACAGCACAACTGCAACGACGCCAATCAAAACTGCTTCGCCGATACCGGGCGTTCCAATTCCAAAAAATGCGATCATCAACGGAAAGGCTTTCCAAATGGCTTCAACAAACGGCAAGTCTCATCGCAGGTAGAAATAAATCGCCATGAGACTGGAAAGATGATGTTGGTCTTAGTCGTCCGATTTGTCTTCGATACCGGCGTCAGCAGGAGTTTCTTTAATACCAGTTTTGAATTCGTTGACGCTTCGACCAAGGTTTCTCATCAAGCTCGGTAGTTTTGCACCACCAAAAATTAACAAAAAGATGGCACCGATGATCAGCATTTCAGGTAAGCCAGGCATTCCAATGACGGCAAACAGAAAAGTTGTTGTTTCAAATTCAAACATGGACAAACTCACTTCTAAAAGACGACCGACGGAGGCTTTCTGCCATTGAGATACCGGCCACATCAGATTTCATTCTAGAATCAGGCCATTTCGTGTCAAACCCTTTCGTGTCAAACGTTTGGGCTTAACCACGATCGGTAAAGTCACTGCGACTGGGATAAACCATCATCCAAGGTCGAACATATACGGACTTCACACCAGCGACCGTAAGCTTGATGCTTGAAAACGTGGGTCTATTGCATTTCAGTTCAGCAAAGGTTGAGATCTCGGCTCGCCAGTGCGCGAAAGAACACTTTCGCACACTGGCATTGAGAGTAGGTCAATTTGACGCAATTAAACTCGGGTACTTGGTCGGCCCGTTCGTCCTTTGGGAGCAGGAGCTGGAGTCGACATAGGGGCTGATTTAGCTGCCGGGCTTTTACCGTATTGGTAAGTTCCGTAACCGTATTGGCCAGAATACTCATAAGTCTTTTGGTCTCGCCGTCGCAAACCGTTGATGATCACGCCGCCCAGTTCGATGCCCATCGAGTCGATGATTTCTTTGGCTCGAGCTGAACTTGTGCGAACGCCGTTGCGAATTCTCATGACCATGTAAACCAAATCGACGTGTCCACAAACGATGCTTGGATCGGTAACGGCAAGCATTGGTGGAGAGTCAATCAGGATGAAATCGAACATGTTTCGATACTGATCAATGATCGCTGCGAAGCGTGCAGAAGTCAGCAATTCGGCCGGGTTGGCTGGAATCGGACCCGCTGGCACGATCGAAAGATACTCTTTCTGAATTACCTGAATGACTTCGTCAGGCTCTGCTCCACCGCTGATGACAGACGTCAATCCAACGTCATTGGAGACGCCGAACAATTTGTGCTGAACAGGCTTTCGCATATCCGCGTCAATCAGAAGCACACGTCGCCCGGATTGAGCGATTGATGCGGCGAGGTTGGATATTGTTGTCGACTTTCCATCGCCAGGAGTTGGGCTGGTGACTTGAATCACTTTCGCATTGTTCTCTTGAGCAGCGAAGAAAATCGAAGTTCGAATCGCGCGATACGATTCGCTTGCCTGCGACGCGGGTGCGTGCATGGCAACGATTTCTGGCGCGACCGCAGGGAACTGAGAGTTCCGTTTTCCAGATCGAACTTTTGAGAACATGCCGACATGCCCAATAACACGGGTGGCAAGCAATTTGCCAACGTCGTCTGAAGAGCGGAATGTTTTCTCAGCGATATCTTTGAATCCAGCGAATAGCAATCCCAGTAGGCTGCCCAGGAAAAATCCAGCGGCCAAACTGATTGGCAAACTTGGAGCTACTTTTTCACCTAGTGACGGTGGATCAAGAACAGACAAGTCACGCCACAAGTGTTCTTTCAAAGCGTTGATCGAACCCAGTCGCTCAATGATTGCGGCCGAGCCTAGCTCAAGTCGTTCGCGCTTTCGCTGCAAGCTGTTCAGGTTTTCAACCAGAGCTGAAACAGAAGTTGACTCTTGCTGTTCAATTTGAATTGACTGGTTCAAGCTGTTTTCTTCCGAATTCAGCATGGCGACTTTTCGTTCCATCTGAGCCAAAAAGTCAGCAACAAGATTTTGTGTTGAAGCCGTGTTTTCCCGGCGTGAGCTTCCTTGCATCGCTGCAAGTTCTTGCATACGCATTCTGTTTACGGTCTCAATTTTATTGCGAATTGAGCGTACATCCGGGTGGTCTTCACCGAACTGATTCAACAGTTCTTGCTCTTGGACTTTTAGTTCAACGTACTGGCTTTGGACGGTTGCGTAAGCTGAATTAGTTTTGTTGTCCGAAGATTCGCTCATGATTTCCAGGACCATATTGTCCGGCGTTTTTCCCATGGCGACGTCTCGCTGTACGTTCTCAACACGAGCCTGGATTTTCCGACGCTCGCTTTGAATATCGTGAAGCTCTTGATTCAACAGACTTAGTTGAAGCTGGTGTGGGTTAACAACACGACCGTCAATGTTCAGGATTTCCGGACGAACCATCAGTTCGCGAATCTCCAATTCAACCTCTTCCAATTGCGTCAACATCTGGTCTTTGATGTTTGAAACCAACTCGGCAGTTTCGCCACCGATGTTCTTTGTCGTTGACATGATGTGCTGGTCAAAAGTCGAGACGATCTCGTCCAGTACCAGTTTGCATTCTTCTGGTGACTTTCCGCGGAACGCTAGTTTGATAACACCTGAGTTGGATTTCGCGTCGGCCGGTTTGGCGGACAGTGCGTCTTCTTCACGCAGGTAATAAAGAATGTCTGAGCAGTCTTCGAAACTATCCAAGTCACGAAAGTTTCCGGTTGCAATCGCTGGTGCGAGGATTTTTGTACTCTTAAGCGTTACAAGATATTTCTCAATCGAATTTTCGTTTGAAAAGGAATCGTTGTCGCCCATTGAGGGAGCGGATTTCTCGTCCACGAAAATGGTCGCGATCGACTCGTACGTTTTTGGCGCTTTGAGGTAATACAGCGATGACAAGCCGATTCCCACGAGTACGAAAAACTGAATGATCCAGAACTTTCGTTTGATCAGATCAAAAATGTCGAGGCTGTACGTATCTGCCTTGGCCGGCGCCTGAGGTGCTCCCTGAAGTCGGCTGTTGGGATGATTTGGTCCATTGGGAAAATCAACATTGATAAGTGACATTCGAGGGACTCCGTTATTCAATCAATCGAGTTGTTATGTATGGGGTTCTAAAATCTAATCCAAATAGATTTCATTTGGACGCGTTTGCGCGGTCTCTGCGTATGCGTACCAATAGTGAGTTGATATAAGAGTGGATTGGGCTGGGTTCTAATTCGCAAATTTTGAGTTGGCGTATCGCCTCGTCGAATTCACCGATTTGATGTAAACACTTTGCGTACTCAAATCGCCATGCAATCCTTGCAGAGTCAGCATCAAGAGCTTTTTTGTAGTTCTCGGCTGCGGAATCAAACTGTTCGCTTAACCTGTCCGCTTCTCCCAGATAGAAGAACCGCAACGCGTCGGAAAGCTCAGTTTCTTTGTCAATTACCCGCTTAGTATGTACAAGCAGCATGCGTTTTGGAAGGTCCAACCTTGGTTCTCGGAAATATTTTCGGGCAACGCGGAGCAGGCTTTCAGGGTTTTGAGGCAAAACCTGTTCAAACAACAGTTTCATGGGTAATTCGGCCTGGCTTAGTTCCACGATGACTCGTTCTTGGGCGTTTAAGTGAGGGGATGAGAGGCATTTTGACCAAAGTTGAACGGCCATTTCCTGATTGCCACTGCTTAACGCAAGTAATCCACAATCGAAGTGCAATTGAGTATTGGAATGCGTTCGAGACAGTGCCGACCGTAAATGGCCTGCTTCTCGTTCAAGGGCGGGATCGAAAAGCGCACTCATTTGTGCCAAACGAAACTTTGTACGAGCTTGGCGTGGACAAAGCAATTCTGCACGATTGTACGCTTCCCACGCAGGTTTAAGGTATTGCTGGACACTTTCCTCATTTCGTATCTGTTGAGCCAGAGTTTTGTTGTTTCGATCGAGATAGCGAATTTCGCGGTGTAAAGCCGACATGGAGGTTGAAGCCCAAATCGCCGGGGCATCAATGCTTGAAAGCATCTCTAGCGCTTCTTTTTGCTGGGCGCTGGTTCCCGATTTTTGAAGTGCCGCCAGCTCTTGCGTTACTTGCTCGGTTAGAGTCTTCGATTGACCTACTCGATATCTGACGACGCCCAATTCGCCAAGCTGATAATGGGCTTTGAAATCGCCGGGAACAATTTTAACTGCTCTGTTTAGTTGTGATTCGATTTTGTCCAATTCCAGGCGTGCCATCGGCACGTCTTTGGCTTTGTAGCGATTCAACAAAGCAATTGATCGAGTGGCCCGTTTGCGTGATTCAATTCCGTATGAGTTGTATACCGCCCAGACGCTACAGAAGATGATGGCTCCCATGCCTAGCGTCAAAGCAAAACGCACTCCGGTTGCTGAAACTTTGTTGGATCGAGCGTTTTCAATTCGACTGGCGCGGCCAACGATCGCACCCATCAAAACTGCCATCGCGGTGGTGTTGGCTGGTTGGTAAAGCCCGAAGTCAAACGCGGAGGAAATCACTTGTCCAACCAGGCACGCTACACCCGTGACACCCAGTGCTCTGTCAAACGACTCTCTGCGCTTCAGGAGCTGAAACGAAAGTACGAAGCAGTAACTGACTACAACAAGCAAAAGTAAAACGCCGCCGATCCCCATTTCAACAAAGGTTTCCAGGTAAATGGATTCGGCGTGAGCGTAGGTCCGCGTGAAGTAGAACGACTGAAATGAAGGCGATACGTAACGATAAGTACCGCTTCCGCACCCAAGAATTGCATTGTCTACCGCGAATGGCCAAGCGTCTTGCCAGTGGGCAAGTCTTGGAGCTGCGGCGTGACCAATATCGGTAAGTGATTCCAGGGAATCGGAAATCCCAACGTCTTGCTCTGAATACACTACAAACAGAACAACGACCGCGACCAATGCCAGTGTTAGCACTGTCACTATAAAGCGGTTGATTTTCGCCAATACAAAAAACGTAACCAACGTCGCTCCCACCAACGCGACCATGCCGCCACGAGAAAGTGATGCGAACACGCCCGCAAAAATTGCTGCCACTGCGGCACCAACATAAAGGTGTTTGGGCTCAAGCATCGCAATCGTTGATGTGAATCGTTCGATCAGTGACTTTTCTTCGTTCCGCTCAGCTTCCCAGTCAACTGAAGACAAAACCAAGCCTTCTGGTTGGGTTTTCCGGTTCCAGATAAACAGCGGATGGGCAATAAAGAACAACGACGCGCTAAACGTGATGAGCAGGAATCCCGCTCCATTGTTTTTGTTTACAAACGAACCAAACGGTCCACCACCTGAAAGCAGTTCGTAGCTCCAAAACAGTTTGCCGTTCCATGACAAGTTTTGAATCACGCCAAAAAAGCTGATTGCTACGCCGACGGCAACCAGCGAAATCAAAACGGGATAAATCGTCTTTCGTTCGACTAGCAAAATGCTGCTTGCAAAAAACAATCCGATTCCCAGGATCAAATCAACCAACTTCTCACGGGTGGCAGCCGGATAAACTGAAATCGACCGCTTGGGCAAGTTTTCGACATCCACCGGAGGGTCCAAATTATCCAGTTTGGTAATGTTGATCGGTGGATTGTGTTTTCCAAATTTGCTTTGAAGCGAAGAGCTCCAATCGGAAGACTGAAAGTAGATGAACCCGGCGCCAAGCAATAGAAGTAGCCAAATAATCGAAATATGTTTATTTTGCGGCTTCCATTGCTTCACACTCCAAAGGACTACTCCAAACAAGGAGAGAATCGAAGCAAGTAGGAGCGCAGTACGACAGAATGCCCAATTTCCACCAATTGGCCATGGGGCAGCAAATACTGCGATTGAGAGAATTATGGCGACGGCAATGGCCATATCGCTTCGTACTTAAAAATAGGAAAATAAGGGTTCCAAGTTATTTTCGTATCTTTAGGACACAAAATCGACCGAATATCCACAAAACAACGATAAGAAGGACGGCTTTTCAGTCGAATTACCGATTCTGCGTGTTAGGTGAAGTATTTTGCACGTTCTTGAATTCGGACGTTGACGAGCATTACCCTCAGGCTACAATATCGGGGCAAAGTTAGTACATTTACCCACCACAGTGGTTTACCCCGTCTCTTACATAATCAACAAAAACACCCCAAGCGTTTTATAACACCGAGGTTATCATCACCATGATCCGAACTCTATTTGCTCTTACTGTTGCTGCGTTCATGACGTCAGCATCAATTGCTCAAGAAACTGAAACAGCACCAGCTGAAAAAGCTGTTGTTACTGCGGCTAAAAAGATCGTCAAAGAAGTCTCTGACGTGAAAGTCGACAAAGAAGGCAAGCTTGTTGGAAAAGCATTCGCCGAAGTAGACGGCGAAGAAAAGCCTTTGGAAGCTAAAGTCACGCTTTCAAGCAATGGAGTCATTGTTGATTCTGTTGATGCCAGCGAAGACGGCTCTTTCGCATTCACAAACGTTGAGCCTGGTGTTTACCAGATGTTTGGTTCAGCTGATGGATTCATCGGTGGATCAACATACGATGTTCAGCCATTCTCAACTGGCGGTTGCTCATCATGCAACTTGGGCTTGCAAGCTGACACTAGCGTTGCATACGACACATTCTCAGCAGCACCTTGTGGTAGCTGTGGCGGCGGATGTGGTGGATGCGGCGGCGGAATTGGCAGTCGATTCGGTGGCGGCGGAATTGGCGGCGGCGGCGGTGGATTGTTTGGCGGTGGCGGTGGAGGATTGTTTGGCGGAAGCCGACTTCTTCGACTTGGTGCCATCGGTGGTATTGTTGCTATCGCAACTACAAACAACGACGACGCTAGTCCTGATGAGTAATCTTACGATTGCTAACTAGAAAACACTGAAGCGTCCTGATTTTGTCAGGACGCTTTTTTTATGCGCGTTCAGTTGTTTGTTAGTGAGTTCCGTTGTTGCTTAGGCAGGTAAACCCCACCTTGCCCAGTCTACTCATTTGCCGCCGCTTGTGTGGACTGAATTTATGGCTAATCAAAATCTCCTTCTCTGTTTGATCCAAGTTGAAAGCTGAAAAGGCATTGATTTGTGGCTTTTACAACTGTCCAGAAGGTAATTTTTTCTGAAGCCTGATAATTTCGCCTACCCGCAAATCTTTACTCACCCGAACAACAGGACTTAATAGTTCCCTGCTAACGGTCAATTTATGGAAATCCGAATTAACAGAACTAAGCGTTAGGACCTGTACGTGGAGCAGAACCCGTACGGACAAAACTTTCTGGAGAATCGGACAATGTGGAACGTTCATAAATCAACTTTGCTCTTGCTGACATGCAGCTTGGCAAGTCTCGTTGGCTGTAAGAGTTACGGGCCTACGAACCTGACCCCGGCACGTGACGTGCTTAATGCAAGCTGTTGCAAGCCGGACACGGAAACACAAATCAACTTTCTAACGCTTCGGCGATCTCCACCTGAAGAGTATGTTCTGGATAAGGGCGATACTCTTGGTATCTACATTCAGGGAATTACTGGCGACAAAGAGACGCCAATTCCTGTGAACTTCCCGGATGCTCAGGGTGGACGTCCTGCATTGGGATACCCAGTTCCAGTTCGCGATGATGGCTACATCTCGTTGCCATTGATTGCTCCTGTTCGTGTTTCCGGTCTTACGATTGGCGAAGCGGAAAACAAGATTATTGCTGCCTATACCAAGAAGGAAAAAATCCTCTTGGAAGGCAACTCAAAAACGCTTGTCACTTTGATGAAGCCACGAACCTACAACGTGTTGGTGATTCGTGAAGATGGCAGCACTTCAAATACGCAAAACAACTTGAACCGGAATCAGATTTTCTTGGACGAAGCCAAGCAAACTGAATCTTTCTCGATTGAGCTTGATGCTTATGAGAACGATGTCCTTCACGCCTTGAGCGAAACAGGCGGTATGCCAAGTGAGCGAGCCAAGAATGAAATCGTCGTCTTGCGTGGTGGAATGAACAACCCCAACGCTGGTGCGATTGTGCAAGCGATTGGTGCACCAAACCAAGATGGATCGCAAGCATCTACGATCGACCAGGCAAACGTAGTCCGAATTCCAATCAGGGGTGAAGCGGGAACTTTCCCGACGCTTTCCGAAGCCGACATCACACTTGAAGATGGTGACATTGTTTTCATCGAAGGTCGTGAGCGAGACGTATTTTATACGGGCGGTTTGCTGGATGGCGGACGATTCCCATTGCCACGTGACTACGATATCGACGTTTTGGAAGCGATGTCCATGGCTGGTGGAAGTGTGTCAGCAGCGGCAGGTTCAAGCGGCAGCGGGTTTGGCAGCATCTTGCCAGCTACTCAGGTCACAATCCTTCGTAAATGTGGATGTGAGCAAGTCGCGATCGACGTGGACCTTCGCTACGCTTTGGCCAACCCGTCAGAGCGAGTCATCGTTCAACCAGGCGATCTGATCGTCTTGGAATATCGCAAAAATGAATTGGCTGTTAACGCAGTCGCGTCAATCTTCCAGTTCGGTGGAATCTTTAACATCTTCCGCAACTAACAAAAGATTGAGCGTAGTTTTTTCGAGAAGCCTAAGAGTTCTTTCGCTTGAAGCACGCCTGGATATTTGGGCGTGCTTTATTTTTTGTTCTACATAAGTCGGGACAATAGCCAGAACGTGATCGGTTGAAACGAGACTACCTTTGAAGTCGCTTGAATCGAACAATATTTTGGCAATCTCCGTTTTCAATTACTCGTCGGGTTGTAAGGAAAACCCCGATTGTTTTTTGTAGATGTTTTCGCGGCTCAAGTGTCCACTTTGCCCGATTAAGACTGGTATCTCGCCCCGCCTCAACTATAACTTACTAGAGACTTTTCCCCGATTTTCAGGTCATCTTTTCATGCATTCTGAACCCACCAAAATTCCGTGTGATCGACTCCACACCAAGATTATAAATATTGCAAAAGACCTGCGCCTTCCTCTGCTCGTAATTGGGCACGCCATTGTCTTTTCGCTCGTTTTCCTTGCTGCATTCTTAATCCGTTTGGATGTTGATTTCCCAATCAACGTTAATGAGGTATGGAAAACATTCTGGGCCGGACTTCCTTTGGTGGTCGGTGCAAAAATTTGTGTCTATTACGCGTTGCGGAATTTTCACGGCTGGTGGCGATACGTTACCTTCTCCGATTTCATTTCGTTGATCCGCGCTTCGACTGCCTCAGTGCTACTGATCATTGCAATCGATCATTTCTTTTTGCCATTCCAAATTCCTCGATCTGTTTTAGTATTCGACTGGGTCTTGAGCGTTGTGGCTTTAGGTGCACTACGTTCTTTCTGGCGTGTTTGGGATGAGCGAATTGCTCCCTTTGATCCAAGCAGAAAAACAAGAACTGCAGCACTCATGATTGGTGACGGAATTGCTTCGGCAAAACTTGCTCACTTGATTAACTCACAACAAGGCCTCGGCTTTCGCATCGTTGGATTGGTCTCACCACGACCTCTCAAAAAGATGACCCGATACAGCGACTTGCGAGTCGTTGGAGCTTTGGCAGATTTGAAAACACTTGCCGCGAGTTATAACGTCAAAACGGTTTTCCTGGCAGGCGGAACAGTTCCGGCTCGTGAACTTCGCTCGCTATTGGATACAGCGTCTGATGCAGAGGTCGATGTTCGTATCGTTCCAGGATTGGAGCAGCAGCTTCAAGGCAACGACAAGATGCCGATTCGTGAAGTTCAATTCGAAGACCTTTTGCGACGCGAACCGGCTCGATTGGATCTTGAGTTGATCGCCCAATTGATTCGCGGCAAACGCGTTTTGATCACTGGAGCAGGTGGAAGTATCGGTTCTGAGTTGTGTCGTCAGCTTGCCAATTTTGCACCGCAGCAAATGATCCTGCTTGGCCGAGGTGAAAATCGTATATTCCATATCGAACGTGAATTGAAAAAGCAGGCACCGGGCGTGACGATGTCACCACGAATCGCCAGCGTTACTGACGAACGTAGAATGGAAGAGTTGTTTAGCACGTATCGCCCGCAAGTCGTATTTCACGCTGCAGCTCACAAGCATGTTCCGCTTTCGGAGCAGAACATCGGCGAAGCGGTATTGAATAACATTTACGGAACAAAAGTCCTGGCTGATAAAGCCGCTGAGTTCAAAGTCGAAAAATTCGTTTTGATTTCAACAGACAAAGCAGTCAACCCAACAAGCGTCATGGGCTGCACGAAACACTTGGCCGAGCGATATTGCCTTGCCAAAGGTTCGGTTTGCGATACCAAGTTTATTACAACCCGATTTGGAAATGTTCTCGGTTCTGCCGGAAGTGTTGTTCCTTTATTCCAACAGCAAATTCGAGATGGCGGACCGATTACCATCACTGACCCTCGGATGACTCGTTTCTTCATGACCATTCCTGAAGCATCGCAGTTGGTACTCCAAGCTGCATCGATGGGCGACGGTAACGAAATCTTCGTATTGGAAATGGGTGAGCCGGTTCGGATTGTTGACATGGCTCGCGACCTGATCCGATTGGCTGGGTTGGCTCCTGGCTCAATCGACATCGAGTTCACTGGTTCACGACCAGGCGAAAAACTTTATGAAGAGCTGTACTACAAATCAGAAAAGTCGATTCCAACTTCGCATGAAAAGATCTTAACGGCTTACCATCGCTACTACTCGTTGGATGAGATGAATTCGGCGATTGAAATGCTCAGAGAAGTAGCCTATTCGACGCCTGACGAAATCATGACAGCATTGGAAAGTCTGGTTCCCGAATTCAAGTCGCCAGAACGAACACAAACTCATTCTGTAAAGATTGCGTGAGTTCTCAGACATGCCCAAGCCAACTTTCATTAACATTGGTCCGGGGCGGTGCGCAACGAGCTGGCTTTTTCAGCTTCTTCAATCCCACCCGGAAATCAGTTTGTCGAAAGTAAAAGAGACCGAGTACTTCAATACAAATTTTTCAAACGGGACCAGTTGGTACGAATCTCAGTTTGAAGAAAAAAGTGAATCGGTCAAAGCAATCGGTGAATTCTCGGCGAACTATTATCTTGCTCCAGAAATTGCGACCGCAATCAAAGAGTACGATCCAAGTTTGAAATTGATCATCAATCTTCGTGATCCCTATGACTTGCTGAAATCATTTCACTCGTTTGGAGTGCGGCGTGGAATCGAAGTCGGTGAAATTGGCGAGTGCCTTCAGCAACACATTGGCCCCATCATGGGCTCTGGGTATGCACATCGAAAAAAACGCAACGAGTTAACGACTTGCGATCAAGCCACGTTGCTTCAAAGCGTATGCCTTGAAGACCGGCTGAAACCATTCTTCGATCACTTTCCGCCCGAGCAAATTTACTTGTTTGTTGTCGAGCGATTGGGCAACGAACACGACCAGGTGTTAAAAGAAGTGTTTGAGTTTCTCGGCGTGGACAATACCTTCCAGCCCGAAGGCGCTGACGAAGTGGTGAACTCAGCGATTACACCGAAATCAAAACTTCTCGCTCGGATGGCAACCAATACGTCGTTTTTGCTTCGGAGAATTGGTGCCCATGGCTTGCTAACCCGGCTGCATCAATCAAAACTTATTAAACGAATGCTGTATAGCAAAAACGAAGCAGGAGAATCAGGCGGCGAGCAAGCCACGTCCGGCGTTCGTCATATGCTCGACTCTGATTCGTGTTCGGTTATCGACGGACAAATTGAAAGCCTCAAGCAGAGATTCCCCGACTTAAGAAAATGGTGGTCTTGAAATGATCCAAAATACAAAGATGGAAGTTCCTTTTTTCAAGGCCCAAATCGGACAAGAAGAAATCGACAGCGTGATTGAAACGCTTAAGTCCGGTTGGCTCACATCTGGCCCCAAAGCAAAACGTTTCGAGCAAGAGTTTGCCGAGATGGTCGGAGCCAAATTCGCGATCGCCGTTAATAGTGCGACCGCCGGATTACACTTGGCCCTGGAAGCCCTCGGTGTTGGGCCGGGTGACGAAGTCCTGGTGCCGACCCTCACATTTGCCGCGACTGCAGAAGTCGTCATCCACCTTGGTGCGACTCCAGTGCTCGTTGATTGCCGAGAAGGCGACTTTAATATCGACGTTGGCGATATGATCGCAAAGATCACGCCGAAAACCAAAGCCGTGATGCCCGTGCACTACGCCGGTCACGCTTGTGAGATGGATGAGATCGAAGCCGCTGCAAAAAAACACGGGCTGGGAATCGTTGAAGATGCTGCCCACGCATTCCCGGCGAAATATCGCGGACGTCGGATTGGCGAGTCAAGCAACATCACCTGCTTTTCGTTTTACGCCAACAAAACAATCACCACTGGCGAAGGCGGGATGATCACGACCGATGACGAAGCACTGGCCAGTCGCATGCGAATCATGAGTCTGCACGGACTTGATCGCGGGGCCTGGAATCGGTTTTCGAAAAACGGGAAATGGTTTTACGAGATTCTCGAAGCTGGCTACAAATACAATTTGTCCGATGTCGCTGCCGCAATCGGAATTGGACAGCTTCATCAAGCCGAAAAGTTTTGCCAGGACCGCACGCGACTCGCGCTCGCGTACGTGAAAGCCTTCGAAAACTCTCCGTTCGTCACCACGCTCGAAGTCCAGCCTCACGTTGACCATTCATGGCACTTGTTCGTCATCAAAATCAAACCGGAAAATCTCACAATTGATCGTGGCCAGTTTATCGAACAGCTAAACGCCAGCGGAGTCAGCACCAGCGTTCACTATACGCCGCTGCATTTGCATCCGCTCTATCGTGATCGATTCGGTTACACGCCGCAAAGCATGCCGACGGCCAGTAAAATTTACGAAGTCATTATTTCACTGCCACTGTTTCCCGGCATGAGCGAAGAGCAGTTCAATTATGTTGTTGGGCACGTGAATCGAATTGGTGAGGAAAACCAAAAGTGATCAAGCGGCTGTTCGATATCGCGTTGGCATTGGTTGGGATCGTCGTTTTCCTGATCCCAATGGTGGTATGCGCCGTGTTGGTCAAGCTGACTTCTAAAGGGCCAATTATTTTTAGCCAAGAGCGAATGGGGCTGAACTTCAAGCCGTTTCGGATCTTCAAATTTCGCTCCATGGTCGTCAATGCACCCAGTCTCGGAGCGCAAGTCACGGTTGATCGCGATCCCAGAATCACGGGGATCGGTCGGGTGATGCGAAAAACAAAACTGGATGAGCTGCCGCAATTGTTCAACGTTCTTTTTGGCGACATGAGCTTTGTCGGACCACGTCCCGAAGTGCAAAAGTATGTTGACATGTTTCGCGAAGACTACAAAGTCCTGCTTTCCGTTCGCCCTGGCATAACAGGCCTCGACTCAATCGCGTTTCGACACGAAGAAGATATCCTTGCCAAATCCAGCGACCCCCAGGCTGCCTACATCGATGAAGTTGCTCCTGCGAAAATCAAACTGGCGAAACAATACGTCGCCAAGTCATCGGTGTTGTTCGACATCAAACTCCTTTGGCTGACCATCGTCACCGTTCTTGGAGTGGGTGGCGGTAGCGACGTTGAAAGCAGCAGCGGTTCAGCGAGTGGCGATTCCGCTGACTCCTCAGCGGCACCGACATCGGGTTCGGCACCATGAGTGAGAAGGAAGCCGAACAACCCGTTGAGATACCCGATGGCAAACCCAAGAAAAAGAAAGCGAGTTTTCTTGGCAGCTCGTTGATCTATGCGGCTGGCGATCTTTTAACCAAAGGTGCCAGGATTGTCTTGATCCCTTACTACATTGCCGTTTTCTCAAAACCGGAAATGGGCGAGTGGGGAATCTTGCAAGCGATTTCGATTGCCAGTTTTACGCTTCTCACATTCGGACTTGGATTCGCTACACGCCGTTTTCATAATCAGTACGGTGAAGAAGGCGATGCGCTGATCACAACATTTTGGATTGGCAGAATGTTAGCGGGCCTTCCGTTATTCGGGTTGCTTCTGTTTGCCGGTTATAGCTACCAACAATGGTCAAGCAATCCTATCGCGTTTTCGTTGATTGGCTGCGCGATCACAACTGGATTCTTGCGCGGCGGAACGAACATCGTTGAATCCTGGTTGAACATTCGTGAAGAACCGGTCAAGTATCGCGCGTTTACTTTCCTTCAATTTCTGACAACCACCGTGTTGATCATTTACCTCGTTTCGTGGTGCAAATGGGGATTGTTTGGAGCCGTCGTAGGCGAAACAATTTCGTTTGCAGGTTGGACTGTCATTAGCGCGGTACTGCTTTTGCGAAGATCACTCCCTCGGTGGCGCGGATACAACTGGCGAGAGATTGGAGCCTATTGCTGGCCGACGCTTCCGCACGCGTTTTTTATGTGGGCGGTGATGAGTGCCGATCGATTGATGCTTCAGGAATCTGTTACGAAAACGGAGTTGGGCGTATACGAAATTGGCTATTCACTGGCGGGTTTTCTCTCCATTGTTGTGATGGGTTTGAGAGCCGCTTGGATGCCGCGGTATTTCCGAACGGCCGATGAGCCGGATGCAGGGCTTCAATATGGGAAGTTTGCGACGATTTACTTTTACCTGATTCTGTTCACAGCCACCGCCGGAATTTTGCTAGTGCCGGAATTGCTTGCTCTTATCCAATTAGGAACGGGCAAGGATTACACAGCCTCGATTGACATTTTCAGAGTCGTTTTGGTCGGGATCGTAGCCCTCGCCGGTTTCATGGCGTTCAATCAACCTTTGCTCTACCAAAGAAGAACTGGCTTGATTGCCATTACATCGGGGTTCGGTTTTGCTGTAAATATTGCTTGCAATTTACTGTTGATTCCTCGTTATGGAATCATGGGCTCGGCGATGGCGACTGTAGTTACCTACGTAACGATGGCAACTTGCATGCTTGCACTCGTTTGCATGCAAAAAGAAATCCAATGGCAAACAAAAGCAAACGCGTTTATGTTCTTGCTCTTTGCAGCTATCTCCTCATCGGTGCTTTTGCTTTCCAATGAACCCTGGGGATGGAACCTGTTGGTCAAACTGATGTTGGTGACCGTTTTCCCGTTGGTAACACTGTTTAAATTTGAACGTAACGAGGAGCAGCAATGGAAACTTGGATTCCGTCTGTCGCGTCTCAAACTGTCTTTGTGAATATTAAATGAGACAACTCGTATATTTTCTGTTCGCCCTTTCGGCGGCACCGCTCTTTATCAATCCGTCAACGATGCGATTCAATATGATCGATGCGTTGATTGGAAACGAGTCATCGTTTGCTGCGTGGGAGTCGGGGCAATCGATTCATGTGCTGGCTTTGTTTGCGATCATTGCGGTGGGTTGGACGGCTGTGGCTTCATTCCCGAAGCTGGAAATTAATCTGACCAACGAAGCTATTTGCGTGTTGTTAATGCTACTCAGTTTTTCCATCGCGCTTGCGGTGGGGATGATCCGGAAGCCCAGCCCGCTCAACGTCATCTACTATTGCCAGGCGATTCTGCCAATCTTTTGCTTTTTCTTTGGCGCGCATCGTTTGGTCACTGAGGACATGGTCAATAAAGGCGCGAAAATTTTGGTCATTGGCGTGGCCATTTTTATCCCACTTGCGTTTCTAATGTTGCTGCGAATTTCCGGCTTGAATTTTGGAAACTTGATCAAAGACGTTCAGAAGCTTTCGATGGTGTTGCCGCAATTCAGAAACTACTTTCCATTCACATTGGCACTTTCATTTGCTTTTGTTTTGTTTGTTGGGCAGACTTACCAAAACAGGAAACTTTATTGGGCGGCTTTGATTGCACACGTAGCGTTCATGATCATTAACTGGTCCCGCACAGGCTGGGTGATGTTTTTGGTGGTTGTCCTTTTTAGAAACAGAAAACCATCTTACGGAGTGGTGCTACTGGGTTGCATCGGGACGTTGTTCGTTCTTTCGCAAATGAGCAATACGAGCGAAGACAGTATTTTCCAGAAAACACTGATTGCAAAACGAGTTGGAAATGTACAGGGCCGTCAGCACGGTGACGGGAACCGGCTTCATTACGCGACCGAAGCCCTTACTTTCATTGGTGAAAGTCCGTTAGTGGGAAGAATGTTTATTCCTGAGCGGGCGGAGACGTCGGGCGGTAAAGCGTTTGCCGTGCCGAAGCTTTTCCTGCCGCACAATCAATTTTTGGACTTTGGTTTGAAGGGCGGACTCGTTGGGCTTTTCTCTTTTGCCGCCGCTTTGGTGTTTTCATTTATGCGAGTTCAGCGGTATCGACATCACGCAACACTGGATCAGCAATTAATGTTTCAAGCCTGGTCTGCGATTTTGGTTTTCGCCGCACTGGGATGCTTGACTCAGTTGTATTTTACTCAAGCGTTTACCGCCTGCGTGATGTGGTTTTTGCTTGGGTACTTTTCCAAGTTTGGACACCCCAGAATGGCTGACTAAAGTGTCTTACAACTAATTTCACGATGCGAGCGACCTAAGCGAATATCTCGCAATTTTCCAACTAAGATTATTCACTGCCAAGTGCCAATTGATCCTATTCAACCCCATATTTTGAACCTAGAATCGCTCTCCAAAATGCGATTTTCGATTTCTACTGTAACCAATTTCGCTCAGTGCGATTTCTAATATCGAGAACTCTTCTATGACTACGACTGACAATTCAAACAAGACGGTACTGATTACTGGAGGTACTGGTTCATTCGGAAAAACAATGGTCATGCATTTGTTGGACCAAGGCTTTGGCGAGATTCGAATCTTCAGCCGCGACGAATGGAAACAGGAGGATATGCGTGTCCGTCTGGCGAATCCAAAATTGAAATTTTACATCGGCGACATCCGCAACAAGACCAGCATCGACTCAGCCATGGAGGACGTCAATCTCGTCTTTCACGCTGCGGCCTTAAAGCAAGTCCCGTCCTGCGAGTTCTTTCCAATGGAAGCCGTCGCAACCAATGTCACCGGTAGCTTCAACGTCGTCGACTCGGCAGTTAAACACAAAGTCGAATGTTGCGTTTGCCTTGGTACTGACAAAGCCGTCTATCCCGTCAACACGATGGGGATGACCAAAGCATTGATGGAAAAAGTCGCTCAATCGTTCGCTCGCCGGTTGAAAAAAACCGACACCAAAGTCTGCTCGGTGCGTTACGGAAACGTGATGTACTCGCGCGGTTCGGTGATCCCATTGTTCATCCGCCAGATCAAAGAGAACTCAGCCATCACGGTGACCGACCCACGCATGACGCGATTCATGCTTCCGCTCAGTCAATCCGTTGAGCTCGTTCAATTCGCGTTCACCAACGCACAGCAAGGCGATATTTTTATCAAGAAAGCCGTTGCTTGCACGATCGATACTTTAGTCGTCGCTTTGAAGGAGTTGTTCAACAGTAACGTAGAAGTCAAACACATCGGCACACGCCATGGCGAAAAACTCCATGAGGTTTTGGCAAGTGCGGAAGAGCTTCGTCGCGCCCAGGACATGGGAGACTTCTTTCGAATCTCAATGGATGAACGTGACCTTGATTATTCAAAGTACTTCACCGAAGGCGATACGGAACTCGATGCAACTCAAGACTACGCATCTGACAGTGGCACCATGTTGGACGTCGAAGGCACCAAAGAGCTGTTGTTGTCTTTGCCAGAAATCAAAGCTGAACTGGGAACTGCGTAAGGCTGCGAAACGATCGCTTCAAAATCGCCTGTTTTTCAGTTGGCTATCGTTAAGAAACTGACCCTCCAAAATCTTACGCGAGTAACTTCTCTTGGGAAAACGAATTTTAATATTGGGTGCTTCCGGCTTGATCGGGCACAAACTTTTCGAACGCTTGTCAGATCGTTTTGGCACTGTTTACGGCACGCTTCATCGTACGCGAGACTGTTTCAGCGAGACGGGTCTATTTGAAACCGATCGAATCATCGATAGCGTTGACGTTCACGATTTTGATAAACTTCGCGGCGTCATGCATAGCGTTCGCCCGGATGTTGTTCTCAATTGTGTGGGCATCACCAAACGTCGCCCCGAAGTCAAAATCCCACTCGAAGCCATCACCGTCAACGCACTGTTGCCACATCGGCTGGCCGATTGGGGGCAGAAGAATAACGCGAGAGTGATTCACTTCAGCACGGATTGCGTTTTTGATGGGGCGTTAGGTGACTACGACGAGCAGAGTCATACGACCGCCACTGATGAATACGGCCAGACAAAAGCACTTGGCGAAATTCGATATGACCACTCGCTAACGATTCGGTCCAGCTTCATTGGTCGAGAGTTGGACGTGTTTTCTGAGTTGCTTGAATGGTTCCTGCAGCAAAACGGGAAAACGATCAAAGGCTTTACCAACGCACTTTACACCGGCGTTTCAACGATCGTTATGAGTCAAGTCGTCGGTGACATTATTGAATCGCACCCGGACATTAGCGGCCTGCATCAGCTTTCTTCTCCAGAAGCCATTTCAAAATTCGATTTGCTTTGCCTGGCTCGCGACGCGTTCAAAATGGATGTTGAGATCGTTCCAGAATCTGACTTTGTTTGTAAAGCGTCCCTTAATGGCGATCTGCTGAGAAACAAGATGAATCTGAAGGTGCCATCGTGGCAAGAGATGCTCGCTGAACTGGCAAGCGAAACGATGTACGACAAAATCAAACGCTAGTCATTCTGGTTTCCACCCCAAACTTAAATTTCCTTTAACCATCGCCAATCGAGTCCCACCATGGCAGAAAAAAACGCCGACGAAAAAGTGAAAATGCACGTTCCGCAATTTCGCTCTTTTGTAGATAAAGACGATTTCAAGTTTCTCGAGCCTGTTTTCGAAAACAACTATATCGCTGAAGGCCCATTTGCAAAACGATTTCACAAAGAGTTGATGGACATCATCGGCAGCCCACACGGTGTGTTCGCATGTAATGGTACGCTGGCCATTTACCTCGCGCTCAAGGCGCTTGGTGTCGGCCCGGGCGATGAAATGCTTGTGCAAAACGTGACGTTCATTGCTTCGGCCAATGCGGTTGAGATGGCGGGCGCGACTCCGGTCTTTGTCGATATTCCTGCCTACGATGACATGACGATCGACTTGAGCAAAATCAAGTTGACGCCCAAAACAAAAGGCATGGTGATCGCACACTTGTTCGGGACTGCCTGCAGCAATATCGAAGAAGTTAAGCAGTTCTGTGACGATAACAATTTGTTGCTTGTCGAAGACGCCGCTCAATCACTTGCCATCACCAACGGCAAGAAACACTTAGGAACCTATGGCGACGTTGGAACGTTTTCGTTTTACGCTGACAAAACGATTACCACTGCCGAAGGCGGCTTCATCGTGACCAATCACGAAGAGGTCTACAACAAAATGGTCTACATGCGAAACCAGGGCCGCATTCGCAGCGGCACGTTCGTCCATCCCGAAATTGGATACAATTTTCGCATTACCGACATGCAAGCCGCACTTGGTTGCTCGCAATTGGCAAAACTCGATCGCATCATCACGGAAAAGCAGAAGATCTATCGGCTTTATCGTGAACACCTCGGCGATCGCGTTCAGTTCTTGAAACTTCGCGAAGACTTCCAACACATTCCGTTCCGCGTCATCGTTTTCGTTGACGACGCTCAAAAAACAATGGACTACATGGGCGAGCGTGGTATCGAACCCCGAAGCGTGTTTTACCCGCTGCACCAACAGCCGTGTTACGAGCATCTTGGGTACGATAGCGCCGATTTCCCCAACTCAGTCGAATGTTTCCATCGCGGTATCTGCTTGCCAACGTGGATCGGGCTGACCGAAGAGCAGATCGCTTATACCTCCCAAGCGTTGCTTGAATCGTTGGACACGTAAGACGTCAAAACCTTGGTTGGTTTGGTCTTATGGCCACGCCATTGTCGAGGGTTTTGCGACTGACAATAAAGTGCCAATGTGACAAAAGTCGTTATTGCGCATTCAAATAAATTTTAGACTAATCAAATTTTGCCGGCGAGCATCGCCACACTGAGGAAGATCTATGAAAGTCATGACCATCGTGGGCACGCGCCCGGAAATTATTAAACTGAGTCGCGTGGTTGCTGAGCTAGAGAAATTCGTTGACCACGTGCTTGTTCACACCGGCCAAAACTATGACTACGAATTGAACGAAGTCTTTTTCGAGAACCTTGGCGTGCCGCGCCCCAATCATTTTCTTGAGTGCGTTGGCAAGAACGTTGCGCACACGATTGGTGCGGTAATCGCGAAATCCGATGACGTGATGGAAATCGAACAGCCCGATGCGATTTTGCTTTACGGTGACACCAACAGTTGTCTCGCGGTGATCGCGGCCAAGCGTCGAAAGATCCCGGTGTTCCACTTTGAAGCCGGTAACCGCTGTTTCGATCAACGCGTTCCTGA
Source organism: uncultured Pirellulaceae bacterium (assembly GCA_964448575.1). Taxonomy (GTDB): domain Bacteria; phylum Planctomycetota; class Planctomycetia; order Pirellulales; family Pirellulaceae; genus Mariniblastus. The sequence continues at coordinate 149,977 of CAYUWY010000014.1, forward strand.
AGAATTGAATCGCAAGATTGTCGATCACTTGAGCGATATCAATATGCCACTGACTGAGCATGCTCGCCGGTACCTGTTGGCTGAAGGTATCCGTCCAGACACGATTGTCAAAACGGGTTCGCCGATGAAAGAGATTTTGATGCATCACATGGATGAGATCAAAGCATCGGATATCCTGACGAAGTTGGGAGTTGAAAAGCAAAAGTTCTTTATCGTCAGTGCCCACCGCGAAGAGAATATTGACTCAGAGCAGAACTTTAACGACATGCTTGATTCGCTTAACGCGATTACGAAAAAGTACGACATGCCGGTCATCGTTGCGACTCACCCGCGTACCATGAAGAAGCTGGAGCAGCTTGGCCGCGAAGACATGGACCCTCGCGTGCAATTCCTCAAACCAATGGGCTTTTTCGATTACGTGAAAATGCAAATGGAGGCCTATTGCGTTATCTCGGACAGCGGAACGATCACCGAAGAGTCATCCATCCTGAATTTCCCAGCGATCACGATTCGCGAAGCCCACGAGCGGCCAGAAGGCATGGACGAAGGCGTTTTGATCATGACCGGATTGAAGAAAGACGACGTCATGCACTCAATTGACGTTGTCGTTTCTCAGTTTGATTTTGAGAATCGTCAATTCCGCGTGGTCGCCGATTACGACGTGGATAACTTTTCAAAGAAAGTTTCTCGCATCGTGTTGAGCTACACGAACTATATCAACCGAACGACTTGGAGAAAGTTCAACTAGCCAATGTTTTAGCTTGGGCGTTTGCACAATGTGAGTTTGCCCAATCTCAATTTGCTTCGTTGAATTCCAGTCACGATAAACAGCCACGACAAAGAAACCCTCAGTCACAGAATCATGCCCGAGTTAGTCCAGGATCCGAACCAACCTGCTTTGGGAAGTGTGCCCACTTCCAACGCGAGCGATGTGCGCCCGCTCAAAGTCCTGGTTGTGCATCGGTATTTTTGGCCTGACACGCCACCGGTTGCTTCGATCCTTAGATCCATTTGCGATTCATGGGCCGACGCTGGGCATGACATTTCTGTTTACACCAGCCAGCCTTGCTACAAACCAACCGTTGACATTCCGCGCCAGCCAGCGCGACAAACCGTTGGTCAGTTGGACGTGATGCGATGTTGGTTGCCGATGGAGAAATCGCGCAACCCGTTGCTGCGGTTGATGCATTTTTTGATGTTTCTGTGTTTCGCATTTTGTCACGTCGTGTTCCGGCGAAAGAAATACGATCTCGTAATGGGCCTGACGTTTCCGCCCGTGATTTCAGGATTCTTTCTTAGTAGCGCCGCAAAACTTCGCGGTTCGAAATTCGTTTACTACTGCATGGATATCCATCCCGAGTCATCGACTTACACGGGCAAGCTCAAAAAAGGCAGCTTTCGCGCGAAACTTGCTCGTACGTTAGACCGCCGCACTTGTGATTCGGCCGACGCAGTTGTCGTGCTTTCTCAAGACATGGCAAACACGTTTTTGGATCGCTATCGAGATTCGGCAGGAAACGAAACGCCAAAGCTCGTCCGTGCCAAGCAGAAAATGCACATCATCAGTGACTTTAACCCGACCAGTTTCGAAGGCGAGCCTGTTGACGTTCCGCCAGAGTATCAACGAACGCCCGGCAAATTTCGCTTGGTCTACGCCGGCAATGTTGGTGTTTTTCAAGCACTTGATAACGTTGTGCGTGCAGCGCAGTTGTTGTCTGACTATCCTGATATCGAGATTGTGATTCTTGGTGAAGGAGCCGCCAAGAAACGATTGATCGAGATGGCCGGTGACTTGAAAGACAAAACGGTTTTGTTTTATCCACATCAGCCTGTGGCAGTGGCAGACAAAATCATCCAAGCCGCCGACCTGGCAATCGTTAGCCTGATGCCCGATGTTTTTCGCGTCGCACACCCTTGTAAGACCAGCAGTTATCTTGCGATGGGATGCCCGTTGCTGATGGTGATTGAAGAGGAAAGTTTGCTTTACAAAATGACCGTCGAAAACAATCTTGGTTATGCTTGTCGAGGCGAAGACCCGGAGGCGCTTCGTGATACGATTCTCAATGCATATCAATCTCGTGATAAAATCGAAATCATGCGAGAGCCTGCAAAGGAATTCGCGGAAAAACATCTCGTCAAAGAAGCCCAGTTGGTTCGCTGGCAAAACTTGATCAATCAAATCGCTTCGGCCAATTCGCTCCAACCAGTCGCTTAAAAAACGTAGCCTACATCCAGATCCATGAATACCAAAGCCAATCCAAATATCACCGGAGTCGAAAAAGCCCCTTCGCGGTGGGTGATGCGTGCTCGTGGTGTAAAACGAATCCTTATGTGGAACGGGTTTTCGAAATCTCTTCCGCTTTACCTGGTTACTGAATTTCCAAAATCAGGCGGGACTTGGTACAGCCAGATGTTAGCCGAGTGTTTGGAATTGCCATTTGCACGAAACTACAATCCGCCAAAATTTGAATCGTGCATCATGCACGGCGTTTTTCTTTACAGCAAACGTTTCCATAACGTATCGGTCGTGATGCGTGACGGGCGAGATATCATGGTTTCGTCGTATTATCACTTTCTTTTCAACAACAATGCGAACTTGCCGTACGCGGTAGAAAAGAAGCGTAAGTTTTTGCGGTTCAAAGACTACGACGATATCGAGACGAACTTACCTCGCTTTATCGAATACATGTTCACCGATTTTTCCAAGGCTTGGAGCTATCGCTGCACTTGGGCCAGCTACGTTGATTCATGGAAAGACCAAGGCGCGTTGATTGTAAAATACGAAGAGCTATTGGACGACGCGATTGCAACCATGAACCGAGCCGTAACTCACTTGACCGGCACGGAAATGGATCAAGAGAAATTGGCCGGGATCGTTTCGGCATATAGTTTTGAAAAACTGACCGGACGTAAACGAGGGCAGACACAAAAAGGCAACTTCATTCGCAAGGGTATCGCTGGCGATTGGAAAAACCACTTCAATCAAGCGGCTCGCGAGGCGTTCAATGAGTACGGTGGCCAGCAGTTGATCGATTTGGGCTATGAGTCGTCAAGCGATTGGGTGAACAACACGGTGCAGCCTGCCAAGCAAGACAAAGAAACAGAAACCAAGGGCGCTTAAACTGAGAACGCGTAAAACTGGAAGCGTGTCCGGTCGAGACCGTTTGTAAATATAGCGTTTGTGAGTTGGCGTTTAGAGAATCAAGACATTCAGAGATAGGTTGAAGAAAAATGGCTGGAGTATTCACAAAATTCGCAGGCTTGACTCGCAAAGTTCCCTGGTTGGTAAGCGGCGTTCGCGCGATTTTGCCTCGGTACCTGAAACGAAAAATTGGTGCAGCATTGTTGCCGTCTCAAAAGGGTGGCGAAGTCGTTGCCAATGATGGACGAAAGTTCGTTATGATTCCCGATCGATTGTTTTTGCAAGTCGTCTACGACGGGATTTTTGAGCCGTCGTTGACCAACTTTATGATCACGGTGATCAAACCAGAAGACACGACGGTGGATGTCGGCTCCAATTTTGGTTGGTTTGCGACGTTGATGGCCGTGAAAAGCTCAAAGAACATTTGCTATGAGCCGGCTCAGCGGATTGCAGGTATTTTAAAAGAGAATATCGAACTCAACGCGTTGGATAATATCACCGTTCGCGAAGTCGCCATTGGCAGTGAGCCGGGCGAAGTCACCTTTGTTATCGAAGGCGATCCTGAACGCGAAAGTGCACTTGGCTATGTCGCAACCGAAGGCGATGACGTTGCAAATAACGCAACCGAAACAGTAAAAGTGGTAACGCTTGACGAAGATCTGGCCGCGCACGTTGGCGAAATCTCGTTGATGAAAGTCGACTGTGAAGGGTTTGAGCACGAAGCATTCAAAGGTGCCCGGAAGTTGTTGACTTGTGACAACCCGCCCGTTTTCATCACCGAAGCCAACCGAGAGGCATTGGGGCGTAGCGGTACCAATCGCGATGACATGACTGCTTTGCTGAAAGAGTACGGCTACACGCTTTACGGCATGCGAGCCAACGGCACACTTTACGTAGACGACGGGAAAGCCCCCGCGCTAGTAGGCGCTCCTCCCAAAGGAAAATTTGCCCAGCGGCTAACGCTGCCTTAAACCACGGTTTTCGGCCTTTCGTAGTAACAACCGTGGGCTATCGCCCGGCGGCTCAAAATACTTCGTCAAGCTGTGGAGATTCTTCTCGTGAGTATCCCAACTTCCGCTAAAACCTATCCAACACATTGCTGAAAATGAATTCGATCAATCAAGAATATTGACAAGCTTGAACTCTACACCAATGAACTCAAAGCCTGAATCGGGGTTCCCGAAGTAGTCAATATGGTCTTCCCGAAATTCATCCGCATCATTGTTTGTTTCTCCCTTCCAAAGCCAATCAGGAATAGAGTCCCAACGACAGAGTTCAAGCCTTACGACTTTGATCTTGCATCTAGGGACGCGATTCGAATCGTGCACAGTATAGATGTAGCCAATCCCCAAGCCAGTATCCCACTCATCTAAGTATCCCTGCTCCTCAATCCTCTCAACAGTTGCGGTCTTTCGCCCTTCGATAATTTGATCAATAAGGCGATCAAACGTGAAGGTTATCCGGTGATTTTGGGAACTCATTTTTTTGCGGAACCGTAAAAGACTGGCGCCATTAGGCCTTGTTATGTCTTTATGTAACTTTGGTCAGCTAAGTTTGCAAGTATGGAAATACTAATGACGATGGAGGCAGCGCATACCAGCCCTAAAAAGTGAAACAAGGTAATCGCCCGCAATAACGAAAAGGAGTGAAGCATGGAATCGATTGCGAGAACCACTGCGCCATAGGTCACCAGATACGATTTGTGCTGAAGCTGCACATGATTACCTTACTGCCTCTATTTCTTTCCCCAGATTCGTCGATTTAAAGCGAAATGCTTACAAGCTTTTTGAATTAGCTGTATCTGTTTGTAGTGATGGATCCAATTGGGAAAACTGTTCGGCTTTAGGAAATGTTTTTTTGTTCTTCCGATCCGACCGACCAATTTTATTCGCTTTGAAGTGAGTAGGAACAGCTTTTATTTTCGTCCCTAGGCCTTCATTTCACTAGATGTCGGCAATACTTCTTCTAAACCATTCCCAGTGCTTACCTTCAAGCTGGGAGCGTGTACCTCGTTCCCAACGAGGATAGCCAATTCGCGGAGCGTACCCTCAAGGCAATACGATGGATCAAACATCAACTACCCATGACATCCCTGTCTCAACCCAAATTCCTCTTGGCGCCCGAGCCAACGGCGGCATGCGAGCTACTGTCGATACTGTAGCGGTTCACCAGGAACAGGATGCGTTGCGAACATCGAAGATCATGATTATCGATGACGAACAGCTGGTGATTCGAGTTGTTCGACGATTTCTATCTTCTGATGGGTACGACAACTTTATTACGGTAACCGATCCGCGTGAGGCACTTGAGGCAATCGATCGTGAAAAACCGGATGTGGTTTTGCTCGACATCATGATGCCGCATATTACAGGTTTGGACTTGTTGAAAGTGCGTCAAAAGACTCGTACGTTTCAACACATCCCGTTTATCATTCTTAGTGCCAACTCTGAGAACCAAATCAAACGGGAAGCCTTACAGTCCGGGGCAACCGATTTCTTGAGTAAGCCAGTTGATCCAAGTGATTTGATTCTTCGTGTTCAAAACGCGCTGACCGTCAAACGACACCATGATCACTTGGCCAACTACGCAGTTGAGTTGGAACGACAAGTCAGAGAACGAACCAAGCAAATTGAGAAATCACGTGAGCAGATCATTCACTGCTTGGCTCGTGCGGCGGAATATCGCGACAACGAAACGGGCGAGCATGTTATTCGCGTTGGAAAATATTGCGGCGTGATCGCCGAGCAGCTTGGGTTTAGTCCCGGATATTGCCGCGAGATTGAGTTGGCGGCTCAGTTGCACGATGTTGGAAAGATTGGAATTCCTGACTCTGTGCTTTTGAATCCTGGCAAACTCAACAATGAAGAGTTCGAAGTCATGAAAACGCATTGCGGTTTGGGCATGCAAATCATGGAGCCGCTTGCCGATAGCGAAGGCGAGCGAATTCGGCGGCACACCGACATGGGTGGTTTTATCATGGACGGCGTTGATTCGCCGATGCTGGAATTGGCCGCGACGATTGCCAGAACGCATCATGAGAAATGGGATGGTACCGGGTATCCATTCCAACTTGAAGGCGATGCGATTCCAATCGAAGGCCGCATTTGCTGTGTCGCCGATGTGTATGACGCTCTGTGCAGCGAGCGTCCTTACAAGCCAAAGTTCCCAATCAAAAAATGCCTTGAGATCATGATCTCGGAGCGTGGAACTCGGTTTGACCCAATCGTGTTGGATGCGTTCTTTGAGCGAATCGACGAAATTGAAAAGATTCGAAAGGCCCACGATGATCAACATCATGTGAAGATTATCGAAGAGCAAAAATCGGTTTAAAGCATCGTCGTCGATGGAGGATGTTCTTCAATGGCTATTTAGCAAAACTGGTTTGCGAAGTACCATCAATCATTTTTACGCATGCCCAAACTGAGCAGTTTGCGAAATATTCAGGTCCCACAAATTCCGCCAATTGCCATTACGCTTCCAATTACGAATATCGCGGCCTGTACACCTATATGACCGTGACTGCCAAGCAGGGAATAGACTACTACTCCAAGTCCGCCGATAAGGCTTACCGAACGGTCAAGTGTCTTGAGCTTTGTTTGCATTATCTCTCTTTCGATTTCTGAGATAAAAGCTTGTTGGATTGCTGGTTCCAACTGGCTTCCAACTGTTTTCAGTCTCGACTACTTCAAAGAAATGCACGCGCCTTCTTCGGTGCTGCGAACATAGATTCGCCCATCACTGTAAGCTGGCATTGACCAACATTTCCCGTTGAGCACTTTCGCGCGGGCGATTTCTTTGTATTCGTTTGGTGAAGCCGCAACGACGACAACTTCGCCTGAATCTGAAAGTGCGATGACTTTGTCGCTAACGATGATGCAATTTCCAGGTCCAAAGCCGCGTTTTTCCCACTTAATTTCGCCCGTCGCCAACTCGATGCATTGAAGTGGACCCTTGCCGTATTTTTTGAATGCAAACATGCCGTACAAATGTCCATCGTGTACGACCGGCGTACTCCAGTGATTGATCAACCGGTTGGGCCTGCGCCAGACTTCTTCGACTTTTGATTCTGTACCGATTTTGTACAATCCCGCGCCAACGCCGTAGCCGGCTGAGCAAAAAACGTTGTTGCCTTCGACCACCGGAGAAGCCGCGGTTGAGACGCTGTAAGGAAATGCGGATCGCCAAATTTCTTTGCCGTCTTCTGGGTTGACCGATATTAAACCAGATTGCATGAAGAAGATGATTTGCTTCTTTTCATTGATCGTTGTGGCAATGGGAGTCGCGTGGGTAAAAAGCTCGTCGCCCTTTTTCCAAACTGGTTCGCCGGTCGTTTTGTTGAAAGCAATCATGGACTGTCCGGAACCACCGCCGCCTACGAATACCAAATCACCATCGACTAGTGGTGAAGTCGCATTGGCCCATTTGACATTGCGACCTCCAAAATCTTTGATCAAATCCTGTTGCCAAACCAATTTTCCATCTTCAGCGTTCAAGCAAGCCAAAATCATCTGCCCGTCGTAAACATAGACATGGTCGCCGTCAGCAGAAGGCGTTGAGCGCGGTCCGTCACCGCCTTTGTTTCCTGGTGCTCCAGCATCACCACCACCCCGACCATAATCGCTTTTGCTAAACGAGTGCTTCCAAAGCTCTTCGCCCGTGTCGGCGTTCATTGCAATGCAAGTTTGAGCTCCATCGCGAACAACCAATGTGAATGCTTTGCCGTTTGAAATGGAGAATGAACTGAATCCAAGTTCCGTTGGTTTCTTCCAAAGAACTTTGGGACCGTCCGACCAATCAATTTCGCCAACCGTTTCAGTAGATTTGCCATCGGATTTTGCACCACGGTATTGCGGCCATTCATCTGCAAAACCGGACGTCGCAACAACTGTAGTAAATGCAAACACGGTTGCAAGTGAGATCTTCAAAGCAAATTTTGATGGCGATATTTTGTGCATTGGATTCCTGTGAATGAAACCGAAGAAGTCGGCCTACAAATTGATAATGTAAAAATTAGATAGCGATCGTGAGCCGTTTTGTAACCGAGTATGGCGTCTACTCTAACGTCTTGATCCACTCGCTGAGCAAATCGACCGCTTTTTTATCCACGACATTGCTTCCGATGCTTGGCATGCGTCCTTCGCTCAGTGTCTTGATTCGATGAACCATCAGCGAGTTTTCTGGCTTACCCGGCGCGATCAATTTTGCGTTTGGAATTCCCAAGTTGCCTTGCCCCGGATTTGTGTCGATCATTTTCGACGCTTCGAGTGTCGTCGTAAATCGCAAATCAATATTCGCGTTGCCAGGACCATTTGGTTGGTGGCACATGGCGCAATTGACGTCCAGATAAACGCGGGCTCGTGTTTCCAAATCCTCCGACTCATCAAATGGCGAGCAAAACTTTGGAAGCTTTGACACGTCAAGCTCTTTGGCGAGCGAATCGGGAACGCTCAAATAACCTTCCTTCACCCAGCTTGAGATTTGATTTTCTCCGCCAGAAGCTTCACGATTCAGTTGTGCCGTGTTCAGCCCAAGCACGTATCCGGCCGCATCCACGTGGCAGCTTGCACATTCTGAAGCCGAAGGCGCGTGCCATGATTTGACACCTCCGCCCCACAGCTCGAACTGTTTCCCTTGAACAAACAGCTCGGCGTCCCTTCCCCTGTTGTCCCAAACATAAGTTGCCGATTCCCAGCCGTCGCTGGTTCGCTTGATCAAACGAGTTTCCAACATTCGAGTGCGTCGCCCTTGGCCTTTTTTGAAGTTCTTAACGATCGTGGCACCAACTGGAACTTCCCAACTTCCTTGGGCGCGATACCCTAGTGATTTTCCTTCGGGCAAAATGAAGTAGCGGCTCTTCTCTGCTTCGTCGGACCAGAACGGCGCGTTGACTTCATAGGCGATCAAGTGATCTGCGACTTGTTTCTTTGCAACAGATGCGAAGAGGCCAGTCTCCGAAATTTTCTTCGGCCAGTCTTTGAAAGTTTCTTCGCCTTGGTCGGTAGGGATGATCCGGTAAATGCCGCCATCGAAACTGAGTAGATAAACTTCTCCCTGCTCGTCTTCACCAAACGAAGCAATACTGCGTCCGGTACGGCGGACAAGCTCTGTTTGGTACTCACCTTCAGTATCTTTTTTCGTCCGCCAAAGATTGCCGGTCATATAGTCGCCAAAGAAATACGAACCGTCGAGCTGCGGGAATTTCTTGCCACGATAGATGTTGCCGCCCGTGATCGATCCGCCCCACTCGTGCCCGTAATAGGCGACCGGTTTGTCATGCTTTTCAATTGCAAGTTTCACATCTGCCGCAAAATCGTCGTTGGCTTCGTAACGTTTCCAACCGTAGTTGCCGCCCTTTTGGATAATGTTGACTTCTTCGATTCGTTCTTGCCCAACGTCGGCTGCCCAAAGATCGCCAGTTTTTCGATCAAAGGAAAATCGCCAGACGTTCCGTAACCCCAAGGCATAAATCTCTGGCCTCGCGTCGGGTGTGTCGATAAACGGGTTGTCAGCCGGAATCGAATAAGCCTTTCCGTCGGCTTCTGCGTTGACGTCGATTCGCAAGATTGCGCCAAGAAGCGTCTTTAGGTTTTGCCCGTTGCCCTGCGGGTCGTTCCTGAATCCACCATCACCAAGTGACAGATAAAGATAGCCGTCTTGGCCGAACAGCATCGCACCACCGTTATGGTTTGCGTACGGCTGCTCGACTTGCATGATCACTTTTTCGGAATCACGATCGACAACATTTTTGTCATCTGAGATTTCATAGCGAGCGACGATGTTGGGCGCGACAGGCCTTCTTTTTTTCGCTGTTGGTTTTGCGCGATCACGTTTTGAAGAGTAGTGACAGTAAACGTAGCCATTGGTTTTGAAATCAGGATGAAACGCGAACCCGATCAGGCCTTCTTCGTTATTGCTTCGCGAAACGCGGTCGGTCAAATCCAAAAAGACTTTGCTGGTCGGGTTTTCGTCGTTCTGATTAAACCAGCGGATAACACCGGCTTGCTCAACCACGAAAATTCGACCACTTCCGTCACCAGCGTGCGTTAGATAAACCGGTCGGTCGAATCGCAGGCGCGAGTAGGCTCTTTCGATGCCAACATAGTCCATTTTGACGCTCGGTTTTTCTTTGTCTTCTTGCTTCTGATTGCTCTCCTGGCCAACAGAGAAACTGGTGAGTTGAAAAACTGCAGCAGAAAGTGTTAGAAGAAGAACCAGATATCCGTTGGCAATTTTCATGTGAATCCCAAAATCGTTTTTAATAAGGCGAATGCATTACCCACCACTTGGACGCGTCGATTATATTTTACCGGCACCTTGATTTAAAGATCGGGGCAAGTAATCATCATTCAAAACGTCCAACTATATCTACCCGTGAGACCAAACATGAGCACGTTCCGATTAGCTGTAAGTTCGCGTACAAATCAAGTTATCGCATTAATCGCGTTCATGTTTTGTTCGGCGTTGGCCGTCGTCAGTCAGGCGGACGAAGGGATGTTTCCTGTCAGCGAAATTGCGAAACTTGATCTGAACGCAAAGGGGTTAAAGATGGCCCCTGAAGATATTTTCAATCCAGACAAAACCTGTCTCATTGATGGCATCTGTCGGGTTAACGGTTGCACGGGGTCGTTTGTTTCGCCAAACGGTTTGATCATTACCAACCATCACTGTGCTTACCGCGCGATTCAATCGGCCAGTTCGACTGATCACGATTATCTTGCCGATGGTTTCCAAGCCAAGACGATGGGCGAAGAAATCCCGGCTCCCGGCTACACCGTCCGCGTTACTGAATCGTTTTCTGACGTGTCGGATAAAGTGCTCTCGGTTGTTACGGACGAAATGAACTTTGTCGAGCGAACCAAGGCCATCAATCGACGACGAAAAGAACTTGAGAAACAAGCCGAATCAGCAACGCCGGGAATTCGTGCTGAGGTGGCTGAAATGTTCACTGGAAAAACTTATGTCCTTTTCCTTTACACCTACATCAAAGACGTTCGCCTCGTGTTTGCTCCGCCGTCATCAGTTGGAAGCTTTGGTGGCGATGTTGATAACTGGGAATGGCCGCGACACACCGGCGATTTCTCTTTCATGCGGGCTTACGTCGCGCCCGATGGTTCGACGGCTGATTATGCCGAAGGCAATGTGCCTTACAAACCCAAGCGATTCATCCAGGTCGCGCCACAAGGTGCCAACGAATCTGACTACGTGATGTTGCTTGGCTATCCCGGGCGGACTGCACGACACAAAACAGCCAGTTTTTTGAAGTACGAAGAAAATGTTCGATTGCCGTACATCGTAAAACTTTACGGTCAGCAGATCGCGACAATGGAAGCCGCTGGTGAAAAGGACCGTGCGGTTGCGTTGAAATTGCTTTCACGAATCAAGGGACTTGCCAACACCGAAAAACGTTCCCGCGGCCAGCTCAAAGGCTTGAAGCGTGCACGGATTGTGGCCAAGCGTCAAAGCGAAGAGGTCAAGCTGCAGCAGTTTATCGATTCCGATCCAGCACGAAAATCAAAATTCGGCAACGTTTTGGCCGACATCAATTCGGCTTATTCGACTTTGGAAAAAACAGCGATCCAAGAAGCCAACTTTCAAAACCTTCGCCTGACCAGCCAGATGTTACGAATGGCTTATACGATTTACGATGCAGCGGTTGAGCGACAGAAGGAAGACCTTGATCGCGAGCCGGCTTATATGAATAGAAACTATGAGCAGACGGTCAGCCGTTTGAAACTCGCTCGTAAGGACTTGGATATTCCGACGGACAAAATCATGTTGGCCAATCTGTTTGCTTCTTCCGGGGCCAAGCCTGAATTTTCGGGAACGATTGATGAGCTTTATTCTGGTAGCAAACTGAACGATGAAGCGTTTTTGAATGACTGCCTGAGCAAGACGCCGGATGAGCTTAAGCAGATTGATGATTCGTTTTTGCAATGGGCGATAAGGCTTCACCCTGAGTACTTGCGATTGCGTGAGCTTGGGAAACAGCGCGAAGGCGAGTTGGGGAAATTGTATGGCGAGTTGATTTCGATCAAGCAGGAATTTCTGAAAACCCAATTTGTCCCTGACGCCAACGCAACACTTCGGATGACGTTTGGAACGGTACGTGGTTATTCGCCCGAGGACGCTGTTTACAAATCGCCTGCAACGACGCTCGGCGGTGTGATTGCCAAAACGACTGGTGTCGAGCCGTTTGTGACTCCGCAGCGGGTCATCGATATGCACGAAGCGAAAGATTTTGGTGACTATGCCCATCCAAAGCTCAACGACATTCCGATCGCGATTCTTTACGACACCGATACGACAGGTGGCAACTCGGGAAGTCCGATTCTTGATGCCAATGGACGATTGGTAGGCGTCAATTTCGATCGTGCGTTCGAGGCGACGATCAATGACTTTGCGTGGAACACCAATTACAGCCGCTCAATTGGCGTTGATATCCGCTACGTCCTGTGGATCACGGATAAGGTTTACGGCGCCAAGCATTTGATCAAAGAGATGGGCCTGTAAGTTTTAATTGCCGTTGGTCGTTGAGAAGGCAACTTACATAGTCCGTGAGTTGCCTAGAAACGGATGCGCGGTTTGGTGTCGTCTGTTTCTGCCGTTCGGATGTTTGGTAATGCCGGCGTTGTGGGCGTGATCGGTGATTGGTTTTGCTGGATGGCTCTCATGTCACGGGTGATCGCGTCCCATGTGCCAAACGTTTTTTCTTTGGCGCCTTCCGCGGCCTTGGATAGTCCCCAGTTAGATTTGTCAAAGGTGCGATCGAAAAAGCTTTTTGATTTCGCGTTCATTTGTGCAAACAAACCAGGCTTGGACGGATCACGTTTTGGAATCAAGTCCGCGAGACCGCTGAAAGGTTTGGGTGCATCTGGGTTACTCATCAAATCAGCAATGCCGCTGAATGGTCGTGGTGCATCTGGGCCACCGCTCATCAAGTCAGCGAGACCACTGAGAGGGCGAATTGCTTCTCCATCTCCAAGCCAGTTTGGTCTTTGCTTGAAAAGTTGAAAGTTGGGTTTCTTGAACAGACTTGAAAAAGGTCGAGTCGTTTGTGCTGAATATTCCGAATCGTTTTTGGAGAAATCCAAAAGCTTTGGCCAACGAAATTTTTGTGGCTGAGGTTCCGGTTGCGAGAAGTTAGGAATTCCTCGACCTGAGAAAGCTCCGAATTCTTGAGCGTTGAGTTTGTTGGAATTCGAAAACACAACGGTCGAGACTGCCAACAGGGCGAGAACAAATAGGAGGTGTTTGCTTACCGTCTTCATCTTGCTGTTCCGTCAAAACAAATTTTGAAATCCACTCAATCTGTCGTTGAACGCAATTATTGCGCGCGGGAGTTTCCCAGAACTTGGCAGCAGGGTCTATACCTAAATTGCGTGAAAAAGCGGGGTAGGGGATCGCTAGCAACGCAATGTTGGTCGTAACTGGTTTGCAAAACCAATTGCTGAAGCGTTTTTCCAGTGCGGGTTCACTGGCACACGATTGACATTCGGGAAGCAAAGTTGTTTTGGTACGGTCTCGCGACCAATTTTCGAATTGGCCATCGTCGTCTCTCCGCGTCACTATTCACCCGAACAAGGTAACTTCCTCTTGGGTCGTTTTCTGAATTCAGTTTCCAGCACAAGTTTGATTGTCTTGATAGGCATGAACTTGATTTTTGCGGGCTGCGCGGCGACTCATTCGCGTCCTTCACTGCCGGGGAAACAACAGACGATTCGGGAACAGCTGGTGGTGCATTCGGACTTTCATCTTCCCAAAGATCATCGTCTGTTGGCAGAATTGGCGGCGCGTCGAAACGACATTTCCAATCTGTTGGACATTCCAACATCAGACGAACCGATCAACGTTTACCTTTTCGAAGACGAAGAGCGTTACCGCGAGTATATGCTCAAGCGGCATCCAAAGTTTCCCAACCGACGTGCCTTTTTTGTCAAGAACGACACGAGCTTAAGTGTGTTTGCGTATTGGGGACCGCGAGTGGGAGAGGACCTTCGGCATGAAGTGACGCATGGCTATCTACACAGCGTCGTTCCCAACGTGCCGTTATGGCTGGACGAAGGGATTGCGGAATACTTTGAAGTCCGTCGAGGCAGCGGTGGCGTGAACGGACCGCACATTTATCATTTGTCTACTGCACTTCGCCAAGGCAATTGGAAACCCGATTTGGGACGGCTTGAATCGCTTAAGTCGCCCGCTGATTTGACGCAGACGGATTACGCAGAGTCGTGGCTGTGGGTGCATTTTCTTGTTTCCAGCGATCCGCAAACGAGAGGGATCATCCAACGGTACTTGGCCGAGTTAAGAGCTGACGGAATGGCCGACCCGATGGTACCCGAGGTTGCCCGCGAGATTCCCGGTGCTGCAGCGCAGTTGGTGTCGCATTTAAAGTCGCTTGAAGGCGGGTAAAGAAAAGAATTAGAAACGCAGAGGCGCAGAGAACGGAGAGAATTATCCGAGCATCTCCTCTGCGCTCTCAGCGTCTCTGCGTTTCAAAACTCCCAGCAGAACTATGGGCGACGATTCAGCAGTAGCGCGGCAATTGGCGATCAGTTCAGTGCCTTGCTTTTCGCTCGGTCGTGAGCAATTTTAGTGATGCGACATGATCTGTACTGAGAAGAATTAGAAACGCAGAGGGCAGAGAACGGAGAGAATTATCCGCGCAATCTCCTTTGCGCTCTCAGCGTCTCCGCGTTTCAAAAACTCCCCAGCCGAATATCGCTGCGTGCAATTTGGTCGTTGCTTTCCAAAAGCCAACGATCTAGCCGCCTTTTTGAATGCCATATTTCTTGATCTTTCGATCAAGCGTTGAACGTTCGACGCCAAGGATTTGTGCGGCTTTGCTTTTGTTCCATCCGGTCGAACGTAGAGTCGCTTCGATGTGGCGCTGTTCGACTTGTTCGAGTGACTCCGGTTGGTACTCTTGGACGATCGTGCCCATGTCAAATTGCGATTCGCTGGCGGTCGACAGGTTGGTCAAGATTAATTCGTCCAGTTGAATCACTTCGCCTCGCGCCAAAACCACAGCGCGTTCGATCACGTTTTTTAGCTCGCGAACGTTTCCAGGCCATCGGTATCGTTTTAGTTGATGTTCGGCTTGAGGCGAGAACCCGGTGATTCGGCGACCCGTTTCGGCTTTGTATTTTTGCAAAAAGTACTCGGCCAATTCAGGGATGTCTTCGGTACGCTGACGCAGAGGCGGAACGTCGATTCGAACGACGTGCAAACGGAAGAACAAATCCTTGCGGAATTTTCCTTTGCGGACTTCGTCTTCGAGATCACGGTTGGTGGCGGCGATGACGCGAACGTCGACTTTGATTGCTTTGGATCCGCCAACGCGTTCAAAGGGGTGGCCTTCGAGGACCCGGAGAAATTTGGCTTGGATGTTGGGACTCATTTCGCCGATTTCGTCCAGCATCAAAGTGCCTTTGTCGGACGCTTCAAATTTTCCTGCCTTGCGATCAGTGGCGCCGGTAAAGGCACCTTTTTCGTGACCAAACAATTCGCTTTCCAAAAGCGACTCGGTCAATGCGGCGCAGTTAAGACAAACGAAAGGACCGTTTCGCCGATCGCTGGAAAAGTGAACCGCGCGAGCGACCAGTTCTTTGCCAACTCCGCTTTCGCCGCGAACAAGAACGGTGGCGCGACTGGGAGCGGCGCGGGCGACCTGCTCGTGTACTTTAAAAATGGCAGGACTGGCTCCGACAATTTCACTTTCGACGCCAAGTTGATTTCGCAGCTGGTCGATTTGCGTTTTCGTTTTGGTAAGGTCTTCAACCAGCTTCTGTTCGCGGTATCTTGTTCGTAACGCCATGCCTACGGTTTCAGCGACGGCCAATGTAAATTCCAGGTCTTTCGGTTTGAGGCCTTCTTGGGTGTTGGTCGAGTAAAGGTGAACCAATCCGACGGTGCGATTGTTCATGCGGATCGGGGCGGCGATTACGCTGGTGGCATGAATGCGTCCTTGGCTGTCGCGAAGGCCCAGTGCGCTATCGTCTTGAACGTCCCGAGCCAATACGGCTTCGCCGCTTCGCAGAACCGTTTCGGCAAGGAATTTTGAAACGCGTTGGTATTCCGGTAACGCGTCGCTTCGCCAAGCCAGAATATCCAGTTTCTCGGGATCGACCGTGGTGCGTCGATTCTTGGGAATCATCAGCACAGCGCCTGCATCAATTTTGGTTACGTCCCCCAGGCAATCCAAAGCCATTTGGGCGATCGCTCGCGATGTAGTTTCATTGGCGAGGTCGAAAGCAAGCCGACAGAGCCGTGTTGCATCGTGTGAAGACTTGGACTCATCGGCTGACGGATCCTCTTCTTCATCCAAGTCATCGTCGTCTTCCTGGCGAAGAAAGCGCGTCTTCTGACGTCGGTGCGTAATCTGCGTGGGCTCAGTAAGTTTAAGCTCAGAAATGGTGGCTTGTTCGTCTGAGTCGTCAATTTCCAAACCGGTAACCGTTTCGGATCCGATTTCGACGCGCGAGAAAACTTTGCGGTTGTACGCTGAGGAAAGGTCCGTGACAAAAGCCATCTGTGTGCTGGCGATCCAAATGACGTCACCCGGTTTGAGCTTTCGGTCTCCCGTAACGCGCTCAGTTCCCACGGCCGTTCCGTTACGGCTGCCAAGGTCGCGGACGGTCCAGTGTCCATCGGACATGAAAATTTCTGAATGCTGTCTGCTGGCTTGATCCTCTTTGATGACGATCTTGTTGGTTGGCGAGCGACCGATTGTGACGGTTCTTCCAGGCATAAGCCGAAAAACGTCCGACCATTTCTTTCCGTCACGGATGACTAGATAGGCGATGTTCGGAGCTTGTCGTTTGCTTTCATTGCCCATTACGTGAGACAACCCTCGTTTTTGGAAGTTTTTTTTGTTGATTTTCGAACGGGTCCAAATTGGGGGCTCGATGTCGTGTGAGCAAGCCTGCCAATTCTGCCAAAAAGTCCGACTGTTCTTATTCTAGACGGGGTGGCAATTTGTGCCCAAATTATGGGATTTTCTTGCCATTTTTGGTGTGTCCGGTTAGTGTTAAAAGATAGTTTCTTTTGCACAACTGTTATCTTACCGCGTTTTCGCCACCGTTGAACCGTCTTTCTAGACTTCAGCGATGTTTGAAGGTGAAACCATGGACGGATAAGTACGATATAATAAAGACCAAGGGGCAAGGCCTTTTTTTCCTAGGAGTTCAATCATGTCGGCACGTTTCGCCAAGTTCGTTTTAATTTTCTGTTGCGCGATGCTGATCGCTCCACTTGCCGCATATGGGCAAGCCGGCGGCGGTGGCGATGGTGCTGGTGGTGGTGACGGCGGCGATGGCGCCGGTGACGGCGGCGGTCAGGGAGGAGATAGTTTCTTCTTCAGCGACGGTGTTGTCGGTGGTATCAAAATCGATGCATCCGGTGTGTTGACTGGCGGACACGTCAGATTGGATGCGACCGTTCGCGAGAAACTCGAATCGAATCTTCGCAACTCAGATTCAAACATTAAATCAAAAACCAAACTTCGCATGATTTCACTGCGTGGTTTGGAACAGGCAATCACTGAATCTCGTGAAGCAGGTCAGCCGCTTTCCAGCGAGATCAAATTCATGGCTGGTATTCAGCGTATTGAATACATTATCGCTTCGCCAGAAACGAACGACATCATCCTTGCCGGTCCAGGCGAAGGTTACCGTTTGAACGATGACGGTTTGGTTGTTGGCACGACATCGGGTGCACCTGTCATTCGCCTTGAAGATTTTCTCGTTGCGATGCGATCGGTTGAGAACGCTCGACGCGGTCAAGGCGTTTCGGTTTCGATTGATCCAACTGAAACGGGAACCAAGCAGCTTAAGCAGTTGTATGGTTACATGAAAAAGAACAACATTGCGTTCAGCGCGAAAATGCAGCCGCAAGTTGAAAAGGCTATGGGCCCACAGACGGTTCGTTTGACCGGTGTTCCACAAGACAGTCGTTTTTCACAAGTTCTCGTTGCGGCTGATTACAAAATGAAGCGGCTTTCAATGGGCTTTGAAAAGGCTAACATCGAAAAATTCCCAAGCTTCATGGAGATCGCACAAAAGGCTCAGGCTCAACGTGTTAGTGCAGCTCCACGTTTCTGGATGGAATGCAATTACGAGCCGGTTGCCAAAACAGCAGATAATCTAGTCTGGCAGATCCGAGGTAAGGGCGTTAAGGCTTTGACTCAGGAAAGTCGCTACAGCAAAGACGGTGAGCGTACGGTAACGACAAAGCAAAATCGTTTTGCCAAGCAGTGGGCTGACATGATGACCGAGCGTTTTGAAGAACTCGCAGACGCAGAGCCAGTTTTCCGCGAGCTTCGTAACGTGATGGATTTGTCAGTTGTTGCTGCAATCATTACACGTGAGCGAATGACTGACAAAGTCGGTTTGGAAACTCCAAGCATTCTGGGAACGTCTCGCGTTAGCGTTAAAACTCCCCGTCACGCAGTTGCGAAAGTCGTTCCGACTCAATGCAGTTTTGTACGCATCGCAAAATCATGGTTGGTTTCCGCTTCGGGTGGTGTTCAACTTGATTCATGGGGCGTAGCAGCCAACACAGAGACTGTAGCTGAACTTGCTGATGTAGGAAAAACAGCAACTAAGCGAACGAGTGCTACTTGGTGGTGGAACGCTAACTAACTCGTTGACGGAAAAAAAGATTGAACTCGAAAAAGCCAGGTTTTGAACCTGGCTTTTTTTATGCGCTTTAAGGTGTGTAGGTTGGTTTTTGCGTAGGTTGGACATTCATTCCTGTCCGACATTCGAGGCTTTGAGAAAGTGCGGTGCCATTGCTTGCTCCCTCACTTACGTGTCGGGTTTCCATGCTCCCTCACTTACGTGTCGGGTTTCCTCACTTGCGTATCGGGTTCATTTTTCGCTCACTTGCGTTTCGAGCTTGTTGAAGCTGGGCGAATATTATTACAATCTGGTATGAAAATTGATTGGCCTTCTCCTGAAACTGCAAACCTGATCGCATTTGAGCTTTTCAATCGAGCAATCCAGTTCTCGGAAGAGCTTGATATTCAGGTAGAGAAAATTAACGAGGCAACTGTTCTTGATTTTGCCGTCGAACGCCAAGGAAAGTTGCAAAGCGGAATATTGCTTTCGCAAATTTGCATGGGCGGAATGGCGATGATCGATTGGTTGCCACAAGGAAAATCAAACTCTGGTCGAGTTGAGGTCCGCACCGAAAAACCACTTCGGTCTTGCATGGGCTCGCAGTATGCAGGCTGGCCGATCTCTGAAGGTGACTTTTTCGCGATGTGCAGCGGACCAATGAGAATGCTGCGTGGCAAAGAAGACGTTCTCACTGAGTACGGACTTGTGGGCGACGGAGTCAATGCAGTCGGTGTCATGGAGGCTAATGCGTTGCCCACTGAAGAAGTGATCTCGCAAATCGCTGCTGAGTGTCGCGTCGATCCTCGCGATGTTTGCTTGTGCGTTGCCCGAACAGCCAGCTATCCCGGAGCTTTTCAAGTCGTTGCCCGAGGACTCGAAACGGCGATTCATAAACTTCACGAATTGAAATTTGATCTTGGCGTCATTGTTGACGGAAAATCTAACGTTCCGATTCCACCCATTCCGGATGACGATCTTGTAGCGCTAGGTTGGACGAACGATTGTGTCCTATACGGTGGAAAAGTTGAGTTGACCGTTGACACGACCGACCAAGCCATTGAAGTCGTGATTGAACAAGTCCCAAGTTGTAGTTCGTCGGAATTCGGAACTCCCTTTTTGGAAATCTTCAATCGATTCGATCAGGACTTTTACAAGATCGACAAAATGCTATTTAGCCCTGCCGAAGTAACGATCACCAATCAACAGACAGGTAACGTTTTTCAAGCAGGCCACGTGCGTGAGGACGTTTTGAAATCTTCGTTTGGGGTTTAAAAGCTGCAAGGTCGTTGACGTGAAAATTGCAGTACTTAGTTCCAAAACGGCTTGGCATTTTCTCGATCTTAAACGTGCGTGTGGTGATCAGCACGAGCTATTTAACTTTCGATTCCAAGAACTTGCCGCGTCGTTAGAGCAGGGCGGGGCGAGTTTTAATTTGGACGCCGATGCCGTAATCGTTCGCACGATGCCCGGCGGTTCACTTCAGCAAATTGTCTTTCGGATGGACTTGCTGGCCCAGTTGGAGCGAACGGGTACGATCGTGATTAATCCGGCCAAGTCAATCGAAGCCGCAGTGGACAAGTACCTTTCGTTGGCAAAAATCAAGGCGGCTGGGATTCCTGTTCCACGAACCTTTGTCAGCCAAACCGTTGAGTCCGCACTTCTGCATTTTGATAAGTTAGGTGGCGACGTGGTTGCCAAGCCGATTTTTGGAAGCATGGGGCGCGGGATTGTTCGGATCCAATCAACCGGCGAAGCCAAGACGCATTTTGAAGAAATGGTCGAAGCCGGCGAAGTCATTTATCAACAAGAGTTTCTACGCCACAAAGGATTCGATATTCGTCTGTTTGTCATCGGTGAAAAAGTTTTCGCGATGAAGCGTATTAACGCCGAGAGTTGGATCACCAATATTAGTCAGGGAGGCGTCGGCGAAAGTTACCAGGCAAGCGAACAGGAGCGACGTTTGGCGATCGGTGCCGCGCGTGCTGTCGGCGCTCGCATTGCGGGCGTGGATCTGCTGTATGACGAATCTGGCAAACCGTACATTCTGGAAGTCAACGCCGTTCCCGGTTGGGAGGCGATCAGCAAGGTGCTTCAAATCGATTTCGCAAAACTGATCTTGGAAGAAGTGACCGGTTTGGAATTGGTGTAGAGATAGATTTAGAAGACCGCGGTTTGTGTCGCGATCTCAATCTTGTTCTCCAGCCAATCCGAAGCGGCCAGAATGAAGTAACTTCCTAGCGACGTCTCGCAAGTGGAGAAAAACGCACGACCACGTTGGCCCGAATGTAATTGACTGCTTAAGCTTTGATCAAGTTCAAGAACAACGTTAAATCGCGGAGAAAGTAATTCGACCGCTGGTTCGTTGCTGCCGTTTTCAGTCGCAGGTGCTGGGCGTACGGTAAGCGGACCGCCGGCTTGGGCACAGAGCGACGGATGAGTCGGCGTTTGCGAGGCTCTGGGGTTTACGCGAATGAGTTTTGATTTGAACAACGGTGATCCGCGAAACGCAACTCTCAGGAATTCGCCTTCGTTGCCTTTGATTGATTCGAGGTCACGCTGGTCGATCGACACAACGACTTCTTTGGTTTGTTTCTGGGCAATCGTCAGGAGCGGATCCCCTCGTTTTGCAAAGTTGCCGATTTGATTCTCTAGATTGCGTTTGAATACGAATCCGTCAAAGGGGGCGATGAGCTGCAGTCCATTGGCCTCTTGGTGTTTTTCAGCCAGTTGCTCTTTTAGCTCTTGGTGTTTTTCAAGTTCGGCCAGCGAAAGCGAAAGCTCTTTTTGGTTTTTGTAGATTCGAGACTGAATCAACGCTTCGTTAGCCAGTCGCTCGATTTCCAGTACTTCGTTGGCGAGGTCTGGGTTATCCAGTCGGATCAACAAGTCGCCTTTTTTAACTTCATCGCCGTCTTTGACCAGCAACTCACCAATGAATCCATTGGCATCGGCTCGCAATATCGTTTCGTCAGCGAATTGGACGATCGCAGGTGCTGACTTGGTCGCCGGTGCTTTGAGAACTGAAAACAGGCTCCCGCATACGATTGCCAAGACGGTACAACTAAGCACGACTCGCATCGGTCGAATGGAGTGCTTTGCCTGAGCGCCGAAAATTGAAACGAACTGCTTGTAGATTGGCAATCCGAACCAAAGTCCGATACCAAGGGCACTAAGCACCAAACCGGCACCGTGGAAAAGGACTCCTGCACCAATTGTCAAACTGATGCTGATCGAGATCTTCCAAAAGAACGCCATGCAACCGTAAATCGCGACGCGGCGAAATTCATGCGGCGAACAGATGTTGGGTGTTTTTGGCAAACCAAAGAAGGCAGATTTAAGCCGATCACCAAACCACTTTGTACCCTTCGGGTAAAGGTTGGGGATGCCCAGCAAATCGGAAAGTAAAAAGTAACCATCGAATCGCATCAACGGATTCGCGTTGAACAAAATTGTTGTCACGCTGGACATCAAAAACACATTGAATGCGATGTCGGCGACGACTCCTTCGGATCGAGTCCAAAGAATGAGCGCCAGGAATGAGATGAATAGTTCGATATACATTCCGGCGGCAGCAACAACCATCCGATGCCAACGGTTTGAGAACCGCCACATTGAAGTCACGTTAACGTAAGCCATGGGCGTGAATAGCAACAGCAAAACGCCGGCTTCTGGGACTTCACCGCCGTAGCGACGACATGCGACACCGTGAGCGGCTTCGTGGACGATTTTTAGTAACAACCATGTGAGCATAAGCCAGATCCAGCTATAGCCCGACAGGATGCCCGACGACGCGGCACCCATTTTGTCCCAGTGTGTATAAATTTGGGTCAGCGTATAAAGGCCGACGGCACACCAAATGATCAAGAACCAAGTGGAAAACATCCACTGCATGTAGGGCTGGACTTTTTGGAGTGCTTTGTTTGGATTGAAAAGCTTAAATTTGCAGCTAATCGGATTGAGAAGCCCCATTAGTTTTTGCTTGTTTAATGCTTTGGCCTGCTGGTTCAAACGTTTCGCGTTGTCCATTGCGTCGCCGTGGGCGAGGTTGGACTGAATAAGCCATTGTACGATGGCGCGAGCGGACTCTTCGTCCATCGGCGGCTCATCGGCAGGCTTTGCTGAATTGATTTCGTCCATGATTTGACGACCGGTTTTTTCCCCGTTCAAGGCTGCAATGAAGCTGTACTCACTGCTGCCGACTTGGAAAAATTTGCTGCGTACCGGGTCTTCGATGACAACAAAAGTGGATTCGTCCTGAGTTCGCGCATCGAACTTTAATTCGCTTCGCAGGCAAAATGTAGAATCAAGCCATTGATCTGGTTCTTGGCCACCGGCTGCACCTGTCAACGAAGCCAACATTTCGTTCATGTCGACTGGCGGCTTCTGATTGGGATCCTGAGGTTGATCGCTGTTTGGCTGTGGGTTCGATTCCGACATTGGATCACCATATCATCCAGTAACGGACCGCTTCCCATGATGTATGGAAAAGGTTCCAACCGATCGGCGACATGGAAGTGCTGATCTTCGCGGCTCCCTGCATTCCGGGGCGTAGTTGCTGAGCGTCATTATTTAAAACGACTTGAGCAACAAAAACGCTTTCGTCATTGATGATCTCATTGCGAGGATGAATTTGTTCGACGGTGCCTTTCCAAGTCTTGAATGGAAAAGAGTCGAGCTTGATGCCAACGGTCATGCCTGGTTTGACGTATTGGATTTCCGATTCTGGAATGCCAATCTCGGCAACCATTTCATCGAGCGGAGCGATTTCAAAGAGCGTTTGGCCCATCTCAAGGGGCGCGCCTTGGACTTTTTCAAGATCTCCACTGACCACAATTCCAGCGATGGGAGTGCGGACTTCGAGATTGGTGACTTGTTGTTCCAGGATTTCGATTTTCGACTGATGTCGTTTCATTTCACTGCGTGCGATATGAGAAGCCGCAATATCGCCTTGGGCAAGCGATGAGTCATGCCTCTTTTTGGCTCCTGCCAATTCTGCACGAAGGACTGAAAGTTCGATTCGCATCTGGCGACCGTCAAGATGAGCGACGATTTGGTTCGCTTCGACAATGTCACCTGATTCGACAAATGTTTTTTCCAAAATACCATCGTGCGGTGACGCCACAAATCGTCGTAACACTGGCTGGACTTCGCAGTCGCAACCTACGCGATAGGGCAGGGGAATGCACAACAGTAACGCGGCGGCTGCCAGGCCGATCAAGCACGTTTTTGCAAATTTGGATTGTCTGAACGAAAGCAATTTTGATTTTACGATATCGCGTACACCACGATTGGCTCGCATGACAATGTCAAGGTGACCGCTGGACATCTGAACCATGCGGCCGAGGTAGTTTTGAAAGTGTTCGTTCGCAATTTGCTCTTGAGTGGCCGCGACGAGTATTGAACCGATCGTTCGTTCGCCATCGTCTACTACCAGTGGAATGTTAACGCAGGCTTCGTGCCCGTTGGCATTACAAAAGCTCTCCAACGCCAGTAGTGCTGGCGAGTTTTCGCCTTCTGGTGAAGGGTAGCACAGCGGTTTGCCTTCGAGGATCGCTTGGTTACATGCGTTGGCCACGATCTTGTTCGATTCAGAGCTCAAGTCGATTTGCTCGACGTCAGAAATTGCTTTGAGCGTTCCCGATTTTGTGCTCTCGCAGAAACTAAGTGCAACCTGTTCAGCATCGCAAAGCCGACGGAGATGATTGACGATCACCATTGAGGCTTGCGGGATGGTTTTGGTTTGATCAAGCGAGTGGACCAACCCGATCGTGTCATTGAGGCTGCGGGTCTTGTGTTCTTGCTGAATCAAATTCCGTTGTTGAAACCAGCTGGCGATGGATTTTGAAACAAATCCAAGCAACCACTGTTGGCGAAGCGATGATTGATTTCCAGTTGCAAACGAGCCAGCGAGTATCAATGGAATGACGGCTTCATCGGCGGTTCCGATAACGATTGGAGCAACGATCAATTCGGTGTTGGACGGCGCGGGCGAAGCGTAAATTGATTTTGATTTGTTCGCACAAGCGATCAGATGTTTGACCTGCTCTTCAACGATTGGGTAAAGCGATTCGCTTTCAGGCAGGATTGACTTGGTCAGCAAATGGGGTTGTCCAAAGTCAACTGCTTCAGGGTTCCCTTCTGCATCTGGAGCTTTTTCTGTATTAGGATTGGCTTGAAAAGCCCAAAGCGCCAAACAATCACTTTCGTCTGAAACGATTCGCGTAAGGTTGCTCAGCAAAACGTCCAGCGAGCCGCTTGTGGCGACTGCCAAATCCAGGAATTTGACCAACCGCTGCTCGGTGACTGGCGAATTGTTTCCGTCGCTGCCTTGGCCAATATCGTTGGCCTTTTCATTTGACTGCCCGATGCCTGATGTGGCAGAGGTACGTTGCACGACGTTGACGGGGATTCGATTCGAACCCAAATTTGAAGGTGTTTGCGTCATAGTCGTTACGGGGGCAGTCAGACGAAGGGAGGGAAGTTGGCTGTCTGTCAGGCGTTTTAATTTTTAGATGTTGAGTGTGCAGATTTCGCCACTTCGTAGTTCCATCATTGGGTTGTCAATGACCAACTTCAGTTCAATCGTTCCGCTTTGGGCATCCGTTTGAACACCGATGCTGTGAACACGAGCTGTAACTGTCCGGCCGCTGTCCATTTCGAGGTTAAACTCTTTGCCGACCTTGAAGGTGCTGATTTGTGAGCTTGGCACTGCAAACGTGGCGAGCAAACGATCGACTTGGATAATCGTCACGACTTCTGGGTGAAGAGGTGAAAGGAATTCGCCTTCACGTCGATGAACATGCGATACCACTCCGTCAAATGGAGACAGGATGGTTCGTCGTTTGTATTGAACTTCGGCACGACGCTGCTCGATTGCTCGAACGGCTTGTTCTTCTTTAGCAGAAAGAACTTTTGCTTCTGCGATTGAAAGTTCCATTTCAGCACGGATCAATTCGCTGGGACTTGCGTGCCCTCTCGACTTAAGCTCTTGCAAGCGATTCAAGATGGCGTGTCGCTTTTTCAGTGATTGTTCAGCGGCGATCATCTGGCTCTTTGTTTGGGCCAATTGTGTCGCGATTTCCAGTTGAAGCTTCTGAACGCGGCCGTCAAGTTTCGCGATGACTTCGTCTTTTGCGACTTTGTCACCTTCTTTGACTGCCAACATTGCGATTGAACCTGTTTCGTCGCTCGAAAGTTCGATGCTGCGAAATGGCTCAGTGAATCCGTCGATTTGTGCGTTAGCAACGGATGTCATTAGCAAAGCAATGATTGAAAACCCAATCAAAACGATGGCTTTTCGGTTAAAGAAGTTAGGAGATCGAGTAATGTTGATCGTGTTCATTTGAAGTAAGCTTTTTAATGCTGAGTTGATTCACGAATGCCAGTACAAATTTGGCGTTCAAGCAAACCTAGCTTACGATTCAGGCAAGTTTACAACGTGGGGAGAAAATACAACATTTGAAGACGCACGTTATGAGACAATCCGTTTAATCATTAGAATCGGGATCTCTTGTGATCCTCAGGCCTGATTACCGGAAAGATTATTCCCTCGCTTACGCGTCGGGTTTCCAGCTGGCATCTTAGATCATCAACCTGATGGACGACAGCATCGGCGAGCCCTGTTGCAGATGGCCGCCTCGATGTGGGCTGATCAGATCTCACCCAAAGGTTTAGCCGTTGAGAAGGGTTAGCGTTGCGAAAGCTTAGCGTTGAGATTGGTGGATGTCCAAATGAGGAACATCACCTTGGTAGCTGCTTTGGAAATTGACGTTTTGGTGGATCAAAAGAGTTCCCATGGAACGTTGTAGCGCGATTTCGGCCGTTTTCAATTCCAACTCGGCTTGGGTGTAAACCAATTCAGCTGCAGTCAATCTTTCCTGCGAATCCAGTAGTTGATCCAGAACTGTCGTCGGCGTCTGTCCGTCTGCAATGTCGCCTTCGATCAAAGCAAACGATTCCCAGCGACGTCGATTTTGCTGGAGATCTGCGCGGGCTGCCTCGATCGCAGGCAACGCGGATTGCAATGTTTCTCTGGCAGAAGTTACGCGTCGCAGCGAAATTTGAGATTCGGCAATGACGTTCTGCATCGTTTCGTCGACTTCAGCTTTGATCTTTGCAAGCTGTAATTTGCGTTGCGATAGACGGCTTCGAGCGGCACGATTGCGGATCGGTAGTTCGAACTCAAATCCAACCGAATAACCAGGTGTCACTTCACCCAACTGATTCTGAATTGCTTGGCCCAGATTTGATTCGCCTTCCAACGCACTCACGTAAGTGCCCAATAGCAGCGACAGCTCGGGTAGCAATTCGTTAACGCTGATGTCACGTTGAATGCCGGCGATTTTCGCTCGGGTTATGGTTTCTTTGATTTCAGGTCGATGTTCAAGTGCCGTAAATACGACTTGTTCGAGGTTCAACGCAAAATTCGTGTTCGATGGCGGTTCTACCGGAAGCAGCTCGACTGATTGGTTGACTTGCCAATTTCTGTCAGTGATCAAACGTCGGATTTCCGTTTCCGAATCACGAACATCTCGCAGTGCGTTGGCCAGATCGGTGCGGCGTGATTGCACAGCGGAGCGGGCTCGCGCAATTTGACTGGGCAATGAATCAAGTCCCGCACGGCCGACGAGTGTGTCAAGAATTTTTTGTCCGCGTTCTACGTTGCGTTGTTTTTGCAAAAAGATGCTGCGATCGGTGTAGAGACGCCAGTATGCGTCAACTGTCTGTTGAATCTCGTCTTGGAGTTCGCCGACAAACGTATTCCAAGCCGCGCCGGTTGCAGATTGTGCGATCAGGATTTGGCTTTGATTGAAATACCTTCCACGACCACGCAATAGTGGCTGGGTAACGTTGAGAGCAAGTGTCGCTGTACCTTGGTCTTGGGGGCTGAAAAAACTGGAGTTGCTGTTCTTGAATCCAAGCGTTTGGCTCACTTCGTAAGTCGCACCCGTTCTGAGCTTCTGGCGCAGGCCAAACTCACCGGTGAAAATGTGGTCCTGAAGAAAGTCTGAGCCGTCTACGGTTACCGACAAAGCATCACCAACGGGATCATTTCGATCTTGGAATTGAGATCGAACGAATGAAGTTGGGTCAAACTCGGAGTCGGCTTCAATGATCTGAAGCTCGCGAATCAAAGGGTTCTGGCTGAGTGCCCGAATCCGTGGTGAATTTTTGAGCGTCTCGTAAACCAAGGCGTTGGTATCGATCGACTGTTGACTTGTGGCACTGTGAAGTGGGTTGAGCACAAACTCTTTCCACCAAGTGCTTGAAAGGTCAGCGTTGCCAACAGGGATTCCAGTCGTTGCGTCGTTTTGCTGAAACTGAATTTGCATTGGGGCTTGTTCCCCGGCAAACGACTCTGGCACGGTTGAGTTTGCAACGGCACCAGTTGGGCCAGTTTGAACACCGATTGGGTACGACTGAAATGAGTTGCCATTGTCAAAGTTCAGATTGTCCGCGACTCGAACCGGGGCTGGAGTTGGAGTTGGAGTTGGAGTTGGCTGAGTAGGGTTGGCTGTTAATTCTTTGTATGCATTTCCAAAACTACTTGCAAACGGATTGGCGGCCACGCGTGCTTGAGGGCTGTCACCAACGCGAGTTGGAGGCGTGTTGCTCGATTCAGTTAGCCAGTTTGACGTTGGGTTCGAGGCTGGGTGCACCCGATTTGGTTCTGAAATTCGCTGTGAAACACGGGCAGACGGACCAGCAGGTGCTTGTTGCTGTTGGCCGGAGTAGTTTTGAGTCGTTCCTAATTGGTACCTCTCTTGCGCATCAGCAATTGGATTGAGAGACAATCCAATTATCGTGGCCAGGAAACAGGCTGTTGGAAGGATCAAGTTTTTAGGAAAGGACGGCACGAGGGACTCCGCAAAATACTATGACGGTTATCCCTAGTATTCGCCATCGTGTTATCCCGAACATGAGAAGCAGAAAGAGCAACTGGCACAATTGCGACAATCGTCACATGTTACCAATATTGGCGGCGGGTTATTGGGTTAGTTGTCCGCTTTAGAATCTTGGGGCAGGCGGAGTTGAGCTTTTTTTTCTTCCCCTCGTTAATGAAATATCCGGCAAGACTGACGGAATAGTCTATGTTTTTGATACGGCTTCCCTAAATCCTTCTTCTTAACAAATTTCTGCCAGCAGATTTTCCCGAAGAAGAAAAATGTGTGCAGGTATGCGCGCCCACAAAGACTTTTCCCACCAAATTATTGTCAAGTGACGACATGAAAAACCCACTAGAGATATTTTTCGAAACTTGGCATGTCATTGCGAGTGTTGGTCAATCCGACGATTCGATCAAGGTTGTAGGCCCAAAAGTCTCGCTTCAGACGCTTGAAGACAGGGTGCTTTACGATGCATCGCCAATGGCTGCTTTCGCTTCGGATCTTACCGATCAGATCAACACGGAATCGGTTGAAGAAGCAAATCTCGAGTTTGTAGAAAATGAAAATTTCGAAACTTTAGAAGTTCCCGTTGCGACAGAATTTGATGAGAACGATCTGGTACTGGGTTCGGTTGAAGGTGATATCAAGTTTCAGTCGGCTAGGCAGCTTATCGTTATTGATGAACGTGTCGAAGGTATCGAGGAGTTGATTAATGATGTTCTCGAGGGGCAATCTGGCATCGATTTTGAGATCGTCCGATTGGCGGAAGATGCAGACGGAATTGAAACGATCACAAATCTGTTGGATGGAAGTCAGAAGTTTGATGCGATTCATATCATTGGACATGGTGGTGAAGCCAACGTTCAGTTGGGGGCAACGGACCTCAATGGTGACAATATTGACCATTATCAGCAACAGCTTTCAGGTTGGACTAGCGGTCTCGCTCTAGGCGCTGATATTTTGTTGTACGGCTGTGATGTCGCTGCCGGTAGCGAAGGCGAGTTGTTTGTTGAGAGATTTCAGTCGATTGTTGGGGCGGATGTTGCAGCAAGTTCTGACCTTACTGGAAACGCGTTACTTGGTGGCGATTGGGATTTCGAGTTCATTGTCGGTGAAATCGAAACCAATGTCGCATTCTCTATCGATGTCCAGCAGAACTGGACGGGGACGCTGGAGCAAGTCACAGTTACGACGCTCGATGATGTCGTTAGCGCCGACGCCGATTTGTCGTCCGTAGCAGCGTTGAACGCGAACGCGGGATCAGATGGGTTTATCTCACTTCGCGAAGCGATCATCGCTGCCAACGCCGAAGCGGACGCCAATGTAATTCACCTTGGAGCTGGCATTCATACTCTTGAGTTGGCCGGAGCCGGGGACAACTTGGGCGACCTTGATATCACGTCAGCGATTGAAATCGTCGGAGCGTCAGACGGTAGTACGGTGATTGACGCTGGCGGCGATGTAGCACTCGGAGAAGTTGGGCTCGGAGAGCGCGTCTTTCACGTTCAAAGTCCAAGCGAAATCGTTGTGTTTCGTGATCTGACGATTCAGGGTGGAACTGCGCTATTTGGTGGGGCGAATGAAGAGCAGGGTGGGGGTGTGTACTTCGAATTCGCAGCGAGCGCTGAGCTGCACAATGTCACCATAAGAAACAATTCGTCGGATCACGATGGTGGTGGAATCCTAAGCCTGGCCGACCAGTTGATCGTCACCAACTCAACCTTTGAAGGCAACAAGTCCGTCACAGGAGAAGGAGGCGGTGTAAGGTTGTTCAGCGGTGTCAGCGATTTCGACAACGTTACCGTTAGCGGCAACCATGCCGAGTTTGGCGGAGGTATCGAGTCAACAGGTGGTATCCACACCTTTACCAACTTGACCGTGTCCGGTAACGAAGCGCAGGGGGGCGCCGGAATTAGATCGGGCAATGGAATAATCTCGATTGAGAACTCCACCATCACTGACAATACCGCCACGGTCGACGGTGGCGGAGGAATTCATCGTGTCGGGGGTGCCATTAATATTGGCGGATCCATCATCGCTGGCAATGAAGCTTCTGGATCTATCGAGGTGCGTGGCCTCATCAATTCCCTTGGTCACAACATCATTGGTGATGATGCTGGTGATGCAAGTGGTGGATTTGGCTATGACGGCCTTGACCTGCTCGACCAGGAAGGTCTTGAGTTGGGAGTCCTTCGCGACAATCACGGCGCCGTACAGACGCACGAGCTGTTGGCAGGCAGCGTGGGAATCGACGGTGCGCTAAGTTCGCTTACTACTGATGCGCGAGGATTCTTTGTTACCGATGGAGTCCGTGACATCGGCGCGTTCGAGCAGAATGCGACACCGGGTCTGCAAACTATTGTTGTCACGACGACGATGGATGTGGTTGATGGGAACACCTCCAGCATCAGCACCTTGTTTGGTGATACGGGCGCCGACGGAGCGATTTCGTTGCGCGAAGCGATCATCGCGGTCAACAATGGATCGGGTGGCCAAACGATTTTGTTGGGCGCTGGCGTTCATACTCTGACGATGCGAGGGACTGGCGAAGGAGCCGGAGACCTGGATATTGACCGAGACGTTCAAATCATCGGATTGTCGACCGAGTCTTCGGTGATTGATGGATCCGGTTTGTTTGATGTAGACACAATGACCGGCGAACGTGTTTTCGATGTGGTCAACAATGACGCCACGTTTCAGTACCTGACGATCACCGGTGGTCACAGTACATCAGAAGAAGGGGGTGGAATCAGGGTTCGAATTAACTCTGAGGTCATTGTCGATAACGTCGTCGTGACCGACAACCATACAGCGCGTTCGGGGGGAGGAATCGCGAATTTAGGTACGCTTACGGTGACCAATTCTACTTTCAGTATGAACACGGCGGTCCGGGATGGAGGCGGCCTTTCGTCGAGTAGTTCCTCGCGGTTTCAATTGAACAATGTTACGGTCTCAAACAACGAAGCAGATGGATTGGGCGGAGGCGTCTTCGTGATTAATGGTACCAACGACTTGACCAATGTCACTCTGTCAGGAAATTTCGCCGGCAACGGCGGTGGCATTGCCTTTGCCGGAACTAATGCAACATCGGTCAACCTCACCCACGTCACCATCACTGACAATACTGCCCAAAATGAAGGCGGAGGAATTTTCAGCGGATCTGCCCAGGTCAATACAGACGTCCAGGCAACTATTGTCACAGGCAATCATGTTGCGCCAACGGATGTTTCAGGAAATATCGACGGTACCAACAATCGTATTGGCGATGATCCCGGCTTGTTGCTCGACGATCTGGCTGACAACGGTGGACCCGTACAAACCCATGCGCTCCTGGAGGGCAGTAACGCAATCAACGGAACGGGAACAGCCGCCCCGGGTGAAACCGACGCGCGAGGCTTCCTCGTCAACGATGGGAATCGCGACATCGGTGCGTTTGAGTTCGGTGCGACCAACCCAACAGGTGAAACGCCAGAAGAAACACCAATGGAAGATCAAATTCTGGATCTTTCGAGTGGTGTTGAAATCAATACCATTGGAAACAATGCATACTTGCAGGCTGACGATGGAGCAACTGTTCTTGGTGGACGGGATGCGGTCACGATCGAGACCATTTTTGCGTCAACGTCGAACAGCGGCTTGCCCACGCTGTTTTCTTACGCTGCGGGGAGCCCAACTGGGAACGACTTCAGAGTTCAATTTCATCCGCTACAGAATGAGCTGAGTTTATTCGTTAATGGCTCGGACGTATTCACAGGAGCAGCGGATTTCAACGGACTGTTTGACGGGCAGCCGCATTCGATCGCTGTCTCTTGGAGTTCGGCGTCAGGAGAATGGGCGATTTACGTTGACGGCCTATCGGTCGCGTCAGGCATGGGGCTGGAAGCAGGAAACACGATCGCTGCAGGGGGAACTCTGCTGTTTGGTCAGGAGCAGGATTTCAACGGCGGTGGATTCCAGACTGGAGAGATATTCCAAGGAACTTTGTTTGATGTAAGGGTCTGGGATCGCGTTCGCACAGCATCCGAAATTGCCGAAAGCTACCAACAAAAACTTGACCCGACCGCTATCCACGAGGGCTTGATCGCCAACTGGCAATTCGACCAATTCGATGGCAGTACTGTTACTGACGTTGTTAACGGAAGCAATCTGAGCGTACAGAATATACCCATCGGATCAGGTTTCGTTTCGAGTACACCAGTCAACGATTTGACGGTGGCCGAGGATTCGAGCACTGGCACAAGCGTAGGATTCTTGATCACCACCGGTGGCGACCCTGCCGCAACATCTTTCGATCTCATGGATGACGCGGGCGGGCGGTTTGCAATCGACACTGCCACTGGCGAAATCACCGTCGCCGATGGTTCGCTGTTGAATTTTGAAGAAAACACCAGTCACGTGATAATGGTCGAAGTCACTGATGGCAGTAGCACCTACGAGGAAGAGATAACGATTGATGTCCGCGACATCAACGAGCAATCCATGTTCAGTAACCTCGATGCCACCGCAACATTCGTGTTGGGGGGGGACCCGGTAGTGCTGGATGCAGACGCAACCATCTTTGATGCAGAGCTCGACGCGATCGGTCACTTTGGCGGAGCGAGATTGCAGGTAAGTGAGTTTTCGGGACACACGCTAGGCATCAGCGGCGCGCAAGTCATGGCGGGGCAAGACATCGTTGTCTCTGATATTATTATCGGTACGGTCGGCGGAAATCCTATTGGCTTACGTCAGTTTGACTTCAATAGTAATGCGACCAATGAACTGGTGAACCAGTTCATCCAGTCCATTACTTACGAATATTTAGGGACGGATCCAGCTCCAGCTCCGTTTACACACCAATGGAGATTCGAAGACGGGATCTCTCAAATATTCGTGGCAACGGGTCAGACGACAGTTCAGTTTGTTGAACCGACTCTTGACCTTTCAAGCAACACGGCACTGGAAATCGATGAAAATTCGAGCAACACCACGAGCGTTGGTTTCATTGCTGCTTCCTCCAACGGTGACGACTCATTTACTTATAGCCTGTCCAACGACGCCGGTGGAAGGTTTGCGATCGACAGCGCGACGGGTGAAATTACCGTTGCTAACAGTAGACTGCTAAATCATGAAACCAATCAATCCCATGTCGTAACCGTCGCAGTCAGAGACGGCGCAGGCAACGACTACGGAGAAGACTTCACGATCACTGTCAACAACGTGAACGACGATCCCACGTTTGACGCCGTGCAGAGACCCACTTTTACAGAAGGCAGGCTGCCCAACGGTGCCGACTCGGTGGTTACTGCTGACATAGATGGTGATGGTAACCTGGATTTGGTATCCGCCGCTTTTGGAACGATTGTCTGGCACCGAAACGATGGGGCTGGTGGTTTTGTCGTGCATGAAGTGGCCGACATGGGTCTCCTCAATGCTCGTTCGGTGACGGTCACTGATGTGGATGGGGATGGCAATTTGGATCTGGTCGCCGCCTTCAGCAAC
>CAYUWY010000015.1:0-182641 GCA_964448575.1 uncultured Pirellulaceae bacterium
AAAAGAAAAAACAACCTGCACAGCGTTGGCGAAGAGAGTACGCGAGCTCAAAAAATGAGTCTTTTTAGATTGACAATATGTTTCAGGAACGTTTTGTTATCTGGAAAGTATCTACCATGCTAGTCCGCGGAATACGGGCCGAATTTTCGTACAGCATCACACGCTGATTCGCTAGATTCTAAGTCGATACTCCATGGACCCACAAGGTATCCCTGAGCATGAGCCCACGACTCAGACACATTCCTTCCGACATAATTGGTTGACCGAAAAGTGACGAAAAGCTCCCTTCGAAAACATAAAAAGTTGAAGACGTTTTTCTGTCGAATTGATTGCAGTTCAGAGATGGAATACCATCGTGTATTCTCTGCCAGAGAACCAGATCCCTGCATTAAGCGCGACTGAGTCGATCCGTTCAACACCAAGAGTTCGCGTTCAAAGTTACGAGCCTGACGTTCAACATAAAGTTGACAACTAAGAACTGCAGCCACACAGAACGTCATGAACAGGAGGCTGCGTAAACTCCATCTCATTTTCATACGTTAAGCCGGATAAAGTCCGGGTTCACCGGGCCGCGGCGAACTCGCTAAATATTGAAACCCGCGCGACCCGCGGCTCCGTGTGCAACTCATTGTTAGCCGGCGTTTTTTGGTTTGAATTCGCCGTGTCGCCGAGTTCCACTCAGGATTATACCAGCCGCAATAGACGTTCCAACAAGCAAGCATATCGCGACCATGGCAGCGCCCTGAGCACGTCCGCCGCCGGTAAGCACGAACATTAATGCGGGCGGCGTCAAGATTGTGATGGCGGAGTATTTCACAATTCGCTTCTTCGCGTTCGGGTCAACTGGCCATTCTCGGGACCGAAATCTAAAGATGATGGCACCGACGATGCAGCCGATGACTGGCAGCGCGAATCCGATCGGCTCGAACTGGACCAAATACCGGCCCAGCATCAGTGCAAAGACAAGCGTAACTGTAATCGCCGAAAGAACGATGTAAAGCGCCGGTCCTTTCCTCGAACCACGAACAAACTCTCCGTTGGAATTGTCGTGCACTGAATTGTGCTGTGCAGTCGGCGAAGCGTACGGATTTGAGTCGTTCATCTATCAAGACCGTCAAAGCCGGATAACGACCGCGATGACCCAGTCGCAGCAAATAAACTAAACATTAAAACCGACGTGAAATGCGACTTGGGTCCATCGCATTGTTATCTGGCGATATTTGCCACCTCGAAGGTTGCTTCATTGATTTCGTCGTGAAAGTCGATCTGGCAATGCCGAATCATAACACAATACTTGTCGAACCATTGTTGAAACTTGCCGTACGAAAGCTCAGTATTGCGGATAATTTCTCGGTCAGGCGTGAAAGTTATGCAACGAAACGGATCGTCGCATTGCGCAACTGATGTGATTGGCGACACGGGCACTCCAAACTGAAATTCCTGCTGCCATACCGAAGCATCAAAGGTCGTCTGAAAAACGAAAGTGGTGCTAAGTGCATTAGTTGAAACAACACCAAAGTTGAAATTACTGCGATCAATTTCCTGTGCTGCCTTACACGCGTAGAACCTGGTGAGCAACAACTCAGCGACAGGGAGTCCGTCACGAATCTCGTGTGGGTTCAGATCTGGTCCGTTGTCGCGAATTGAAACGGCCCCATTTTGGTGTTTCGTGATCAGTATTTCGTCGGCGATGCCATCAAGTGCGCTTTGCAATGCGAAACACATTGCCTCTTGGAGCATTGTGGAAACACATTCGTCGCTGTCTACGGGGCCAACGTACATTGTGGGACGTGAACGGCAAGCAATTGTGTCTGTTGGTGGTCGTTCGAGATCGTCAGCGGAGTATTCCAAAGTGAAGGCCTAAGTTTAGCCAGATAACAATTTAATTATCGGCGTAAGGTCGTCGGTCAACACGTTCTTTTCGGACTTATCGCCTGAGTCAATCCGCAGTATGGCAGGATATTGCCCATTGTGCAAGAAAATCATTGGCGGTTGCCGCGCTCGCTCTGTAACAACTGAGTACTACTATTTCTTGGGACGAAAGTTGATCGAATCGCTTGCGGTGTGCGCTCGACTGTCATGTTATTCACGGGATCTTCAGGGACCCAGAACCCTACGGTCTCCAGTACTGGTGGACCCGGAAAATTGATAGTCCTTCTTGGAACCACATGGGCATGCTTACGGTTTACGTAAACATGGCACCCTTCAATTCAAGTTTGAACGAGAATCTTTGGTTGCCGAATTTTCAACCGCGAATGGACGCAAATAAACGCGAATGTAAATTCTGGTTTTCATTCGCGTCCATTGGCGTTTATTCGCGGTTCTTCCAGTCTTCTTTGAAATTGAATTCGACGATTCAAAGCGGTGGTATTCAACAAGGACTGTTCCGCTTAGGGTTTTTGAGTAGGTGACAATTGAACTCTTCACTTGGACCATTTATTGAACTATTCAAAATCGGAGAAAGTATAAATATTCAGACCAATTGAACGAACGATGGACAGTTTTCACTAAAAACGAATTGGAGCCTTTGTTTTTGCTTCCCAATCAGGTGCTATGAGTCGCTGGTGTTGTGGAGCTAACGTTGCTCCGATATCTGGTTTTCTCTATAACGAAGTAACAAGCTATCAACGAAATGTTAGCGATCGCGTTTAACTCCTAAACCAACTGCATTCCCATGCCAGACTATCGCGACATTTACAATCATGTCGTTTCCACCGACCAACGATATAATCTTGCCGAAAATTCACCGGGCCTTCGTGCGGTCATCAAAGCCACCGATCAGCTCACCATGCTCTCCGGCCGTTCGCTAGACGTTGGCTGTGGAGTTGGGTTCGTGGTGGAATATCTGTCCGGGCGCGAATTTGATTTGAATGCTTTTGGAATCGATATTAGTGACCAGGCGATCGAAAAGTCAAAAACACGACTCGCGAAAATTGCGGGCAGTCGACAACGATTGATCGCGGTTGCCGATCAGAAGCTGCCGTTCGAAGACAATTTCTTTTCGCTTGTGACTTGTTTTGACATGCTGGAACATCTTGATCCGGTCGATATCGAAATGACGCTTCAAGAAATCCATCGTGTCTTGCGACCGGGCGGGGTCTTTTTTGGTTCGGTGTCGTGCCGGACTTCTGGAGTTGAAGACCAATTCGGAGATAACTTGCATCGAACGGTTAAGTCACCTGACTGGTGGATTGAAAAAGTTTCACCTGATCGCGCGGAGTACGACGGGCATCGAGTTCAACTTAGTTTGTGGAAACACATCCCGCTTATCGATTCTCATCCACCTGCCAACGCCAAGGCTCAATCACAAGTGACCAACCAGGGAGCTATTGAAACGCCCGCGCCTGGAAACATTCACATGAATCAGTTGGGTGGCCAGTCGAGTTTGCAATCCAACAGCTCGTCTGCAATGACAAACGTGGCGACTGGAGTTGCAACGGCCGGGGTGGCTGCGGCAGGAGCTTCGCAAGTGCTGGACCATCATCCTCACGATTCGGCTGAGCTCTATCAAAAAATTTACGATGACAATCCGTGGTACGGAGACGCTGACCAAGGCCGCTGTCCCGGCGTTCGGTTGATGCCTGAATACAAAGATTGGCTGCTTTCCCCTGTGATGGACTTGGGGTGCGGGCGTGGGCAAACGGTTGAGCGGCTGAGGTCGAGTGGGATGCAAGCCGATGGGATGGATCAAATTGTCAACAATCCAGAGATGCGCGTCGGTGATATTACAAAACCGATTGAGGGTATTGGGAATTACGCAAGCGTCGTTTGCGTCGATTGCATTGAGCATTTGTATCCAGAGCAAGTGCTTGGTTTGTTCGAGAATATGAAGCAGGTAAAGCGGCAGGCTTTTTCGATTCACAATGGCGAATCAACTGGGACTGGACAGGAGCTTCACGTCAATCGAATGAGCTTTCCCGATTGGACAAAGCTTATTCGAGAGCATTTTGATATCGCCTCGGCTATTAAAATCACAGAAGACCAGATGCTTTATCTAACGCAGGCTAAACCGGAGTAATCAGTAGACTTTAGAAACAGGTGGTCGCTTTCTTTATTCTCCTGTTCACCATTGCGAGGGTGCTCGAAATGGATTGTGTTTTTGATGAATCTTTCATGGTCATGCTGCGCGTGAGTATTGCACACGCGCTGACCTACGCGTGACTGCTTCGAGCAGACGAATGAGATGTCATGCACAGCATGACCTACATATGGTTACTCTTGTAGGCTTCGCAGCCCGCCATCGAATCGTCATGCACAGCATGACCTGCGTTTGGCCAAAGGCCTTTTTCACCGTAACCTGGGGCATCGCCCCAGGAGCCTCCGGCAAAAGAAGGGATTGGCTGAAGGCCATATTCATCACTCGGAGTTCAGGTCGTTCAGCAAAAACCGACGTCTGGCGACTCCGGCTA
Organism: uncultured Pirellulaceae bacterium; assembly: GCA_964448575.1. GTDB lineage: Bacteria > Planctomycetota > Planctomycetia > Pirellulales > Pirellulaceae > Mariniblastus. The sequence continues at coordinate 4,410 of CAYUWY010000015.1, forward strand.
CAGGCTTATCCACATTTTCAATCTGGACGCACCACTGGTTTCCACGCAGTCTCGTTTTCTGCTTTTTCGAATCGCCAAACGGACACGAGTCCTCGCAAATTCAAATTCGGTTTTCCAAGCGTCATAACGTTAATTTGTGGTTCTCTATTCTTCGGATTCTCGTTTAGCGTGCGGTCAAACGCTTCTACCAGGCTTTGTGCTGGACTAGAATTAGGTAAGAGACTGGACGCGCAAGAACTTACTATCAATTTTTTCCGGGAACGCTCATGTTAGAGGTCGTATGCCCTAACTGTCAGCATGGGGCCAAGCTTTCAAAACCGAAGGCGGGTAAATTCAATCCGACTTGTAAGAGTTGTGGGAAACGGTTTCAGCTTCTCATTAAGCAGGCCCAGGATGGAACGTTTCGATACGAGACGGCTCCGGTGGCGACCAAGAATTCTCCAGGCGAAAATGCGTCCGTTAACGATGGCAAGCAGACCGAGCGCGATCCGGCCTCCAGACAGAATTCGGCTAAAAAATCAGGCCAAGCCAACAAGTCGAGAGGCGTTGATAAAGTCAATTTGGAAATCAACGGAGAAGCGAGTCCGGCTTCCTCAACAGGTACTCAAGTGCAAGCCGATCCTGTCGCCGAGAACCGGTTGGGCGAAGGATCTCAAACGACCACTGGTGGGATGACGAGAAATGTGTCGACTGAGATGGCTTCGCAAAATCAGTCGTCTTTAAAGGGTGTTGATCCCACATCACTGGGCAGGATTGGGCCTTATCGTTTGTTAAAGCTGCTTGGTCAGGGCGGCATGGGTTCGGTTTTTCTTGCCAACCAAACGTCGCTTGATCGAATGGTGGCTTTGAAAGTTGTTAAGTCGGATCTTTCCAGAAAGAAATCCATGCTCGCGCGGTTTACGCGCGAGGCCTACGCGGCGGCTCAGCTTGTTCATCCCAATGTCGTTCAGATTTACGATATGGGCGACGACAAAGGCGTTTGTTATTTCAGCATGGAGCTGGTGAACGGAAAATCTCTCCATGAGCTGGTTGGGCATAACAAGAAGCTTGATCCAGAACAGGCCGCCATTTACATTTTGCACGCTGCCCGCGGGCTTCAATGTGCTCACAACGCAGGCATGGTTCATCGCGATATCAAACCGGCTAACCTGTTGGTCAATCAAGACGGGATGGTGAAGGTCGCGGACTTGGGGTTGGTCAAAGTCGCAGACAATGAGGAAATCGAAGACGAGATTGACGCGATGGCTGCTCTTTCTGCGTCGACTGAATTGACGCGCGTCGGTTCAACGCTGGGCACGCCCTATTACATGTCGCCGGAGCAAGCCAAGAGTTCGATCAACGTCGATCATCGTGCCGATATGTATTCGCTTGGCTGTACGTTTTATGTTTTGTTAACTGGCAGGCGTCCGTTTGAAGGTAATTCGCTTCAGGAAGTCGTTTCCAAACACACGTCGGCGCCGTTGGTGATCCCAAGTCGCATTGTTGAGCGAGTGCCTGAAGAGCTTTCTGATATCGTGGTCAAAATGATGCAGAAGCGGCCTGAAGATCGATACCAGAACATGGGCGATTTGATTGTCGATTTGGAAAAATACCTTGGCCTGGTTTCGACGGAAGCGTTTACGCCTGATGAAACTGACGCCGCGACCATTGAATCGTGTGCCAAGAGCTTTAACTCCAATCCACTCGCAAAACTACGAAGCATTTTACCGTTGGCATTGGTGGCCGGTTCGATTCTGGTTGCCGTTTTAATGTTGTTTGTCGGCTGGAGATGGGCGACGGGCTTTGTCTGGCTGCCGTTGTTTGCGATTGCGACTTATTCGTTGATCAGTGGATTAAGGGACCGCCCGATTCTGTTTGAGAAATCGCGTGAGTTAGTGCTTCGCGGCGGCGTGCTGATGTGGCTCAAGTGGATTGCGGCGGGGCTGCTGCTGGTCGTGGCGTCGTTCTTGGTGGGGGCGTTTGGGCATTGGTTGCTTCTTGGGATTGCAGGCGCGGGAATTGGAGCGGCTTATTATTTCGCGATCGACTTGCCAGTTGCTGCGAAACGAAAATCGTCGATTAATTCGGCTGAAAAACTTCTTCGGAAGATGCGAATCAAAGGGATGGACGAATCGACGATTCAAATGTTTGTCGCAAAGTATTGTGGGAACCATTGGGAAGAGTTTTTCGAAAGCCTGTTTGGTTATCCGGCCAAACTTCGCGTCCGTGGTGAGCTGCGGAAAATGGAGATTGGTAAAAAGAAACCAAAATTCCGAAGTTGGCGTGATGGCATCTACAGCAACCTCGACCGTCGCTTGGAAGGGATGAACAACAACGAAGAACGATCGCATTTGCAAAGAGTCGAAGAAGCCGGATTGCAGGAGCAGGGGATCTCGCCCGCGGAGGCCAAGAATCAAGCGGCACAGATGGCGGAAGCTTTAGTGGACCATGGTGATTCGATTCGAGTTCAAGCTCTGCAACAAAGGATTTTGGAACTTGACCCTGATGCTCAGCGATTGAAGCAACGTTTGAAGGTCAAAGCGATGTTGGCGGAAGCTCGAAGTGGAAAGTACAAGAGAGAGCAGGCGCCGATTCAAAAGTTGACTCCGGTGTTGAATCGGTATTTCGGTTCGTACAGTCGATTTTTGCTTGGCTGCTGTTTGATTGTTGGCTGTCTTTTGTGGGCGCGTCAAAACAATTTGCTTGAGCAGTTAAAAGATACCGCGGTTAACAGTGCACAGGATGCGATGATACCAGGTGCGGATGGAAAATTGCCTGATGTTGGCAACGTCACGCAGGACCTGGGCAATAAACTGGCTGACTCTTTGAACGTGGAAACCAAGCCGCTCAGGTTTCCGATTTTGGGCGGGCTGTTCTACAACTTCAATTCGTTGATTGCAGGTTTAATTCTGGTTTGTTCGGTGATCGTAATGGGTTGGCGGATGTCCATTTTCGTTTTGCCGGCCGCTTTCGTGGCTTTACTCGGAGCATCATTTGGCATCCCAGAGCTATTCCCGATTCCCCATATGCACGCGCTAAGTGCACTAATAGGAATCGGATTGTTCGTCGTTGGAATCGTGTTCGGCCGTGCGGAACCGTAAACGGAATTATTCGGTTGCGAATGACGACCGGAAGAAGTCCGGGCAGTACTTAAAACTGGGAGCGGTCTGGTTCTTCCGCTGGAACGAATTTAAATGTTCCGCCCGACTCGTCTGCGATCTTGCTCATGTCTCGCTGATTGTCTGGGTCTTCGAGGCCAATCGTGTGGATGGGAGCTTTTGATCGGTTGTACTTTTTGGCTAACTTAACGGCGGTTGTTTTCTTGCGATACTTTCCGTTGTTATAGAACACGCCGTTGAACTCGCCATCGGAGAGTAAGAACACGCACGACGGATCTTTCTTGAGTGCCAACACTAAAGCTTCACGTGGGTCGGTTCCTGAATCCAAGCGCATTCGTTGAAGCCAATTTTTAAGTTTCTCTTTATTGGTTTTGGTCGGCAAGCAAAATTCGCCAAGTCCATTGATGTTCATTGGCGTGGTGTTAAAGCAAAACATTACCACCAAAAACTCTTGGTCAGGCTGCAATTGGTTGACCGAATTCAAAACCTCTTGAACTGCATGGTTGTAACGGCGAAAGTACTTTCCTTCGTCCATACTTGGCGAACGATCGATGATGTAAACGACTTTGTTTCCACTGGCCTCGATGCCAAAGAATCCTTTGCCGCCACCGCCAACTTTTGCGCCCGATGATCCACCGCCTTCGGCTTCGACGCCTATCGCCAATTGGGAAGGGTCTAAATCGTTTTCGGATTGTTCGCTTCCCAAAGCCCAATCGATCTTAAGTTCTTCGGGGACTTCAAATTCTTCGACGACTTCTTCCTCAACCAGTTCTTGTTCGAGTTCAAGTTCGGCATCTGGAAGGTCCAGCTCAAAAGCCGCATCGTTTAAGTCGTTGAGGTCGTCATCAGCCAGTTCGGCGACTTCACCGGCATCCAGGAAAATCGGACCGGAGTTGTTGGTTTGAAAGAGGACCATCGCCAAGATCAAGAACAACACAAGATGGGCAACAAGCGAAACCGCAAACGCCAATCCAGACGACCGAACTTCGGAAGGGATATGTGGGGTTTCTAATTGAATGTCTTCTTCAACGATCATGTTTCATCCAAAACAGGTTCGTGGTTACGTTTTGTGTTGCTAATCTTGCCCGCAACAATTGGAAGTGAAGACGGGTCAAGTATATATGAACTTGTAACCGATCGACAAATCTCTTTTCTGGTTGAGCTTTGTTCTTAGTTCTGATTCTGTAGCAAAAGTCGTCGAGAGTTTGATGTTCACGGTAGCTTGTACTTACCAAACGACTTGGCGTCTTTCGCTAAAAATCGAGTAAAAACCATAGTCCAATACGTTCGGTCAGTCGTCGTTCTACTTTATTAGTACCGGAAACTATATTTTCGTCAAAAAAAGATTTGTGGATAGCCATAATCAGGGGTATTTAGCGGCGAATGCTAAAAGTCGTTGTGAGACTTCCTACCGTTGGTGGAGCATTCGGATCAACTTGTTTGTAACAAAGTGAGGTTATGAAGCGGGCTTGTGGATCGGCTGTCGCGTCGGGTTTCCAAGTGGCTTTGATTAGCCACCGCCACCGAATATAAGATCACTGCTGGTAAACGTAGTCCCAAAGTTGTTTTTGAGAGTAACGACTTGATCAAGCGCAGCCAAGAACTGTCGGTCGTCGAGTTCTGCCAGTGGGTGAAGAAAGGCTGACCAAACTGTATCGCTGTTTATACAATACCTGGCGTCAAGGGCACGATCGAAATTAGCTTCGAGCAAGGTTTGCAAGACATCTTGTGGTAAGTCGGCAAGCTCCACGATGGGCGACATGATTCGCATTCGGTTGTGGCTTTCGTCAGTGATCACAAAAACCAAAGAACTATTGAGCTCAAATTTCCAAAATCCCAGTTGGTCTTCGTGGATCTTGGAAGCCACCCCGCGGATCAAAGTGGCGAGTTGGTCGTTGCTCATTCCAGCTGGTGCAATCATAGGTTCAAGTCTGTTGAGGGCGCGAATACTTAGCCGGTAATTCGGTTCAAATCACCTAAAGCTCAATCAGTATCAATCTAGATTAGAACGTTTTCACTTTGGGCTGTCAAAAAAACATTCTGGATCAATCAACATTCATCCAGCGAGAGAGCGGGTGAATGAGTGGATTTGTTTGTTATGGTTCCCGTGCAGAAAACCGCAGGCTATCGCCATGCGGCTGATGGTTTGCTTCTGCATCCGCGGTCGCAGTTTTCTCGCGCTCTCAGCCGCAACGCGAAAGCGTGCGGTTTCTTGCACTGGAGGTGGTTTGGCTGGAGGAGTTTCGGGATGTGGTAACCGCAGGCTATCGCCATGCGGCTGATGGTTTTGTTGTTTGTAATCGTGGGGGTTGGTCGGTTGAGTCGGTCAGCCAAGCGGCTGATGGTTTGCTTCTGCATCCGGGATCGCAGTTTTCTCGCGCTCTCAGCCGCAACGCGATAGCGTGCGGTTACTTGCGCTGGAGGTGGTTTGGCTGGAGGAGTTTCGGGATGTGGTAACCGCAGGCTATCGCCATGCGGCTGATGGTTTTGTGTTTGTACTCGTGGGTTGTGCTCGGATGAACCGGTCAGCCAAGCGGGCTGATGGTTTACTTCTGCATCCCAGGCCAAACGCATTTTCGTCCGGATGCTCGTTTGTGTGCACCCAGCGTCTCAACCAACTGATTCGCCGCCCCAATCTTGAGCATCGTTTACATACTTGACGACGACATCCAGGTCTTCTTCTGAATTGACGCATTGCCAATCACCGCCTCTTGACCACACGGGACGCCCGACAAACTGGGCATCCAGTTCCCTCAGTCCTCGAGTGCAATTCGCTTTGAGCTGATCGCGAATCTTCGCGCCAGTAGCGTTCACAGATGAAACCACGACGTGAACGTGATTGGTTCGCGGATTGACGGCCCACAGTTTCCACTCACGCCGACGGCTGTGTTCGGTGATTTCGTTGGCAATTTTGGCTCGGTGATTGCGTCCCAACAACACTACGGGATGAATCAGGCGTTCGCGACGCCATTGGGCAAGCAGCGGCTGAGGATTTTGATGTCCGCTTCCATATTTCCGCCATCCGCGAACGTCTCCCTGCAGCCAAGTCCCGTAGACGGTCCATGTGATGAAGAAAGCGACTGGTTCATCATTTGGGATCATGGTGGGTTTCACTGTAAGACCGTAATAATTTTCGCTCAGTTGAGTTCAACAATATGACACCGGGCTAAACGATAATGTATATGGCTCTTGTAACAGAACGCTGCAAAAAAGAACATGAATAACAATTTGGGTGGCCTATTTATCCAATTGTTGCATCGCACACTCATTCACAACGCTGGAGCATACGTTACGCGCGCTGGTTAGTGGTTTGGTTGGGTGGAGTTGCGGGATGTGGTAACCGCAGGCTATCGCCATGCGGCTGATTGTTTACTGCTGCACCGGCGGTCGCGGTTTCTCGTGGTCTCAGCGCTACGCGATACGTACGCTGGTCTCAGCCGGAACGCGATAGCGTGCGGTTACGTGCGTTGGAGCGGTTAGTGGCTGGTTAGTGGTTTGGTTGGGCGGAGTTGCGGGTTGTGGAAACCGCAGCCTATCGCCGGGCGGCTGATGGTTTGCTGCTTCACCGGTGGTCGCGGTTACTCGTGGTCTCAGCCGCTACGCGATAGCGTGCGGTTGCGTACGCTTCGTAGTGGTTTGGTGGTGGAGATGCGGGGTGTGGAAACCGCAGGCTATCGCCGGGCGGCTGATGGTTTGCTGCACCGCCGGTCGCGGTTGCAAAGTTCGTTAGCCAATCGCTTCGAAGGCCGCGACTACTTCGGCGTCTTGGGAAGGTTGGACGGTTCGCATGTCTAGAAAGAGGCGGTCTTTTTGGACTCGGCCGATGATCGATGGCGAGTTGTCCCGAAGTTGCTTGGCCAATGTGGTGACGGATTCACTACTGGCAATGGAAACACACCAGGTTGAGATCTTTTGCGTGGGCAAACTTCCGCCGCCAAGCATCGCTTGGTCTTCGACGACGTCACAAGCTTTGACGCTAGATAAATGACTGATCTGTTGTGAGATTTTGGTCGCACGGAGTTTTAGATTCTCGGCAGGCATTGAAAGCATACGAAGAATTGGAACTTCTTGCTTCGCCGTTTCCGGATCGCGGTAAAGCCGCAGCGTCGCGGCAAGTGCAGCCAATGTCATTTTGTCGACACGCATGGCTCGCATCAAAGGATTGTTCAAAATTTTGTCGATGTACTTTTTCTTGCCAACAATGATTCCGCATTGAGGGCCGCCGATCAGTTTGTCACCACTGAACAGAGCCACGTCGGCGCCGTCTTTGATGCTTTCTGATACGACCGGCTCGTCCATCAAACCAAACTGCGCGAAATCAAGCAGCGCTCCCGATCCCACGTCGTCGATGACAGGAATGTTGTGGGCTTTTCCAAGATCGACCATCTCTTTGGTGGAAACGGTTTTGGTGAATCCTACGACTTCGAAGTTACTTGGATGGACTTTTAGGAGGGCGCCGGTTTCTTCGTTGATGGCTCGTTCGTAATCGACCAAGTGCGTTTTGTTTGTCGTGCCGACTTCGCGTAGTTTTGCACCGCTGCATTCCATGACGTCAGGTAACCGGTAGCTGCCGCCAATTTCGATTAGCTGTCCGCGGGACACGATGACTTCGGTGCCGGCTGCTAATGCGGAAAGCGTCAGCATGGTTGCCGCGGCGTTGTTATTGACGATCGTTGCGGCTTCGGCGCCCGTTAGTTCGCAAAGCAATCGCTGGACGGATTTGACTCGCTGGCCTCGCTCGCCTGTTTTTAAATCGACTTCGACACTGGCGTAGCCCGAAGAGATTTCCTGGACCGCTGAAAGTGCACTTGCTGCTAACGGTGCGCGGCCAAGTCCGGTATGGAGAATGATTCCGGTGCCGTTGATAACCGTACGCAGGTAGGGCTTTTCTTCTGACTTGATCCAAGCCGCAATCGTTTCTGCCATTTCGTTTGGCGTTGGGATCGAGATGTCGTCGGCTTTGGCGGTGACTTGTTCTCGCAAGTCATCGAGAAACGTGCGAACGCCTTCTACGACGACATTATGGTTGACGGTCTCAACCATTTGCTTCAATTGTGGGTTTTCTAAAAGCTGGCTGACAGACGGAAGATTGCGAAATGGGTTTGGCATTGTTTTCAATTAATGGTCGGTAGTCAGATTTTAGTAGTGGTTAGCAAGTGCAAGTTAGTTTAGTTAGTGATAAGTACGCAAAGAGGTTAGTTCGCAGGTGTTTAATTCGCTCGGACTCGTTTTTTTACTCAGGCTTTTGTTCGTTCTTGTTGGCTTTCTCGCGAGCTAAAGCTTCGTCCATTTCTTTTTTAGCGTGAGGCATGAAACCGGACTCGCTAAATCGGTTTTCTTTTCCGGTCGTGTTAACACGTTCTTCCATGTTCTTGCCGGGCTTGAATGTTACGACAAATTTTTCGGGCACGTGAACTTTGTCGCCCGTTTTTGGATTCCTTGCGTTTCGAGCAGCGCGTTTTTTGACTTCGAAAACGCCAAAGTTTCTTAATTCGATTCGGCGATCACTTACTAACGCATCAATGATAGCGTCAAAAGTCTTTTGCACGATCTCTTTTGTAGTTTGTTGGGTTAGGCCAATTTCCTCAGAGATGGTTTTGACAATTTCCTTTTTAGTCATGCGCGGCTCCGTGATAAATCAATTTTGAGAAGAGGGGAGGGAGTTTGGGGAGGGAAGGAGTGGCGGCGAGACAATGGATTCGTTGTGGAAAAATGGGCAACTATCATTCGCTTAATAAGAACTCTGTGTTGTAGCTGGTAACGTTGGAAGCGTTATATAGATTAGAGGCTACAAGCGGTAAATTTGAACCGCAACAGGAGTGCTGGATTGACCTAACTGTATACGCAGTAAGTGTTAAAGTCAATGTTGTTTCGCTGTGTTCGTTGGTTTTGCTGTTCGACAGTTAGATCTTCATGGTGTCGCGGAGTTCCTCGATTTCGGTAAGTTGGTACAGCTTTCCAGTCCCGCTTCCGGGACATTCATCACATGTACGTTCCCAATCCTCAGGGGTTCGCAAATTACTTTCCCAGAATGGCCAAGTTCGACATTGGCGTGGGCGTGCACCGTATATTTCGCATTTTCGGGATTCGTTATCAAAGAAAACGCAATCGCCGTTCGCGAATTCTTTGAGGCTACGTCGTATTCCGATTTTACGGGTGTACTGCTCTTGAAATTCTTCAACGGTCAAATCGACCAAGGGAGCCATGGCTTCAACTTCGGCTTTGTTGACCCAGACGTAACCCGGAGCGCCAGTGCAGCAGTCGCCGCAACCAGAGCATTTGAATTTCAAACCGTCTTTGTACCAGGGTTCTGATTTGGATTTGGTTTGAGATTTTTTGGTCATAGTCGTTTTGCAACTTGGCAGTCAAAGAAGATCTTAACCATTAAAGATCGTAAACCATTTTCTTTGGCCAAGATTCTAGCTGGGGACGCGAATGAAAGTATTACGTTGTCTGAACTCAACTCTAAAGGATAGCGATTTATTCGATAGGCACCAACGGGTAACGAGTGGAAAGGTTTTTTACGGGTTAATCTCGAATTGTTTTGCGTAACTCGCTTGATTGCACAGCCAAAAATTGGTGGTGGAATTTGTTTGTGGGCCATTCTTGAATCGCATATCATAAATATTGAGACGGTATTGACGCCTGCCTCGTCAGCCAAAGCATTCGCACCTTTTCCGGGAACAAGTTATGCCTCTGCGTAAGTTATCACTTTGCATTAACGTTGTCGTTTTCTTGCTCGTTATCGTTTTTGTTTTTTCACCACTCCAAGCTCAAACGGATTCCAGTGACGCTTCACTCGCAAAAGCGATGAAGTATCACAAAGTGCTCCAGGCCCGGCCGAACTCTGGCTATCTATTCGACCGTTTCTACAACACGTGGCTGGACTCATCGTCGCTCGATGATCTGGAAGCGTTTCTGACGAAGAAGGTTGCCGAAAAATCTGCAACAAACGATCAGTTGTTGTTAGCTTTCTTTTATACCAAGCAAGGCGATGACATTCGTGCGTTGGAACAGTTCCGGTTGGCGTTGAAAAATGATCCTACCAACGCGCCGGCTTTGTATGAGAAAGCCGTCGTAGAGGCGAGGACGCTTGATTTTGAAACGGCACTTAAGGATCTCGATAATGCTTTGCAGGCCAAAACGAAACCTGAAGAGGCCATCAAGATTTCGCAGCTTAAAGGCAAGCTCCTGGTTCGCAATCGGCAAAATGCAGAAGCCATCAAAGTCTGGGAGGCGCTGGTCAAAGCGAACCCTACCAATGACGGGGTGATCGAAGACGTTATCGAACTTCAAATTTCAGAGGGGCTTTACGATGAAGCCGATTCGCTATCGAACAAACTGATTGCGATTACAAAAGACCCTTATCAAAAAGTCATGAGACGGCTTCGTAAAGGAGACATTTTTCAGCGAGCCGGAAAGCGAAAAAAGGCACTTGATGTTTACGGCCAAACGCTTGGCCAAGTCGGCATGGATACTTGGTTGGAACGCGAGATTCTGGGGCAGATTGAACAGCTTTTCCGCCGCGAAGATGATTTGCTCGGCTTGAAAGACCACTACGCGAGTTTGATCAAAGCGGAATCCAAACGGATGGCGATTCGCAAGGCGCATTCAAAAGTGCTGTTTGAAATCGGAATGGCTGATGAAGCGATCAAGTCATTTGAAGAGATCATTAAGTTGACTCCGGGCAACCGCGCCAATCGAGTGGCGTTCGTGGAGTTGTTGTCGCGAGCCGAGAAATTGGATTTGGCGGTTAAGCAAACTGAGTCGCTGATTGAGCAGTATCCGAAAGACGCCGAGTTGCAGATCAAGTTGGCTCAGTTGAATTTCAAGAATGGCGACAAGGAAAAAGTAGAAGCCGCGATTAACACTTTCATCACCGTCTCTGAGGGAACGGAATACGCTTACTTGAGAGCGGCTCGTTTGCTGGAGAAGTACGACAATGTGACAAAGGCTGGCGAGATTTACGAGAAAGCCGTTGCGACGTTTCCTGAATCCGAATCTGCCAAAGAAACTCACGCTTCGTTTTTGCACAAGAACGAAAAGAAAGAAGAGGCCATTGCGATTTGGAAAAAACTCGCTGCCGGTGGTGACCGGAGCCAGTTGGTGCGGATCGCGCGGATTGTTGGCTCGCGGCAGGAGCATGCCGCAGCGTTCGAGATGTTGCAGAGCCGTTTTGAAGACTTCAAGCGAGACAGTATCTATCTTGGTCAGCTAAGCACCGAGGCGATCGCTTTGAAAAAATTCGAAGACGCGGTGCCATGGGTTCAAGACCGAGTCAAATTCGCCAAGAAAGCTGGCGACTTGGATACTTGTATGGGACAAGCGATCCAAGTGATTTCGAGTTCAGAAAAATCAGCCGCGATTATCAAAGAACTTTCTGAGAACAAGAATCGAACCGTTTCGACGACTTGTTTGTTAGCGGAGTTGCTTGAGCGAGACCTGCAAAACGAGAAAGCCGATGAGCTTTTGAAAACTACGCTTTCGTCGTTCGGTGCCGGCGAAGACTCGCGCGAATCGGTTCAGATGCTTTCGCGGCAGCAAGTTCGTCTGTTTATGAATCGGCAGGAATGGAATGCGGCGGCAGAGGCATCCAAAAAAATGATCGGTTTGCCTGGCGGACGCAACAGCGTGAACATTCGCCAGTTGGTTGATCTTTATATTCGTGCAGGCCAATTCGATTCGGCTTTGACATGGGTGGGCGAGTGGAAACAGACCTCGCCGGGTAGTTTGTTGCCTTGGTTGAACGAGTCTCAAATTCACGAGCGACAAGGCGACTATAAAAAGTCGATTAATGTGTTGCGAATGGCAACGCAAAAATTCCCGAACGATGCTGATCTGTTCGCTCAGTTGGGCCAGCGTTATTTGCGCAGCGGACAATACAAAGATGCGGAGCGAATTTATTGGCGGCAGTATGAAGAAAGCAAAAATCTGTCAGACAAACTTCGCTGGTCAGAACGGCTTGCCGATCTCAGCGATACGACAGGTGAGACCGAAGAGCTGGTTTCAAAATTCGAAGAACGCAAACGGAACAATCCAAAATCAATCGAGCCGTTGTTGGCAATCGCTCAGGTACATCGTATCGCCGACAACTACGAAGAGCGCAGAATGGCGTTGTTGGAGGCGACGCGGATTCAGAAAGACAGTTTGCCGTTGATGATGGAGATCGCACGCTTGGAAGAATCCGAAGGTGAGTGGGAAAAGGCCATCGAGACTTTGGAAGAAGCGGCGAAGCTGGACAAAACGACTCGAGCACGAGAGAAGATCGCGAGACTATATATCCAATACGGCGAGTCCGAAGAGGGGTTCGCGCGGATGCTGGAGATTGCTGGTGGCGCCAATTCAACGGCTCGAGATGTCGAGTCAATCGCAAGCGCGATTATCGATACTGAAGATTGGGAGCAGGCGCGCGAGTTTCTTTTGCCGCAGATCACCCGATTCAGTAACGACTATCGTTTGAAGTTTATGATGGCGATCACCAATGAGCGGTTGGACTTAGTCGCTGATGCGCAAGAAGGATTCTTCGAGCTGATGGGTCCACAAGAAGAGATCAAAGGCTTGAAGAAAAATGCCAATGGGCTGGGTGGCTATTTCGGCGGTCAAATGCAGATGATTAAGGCCGTACTGCCGGCTGACGCTGCTGACCTTTACGAGGTCATGATCCAGAAACAATACTCACAAGCGCGCTATCGTTCTGCCACCGAATTTGAGTTGCCGGAGACTGTGCAAGAGTGCAAACGCTACGCACTCACGCAGTTAACCGGTTTGTATGAGGCGCTCGATGAATCGGAGCAGGGCATTCTGAGAAATCGTGTGAAGCAATTTGGATACAACAGTGATTTGCTTTTCTCCGAGGCGTTGGCGTTCGGTGAAGACGGAGACTCTGAAGGCTTGATTGATGCGAATCCTGACAGCGAGGTTGCACTTGCTCTGGGCATTTTCAACTTGGTGGGCGAGCCATCGGATGATCCGAAATATGGATTGAAGGGATTTGAGACTTTTAAAGATTCATATCCAGAGCTGGCTTTCATGGGAGCGATTCAAGCTGCGGTGGCCGATCCGAAACACAAAGCCGTGCTCAATCAAGCCATTGAGCTTGTCAAGGACACTGAGAAACCGAACGTTATCCTGGTTTCGGCGATTGCGCGTTTTATCGCCAATCCGACTGGAGAGCTTGAGGATTCGGCTTTGTCCAAAGGGTCCATAAGTGAACTCAATGAACTGCTCAAGAAATGGTATCCGTCTTTGCAATCCGATCCTTCGATGTCCCCCTGGATGTTCAACTACGTTGCGCAAGCCCTTAAAGCGAACGAGTCGTTGGACAGCTATATCGAATTTCTTGATGAAGAGATTGATCGGGCTTCGAAAAAACAAACGCTTTCAATTGGCGGCATGTTTGGTCGATATCGTGGGCGAGAATCGTTGGTCGAACTACCGACTTTTCCACCAACGGAACTGATTAAGTTTCCAGAAAGCGTTTATGGAATTTTGAACCTGTCGCAAGATGACAGCGGCTTTTCGCCATTTTCGAGTTCAGAAGAGCCAGAGGATATCGGTAAATATGCTGCCAGTGTTGGAAAAGCGAAGAATCCGATACTCAAAACGTTGCTTCAGTTTAAGATCGCCGCAGAAGACGATGAGGAATTGGCCAAACCGATTGAACAGCAGAAATCGGCGGCCAAGCAATCGTTGGAGGCGTTGCTGAAATCACAAAAACCCGACATCGATGCACATTACTTGGCTGCTTGTCTTGCAAGTTCAGAAGAACGTTGGGCCGACGCGGCGAATTATTTTGAGCGCATGCGGAACTTGCCTATGGGTCGCGAAATGCGGCGCAAGGTCGACAGCCATTTGGTTGCGATTGCGACCAATGGATTGGGTGGTGATTTTGAGAAGAGCGATAACGAAGCGATTGTGAACTCGGCGAAATCTGCGGCGCTGAGGCTGCGCAGAAATCGACTTGCCCCAGAAGAACGTCAGCAATTAGTAGGTGTGTTTGAGACACTCGGGCTCAAAGAAGAGGCCGAGAAAATGGAAACGAAAATGGCCCAAGGCCGAAGCAATCCGCTTTCGAGTATGTTCGGTGCGATGATGGGCTCGCCTTCACCTGCGGCGCCGGTAGAGCGAGTGCGGCAACTTGTTGACTCGGGTAAATCGGACGCCGCCGCTCGACTGTTGGCTCAGGAATTTAAAGGCTTGGCAAGTCAAGACCTGACGATGGGAACGATGTTTCAAAATGAATATGAGCTTCGAGAGTTCAAAGATAAACTTGTGTCGCTTGAACTAAACGATCAATTCTTTAAGGCAATTGATCCGGGTGAAGCCACAGCTGGCACCAAGGTTTCCGCCTTTGCTTACGGCCACGAAATGTTTGGTGACAAAGAAAAGGCCAAAGAGATTTACCGCACGACGTTGGCCAAGAATGAAAAACAGGACGGCGTTCGAGTCCGTTTGATGATTCTTGAAATTCCAAGCGACCCCAACGCGTTTACGAAGCACTATTCCAAGCTGCAAAAACGTAACCGATTGGCGGCTGGGACAAATTTAACTCAATTGTTCTATTCGGATCAATTGAAGTTCGAAGAGAAAATGAGCCTCGCAAAACAGATCATTCCGCTACTCGACTCTGACGAAACCAAGAAATCTGATCTAGCTTGGGTTGAAGGATGTTTGGGTATGATTGCTCAGCAAATGGAGATCGACGATTCCAACTATTTGGGTTCGGTGTATGCGAAAAAGGAAGACAAAGCGGAGCCTTCAGAAGAGGAATTGAAAAAAGAGTCAAAACGGGAAAAGAAAGCGCGGGAGGCGATCGCCGCGGCGGAAATAACGCGTACAGCAATTCATAACGAGCTGGCTCGCAAAATGATTGACGTTCCTGAGTTCGCCGGATCCGGATTTACTGCGTTGCTTGCTGCCACCGAAGCAGCAGGTAAACCAGTTGGTTCCGAGTTCGTTGAGCTTGCCAGGAAGGCAATGAAGCCACCAGAGAAATCAGGCAGGAATTCGGCCTCACAGTCTGCAGGCTCTTGGGGGGTATATGGCCGTCAAATGATGTATGGATATGGGGACGACGAAGAGGATGTGAAAAAGCGTTCTCCAAGTGACTTTCTGGCAAGACATTTCGGGCTGGCCAAAGAGCAAGCCCAATCAGACGCCGCGATCGAGGAAATTGCGAACCAGTTAGTGCAATGGAAGAAGGAAGCGGAAGCGACTTCTTTCCGAGATACGTATGGGCTTTATCGCGCAGCGCCAGAGCAATTCGCAAAAACGGCCACTGAGTTTGTCGAGAAAAGCAAGAAGACACGACGTCGCAATGTTCCTGACCCACAGGCGGCTGCGATGTCAAAGGCTGTCGAAGTTTGGATTGATCGTTCCGCGCCAGCTGATATCAGTCAGTTGGTCATAGAGCACCAAAAGGAATCAACTAAGAAGCAGAATTCTTATGGCGGTGGTGATGCATCCTATCTCGGGCCATACGTTTCCAAAATTGCAACTGCTAACGGCACACCGGCTGCGGCGAAATTTGTTGCAGAATTTCGTGAGGCCATTTTGGGCACCGAGGAAGAGCAGGCTGCGTTGGTGGAGATGGTTTCCGACGAGAAAAAACGACGACGCGTGACTGGAAAACAAAGGGCCGCGTATCAAGCTTACATCATGTTGATTAGATCACTGCTCGCTGAGAAGGACACGATGTTCTTGGCGTTTGAAGAAGGATCGACGATGAAGCTAGGCGACCAACTGGGATCCGTTAGCTATCAATTGAGAAATGCACTTAGAAAACAAGGCGCTGACAAGCCCGAAGAGTTCATGGAGTGGCTTGGGAAGTCAAAAGTGCTTGATGAATTGGAAACATTTGATCCGTACTTCTTGGGCGGCCAATCGGACGAGCCAACAATTTGGGCCGAAGCAATCACGTCACTTGCAAATTACACCGATGACGAAACCAAGCTCGTTAAGTATCTAAAAAAGAAAGACAAACTGAAGTTCGGCGAAAAATTATTGCTACTGGCGTTTGAGGATGGCGGGATCCACCAGTCTGAAAAAGTTTATGACTTATTCGGAACTGAATTCGAAAAATTGAAGTCGTTTCCGGAAGAAAAGCAAGCCAAACTCGCCCAGTTTGTTAATCAAATCAACAACAATAGGAGTTATTATTCCAACCGCCCTGCCGATGAGATGACACCTGATGGTGAATTGGCAAAGGCGTTGTTCAGGAAGCATCTCAGTTCGTCTGCAACGGCGGACGTTCAAAAAATTCTTGATGCCAAGCGACTTTCAGATCTGGGAATGGCCGATCATCAGGTTGCTGATTGGGCTGGTAATGTTATTGGGCTGATGGACAAAAGCGATAGCGATAAAGTCGTTTCTGTCGTTTTGAAAACCATGAAATTGATCGGTAGTAGTCAATCAGGAAGGCCATCGTTTGACGACAATTCCATGCAGAATGAATTGTTGGAGTCGGCGTTTGAAACGGTTGATTTTGATTCGGTTAAAACAATCCTGGCATTGATCGCCGATGAGAAGGCAAAAGGTTTCACGATCACGGATGAATTGAGTGAGAGCATGGCTAGTTTTGTTGCCAGCGAAATCGCGGCGGCAGATGAAAAGCCCACGAAAGCAAATCCCAAATTGTTTACCAAAGCGATTGATTCTTTTCATCGAAAAATGGGTCAGCAACTTAATGATCGTGACGTGTCATGTTTGATTTCAAGCTACGGAAGAGTTTTAGCGAGAACGGAATACGTCGATTTTGAACATTTGGAAAAATGGGCGGAGATGGAATCAGGAGGAAAATATCCAAAGCTTGCTAATGCTTGGCAAATCGCAATCTTGTCCAGCAAATATCGAGCTGAGCTTATTGAGAAAAGAAAAGAATCTGAATCTTCGCAGACCGGAGAATCAGACCCACCTGCGAAATGGGAACGGCTTTCGCAGTTGGCTGGGTATCAATCAGAGTTGGTTGCGATGATTAACAACGAAGAGCTCACGACTGGCTGGAGGTTACCGATCGCCAAGTCTCTGTTGAATGATCCAACACTTTCCGCAGAAGGTGTTTGGGCATGCGCGAAACTCATTGGGCAGTCGCTTAAGGAAAAGTACACGGTCAGCGACACTGATGTCCGCGTTGTATTTGATGCGATGCTCGATTGTGAATCTGATACCAGTTTCAAGGAAAACGCTTCGGCGTTTGGAAAGTCTTGGTCGGCGGCAAAACTTCGAAACACCAACGGTAGGTCTGGTTATCGTTACTACGGTGGTTATGGCGATGGATGGAAGGAAATTGGGTCAGCAATCAAGCTATTTACAAAAACGGATGAGCGTGCGGTCGTCAATAAAATCATACGCGTCTATGCTGATGGAATGAAGGATCGCCGCTTGATTGCGACGTTGATTGGCAACGGGTATCACTCGCACGCCAGGAAACTTACGGCGACCACATGGGCGGAGAAGGATCAAAGTTATGACAGAGAAGAAAGAAGTTCTGTTCTCTACACCAAAGAACTTCAGGCCGAAATTCCGGCGTACGTGAAACTATTTCCCAATGATGGTTCGAAGCTCTTGGCGGAAGCATATATTGCTGCGTTAAAGGATTCGAAAGTCAAAGAGGAAGTTCCAGATGTACCGCGTGACGAAAGACTGCTGAAATTAGCCGAGCGTTTTGGCGGTGTTACTTTTACGTCGAAACGTGAGCGGGAAATGGCACTTGTGTTGCTTTCTAAATCGAAACTGACCGCTAAACATATTGCGGCGCCAATCGAAGAAATCGCTTCCAAGCTAAAGTTGGAGCAGCTTTGGACTGAGAACGACGTATTCACTGACAAAGTTGAGATGGTTATTGCCCACCTTGGCATTCAGGTTCAGCTGGGTAATTTTGAGCCGCTTAAGAAATTCTATGAAGAGCTGAACAAAGTCGAAGTGGATGATGAATCGTGGCAATTTGAAAACCTGACACGGCAAATTTCAACTGGAGTTTCAGCAAGACTGGCCGATGCGTTTGAATCTTCGAGCACAGAACAATTTGACCAGCTGGCTACTCTCGTTGCTGAACTAAATAAGCCCGGATCCAAATACTCTGTCGGACAGGAAATGAATGTTCTGTTTCACGTGATGGCAGGGAAAACAGATCAATTGATCAAGGACTTTGGCAAGACTAAAGCTCAATGGAAAGAGCTGGAAGACGACGATTCAGTTTCCAGCATTGATGGCGATGAAATTTGGCCGACTTTGGTCAAATATTTGAAGGCCCGGAACGAATTTGATGATGAAGCACGTCGCTTGAAATTGGTCAAAGAGCTTTGGCAAGCCGGCGCACAATTGAATTTTGTTTACGGCAGTGGCCATTTCCAGGACGGCGTTCAGGAAAGTTGTGCCGGTTGTCGCGAAGGAAAGTATGGGCTCGACGCAATCAAAGAGGCCAAGCTTTTAACTGGCGCTCAAATCGCAGAACACGGTCCGGCGATGGCAGAGTTCGATTCCGTTGACGGAGAAATCTGGCGGCAGGTCGGAAAAGAATTGTGGGCAGTCGAAAAATTCGAAGAAGCCGCTGATGCGTTTAAGAAAGCCCTAGACGCGACAAAGGAAGACATGAAACAGGCCAAACAAAACCGTAAAGTCGAATATGCCAACGCACTTGTTAAAGTCAAACGTGATGGGGAAGCAAAAAAGTTGCTTGCCGATGTCGAGTCGGGCAAATTGCTGGGCGACAACGTTGAAACTTACCGTAAATTGAAAGCCCAATTGGATGAGAAATAGGGCATAATAAACGTCTGGGGAAATCTACCCGTTAATCTTATCATTGAGTTCTACTTCTGCGTTTCGATCTAACTTACTACTTCCAACTCTTCAAACTTAGCAAAACGAAATGAATTCAAATCACAACCAAACTACCGACCAAGTAAACGGATTTATCAACGAAGTCGGCCAGCGTTTGAATCTTCACCGGATGTGGAACGTTATTTTCTGGGCGAGCCTGATCGGCGGCGGCATCATGTCGCTGATCGCATTGACTTACGTCTGGCCTGGCTATCGTGTTCCAGCCGTTTGGTATTTGGGTGTATTCGGTACAACGACGATCGTTGGATTGGCTGCGTGGTACTTTAGTCGAACGTCGACTGATGCGGCTGCCAATTTCGCAGACGATCACTTTGGTCTTAAAGACTCGGTAATCTCATGTTTGCACTTTGCAGAATCCGGAAACGAAGGCGGTTTCTACGACTTGCAATCCAAGGCTACTGAGAAACTGGTTGAACAATCGACAGTCAAAGAAATTCCTTACAAGCCGCCGTATCGCGTGGCCGTTTTAGGCGCGTTGTTGGTCTTGATTTCGGTTTCACTTGGCTTCAAAGGCCCCAGTCCCGAAATTGTTGAGCGTCAAAAACAGCAACAAATCACTTCGGAGCAAACAGCAGCGGCCAATGAAGAGCTAAAAGAGTTGGTCGAAGAACTCGCCAATTCGGTTGAGGACGAAGAAGAGCGAAAATTGCTTGAGCCAGACAAACTTCGAAAGTGGGTAGACGAACTCAAAGAGACGACCGATCAAAAAGAGGCTTTGAGGCAGTACGCGCGAATGGAGCTTAAACTTAATCGCGCTGCGGAGGCACTTAAGCAACGCAAAGATGAAAAACTTTTAGATATCGTTGCTGAGGAGCTTAAGAAAGACGAGGCTTCGAAGGAATTGGGCAAGAAGCTTAAGCAGAAAAAATACGAAGCCGCTGCCAAAGACCTCAAAGACTTGAAGAAGAGTAAGCTTGATCCGGAAAAACTTAAACAGCTTTCCGAGAAACGAAAAGAGCTTGCGAAACTTAAAGCGATTGCCAATCGAATGGCTGATGCCTCTCGGCGTACGCGGAATTCTGACGGGAAAAAGTCAGGTGAGAGTAAGAGGAACGGCAAGAAAAATGGCGATCCGTCTGATTCAAAAATGGCCGACGGTCGTAATCAAAGCAAATCACAATCCGATAATGACGCCGAGGGCGAGCCTTCTGAAGGTCAAGAAACTGAAATGAGCGAATCGGAACTTGCTGATTTAATCGAAGAGCTGGATGACGCGCTTGAGGATCTGGATGAAGCGCTTGAGTTGGCCGAGATGGAAGAGATGGACGACCAGGACTTGGAGGACAGCGATTGCGAAGAGTGCGATCGACTTGCACGGGCCAAACTGGATGAGCTTGGTAAGAAATTGATGAAGATGGCCAAGAAACGCAGAGCTCGAGCGAAGTTAAATCAACTCAGCAAGAGATGTTCGGAGTGCCAATCTGCAGGAACGATGGAAGTTCGGTCAAGAAATAAAGGCGGCAAGCGTGCGGGCGAAGGGTCAGTCGATTCCACTCGCGACGAAAAAGATGAATTCGCAGACAACGGCCAATATTCAAAACTTAAAGGCCTCAAAGGTAAAGGGCCTTCTTTGACCAAAGTCGAATCTGCAGAAGACGGAGACGGAACAAGTCACTTGAAGCACGAAGCAAAACAACGCGAGTTCAAGCGACAGTTTGAATCGTTTGTCGAGCGCGAAGACATTCCGGCTGATTTGAAAGCGGGCGTGAAAAACTACTTCACCAATATTCATGAGTCTGGCGAAGAAGAATCGAAGTCGGAAAACAAAGAGCAAGAATAAGAAGCAGTTGCGAGCCGCGATATTGTCCAACTGCGCCCAACTGTTAACGGCATGGGAGATGCGGGCAATTGAAATTACGGTCAATCGAATTGCGGGCTTGAGATGATGTGCGTTTGAAAGGGAGCCGTTTTGCGACGGACAGGAATGTCCATCCTACGACGGTTTCGTTTTCTTGATTGCGGCTGGAGAGATTACAGAGTACTAAATTTACCCAAGGAACCCCACCAACGTGTCAACTGCCTCTACGACAAACACAGAGCAAGAAGCCAGTGATTTTGTAAACAAGTTCAATCGCATCAGGGAAGAAGTCGGGAAGTTTATCGTTGGGCAGGAAGCCATTATCGAAGATGTTTTGATCGCCATCGTGTGTGGTGGTCATGCTCTGCTCGAAGGCGTGCCGGGACTTGGCAAAACCGCTTTGGTTAATACGATCAGCCAAGCCCTCGATTTGAAATTCAGGCGGATTCAATTTACTCCTGATCTTTTGCCAGCCGATATCGTTGGGACGCAAATCTTGATCGACCGTGAAGGTTCGAAACAACTTGAGTTTCAACCTGGCCCTGTGTTTTGCAACATCCTATTGGCCGACGAAATCAATCGTGCGACGCCAAAAACTCAGTCGGCGTTGTTGGAAACGATGCAAGAGAAATCGGTCACGGTTGCGGGTGAAACGCACAAACTGGACCTGCCTTTCTTCGCTTTGGCGACGCAGAACCCGATCGAACAAGACGGAACGTTTCCGCTTCCCGAAGCCCAGTTGGATCGCTTTTTCTTCAAGCTGTTTGTTGAGCTGCCCAGTCATGATGAATTTTCAGAGATCTTGAATCGAACCGGTGGCAACAGCGCTCCGACGATCTCAGCCGTGGCTACGGGAAATGACATTCTTGAAATGGGCCGATTGCTTCGCCAAGTCCCAATCGATGCGGACGTACAAAGTCATTTGGTTCGTGTCGTTCGAGCCACGCATCCTAACGACCCTAATGCTCCCGATTCAGTCAAACGGTTTGTGCGTTATGGATCGTCACCTCGCGGCGCCCAGGCGATCCTTTCGGCAGCACGAGCACGGGCTCTACTCGAAGGCCGATTCCATGTGGCTTGTGATGACGTAAACCGCATGGCACTGCCGGCCCTTCGCCATCGTGTGATGCTGAGCTTTGAAGGTGAAGCCGAAGGCATGAGCACCGACACGATTATCGAAAGCGTGATCGAAAAAAATCCGCGCTAGTTGTCATGGTTCCGTCTCTATCGAATTGCCGTGACAAAATTATCAAGCGACTTTTCAGCCGACTATTCAAGAATTTTCATTGTTCTGCACCCTGAACGATCTTCAAAATGCTAACCGACTCTTCCTTTATTCGCCGATTGGACTCGCTGTATTTGCTTGCGCGAAAAGTCCTCAACGGTTCGCTGCAGGCGGATCGTAAAAGCACCAAAAAGGGAACGGGAATCACGTTTGCGGACTACGCTGAATACTATATGGGAGCCGACTATCGCTCGATCGATTGGCGTGTGTTTGCCCGATTCGAATCGTTGGTTATCAAGCTTTTCGAAGTCGAAGAAGACGCCACGATTTATGTGTTGCTTGACCAAAGCCGTTCGATGGAATCCAAATTCGTTTACGCAAGACAGCTTGCCGCGGCACTGGGGTACATCGGATTAAATTGCCTTGATCGGCTGGCGGTTTATGGGCTTGGTGATTCACTGACTCCAATTTTGGATCCCTGCCGCGGGCGAGGAAGCGTGATGCCGCTGCTCAAGGGACTTGAAGACATCGAAACGATTTCGGGTGATACGAAATTCAATAATTGTGCACGATTGTTTCAAGCACGCCATCAACGTCGAGCCGTCGTGATTGTGATTTCTGACTTTCTGTTTCCAGGCGGATTCGATGACGGGTTAAGTTACCTCCAGTGGCACAAACACGACGTTTACTGTCTTCGCGTTCAAAACGATGACGACACGCGGTGCTTACTTAAAGGCGATGTTGAATTGGAATGCGTTGAAACGGGGCAACATCGGCGAGTCACGATCTCACCACGGGAAGTCAAAATGTACGAAGCCGCGGTGACGGAGTGGAACGCGAAATTGGCGAAATCGTGCGCCCAACGCGGAATTGGGTTGGCGTCCACCACACCCGAAATTCCGTTTGAGCGTGTGATCCAAGACATCCTCCGTCGCGGAGGGCTCGTCGCTTGAATTTTGGCAGTCCGATTTTCTTTTGGTCGTTTCTCAGCTTGATCCCGCTGATCGCGATCTACCTTTTGAAAGTGCGACCGGTTCGTAAACCGACGACCGCGTACTTTCTTTGGGACAATATATTCCAAGAGAAAAAAGCGACGTCGTTGTTTCAGCGATTTCGTGACCTGTTTAGTTTGCTGCTGATGCTGTTTGCATTTTGCGCTATCGCACTTGCGCTTACGCGGCCAGATTTTTCTGGCGATGATCAAAAAGATCTTGTGCTGCTAATCGACAATAGCGCATCGATGAACGCGAAAGAAGGAAATTCGACGCGTCTGGAAAATGCGAAAACCGTTGCCAGCCAAATCGTGCGTGCTCTAAATGGTACCCAGCGGTGCAGCATTGCAACGGTCTCCAACGAAGCCACGTATCTTTCGAATTTGACCGACAACCCGCGTGAACTGTTGGATGCAATTTCAAAGATCACTGAGTCTTCGCTGTCATCGAATATCGAAACGTTAAATCAATTTCAAAAGGCTTCGCCAAATCCAAACGCAAGTGGCCAAACTGATGAAGGTGATGAAGGTGGTGAAGCGAATAAAGACGACCAGCCTGCAGCAGATTCGGAACTGGCCAAATCCGACTACCGTGTTGTTTTGATTTCCGATGGCCTGGTAGGCGGCAAAGTCCCTGACGATATCGAGTTAATTAAAATCGGTAATTCCAAAATTGGAAACGCGGGAATTGTTGCTTGCGATATGCTGCGTCTACCAGGTGGGAGCAATCGGGTCGGCGTGTTTTTCCAAATCGCTTCTACGTTTGATGAATCGGTTGAAGGCGAGTTGATTCTTAGTCACGATTCGACCGACAATCTGACCAAACTAATTCCGCTTCAAATAGAGCCCGGTAAAAATGTGGCTGAAGTTTTCGAATTGGACGACGCTCCGGCGGGAAAATGGTTTGTTCAACTGGACATGGGCGAAAATAAAGACGTTTTGCCTGATGACAATATTGCGTTTTTGTCGCTTGCGAAAAAGAAACCGATCCCTGTTTCTGTTGTCGCGACCGATCGGTACTTTTACGAAAACAGCGTGTTGGCATTTTCGAGAGCCGATGGATTGCTTCAGTTGATTGATGCGGAGTCAGAAGCAAAATCACAACTGAAGATCGGCTCAGGTAGTTTTCCAGTTGCCAATTCCGATGATGGAAGTTCGACAAACGATTTTTTGGTTTTCCAGCCGAAAGGCGAATCTCCCTGGTGGTCTGAATTAGGTGAAGAGATCGAAGTCACACTGCCGCGAACGCTTGATGAAAACCATCCCGTTATTCGGCACCTTGAACCAACGTCGATTCCGTTTGTCGGTGCCAGACGTTTGAAGGCTCCGGCTGGTTCGGAGATTTGGGTGACCGCCGAAGACGATACGCCTTTGATTTATCGGGCAACCAATGCGGGACGGACAGCCGTTGTCGTTAACCTGGATCCGCTGGCCTCCGATTTTTATCTCAGTGCTTGGTTTCCGGTTATTGTTTACTCGTCGGCAACTCATTTGGCTGGACGTACCGAAGCCGTTCATTCGACGTATCCGACCGGCCGTTACGCGAGCATTCCTGGTGTCAAACCTGGAAACGAAACGAAAGTTGACGGGCCGGAAGAATCAAAATTGGTGACGACCGAGAGTTTATTGGGGCCACTTAGCAAGCCTGGTTTTTACGATCTCAAGAACGGTGGTGGAGATTGGCAGGTCGCTTGTAGTTTGCTTTCGCCAAATGAAACGTCCATCAACAATGAAGAAATCAAAGACACCAGTCAGCCGATCAACCGGGGATTCTCTCCGACGGCTTGGCTGACTTTGATTGCCGTGGTCGTGCTTGCGGTTGAATCAGTTTTGTATCAACGCCGAAAGGTGGGTTGAAATGGAATTGATTTCACTCCGCCCGCTATGGTGGCTGTTACTGTTGCCGATGCTTTGGCTGGGCTGGCGCTATAGCCTCGTAGACGCACCGATGTGGAAGCGTGCTGGTTCATTTGGTTGCCGCGTTCTCGGGATCCTTTGTTTGATTCTTGCGCTGTGTCGTCCGTTTGCTTTTTCAACCAGTGACAGTCTGCACGTTGTGTTCCTGGTCGATGTTTCGCAATCGATTGACTTAAATGCGAGTTCATCGGCGGCAGATGAAATTCAAAAAGCAATTGATGAATTGAGACGCGACGATTCCTGGACGCTGTTTGCGATTGGGAATGATTTGCGTAATTTTAAATCACCTGAAGCCCTCAAGACGCAGCTTGAATCGTGGTCGAAACAAGGATCCGATGACGCATTTCGATCTGCAACACGGTTGGCGGATTCGCTGCTGATGTCGCGACTTTCGTTTCCAGCAGGAAAAGTCAAACGCGTGGTGCTGTTCAGCGATGGACAAGACACCGCCGGATTTTTGAGTGATGCGATTCGGCAGATGGCCAGTGAAGATGTCGACGTTCGGTTTCAAAAAATCGACGCCCTTGCGGAATCCGAAGCCGCCGTTGTGTCGCTCAAGCCGTCTTCAACGCGGGCTTATTATGGCGAAGTCGTTCGAATGGCCGTCAATGTTTCCGCCAACGATGCGATTTCGGGACGATTAAGGATTGTTCACAAAGGCGTCGCGATTCAGGAGCAGGCGGTTGAGTTGAAAGCCAATCAGCCTAACCGATTTTATTTTGACATCGACATGAACACGCCGGGCGACAGTAAGTGGACGGCGGAATTGATCGCAGGCAAAGACTATTTCCCCATCAACAATCTGCGCACGTGCACCATTACGGTTCGTGGAAAACCGCGCATCCTCGTGCTTCATGAAACAGAAAAAGAGATGCGTGCGTTTGAGCGGGCGATGGCTGAGCAAGACGTCGTGTTGGAAGTCCGCGGTAAATTTGGTTTGCCCGATTCGATCCAAGGCATGCTCGCCTTTGACGCAATTGTGTTGGCTGATTTTCCCGCGACATCGATGACGCCACGACAAATGGGCTTGCTTAATCGGTACGTCAAAGATTTCGGTGGCGGGTTGGCGATGTTGGGATCGGAAAACAGCTTTGGTCTTGGTGGCTATCATCGCACGCCGGTCGAGGAAGTTCTGCCGCTTGTTTCTCGGTTTGAAAAAGAGAAAGAGAAACCGTCACTTGCAATGGTGTTGGTGATCGACAAATCGGGATCGATGGATGGTCTTCCTATCGCACTTGCCCGACAGGCGGCAAAATCGGCCGTAGAATTGCTTGGCCCGCGCGACAAAATTGGCGTCGTTGGTTTTGACGGTTCTCCAACGGTGATCAGTGAGATGCGAAGTGCACTTGAGTCGGATGCCATTTGTGGCGCGATCGATTCGCTTGATGCGGGTGGTGGCACGAACATGTATCCCGGCATGGTGGTGGGAAAAGAGATGCTGGAGAACACTTCGGCAAAAATTCGCCACATGATTTGCTTGAGCGATGGACACACACAAGACGCCGATCACGGTGGATTGGTCCAAGCCATGATCGACAGCGGCATTACCGTCTCGACGGTTGCGCTTGGTGATGCCGATCGAAATTTGTTGGCTACGATTGCCGAGATTGGTCGCGGTCGTTATTACGAAACGAATGATCCTGCCAATGTGCCTCAGATTTTTACCAAAGAAACAATGCAGGCGTCGAAGTCTGCGATCAAGGAAGATTTGTATGGCACGGTCCAAACCGGCGACCACCGCGCGATGGCGGGCTTTGTCGAAGCCGACCTGCCGTTCACGTTAGGCTATGTGATGACCCAGCAGAAACCAACGGCTCAAGTCTTACTGGTAGCTGAAACGGGCGATCCGCTGTTGGCGGTTTCGCGATTCGGGTTGGGAACCGGGCTGGCCTATACAAGCGATTTGTGTGAACGTTGGGGCGGCGAGTGGTTGGCTTGGGGCGAGGTTGGAAAGTTTTGGGGACAAGTGCTGCGTTCGATCGCGCGGAAAAATGACGACGAAGGAATTGAAATTTCACAAGTCGTGGCGAAAGGCAATTGGGAGTTGGATATCAAGCGGACTGATAGTTCTGGGCTTCCTCAATCGAAAGTCAAATGGGAGCTTTCGGCGCTCGACGGGCAGGGGGTAATGGAGAAAGTCGAAGTCAAAGAAATCGGGTTGGGGCGTTATCAGGCTTCGATTCCGGTGAAGCAACATTCGAATTTGACGGTCAGCCTTCGCGATTCGGCTGGCGACAAAACAAAAGTCTTGCATTACGACCGACCTTATCCGCTTGAGTACGGGCTTTCCAATAAGCTTACTCCTGAGATTGAGCAGTTGGCGAAATATTCCGCCGATGAAATGCACGAAGGGCTCGTGCCCCAGCCGACTCGACGTTCGATCGCGCCCTGGTTTTATATCGCCGCATTTATTTCGCTGTTGATCGGGAACTTAATCCGACGTCTGTAGGTGTCAGGGACGCCTGCGAACGCCGCGCCCAAAACCACTCGCTCGTTTCGACTTGGGAAACGTGAACGCCTCTCCCTTCATCTCGCCGAACATCTTGCGTTGCTCTTTGGACAACAAATCAATAGCTTTTTCGTCCCGTTGCTTGCTTCGTTCTAATCGGGTGGCTTTCTGGTCTTCCAATAACGTCCTCATAATCTCCATTCGCAGCTCGGGGTCGGGTCCTGCTTGCCTGGCCTTCTCAATCATGGCTCGCTTTTCGACTTGTTCCAGATCGCGGCTATCTTTGACTTCCTGTTTGATCGCCTCAAGCTCCTTTGTCTGCGACGGAGTGATCTTCAGCTTGTCCGCCATTTCTTCCTCCAGTAAGACAGAATGGACGCCGTCGGTCAGCTTGCGCTGGAGCTGGAGTTGTTCAAGTCGTTCCGATTGTTCCTTCGTTAGCAGCGCGTCCAGCATTTTGTTGGTTTTGGTTTGAAGGTCTGTGATCTTCTTTTTGACTTCCAAGCGGAGCTTACTGGCTTCTTCGTCACTGAGCTCGCCATTCCCTGCCGCTTTGAGCGCCTTCACGGTGTCCTGATTAATTTGGAGGTTTTCGCCGCTGTGATCCTTGAGTGCGAGCTTGACCTTACCAAGCACGTCTTCTTCGAATTTGAGCTCTGCCTGGACTTCCTCGATATTCAATAGCCGAAACTTGGCGCTCGGTTTTGTTCTCAAGGCCGCGAGTACCTCGCGACCGGCTTCGTTCATGGCAAGTTGGATGACGTCACTGAGTTCTGGACTCGCGGGGCGGCCGATTGCCCGCTGCTGAGCAAACACTGTGGAACTTGCGCTGAGCAAGAAAAGGACGACAATCGGAGTCGTTAGCAGTCTTCTTGAATGGTGCATAGCAAACCTCGGGTAAGGGATCAGTGTGTTTTCATTTATTGAACCGCTGAGGAACATTCAGGTTTCGCAATCGCGGGCGAGAATCTGAGCATGTTTTTAGCCAGAACGAACTGTTAGTCAGGTAACAATTATAGAAGTGGCAAACTTCAGCGAACAGGCGATTTGAGGTAACGCCACTGGCTGGCTTGCGGGCTCACCGATTCGCCGCAGACCATGCATTGGCTGATGTCGCGTTGAATGAATGAACTTTAAATTGAGGTTTAGGCTTAGTCTTCAAAACTTCGTAGTTGTTTGATGATGTTGTGCGATTCGTTTAACGTGGCGGTAATGAGTTCGATTTTTCTCGCAGAGTTGTCGTATTTGTAATTCTCGATCAAACGTTTGGTGACCTCGGTAGCCCACACGGGATCAATCCAGTTGGCTGTGCCCAAAGTACGATTCCATGTGAAATCGTAACTTCGCTGGTAGCGATTCAACCAGCTAGTTTCAGTCAACGCCGGCGCGATCACTTGCTTGGCCAAATCAGAATCGCGGATTGCCAGCAATCGTATGCAATACCCAAGCTGTTCCACGTCATCGAATTTTTCGAATTTGGTTGGCAAACGAACGAGCGATTCAAACAGCAGTTGATCAAGTTGTGACTTCTTTAGTTGGTTATACGAGAGCGCCCATTGCGAAGTGATTGAGGAAGGACTTAGTTCCAACGTCTTCATTATCTTAAGCACGTTTTCAAATTGCTTTGTCTTATCACTATCCGATTTAGCAAACTTCATTGCGGTTAAAGCCACTTGAAGTTTTGTAGAATCGTCAGGCAATGCGGGACCGATACGGTTCAACCATGACGTTGCTTGCGAATTTAAATTTGGAAGCTGAAGCAAATCAGTCAATAAGTAGTTTGGTTGAAGTAATTGTTCTCCGGTTTCAGAGACGAACTTTTTTGATTTGACCAGTTCGTCGAATTTCTTCGGATCTGCAAACGCGATGACCGCCATGGCCTGACCGATCAAGTTGTCGATTTCGGTCGACCGAGCGACCAATGGAATCAACTCCAAAGCCGCATCGGGTTCGATGAGAGCTAGTACTGGGCAAAATAATCGTGAGAACAAAATGTCCTGCTTTTCCGTTTTTTCAGCAAGCTGTTTCTTGAACTTTTCGCTGGTCGCCCACACTTCGGTTAAGATCTCTTTGGCGACGTCGATACGTCCGTCTCGGAGTAGATTTATGGCGAGTACCCCCGTGCCGCTGTATTTGTTTGGCCCGGAAGTTTCTCTCAATGCGGCGACTACCTCGCCATACAATTCGTCTTTCAAATCTTCGTCAGCGGTCAATAACGCTAAGCTTGAGACCATCATTGATTTTGTTAACGCATCCAGCCTTGCCTCGCTGGCAATCTCAATCAATTTTTCCGGTGCATAGAAATAGCCTTTGGCATATTGAGACATGAAAAAGTTACCACGATAGATGTAGGGCGAATCATCCGGCTCAATAAGTTCGATGTAGCGCTCAACGTCGATCATGAGCAAGGCATCGAAGTACTTTTCTTGGCGATAGTAAGTTGATTCCTTTGGAGCTGGTTGGTCCAATTCAGCAAAGAGATCTTTGGCAGCCGCGAGGTAGTCGTCGGCAGAACGGTTGTACCAGTCGAGTTTGTTTTCTTTGGCTTCAACATCACTAGCTGGAGTTAACGCGAGTGCGAGTCCTTTGTCGATGGTGGCGAGTCGGCGGCTGGATATCCATTTGTAAAAAACTGAATAGCCAGGTGCTCTTGCTACGACTAATTGAGGAGTTAAGGCTACGGGAAACTCGGTAGGTGCCTCGGCGTCGATTTTAATGTGTTGATTGCCGGCGCGAAAACCGATCAAAATGACTTCTCCGCTAAGCTTCTTTTTCGTTGTTTTGTCGATGAGCAGGATTTTTGCTTTCTTGTATGTCGGCCGCCTGGTGATTTTGAATTGGCCAACCTCGATTTTTTCGTCGATCGCCGTGAGTTGTGCTCCATCAGTGAACGGGGATTTAAACGGAAAGTATTGAGGGTGGTTCACTTGAAATTGGACGCGCTGATTGAATTCCGTTGTCTGAGGGAATTGAAAGTTTCCTTGGGCGTTGGTCACCACGGATTCGATGCCGGTAATAGGGGTTGGTGTAACGTCTTCACCGTTGAATGATTCTTTTATTGAGGGAGCCGCTTTGGCAATAGAGACCGAAAGTGAACGGACTGGTTTGCCGTATTGGTCAACAAACTTTCCTTCGAATGCGGCGACTTTTTGTTTCTCAAGGACCAGTTCAATCGAGTCTTTATCGCGAGTTGTTACACTGGTAATTGGCTTGCCGGGTGCTGTCGCGAGGAAGTCTTTTTGTGCCGTTAATTCAACCGAAGTTGAAGGCGGTAGCATACGGAAGCAAAAGTTACCGTTGCGGTCAGAGATTGTTTCTGGAGCCACAGAGAATCGTTCGACACCATAGGCCGCGATGACTGTCGCTCCGGGAACAGGGGAGCCGTCAGTGTCGACCGTGGTCCCTGCGATCTCGGCGCATTGGGCCATGCGAACTTCGATAACGTTGTCAGATTCGGTTGAGAATTTTTCCTTCATCCTAATGCCGAATGGATCAACGACCAAGTGCTTGCCGAGGGGGTCTCTGGGAAAGGCCTGGCTGACCAAAGTGTTTTCCGGAAAGTATTTGGTGACGATACCTTTGTCATCTGATAGTGCTCCGAACAATGAAATGTTCGAAAGCGGTTTGTCTTTCTTGTCTGTAACTTTGAAAACAAGTTTGACGGCGGGGATGTATTTCAGTTCGTGCTGGAGCGGCGTGTTCTCCACGGATAAAGTGCTTTGGGTGTAACCCGAGCCATCGCGAAACGGGAGTTGAATTTCTTTGACTGGCAGGATTGAAAATATGCCAACAGAAAGATTGGGAACGGTGAATTTTCCCGACTCGTCAAGTTTAAACTCTGTCCAGCCGAAACTCTCTGGGCCGCCCCTGCCATAGACTCTCGATTTTTGGGAAACGACACGCCAGCTTGTGTCAAGGAAAGGTTTCATGTCGGCGGATTCTGGCATGGTTAGATTGCCGTTGATCGTTCCCGTTGGCACCAATTTGGCGACTAAGTAGCCGGTGCCCGGAGTCAATGGAATATATTGAAAGTTCGTAGACTCCGAGTGTATGTAGACTTTATTTGTGGTTGTCGAAAAATTCTCCAGGCGAACCATGCCTTTGTCGTCGGTAGTTTTGTGAAAGCGGCTGGAGACGGAGTAGGGCAGGAGGATGTCGTTTAGGTTTCCGGGACTGATGGCGGCTCCCTGAATGGGTTTGCCTTTTGAATCGACAACTTTGACGAGTGTTTCGTCAGCAGGTTTGAGACTTACGTTGAAAGGGAAATCGATCATGAGGCGGACATGGGGACAATCGGTGACAGTTAGGCTGTAACCCATTGCTTTGATGATGAGCGAACAGTTGCCGTCGTCAGCGAGAAAGCGTTTGTCGGCCGAATCGAATTCCAACCGGAACTTGCCTTCATCATCGGTTTTCGTCTCAAGGATCTCTGGTTTGATTCGAACGAGGTTAAAGGACGAAGCGGAAAGGCCGCGTGGACCAACGAGCATGACAGTGGCGTTTTGGACTGGCTGGTTGACGTCGTCCAGAACCGTTCCATAGGCGACCAGTTTTTCTGGGACGTCAGAGGGTTGCCGGTCGGTTGTTTTTTCGTTCTTGGTTTTGGTCTCAGCGGTTTTTGCTTTGGCAGACTTTGCATCTTGAGCATGGGCAATGCTGGAGAATGAAAGCAAAGCGGCGATTAGAAAAATGAATGAAATTCTCTGTGGGATCGTGCAAAGTTTCATTTGTTAAGCTCCTCAATTATCACGCCTCCAATTGGACCCGAATCGAATTTCAAGAGAGTGACAACTTGTGATGGCTCGGCATTTTTTGGTACTCGAACTGAGACCGGACAAAACGTGCCTCAGGAGAATCCGGATGACTTAAGTCCAATCTCTTCGCCCATGTATGAGATTTGTGCCGTTAAGCGATTCTCCTCTACGTTTTTCTTTGAAGTCCCTGCGGAGCTTCCGATTAAATAAAGTCCAGTATCAGTAGTAAGCATTGGGCTAATTGTTAACTGGACCTGTTTTTCGCGCATCGTATTTTGGATACCCGATAGGCTTAAGTTTCCAATCAGCTCGATGTTTCCGCTTTCGTCGGCTTCGACTTCGGTAGTCGGGCTGGCTGTTGAATCGGAAGCAAACGCGTAGTGGTAAAATCCGTTTTCGTTTTTGACTTGAATCGAAACGCTATCGACATGATAAGTTCCGACTGGGCATTCGATTGGCTCGCCCAGTTTATCGATTGTGACTCGGACACCGTTGTCGGAGGAAACGCTGGCTTCGAATTTTACGATCTCGCCGGCTTTGTCTTTCAACGTAATTTGTGGAACCAGTGTGCCCGTGTCGAGAACTTCATCCAATGCCAGCGACGTGCCTTTGCGATGGCTGGCGATCGAGTAAATCCGATCGGAAATTTTGCACATGGCTTTACAGGAAAACCTCTCGGTCAGTTTGCTGATTTTTTTGTCATTGTTCAGATCGACGAAGATCCGGTCTTTGGGGTCAGCCCAAATGCCATTGGAATTTTGATCGACGTACCTGGCCATTCGCAATTCGCCGTCCATCTCGGCGGTGCCAACCATGGCTCCCATTGTTCCAAGCGAAATTTGATTCTTCGAGTTGATAAATAGCTCGACCATTTGCGTCTGGTGAGCGAATCGGGATTGGCTGATGACAAATTCAGATTTGAGTTCGGTTCGCCATTTATTGTCGGTTTGAGAAAGCTCTTCATCAGCAGTGAAGACTTTGTCGCGATTGGCGTCTACGAAAACCCGGTCTGAATCGCCTTTAAGAAGCATCACGGACACTGACCGAGAATTCGAATCGCCGTAAATGAACCAGCCGAAAATTGGTTTCGTTTCGTCGGAGAGTTTTAGCTTTGCGACCAAGGCGTCTTGTTCAAAGCTTTCTGGCAGGCCTTGGTTGATCTTCATCCTGGCCAACCTGGAAGGCGATTTGTCACCAGCTTCGTATTGAAGCGTCGAATCATCAGCGGTTGCGAGCGTGGGCAAGCAAACGGTGCCAATGAATAGAAGAGTGAAGCGGGAAACGATAAATTTAAGATTAGCGTGCACACTTATCTCCAATTGAAAAATACAATTCAAAAAGCGCTCACTTATGAGCTTATTCGATTTTGGTTTTGCTTGCGAGTAAATATTTTGATCAGGTTTGATTGATTTTCCTCTATAGATTCAACGATGCAGCGCGACACAAAAATTTATGCGGAGGCAATGACGGAAAAAGTGAGCTTTTAGCCGAGTCCACTCAGCACCGCCTCGACGAGATCTGCAACCGACCCAATGAATTGGATCATCTGAATCGGTAGGTATTTGAACGCAGTGCGCGTATACTTAACTGGGGACAATGATCATTGGTTTATTGTTTAAGACACCGCGACGATTAACGCCTCCCGGCTAATTTTCAAATTGCTGGGAATGGACGAGGCAACTCAATCCACTGAGAGAATTGACGGCATGATGGATTTCTCAAAACACGATTCTTGTGGCTTTCGATGCCTGGCCCTTTTTTGCCTGACGTTGTTGATTCTTGCAAGTTCGTTTTGTGAAATCGGTTTTGCGCAGCGGCCAACTGCTTCGGTGAATACGCTTGGCGTTGACGAAGTGCGATTGCACGGAGCCAAGCGGATGTACGGCATCATTCTCAATCGGACTCGCAACGAGGGAGACGTCGTTTCGTTGATGGTTGAGCGAGCGTGGTTTAAGAAGACTTATCCGGATTTGTATGCCAAGCATCTAAAGGTGCAAACCGCCGAGGCAGAAGCTTCCAGTGAGTTGCTGATCGAACGATTGAAGGCTTGGAAGGAAGAGCGTGCCGACGAAGAGCGTGTGATTGAGTTTGTTGACGCTGAACTGGATTACTTTGCTGATATCCAGGAGAAGAAACGAAAAGCAAAAAAAGCAACCGAAGAAAATTCCAGTGGGGCAAAAGCGGACCAAACCAACGATGGGAAAGCGAAACCCGATAAAGCCAACGAATCAGGAATTGCAGACAAAGCGAAAAAGGCGAAGGAGAAAGCTGCCGATGGTGGCGAGCCAGCCAACAAGAACGATGAAGAGACGTTTTTTACGATCGTGAAGTACAAGCCTGGCGAAATAAAATCAATCTTTCAGCAGCCTACCAATCACATCCACATTGCCGGGGTTGCTTGGAAGCACGAGATTCCGCGAGTGACCGTTCGCAATGTTAAAACGTTGCTGCGTTTGTTGGAAAAAAAGAAAATCGAAGTTGGCAAAGAGACTTTTGATTTTTCTGAAGACATTCCTGCTTTCGTGACGCAGACGGAAGAAGAGTGGGCCGCGCGTGTGGCGATTCTGGAATACGGTTTGCGCGATGAGCCTTATAACTTTCAAGGCATGGGCTCCAATTTGATTCGCATCGATCCGAACAAGCCCCCGAAGGCGGAAGACTTGTTGAATATGTTTGGTGGCGGATTGGGTGGTGGTCTGGGCGGAGCGCTCGGTGGACTTGGTGGGGGGCTTGAGGGACTCGGAGGGCTGGGCGGTGGATTAGGTGGGCTTGGCGGCCTTGGAGGTGGACTCGGTGGTGGCGAGATAGCCGACTTGCTGAAAGAGTTGAAGCTTGACGGCGGAAAAGGTGCTGAACCGAAACAGGATAAACAATGGTGGAAGTCCGCGACCAAGACGGCTGAAGACGACGGCGTTCGCGGCATCCGCATCACGCGAGTTGTTCAGAATTCAACGAGTCCGGTTGCGAAAGTAGAAGACTATTTTTTCGCGATGATAAAACCGGGACAGTGGAAGCCCGTGTTGAGCGCTACGGGGAGTGCAAATAGAAAAGACGTTCGTGACGAAGACCTGGTGAGGCTGAAGGCGGATCCGCGAATTGCGGGGGTGCTTGAGATGGTCGAAAAATTCGGTTTGGGCAGCGGGATCGATACGGCTTTACGCCAAGGTGCGGCGACGGAGATGGCGATGCATGATTCGCACGAAAAATTCTTTGAGCTGCTTGGTACGTACAGTGAACGCTCGGACGGTCCGCCGCTTGAGGTCAAGTAACCAATCGGTTAGCAGTGCTAAACCCGCTGACCAACGTTACATCGATCTGCCTCACATCACGACTTTGTTATGAAACCTGCGCGATTGGAAACGGTCGATCTACGCACTAATTCACTTTAATAATTTCACACTACCATTTTGCCCTAAGCGCTCAGAGATTTGATCAAAAGACGAAACCGCATCTGAATCCACGTCTACTAACACTTGCGATTTGACGTTCTTGAACTCGGTGTTCTGAAGCTCGAACCGACGTGTTTGAGTGGCCTCCATCGACTGAGAGTTTTCATACTTATGTTTGAACGCGTATTCGTCGTCATCTAGTGTCCCTGAATAAAGCCTTTCCCATATGCAAATAAAGAGGACCAGGTCAACAAAGCTCTGCTCACCAGGATTTAGCTCGGAACGTAACTGAGATTCAGCCGTTGATAAAAGAGAAATGTGCCCATCCTCTTTATTTAATTCTTCTTCCGGAACTATTGGCGAATAAGACGAAGAAAACATTGGTGATTGTGCGTCGAATAAAATAATTCGTCGGTTCTCCCTTGCAATTCTGATTTTTTCTTCTAACTGCTTATGGTCCAGCCACCAAGATCCGGCGACTGAGAAGCCGAAAATAATCAACAGCAAGGTTGACAGATTGAATCTAAAAAGCCGCGATTTAGTTTCCATCATTCAACGCCAATTCAATAAAACGGTCAAAAGAACCAGCTTCTTTCGTTTCAATTCCAACACGCACATGTTTAGAAATTACCAAATGATGTTCTCTAAACTCTTGAACTGTCGAGCAATCCAAAATGTTAAGTGCAGTTGAAGCAAACTCGACATATCGCTTATCGTTTGTTTCTTTCCAAAATTGCCAGCTCTTTAAAGTCTTGTAAACAACCTGATAGTCTGGAAGCTCGTGTAACAAATAATTTTCGCAGTCGTGCAGCTGCAGCAGGTTAAATCGAGTAAGAGGGCGATTCCTTGTGTTGTTAAGTTGATTCGTTAGCGCGGTATGATCGAGAAGCCATCCGATAAAGATCACACCAATCAGCCCAAGCAATATCCACTTTGTTAACATCGCGGAACCAATCTTTAGTATTCGTTTTTGTTAGCCGAGAAGCCACAGTTCGCGTCACAGAAATTATCGTATGTAGTTGCAACAGTGAAACGAATTCGTCAGGAAGCTCTGCTGCAAGGGCGTCTATGAGCTCTTTGAGTTGTTTTTGGGTCGCTGGCGAATTTATGAGTTTTCGAATCTCTGGTTCAATCAAGTTTATCCAGATATTGACAGCAATGGTAAACTCTTTCGGTTGCGTAAAACAATCGGATTGTTGCTTAAATTAGCGCAAAAAAAACGAAGGGTTCAGCTCGCCGCTACTGAACCCTTCTAAAATTGGCTGTCCGGATATGAAATAAATTCCATTCCGGAGACCCACAGCCACAAGTGATATCGTCTTGGTTGGAGCAATTCCGTCAAAAAAGAAATTTGCACGGGTAATCCACTACAACAGTCAAAGTCACTTGTTAAATTAGACGAATATGACATTTGTTTTGAAAATCAGCTCAACCTTAGACCTTGGAGTCGTTGAATGATCTCGGACGGATCAGCCCCTCAGTCGTCAAATGCCGGAAAAGTGCCTTTTGCTGACCGACAGCCCGCCAAACTAGCCCTCGAAGACGGAACGGTTTACTCAGGTTTTTCGCTTGGAGCGATGGGAACATGTGAAGGCGAAGTCGTTTTTAATACGTCGATGACGGGATATCAGGAAATAATTACTGACCCCAGCTATCGTGGCCAAATCATTACGATGACTTATCCCGAGATGGGAAATTACGGGGTAAACGAAGAAGACGTCGAAAGCCGGCACCCTCATTTGTCAGGTTTTATCGTTCGCAACGTAAGTCGTGTTGCCAGCAACTTTCGCTCGTCGTCGACTTTGCATGCGTATCTTGAAAAACACGACATTGTAGGCATCTCAGATATTGATACCCGAGCACTTGTTCGTCGAATCCGCAGCGTTGGAGCCCTTCGCGGCGTGATTTCGTCGGTGGAGCTGGATGATTCGAAACTGGTTGCGATGGCAAAAGCGAGTCCTGGATTGGTCGGACGTGATTTGGTGCGTGAAGTGTTGCCCGCCCAGCCAGTCAATTGGGAAACTCATTTGAGTAAGTGGTGGGATACGCGAACCAATGCTCCCGAAGCGATCAATCCAGCTGATGATGCCCCACACGTTGTGGCTTTAGATTTCGGGATGAAGTGGAACATCGCTCGTCATCTTTTTAACCAAGGCTGCAAAGTGACGGTGTTGCCGGGAACTGCGACGTCGGAAGAAGTGTTGGCTCTAAACCCCGATGGTGTTTTTCTTTCGAATGGGCCTGGCGATCCTGAACCGCTTGATTATGCGATCAAGACGATCTCTGAATTGGTTGGCAAGGTTCCCATGTTTGGAATTTGTCTTGGCCATCAGTTGTTTGCTTTGGCATGTGGTGGGTCGACTTATAAGATGAAATTCGGCCATCGCGGAGCCAATCAACCGGTCATCGATAAGGCTTCAGGCAAGGTCGAGATCACTTCGCAAAACCATGGCTTTGCCGTTTCACCAGACGGATTGCCCGATTGTTTGGAAGTAACACATTTGAACTTAAACGATGACACGATTGCCGGACTAAAGCACCGTGAGCATCCTGCGTTCAGTGTCCAGTATCATCCGGAAGCCTCTGCCGGTCCTCACGATAGCCAATATTTGTTTGGTCAATTTCGTGAGATGATCGAATCCCATCGGGCAGCTGTTTGATCGTCTGCGATTTACAATCACGGTAGTGTCATAACCTGCGTAGGCGGCTGTGAAATCATAAAGCTCGATCAATGCTTGTTGAGTTTGACGAAAAACTGTTGGCCTGCCGGCTGGTAGTTAAACTAAAGGGTTTAGTCGCCGAGCGTTGTTGCAGGTCAGACTGCGCACTCGTTGAGTGACCAACAGTTCTCCATTTGACAAGGAGCTTCGTGATGCGTTTTAGCTTTTTGAGTAAAGCATTTTTGTTGGCAGTCACGTTGGTTACTTTGTTGGCAACTGGTGGTTTTGCCGACGAACGCCCGAATATTCTATGGCTTTCAACTGAAGACATCGGTCCCCATGTCGGTTGTTACGGTGACGAAGTTGCCAACACGCCCAATCTGGATGCGTTTGCCAAACGCGGGCTTGTTTTCAAATACGCGTGGTCGAACTATCCCGTCTGTGCTCCTGCTCGAACGACGATCATCACAGGGATGTATGCGTGTGCCAATGGAGCGGGCAACATGCGTAGCGAAGTCAAAATTCCTGACGGTGTGAAAATGTTTCCGGAGTACCTTCGCGAAGCCGGTTACTTTTGCACCAACAACAGCAAGACGGACTACAACTACGAATATGAACAGCACCAACCCTGGGACATTTCGTCCAATAAAGCTCACTATCGGAAGCGTAAAAAAGGGCAGCCGTTTTTTGCCGTATTTAATTACACCGGCACACACGAAAGCAAAATTCGCAAGCGTCCGCACACTGCGGTGGTTGATCCGGCGAGCGTAAAATTGCCCAAGTACTGGCCTGACACGCCTGAGTTTCGTCAAGATTTTGCTCAGTACTACGACAACATTACGGTCATGGATGGATGGATCAAAAAGCAGCTTGATGCACTCGAAAAATCAGGCGAAGCGGACAATACCATCGTCGTATTTTTCGGAGATCACGGCTCAGGCATGCCGCGCCACAAACGTTACGCAGGCGACTCGGGAATGCTTGTGCCGTTTGTTGTTCACGTGCCTGAAAAACTAAAAGAACAGGCAAGCAAAGAGTATGTTGCTGGTGGCAAAAGTGATCGGCCTGTTGGGTTTGTTGACTTGGCGCCAACGATGCTTAGTATCGCCGGAATTGAGCCGCCAGAATATATGCAAGGCCATGCGTTCCTGGGTAAGTATCAAACCGATGCACCAAAATATCTTTATGGCTTCCGTCAACGAATGGACGAACGGATTGATATCAGTCGTTCGCTGCGAGACCAACGGTTTATTTACGTAAGAAACTATATGCCTCATTTGCCGGCAGGTCAGACACTTGAATATCAACTTGAAACACCAAGCTGTAGAGTTTGGAAAGAAATGTTTGAGGCCGGAAAACTGAACGAAGTCCAGTCAAAGTTTTGGCAACCGCATCAAGCTGAAGAGTTGTATGACTTGGCTGCCGATCCTGATGAGACAGTAAACTTGGTTGGCGACCCAAAGTTTGAAAAAGAGCTTGAGCGATTCCGAACTGAACATCGCGAGAGCATGATGCGGTTTGGCGATGTTGGGTTGGTGCCCGAGCAGATCTCATTTGAATTTGGACAAGCTCAACGATCGCGTCGTGAGATGCTCGATGATTCAAAACAGTTTCCGATGCAAGAGATTTTTTCGGTTGCCAATCTTGCGGCGAATCGAAATCCGGAAGGGCTCGAGAAACTTCACCAAGCGATGGAACACGAAAGTGCATCGGTTCGTTACTGGGGAACGATTGGGATTCAAGTCGATGGCGAAAAAGCGGTCAACAGTTCGAAGCCCCAGCTGAAAAAGCTGCTTTCTGATAACAGCCCTGCCGTAGCAATTGTTGCCGCCGAACTGTTGGCTCAATTTGGTGACGAAAACGAACAGGCGAGTGGATTATCCGTACTTAAGGAGTTGGCGAACTTGGACAACTCAAACCTCTATGGGGCCATTCAGGCGCTCAATGCCATTGATCGGTTGGGGAAGAAGGTAACGGCTCCGATTATTGCCGAAATCAAAAATATTCCCCTCGAAATCAAGCAAATTAAACGTGGGGGAAAATATGTGGGAAGCCTATTAAAGGGAATTGGTCTTCGCTAGCAAAAACTAGCCTCCAAATTGCCAAACCTTCCCCAAATAACAGCTTTTTTCGGGTTGGTGGGGAGCCGCAATAAAAAAATTGTAAAAAACTAAGGAGTATTCTCTTCCTTTAAAAGTCTTCACAAGGTCTTAATGGATTTGGGTTCGTTAAGATCGTCTAGTTTGGCAGTATTAACTGGTTTTACCTGTAGATTCGCTGTAACGGATCTAGGGAAACTGTGTCTACTAGTTACAATAGGAGTCTAAGTACTTCCATTAAATGACGATTATGGTTATATTGTTGTGAAAGCGATTTCATAATTTTTTATCAGTTCGCTTCGTGACACGCATTTTTGAACGTGTTGCGCGCAGTATTCCAGTTTTTAACATTTCTTTATTTGTCCCACGAAAAGAGGTTACCCGTGAAGAGAAACATTCGCACAAGAGGATTCACCCTCGTCGAATTGTTGGTGGTCATCGCGATCATCGGTATCTTGATTGGCATGCTGCTACCAGCTGTCCAACAGGTACGTGAAGCAGCTCGCCGAGCTACTTGTATGAACCAGCTTCGTCAAGTTGCATTGGCAGCTCACAACTACGAATCAGCTCACAAGCATTTCCCAACTGCTGGCGATCACTCGCAAGGATTCTGGGATGAGCCTTTCCGCTCAGCTGTAAGTCGTGAGAACTGGGGTTGGGGTTACCAAATCCTTCCTTTCATGGAGCAAAACAACCTTTTCGATCTTCGTTCAGATCCAATTGACGGCGGAACAGCTAATGCTCCGGGTCAAATGCTTTCATTCAAGATCCCAACTTTCAATTGCCCATCACGTGCAAACCGTGTCGCTATTGATGGTGCAGGTGTATTCCAACTTGGCGATTACGCTGGTTGCATGACTTCATGGAACTTTGGTTGGCAGTACGGCGGTTGGAATGGCTTCAACTGGCAGACTCAAATGTCAAATCAGATGGAACCACAATTCATCTGGCGTGGAATTATCGTTAAAGCGATCAACTCATTCCTAGACTCAGGCGTTCGCGATTTCCAGGACTTTGGCGAAATCGGATTCGGTGCTGTTACTGATGGAACAACAAACACAATCATGTTTGCTGAAAAATCAGTTCTAGCTACTCGTTACACAGCTGCCCCTGGCGACTGGTGGGATGCTCCTGGTTACTTGCACAGTGCTGACTGGCCAACAATGCGTGGCTTCCACGCTGCTGAGAACGGCGATTTCATCTGGCGTGACTCACTAGCTGCTGATCAGCGTCGTGGTAACTCAGACTTCAATGAGCACAGCTTCGGTTCTGCTCACCCAGGCACACTTGTTGCTGCTATGGGCGATGGTTCAACTCAGACGATTAACTTCGCTGCTGACGGCAATTCACTTGATCAACTTGCTCGTCGTGACGATGGTTTCATTATGAGCCTTAGCGAACTATAAGATTCGCTCTGAATACGTTAGAATCCCGCTTCACAAGGAGCGGGATTCTTTTTTTTTGAAAACAACTAAGGGTGGGTCATGAGACACTATACAAAACAAATCGTACTTGGGTTGACCGTTGCATTGATGGCAACCGTCGCTGGCTGCGGGGCAGGTGACCCGTCTGCAGGAATGGCTAAAAAGATGAATAGCCAAAACATTCAACGGCTTTCAAACCTATATGTTCTTTACCATCAAAAGAATGGGTTTAAAGGACCAACCAGCGTCGATGAATTCAAGACGTTTCTCAAGAGTGACAAAGTCACAAAGAACCTTGAGTTCATGAAAATCAGTCCCAGCGAAATCGATGATTGCTTTGTCAGCGAGCGAGACGGCGAACCGTTCAAGATTCGTTTGGGAGTTCCTGGAAACCCTCGTGGATGCCAAGAGCCACTTGTGTTCGAGGCTACGGGTGAAGGTGGCGTTCGGTTCGTAGGCTTCGCCGCCGGTCGAATTGAAGAAGTCGATGACGACAAGATGTACGATGACATGTTCGAAGGCCGTTGGAAGCCTACTGACGATCGTACGGAAGAGGATATTCCGAAATTCGACAAAGATGGCAACAAGATTTAACGGCGAAAAATAAGACGCCTTGTATTCAAAGCTCCATGGATTTTCCATGGAGCTTTTTCTTTTGATTTGTTTCTTCGATTTGACACCACGCCCTGAACTCAGCGCGTTCAGTAGTCGTAACAAATCAGCACCGGTTTTTTCTGTTTCAGGATTGATTAAAATCGTCAGGAACGCGGTCTCGACACCGATCTTCCGTATATCGCTTCGCTCAATTTCATTTGCCCGTTTCATTAGACTTTCCAACGAGGATCTCGTGTCCAGCTCCAATTCTTCCCAACGAATGAACTGGTACGAAACAATATTGTTTCTCCTCGTAATTGGTTTACCACTGGCGTTCTACATTTTCCAACCGAGAATTCCGCCATTGGGTAAACCAATGGAAGTTAATCGTGTCGTAGGCAGCGCTCCCTCATCAGAAGTTCAGTTTGCACACGAATGTTTGGTGGACAAGCCGCATTTTGGTCAGCAGTACGCACACGTAGGTTTACATCCCAGTGCATCAGGAGCCGGTTTGGATGTGATTGCTGCAGATGCAAGGCTCGGCCAAGTCGTACGGCTTGAGCGCGGCGAAGACGGCTCACAGTGGAATACGACTGTGCTCGGAAAGGATATGGGGGCTCCAGTTCGTATCGTGTCCGAAGATCTGGATTCCGATGGAGATCAGGATCTGATTGTCTCTTGTGCTGGAAGTATCGAATCATCGGATTTTTTGCTGGGCAAAGTCGTTTGGCTTGAGAACAATGGCGGCTCGTACCAGCCCCATACAATCCTGAAGCACGTGCGTCGTGTGACAGATGCCCAATGTGGAGATTTCGATTCAGACGGCGACCTCGATGTGGTGGTAGCCGTTATAGGAGGCGAAGTCCAAGGCCAAATCTTGCTGTTGGAGAATAATGGCCAGCAACAATTTACTGATTACGAATTAATGAGTGGCCCTGGAACGATGCGCGTTCCAGTAAAAGATTTCGACGGTGATGGCGACTTGGATTTTGCAGCTATGGTATCGGGAGAAGACCAACAGGTTTGGATTTTTGAAAACGATGGCAAAGGATTCGATCACAACCGCCGACAACTTGTTTTTTCGTCAACCAATTTCGATCTTGGATTCACCGCAATGATCGCTGAAGATTTGGATCAAGACGGTGATCAAGATTTGATTCTTTCCAAGGGCGGATCGATGTACGATACCCTCAAAAAGTACCCTAAGTCATGGCACGGGGTTCAGTGGTTGGAAAATCAGGGTGATTTAAGTTTCGAATCAAAACAGATTGCCGAAATCCCTGGTGCTTCATGTGTTGCTTCCGTAGACCTCGATGGTGATGGCGATTTGGATTTAGCTGTAACAAGCCAATTCAATGACTGGAATGTTGAGGATGCAGGCAGCGTTTTTTGGCTTGAGAACGATGGCAGCCAAAGTTTCAAACCATGGCAAATCGCAGATGACCCAATTCAGGTTGCGACAATTGCAAGTGGAGATATCAACGGGGATGGCAACGTAGATCTTGTCACGGGGTCGGTTCAAACGATACGGCCATTTGAAAAATTCGGTTCGGTTGACGCTTTCTTGAATGTAACGGGAACTGGGGAGAAGCAATGAGACGTCCAACCAAATTTTTGACGATCGCGTTGTTGATCGAAGCCATCGTCCTGGGATGGTTGTGCTATTCGAAAGTCGCACAATCCGCTG
Source organism: uncultured Pirellulaceae bacterium (assembly GCA_964448575.1). Classification (GTDB taxonomy): domain Bacteria; phylum Planctomycetota; class Planctomycetia; order Pirellulales; family Pirellulaceae; genus Mariniblastus. Next base: position 48,332 of record CAYUWY010000015.1, read on the forward strand.
CACCAATGCCACGCTTGGAATCAATTGACACACTCACTGCTGCAGACCTGGCTGAAAAATCAAAAGCCTGTACGACAGGCGAAGAGTTTTACGAATTGGGAGACTTGTTGTTAGCGTACAATTTTTATCCGGAAGCCAACGCAGCCTACAAACGCGCCACCGAACTCTTGCCCGAATCGGCTGAGCTCGCGTTTGACTACGGATACTCGTTGCTTCAAACAGACCAAGTTGAAACGTCAATCGAACAGTTTTCCAAAGCGATTGAACTGAAGTCCGAACGGGCAAGTGAAGCCATGTATTTCGTTGGTCGAAATCACTTGCGAGCAGGTGATTCAGAGAAAGCCGAGGCAGCGTTCCGCAAAGCCGCATTGATTCCGCGAGCCAAATACGAAGCAGCGAAAATTCTGGTGCGCAAAGGCGAAATTGATCAGGCCAAAGAGTATCTTGTCGACATTGGCAATCTGCAGCCAAATCGCGTTCAAACGTCAGGATTGTTGACGCTGATCGCTGAAAAGAAGGGTGACGAGCGTGAGTGGACTAGCTACTCCGCCGATACCATGAATAAGTGGAAAGCCATCGACGATCCAATTGAAGACGAAGACAAGCGTCTTAATAGTATTTATAGACGCATTGGTTTCGTAGCTAAACGAATTGAGCTCATTCAGATTGCGAAAGAAAAACTGGTTGTTGGAACGATTGATAAACTGAAAGCCATGCAGGAGGTGGATTTCGATTCCGTGTTACAGCAATTCTTGATTGATCGAGCCTACCGGACTTCTCGTTATTCAGAAGCAATTGAGCTTATCGAGAAGCGCAACGAGCTGCTTGGCGTTTCATCAGTACAGCTTTCCCGAAAAGCCGAATGTTATATGAAAAGCGGCGAGTATGATTTGGCGGTCGAAAACTGGGTTCGAGGGGCAAAGCTTAACACTGATGCTGGTGGAAGAGTTTGCAATGAGAACATCAGTCGATTTTATCTTTCCGTACAAATCGAAGAGCAAAAGAGTATTCCTTTTCAAATCGAAGGGCTCGGTGCAACGGTCTTCGAAGCAGTGCAGCACCGTGAATTCGCCAACGGGCTTGGGTTTGCAAAAAAGTTAGTCGAACTCGGGCCAGAAACGGCTGAGTGTTACTACTTGCTTGGATTGACCCAACTGGGAGTCGGCCAATTGGACAATTCGATTGAATCATTCAAGAAATGCACCCAGCTTGACCCCACACACGGCCGCGGTTTGCTTCAGCTTAAGTCGCTTGGTATTGAAAATTGAACTGCATGTAGCCCATTCGGGTTTTCAGTGAGAACCATGTCAGACGATATCGCGTCTTGAGCCGTTTTGGCGATAGCCACGGTTATGCGAGGTCATCCTCCCGTATCCGATGCGTCAACATGGAAACCCGACGCGTGAGCGAGGGCGCACAGTTCACACCTCCTCGCTTACGCATTTGAAGTTGTGCTATATATGTAGGTAGGATGGACATTCTTGTCCGTCTTTTCGGGGCGCGACCACATGTTGCAACTGGCTGAAAAGTCAGACTGTCGGACAGGCCCATCCTCACTTACGCGTCGGGTTTCCATGGTCCTCGCTTACGCAACGGAATCCCCATTCTTCCTCGCTCACGCATCGGGTTCCCATGGTCCTCGCTTACGCGTCGGGTTCCCATTCGTCTTACGCATCGAAGTTACGCCAGTCAACGAACTTGTTACATCCCCAGCTCAAACTCGCCGCGATTCAGACTTCGAAAAAACTCGGCATTGCTTGGGAGCAAGTTAGGTAAGGCCAGAATGTCATCAATCGAGAGCCAGTGGAAACTGGCGACTTCAGCTGGATTCGGTTTGATGACTTGGTCAGGTGCAAGCGTTGTCGCCCACCAGTTTAGCTCGACTCCACTGGCGGCTGTACTTTTCCAAAGACACTCGACAGGGACAACGACAACACTTAATTCCTCTTCCATCTCACGAACAAGGGCTTCCTCAATCGTCTCGTCGGTTTCAACACCACCACCAGGAAAACAAACCATTCCTGGCGCGCGAACCGACTCTGATCTCGTGATGGTAAGGAACTTTCCTCGCTCGACGATAACCGCCACCGCCGCTTGGCTTGGCACTGAATGATCTGAAGGTAAATTCAAACTGTTTCCGTATTGTATGTATTGCCGTAATGCGACGGCAGCCGCTCAAGATTTTCCAGTCCTTTCATTGGACCGGCTTTAAAAAAAAATTGCTGGCCATCTGCGCGATCGAAGGGCTCGAGACAGCGGAGCTATTTTTTGAGCACACTTCTCCAAAGGCGGGTATACGTCGTTGACCATTTGCCTTTGACGAAAGTCGATTCTCCCAATACGTGATTGCGACCGTTTGCTTCACCTGCAACACTTGGAAGCCATACCGTGCCCCAGTTGAATGTTTCCAGCCGTTTGATAACGTCAGCTTCAAACTGTTGGAGCAAGTCCGCTTCGGGGTCCGCTGAGTCCCAATTAATTTTGTAGTCGATCGCTGAAAGCCGTCGGCCAAATACTGCGACGCTGGTTGCGGTACTGCCGTTTAATTGGATTTTAAAATCGGCGGTAATATAACGATCAGGAATAAGCAGTGATTTTTCGCCTTCTTGAAAACCAAGCTCTTGGCGGGTGAAATCTCCCTCCTTTGGCTTTCCCTGCATAACTACGGCGATTTCCATAATCGGGTCAGTAACTTTAAGACCAGCATCAAGGACATCGAATCCATCGGCAGTCAAACGCTTTTTAGCAATTGCCTTTATTTTGTTTGCGAACTCTTCGTTGCCGCCCGTATCGACTGAGACCCCGATACGTTTCTTTTTGATTCCAGCTTTTTTTACGTACTTAGGAAATTGGTTTCTACATTCTTTGCCCGGAATCGGATGACGAATTAGGCACAAGTCTTTTCCCAAATTCTGTAGGTACCAAGGATCAGGTGAGTCTCCACCAACTGGCAACATCGTTGGCATTGGAACTACTCGCCAAATCTGGCTCCCGCTGGGGACATGGAAAATGGTATTTCGTGACATCAAGAAATCGCCAGCCCAATGTTGGATCTCAGCTGGTCGAGCCAATAGGGTTTTGAATTTCCCGGTTGCCAAATCCCAAATGCCAGTTTGGAAAGTGGCACCATTGGTGATGGCGATCTCTTTTCCGTCAAAACGAAAATCAACTCGCTTAATCTTCAATTTCCCCTCGGGACTTAGCCCGGTAAGTTCACCTGAAGCAAAATTGAGCTGTTCGACTACCGAGCCGTCTTTGGTATTCAAAAAGAGAATTTTGGATTCTTCCAAATCCACAAATACCTCACGTACCGGGCTGACTGTCAGGAATTCCACGTTTGAGTTTCGTGTAAATAGCGGATCTTGATTGCCAAGTTGGTAAACGGCAATCGTATCGCCAACCACTTTTTGCGAGGGCTTTGTAAAGCTTCGATTGCCTTTTGAATCGGTGACGAGCGTGCCGGGGACTTCTACAGCTTTGTCACCCAGCATGGTTACAACCCGTCCGCCGGGTGCAAGATAAGCACTACTGATCATTGAATCACCGCAATCAAGTTCATATGATTTCGTGTCAGCTGAGTCAGCGTCAGTCGCCTTGCAGGCAAACACTTGTAGTTTCTTACGGTCTTTATCGCAAATCAACCAAGACGTTGCGTTGGGCAGGATATCCAGCAGGATACTGCCTTTTGGAACCGGAGTCCGCGCGACCCGGCGTTTTCTTTCAATGTCAAAACGATCGACGAAAAAGTTCTTGGCGGGATCTTCCTGCAACACCACGACTTGACGCACTTCCATCTTCGCTGTGTTGAAAATCCCAAATTTAACCTGTTTTACCGTGATGCCATCTTTTAACGGGTAGAGCTTGATCGGTCTGTTGACGATACGTTCTTCCAGTGGCAACAAAGCGCTGTAGAGCTTCAACCCCCACGGCTTTGCAGGTTTTCGCTCGGACGGCATTCTCAACAAAGTCGTGTCGCGCGCATTGGCGAACGGGTCGAACTCCGGTTCCGTCGTCGCCTTGTTTTTCATGACAACATCGGCCATCTTCAACTCGTGAGCTTTCACCCAATCGCTGCTGGTTGCGGTATCAATCTTCAAGTCTTCAGGTCGGAAATCAAGATAGCTTTTCTTCAGGCGAAAAGTCTTTACTGCTTCGACAAATTTTTCCCAGTTGTCACCGTAAAGGTAATGATCGTGAAACCAAACTCCGGTCTTTGATTTTAGGGTTAACTTTCCTTCGATCGTCCCGTTGCCCAAATCTTTGATTGTGACAAAGATTTTTCTGGCTCCGTTGGGCAGCAGCGGTTTTCCCGATTGCCCCAACGCGTTTCCCAGTTCGGCTTTGACATCAGTTTTGAAGTTCGGAGGATAGCCGTCTCCTTGGATCGTGAAATCGGCCAGCTGAAGCGAATGGCCTTCATCTAAATACACGCTTCTATACTGCCGTTTCATGTCTTTGATACGGGTAATGGCGTCTTTGGATAAATTGTTCTTTGTATCTACTGCGTATCCACCGGTGACTCTGTATTGATACACCATCTCATTGGAATACGGAATAAACAATGGACCCTCAGCGTGTAGGATGGACGCTCGCTTTTTCTCTTCTTCTTCAGAGGCAGAAAATTTCGTTCTTGGTTCCACGTACTTCCATCGAGCTACCAATGATTGCGTACTAATATTAAACGCGTTACGTGTTCCAGTATCGCAAACCAGCTGATCGTCTAGCCACTGATAATTTGGCCATGCTGAGTCAGCCCGTGATTGGAAATAAGGAATCTGCGCGATGACGCGCCCCGTTTTTGCATCCCATATTCCCAAAAAGTTTTTTGTCTTTGCGCCAACGACTTCGTCGACACGGCTTACTAGCATCGAGCCATCGGGTGAGAGGGCTTGACCGAACACTTTGAAATTATCTTCCATGACCAACTTCAAATTGCGCACCTGTTTGCCAGTCTTGGTGTCAAGAAACCGGACTTCTTTGAAATTTCTTGCGCCGGTAGCAGACGGGTTTGGATCAAAAGAATAATAGAATAGCGATTTGTCTGGACTAAGCTGCAGTGAGCTAGTCTGTACGTCCAGTGCTACCGTTTCGTAGACGAGCTTTCCGTCTTCCAGGTTGTAAAGTTGTAGCTTGGAATTTGATTTAGCCAGAGTCAGTAGCTTGGTTGGCGAAAGATAGGTCACATAGGGCCACGTTCCGGTCGGACGTACTCTAAGATTGGCACTCCCGCCGATGGCAGCAACTCTCACAGCCGCAAGTTTTTTCGGTTCGCCTTCGCAGCTCCAGACTTCCATTCCGCGCCTGGTCAAAACGCAAAAAGAAGTGGCATCGGGTGCGATTGCAAGAAGCCTTTCGCTGGCCCCTTTGATCACGACGTTCTGGTTTTGTTTTCCGGTAGCTAAATCGTAAATCCGGATGCGTGATTCACCCGCTGTGGATTCGAGCGAGGCACCCAATCGAGATTCGGCATTAAAAACAGTGAGTGGTTTGGCGCCTTCTACGAAAAATGGCTGGGACGCCTGATTATTGGTTTCTTGGCCAAATGCAGATCTAAGCGATGAAAATTGCGAGAGCCCAAGCGTAGCAAACGTACAACCAATCACGACCGCAATACAAAACCGTTTCACCGAAGGCATTTTTTCTTTCCTATGAAGTTTGAAGAGACCGTAAAAGTATAACTAATTACTGAACGTATTTGGAGTGAAATTAGCCAAGCGTTTCATTCTCCGTGTTCTCCAATTATTTCGAAAAAAACTTGTGATGATTTTCGAGGTCGCGGAGACTTATCTGTATCAACGATGGATTTAAACGGAAAACCAGGCATCAGAAATGGTGCGGTCGATTGGGCTCAAGTGCTGACAGACAATTGTCGCTGGCTGCATTCGGTGCTATACGCGCGTTTAAATGACCGTCAGGCGACTGAAGATGTATATCAGGAGATCTGCTGGTCGGTTCTGGACAACAAACCCAGTATACCGATCGACAAACCGGCGGCGTGGTTGTATCGCGTTGCCGTCCGTCACGCTTCGAGCTACATCCGATCTGAATCGCGACTGAGATTGCGCAATCGGACTTACGCTGAAACAAAAGAAAACGCGCGAGATGAAAAATCAGATTGGACGAATCCACAAAGTTGGATTTTCGCACAAGAGCAATCCGATTTGATCGCGGCGGCATTGACTCAGCTCAAAACATCGGAACGACAGGTTTTGTTTTTGAAATACAACGAAGGTTGGAAGTGCAGAAAAATCGGCGAAGTCATGGGCGTTTCTGAATCGACCGTCCAAACGAGGCTTTTACGGGCCAGGCAAAAGTTGCGTCAATTGCTGTCGGCCCATTTTGGTGAGGACAAAAATGAATAACAAAAACAACTTACAAGAGCAGATCGATTTATTGGTTGAAGGCGAATTGAATCCAACTCAACAACAGGAATTGTTTTTGCGTTTGGACTCGACCGATCAAGGGTGGAAGTCCTGCGCGATTAGCTTTATGGAATCACAAGCGATCCGAAGTGTTATTCGCGGTGCTGATTTGGGACTCATGGTCCAGACGGGGGATGCCCAAGTACTTGAAAAGCCAGTCAAGCAAACAGCGATCGCTGAAGAACTAATTGCGACTAAGCGTCCTATTGCATTCTTCGGCCTGGTCAAAAAAGCCGCCGTTTTGGCAGCGCTACTTGGGATCGCGTTTTTTCTAGGTACGCAGACAAAGCCGGATGGGCAAAACGCGATCGCCAAAAACGATGCGCAAAAGGACACGCCTTTGCCTGCTGAGCTGGAAAAAGTTGAAACAGCCCCGCCGGAACAAATCGCACCCGACGAATCTGAATTAGTTGAACTTATCGGCCACGTCACGATGGACGACTCAACCGGAAACAAAATACGGCTACCGATTCTCAGTGGACCGGGGACTCGCGGACCATGGGTGAAGGAATCGACCTTCGATATTCCCTCAGCTCATCGGGAAAAACTTGGTCGAGCCGGATGGAAAGTCGAACGAAACCGCAGAACCGTGTCGCTGAATTTACGTGGCGAGGAGCTCACGATTCCAATCGAACAACTTAGTTATGAGTACGTTGGCAACCCCATTTTCTAGTTAATGATTCAGTCAAACATTTAAGACATTCGTCACCAGAATAGAGGATTTCAATGAAAATAAATTACTTCGTGGTTCTGACAGTGATTACGTTGTTCGGCACTTTGCTTTTTGCCGATCGCCTGTTTGCCCAGCAACAATCACCAATCGATCTAACTGAAGCGATGGACGTCCTTCAAGATTACGCGAAAACTACACGAGATAAAAATTCTCTCATGTTGCTGGCCGCTCAATGGCGAACCCATGGAATCGGATACTCGAATCCTAGTGATGCGTTACGCTCACACTTGTCTATTCCAGAGAACAAAGGCCGGATCATTGACTATATCGAAGACGGGTCAATTGGCTCAGAAATGGGCTTTGAAGTCGGCGACATCATTCTTGAGATCAACAAGGAGGAAGTCGAGCACGACACGAATGTCGGCATGCGAATGGTTGCTGTTTCTTTGAAAAATGCCGTTAAAAAGAAAAAGCAGTTTCCCGTGTTGGTTATTCGCAAAGGGAAAAAGCTTGAGTTGGTTGTTTCTTCGGAATCAATTGCGAAAACCAACAAGAACTATCGAATCGGGATTCGGGTCGACCCGGTAAACGAACTGTTCAAGTCACAACTCGGGCTGGCCGAAAACGAAGGACTGGCCATTACCTCTGTTACGGAAAAAAGTGCGGCCGAAGTAGCGGGTCTGCAAGTCAATGACGTTTTGATTTCGTGCAATGAAAAACCGTTGGGAGATTTTGAATCACTTCGAAACGCTATCCAGTCCAGCAAAGGCAAGGAGATTGAATTCGAGGTGCTGACAAAAGGCGTTCGGAAGAGTCTCAAAATTGTACCCGTCGCAGATGCCCCAGTTGACGAGCAAACGAAATTAATGAATGCAATAAGGATAGCAAGAAATAGCCCACCCATTGGCACTAAGTTCCTCACCCAACCGCTCTTTCCCGTTGTTGGACCATTGGAGTCACAAAATTCCTTCAGGTATGTCATTCCCCGAAAGACCGAAACGCCCCATACAATTCTTCTTCAAAGAAATCAAAAGACTGATAGCGCAGCTCAATCCGCGGCGATCGATGAAATCATGCAGGAGTTGGATGCATTGAAAGAAAAACTGGAATCGCTGCGGACTAAGATTGACTAACGCGGTTTTGTTACGGAGACCGTAACGACGCAGACTACAGACATGCCAACAGGGTAACACCGATTCTTGAATCGGTGCCGCGGAGCGGCAAGAGGCATTAGTGTTAACACTCTATCTGCTCGGTCGACTGGAAGTAATGCTACCTCTTGTGCTTCGCACCCAGATTCAAGAATCTGGGCTACCCTTTTCTCGTCTTTAACAGCAACAATCGGGCTCAGGCTAAGTCGTTAATTGAATGCATGCAGAATCATTACGCTGAAAACAAAAAAAGAGGCGCCAGTTCGGCGTCTCTTTTGATTTAAACAAATTCCGGTAGTCAATGAAAACTACGCAGCTGAATCGTTTTTCTTCTTCTTTTTCTTTTTCTTCTTAGGAGCGAGATCCCAATCAATCACGTCAGCAAACCCTTTTCCAGGAACGGGAATTGGGTAGTTGCCATCAGCGTCTGGATTCACAGGAGCCGGATCACCCATTCCGGTCAGAGCGTCCACGTCGCACAACTGAATCTTCGAGTTGATCGCGTCTTCCCATTTAATTTCTTTGCCACTGTAAGTAGCCATGCGGCCAAAGATCGCAGTGAAAGTACTTTTCGCACCGTACTCGGCTTCGTTTGGAATCTTTCCCGCAAGAAGATCTGCGAAAAGATCGTGATGCTCTTGCTGGTGACCGCCACGCTGGCCAGGTCCATCTTTAGCTTTAAAGATCCTCTTTCCAGCGCTGTCAAAGATTTCACCATCTCCGATATTCGCGTAGCCTTTGGAGCCATGCGTATACTCGTTGACCTTCCTCCAGCAGCCTGGAATGTGTCGGCAGTGGCTAAGCAAACGATGTCCGTTAGCGTAAGTAAACTCGACGGCGTGGTGATCGAAAATCTGCCCAGTGTCTTTCTGAGTACGGACTTGGCGACCGCCCATGCCTTGAGCTTTGACAGGGTAATCACCCATAAGCCAGTTGGCCACATCAAGATTATGAATGTGTTGTTCTACGATATGATCACCGCAAAGCCAGTTGAAATAGTACCAGTTTTTCATTTGATACTCTAGTTCTGTCTCGCCCACTTCACGTGGCCGAATCCAAACGCCGCCGCCATTCCAGTAGACGCGCGTATGAATCAAATCGCCGATCAATCCCGCTTGGAGCTGCTCGATCGTGTCGCGATAGGCTCCCTCGTGTCGACGTTGAAGTCCAACCGCAATCGCTTTGCCTTTTTTCTTCGCCAATTCACCCGCACGAATAACGCGGCGGATCCCAGGAGCGTCAACACCGACTGGTTTTTCCATAAACACGTGCTTGTCGGCTTCGATTGCAGCTTCAACGTGAAGCGGGCGGAATCCGGGAGGTGTTGCGAGAATGACAAGATCGATGTCTGATTCCAAGACCTTCTTGTACGCGTCGAAGCCAACAAATTGTTTCGCTTTGGGAACCGAGACTTTGCGGCCATGTTCAGCCATGCACGACTTAAGCGAGCCTTGCAAGCGGTTATCAAAGGCATCAGCCATCGCGTGCAACTCGACATTGCCACTATTGGTGTTCATCGCCTGGTTCGCAGCACCTGTTCCGCGACCACCGCATCCGACCAAACCGATTTTGATGGTGTCCGATCCAAACGCGTGAGCCGATTTGGCGATTGAAAGTTCCGGTGCAGCAATGGTTCCAATTGCAGCGCCGGCAACGGCCAGTTTGGATCCGTTTTGCAAAAATTCACGCCGTGACGTGTTCTTCTTTTTTCGCTTGGTCACCTTGAGTCTCCTTGGTGGTAGTAGCTAAATCGTGTCAACCATTTAGATCGGTGTTGGGTATTTGTGCAGGCTAAATTTTAGCCTCTCAGCCATTGTCATTCAATCAAGCTTTAACGCCATTAAAAACAGATATTTGTTGGCTGATTTTTGCTTTTGCGACGTGCGCCGGACAGACTTGCGCATCGCGACCGTTTATGAATCGGCATTCAGTAAGCTTTTCTGTACTTGTGTCCGCTCCGCAAGCACGAACAACCACCCGATCGGAAACAAGGCTAAACAAGTGATCAACTTGAACGTTTTCAGGTTACCGCAGCTAAACAATTGCCTATTCCGATTCCTGCTCGATCGTATGAAGCATCGCGATCTTTTGCCAGATTTTTCTTGAAAGGCCGGTCGTCAACGTTTCCAGCTCCGACGCGCCCGTGATCGCGCCTTGGTCATCAAACTCTTGCGCGTAAACAGCCGCGATCTTGCCAGTCAGCGAAAGCATCTCGCTGCAGTAATCAAGATAGCGACGAAGCAGGAATTGGGTCATCTCAAGTTTGGGAGAACCTTCCGTCGAACGGAAAACTTTTTTGCCGGTAATCCGATGTGGATCTTTGGTCAGTTGATGCATGTCGATCACGTGCGCAATGGAACGCAATTCGTGAAGTGCCTTCAACGCTCGTTGTCGTTTGTATCTGGTTTCGGCGGTAAGCAGAAAGAATATCGCTGCTCCGATCAAGACAACATTATTGGTAGCCGTTTCCATGAACTGTAGGACTTCGGTAAACCAATTTTCGTCGTGTAGTTCAAACCCATTTTCTGAGAATGCCAGAAACACCAACGGTGCGATTGCGACTCCGACAATAATCAGGCAGATTGCCCAAGTCAGAAACCGCAGCCAGTTAACTGGTTTGCCAATCCAGTCGGCTCTGGCCTGCATGTTTTGCGCGACAACAAGCAGTTGGCTGCAAACGTTGTTCAAACCCGAGTCGGGAAAGCGCTCAGCAATTCGCTGGTGAAGCAATTCAATTGTCTTTACAATCAGGTCGGGCCGAAGCGCGTCAACACTCATTCGTGTCACTCAAACAAAATACCAATTGGTTTATGAAACGAAGCACCATGAATCTTAAACGAATCCTTGCCTACTCCGTCATTACAATTATTGCGACTAATTCATTGACCGCAATCGAAGTTTGGGGGCAAGAGTCGCAACTTGGCGAAATTTATTCAACCGATTTTGAGTCCGAAAATGATCACTGGAAATTCGTTGACGAAGGCTGGAAATTCGCCCAAGTCACCGCTCCGGAATCGTCTGCCAAAGCGAGTGACGATGAGGCTCCGAAAGATTCTCAAAATGCAAAAAACGAGAAACCAAATTCCAGCGAAACTGACGGAACTAAATCCGCTGAGTCAAAAGAAGCAGTCAAGACGCTCGGTGTGCTTTCGCAGTACATCAAAAAAAGCAAATACGAGCCACCTTTTCGTTCGCCCAAACACATGGCGCTCTTAAAAGACAAAACCGTAACTGATTTCCAACTGGACGTTCGCGTTCACAGTACCCATAAAGACTACAACCATCGAGACGCCTGCCTGTTTTTCGGTTACCAAAATCCATCGCAGTTCTACTATGTGCATTTGGGGAAAGTGACTGACCCACACGCAAATCAAATCTTTATCGTAAACAAAGCCGCCCGCACCAAAATCTCACTGAAAACCACCAACGGCACGCCTTGGGACGACAACTGGCACAACGTTCGAGTCACCCGCGACGTCGCGTCGGGTGAGATCAAAGTCTATTTCGACGACATGACGACGCCGATAATGACCGCAGTCGACAAAACATTCGGTTGGGGCCAGATCGGCGTTGGCAGCTTCGACGACACGGCGGATTGGGATGACTTGAAGTTACTCGGCAATCTTCACGCCGAAGAAAAGTAGTCCAAATCCGTGTTTGGCGAAACCATGGGAACCCGACGCGTAAGCGAGGAGCCTTTCTCCAACCCTGGCGCATAAAAGAGCAACAACACGTGCAGTGCATAAGCCCTTGCTTATTTAGCCGTTTAGGCGATAGCCTCGGTTCAGCCATGGAAACCCGACGCGTAAGCGAGGGACCTGTCTGCAACCACGGCGCGTAAGTTTTGAAGTTGTCCTAGCATCGTTTGGCAGACAAATAGGTACGTTGGACTTTCCTGTCCGACAGTCGCCAATTTGAAAAGACGGACAAGAATGTCCATCCTACAAAATAGTGCAACTTCAAAACACCTAAGCGAGAAACCAACTCATTCCACGTAGTTGCTTGCGAGCATCCTTGCTGACGCGGCGAGCTACCATTTCTCAAGCCCGCCTGCGCCTGCCGGCTAGTCGCTAAACAGATCCCCCATTTGGTTTAGTGAACTCATGGATTTGTAGATATTACACGCCATCAAAGCTGCGATTAGTGTTGCAACGATGATTTTTGGATTCTACTCTTCGGCGAATACCTTTGGTTACAAAACTAACCAGCCCCCACCCCAAAGAATTCTTCTTTACACACTTGAGGTCACGATGAAACAATCAATCTTATTGATCGCGATTTTGATGCTTAGTATTCCTGCTACTGTTAAAGCCCAATTGGATTTTGGACTTGGCGAAGGAATCATTGAGGATGCAGTTGAAAATCCTTGGACTGGATCGTTTGCTGCCGGACTCAACGGTAAAACAGGAAACAGCCAGACCGTCGATATCAACTCGACTTTGAATTTATCTCGCGAAACTGATTTGACGACGACCACTATTCTTGCGAGCTACTTTTACAGCACCAACGACGTCGCTACGATCACCAATCGCTTTTTTGGCCAAGGACGACAGGAACGTAAATTTTCTAATCCACGTTGGAGCTTGTTTTATCAAGCTGCCTATGAATGGGATGAGTTCAAAGCTTTTGATTACCGCATCGCACTCCACGGCGGTCTTGGATTCGAGGTCTTCAAATTCGACGACCGATTCTTGAAGCTTCGTTTTGGTGCTGGTGCGTCTCGCGAAGTCGGCGGTACCGTTGACGAATGGCTTCCTGAATTGCAATTCGGTGGTGATTGGGAACGCCAACTCACTGACACATTAAAGCTCTATGCAAACGTGGACTACTATCCAAACGTCGAAGACTTTGCAGACTATCGTTTGAACGTACTCAGCGGATTGGAGTTCGTAATTGACGCAGAACGAAATATTAACTTTCGAATTTTTGCTTTCAATCGGTATGACAGTACGCCCCCAACTGGGAATGTGGAAAACGATCTGGATTATGGCTTGGCGATCGTGGTCGGGTTTTAACGATTGGAAACCCATTAAGGTTGCTGCGGCCAGCAATTTCGTTGTCTGAGGGTAATTTTGGTTCGCTAAAAGCTGCGCGAATCAGTTTGTTGACGTAGTCTTTGGATGTGTAAAAGCACGATTTAGAAGACCCGCCAACTGTACCTCGAAAGCAAACGATGAACTCAAACGCAAAGAATACGCTTCGAAAAAAATTATACGTAAATCGAGATGTTCAAGGCGCATTGATTGTTCGCAGCGTTTTACATTGGTACTTTTACATGGTTGCTATTCTGTTGGTTGTTTCGATCATCACTGTAATCAATGATCCATCAAGACTCGGATTTGGTTTGCTTTACGAATCATTTCTAAATTTTGCGCCGGCCATTGTCGCCAGTATTTTGGTTTTGCCATTGTTTGTTTATGACATTATCAGATCAAGCAATCGAGTTGCCGGCCCAATCGTTCGCCTTCAACACGAGATGAAGAAATTGAGCGATGGCGAAGAGATCGAAGGGCTTCGTTTCCGCGATGGCGATCATTGGAAAGAAGTTGCCGACGAGTTCAATGCTCTTGCCAAACAAGTGATGAAAGAACGCAGGGCCTACGGCAAAAAATCGGTCGCGATGGCAACAGCGGATGCAAGTGAATCACTTGAACTTGTGGGCACGTTGGTTGACGAGCTCGAATAAGCGTTGGTTGACAAACGCAGTGCATGTAGCTCGACTCTCCGAGTCGAAACTATGCACAAACGACTCGGAGAGTCGAGCTACTTTAAAAAGCGATTTAAAAATCGCCGACGCTGTTAAGCATGTTGATATATTGCTGCATCGCGAAAACGCAAATGATCAACACCAACAGACCAACAAAACCAATCATTGCCGCGAACCCAATCGTGCCAAGGATCTTCAAATTCGACTCGGCTCGTTCCTGTAGCTCAGACGAAGCCCGGTCCATGGACTCGGCCAGCTCACCCGCAGTTTCACCGTTGTCAACATAGATCAACAAGTCTTCCGGGAATGCATCAGTCTTTTTAAGCGTCGGGTAGAACTGAGCGCCCTCTTGTAACGACTTGCAAACTTCTGGTTCAAGCCGTTTGTAAAAAAAGTTCTCGGTCGCACGTAGCGCCAGTTGAGCCGCTTCAATCGCATTCATTCCCGCGTTTTCGGCAACCGACAATGTCCAGGCAAAACGCGAGAGCGCCATGCACTCAATGGTTTTGCCAATCAAAGGAATCTTCATCGCAATCTGCATCGGCAAAGTGCCAAACCAGCCGCGAGCCGTTCCTACAACCAGTGTTGCAAGCCCAAGAAAGAATAAGAACACGAGCACAAAATATGCGATCACGTTGCCCAGCGTGGAGCCCATCCACAACCAGTTGAATTTTTCCATTCCCATGGAATCGAAGATCCAATCACAGATCGCCATCAATCCGCCGACAATAAAGATTGCTGCGACGGCTTCGAATGCTGGCCACGCAATCGCAGCAAGGAACTTATTTCGAAAAGTCACCAGGTCGCCGTAGTGTTTGCTCAAGCGACCAAATGATTCTTCTAAACGTCCGCCGCGCTCGCCAGCTTTGACAACTGAAATGGCTAGGTCAGGAAAATAGCCGTCGGTGCTGGCCATCGCATCTGCCAGCTCCATCCCTTCGCCGACACCCCTGACAACTTGTTTTGCTTTGACACGATAAGCCGGACTTCCCGTTTCAGTTTCACGTTGGTAAGCAGAGCGGATATCGATTCCAGCCGAGTAGCTCGTGCACAAGCGATGAAAAAGCTTGGCCATTTGTGATTGAGAGATTCTTGCCATACTGACTTAAGTGTCCTAAAAACCGAAAAAATATTTACGATTGTTCCCTCTTGCGCCCTCTAAAATAATACCCAAGATGTTGTCGAAACTACAGCGATTTGTCTTGGCTTCATTCAAAACTAATCGCAAAATAGTGTCTCTGATGAGAAACGACGACGATTATCCGAGTACGACAGTTTGAATCAGAGAAATGCTTCACTCAATGCCTGTCGAAAAAAAACGATGATGCCGATCTATAATTTAGGTGTTAAAATAGTCCTGTAACAACACGCACTGAAAAAGGCCTTTCAAATGCTGTCCAACCTCAACACCGTTTGGCTTGACGCAAGCTCCCGCAAACTCATTGGCGCGACCTGTACTTTGATCGCTGGTTGTGTCTTGTTTGGCGGTCAGGCGATCGCACAAGTCGATTTTGATGTGGAATCTTTGAAAGTCAAAGATCGCATCACTCTCAAATCAGGTGCAACGCTCTACGGAGATCTTGGTCAAATTGGAGTTGATGAGGACGGCCGAAAATACGTTGTGTTCGATATGATGGACGGGAGAGTTCTGAAACTGGACAAAGGTAAATTCATCAAAGGCAATCCGTACGAAGTTGATGAAAGCGGCGAGACCTACAACCGACTTGTTTCTGAAATGAAAGACACTGCCGAAGCGCACCGTAACATGGCCGCTTGGTGTGTCGAAGAAAAAGGCGGGAAAGTTCGATTCAAAAAACAAATCCAATTCCACTACGAGCGCGTGCTTGAATTGGACCCCAATGATACGAACGTCAAAAAGAAATTGGGCTACAGCCGTGTTGAAGACGAAAATGGTGTCAGGCGATGGGTGCCAAGTAGGCACTTTTTCGAAGCAAGCGGATACGTCAAAGATGGGACAGGCTGGATCGCATCGATGCAGAAGAAAGCCAACGAAACTGATGATGAGATCAGGTCACGAGAGGGCCCCAAAACCCGTGAATTCAAGAAGTGGAAAAAGAAGCTGAACAAGAAGAATGCTGATTTAGGCGCACTAAAAAAAGAGCTGCTTGAATTCAGTGATGAAGTCGGCGTTCGTGTCATCTTTGGACAATGGCAAGATGAGGTCAGCAGCAATTCCAATGCGAATTTGCGAAACTGGTACATCGATGCGATGGGGGAGGTGTCAACACCTACAGCCTTGCGAGCGTTGGTTCATGCAGCCGTGATCGATCCGTCCCCTGAAAATCGCGATCGGGCTTTGGTAATGCTTGAAAACGAAAAATTGTTCTCTCGAGACGCTGCCGCAATTCAAATGGCAAGTTTGTACCTCAAGCATGAGAATAACTATGTGATAGAGCGGGCTGGCAGTGGACTTAAACGGCTGGCTTCGGACCGTGTCATTTTGCAACTCGCCGAATCGCTTGTTACCAAGCACGTAGAATCCAAAGCTGAGCCCGGACGAATGAACCTTGGCTTTGGAAATGGTGTTACTGGGTTGTCGTTCGGTAGTAAGCCGAGGATTGGCACAATAAGTAACGGAACGGTTTTGGGCGCGTTAAAAGAAATTACAGGCCAAGCCAATATTGGTTACGACGAAGAAGCCTGGCAAAAATGGTACGTTGATAACCACACAAACTTCGATATCGATATTCGAGCGGAGCGTTAAGTTGAGCCGTTTTGGCGATAGCCACGGTTCCAGAGCATATCGCAAATTAGAATCGCACTATTTTACTTTTCGCGATCGCCTTTGCTTTTGCCTGCTGCGTCCAAATGTGATTCCATCTTCAACGCTTCGCCATTTTCGTCGACTTCGAATTTTGCCCAGCCAGCCGATTTCTTGAACCCGAACTCGGTTTTTGAATGGGCGACCATGTCCAAGCGAATACTGTTAAAGACGTAAACCAATTTGCCATCGACTAATTCAATTCGCCGTTTGCCATACTTTCCAACCAGCTTCTTTGCGTCAGCTTCTTCCAACTCGATCGTAACTGGATCGTACGGCTTCTCTGGTTTCGGCTGTGATTCTGCCAAGGGGCGTACCCAAACATTCCGATAACGCACTGGATTGCCGTGGTCCTGGAAACTTAACGGGCCCTTGGTTTTGCCTTTCATTGTTTTGTAGTCCTTGTGCCTGATCCAATTAGTTGGCCCGAATGCTCCGCTGTTGTCTTGAATCAAAACTCCATTGTGTAGCACCGTGATCCGGGCAGGGGATGCCAATTCGCCAGACTCATCAAAACGAGGTCGACGAAAAATGATATCGTACGACTGCCACTCACCGGGCTTGCGACTTGCGTTTACTAGCGGAGCATGTTGGCCATAAATTGAGCCTGCACTTCCGTCGACATATGTTTTGTTCTTAAAACTATCGAGAACCTGCACTTCAAATTCACCCATCAGGAAAACGCCACTATTGCCACGGCCCTGACCGTTGCCTTTGACTTTGCTGGGTGACGCGAATTCGACATGGACTTGGCAATCACCGAACTCTTCTTTGCTTACGATAAAACCGCTTTTGGGGACTGACTCCATGGCTCCGTCCACGATCTTCCATTTGGCTTCACCGCCATTGGCAGCTCGCCACTTGGACAAATCACCGTCTGCGCCGAACAGCACAATTGCGTCACTAGGCGGTGCTCCCGGTTTAGCAGCTGGTGTGACGACTTTAGCCTGCGGTCGGCTCTTGTCGTGCGCCTTCCAGCCCGTCGCCAATTGAGCAGAAATTGATCCCGTGTTTATCAGAGCAATGAAAGCGGTAATTGCAAAAACGAAAAGCGATCGCATGGATGACTCCGGATTGGCGGTCAAAGGTTTAAGTGAAAACAATATTGTGGCCATCATAATTCAAGTCCACTCGAATAAGAAGATTCCGCCGACTAAGGCTCTTCAGCGAAACCATTAAAAATTTCGAAGCCGGCGTTCGGAACGACTATCGCAATCAACAATCCCATCAGCGTCACTCCCGCGATCGCCGACAACGCAACGATCAAGATCCCGGTCACGTTAAATGTCTGTGAGATCCAGCCGCGCTCGTCAATCGGTCCGTTATCGATTGAATCGGATACAACCAGCAGTGCAAACCCAAACCAAAACGAGCTGACGACGAGTGTCACTCCTAATCCAATTGCTGGTTGTGCGCTGTAGATTCCAAACGCAACACCGAATGAAACCATAACCCACATCAGATGGCCAATTCCAAATTTGCTGACGTCGGTCGGGATTGGGGAAATATGACTATCCGTTATTCAGATTCAAAGACGGACTACGACAAACGTTTGGGCGTTACAGTTCCCAAGTGTTTACAGTGAATCGATATCGCTCGGCCTTTTTGCCATCCCGGTAAACATAAGTTAGCTTGATCTTCGCAGCCGCCTGTTGAGCCAATTCGGTTTTCTTCTTTGCCAATTCGCGGCGAACCTTCGCCTCCAGTCCTTTCTTGTCGAGCATACCACCGGCAAGCTTGACTTCGTAGGTGTAGACTAATTCAAGTGGTTTTGCTTCCAGTTGGACCAGCGTCGTTGTACCATCAATTCTTGTGGGAAGATTCGCCGATTCTTTTTTGACCATTTCTTCAAGCTGAGCCTGTGGTGAACCAAAACACCCGCTCAAACTAACTATCACGATACAAAAAGTAAGGCTGATCAAAATACGGTTCATAAAAATTCCATTTCGTAAAAGAGTATCCAGCTAAAAAGTGACGACGCGCCCCGTAAAAAGCGAACCAACAAAATAGCAGATTCGATGATTCAATGTTGCCTGCATTGACTATAGCCAAACGAGAATTCGTCAAAACGTTGAAAGTCGTTATCTGATTCTGGCAAAAACGGATATACTCAGGCAATGGACGACAACGACCCAAATCCTCAACCGCCCGACGAATCACTTCCTGAAAAAGAGGAAGCCACTGAACGCGAATTGACTCCGTTCGAGTACGCCGCTGCGAAAGTTCGAACTTTTCCGACAACCCCCGGCGTGTACCTGATGAAAAACATCGGTGGCGTCGTGATCTACGTCGGTAAAGCCACCAACCTTCGTTCGCGGGCAGGAAGCTACTTTCTCAAGGCCGCTGCAGAGGAACCGCGTACGGCCAGTTGGATCGGCGAGATTGCAGACATCGACTACATGGATTGTGAAAGTGAAGTTGATGCCCTGCTGGTCGAATCTCGCTTGATCAAAGACATCCAGCCGCAACACAACAAAATCCAAAAAGACGACAAGTCATTTCCGTATCTTCAGATTTCGACCTACGAAGATTTTCCGCGCGTCGAAGTCACCCGTCAGCCTGCCACGTCGGGCGTCAAGCTTTACGGTCCGTTTGCCAGCGCGGGGTCACTTCGCGGAGCCGTTCAAGTCCTCCAGCGAATTTTCAAATTTCGAACATGCAGTTTGGACATTGACGCAGATGACGAACGCTGGCGTTGGTTCCGGCCCTGTTTGTTGGCCAGCATCAAACAATGCACCGCGCCGTGCAATATGCGGATCTCGAAAGAGGAGTACCGCAAGGACATCAGGCGATTTCAGATGTTCATGGCTGGTAAAAAAACAAAACTGATCAAGCAAATGCGCGACGAGATGATGGCGGCTTCTAAAGAAATGAAGTTTGAAGAAGCGGCACGACTCCGAGACGAAATCGAGATGCTTGAATCGCTTGACCGCCGCGGTGAGTTGGACACCCACGCTCAGCCCGAGGTCTTTCATATCGATCCAAAAAAGGGACTTACGGGTTTACGAAAAGTCCTCAACTTAAAAGAAACGCCGCGAACGATCGAAGGCGTCGACATCGCGCATCTTGGCGGGGGAGAGACGGTTGCCAGCCTCGTGAAATTCATCGACGGGCTTCCGTTTAAACCAGGCTACCGGCGCTTCAAAATCAAAGACGTCAAAGGCATCGATGATTTCCGCAGTATCCACGAAGTTGTATCGCGTCGGTTCAAAAGACTTTACGACGAACAAGACGTTTTTCCCGACATCCTTTTGATAGACGGCGGCAAAGGCCAACTAAGCAGCGCCGTCGCGGCCTTCGAAGCTTTGGAGATCGACCCACCAATATTGCTTTCGCTGGCCAAGAAGAATGAAGAGATTTACCGACCGGGCGAATCGGAACCGATTGTCCTCAGCCGCCACGCTTTCTCGCTACGGCTACTTCAATACGTACGCGACGAAGCCCACCGTTTCGCGCAGCATTATCACCACATCCTGCGTGGCAAATCGCAATTTGATTAATCGATCTTAGACGCCTGACCTGCGAATTTCAAAACGGAATTGTCAACGAGATCTGCTAAGTCTAACTGAGCCGTTTTGGCGATAGCCACGGTTTTACATGCCGGACGCTAGCCATCAAAATAATATACCGATGGAGACTCAATGGTGTCTTTAAAAACTGGAAGGGTAGCTTGCATTGAGTTGTTTAGGGTTTCCTTTTGCTGCGCTGTCTGTTGGTCGGCAAAAAAGAGAAAAGGCAAGGTTTAGTTTTTACTCGCCCTAATCTGTGTTCCAACTAAACAAAAATAGGTAGGTGTATGAACGAGTCGGGACAAGTGATTCATAACTCCAAGACCTCGCGAGTTCGGGTTCTCGCGCATTGCATTGTTATTAGGCGTTGTGCATCAAGCCCTTTTCACACCTGATTGTATGTGGACATCCAAGTGCCATTTGAATATAATCCTAAGACGTCATCAAAATAATGGAGATGAATCAATGCCGGAATCAATCACGTCACGTGCTAAGGTGATTTACGAGCAAAAACGCGCTGAATATGAAAAAGAGCATCTGGGAAAATTTATCGCTATCGAACCAGATTCCGGAGATGTGTTTATAGCAGATTCGTTCGACGCTGCCGTGGCAAAGGCTGTGTCGTGCCACCCCAACAAAGTTAGTCATACGATTTGTATTGGTAAAGAAGCTGCGTTTCACATCGGATTGTTGACAAGATGAATGGACTCGTTGACGACGAGCTGCGAGCGTTGGTCGATATCAAGATCAGCTCGCCTGGAAAGGGACCCTCCAAGGACGTGACAGTCTGGATTGACACAGCCTTCAATGGCAGTTTGGTTTTGCCCGAATCGGTAATCGAAGATCTGCTGTTGCCTCAACAGTCGACGGCAGAAGCAATTCTCGCAGATGGCCAGAAGGTGGAGCTTGCGACTTTCGGTTGTGAGATTGACTGGTTTGGGAAATCGTATGTGTCTCAGGTGACAACCAACGCTAGTCGCTACGGATTACTCGGAACAATGCTATTGAGGGACCGGAAGCTCACCGTCGACTATCAGGGCAAGTTAGTCACTATCGAGTAAGCCGTATGACGTTTGTGGTCGTCATGCCGGAACGTGCGATCCTCCTTGCACTTCAAAAACCACCGCAAGCCCGATTTCGCGCGTATCACGTTGTTATCACTCTGGTTTGTTACGTTCACGTGTGGCAAAGCGAGCATACCAACCACCAAAGTATCCAAATGCGCATGCAGTTGCGAGATGGCCCATCGGAAACAACGAGTGTCCGTTGTCCGCCCTTAATTGATTCTGCGCTATTGTGGTTGGATTTGTAGGCGCAGCTGGTTTGTAGTCCGGTTTAAGGCAAACATAAACCAATCGAGATGTTGGAAGTTTCGATTGTTCATAGTTAAATGCAAAGAACTCTGAAGACCCCAAGTACATACATAGCCCAAGATAAAACGTAGCAAAGATACTAAAGCCAATGGAAAAGTGGCGGCGTTGGCCACTACATACGAGGCAGTCCACAAGCTTGGTTAACAATAGTAAAGCAAACACGACCAGTGCGATCCACGACATTGGTGGCCCAGTCAGAAGTCCGCCTACCGCCAAAGAAACAAATGCGATTAATACAAAGAGTTCTCTAAGTGAAATGGTCATGTCTGTGAAATTTCATTGTTAGGCGCGACGCCATGGCTCGCAAGTAGAACGTGGCGGATGCAATTGGCGAAGCCAATCCGCGTAGTTCGTGCGCTTTTACGTTCTTCCGAGTATTTGGTTCATTGTTTTGTTATTCCTCAGTCGCTTTCTGCCGTTTCGAATAAGGATCCCGCAATCTTAACAGTTACTTGGTTTGAATCAAAAATTCCCTTCCATGCCTGTTCCACATTCAAAAGCATCATATCGGGATGTTCAGGATCCGATAAAAACTCTAATGTCATTAACACTCCATCGCGACGATTTTTTTGTTCGACCAAAACGAATTTTCCATCAACGTCGACCCTAAAGCAATGCGCGGGCGTGTCTGGGGACCAAACAAGTTGAGCATTTTCAACGGGAACGCCATAACGAAGCAATTCCGATAAGAACTGTCTGTTCAACACAACGGCAATTAGTGTGGCTACTACGAAAGTGGCGAGAAATATCTTTCTGGTATTAAACTGATACCATTTCGTTCTGTTGAAGTTATTCATCTATTTGCCGTTGAGCTAAATATTGGACGTAGTGCTGTTCAACAATTGGTGCTTGCGAATGGATAACAATTTAATTATCCGCGTTAAATCCCCGGTTAACACGATTTTTTCGGACTCATCGCCTTAGTAGTAAACCCAGCAGCATGGCAGTAGGTCGCTGCCATTGCCTTAAAAACGACTACTTCTTTTCTTCCATTTTCTCTCGAAGAGCAATGACTTCGCCCGCGTGGCTGCCAACGAAGATCGTACCTTCGATTGCAGTGGGGGAAGACCAGACTCGAATGTCTTTACCGACAAGGTGCTTCCAGCGTACGCTTCCATCGTTGCGGTTCACTGCGTACAGATGGCCGTCCGACGAACCGACGTAAATGGAAGCGTCTGTTACTGCGGGCGATGAGAAAACAGCGCCACCCAAATCCGTTTTCCAGACGACCTCACCATCATTCGAGTTCAAGGCATAGAGCTGTTTGTCGTTGCTGCCAACATAGACGCGGTCGCCAATCATCGTTGGCGAGGAAAAAATATCACCATCGGTTTTGCATTTCCATTTCACAGAACCGTCTTTCACATTTACGCCATAAACATGACGATCGTATGAAGTGAACGTTACAATTTCCTGGTTGGCCACCGGCGAGGAATAAATCGCTTTGTCATTTTCTTTGAATTCCCAATCTTTCTTTCCGGTCTGTCTGTTCAAGCGAAAGAAGGAGCCCGTGTAGGTTCCAATGTACAGCGCGTCATCAGTGACCGTTGGCGACGAAAGAATGCTTGATCCGACATCAAATTTCCAAACAAGCTCTCCAGAGTCGGCTTTGAGGGCGTAAACGAAATGGTCAAACGCTCCGAAATAAACGACTCCGTCCAAAATAGTAGGAGAAGACTGTTCGCCACCTTCGCCCAGTTTGAAATCCCACTTCTTTTTACCTGTTTCGGCATCTACGGCATAAAATTTGTTGTCGTCCGAACCAACATAGACCGTTCCGTCGACCACCGATGGCGTCGCGCGGATCCAACCTTCGGTTTCGAATTTCCAGTTTAGCTTGCCAGTTTTGCGATCAATTGAATGAAGGTTTTTGGCGTGTCCACCGACAAAAACGGAGTTGCCAACAACCACTGGCGAAGATTCAATCACGTCTCCGGTAGCGAATTTCCAAGCGACTTCTGGTGATTGAATTTCGGTCACACCAAGTGCATTGTTGCCGCTGGAATTGAGGCGAAATCTTGGCCAGTTGGCAGGAGTTGAATCTTGATTGTTCAGGTATTTAGACATGGAAACCAATTTGATGTCAGAGCGTTTGCGAAGTTGTTCTTTGATGTAATATTTGTGCCACGAGCCAAATGTGATGAGGAACTTTTTGCCTTGACCAGTTCGCTCGTCAAGTGCTTTGGCAATCAGCGAGTAGTGACCAGCATTGATATTGGTCCAACCGCCCTCGCCGATCATCTCATTGAAATGTCGATCATACGGCTCCATGCCAATTTTTACAAAATCGTCATACTGTTGCGTATGAATGACTACTGGATCGTTGGCATTGCCCAGACCGGCAATGTTTTTGGCAGCCATTTGTTGGGCTTGGTTCATCTCGGCGTGTTGTTTCGCATGCGTCTGTTGAGCTTTTGCCAACGTCGCGCGACGACTGTCGTTCATGGCTTTATTCCAAGCCGCACAGGGAACGATTTCGAACTTCATTTCTTTGGTAAGCGGAAACAGGGCATCCGTGTATTCAGGAAAAACTTTGACTCTCGATTCCGTGATCTTGCCAGTCGTTTCGAACTGTTTGGTTGCTTCTTCCAAGCGATCTGGCGGGATCTCAGTCAAAACGTAATCGGGTTTAACTTTTCTGATCAGGTCTTTCAAATGGTCCAAGTCATAGGGCCCAGGGTCTCGATGTTTGCGATGGATCATTCCCATCACAATGACTGAATTCTTGTTTTCTGTTTGAGTTTCGGTTTGGTCTGACTTGGGATCTTGTGCACTTGCAGTTGAGCAGCACGAAACAACTACAGCCAACATCAGGGTCGACAACAGAGCCAACGAAGCGAACTTCCAGGTAAACTTCCGAATTGGGTTTGTAAAAATCTGGTTGTTCATTGGTCGATTCCTCTATATGCAAATGATGTTTTTTTTGTCGCGGTAAATAAGTCAGCCACGCCGATTGTGCGCCTATATTCTTTTCGCTCTTCGCCAGCCCAACAATAGGCGACCCAAAATAAAACCGCGCTGAACTGGCTTAAGCGTTTTCTATATGGTTGAGTTGGGGGAATGAGGCGTGGTTTCTGTGTGCAAACAGACAATTCAGCCAGTCGAAGCGATCCAAATTCTCACGCACTTACAAGACAACTCACTTAATTGTTTGCAATTTGAATGGCCTCAGCTCGGTTGGGAAACTAGGCATCAGGGTCTGATTTGGAATAGAAATACCACGCCGCTCCATTGAGTTGATTTACACAATGGAAAACGACTGACTTGCAGCAAGCCACGAAAAAAGCCCGCCGAGCTGGGGAATACTCGACGGGCCACCCGTGGCACAGGTTGACCAACCTGCCTGTTCGCGTTCGCTCGATTTTCTTATCGCCACTTCAGAATCTGAAAAACTCCTTTGCCCTCGCGAATTCGTGTTGGCAAACTCATCAATCGATCTCGATAAATACTCATCAGCAACGCTGCAACAAAGAGCACACCTCCGCCAACCATCATCATGACCGATACGTTTTGCAGCTGATCCGGCAACCGAATCAACGTTAACAGCGACAACAAGTAGATGCCGAGCAAACCGGCTCCAGAAATCGTGGTCGCGCGAAGTCGGGCAAGCACGCCTGTTCCAAACAACGTTAGTGCTGCCACGATTGTCGTCATTTCATGAAACAGCATCCAGTTTGCACCCGTTGCCAAGCCCAATCGGTAGACCAACAGGCCGACCGCCAGTGGAGCAGCAACCAAAAAACTGCCGGTCACTAGGCTGGCCGATGCAAAATCGTCCGTTTGACCGTCCTCACGCATCCAAGTAATGTGCCCCAGTACCAACAGGATCGCACCGCCGAGCAAGCTATACAACTCAAGGCGCTGCCAGCCTTGTATGTTCAACCATCCATCTAAAACGCAAATGCAGGCCCCAACCGTTGCGACAATCAGAGCTCGAAAGGCTGCACGCCAAGCCTGATTGGGCGTCAGCAAACTCGTCAATGTCAAACAGACTAACTGAACAAGCATAACCAGCATCAGTGCACTCGTCGCATCACTGGAAAACCAATGGCTCAATGCCATCAGCACGCCACCGATGCCCGATCCAAGGACAAATAAGTTTGCGGTCAAGGGCCATGAATCGTTGTTCGCATCGGAGGAGGACAGTTTGCCAACCTGAGCCGACGATGCGTGCACTCGCATGGCAGTGCCGACAATCATCGGAGCCAACACCAAGCAGAATCCGAACGCGAATCCAAAGTGGTGCCCCACAAGAGCTACTGCGAACGTAGCGCAAAGGTAGCTCATGACGCGACTTGCACTTCGAGCCTTGCCGGCAGAAATTATCCTATACACAGCAGCCGAACCGAAAAGCACGGCACTCCATTGCAAAGCCGGGAAGTCAAAAATTTGAGACTCCGCAACCGCAGCGACGACGCCTCGGATTACCAAGTGCGACGTCATCAGAACGACAGTCATTAACTGCAACGCATCTTTGACGACCGATTTCTTGGCAAAGATACTTGCCGCAGCGACTAGAGCAGGAAACGCCAACGCCAAACCTATGGCTGCCTGTACCGACATAAATGACTGAATGTTAATCGCAGTCAGCAAACCGGCTGTCATCAACACTGGACCGGCCCCAGTCATCAAACGAGCTGTCTCACTGTTTTTGCCTTGGCTAGTGATCATTGCTCGAAAGCCAAACGCACACGCAGCCAATCCAGCCGAAAAGATCTGACACACCGCGACCCAATCGAGCGGGCCGAAGAACACGATTCCTTTCGGAAATGGAAACTGAACAAGAAATTGTAGCAACGCCAATAGGCCGATCACGCAGGTGGCAACAAGAGAATATTCATCCACCGTTTTAGTAATCGTTTGACCCAATGTTGTCGGTTTCATTTTTGCAGATTTCCCTGCTTGCAGCATAGCTAAAACTACGTTGCCAACGATTGTCAAAACGGCAATCGCAATCGCCAAATGGCTGACTGACATGGTGATCGACAACACATCCAGCGTCACTAGAATCAGCCACCCCAACAACGTGATCGTTGCCACTCGGTAGACTCGGCTTTGCTTGGCAACCGCTTGTAAACCAAAACCAACCATCGATGATGCAATGATTCCGAGAGCCCAGATTTTCTGAGGCTGATTCGATACCAGCGACCACACGGGATCTCCCAGCCACCAGTTGATCCAAAGGGCTGCGTGATTACCAAGCAACAATGCCAAACCACTGGTCACGACTATCAGGCCGGCTCGCTGAAAAGCCAACCCAAACTTCTTTCGTGAAAAATCACCGTCATCGGCACTGAACAACCGCTCAGCAAACGCACTGATCCACCCGATCACAACCAGAAAGGTAACTGGCGGGGTTAAGGTCCAGAAACGACCAATCGTCTCGTCCGCCAGGAACAACATCCCAGTCATCACGACACCGCCGACTAACGCGTAAACGAAAGTCGAATCCTTGAGCACTCGGGCGACTCCGGCATAGATCAAACAACACATCGCTGCCGGGATCCACAAATGCCCTCCGTCGTCCAGTGTGATCAAGCCTTGAGCATCATACAGCCACAAGTTAAGCGGCAATGCGATCGATCCCAACATCGCAACGCCTCGTCCAGCCAGTTGGTATCGAGTCAGCCGAACCATGGCGACTCCGGCGGTCAACGTTCCAATCGTTACCGCTCCGACAAGGCTGGCGACAACGATCGGGCTTTCAAACATTCCGACCGACCACAGCCAGATTACGAAGCCAAGGATCAACACCCCGCCTCCACAGATCATCATCCACTGCATGGCGTATGGGCTGAGGACCAGCTCGATCAACGATTTACGAGTCTCAGGTTCCCAATGCGTTTGGTCATCGTGCGGCGGTTTAAGCGGCACTAGTTCTGCATCAACAATTTCGTCTTCAGGTCGCATGGTTCTTTCTCCCCAGAAAGGAATGTTTCAGGAAATGTCCGAAGGGGAGTAAAGCATCGCCGGTGCCAAAAACCGGGCGATCATAGGCAATCGGGCTAAGACGCGGATAAAACCGACATCAAACGATGAAAAGCGGAAAAATGAGGCTGGCGTTAAGGCCTATGCGATGTACATTGAATGCACACGCATACAATCAGTGACCAAACCACATCAACTGCCATGCCTTCAATCCGCAAGTCCGATCAACGCCTGCTGGCTCAGCTTTCCCGGCTGGCCTTATGCAATCCATTTTCGCCCGAGCGAATTAAGCTTGAGCAGCAGGTACTTGGTGATCGCTTCAGCCCCGAGGACATCGTCGCTTGGAATCGGCAGCACGAGGCTCCCGACAACGAACGGCCCAACGTCACGCTGTTGTCTGAGACCGCGCGATCAGTGATCCAGCGAGCGCAACAGGACGCCATCGAAGGTAAAACGATCCCGCAAGAATCGTTCAATGACTATTGGAACGTGGCAACTTACGCGCTGCTTTACCGCCACATCGTGCCATTGCCTCTGGTCAACCTCACCCAACCAGCCAAGATTGCAAAAACATGGAAGGCGTTTGAAGCCGACTACCGAAAGCTCATCAATCTGCCTGGACTGACGGAGTCACACACCCAACCAGCGCCCCAACTGTTTGGCTTGCTGTGCCAAATCCACCGTGCCTTTTACAACATCTTTACTTTCATTCTGGGCGACTCAATTCCGTCTGCTAAATTGCGTGCCGCCGTTTGGGAGTCCATTTTCACGTGTGATCTGGAACGCTATCGTGGCGGATTGTTCGATCGCATGAGCGAATTGCCCACACTGATTACTGGTCCGTCGGGAACCGGTAAGGAATTGGTAGCCCGAGCAATCGCCCTGTCCCAGTTCATCCAGTTCGACGCTGACAAGAAGCGTTTTGTTGAGTCCAAGCAATTTAGGTTTCTGCCGCTCAACCTTTCCGCCATGTCCGCCAATTTGATCGAGTCAGAACTGTTCGGGCACTGCAAAGGATCATTCACCGGCGCGATTTCAGATCGACAAGGCTGGCTGGAACTATGCCCGCCATCGGGTGCTGTATTCCTGGACGAGATTGGTGAATTGGAAATGTCACTGCAAGTGAAACTGCTACGAGTCGTCCAGCAACGCACGTTTTCGCGAATTGGAGAAACGAAGGAACGCTCG
The DNA here is from genome assembly GCA_964448575.1 of uncultured Pirellulaceae bacterium. Classification (GTDB taxonomy): domain Bacteria; phylum Planctomycetota; class Planctomycetia; order Pirellulales; family Pirellulaceae; genus Mariniblastus. The sequence continues at coordinate 77,065 of CAYUWY010000015.1, forward strand.
TTCGTCGGAAAACTGGTTGGAGCAACCAACCGCGACCTGAGCGACGAAATGAAAGCTGGTCGTTTTCGTGAAGACCTGTACTACCGCCTGTGTGCCGACCGAATTCAAACACCAGGTTTACGAGAGCAACTGGATGCGTGCCCCGACGACCTGCATTCGCTGACGCAGCACCTGACCAGAAAAATCGCGGGCGAGAACTCAGAGAGCTTAGGTCAGCAAGCGTGTGACTGGATTCTGAAAAACCTCGGGCCAAACTATCCTTGGCGAGGTAACATCCGCGAACTTGAGCAATGCGTCAGCAGCATTATGATTCGCGGTTGTTACATTCCCGTCGATCCATTGACCGCGACTTCCGCCAACGCCGACTGGACTCAGGACGCGGTCACCTGCCGGTTAACGGCCGACGAGCTGCTCCAGCGTTACTGCACTTGGACTTACCACCACACTCAAAGTTACGAAGCCGCCGCCCGCAAGTTGAAACTCGATCGTCGCACTGTCAAAGCGAAGGTTGATCAGGCGATGCTGGAGCAGCTGAACTCTTTGACCGCTTCCGATCGCCACTGAGATTTTTGGCGATTGTTCATCGCTCGATTGTTTGTTGGCCGGAAGCGATTTGCTTCGGGCTTGCTGGTTTTCTTTTTGAAACTGCGGATGGACGCAGATAAACGCGGATTCAAATTCTGTTTTTATCCGTGTCCATCAACGTTTAACCGTGGTTCTCTCTTCATCAGTTTTTCCCGTGTTGAAAACGGCGGTATTGAAAAGAGTTGGTGTTCACCGAGGACTGTCTTGGTTTGCGAAAATTTTGCAGTCTTCTCTTGAGTGGTATTTCTACGAACACGATCGATGGCCGCTCGTTGCTTGCGAGCTTTAATCACCAAAGTTAAAATTCACTCACTATTCAATCCTGAGATGGAATTTCAAACTAACACCTTTTGCGAAAAAAATTGACCCATGAAAAAGTCTATTATTCTAGCCGCTTGCGCTGCGTTGTTCGCGTTGGCGGGCTTCAATGGTAACGCCGATGCCGATGAAGGCATGTGGCTTTTTAACGATCTGCCCGTTAAACATCTGGAAGAGAAACATGGTTTCACTCCGACTCCTGAATGGTCGGAACACATCATGAAATCTTCCGTTCGATTCAACGTTGGTGGATCGGCTTCGTTTATTTCAAGCAACGGACTTGTTTTGACGAATCATCATGTCGGTTCGGATACATTGTTCAAACTTTCCAACGACGAGAACGATTATTACAACGACGGATTTTTGGCCAAGTCAATTGACGAGGAACTTAAAGCTCCCGATCTTGAGCTAAACCAGCTTATCAACATCGTAGACGTTACTGCCAAAGTAAACGCTGCGGTGACGGACGGTCTTTCAGCAGCCGACGCCGCAAAAGCCCGTCGCGCCGCGATCGCAGACATCGAGAAAGTCGCAACCGATGAATCCAAACTGCGCTCTAATGTAATCACACTTTATGGTGGCGGGCGTTATCACCTCTATCAATACAAAAAGTACACCGACGTGCGTTTGGTTTGGTCTCCGGAAGCAAAAGTCGCTTTCTTCGGCGGCGATGCGGACAATTTTGAGTATCCGCGATTTTGTTTGGACGCATGTATTTTTCGAGTTTACGAAAATGGGAAACCAGCCGAGATCAAGCATTTTTTAAAGTGGTCTGAGAACGGCCCGGAAGCCAACGAGTTGGTTTTCGTTTCCGGTAATCCTGGTCGAACAAGCCGTATTTTTACCGTCGACGCACTGAAGTTTCAACGCGATGTTCGATTGCCATTCGTGCTTGATTTCATTCGCCGTCGTGAGGTGCTGCTGCAGCAGTTTGCACTTGGGGGCAAAGAAGCATCCCGCCGAGCTCATGATGGTTTGTTCGGAATTCAAAACGCCCGCAAGGCTCGTATGGGAATGATCCAAGGGCTACAGGATCCTGCCGTGATGGCTGCCAAGGAACAGGCCGAATCTGCGTTGCTTGAAAAAGTTAACGCCGATCCGAAATTGGCAAAGTACGCGGGTGCTTGGAAGAAGATCGAAGAAGTCAACGCAATACGTAAATCAACACAAGGCAAGGGCGTTAACTTGAACGAGCAGTTGTTCAACATCGCCCAGCAATTGGTGCAGCTTGCGATGGAAGACAAGAAGCCTTCTGCCCAACGACTTCCTGCGTTCCGTGATTCCAACCGAGCGTCGCTTGAGCAGCAATTGTTTTCAACGGCACCAGTTTATAAAGATCTTGAGCAAGCCATTTTTGCTGACGTGATCTCGCGGATGGTTGAAATGCGTGGTGGCGATGATGAGCTTTGCCAGAAAATTCTTGACGGCAAAAATCCGATCGATCGCGCTGAGGAATTGATCAATGGCACGAAAGTCCACGATCCTGAGTTCCGAAAATCACTTGCCGGTGGCGGAATGGCTGCGATTGAAGTATCTGAAGACCCAATGATCAAACTGGCTTTGTTGGTAGACGATGAAGTTCGAGAAGAACAATTGAAATCGGATGAATTGGCTGAAATCGAACGCCAAGCCTACGCTCAAATCGCAGAAGCCACTTTTGCAACTCAAGGTACCTCGACTTATCCAGACGCCACTTTCAGTTTGCGTTTGTCGTTTGGTCCGGTGGTTGGCTATAAGGAAAAAGGGAAAGACATTCCTGCGATGACCGACATCAATGGTGCCTTTAACCATGAAGAAACTCACAAGGGCCAAGAGTTTTTTGACCTTCCGAAGAGCTGGCACGAGGCTCGTAAGAGTGGCAAGATCAGTCAGACGACTCCATTTAATTTTGTTTGCACGGCGGACATCATTGGTGGCAACTCGGGTAGTCCGGTGGTCAACAAAAACATGGAATTGGTCGGTTTGATTTTCGACGGCAATATCCAGTCGCTTACCGCCGACTATCTCTACAGCGATCGCCAAGGCCGCTCGGTCAGCGTTCACTCGAATGTAATCCGCGACGCGATTCGTTACATTTACGACGCGGAAGACTTGGCCAATCAACTTGGCAACTAGATCTCGAGTCGAAATCTCAAGCCGCTTGATTGCGTTTACCAGCGTGACCAAGCGGCTTTTTTTATGGGTTGATTAGCGAGCCAACTATCCAATTGCAGAGAGAACGCATGGAGTCGCTTACGAGAAGCCATGAATAGAAGAAAGACTTCAATAAGAATATGAATAATTAACCGAGCCGATTTTCTTCATCGCCTTGGTGACTTTTTTCTTCCCATTGCGATCGACTCGTACAAGCCCAGACGAATCGGCATACGATATCGTACCGTCTTCCAACTCTTGAGCGTGGTACGAATAATTCTCGCATTTCATTTTCCAAATTTCTTTGCCCGTAGCATCATATTCGATCAATTGGCCGGTACTTGCATACATGACCAGGTAGTTACCGTTTTCAAGCTGTGAAACATGATACGGGTTGGCTCCTACCTTTATCGTATTCACGACTTTTCCAGCCGAATCAACTTCCGCGATCTTGGCATCGCCGTACAGCGCCAAGATCAAATTTCCATTCAATGCAATTTCAACCGAAGTCGGCGAGCCGGGAACCTTGAACTTTTTGACTTCCTTGCCAGCAGCGTCAACTTCTATAACGACGTTTCCTGACTGTCCGGCGGCGATCAGAATATTTCCGTTAGGGCGAAAACACATCCCTGAAATATTCGAAGGCAAGTTTTTGATCACTCGGAGAAGTTTGCCTGCTTGATCGTATTCGTGCACAACTTTACCAGAGTAAAGTGCGATGAACCTGTGTCCGTTAGGCTTGCCAAAACAAGCAAACGGTTTGTCCAAATCTACCGACCAAACGACTTTTCCTGCTTCGTCAAACTCGACTACTTTGTTCGCGTCGTACTGACTGACAATGAATCGCCCCAAGCGAAATTTTGCGGACTCCCAAACGTACTCAACATCGTCTTTGTTTTCTGCAAACCACGCTCGGATTTCCTTCGTGGCTTTTTCATTTGCTAGATCGTCGTTAACGGAATGGTACTCGATTTCTCCATCGCTCATCCTTCGTAAAATCGACAGAGATTTATGGCGAACCTGAATGCTTTTGTCATCAAGCAGTCGAAGTAAAACCTCGAACGCTTGCTCGTCTTTATTGATGACCAAAACACGGGCAACGTCCAGCCCCAACACCCCAGCGGTTGAGTCTTTCAATTTCGCTGCATATTCAAACGCCGATTTTGGAGCCGTGTGAAGCAAGCCGCTGAGCGCACCTGCTCTCAATTGATCCGTTTGCTCGGCATCGTCCAATAAGCTGGTCAGCAGCTCACGGTCATCATCGGTCGCTGTCGCCCCGAGGGCTTTTCCGGCAGCATTTTGCACGAACGAATCTCGCTCAAAATATTCAAAGGAAGCAATGATGTTGCTCGCAAATCCCTTCAACTCACGCTTTTGAATGTCTTGTAAAATCGCGAATTGAATCTGGGCGCTGTTTTGCATGCCTTTGAAGCTGATGACTTCTCGCAAACGATACTTGCCCTCGGGTTTGCCCTCGAATTCTGAATCGATTGAACGAAGAGTTGAAACCGTGAGGTTTTGCATCGCCTTAAGATCATTGGTGGCTTTTTCGCGAACAAGGTATTCCGACGAGGATAGCTTTTCGACCAGCACCAGAGCTTTTTCAACGACGGTTTCGTCAGGCCGAAGCGACTTTAAATATTGCTTCATGCCCTCAGGTGTTGGTTCAATGCCATTGTCAACCATCCACATTTCGTTGCTGGCGTCCATCTTGGTCGCTTGCTCGGCATCGTCGTCTTGGCCAACAGCCGAACCGGTGCAACAAGGCAGCAACAGTAGCAGGAGAGTAAGCAATAAAGCCCACTGAACTGGACGAAGGCAAGAATCAAATTTCCCAAAATATGTCTGCATGAATTCAGCCGTTGAGTGCAACTGTGGTGTTGATTGACGATAACGAACTTCACATCCTTCTATTAGAAGCTAATTTCAAAAAATATCAAAACAATTGTTTTCATCGTATTTCATTGCGATTCTTTTTTTTCGTCCCCGGCACCGCGCAGAATTTGCCAGCAGCAACTGTGTAACGACGCAGTAACAACAGCCGAGAATGGAATTCTATTTTGCCGATCACCAACGTAGACTTAAAGAACAAGGGACGTTTGGCGAGCAAGTTAACGTCACAAATTAGTCGTTTGTGATCACTCGATTCTCATCAGACAGATCCTACACAAGCAATTGCAATTCATGAAACCGGCCGCGTGAGTGAAAGTTGCGATGCCAAGTTTATTAGTCACAGAAATTAATTTGGAGAACTCGATGAAACGCTTTTCAATTTTATGCTTTGCAGCCGCGACCATGTTGGCTGTATTGCCCGTTTTAAACATGGGTCAGTCAAGTGCACCCGCCCAAGACGTTACGATTACGATCAAAAAGAATGATGCCGAACCGGCCAAGCCAGCGTTCACCGGAAAACGGGCAGCGGTCGATGTGGCGATTCTCCTCGATACTTCTAACTCGATGGATGGATTGATTAGTCAAGCCAAATCGCAGTTGTGGAAAATCGTCCAGAAATTTTCTGCTAGTGAAAAATCTGGCCAAACACCAAGCCTGCGTGTTGCCGTGTTTGAGTACGGAAACACCAGCCTTCCGGCCAACGAAGGATACGTTCGGCAAGTCGTTCAGTTGACCGACGATTTGGACAAAGTCTCTGAGGCTTTGTTTTCTTTGAAGACCAATGGTGGTGATGAATACTGTGGCACCGTGATCAATGAAGCTCTCAAGCGGCTTGATTGGACCAAAGAGAGCTCATCTTACAAAGCAATTTTCATTGCTGGCAATGAACCGTTTACTCAAGGCTCCGTTGACTACCAGGAAACTTGCAAGAAAGCCATTGAATCTGGCGTGGTCGTCAACACGATTCACTGTGGCAATTACCAAGCCGGCGTGAACGGCAAATGGCAACACGGCGCTGAGTTAGCCGAAGGCGAATTTCTGAATATCAATCAGGACAAAGCAGTCGTTCACATTGCAGCTCCCCAAGACAAAATCATCATTGAGCTCAACAACGATCTCAACAAAACATATTTGTGGTTTGGGAAGGAGACTTTCCGAAGCTCGTGCGAACAGAATCAATGGGCTCAGGATCGCAACGCCCTGCAACAATCTGGCAGCGGTGGATTTGGCGGAGGCCGTGGAGCGATCAAGGCTAGTAAGGCTTATGGAAATGTAGGACGCGATCTGGTGGATACACTTGAATCGGACGAAGGAATTCTGTCGAAACTTGAAAGCAGTTTGCTGCCCGACGAAATGCAAAAAATGTCTGCAGCCGAACGAGCCGCTCATGTCAAAAGCATGGCTACAAAGCGAGCTGAAATCCAAAAAAAGATCAAGACAGCGGTGAAAGAGCGAGAAGCTTACGTTGCCAAAGTTAGAGCTCAAAATGCTACAGAAGGTGAAGAGGCAAAAGCCGACACGTTTGGCACAGCAATTTCAAAAGCCATCGACAAGCAGCTTAAGAAGTCAGGTTTTGAATCGACAAAGAGAAAATAGATCGACAAAGAAGATGTAAAATCGCCTGAGCCACTTCCAGGCAAACGAAAACGTCGGCGCTCACCGAGCGCCGACGTTCTTTTTTAGGCCGACGAAACAATCCAAACCTGAGCCGTTAGGCGATAGCCTTCGGTTTGCACCGCGCGACTTTCCGCACAGCCAGCTCGAATCAATGCATTCCGCTACTCCGAACCATTGGCTTCGAAACCTGTTTCAGCTTGAATCTCCGGGATCGAAAAATATGAATTCTCTTCCGGCAACCAGCCGTCCCAAATCAACGGAACGTTCGCAAACGATCTGTAGCTATTGCGATCAATCTCTTTTTGACCACCGAGGGTAAAAAACGATTTGATTCCAGCGTGATAATTCAAGAAAAACAGATTGTCCGTCACTGTTTGATTGATATCCGAATCTCTCGCCAGAAAAACACCCGCTCCAGCACGTGAATTTACTGCTTGGTAACCATTGAGTGAGAGAGTGTTTTTTTCAATCACACAATTTGGACTTTCGACCGTCCGGATTCCTGAGCCCATGTTGCGGTAGCAAATATTGTTCTTAACAACAACGCCCGCTCCATCCAGCATCAGATCAATGATAATTCCATTCCCGTCATACCCAGTGAGATCTTCTTGATAAGCCGCAAAGTTATTGTCGACCACGATTCCAGTGCTGGAAGTATGAACGTTGATTGCCGAGCTACCTGGGTACTGCATGGTTTCGGTGTAGTAGCCACCGTAAAGCACGCGGTTGCCTCGAATCGTGATGTCCGTTGATTCCGCCAAAACTGAAATGTGCGAAATCCCGGTGTTACGAATAGTGTTGTTTTCGATCAGAACGTTTTTCGCTCCCTGCCGAATTTGCATTCCGCTAATGAAGCACTGTTCAATCGTGTTATTGCTAATGACCGAGTCGACCATCGATCGGCTGGGGTTCCACGAAAAAATCCCGTCACGACAAAAAGTGATTTCGTTGTCGTCAATCAAAATGTCTGTTGATTGACCACGAACCTGAATCCCAAAACAATAACGTCTGATTACGTTCTTGCGGATGGTGATGTGATTCGAATTCTTGACATCGATTGAGTTGGAGTAGGACGAAGACAACGTATCTCGAAGTGCCATATAAGTCGAATACTTCTGGCGGACTTTTGGCTCTCTCGTTTCCCAAGCTTCCGCCGGATCGATCACAACACTCGGATCGTCTACGACCACTGATGGCATTCTTGGCCAGCGATGCGGCAAGTTGAAATCATCAGCGACCAACCAAAATCCTTCGATCTCGATCCAAGACTTATCGTGAAGCATGAATGTGTGAACCAGTGGTCTGTCACCGGGAGCAGCGACGTATCGAATTGGCGCGCCTTCAGTTCCTGAGTTGTCGAGCCAGATGAATCCTGTTTGTTCATTCCAGCCGGTATCTTCTTTGCGATAATTGCCTTTGTGAACGACGACGGTATCACCGGCTTGCGCGTTGTAGGCTGCGTGTTGTAGCGTTTTCCAAGGCCCGTGATTGTCGCTTGTATAGGTTGCTGACAATCCATCGTTGGCATCTGAAGCACCGGGCGTGCTTCGGGCGACGTGATACTCTTCGGCGCAAGTGATCTCGAAGCCCAAGAGACTTAAAGAAAATACAAACGCAAACGTCAGAGGAAGGAAAAAACGGTGGGGCTGCATGGTTAATTGACTTTCACATCTAAAACTGAAAAACATGGTGAGTGTGTTATGACTTCCGCGCCGACATCGCTTTAAGTCGTGATGTCCAGCGTTATTACAAAATGCAAATCCTGGTACTGATCGAAACAATCAATTTTGAAATCGCGCTTTACGACTTAGCGACGCTGCCGATTGGTAGGTGGGATTTGCAAAGCGAATAATAGTCGGGAGTGCAAACAGGTGGGACGCGTATTGTAATAGATTTTTATCGTTTTTTGCAGGAGGTATTTTTTTGAAATTCTGCGGCACCCCCAATTTAAGGCAGGGCTACAGAACCCGCAGATTGCAAAACGTAAGCCGGAACCGCTTTTTGCCAAGTTTTGGAAAGTCGATTGTGGCAGTTCGTTTGACCCCGTCACCGGTCAATTCAACGATGGTGCCTTCACCATATTCTGGATGCTCGACGTCCATTTGGACTTTGTACTGTTCAGGCTCAAGCCTCACCTGCGAGGCCATTGCTGATTGCTTGCTTTCCAACTGAGCGGCAGTCATGAGTCGGGGCAATTCCGGAACACTCTTTTTGGGTTTACCTTTTTTGGATTTTGAATTCCGCGCCGCCGTTTTGACTTTCGTTTCTGCTGGCTGCATCTTTTCGAAGCTCGGAGACATCTCGCGAACGCCTTCATCCAACTCAAATCCGGGATCGTCGTCGGGACTGTTGTCTTTACTCGACGGATCAACAATCTGCACATCGTCATTGATATCGTAGCTTGGCAAATCCTCGTCGGACCAGGGATCAATGTTAGAGATCGAGTCGTCATGCGATGGATCGTCATAGACGTGAGACACCGGCTCAAACACTGCCATTTCTTCTCGCGGTAGCTCCATGAGAAAACGGCTGGCAATCGATGGCCAAAAACTTCCGCGACGAAAACGGCTCATGCAACGAGAGACTTGAAGTTCACTTTCGGCACGCGTGATTCCAACAAAAAGCAAACGCCGCTCTTCTTCAAGCTGCTCGTCGTCACCCGAGCTACGTTCGTGCGGCAAAATCCCATCTTCGAGACCGACGATAAACACTGAAGGAAATTCAAGTCCCTTGGCTGCGTGTAGCGTCATAAGCGTCACGTGATCGGCTTCCGCTGACCAGACATCGGTGTCGGAAACGAGGGCGGCTTGTTCGAGATAGGCTTCCAGTCCGCCGTCGTGCGGATGCTCGTTATCGAACTCTTGCGTCGCAACCACCAACTCATCAACGTTGTTGGCTCGCTCGAACCCTTCTTCGCTTCCGTCGTCGGTCAACCATTCGCGGTATCCTGTTTCCTCGAGAACGGCTTTGATGACGACTTCGACTTCTTCCATCGGCATGTAAGCCAGACGATCATACATTGCGACGAACTGACGAATTTTCCCAGCGGGAGCTTTGGAGATTGAATCGATCTGATCAACGTTTCGTGCCGCGTCCAGCATCGAACCATTATCGGATTGAGCAAAACGTCGCAGCCGACCCAGAGTCACCTTTCCGATTTTTCGCGACGGCGTGTTGATGATCCGCTCGAACGCCACGTTGTCTTGGGGATTGTTAAGCAGATGTAGGTAAGCCAAAACGTCTTTGATTTCTTTACGCTGATAGAATTCATGGCCGTTGACGATCTGATAAGGCACGCCAAGCGAACGGAGCGAGTGTTCCAGCGAACGCGAAAGCCAGTTGGCGCGGTAGAGAATCACAAAGTCACGTGCGCGGCGGGTGCCTCGTTGGATTTCCAACGCAATCGAATCGGCAATGTCAGTGGCTTCGTCTCGTGGTGAAGGAAACGTCACCAGGCGAACCGGTTTGCCTTCATCGTTTTGTGTGTGCAGTTCTTTCTTCTTCCGGCGAACGTTGTTGGCGATCAATTGATCTGCCACGCGCAGGATGGATTGGGTGCTGCGATAGTTTTGTTCCAATCGAACCACGCCCACATCGGGATAGTCTTTTTCAAACTCCAAAATGTTATTGATGTTCGCACCGCGCCAGCCGTAGATCGACTGGTCGGGATCACCGGTAACGGCAAGGTTTTGAACCGTGTGATTTAGTAAGCGGATTAGCTGATACTGAGCGAGGTTGGTGTCCTGATATTCATCCACCATCATGTAACTGAACGACCGATCAAGTGCTTCGCGCAGCTCGGGAGAGGCTCGCAACAAAGCAACCGCGTGCAACAACAAGTCATCGAAATCGACCCCGTTGGCTTGGCGTAAAAGTTTTTGATACTCGGGGTAGACTTTGCCGATAATCGAATCCAACGCGTGACCGGGACGCGGCTGAAATTGCTCCGACGTCACGCCTTTGTTTTTGACATTGCTAACTTCGCTTGAAAGCTTGTCTGCCGAATAGTGTTTCGTGTCGACTTTGACATTTTCGATGGCCTGTTTGATGACTTTCTTTGAATCACCCATATCGTAAATGGTGAAGTTCGGTGAAAGCCCGACCAGCGGCGCGTGTTGGCGAAGCATCCGAGAGCAGAACCGGTGAAACGTTCCAGTCCAAGTCCGATTTTTCGGCGCAAGCTTATTCAATCGCAGCCGCATCTCATCGGCGGCTTTGTTGGTGAAAGTCAGTGCGACAATGTTTTGAGATGATATGCCCTGCGCGATCATATTGGCGATCCGGTGCGTGATCACGCGCGTCTTTCCACTGCCAGGGCCAGCCAAAATCAAAAGCGGCCCATTGATTTGCTCAACGGCCTTTCGCTGATCCGGGTTTAGCGGGCTAAGAATTTCATCCGTTGAAACTACGCTCATCGTCCTCTGTCCTTAAAATTCACTTTGTAAAACGGAAAGATAATCCGTTCGACTCACTCTCGTAGGATGGCCATTCTTGTCCGTCGCTCTTTATTGACCACCGTCCACACGGGACAGGAATGTCCAACTTACCAATTCGATGAAAACGACGGCCAACGTGTTGATCGAATGCTGCTGCAAACAAGCTGCTAGCATCGTGGTGGTAAAGTTTGGTTGCCCTTATTCGATTTAGTGGCTGCTGTGTTATATTGTGAGCCAATTGTTAATTGAAACAACCACGAAGAACAGAATAGATTGAATTACCGCATTCGGTTGGTTCTTGTTCATTCAAGAAATGGTTGTTTCAAATTTAGTTACGGATGACTATTAAAAACGAAGAAGACTTTCGTATTGGCATCCAACCATTCAATGATCCATTTTAGGGAGGGACCCCATGGCCAGAACAAGAATTCCACTTAGCGCATCTGAAGAAGAGACACGAAACCTCCGTGAGAAGCTTGATTTGAGCACCGCTGAAATCGGTTTGACTGTACGAACGACTAACTGTCTTGAGGAGAAAGGGATTTTTAACGTTCGCGATCTGCTCAACACAACACGAGCCGAGTTGCTGAGCATTTCCAATTTTGGCGAGAAAACGTTGGAAGAAGTTTACAAATCACTTGAAGCCATTGGTTTCTGCCGACCTGGCCATGAAGTCAAGCCTCGCTAGACTTATTTGAACTGCTCAACAGTTCAACAGAAAATCACTAGTTCGCTCGGGACAAATTTTTAGCGGACTACATTAAGGCGTCGCTCACAAGAGCGACGTTTTTTTTGCGCTGAAATAGGATTTTTTAAACCTTTGAGGAGACTTCTCTTTAAAACCGCGGATGGACGCAGATAAACGCGGATTCAAATTCTGTTTCTGTTTTTATCCGCGTCCATCCGCGGTTCTTTTTTCATCAGTTCTTCCCGTGTTGAAAACGGATTCGGTGTTGAAAAGAGGAAGTGTTCACCGAGGACCGTCTCTATTCGCGGTTGAAAATTCCTATCACCCAATCTGATTCAACCCTTCGATTGCAGCGACAACTTCTTCTTCCGTCGTACAAAGATGTGGAGCGACTCGCAGGTAACCGTCTCTTGGCGTAATGATGATGTTCTTCAAATCAAGCGCCGATGAAATCTGTTTCGCCGTGGAGACTTTGGGAATCAAAGCCAAAATTCCAGAGCGATGTTCGGGCGGGTGGATCACCGGCTGGTACTTTGAAAAATCCAACTTTGATAGCGCCAAATCCTGTAAACCAAAATTGTGATCGCGTATCGCCTCCATCGTGTGCGGAAGAAATACAGTTTCCAAACCAAGTGACAATCCATCGAGAATTGAATATGAAACGGTCGAGTACTCGAATTTCTTACCAGTCGAGTACGGATCCCAAGTGTGATCGAGATACTCGGTGTCTTGTTTCATGTGATCCGCACCAGACATCGTGATCTCAATTTTGTCACGAAACGCTGGGCTCGTATAAAGCACGCCCGTTCCGACAGGGCCAAGCAACCATTTCCAGCCGGCAGAAGCAACACACGAGATGCCGAACTCTTCTGGATAGACTGGCAAGCAGCCAACTGATTGAGCCGCGTCAACGATCAAGTCGATGCCTTTGTCCTGACAAAATTTTCCCAGTCGAGGAAGGTCCGCCGCAAATCCGCTTGTGAATTGGACGTGGCTGATCGCGATCACGCGGGTGCGATTAGTTACCTTTGACTCAAGCTCTTCAAACGACCAACCTCGCGCGAAAGAATCACCAATCGGCGCTGTGTAGTCTCGATCTTCCTGCTGGATCTCAACATCCGAAAGCTGAATCAACTCCACGCCTCGACGTTGTGTCTGGACCATCCATGGGTAATGGTTGGCCGGATACTCGTTGACGTAACTGATGATCTGGTCGCCTGGCTCGAACGGATAACCGTTGGCGATCATCGACAATCCTTCGGACGTGTTGGTCGTCATCGTAATATTGTCAGGCGAAGTCTTAAAAAGCTGCCCGAAATTGTTGTGAAAACGATCGGCGATATTGTCATCACCGACGTACTCAAACAGCATCCCTCGCCCAACCGCAGATTGGCGGTCAATGAACTTGGAGATCCGGTCGTTGGCCGGTTGATTGAGCGGCGACACGCTGCAGTAGGCCAAAAAATTGATATTCCGCTGATGCGGGAAAAAGTCAGGTGTGTTTGTAATCGCCATCGTTACCGCGAGCCATGTTTTCTGGAGGTTGTGAATATCTAAGTCAAAAACCTAACAGTTCGCGGGCTTTCTTCAATACCTGCCAGTAGATGCAAATTTCGTGAATCGTGGCATCAATACTGACCGAGAACATTGGAAGCAACTATGCTGTTAGGTCTAACCTAAAATTCCGTTCAAAGATTCTTTCACTGTCTATCGCCATGCCCCAAACTGTAATGACCGTTATCGGTACTCGTCCCGAAGCCATTAAACTTGTCCCTTTGGTTCTGGAGCTTCAAAGCCGTCCCGATGAATTCAAATCGGTTGTTTGCGTTACCGGCCAACATCGCGAAATGCTTGACCAAGTGCTTGATGCGTTCGGGGTGAAACCGGATCATGATTTGAATTTGATGGCGCCAAACCAGTCGCTGGCTCAAATCACCGCGCGAGCAACAGCGGGACTAGACGAAGTCTTCAAAACCGTACAGCCAGATGTTGTATTGGTGCAAGGCGACACGACTACGGCATTTTGCGGCGCTTTGGTGGGGCATTACCATCAAGTCAAAATTGGTCACGTCGAAGCGGGATTGAGAACGGGCAACAAATTTTCGCCTTTCCCGGAAGAGATCAACCGCCGACTGATCGGGCGACTTGCCGACCTTCATTTTCCGCCAACCAAACACTCCGAGCAAGCGTTATTGAACGAAGGAATCGATCCGGCCACGATTTACGTTACTGGTAATACGGTGATCGATACTTTGATGCTGACTCGCGAACGTGTTACCAAATCGATTCCGGATGAAGCCAAACCGGTTCAGGAATTGTTGATGTCAAATGTGGCCAAAGGCAAGAAGCTTGTTCTCGTCACAGGCCATCGACGCGAAAGTCATGGGCAGGGATTCGAAAACATTTGCAACTCGATTCGAAAAGTCGCCGACGCCCAGCCCGATTCCTTTTTCGTTTACCCTGTTCACTTAAATCCAAATGTTCAAGAGCCGGTCAATCGAATTCTTGGCAACCACGAACGAATTCATTTGGTCAAACCGCTTTCTTACGAGCCGTTTGTGTGGCTGCTTAATGAGTCCAACATCGTGCTTACCGATTCAGGTGGCGTCCAGGAAGAGGCTCCATCGTTTGGCAAACCAGTGCTTGTGATGCGTGACACGACGGAGCGACCCGAAGGTGTCGAAGCCGGCAATGCAAAATTGGTGGGAACGTGCTCTGAAAAAATCGAGTCTGTGTTGACGGAGTTGCTTACCGATCCGGCAGCCTATGCAGCGATGTCCGAAGCACAAAATCCATACGGAGATGGCACCGCATCAAAACAGATCGCCGACGCACTCACAAAAACGGCCAACGCCTAAGTGTGGTTTCGCTTGAAACGCGCCGCCCTATAGTTAGCTTTGCCGCCGACCGTAGCTGGACTCGCCAGAGTTCAGGATGCCTTCCTTTCCAATCCAATTTGCCTAGCGACGACACCATTTTAAAGGCGCACGGACGGTCGCCTTCCGGCTCGTCGTTAAACTATTCAGTGCACGCCTAGAACTTCGAGCGCACAAAAAAAGGCGACCCAGAACTGGTCGCCTTTTTAAATTTCGAATTGTCACCTGAAGCGATTACTTCTTTTTCTTGTCCAGGGATTTGTAGTTGCCAGAGAATTTCTTCTTGAATTTCTCGACGCGGCCCATTGTGTCAACAAACTGCTGCTTACCTGTGTAAAACGGATGTGAAGCACTTGAGATGTCAACAAAGTAAACTGGGTACTCGTTACCGTCTTCCCACTTGATCGTCTCTTTAGTGGCGATTGTCGACCGTGTCAGGATCGCAAAGTCAGCTGTTTTGTCTTTGAACACAACCGGGCGGTAGTTTGGATGAATGTCCGATTTCATGATTAACTCGTTTTAATAAGGCAACGATTTTGGCTGCCCATGGTGAAATTTGGTTTTGGTCAAGCGTAACAGTTTATCCAAATCGGCTCACACAGCAAACCGTAAAACGCCACTTGTAAGGGGTTTTTTTCTACGTTTTTGCCAAGTCGAGCCGCGGTGTTACGGATTCAAATTAAGAGTCCGCTGTTTGGTAAAAGCCAATTCTGACCCTCGATTTGATTCTTTGCTGACTAATTCGGCTATTTGCGACCAAATCATTGCTCTTTCATGAAAAAGTCAGTTCCTCATGCCTGATTCTGTCCAACATCGGCAACGTAATGGTTTAAAATTTCCAAACACAGGCTTCGTTCGGTTGCTAGGGTTGCCAGAAGACCTCGACGGTTATCCAAAATCGTAAACCGGCGGACGAATGGTTGAGTCTACTTCGAAACCTGTGACTGCGAACAAGCGATGGTTGTAAACTCTCGTGTCTACTTTTTAAATTAGCGAGCTTGGGAAGATGGAAAGCCTAGCCGGCCATTTACTGATAGCCATCCCGGATCTTCAAGATTCGAATTTCTACCGGACCGTCGTTCTTGTATTTCGACATGACGAAGAAGGCGCCTCTGGTGTTGTGCTTAATCGGCCGTCAAATGTTCAGGTCAAAAAAGTATGGCATGAGATCGCCAAAGACGGCGAGATGAGCCATTGCAACTGTAAAGACATGGTTCACGTTGGAGGCCCCGTTCAAGGCCCATTGATCGGGCTTCACACAAGCCTTGCACTTGGGGAATCGCCAGTCATTCCCGGCGTGTTTGTTTCAATGGGGCGAGACAATCTAAATTCGCTGGTCCATCAGTCCGAACAGAAATTCAAGATCTTTAGTGGCTATTCTGGTTGGAGCCCGCAGCAACTGGACTCCGAAATCCGACAAGGCGGTTGGCTCACGTTTCCCGCGAACAAGGATCATCTTTTTGATTCGCCAGAAGGGCTTTGGAAACAAGTTTGCCAACAGGTCGGACATGACGTGCTGCGATCACATATCGGCAAAATTCGGCCTTCCGACCCGTCGCTCAACTAAGAGTCACAAGTTGCGGAGTTTAGCTAAAACAAGTGTCACCAAAAAGTGTTCCAAAGGCTTGTAATCGTTGGTGAGTTTTCACGGTAGGTCAGTCGGAAAAAGCACCCAAAACGACTGGTTAAGTCGGGTGGTAGAAATGGGTGAACGTTACGCTAGATCAACCAATTTGTGTCAGTTAACAGCCTGCCCGCAATTATGGCGCTGACCCTAACAAGCAAGAACACCTAATTCACAATGTTGCTTTTTCAGATTGTGGCTAGAGTGGCGATTCACAAGCTGTCCAACGAATAAATCTCAATTCGAAGATTTCGCAGGTACGCAAAACTCATGTTTTTTTCGGAGTTTAAGTCAGTTGATATATAATCTGCGTACAAACCCATACAATTGCTTGAGTTACGACAGCTTTGTACTAGCATCACCTTGACAACTCTTATCTTTTCCTACCCGTCATTCATCGTTGAACCCTCACGTTCAACCCTTCCCCCCTTCTAATTCCATGAATTATTCAAGAATGCTCAGTTCCCGTTCCTTTCCTCGTCACGGTGGAGCGGTCGATGTACTTGTTTTATTACTGGCCTTTTTGACGTTTTGCTGCTGGGCCATCGGGTATGTCTTCCTTATTTTCTTTCCTGCTCCCGCGCCCGCAGCTGAGATGGCAAAGGAATCAGGTGATGGAATCAAAAAGATGGTTGTCGATTCCGAATCGAAACATGTAGTTCATGATTTGAACGTAAAGAACGGTGGAACGGCGAAGGATGGAGGGGAGAACAATGGTGGGGCGAATAGTTCAGGCACAAACGATGCCCTCGCCAATTCGTTTGATGGTTCGGGGAACGGGTTTGGTGCTGATCCAGCTGCGGCCAACTCCTTTCAACCAAATTCTCAAAACAATCAATTCGCACCGATGTCACCTTCGGGCGGAGATTCAGCTGCAACAATTAACGCCGATTCCCAACAACGTTTGGAAGCTTTGCAAGACGAAGTTAAAAACCTGCGTGAGCAAATTCTTGATTCAGATGGCAAAGTCGCCAATCAGCAAAAACTGGTCGCTGATCAGCAAAGATTACTTGGCGAAAAAGACAATCAACTCAATATGCTTTCTCAAAAATTTGATGCCGCTACCCAGGAAGCTCAGCAGCTCAAAACCAAATTAGCCGAAATGGCCGCTGCACCTGCACCCGCCAATCTGGAAGAACCATCCGACGCCATCCCTTCTCTTGATGAATTCGGATCAACCAAATCAGAAACCATCGCCGCTCCTGTCTTTCGAAAATGGACTGGCAACAATGGACGCGTCGTTGAAATGGCGTTCATTCGTTGGGATGGTGACAATTTGGTGTTCGTAGGCAAAAACAATTCGGTCTTTGTAATGCCTCCGTCGCGTCTGAGCGATGCGGATATTCAGCTTGTAGAAACCTACAAAGAAAAATAACTCTCACCCAGTAGAGTTTTTTTATATACCTTCCCGCGAAGCCCGCTTCGTATACGACATTGTCCTAGTTTCAGGAACACCTCAATGGAAAAGCTTATCGAAAACGTTTCCCAGCAAGTCGGCACGCACTTGCCAGGAATTTTATCTGCCGTTGCCATCCTTGTCATTGGTTGGCTGGTCGCGGTTATTGTTAGCCGCATCATTAAAGCCGCACTCAAGAAAAGCGGCATGGGTGCAAAGTTAAGTAATGCAATCGCAGCCGATGGCAGCGTCGACTCAACAGCCGTCATCGGCAAATTTTCTTTCTACGGCATCATGGCTTTTGTGTTGATCGCATTTTTCAACGCGCTTAACCTGCCTGTTGTTTCAAAGCCATTGGATGCGATGATGGCACAAGTCTTCGAGTACGCACCGCGCATTATCAGTGCTGGTGTACTTGGCTTGATCGCCTACATTCTCGCACGAATTGGCCGCGACGTGTCCAAGAAAGGACTCGAAGCCGCCGATATCGACTCGCGTCTTTCATCGTTTGGTTCTGATGCTGCAGCAGCGACGACTTCATTTTCGTCAGCCGCGACGTTGCCCCAAGATGATGATCTGGATTTTGGTTCAGACTCAGCAGAGTTTTCCCAGCCCGTAGCGGTGGCAGCTGGCGATGATTCAGTCAAACTCAGCCAGACTTTGCCAGAAGCCGTTTACTGGGTGATTTTTGCATTGTTTTTGCCAGCGATCCTTGGTGCTCTTAAGATGCCAGGCTTGCTTGAGCCAGTTCAAGACATGTTTACCAAGATGTTTAACTACTTCCCAAACATTATTGGTGCAGCAATCATTTTGCTAATCGGAAGTTTCATCGCGAAAATTGTTCGACAAGTCGCTTCGAATCTTACGGCATCAGTTGGCGTCAACAAAATCGCCAGCAAAGTTGGGATGGGTAGCAGCTCAACAAAGCCGTCTGACGTGCTTGGATTGGTCGTCTACGCCATGATCCTGCTTCCTGTTACCGTCGCCGCGCTCAACACGCTTGACATTGAAGCGATTACAAAACCAGCCAGCGACATTCTGGCGAAACTTACTTCGTTGATTCCAGGCTTCATCGGAGCGGGAGTCGTTTTGGGGATCGCATTTTTCATCGGGAAAATGGTTGCGGACTTGGTCGAGAATTTACTTGAAGGCGTCGGTTTCGATTCAGTCCCTGAAAAACTTGGCCTCAAGCTTTCCAACGCAAGCGAGTCATCGACTCCTTCGAAAATCGGTGGCAAACTGGTTTTGGTTTCAATCGTCCTTCTATCTTTGATGCAGGCCCTGCCGATGATGGGATTGGAAAGCCTTGCCAGTCATGTTGAAGCATTCAGCGGAGTTGCATCTCAGGTTCTAATCGGACTTGTCATTCTTGCGATGGGCATGTTCCTCGCGAACTTTGTAGGAAAGATGATCAAAGACTCAGGAATTGAGAACGCAGGCAAAATGGCTATGGTTGCCAAAATCGCGATTCTTGTTTTCGCTGGCGGATTTGGTCTACAACAAATGGGCCTTTCAGCTTCGATCGTCA
Organism: uncultured Pirellulaceae bacterium; assembly: GCA_964448575.1. Lineage (GTDB taxonomy): Bacteria > Planctomycetota > Planctomycetia > Pirellulales > Pirellulaceae > Mariniblastus. The sequence continues at coordinate 96,159 of CAYUWY010000015.1, forward strand.
ACGTAGCGTTCGGTTCAATCCTTGGCGGATTGGGATTGGCAGCAGCCATCGCATTCGGTTGGGGTGGACGTGACGCTGCGAAGAGAATTTTGGATCGTGCAGTTAAGTAACGGTTCTTAAACCGCAATCAACCTGGTTGCGAATGCAAAAGTAATATAGGGCTTCGCGTCTTTGCGGAGCCCTTTTTTCGTAGCCGATGCCGCCAGTCCCCACTTTAGGTAGCCGATGTCGCCAAGACTTCGGGCGAATTGCCAAGTCACCTGAACTCTGGCGAGCCCAGCTACGATCGCAATCGAAAAACGTTTGATAGAAGAATGCCAGCCAATTGCCTGCCCGTAGCCGATGTCGCCAAGACTTCGGGCGAATTGCCAAGGCTACAGACACCATTGAATCCTCCTGAACTCTGGCGAGCCCAGCTACGGTTGCAATGGAATTAACGTCGACGGAATGGCCACTTTCCAATCGACGAAATTATCTATCCCCCGAACCAATCGGGCTTCCCGGTGGTACTTCCTGTCGTTTTGCTTCCGGCAATTCTGGGAACGAGCGATCCATGAATTGCTGAATCCTGCGGGTCATTCGACCTGGCATTGCAGCATCCGTGTCGGATTTAGATCGGTTGTGACACGATTTAATTCCTGCGTAGGCGGCTGTCCGAACGTCAGAACTGGCTTTTGCGTTGTCAGCCAACTTGATCAGATGATCAAGTGTTGCTTCGCGTACGACCAGAATCATCTGGGCTTCTACCGGATCTCCGGGCAATTGCACCCAGTACTTGGAAAGCAAACTATCGATGATGTCTTTTGGTTTTAGTTTTACATCCGGTTGTTGAGTCAGTCGGTTCAGCCGCTCGTAATGAAGCAATTCATCCAACACCATATTGGAAACCACCGAAGCCGCCGCAAGAGGATCAAAAATTCTTCCTGAATGGCTTTTCAAAATCTCTTGATCGCGAATCGAACGATAAGGCCGTGGGCTGATCGTTTTCAAGATCTCAGGCTTGATCAAAAGCTGATCTGGCGAAAGCGAGTTGACCAGTTCCTTGACAGCCTCTTGTTGGATTCTCGACTCGACAAACTCATTGGGTGAAATATTGTCGCCAGCGTAACCGTACGAATAAACATGTCCGCCGATCAATTTTCCGACAGCCTGGATTTGGTACCGATGGTGCAAATAAACAGGCGTAAGATACTGGGCAATGTCGTGAGTCGTCGTTCCGGCTGGAAGCTTCGTTGGATCAAACTGATCAAGCGCGATTCTTCGCACCCGTAACACATGGAAAAATTCGTCCAATGGATTGGTTCCGTTGTCCCAAAGATTTGCCAAAGGATGTGCGGCACCAGCAGGACGAGCATCCGAATCAGAAATGAAAAGCATGTTTTTCGCCCTGGCATCATCCAGGATCTTATTCAGCCCCTGCTCTTCTTCGCCCTTTGCAAATTCCGAGTAAGCGAATTGCACTGAGACTTTATCCCACTCGCCAATTCCAACTCCGTAAGCGTCGCTTAGGTCAAGCTTGCCATCTTCGGTTAATTTGACACGCGGGGCAGGGTAGTCCATCACCGAAGCACGGTCGCCATAAGTGCTCGCGGCAAAGTTATGCACAAATCCGATCGTGTGGCCGACTTCATGAGCCGAAAGTTGGCGAATGCGAGCGAGGGAGACTTCGAGTGCGGTGCCGCGAACCGCCATGTCGGCCAACGTCGTTTCTTCCGCGACGCCTGCCACGCCACAACATGCACAGCGAGATCCGTCTGTCGGATTAAACCCTTTACCGCTGAGCGAATTGACCAGCAATTGATCTTGGCGAACTCGAAGCGAACCAAGAGACACATGGCCTTTGATGATCTCGCCTGTGCGTGGATCGATAACGCTTCCGCCATAGCTCCAACCACGTGTGCTTCGGTGAACCCATTGAATCACGTTGTAACGTACGTCCAGCGGATCAGCATCAGCGGGAAGAAGTTTTACTTGAAACGCGTTTTTGAATCCCGCTGACTCAAACGCTTCATTCCACCAACTGGCACCTTCGATCAACGCGTCTTGGATTTGCTTTGGCGCACCCGAATCGACGTAGTACACGATCGGCTGGATGGCTTCGGACGGCGCTGTTCCAGGTGTCTTCTTTTGCAAGCGATGTCGCATGATCAAACGTTTTTCAAGCTGTTGATCAAGTGGCGTTGCGTAATCCGCATACGTGATCGCCAGACAAGGCGACCTGACATCGTATTTCCGAGGCTGGTAAAGCTCATCCGGAAGCTCAATAAATGAATGGTGTTGCCGCAGCGAAACAGCCTTCGGAGTCGGAGTCGTTTCGCGAACATCAGAGCCAGGGTTCTTTGAGCTGAAGGTAAGCGTCGATTCGAGTTCCGTGTTTTTAGGAAACGCTTTGCAGCGAGGAAGGTGAACTGCGGAGCGATCTTTGTCGAGCGAGAAATCGCCTTGTTTTGAACTCTTCAATTTTCCGATCACGCCGTGAACATCGGTCATTAGCAAATCAGTCACATCGATAACAAATTTACCTTTGCTTTCAGCGATGATCTTACCGCCCCAGATGATCGATTGAGCAAACGATTGCTCGACTGCCGTCCGCTCCAGTTCGTTATCTGTCTCGGCTCTAAAACGCAAGTTACGTTGAATCAGTAAAACCTTGGGGCCAACGCGTTTGAAGTGAACAACCTTTTGATCGCCAAGCTGCCCGCGGTCCAATCCAACCGGATTCGAGCCTAGCCCTGTTGCCAACGAATGTGCATAAAGAAATTCCTGTTCAGGTCGACTGATCTCCAAATGAATTTTTCCCGTTGTCTCATCCCAATAAAAAGGAATAAAGCCGTCGGAACGCTCTTTGCCTTTTGCGAAAGCTTCGACAGTCGGCACGGCAGCTCTGGCTGCTGTGCCGCGAGTGTTTGCTTCGCCCACGAACCCAAAACTTGTGAACCCGATAAGAGCAATTGAAAACGCGAAAGCAAAAATGGCCGGCCACTTGATTGCCCTGAAAGAAATGGTTGATGGGGAGCCAGCAGTATATTTTTTAGCGACCGAATTCATTGAGTTGCTTTCGTTCAATTTTGGATTGGCAAGGGTGATTGGCTCGCGTCGAGGATCATAGACAACTAAAACATCAAAGTGTTTTTGGGCCAAGTTACAAAACTCAACGGACGCTCGAAAGAGAATATCCAAGTGACAAATCTTTTCAATAGAATTGATTGTACTTGTCGCGAACTTTCGAGCTACGCGTTCTTGGCGTTCGCGGGCGAAAAAATAGCGTTCCCGATCTAGGGAGCCACCCAGGGTGCGTGTTGCTTCACCGTCCCGCACCAGTTTAAAGACAGGGTTTTGACGGGTCAATTTCACAAGCTTGCGTTGAGAGATTTCGGCTTGGGAGCACTTCATCTGCCAAATGGAATATCGGTCTGGCCGTTCCCAAAATTATTGTTATACAATGGGCTAGTTGATCCACCGAATGTTCTCCTTGTCACAAGATAGCTATGAAAAAATCAGAAACCGTCCTTCCGTTCACCATCAAACCGGGAAGCAAAGTTTGTCTTGATGACATCCCCAGTGAAGTTTCCGATTCGGGCTATAACAAAAAAGCTGCACTTAAGAGGATCGCATCCAACGCAGTCGAAATGGCTGACCTTGCAAAAAAGCTCTACGCCGAAAACAAGCGTTCTATTCTTTTGGTGCTTCAAGGGATGGACACGGCGGGCAAAGACGGCACGATTCGCGCGGTCATGCGTGGAATGAATCCAAGCAGTTGCCAAGTCAACTCGTTCAAGACGCCAAGCAAAGAGGACATGGATCACGATTTCCTTTGGCGTATTCACAAGGTCGTTCCTCGCCGCGGCAATATCGGTATCTTCAACCGTTCGCACTACGAAGACGTACTAATTGTGCGCGTCCATTCGTTGGTCCCAAAGGAGCGTTGGCAAAAACGCTATGAGTTGATCAACGACTTTGAAAAGCTGCTAGAGGAAACGGACACGACGATCGTAAAATGCTTTTTGCACATCAGCAAAGAGACCCAACGCGAAAGACTTCAGGCGCGGTTGGATGACGAATCAAAGCACTGGAAGTTTAACCTTGGTGATTTGAGCGAAAGAAAATTGTGGGGCGATTACCACAAAGCTTACGAAGCCGTTTTGGAGAAATGCAGTACCGAACACGCGCCTTGGCACGTCATTCCGTCGGATAAAAAGTGGTACCGAAACTTGGTCGTAAGCGAGTTATTGAAAAAGACCTTGATCGAGCTCGATCCGCAGTTTCCAGAGCCCGAAGCTGATTACGACGGCGTGGTCGTTGAATAGCTGCCGTTTGTTAAATCGGCCATTAAATAAATCGATCGGCCATTAAATAAATCGATCGGCCGTTCAATAAATCGTCGATCAATTCAGACAAACGTCTAAGTAGAGTTCGGTTAGCGTAAACTTCGTTTACTCAGCTTATTGAGAATTGCTGACGTCGGCTGTTTCGGTCTCCGGTTCAGAAATATCAACAATCGCTTTCATGCTTCCTGAGGCTTCACGACTTAAATCGGTATAGAAAGTCAGTTCGCACTCGTGGCGTCCTGGCTTGTCTTCACCCTTGTAGGTTACTTCAATAATGTGAACCTTCTTCGAGTCGTTTGAAGCATTAACGCGGAAGGCTTCGCTTTTGCAACGAACGTCGGTCAATCGAAACGGGCGACTCGATGTCAGGAAGACCTTTTGCACGACTTCTTTGCCGGGCGGGATAGGACCAAGCGAAAGGACCTCTGGTGCGACTCGAAATTCCGAAACCAAATTCGCGTTAAACTTCAACGGAATCTGACGCAAGATTTTTTGTCCGTTGGCGGCTTTGCGGCGATAGTCATCTTCAACGATGACATAGAGCTCACCCTGATTGAATCCAGCCGGAACAGTATCCTTTAACTGAGTCGACATTTCGACTTGAACCAAACCGTTGGCACGAGCCGTTTCACGAACCTGAACTTTGATATGTTGAAAAGTACTCTTGATGTCGTGAACCCGGAAGTAAGGATTGCCTGATGACGAAAGCATGATTTTTTTAACTGGCAGCTTGGACGCCGTTACACTTCCAAAATCAATTGACTTGGGTGAAAACTTGACACCGCCAGCCACAATCGTTCCGCTAACAGTCAACTGACACTCGCCGACATAGGGCGCACCAAACTCGACGGTCACCGTAGCTTGTTTGAATCCAGGTCCAACCGCAGGCGTGTTGAACTTGCAAATGATTTCGCCTTTTTCCCAAGTCTTCAGAACGTTCTTGGAAGCAGTCGCGATCGTGCAACCGCAGCTGGAGCGAATGGAGCGAATACGGATGTCTTCATCGTATTTGTTTTGAATCGTGAATCGGTATTCCGGCACATCGCCCAACTGCACTTCGCCGAAATCTTTAGAAAATTCCGAAAACATTTTTCGGGCCCACTCTTGTGCGTTAGAAACGCTTGCAGCACCGAGAATGCAAATTACAAAAACAAGAAGGCCAGATTTAAGTTTGACAGTATTCATGTTGAAATATTTTTTGGAACTGTAAACGTTAACGAAATACGCTCATTATCCTAACGGAGTCTTTAAAACGCTGCTAGGTTCCGTGGTCTAAGCAAATGGAAAAGTTAAAAAAGAGGAGTGCAGGTCAGTCGTTCAAATCGTCCGATTTTGCGAAATTATGGACCTTCTAATGTTATATCGGCAGCCCGAAGTTGGGTGTTGATCGACATCGGCCTAAAGTTGTTTAGAAATTTGGGGTTTATTGCTCAAGTTTAAACGTTCAGTCCGGCTCCAATAAAAATTTAGGTCCCGGTCCACACAGAATTTCAATTGGGGAAAACCTGCCACAACGTGATCGCTTTAAAATGCCGCTTATAGGTGGCAATAAATCCAGCGGTATAAGGTGCACTTATTTGATTGGCGGAATTCACAATAAACAGATATAAACGCTTTCAATTGTTATGGAAACAAAATCGACTGTTGCTTCCTGATTCAGGTTGTTCGCTTCCTCTACAACGAGTCACAACGAACCTTCCTCAAGACAACCGACGGCACCAACAAAGCCAACCAACGAAAGCTCATTGGCGTGAACAAGAAAAATAGATTTTCACTGGGGCCAGCGATCTTGGTCACTGCTGCATTCATTGGGCCGGGCACGGTGTTCACGGCCAGCAAAGCCGGTGCTGGGTACGGATTTGTATTGTTATGGGCGGTCGCATTCTCGGTGATCGCCACAATCATCTTGCAGGTCATGGCATCGCGGATCGGCATCGTCACCGGAGACGGACTTTCACAAGCGATGAAGTCTTCCGTGGCCAATCCAATTCTTCGAGTTGCCATGCTGGGGTTGGTATTGATCGCAATCCTCGTTGGCAATGCAGCCTATCAAACCGGCAATATACTTGGCGCGGCCAAAGGTGTTTCTGCTTTGACGCAAGCGGAAACCAAGAATGAGTCGGTCGAAAATGAACCAACCACAAATGATTCTGAATCTGAGTCTGTGACCAGCGAACCTACTGCTTCTTCTGGCGTTGAATCGAATAATCCGATCTGGACATTGCAAAACACTTTGGTGGTTGTCATCGGCTGTGTTGCCTTGGCAGTCATTTGGATCGGCCGTTTTGATATTCTTCAGGGCCTGCTCACGGCGCTGGTGGCTTTGATGAGCGTACTTTTCATTGTCGCGGCTATTCAATGCAAGCCAGATTGGGCACAAGTTCTCGCTGGCTTTGCGCCGAGGATTCCCACCGGCAGCGAGCTCTTTATCGTTGGCTTAATAGGAACGACTGTCGTCCCGTACAACCTGTTCCTTCACGCGAGCGCTGCGGCTCAGCGATGGGATTTTTCGAATTCGGAAAACGTCGAAAGTGAAACAAAAAAAGCAATCCGGCTTTCACGATGGGACACCGTGATTTCGGTTTTGATTGGTGGCGCAGTCACGGCTGCAATTTTGATTACAGCATCGGTAGCTTTTTATGTCGTTGGAGGGGAGACAGCTGGGTTAGCGCAAGGAACCAAAGGACCGGACGCGGTTGCAGTTCAATTGGAACCGGTACTTGGTTCGTGGGCGAAAACGATGTACGCGATCGGACTGTGTGCCGCCGGCCTCACAAGCGCTATCACGGCACCCATCGCAGCTGGTTATGCGGCAAGCGGATGTTTTGGCTGGTCGGGAAAACTTTCCGATTGGAGGTTAAAGTCTATTGCTTCGTTGGTCGTGGTGACCGGCGTCTTACTGGGAGTGCTGTTAGGCAAAAGTCCAACCGAGACAATCATTCTTGCCCAAGTCGCCAACGGACTATTGCTTCCCATCATTGCCGTGATGCTTTTGATCATGGCGAATCAATCCAAGCTAATGAACCAGTTTCGCAACAGCACCGCAGCCAACATCGCAGGCGTAATCGTAATCGGCGTAACGATATTAATCGGTTTCAAAAATCTGGCTTTCGCGTACGGCAAGATTTCAGAAATGTTGCAATGAATAGTAGCGTTATGGGATTTGTAAAAAGCCAGCGACTTTTCACCGCTTCCGTGGTTCGAGTTTTAAATTGGTGAATTTCAATTAGGAAGATCGTCGCACGTCAGTTTTGTTAGACTAACGCCCACTCTTCTTCATAGTTGCCAAGATTTCGAAACGGCTTTTCTTCACTTTGGCAAAGCTTTACGGTCTGGCGATACTCGTCGGCGGCAGGCTCAACAACCCACGTGATTACACCATGCAACTCTTCGACTGCTTTTCGAATGTCATCGAGCGAAACATTGAAATACTCTTTTCGGATATTGATGCGATTGACGCGAAAGTCTTGAAAATATTTGTGGAGAGCCTTTTCTAATGCAGGAGCGTCTTCCGAATAGATCATCGCATGTACATCAAACTGGAATGGTACAGAGGCATCGCCAAGTTCTTTTACTCTTTCGTCCGGCACCAGGCGGCGCGTCATGCCGATTTTGTAACATTCCGGGCCAAAAGATCCGATGTTTGAGAGTACGTAAACGTGGCCGGAGCGAGTTAGCTGCGCCCTCGCGATGGCCTTTGATTTTCTGTCAATTGCATCATTGAGTTCGTTCTCCAACTTCGATACCAAATCCTGTAGCTTAATATTTTCTTTTGCGGCTTTGGCGACGTTCTTTGTTGCGTCAGCAACATTCTTTGCTTCGATTTCCTTCAACTCGGCGCGTGCCTTGGCAAGCGCATCTTCCTTGGCCTTTTCTTCCTTCTCGGCCTCTTGTTTAGCCTTGGCGATTTCTGCTTCAACGCGAGCCTCTTCTCGCATTTGCGCCTTGATCTCCTTTTCTCGCTCCTTCTGTTCGCGTTTAACTAAATCACGCTCGTATGTCAATTTAAGCTCTGTCTGCCAGCAATCGAGATATTCTTGGGTGATGGAAATTGTTTGCGTTTCACCCAGTTTGTTTAGCGCGTCATAAGTTTTCTGGATTTTGTTTTTCTGGGTTGTGTAGTTTTTAGCGGATACTTTTGCAATTGCTGCCGAACATTCACCGTTGAATGCTCGCAACATCAACTTGATTGCTCGGTCGGTCATCTTTTTGCCTTCTTCGACGGAGCCACCGATCTGCCATTGTCTTTGACAAGTACAAGCTGTGCCGTATTTCACCATTTGTTTTCGGTGGTCGATTTGTAGCTTTATCTGATTTCGGTATTGTTCGGGATCATCATGGTCAAATAGCCGATCAAAAACCCCAACGCTTTCCATTTCGACGGATGTAATAGCGTTGCTTAATTCAGCTCGTGCCTTTCGAATCCTAATTTGAAGATCCGCAAGTTCTATTGTACCGCCGCTCGCAGCGCGAATAGACGCGAGCTGAGCTTTGGTTTCGACTACTTCGTTTTGCGTTTCCGTAAGCGTCAGTTTTTCAGCGTCAATCTTTGCTCGGATTTTGGGAAGCGCTTGCTTTATCTGGGCTTTGTCTTGATTAAACTTCTTTAGCTTTTCTTCAAACTGAGCTTCGTTCATTTTCTGCTTTGCGAGCAGTTCGTACTCTGCGTTTTTCAGTTTGTCTTGTTGCGCTGACAATATTGCCTTGCGGTCTGACTCCAATCTTTCCTTAGCCAGTTTTAGGTTATTCTTTGCCACAGCTTGCTCTTCCTCAAATCGCTGCTTATCTGCGATTATTTCCGCATGATGCTCTTGGATTTTCTGATTATTGGAGGCAGCCATCGCTTCGACGTTTGCTTTGTATTTGTCTATCTCGTGACGTTGTTGGTTTAGGTAGTCATCAACACTCGAATACTGCTTGTGCTTTTGCCAGGTGTTAAAAGCCCAAAGGCCGCAGAGGATGGCCGCGAGAAAACTGATGATGAAAAGAAAGAAAAAGATCGTAGCCATGTTCGATCACAATGTTGAATATGAAATAAGCTTAGGCAAATTGTCATGAAAAAGAGTCGCCAATGCAAGAATTGACTGATTTGACTGGGGAAAGAAGTGCCTCTTCAAAATGGTATATAGATTTCTCTGCTGAGTCTTCTTGACGTAGTAGTTTGAGTTGTCAGAATCGTGCTGACCTACCAAGTTTCCTATCTCAATGAATGGCAAGTCCTTTGTTGTGCTTCACTGGCCATTCCAGTAAATCGCCGCGTTACATTTCTTTTCGTTGAATATTTTCTTGGAGATTATGTAATATGGAAACAAAAGAATTAGAAAACTGGGCTTTGCTTCCAGCCGCTATTAAGGAGATTCGCCAAGATTTTGGGCATCGGGAAGTTGATTTGCCCGACGGTACGTCTCATTCAGTACCTGTAGACATAGTATTCCGAGGACAGGGAGACGCGGACTGGGAACTTCAATCCACGCTTGAACGTTCATCTAATCGAGAGTTCAGTGTCGCTTCATATTTGGAGCGAGCTACATCGGTTCAAAATTCGATTGAATCTGTCTCTAGCCGACTTTGGAATTTACCGTCGCTACCGGAGATACGGCGTGAAATTGAAAATGATTCGGATTCGATGCGGGTACATCTACCCTGCTATCCATATCTTGTCTACCTTCGTCACCTTGGGTTTCCGTCACCATTTATTGATTGGTCGTTTTCGCCGTACGTCGCTGCGTATTTTGCGATGGAATCCGCACGATCTGAACGAGCTGCAATTTTTGCATTCATTGAACGCCCGGGCGGTGCAAAGCAAAAAATCGTTGGTGAACCACAAATAAATTGTCACGGACCTTACGTCACAACACACGTGAGGCATGTGGCACAAAAAGCCGTGTATACAACTGCTACCAGATGGAGCTCAGATCGAAATCAACACAATTTTTGTTCCCATTCCGTTGGCGCCAACTGGAAAGGAAATTACCAAGACGTCTTGATCAAAATCACATTGCCAGCGTCAGATCGACTTCTTTCACTCAGGGAACTAGAGGATTTTAATATCAATCATTACACATTATTCCAGTCGGAAGATTCACTTGTTCGGTGGCAGGGACTAAGAGCATTCGAGCTGGAGTTTTAGACAACCGATATTAAATGTCTACTTAAACGTTATGCAGTTAATTGAGCTTCGAAAGCAAAGTGACACATGCCTTTAACACAAATGCAAATCATTCAATCGCTTGGCGATGCGATGTCTTGGTTTGAACGTGAACTTGCCTGGGGCGTGCCTCCGGCAGAGTTGCGCCACCTAAATGGGCGGATTGGCGAGCTTTATGCTGCGTTGATTACCAATGGCCAAATGGCTACGAATGTAAACCAACACGGATATGATGTCGTTGCCGAATCTGGCGAACGTGTTTCTGTAAAGACGACCAGCATGATGAGTGGAGGCGGACACATTAGCTTCAACCCGAATACGCTTGAACTTGCTGATCGGGTAATCATTTTGCGAATGAACACTGACGAAATGCAGATAGAAATTCTGTTTAACGATCGAACCGAGAACGCGATTGAACTTATGGCGCCACCAAATGCCAGTGGTAAACGAAACATCTCCTTGTCAAAATTGCTGTCGCCGCCAAGGTTACGAGAAGATATTCCAACTGTTTTATCCGTCGAATTCGAAAACCACACTGTGACGGCACTGGAGAATGGAACGATCAAAGTATTCACTGATGGTGAGGCCGTGTCACCTGCGAAACCGTTGCTTCGCAAACTTGCTCGGAAACTGGGCGTTGATATACTCAATTCCAACGGCAACCATCGCAATACACGGCAACTTGGCAGCTTGATAATTTCAGCTATCCAAGATCAGCCATAGCGCATCCAGTTCTTTTCTGTTGTCCATCGTATCGCAAGATTCGCTACTTGGGGCAATCTTGGCATAGGTTGAAATCCGGGTTGGCGACGGAATTTCAGAGGACTTAGCGGTTCAGACGCGAGACTGAAGAGCTTGAAAGCTCGTAACTTTCAAGCTCTTGCAGATTCGTTAAAGCAATTGTGCTGCCTATTTATCGCACTCACAGTTGGCTTTTTTCTTCGCCGCTTCTGCTTCTTCAAGGTCTCTGCATGCCTGCTCCAGTTCTTCTTTGGCCATGCTTAATCTAGTTTCAGCAAGGTCAAAATCGAGCCTTGCGTCAATAACAGCCTGTAGTGCTGCTACGGCTTCGTTTTCGGCCATTGTCAGGGCGGCTTGTGCAGCGTCAATTGCCGGGTGGTTCGGTGGATGCAAAGCTTTGGCTTGTGCCAGCGCAGCAAGCGCTCGCCTAACGACTCCATTTTTTTCCTTTAGGGTTGCCTCTGCTCCAGCCAATTCTCTTTTCTTGGTATTGACGGTTTCCGTGGCTGCTTCTACTGCTGCTTCGGCCTTTTTCTTTTTCTCTTTTGCATCGTTGACTGCTTGGCAGAGCTTTTCACAGTCGTCTTCTACTTTGATGGTGGTGGCAGCTGAGCCAATTTCAGCTTGGCCTTTTGCGCTGACGCAAGTAAACATCATGAAGAAACAAGTGGTTGTAAGAAATAGTAATCGCATTTCATCAGTTCCTAAGTTAAACCAGTCAAAAATAAATCAACGTCTGTTATGCAAATCAAGAAGCGATGAAAATTCATGACACCAATGGCAAGCTATTCAACTCTCATGTGGAGTAAAAGGAGCTTGCGTAGTAGAAGTTGATTGACTCCGACTGAGTAATTAGGATTCGCGATCGGCAGTTTGTTTCGATCAGCGATTGTTCGTGAAACTCACAAAGCGATATCGGTTTTTTATCAGACCACAAGCCGCGTTTTGCTTCTTTCGCGTCCGAATCGAATTGGGCAAGCGTTGTTGTCGAGCCATTTGAATTTTTTTTTGCAGGGCGATTCGTAGCACGCTTGATCACTTGACGTTGATGCAACCGGCAATAGCATAGGTCAACACGTGATCCCGATCGGCTTTCCTAATCTTCTGAACGCTTGCAGTTTTCCTAATCGCGGCATCAGCTTAGAAATCGTTTCGCGCTTTTGTCGAAAGCCTAGCCACTTGACATTTGTGGCGTGTGGAGCACGCAAGCGGAAGCTAGATTTCCGACGCAACTTCATTCCCATGAACGGACTTCTTTGGGCATCAAGGAAGATGTTGTTGGCTTTGGAATCTGCGTTGGGCGCACTGAATCCTCTTTCAACAAAAGTTACCCGAAGGGTTACCCAGAGAGGATGGGGTGGAAGAAAAACCAAGTGAGGGCGCAGGGGCTCGAACCCTGGACCTACGGATTAAAAGTCCCAGATGAGAAAACGCCCAAACCGGTATTTGACGCCGACAAAACCGGGGGTAAAAACCAAGTGTCTACATCGTTAAAAGATTGCGCGCAGCAGAAAGCGCAGCACTTTTTTGACCAAACTTCATACGACAAGCAAGAGTATGTTGCAAACGATCGAGGCAACCAAGCAAAAGGCAGTTTAGATGATTTGGCCACAAAGAAACAGCGGAATGTGAATTCAAATGCTGCCCAAGCTGAGAAATCGATTGCTTATGTCAGCTCTCAGTGGCGGCATCTTGATCCCGGAATCAGGGATGCGATTTTACTACTGGCACAAGTTGGAACAGTCAAAGAAGCTGGAGAAGCAGAAGCAGCTGAGTCATAACACCTGCATCCCTCGGTTCCGAAGGTCAGATCCGGGTCGCCCAACTGGATGTTCGTTTTCCGTCTTTAATCTTTGCGAAACAGGGACTTCTGTCGGAATACTTAAAGCGAACTCACTTCACCGAACTTCCAGAGTTTACAGGGTTTTCGAAGAAGCAGTTCTCGGACACTTCTCGGACGGATTCGGTCTGAGAGTCACAAGGCAATGTTTGCGATCTGCAATTCAGTTTTCAAGTCGCTTCGAAACTTCAATTCAGTTCCTGTAGACCAGCAACCGTAAGGCATTTATGACGACGACAAGCGTCGATCCTTCGTGCAAGAGGACAGCGAAACCGATGTTTAGACCGAGGATGGTGGCGGGGACGAGGATGGCGACCATTCCAAGGCTGTACCACAAGTTCTGCCGAATGATGCGACTGGTTTGACGACTAAGCCCGACGGCGAATGGCAAATGCGAAAGATCGTCTGCCATCAAAGCGACGTCCGCAGTTTCTAGTGCGACGTCGGAACCGGCGGCTCCCATTGCAATGCCGACGGTGGCGTTGGCCATGGCCGGGGCGTCGTTGACTCCGTCGCCAACCATCGCAACATCACGTTTTGACCGCAGCTTTTTGATCGCTTCGACCTTGTCCTTAGGCATCAAGTCGCCCCAAGCGTCGTCGATTCCTACTTCTTTGGCGACGGCATCGGCAACTTGTTGGTTGTCACCGGAAATCATGATCATCTGCTCGATGCCAAGTTCTCGTAGCTCGGCAATCACGGCTTTCGCGGCTTCACGAGGTGTGTCCATCAACCCGAAGACGCCCAAGTACTGGTCATCGCGACGGACTATCATCGTCGTGCGACCTTGGCTTTCCAGTTCTTCGACCCGCGCACGGAGATCATCCGGAATTGGAGTGCCTTCAATCTCCGCGAATAAATCGTCCTTGCCAACGAATACCGATTGGCCGTCGACGGTCGCCTTGATCCCGCGGCCTGTGATGCTTTGTAGATCATGAGCTTCTGGAATACTCGAATCCGTTAGTCTTGCCTTTCCGTCTCGAACAACGGCTGCCGCCAGTGGGTGATCGCTAAGTTGTTCAACCGCGATTGTTGTTCTTAAAAAGTCGGCTTCTGAAATGTCGCCGTAGCTCACGACATCTGTGATGCGTGGTTTGCCTTCTGTCAGTGTGCCTGTTTTGTCAAACGCGATCGCACTTAGGCGACCAAGATTCTCCAAAGGGCCGCCGCCTTTGACTAACACTCCCCCGCGTGCTGCTCGAGCGACTCCACTCAGAACCGCACTGGGCGTTGCAATCGCGAGCGCACATGGGCTAGCCGCGACCAGCACGGCCATCGCACGATAGAAGGATGCAGAAAAAGGTTCGTCGATGACAAGGAATGCGAACAGTAACAAAACCACACCAACGATGACGGCTGGAACGAAATATCGTTCAAATTTATCAGTGAACTGCTGTGTTGGTGATTGCTGAGTTTCGGCTTCGCTGACCATCGTGACAACTCGGGCGAGCGTTGACTCGCTGGCGAGTTGAGTTACTTGAATCTCAAGCGAACCGCTTTCATTGATCGTGCCTGCGAAAACTCGATTTTCGGGTGGAAGTTTTTCCGGGTTCTTGGCTGCAGAATCTGGATCGTCGACAGGTTGCTTATCGACTGGTACGCTTTCGCCGGTGATTGGAGCTTGATTAACGCTGCTTTGTCCTTTGACCACAAAACCGTCGGCGGCAATCCGTTCGTTGGTTTTTACAATCACGATGTCGCCAACAACCAGTTGTTCGACAGGTACTTCGGACGCGGCTCCGTCGCGACGAACGATCGCTCTCTCCGGGGCAAGATCGGCAAGCGCTTCGATTGCTTTTCTCGCACGGCCCATGGCGTAGTTCTCGAGCGCATGGCCGATAGCAAACAGGAACAGTAGCAACGCACCTTCGGCCCAAGCACCGAGAATCGCAGCACCGATCGCAGCGACGATCATCAGGAAGTCAATTTCAAAACGCTTGAGCAGAATCTTCTCAATCGCCTCGCAGACGATGTAGTAGCCGCCAAAGAAGTAAGCAGCGGCATAAAACGCCCACGGAATCCAAGGATTCGCCGACGAGAAACTGATTAGCCATCCAGTAAGCAACAACACCCCGCAGATAATTGCAAAGATGAGCTCTGATCTTTCGCCGAAGATTCCACCGTGTCTGTGGTCATGTCTGCCGCCGGATTTTCCGTGGTCGTGGCCGGAATGCGAGTCGTCCGCCGATTTTTCAATCGCATTGTCGTGTCCGGCGTGATCTTCATCCGGAACAAGTTTTGTCGGCGGTGAGAGGTTTTGTTTAACGACAATTCTGAGTTCATCAATCCTCGTTCGGATCTCCTCAGCTGAAGTCATCACTTTGGCATATTCAATTCGAATCACGCCATCGGCGGAAACTCCGACATCGAGAACACCTTTGAATTTCTCAACCTGCTCTTTGATCTTGCGAGCCCCTCTCGCATCCATCGACGACGTTCTTAGGAGCATGTGTCCATAGCGATCCCCGAGATCCGCGCCTGCTTGAATCGCAAATCGACGAATCTCGCCAATAGAAATGACACTGGGGTCGAAGTGAACACAGATTGCGTTTGAACTTTCCCCAGTCGATTCTCGAAGATGTGCTTTCTCTACTCCCTTTCGAGATTCCATTAATCCGTTTAGCCGCGTGATGCAGTCGTCCCGTGAGTCAACTAATCCCGGCAATAAGAGTTCGACTTGCATTTCGGATTTTTTCATTCGTTTACCTCAGGCTACCCGGGGGGTCTATTCGCAGACCAATGTTCCGTAGGGAAAGTTATTTTCCTGACGTTGTTCAATTTTCTTTGTGTTCGAAATTCCGAAGGTTACAATCCGGAAGTACCGTCGATTCATATATTCCAGCCCAGAGGGTTGGGCTTCCGTCTCTAGGAGACCACGATGTTAAAAACGAAATTGAGTTTGCTCGCTTTGGCTGTCGCTTTTGTATCGGCGCAATCTGTTTTCGCACAGCACTACCATCAACAAACACACATTGATCTTGTGCCGCACAGGACCACGCACACGGATTTGGTTCCGCATGGAAACCACTTGCATGCCGTGCCACATACGACAACCCATTTGCACGCTGTTCCACACACGACGTTACAACCTCACTATCAGAATCACACGATTCATCAGCCGCATGTGACGAACTACGTTCCTCAGCAGCAGATCGTCCCTCAGCAGCAAACCTATTTCCCTCAACAACAAGTCATTCCGCAACAACCAATCATTTCACATCAGCAACATGTGCCGCATCAACAACACCTTCATGGGCAGGTTTTACGGCCGCAGTACGTGCCCCACACTACCACCCACAACCATCTTGTTCCTCACGGAAACCACGTAGACGTTGTGCCACACACGACAACACATCTGCACCGTGTGCCTCAAGTCGTGCCGCATACAACGACTCACAATCATCTGGTTCCACACGGCAACCATATCGACGTTGTTCCGCACACGACGACGCACTACGATATCCACCGCTAAGCGATTCCAGATTCAAATCAAACCTCGGAAAAGGCAGTCATTCATTGGCTGCCTGTTTCTATTGGTGTCGCACTGGATTTACTTGTGGTCATGGCCATCGTGATTGTGACCTGCATGGTTGTGGTTACTGTGATCGTGGCCAGCGTGAGAAGCGTCTTTCGCATGATCGTGACCGGCGTGGGCGTCATGACCATCGGCTGAGTGATCGTGCTGGGTTTCAAAGCCAGACTTGTTCAACCAGTCCTGCCAAACGTGAGCGGCTTGTGCGTTGACAAGTGCAACGGTCGACCAATTGGGACAGCGAAATTTCAGGTCGATATGGTCTCCGTGGTTGTTAACGACAGCTTCACAACCGATTAGCTCGTAGGTATCCTTCAACGCTTGAGCCTGTTCAGCGCTACGGGCGTGGATGGTTTTCCAATTGGCCATGCGAACTTTGACGGTCGGCAATTTCGTCGCTGCGGGTGGGTTCAAGACTACCGTCTCGAACTCGTTGTTGACCAACCATTGATGCCATTGGTTGGACTGATCGTCATTCTGTACGGATACCGTTTTCCAACTTGGGCAACGGAAGGAAATGTCCATGTGCCCGCCGTGGTTTTCCTGTTTGACTTCACAGCCGATTTTTTGAAGCGTCGCAACCATATCCGTTGTTGCTTTCGTTCCGTCTCCGTGAACGGTTCGCCAGTTTGCCAATCGGAAGCCCACTTTCTTGACGACGGCTGGCTGGTTTGCCACGACGCCATTTTGGGCTTGTTGAGACGTAGCTTGGCTTTGTTGTTGAGTTGCGTTTTGTTGCGTGTATTGCTGAGTAACACCTTGTTGTTGAGTTGTTGTCTGCTGTGCGTTGGAAACGCCCGAGCATACAACGCAAACTAAAAGCAAAGTTGAAACGGCGAATGTAATTTTCATTTTCAATCCTTTATTAAGATCCGAGCTCAATGATTCGAGTCTTTGAATACGCTGACCCGAGCTGCGTTTACGTCTTCAATAGACGTGGTGTTCAAATTACGGCTGTAAATGCCAGTCTGATTGTTAGTGATTGTGTCCTGCGTGACTGTCGTCACCTTCTTCATGGCCGTGTCCGTGGTGATCGAAAGCACCGGAGAATGGTTTGCCGTCGATGGTGATACGAAGTTTCCCTTTTACTTCTTCGCCTTCGATCATTTCCATCATCTTGGCGTCGTTGGATGCGAATTCCGCAGATCCGCCGGGCTGAGTTGCCATCAGTTCAAAGGTTTCAGTTTTGCTACCGGCTGTCAGCACGAGCATGATTGAAGACTGATTAACAGTCAGCGGTTCCATATGGCTATCCATCATGTAAACCGTGATTGATTCGGTTTTGTGATCGTCAACCAATTCGGCATGGTACTCGTGGTTACGACCAATCTCGATCAGATGTCCGCCGTGTTTGGGTATGTGATCGTGGGCAGCGTGATCGTGACCTTCATGCCCATCCGAACTGTGATCGTGTCCGGCGTGCGGATCGACTTCGCCTGATTTGTCGGTTGAGTCAGTACTTGTTGAAGCGCCGTTGTCACAGCCGATTGAGAACATCGAAACTGCGAACAGGGCCAATATGAGTGATAGTTTTTTCATGACGGTACCTTTTTGAAAGTCAAAGCTTGAATTGAAAGTAAAGTTGAGGGTTAAGTTGAAACCGGCGCATCCGGATCGGGTGAAGAAAGCAAGGCGATCGAACCGCGATGCTCTTCCTCCTCTTCCACCAGCTCGATTTCAGCAGCGGCAATTTCGACGACTGCTTTTGCAGAACGCATGCCGAACTGCCAGAACAAAGCTGGCCGAACAAGGAACTCCAGCGTTGTGCTGGTAATCAGTCCGCCAATGATGACGGTTGCGACCGGGTATAGGATTTCTTTTCCTGTTTCGCCTGCCGACAAAGCCAGCGGAACCAAGCCGATGCCTGTCGTCAAACAGGTCATCAATACCGGTGCCAATCGCTCTTTGCCTGCTCGAACGATCATCTGTGTCGACCATGTTTCGCCTTCGTGCTTCACAAGGTGAAGGTAGTGGTTGATGAGCAGAATCCCGTTTCGAGTCGCGATTCCGCAGAGCGAAATGAATCCGACCATTGCGGCGATCGTTAGCGTTTGATCTGTGATTTTCAACGCGGCAACACTGCCGATGAATGCCATCGGTAAAGCGACCATGACTTGCAGGGCAAGGTTGAAGCTTTTGAACATCGTGTAAAGCACCAGCAACATGCCGATCAAAGCCACGCCAAACAAAACCGCGATTACACGAGATGCGCTTTGCTGGCTTTGAAACTGGCCGCCGTATTCAAGAATGTAGCCGGGAGGCAATTCCGCCTCGATCGGTGCAACCTTGCGTTTAATGTCCTCGACAACATCGACCA
Organism: uncultured Pirellulaceae bacterium; assembly: GCA_964448575.1. Taxonomy (GTDB): domain Bacteria; phylum Planctomycetota; class Planctomycetia; order Pirellulales; family Pirellulaceae; genus Mariniblastus. Next base: position 115,065 of record CAYUWY010000015.1, read on the forward strand.
AACCACGATCGCCGACATTGCACTGAATCACAATTCGACGGCGAACTTTTTCCCGTTTGATTTGGTTCGGCCCGGAGCCTTCGCGAATGGTGGCGACGTCTTCCAGTTTCGCAACGCCACCATCGGGCAAATTGATTTGGAGTCTGCCCAGCGTCGCAAGGTCTTCGCGGTATCGCTCCTCAAGTCGCACGAGGAGATCGAACTTTCGTTGGCCCTGCAAAACCTCAGAAACAACGACTCCGTTCATGGCGGTTTCGATGAACTCGGTGACCTCTTTTCGTTTCAAACCATATTGCTCCAGTTGGTCACCGTTGACGCGGATTTGCAATTGAGGAATCTCGGTTTGCTGTTCGACTTGAACGTCTTTCACACCTTCGACAGTTTTGACAACCGATTCAATCAGACTTGCATTTCGCCGCAGCGTATCGAGGTCGTCGCCGTAGAGCTTTATGCCAACCTTTGCCTTAACGCCTGAAATCATGTGGGAAATCAAGTGAGCCAATGGCTGTTCGACGCTGACGACGATGCCGGGAACTTCTTCCAGTCTGCCGCGTAAGTCGTCAAGGATCTCTTCGCGAGACCTATCTGAGTCATCCATCGAAGCAATGAACTCCGTGACGTTCACACCTTCTGCGTGCTCGTCGAGTTCCGCTCGGCCGGTCTTTCGCGCGAGCGTTCGAATTTCTGGCACTTCTCGAATTCGAGCCCCAGCGATTTTGGCGACTTCGGTAGACTTTTGCAGGGACGTTCCCGCGGGCATCAACACATTGATCTGAACGGCTCCCTCGTTGAAGTCAGGCAGGAAGTCGTTCTCGATGTGGTAAACAGCGATGCCAGCGATTGCGACCAGCAATGTTGCTACCAGAAGAATCGGAAACGTAAGCTTCAAGCTCATACGGATCGCTCCGCCCGCAATCCATTTCAGAAATCGAAGCACAAACGAATCTTTTTCTTCGTGTTCGACTTCGCCCGGTTTCAACTTTTTGTTGAGCAACCAGTACGACAGAACTGGCGTAAGAGTCAGCGAAACAAAGAGGCTGGACAGAATCGAAACGATGTACGCCACTCCCAGTGGAGCGAACATTCGACCTTCCATGCCACTCAATGCGAACAAAGGAATGAAAACCAGAATGACGATCATCGTTCCGAAGACGATTGAGTTTCGAATTTCTACGCTGGCTTGAAACACAACCAACAATGCAGGCTTGGGGTTTCCTGCTTTGCGGTTCTCCTTGAGTCGCCGAAAGATGTTCTCAACATCAACAATCGCATCATCGACTAGTTCGCCGATGGCCACTGCCAATCCGCCAAGCGTCATTGTGTTGATTGAAAGTCCAAAGGCCCAGAACACAAGAGCCGTCATGACGATCGAAAGTGGAATCGCAGTCAGCGTGATGAACGTCGTGCGAAAGTTGAGCAAGAATAGAAACAGGATAATGACGACCAGAATCCCACCATCGCGTAACGCCTCGATCACGTTCTCAATCGCGTGGTCGATGAACTCTTTCTGCTTGTAAATGTCAGTGCTGATAGTGATGTCGTCGGCCAAACGACCTTCAAGGCTTCTGACCAAGCCCTCGATGCCAGAAGTTACTTCCCGTGTGTCGGCTCCCGGTTGTTTGCTAACCGTCAAGATGATCCCGGGGCCACCTTTGAATGCGGCGGGAGTATCGCCTTCACTTTCGGCTTTGTTGTCGCGGATATACAACGCGCTGTCGCCGCGTTTGATCTGAGCACCCTCGACAATCCGAGCGACTTGGCCGAGAGTAATGGACTTTCCGTCCCGATAGTCGATGACCACTCTCCGCAGTTCGTCAAGAGACTCGATCCGCCCCAAAGCACGAACAAGAAACTCGTTCGGGCCTTGTTCGTCCAGATATCCACCCGTCGCATTGGAGTTGCTCATCGAAAGGGCTTCTTCGACCTCGTGAATCGTAACGCCAAACTTCAAGAGCTTGTCAGGGTCGATCAAAACCTGAAACTGTTTTCGGTCGCCACCCATTACAAAAACTTGCGACACGCCCGGCACGGTCAGCATTTGCTGCCGCACAACCCAGTCCGCCATGGTTCGCATTTCCAGCGGTGAAGTTCTCTTATGAGCTTCCAGTGAACCCGCTTTTTTGGTCGAAGCAACGATCGCAAACCAACGATCGGATTCCCGGTCGCCAATCATCCATTTCTCGTTGCGGGTCTCCATTCGGATATCGAGGTTGCGGGAAAGTCCTTCTCCATTATTCTGGAACTGCTCAAGGATTGCTGGCGGAGCGCGTTCAGCATTTAGCATTCCGATGGATTTGTCATCAGCTTTCGGGATTTCAAACAAGAATGTTTTCTCGTTCGTTTCACTCAACATCCCGGTCATGATGATCTGGCCCATGATCGACGAAATTGGAGCCAGCTGCGGTTTCACACCTTCCGGCAATTGTTCCGCGACCACAGCCAATCGTTCGGCAACGATCTGCCGGTCGTTGTAGATGTCAGTTCCCCAATCGAACTCGATATAGATGACTGATAGACCAACACCAGAAGTCGAACGAACATCCTGCACGCCAGAAGCTCCGTTCAGAGCCGTTTCGATCGGAAATGAAACCAGAGTTTCAACTTCTTCGGGAGCAAGACCTGGCGCTTCGGTCATAATGACAACGCGAGGACGGTTTAAGTTTGGAAATACGTCGATCGGCAATTGCATCATTTGCCAGCCGCCGTAGAGCAGCAAAAACACCGACATCGCGGCAACCAGCATGCGGTTGTGCAACGCGAATCGGATGACGCCATTTAGTAGATTTGAAAGCATGTCTGTTTCACTTAGTCGATGTTGTGCGAGTCATGTTTCGAATAAGTGGCAAGGCTCCTGCCGAACTGTGTACCGTCGGAACCCAACGAAGGTTCTGATGCAGTCCGGCAGGAGTGTCTTGCCGTTATTCGGTCAGTGGTTATGCCCTGCGTGCGGGTCGATCGCACCACCGGATTGATTCTTCAGAGCAAGGTGCATTTCGTAGGCTCCATTCATGGCGATGATGCTGCCAACGAGTTGGCCATCGTTTTCCAGAACGACGTTGTCTTTGTCTCGATACAGCACGTGTACGTCGATGCGATCAAAGTTGTCACCGTTCTGTTCGAACACAAACGCGTTGGGGCCTTCGATCACGACAGCGTCAGGTGGCAACACGATTTTGTTTTCCATGAGTGACGAAGTCGGGATCTTTGCTTCCATCCGTTGTCCGGGGCGATACTTCCAAGCCACGAATTGCTTTTCTTGCGACTGAGATTTGGACGTCGAAAGTTGATTGGGAAGCAAGAGATAGAACTTCAACGCGCGTGACTGTTGGTCGATTTCATTGGCAACGCTTTGCACTTTCAGGTTCAAGACTTTGTCTGTCTCGTTGCCTCCAGAAGTTGGGACAACTTGAATCGTCGATCCGTTGTCTGCCGCCGCCACCAAGCGTTGGGCGTCGTCTTCGAACGCTTTGCCTTCGATATACAACAGGCAATGATCGGCTAGTTGTGCCATCAGTTGCCCCGCCTCAACACTTTCACCACGATTGACTTTGATGGATTGAACGTAGTACTGATGTTCGATGTCTTCGTGTTCGTGATTCTTTGGATAGGCAGGAGCAACGACGGTAATTTCGCGAAGCACTTCCCGCGTCTGTTCCATCTTCGCAATCTGTTCTTTGCTAATCCCGTGCAAGAACAAGCTTTGTCGCTTCGCCGATATTTCGGACTGAGCCTTGTCTCTCACGTATCGTTGCTCAATGATCCGTTTCCCCGGAATGACGCCTTCGCCAATGTTTTGAAGGCGGCCAAGCTCCTGATTTGCAACATCAAGGCTCTGCAATGCAGCAAGGAAGTCAGTTTGTGCGGTGACAACGTCCTCGTGCGTTAATCGCATGTCGAACAGGGCCATGCCCGGTTCGATTGCCTGACGCTCGACTGGATAGACTTGCGATACGACGCCCGTCATCGGGGCGGTAATGTCACTGTTCGACCGACCGGGGCGATCCACGACCATCGCAGGAACCGTAACGACTTTTTCAAAGTCCCGCGGTTTCACCATCGCGGTTTCCAAGCCGATATTTTTCCACGCTGTGGGACTTAGGGTCAGGGTGTCGGGAGTTTCGCTCGGAGCGGCTTCTTCGACTTCTTCGTCCGAATCCGCTTTCTTGTTTTGGATGTAGTCAGCGAACCGTTGGGCGTGCGGCTTCCATTGTGCCTGCGTGAACCACGCGGCGACTCCAACAGCAATCAGGACAATCGGCCAGAAGACCTTTTGCCAGTTCTTTTTGAACCATTGCAATTTCGTAGATGACATCTTTATCTCCCGGCCTTTTGACGGCTTCGGATTGACTGTGGACAGAACGCCCAACGGCTACCGTCGTCAAAACTTGGATTGGAGAACTGCAGCGCAAAAACGCGATCCGCAGATCAATAACGTGTTGAGAGAATCACACCAAGCTGGTGCGAAGCATTCCAAAGAAGGCGCGAATCAATCCGCGCAAGCGTGCTGCTAAACTATTTGCACGCCGAATTGGAGATGGGCGCGCATATTGGCCCTAGCGTGTATCGGATCCGGAAACGGATCGACGTCGAAACCTCGACAACTCTGGCTTTCGACCAAAGCCAACGCATCGACGCTGCCGAAGTACGGAACCGAGAAGTCGAGTGCTTGAAACTTAAACTGCACGAACTGGGTTACGTGACAACCGTCATTGCTGCAGTCTGCGTGACAAGGAGCTTGACTCTTCTCGTCGATATCGCCCGCCGGTTCAGAATCTGGCAACTGATCGTGATGCTCGTGATCGTGATGACCATGATGCTCTTCATCATGTTTGTCAGATTCATGATCGCACGCTGTCTCATGCTGGTGTGCGCAAGCGGTGTTGCCAAATCCGTGGTGCATACTGCACCCGAACGTCATGTGTAACATGACGGCAACGCTCGCGATTTTTACCAGTAACGATTTCATGATTCTTTCTGCTTTGGACCCAGCTCGGCTTTATGAGGGCGTGATAATAATGTGTTCGAACTTGGGTTTCGTCAATATCAGTGGCATGGAAATGATCGGCTCGCGAGCTTCTTCTGGTTGTAAATTAACGCTCTTTTCTGCCAACTTCCAACAAAATAATCGCATTATCTGCTTTTCGACAACTATTCAGTGGTCGTGGTTGCAACTCTCGCAGCCAGCATGGTTTTGGGTGGATTGTGATGCGTTGGGGCGAGATGTTGGTGGCAGCAACTGTGGACTACTCTGGCGAAATGCGGACGGCTGTGGTGGCAGTTCTGGCGGCGGCATGATCTGGGTGGTCGTTCGGGGGACGGTCAACGATCTTCTTTGCGGTTGCGGTTCGATTGGACGGTAGTTGTTCTCCGGTTGAAAACCCGGACTGGTTCGCAACTCGGGGCGGCGATCCGCTGGAGTCTGTTGATAGCCTTCAAAGCTTCTCGGTCTCGGAGCCGAATACGCGTCTGCGTGGTCTCGTCGAGTGTCAAAATCTGAACCGCCTTCGTAGCCACTTCGATATGGCAACTGATTGCCGTAGGCTCGGCGAGGTTGATAGCTCCCTTGCTCGAATTGTTGTCGCTCGTAAGGGCAATTGTCGGAAGAACAGCCTCGTCTCGATCTAGCCGCGTATTGGTCGCCACGCGGTTGATGCGATTGACTGCAAGACCCATCGTCGCAGCCACTGCCTCGGTAGTCGTCATAGTTGGCTTGGTAAGGCGCCCGATAAGAATCGTATTGCTCAAGCCTCGAGTCATACGTATATGGCATTGGGTACGAATTGCGATAAGGAATTCTCTGGGAGGCACTTTCAACACTTTGGCCATAAGGAATCAACTCGAGCGATTCATTGCCGTGTTGGCAGCCGCCATCGCTGCATGAAGACGGATGTGCTGAGTTCCTGCCTTGTTGAGCTTGGGCATCAAAGGTGATGGTGAATAAAAGTGTGATTGCAGCAATCGCTGAACAGGCATTGATTCGATTCATGGCTGCTTCCTTTCCGGAAGAAGAAGTTGGGGGGCGACACATGTACGAAATTGCTCGTTGAATGGTTCATTCAACGTTTTTCGCACGATGCTCGCGCCTACCTACTCGATGCAACTGGCATGCCGCGCAGGAACTACGCGGTTAGACGACAGAGATGAGCATCTATCGTCGTCGTTTTGACAAAGCCCATGCAGGAATGACAACAGGCTCAGATTTCCAGATTTTTGGTTGCTATTGAAGACTTCCGGTTAGCAACATTCCCTTGATCTCGACGTTCTGCTGCCAGACTTGTCGAAGTTGTTGCAAGTAAGTCAGGTTGATCTGGGAATAGGTTCGTTGAGCCGTGAGCAACTGAAGAAAGTCGATTTCGCCTTCTTTGTAGCCCTTGGTCACCAAATCCAAAGTCCGTTTGGCTTTGGGAATGATCTCCGAATCGTAGGCGTCAACTTGAAGCTTTGCGTCGAGATAGCTTTCGTAGGCGTTTGCCAATCGCTGACGCAAATCCAACGCTTTCTTCTCTGCCCGGCGTTCGGCTGCAACAATTTGGTACCGAGCCTGATGGATGGCTCCTTGATTGCGATTGAGCGTAGGAATGGGCATTCCAATTTGAAAACCCGGAATCACGTCGTCAGTCAAGAAGTCGTATTGCAAGGACGTTTGCCAAGTCACGTTTGGAATTGGCTCGACGATTTCGCGTTGCAACTGACGTCGTTTTTGTTCAACGTCAGCAAACAAGGCAGCGATTTCCGGACTGCTGTTTACGACGTCATCGAACGATTGCTCAAAGTCGGTAAGTGCGATTAATTCGCGTACATTTCCATCTACGTAGTCCAGCGAAAGGTCGGCTTCGCCCAACAAACCAGCCAGCTTTCGCCGAGCAGCAAGTCGTTGGTTTTCAGCCTGCCGTTTGACGACTGAGGCATTCTGCAGTTCGATTTCTGACTGAAGTACCGATGTTTGAGCAGCTTCTTTGGCTTCCAGCAGTCGCTTTGATACGTCGACAGCGTTTTGAGAAATTTTGACCAACTCCTCTGCCATAGAGACCGTTTCTTGAGCCACCAACAGGTCGTAATAACGTTGGCGAACGTCGGTCAGCAATCGTTGCTGTACGATAGCAAGCCGTTGCTCTGCGGTTTCTATCTCTGCACAAACAACTGATCTCGAATATCCAAGCTTGTTTCCACGAACAACTTCTCTTCCGAAATAGACACCGTATCGCCCCGCGCTAACGCCGTCTTCGTTGATGTCGCTTCCAACGATCCCGGCAGTTGGGTTGGGTGGCAAGCCTGCTTGGGTTAGCTTGCCTCGTAGGGATTCGATTTCAGCTTGAATTTCGGCAACGGCGGGATTGGTCGCCAGTGCAGTTTGCTCCAGTTGCGGAAGCGAGGTAGCAACTGAACTCTCGAAAGGAACAGTGTTTACGATCGGCTCGGCTTGAGGTGCCATGGAACTTTCGGCGGAGATCAAGCCCGCTTGAGGTGCATCGTCTTCTTGAGACGAATCATCTTCTTGAAATGCAACTTGGCGAACCCGCGAGGCTTTCTTTTTCGAAGCAGTCTTGTGACCGTTCTCGGCTTTGCTTGCTACCAACTTGCTTGTTGTTGGTTGGCTTGGGGCAACCAATGAATGCTGTACCGTGCGGCAACCGCTGAACGCTACGATTAGCGCCAGAGCTGCGATCCAATTTCGATTCATCACCAAACGTCCTGACGATAGTCCCAATTAGGCTCATTGCGACGGTACTAAGTCGGTTATCGGCATTAACGCATGTAACGACGATCGGCACAGGTTTGCTTCCGATTGTTCCGGTTATGCCGATCGTGCATCCAATGTTCGGTTGCGAATATCTGTCGTCATTCTGGTCTGCCTTACATCGAATTGAATACACATCGTGGGAATGAGTAGAGCAGCAAGCAACAAAGAACCCACGTTTTTCGCGTATTATTGGCAAAAGCGGTCACTGGCACGGTGGTTGCAATTGAACCATTCAGTTGCCAACGAAGGCAACGGACGGCTGCCAAGGCGGCTCGTAACTGAAAAGCAATCCTCACTGGGAGAATCAAATGTTTAAGCCGAGCACACTTATTTTGGCAGCAGTGGCAATCTTTGGAACCGCTCAATTTGCAAATGCGCAGGGCTACTACCAAGACACCCATTTCCACGACGTGCCACATACGACGACGCATCTGGATTACGTTCGACACGGGAATCATATTGACGCGGTTCCTCATACGACCACCCATATCGACCGAGTGCCGCATACAACGCTTCGTCCAATCAACCCTTGGAACCGACGTCCAGCTTTCGTTCCTCACACCTCGACCCACATCGACTACATTCCGCACGGAAACCATGTTGATGCCGTTCCTCACACGACGACTCATTGGGATCGCGTGCCTCAGTATCGCCCAAGATTGATTCCTCATACGACGACTCACTTTGACCGAGTCCGACATGGAAATCACTCACATATCGTTCCTCACACCACAACACACTTCCATCGTCACTAATCGCTGATGGCGACTCGTTGCGACACAAGAATAGAATTAAGATGGGCGGCTCCTTTGGGTCGCCTGTTTTTTGTGAAGTGAAGTCTTGGTTGAACAAGCTGCCAGTTCTGACAACGCTCAATCCGCAAGCTCGCAAACGCGTGATCCTTTTTGGGTTCGGCTCTCCGTTTACACGATCTTCTTTCTCTCCGGTGCGGCAGCGTTGATCTACGAGATATCGTGGACTCGACAAATTGGCTTGCTATTTGGGCACACGGTACACGCAGCCTCGATCGTGCTGGCGAGCTATTTCGCAGGGATGGCGTTTGGATACTGGATTGGAGCCAAGTGGTCGTCACGCGTTTCCCCGCTGCTGGGCTACGCGATCGCGGAGTTGGTCGTTGTCGTTTGGACGTTTGCAATTCCGGTGATTTTGGATGCGTCTCAGTCGCAGGCGATCGCACCTTGGCTGAGCAGTTCCTCGGTGGCATGGCAAACGGCTATCAGAGCCGTTTTTAGCTTTGTGCTCCTGCTTCCGGCAACGATATCTCTTGGGGTTACACTTCCCATGATCGCGAACTATTTCGCGGTTCAGGCGAACACCACCGAAAATGAGCCACATTCTCAATCAATCACTTGGGCGTACGCTTTTAACACAGCAGGGGCTTTCGCCGGTGTGCTGTTGGCAACGTTTTATTCGCTAGTGATGATTGGCGTCCGCACTAGCAGTTACGCGGCAGCAGGTCTTTCAGCATTTTGTGCCGTGGTCGCGATCGTTGTTAAGCGATCTGCCAAAGCCAAAGTCAGTCAGCAAAGTCTGCTTCCAAAAGAATCCACTCATCATCCAATTGGATTGGGCTTGTACGCACTCGCAGCGCTCAGCGGTTTTGCGATCCTGTCGCTGCAAGTTCTCTACACACGCATGTTCTCGCTCGTATTCCACAACAGCACGTATACGTTTGGGATCGTTGTACTGGTGTTTCTCGCTTCGCTGGCGGTTGGAGCAGTTGTTGTGGCTCAACTGCAAAAGTGGTTTTCGCCAAAACGGATTGTTGGAGTGACAACAGCAGTCGGGGCACTGGCTGCGGTGATTTCCGTTCCCGTTTTTATCTGGCTAACGGAACTCAAATATTTCAGCTCGGGCGATTCCTTCTTGCAGTACATCTCCGGAGCCATCCTGTTGGTCGCAGTTGTCATAGCACCTGCAATCGCAAGTCTCGGCATGTTGTTGCCGCTCGTTTGGTCAATGGCTGGCAGAGCAGAAACTAACGGCCAAGTCGTTGGGAGTCTTACTGCAGCCAACACCATGGCGGCTGCCTTCGGTGCGATGCTTACGAGCTTTTTCTTTTTGGTGTGGATTGGACTTTGGCCTTCGTTTGTTTTGGTTTCGTTACTGCTGATGGTCGCCGCGGTGGTTTTACTTTGGCACGGCCAGCAGAAAAAGCTGTGTGGAATGGCGGTCGTTTTATTTGCTGTCTTCGCTGCATTTGCGCTCTCCAGTCCCACCGAATCCGCGCACAACAGAACGCAATACGACGAGCATTTAGTCCAACGTTGGAATTCTTCCTACGGCTGGATTGATGTGATCGAGAGGAAGAAAACTGGTGCATTCAAGGTTCGTCAAAACCTTCACTACCGGTTTGGCACAACGGGTGGCAATGTTCGCGAATACCGACAAGCACATATTCCGATTTTGCTTCATCCGAATCCCAGTGACGTTTTGTTTATGGGCTTGGGCACCGGATTAACGGCTGGAGGAGCAGTCCCCCATCCGGAAGTCAAAAGCATTGTGGCAGTGGAACTAATTCCAGAGGTCGTCGAAGCTGCCCGCGTTCTAGCCGAACACAACTACAACGTCGTCGATCATCCCAAAGTCGAGATCCACATCGACGATGCTCGCCACGAGCTGTTGGCCAATGACCGAAAATACGACGTGATCGTTTCCGACTTGTTCGTTCCATGGGAAAGTGAAACCGGGTATCTCTACACAGTTGAACATTATCAGGTTGCAGCCAGTCGACTGAAAACGGACGGGCTGTTCTGCCAATGGTTGCCGCTTTACCAGCTTGGAGAGCGGGAGTTCGAGTTGATTGCCAACAGCTTCGCCAGTGCTTTCCCGCACACAACGATTTGGTGGGGGCAACTGGAAACAACCAGCCCTGTTATTGCTTTGATCGGCACTCAGTCTCCAATGGAAGTTGACGCCAGCTATCTGGACCGACGAATCGCGGCCTTGGTCGATCAGATTGGAACAGTCGACCCGACTATTGCCTCGGCCGATCGGTTTTTTGACCTGTACCACGGTGACTGGAAACCGACTTCGGCAATTCTGAACACAGACGAACATCCGCGCGTCGAATTCCTTACGCCAGTCTCAAATCGTGCCGGAACTCTGCTGAGAGGAAAGCAACTTGAGCTGTACTACAACCGAGTTCTGTCGCAACTTCCGTTCGGCCCACAGTTCATGAAAGCGAATGGCGGAGCCACGCAGAAGCAGCGTAGAACTCGACAACGGCTGATTCTGTTTGGCAACAATTAACGCATCTCACCCGTCACTGGAATAGAAAGACAGCTTTGAGTGTTTTGTTGCGGAACCAAGATTCGTTTCGGGCTTATTCCCTAGGGCTGCAAAATTCTACTAAATATAGAACTTGAAATTGTGTCGATACTCTGATCTAGGCAGCGACGGGTTAGCTAGAAGAATCTCGCCAATTGCTGATGAGAATTTGATGGTGATAGGCATTCCTTCACCGAGCAAGCACGCGTTGTAGTTCAACTTGGTCAGCGCCAGAATGTCTTTAGCTACGGTTTCAATATCAACCCGTCCATGCTGAACCCTGATCTCCAAGGGAACAGGAACCTCGAATCCATCGTACGTGCCAATCCGCGGTTTGAATCCGTTGGTGTAAAGAAGACCATGCCGTTGTGATTGTTTCCAAAACATTCCACGCAAGACTGGACGGCGACCGTTGCGAAACATTCGCACGCCCCCGCGATCTTGACGAACTTTTACACCTACTATTTTGCAATCTTTTGACACCGCTCGCCGAAATCCACAAATCTCCTCGTAGTTGATGCCTGATTTGGCATGTAGGAAAATTTCTTTAACCTCTTGCCCTCCCTGATCCCGAAATGTCTCTAGCGCACCGCGAAGCAACTTTTCAGCGGCGTTGCCTGTCAAGTGGAACTCACCCTCTTTTTCGCTATACCAAGGTCCGAAGTCTCCTAAAAAGACAATTCCGTCACCGTTGTCGATGAACATTTGGGCGGCACAACAAGCCGTTCGATTGCTTCCTTCCTGAAGCTTGTAAGAAATACCCAAATAGCAAACGCCGTCGCGTGTTCCTCCAATCTTCCAAGGCTTCTTGCCAGACTTGTAGTAAAGCGAGGTTCCCAAATTCCATAGTCGATCAGACAAAGGGTTCGTTCCCTTCTCTCCATTTTGAATTTGATCGGTTACCGTCAATGTGGACTCTTTGATAATTTGAATTGGAATTCCATGCGGCATCACCCGAGCCTTTAGTTGACGGCGGAAATCAAGCGAGTATCCAAACTGATCTGACACGTCGATGGCTTCCCCAAACCCATGCGATTCCTCAAAAAATGACATCTGGCCAGTCTTCGCTTTCTCTTTGCCAATCGCCAATATCAGTCTGTCAGATTCGGATTCGGTTGTGTCTGAGACGTAGGATTTGGGACGGCAGTTTTGATAAACGAAGTCTGGAACAACGCAAATAACGGTGCTTGGTTGTTCGTCCATTTTCTTGATAGATTCAAATGGCGCTAAATACTGATCTACGACTTGATAGACACGTTCGTTTTTGTTCAGTCTCCTAGACGAGACATCGAGCGCGGCCTCATCAAGTTCGAATTGACGAGCTGGCTGCGGCCAAACGCAACCAAACGCGACCTCGTAGCCCACGAAAGGTGGCCAAGGACGCTGACGAGCGACTTCTACGCAAGAAGCGGGTTCGTTGAAACGCGTCGACCACTCTTGCCAAAGCCTTACTCCGTTCGCCGTACCAATCACAACGTGGGCTGGCATTTGTCCAGTAGTGGAAGTCGAATCAAGTGCACCAAAAAGAGCGAGGCCATCGTGCGGGTCGGATGCTTCTTTGCCACCCGCAAAAACAGCATTGGGTTCGTCAAACAACGAAAATTCATTCATTTCACTTCCTCCTCAGATTCGTTTTCATCAAACGAATAGTTCCGCATACTAAGTGCCGCTAATTCTTCTTGGAAATCGCCGATTCGATCAACTGCCGCTTCGTCGATTGAAACGGGGCATTCCCAAATCAAAGGAGATGTCGAAATCGCCAACTGAAATTCATCTTGGCCAAGCAGAATCTCATTTTCTCCTTCGCCGAAAAACTGCATGACACCGAGTGTTCGAGCGAGAAAGTGATTGTTCCACCAACTCTTCGTGACTTTCTTACGTCTTTTCCCGATTGCCTTGCCCGTGAAGAGTTCGCCTTTGTTGTCCGTTACGCGAACGTAAATCTTTAGGATTACGGAATAGCGTTTGTCGTGGTCAACAATCGCTCGGAAGGTTGGTGCGAGTTGATAGAAGATGTGGGTCGCTCGCTCTCCCGACCCCCACTGACGTATTCCTGTTACAGCGACAGTTGAACTTTTGCCGCTCGCCGTGACATAGTCGATTTTTCGTTGTGGATTGCCATCGCCGGATGAAAAGTACAGAAGTTCGCGATCCTCGCACCAAACCAGCCCTCGCTTGAGTCCGCAGATCCTTAAGGCACGCCGAAGAATTTCCCTTACTGCGATCGTCGCAACAACTTCGCCAATCTTTTCAGTTGACTCAATGTTGATTGAGTTTCGAAGACTTAACTTCAGGCCCTCAGGCGGCGATTCGAAAGCAACAAATGTTCGGCCGTCGATTCTAGAATATGCCCATTCATCCTCGACTTTTAGAAGTTCGCCTTTTTTGACTACGCTGTAACTCGTATACACCCTCAAGCTTTCCGGCAATCGTGTTACTTCAAAACTATTGGTCCAAATTGGCTCTTCTTCCGGTTTCGTCAGCGGTTCTGGAATGAATGACTGCAACGCAATATCGTGACCGCGCCCCGTCTCAATTGATTTATATCCAGTCAGCGTCTGTAGCTGCGATAAGACATTGCCAAGTCCTTGAATCCATCCTGCCTTGAAATCTGCAACTTCGAACGTGCGGACCTGCGATGGTAAGCGATTTGGATCGTAGTCGGCTGCCTTTGCGGGTAAGACCAATCCTTCCTGTGACGCATTTGCCAATGCGATTCGGGCGACGAAATCGGCGTCGTCGAGAGAAGCCCCAGATACCAACGGGACGTACTTGATGGCTCGATTCTCGATAAGAGTTCGAAGCGTTTCGTCAATTGATTCTCCCGCCATGGGAGCCAAGCCAAAGCACCAAACCGCGTACCCCTCCAGAGACAACCGGCGCGCCAGCCATACAGCTAGTGCATGATCCGAGGGTACATGGTCGAGGACAATCAGATCCCGCCCAAACGCTGTTGATACCCCTCCCCGAAAATCAAAATAGGGCCAGCAGAAGATTTGAGGATGTTGAGGGATCAAATGGCGTTGGTTGCCCACGAGTTGAACCCGTAATCTTTGCAGACCGTAGATTTTCAGGACAAACCCAAACTCTGCTTCGATATCTTCTATCGCGTCGTCCCGCTGGCCTGCCGTCAATTGTGCAGTCGTGACGTATACCAATTCATCGCAAGGATGATTGTGTTTCTCCTTAATTTTCCGGCAGTCTTGCTTGAGCTTGACCAGCCAATCTTGTCTTACTGTAAAAGCAAATACAGTATCGACATCGTTTTCTTTGCAGTAGTGAAGCCCGTCTCTCCCTTTGTCTGAGCGACCACCTAAGGGTTCAATGTCTGGATAGCCCAGCCCGCTCATCAATGCACTGCAAAGGCTCTCGAACGCGTCGTAGTCAGTGAGTTCCTGTAAACAGTGAACGATTGGATCTGCTGCCATTTATTTTTCCGAACCTAAATGCGATGCCGTACATTGTATCGGCAATTCGTTAGATTCGTGAGTGAGCGTAGACCTTTCCGGTGACTGCAATGAGGTTTCTACCAATCGAATCACTGATAAATGAGCGAAGCCATCCTGCGACAAACGTTCGCGAACTATTCATCGGTCGTTGTGATTGTGCGAATGCCCGTGCCGATCGTGGATCGTGTTGGGATTAACGGGATGACCATGCCGATCTCGCAAGGGACGGGAGTCGCGGATTGGTTGTTGGATCGGCTGTTGCTGAACCGGCTGGGTCTTGCGAATCATGTGTTCCAAAAGATAAGCGGATGAAAGGACGTCGGTAATCGCGTCTCTGGAATGTTCGATTCCGATCCAATCCTGAGTTCGTACGCCGATTTGAGCTTGTCTGACGAACAACGATTCAATGTGAGCCGTCTTTTGCTTCACCTCAGCGAGATCCTGCCAGAGATGATTGAAATTGATTTGACCCCAACTCTTGTTATGGGCTAACCCGTGCATGTGTTCCACGAGGGTTTCAACTCCCTCAATGTCTTCGTCCAGATGCCTTGAAACCTCGTAGCCGTCGAGATGTTCATGAAACTCGTCGTGCATCTCTTTAACGGCAGCTTCGAGAATCTCCGTTTGTCGGTCGATCAACTGAGTATCGACAGGAAGATACTGGTCAACACGCATAGCAATGCTGGTAACTCCCTGAGCCGCTTGCCGCATTTGCGTGATTCCGTTCTGTGCTTGTGAACCGCGAAGCCAAGGCTGCGTTAGATCAATCGTTCTAGATATTCGGAAGGATAGTTGCAGAAAGTCACTGGCACTTCCACGCATTTGCAACATGGACTGTTGGCTTCCATCGGATCGCGCGACGATTGCCTGAAGTGCCTCTGCCTGCCTTTCGAGAGCCGTGACGTCTTCGTCCAGTTTCTTGGCATGTCGCTGGCCTTCAAGGAAAGCATGATGCTGGTCATGCAACATCTTGGTGTATTGAGTTAGCTGGGACGTTATTGTTTCAATGTCCCGCAATTGAGCCTTGTTGAGGGCGTTTGGCGGCTGTTGGAATTGCTGCTGCATTCCGCCTTGCTGAACAATTCCCTGCTGCTGAAACGGCTGCTGTTGAAACTGCTGTTGTTGGAATTGCTGTTGCGGAATTCCTTGTTGCGGTTGCGCGAATTGTTGCTGTGGCTGAACAAGTCCTTGCTGGGGTTGAGCGAATCCCTGTTGAGGCACTATCCGTTGCTGAGTGCCTTGCATTGGAACTGTTTGGATGTTGGTTTGCGGAACGGTCAAGCTATTCTGCTGGACTGTCGTCGATGGAAGTGGTGGTGGAAAGATCTGATTGTTTCCTTGAGCCATAACCTCCCCGACTGAGCCCGCTGAGAGAGAAACCACAACCGCCACAAGAATCAATTCTCTGACCGACATTTGAATTGCCTTCGTTTAATTTTCTAGTTTTGACGTCACTCCATACACGCAGTTATATCAGAGTGTTACTGCAAGAATCTGAATATCTAAGAAAAATGACAATTGAGACGGCTCTGCAAATTGAGCAGCAATTCCGCAATTGCTGCATCAACTCTACGATTCCGCCAATACAAAGGACACCGCGATACCAATACTCGATCGTTTTTGCTTCGCCGTCGGCATTGTCCATCGTTTGCCTTACTCGATAGCAGCGGGTGGCTTTTCACCGTACTTGGCTTCGTACAGCTTTGCGTACTTCTCTGCGCGACTGGGGTCGCAAATGAAACACTGTGATTCAGCACGATTGTGTTCCTCGCACCAGTCGTCCTTGTCTTTGAAATCTTTTGCCGCAGTAGCACTGCACATGCTGCACTCTTCTTCTGGAATCGCGTGTTCCACACACCACCAGCCCGAATGATCGTCATGTGAAGCACTGGCTGTGTTGGACTCGCCTGAGTCACTTTTGGCGACTGGCTTATCACCCGCACATCCAGCAACCATAAAGGTTGCAGCTAACAGAACGGCAGACTTTCCAAACATTTCGTAGTTACGCATTTCAACTTGCCTTTGTTAAGTAGTTTTCTAATCAAGTGAAGAAATGACCGGATCACGCATCCGATCGGCGGGCGATTGCCCGTTGTTTTCAGTTTGCGAGGTCGATTCAGGTTCGTTCTCCGTCATCGCCTCACCGGTGACACCGGCAAACACGCTATAGAGAACTCGCAGAACCAGCAGCGACATAATCATCGCGCTTATAACTCCACCCACCACCACAGTTGCCAATGGTCGTTGGACTTCTGCGCCGATTCCCGTGTTGAGGGCCATCGGAAGGAACCCAACTGCCGCCACCAATGTTGTCATCAAGACGGGACGCAAACGCGTCATGGCCGCGGTTTCGACTGCTTCTTCGAGAGCCATCCCTGCACGGCGGAAACGGCGAATCGTTGTTACCAACAACATGTCATCAAGGACTGCCACACCTGAGAGTGCAACAAATCCGATTGCCGCAGAGATAGAAAACGGCATATCGCGAATCCAGAGTGCGATGATGCCACCCGTCCAAGCAAACGGGATCCCCGTTAGGACACGGAACGTATCAACCAAATTGTGATACGTCATGTAAAGCAGGACCAGAATCATGGCCAAAGCCGCGGGGACGATGAACATCAATCTTTGCCGGGCACTTTGGTAATGCTCGAATTGTCCGCCCCATTCAAGGTGGTAGCGTCCATCAGGCAACTGCACTTCTTCTTCGATTCGCCGCTGAGCTTCCGCAACGAATCCACCCATGTCGCGGCCACGAATATTGGAAGAGATTGTGATGCGACGATATCCCCATTCACGAGTGATCGTTGACGGACCTTCAACAGATTTGATGTCGGCCAATCGCGAAAGTGGTATCCGCTGGCCAGAGGGCGTGTTGATTTCGATATTGCCAATCGACTGTGGCGAACTGCGGACCGTATCGGGCAAACGAACGACTAACGGGAACCGGAGTTGATCTTCGTAAACTTCTCCGAGTTGGTAGCTGCCAAGCGACTCCACCATATTCAGCACTTCCGTGGCCGATACGCCATACCTCGCGATCTCGTCTTGCTTGATGACGATTTGCAAGACTGGCTGGCCGGTTATTTGCTCCACGTTGACGTCTGCGTTTCCGTCAATTGATTTCAGCACTCGCTCGATGTCTTTGGCCTTGTCGACCAACACATCAAAATCATCGCCAAACAACTTGACCGCCACGTCGCTACGCACTCCGCTAATCATCTCATTCAAACGCATCTCGATTGGCTGAGTCATCGCGATTTTTTGACCGGGCATTTCTCGCAGTGTTTTCTGCACCAGCTCCGTCAATTCAGCTTGTGTCGTTGCCTTTGTCCATTCCGATCGCGGTTTGAGCGTGATGAACATGTCGGTAAGCTCCACGCCCATCGGATCGGTTGCGACCTCTGCACTGCCAATGCGGCTCCAGACATGCTCTACCTCGGAAGGGAACCTCTTGAGTACCGTTTTCTCCATTTCCGTGTTGATGCGGATCGACTCATCCAAGTCCGTTCCGGCCAGTCGTACAACGTTGATCGCCAACGCACCTTCAGAAAGCTTTGGCACAAACTCTGACCCAAGATTTGGTGCAATCATTCCAAACGCAAACGCAAGAACAGCCGCTGCGAACAGCATCACGGCTGCTTTTTGGTGCATCGTAAAATGCAAAATTGGTTTGTAGAGCCTTTTGATAACGCGAATCAATAATGGTTCACGTTCCTGTATCTTGCTGGGCAAGAAGTAGCTGGCCAACACCGGCATCAATGTCAACGAAAGGAACATCGAACCTGCCAAGGCAAAAATGACCGTCATCGCCATCGGACGAAAGAGTTTTCCTTCAACGCCTCCCAGCGTCAGGATCGGAATGTAAACGATCATGATGATCAGTTCACCGAACATGGTCGGCTTTCTCACTTCGATCGCGGCGTCACGTATGACGTCGAGTTTTGTCTGGCCACGTGGTATTCCGAGTGAGATTCGCCTCGCACAGTTTTCCACCATCACGACGGAACTATCGACAACGAGACCAAAATCAATGGCTCCCAGACTGAGTAGACTTGCAGCGATACCGACTTGCAGCATCCCCGAAAACGCGAACAACATTGACAGCGGAATCGCCAACGCAACGATCAATCCGGCTCTAAGACTGCCGAGGAACACGAACAACACGGCAACAACCAGCAGTCCTCCCTCGAACAAGTTCTTTTGCACCGTCTTGATTACTGCGTCGACCAGTTCGGTTCGGTCGTAGACGGTTGCAACTTCGACGCCGGGCGGCAGCGTCGTTTTGATTTCCTCCATTTTGCGTTTTAGATCGTTCGTCACCTCATGGGGATTCTCTCCCATCAGCATGAACCCCAGCCCGTAGACGACTTCACCTTGTCCGTCCGCTGTCACAGCACCGCGGCGAATCTCATGGCCTATCTGTACATCGGAAACATCGCCTACGCGAACTGGTGAGCCATCCACAGCTTTGATGACAATGTTTTCGATCTGTTCGATGTTTACAGTTCGGGCGATTCCATGAACCAGCAACATCTCCGTATTGCGAGTGATGTTTCCACCACCCACGTTGCGATTGTTGGCCTTGACCGCATCGACGACTTCATCAAACGTCAGGTTAAATTTGATCAGGCGAGCCGGGTCGATTCGAACTTGATACTGTTTTTCAAATCCACCCCAGCTATTAACTTCAGCGGTGCCACGTACCGTTCGCAGTTGCGGCTTAACCACCCAATCATGAACCGTTCGCAACTTAGTGAGTTCTTCGATTTGTCTTTCGCGAGGCAACGCGGAAATGTCGACATCTTTGAGACGAACAACGTAATGAAACACCTCTCCCAATCCGGTGGAGACTGGGCCTAGCTTCGGTCGTTCAATTCCTTCCGGCAACTCTACGGTCGAGATCCGTTCGGCAACAAGCTGCCTTGCGAAATAGATATCAGTTCCGTCTTCAAACGTAACGACGACTTGCGACAGGCCAAACTTGGAAATGGAACGTAGTTTTTCCAATGCCGGAAGCCCGCTAATGACTTGCTCTACCGGGAATGTAATTTGTCGTTCGACTTCTTCTGGCGAAAGCGAAGGAGCTGTCGTGTTGATTTGCACCATCACCGGCGTTGTGTCCGGAAACGCATCAATGTTCAGGTAGCGAAGTGAAAACGCACCCACAGCGATGACCAACGCGACTCCACAAAGTACAATCAAGCGATTGCGAAGTGAAAAATCTATTATCCAATTAAGCATTGCGTGACGTTTTGATTGAAGGTGATTCGGGGAAGTAGTAGCTTCTTACAGCCGACCGGCTGTCAATGTTCACACAGTCAGCCAGCCCCCAAATTCCCCTTTAGCAACTCTGCGCGAAGAACTCCGCTGCCTTTGGTAACAACAACTTCGCCGGGTAACAGCCCCGCAATAACTTCGGTGTGGTCGCCCATGATGGCACCCGGTCGAACGCTCCGAGTGTGGAAAACTTTGAACGATCCTTCTTTGAAGTAGTCTTTGTCCCGCACGAATGCGACATGACAACATCCTTCCCAGTGAATGGCTTCATTGGGTACGAGAATCGCGTCATCGACTTCACGCAGTACTATTTCACCGGCACCAAAGGTTTCATTACGCAGGCGTCCTGACCGGTTGTCGAGTTCCGCCCGAACACGAATAGTTCTTGTCTGACTGTCGACGTTGGTGCTGATCCACGTGATGGTTCCAACAACCTGCATTTCCGAACCATCGGGTGTGAACACAACCTTCTTGCCATTTGCTATTCGCTCTGCCTCTTCGAGACGTACATTCAGCAGTAGCCACATGCGTGTTGTGTCGGCGATCGTAAACAACGGTTTACCGGTTTCGATCACTTCCCCCGCCACGGCTTCTCGCATGACGACGACGCCATCGCGAGGCGACATCACTGGAATCAAATTGGCGGATAACTCGTTTTGATTCGTCGATTCAACCAACGATTGAGGCAGTCCAAGTTGTTTCAGTTTCGAACTGACGGCCTGAGCGGACTGTCCTTTGACGTCATTCAGGCGGATTGGCAGGCCCAAGTTGGAAAGCGACTGTATGATGCTTTGAATTTCAAATTCCGTTCCGGATCTGGCCGCTTTCGCTTCCTGTATCCTTTTTTCGGGAATGACGCCTCCACCGAGCCCGGAGACGCGTTCCAATGTTGTCGTGTCCAGTTCGAGCTGAGCCAAAGCTTGCAGGAGTTTTGATTTCAAACGGCCCACTTCAACTGCGTCCACCAACGCGAGAAGTTCACCTTTCTGGACTCGGTCTCCGACATTCTTTTCAACTTGCCAGAGCGAACCCTGAGAGCGTGACGAAACGTGAGTTACGCGAGTCGGGTCGTAGATGACTTCTCCTGTCGTCTTGATGGTTTCAATCACCGGGCCGCGATCAACCAGATTGATGTCAATTCCAGCTTGATCAACCGATTCAATCGACGGAAATTGAATTCGCCTCAAATGCATTTTGCAGCCAGAGTCATTCTTGGTGCGGGGGTAGGCAGCGATTGCTTCCGCAGCGCGATCGAGATCATTCTGGTTTATGTCTGGGACTTCTTTGAGCTGCGACAGTTGCGGATTGTGCAATACACATTCGTGCACCCCATGTTCTTTGCACCACCCGAACAGCTCTCCCTTTGGCATCAGGTCGGCGTTGCATGAAATGCAATCAGCCTCCGCGACGCCATGCTCGTCGCACCAAAGCACGCCTTCTTGTTCGACATTCCCAGTGAGTTCCGAGAACTTCGGGAGACTCCAGTCATGGTGATGTCCCCACCATGCAAGTCCTCCGAGCATTCCGAGAACAATCAATGTCGGTATGCCGCCCAAGACAGCCCGAGTGGCCCTACCAATCAAACTTGCCGTTGAAGTCGAATCGGAAGCAGTTGTTGGCTCAGGTTGATTGAAATCTGCTGCGTCCTTGTCAGACGCAGAAACTTCCACAGTCGTCGATGTAACTTCGCTCATAATAAATCTCGTGGCGTCGCGGGTGAACCTGCGCAGCAGAGAGCGCACATGCAATCAAGAAATCGACATTCGAATAGGTCGCTAGAAACGCTGGGAGCGATCAAGACTCAATGTCGAGGCAACTCGAAGAGCCGCTTTAGATGATCCAGCAACAGAGCGAAGCGCACACTTCGAGCGCTGAGGCGTCGATGGGCAGTGCAGATGAATGGCGAATCAATTGGCCCGAAGGCGTCGCATTAGGTGCAGCGTCAAGGTTCACCCAAGTCGTCATGAAAGTGACGAGATCAACGAAAACCCAGTCTTGTGAAACAAAGTCGACTGGAAGCGCACCACGGCAGAAGCAATCACCACAATTACAATCGGCTGGCAACTCCGAACCTTGCTCCCCATCACCGGCAGGCTGCGAACAGTGGTCGCAACAACTGGTCGAGGATATAGCTCCCGCATCAATACCATTAGCCAAACAGCCACTCAGCATGCACTGAAAAGGACAGAGCACCACCAGTGCAGCAAGCAGAATCGAGATGACGTTTGTACGGAACAACTGAGTTTTTACTTTTCCGATTGAAGGGTGTTACCTGAAAGCGTAGGACGGAACCTCCGCTCGGTCAAGCTGGTTTCCCGCCGTTTGGACAGTGAATTCCCGATCCAAGGGGGCGTTCATTGCCACTCCATTCATTTTGCAACTGGCCGTATCAACGTACGGGCAAAGTAAATCTGTTCCGCTTGGATCAGCAAGTTGCTCGGTCTCAGCCAAAGTCGGCATTTAACGGTTAATCAGACGATAACCATTGAGTACGTCCCCCGAAGTCGCAGACAGGATCGGTTCCAATGAGGATATTAGCAATCGCAGCGTTAGCAATTGTCGCTGCTAGCGGATGTCGCACGCCACAAGCAGCGATGCAGCAGCTCAAGAACTGCAAGCCTTGCTTTGCTAATGCTATCACATCAAGTCAAACTGTGCCGGTCGAAACGACTAGCGAAGCAGGTGCAATTGAAGAATACGTGCAGCTTGGTCTGCAACGCAATCCTAGTTTGCAAGAAGCCCAGCACAAGATTGACGCAATCAAGCACCGGATACCACAAGTGCTTTCGCTGCCAGATCCGATGGTGAACACGACAACGCACCTCTCACCTGTTGAAACTGCTGCTGGGCGTCAAGCATTTGCCTTGGGCGTTAGTCAAAAATTTACGAACGCTCAGCGCCGCGCTACCAAAGCTGCGATCGTCTCGGACGAAGTTGCTGCTGCCGAAGCCGATCTGATGCAAATCCAGCTAGTAACAGCGGAGAAGATTCGAACAGCCTGCTACCAGTTGCTATTCATTCGAAAGTCGATTGAGATCACCAAAGAAGACGCTGAATCGCTTGCTCAAATTGCCGAAGTGATCCAGCGGCAATACGAAGTCAAGCAATCGGTAACGCAGCAAGACGTTCTGAACGTTCAGGTCGAACAGTCGAAGGTTGAGAACCAACTCGCGGAGCTACAGCAAAAGGAAAAGTCGTTTCAAGCTCGACTTGCGAGGCTGCTTCACGTTGATCCGAATTCGCATCTGCAAATTCTCGATCAATTGCAGACACAAAGCAGCCAACTCAACGTTGACAGCCTTATTGCGTCAGCCATACAAGCCAGACCCGACTTGCAGGCCCAGCTTGCCAACGTCAACCGAGATCGAAAGAAGATTCATCTTGCCAGCCTCGAAGAGAAGCCAGACTTCACTGTTGGTCTCAACTGGATTACAACATCAGACAGCGGAATCAGCCCAGTCGCTAACGGCGACGACGCGCTTTTGTTGGGCGTTGGATTCAACCTGCCCGTCTACAAGAGTCGGATTCGAGCAGGCATCTGCGAAGCGCAAGCCAATCGTCGTGCCTCCCAAAGTCGGCTGGATAGTTTGCAAGACATGGTCGCTGAAGAAGTGTTCGATTTGGTTGCCAAGCTGGAAAGCAATGGGCAAACGCTTGAGCTGATTCAAAACGACATCATCCCGAAAGCTCAACGCACTCTTGATCTTTCGATTGATGAATACTCGACGGATGAAATTGAGTATGTGCAACTGATTGCCAACTGGCGAAGCGTCCTTCGCTATCGCATCACCGAAGCCAGTTTGCAATCTCAGTACAGTCAACTCCTTGCATCATTGACAAGAAGCGTTGGACAGCTCGAGCCAATTCAGTCTGACGGAATTGTTAACTCGGCGATTCAACCAGAACTCGAGACGGAATCCTCGGTAGCCGATGATCCTGAGCCCGAACCGGAAGCAGATAGCAACTCAGAGAAGAAGTAAGCTTTCGCCAGTCGATTCGAGGTTACTTCTTTGGTTCGCTCTTCACCACTTCAACGGATTTCGCCACGAAACGCCCATCAACAATCTCACCAGAGACCTTGGCCTTTCGGATGCAGTTGCACAAACCACCGTCACCATGAGCATCGCCGTGATCGTCGATTGAACTTCCATCGACGTAATACGACTTTCCGTCAATTCTTACAGCAAGATCGCATCCGTCGCCCTTCATTTCAAGTTGGCACTGACCGCATGAAACTTCAGCCACTCGATTCGTGAACTGAATTACCGCCGCATCTGAGGCTTGGCTTGAATCAGACGAAGCGGACTTCTGGGTTTCGCGATCGCATCCAGTCAATGCGCCAAGGCACAACAGAACTGCGATCGAACACAACCTTCTCATAAGTCCTCCGTAAATTCTTAAATGCAGAAACGCCCGAACGTTCAAACGAACTTTCTAATCCTAACCTTCGGTAACTGCAATCGTCGCCATCATTTTCCACGAGTCGAATTCAACCGGTCGTTGATGAACGACTTGAAACCCATTGGATTCAAATAGATCGGTGTAGTTGTGAGAGAACGACAGTTCTTCACCAAACGGGATGGAATCCGATGTCTTGCTCCAGTCGTGATCGTTGGCAACAGGTTCAACCGCAAAGAAAACGGCTGGCCCAAGGTTTCTGGAAATGTGAGTCAACATTTCATCCAGTCGCTCGCGACGAAAGTATTCGAGGACTCCACCGTTGGAAACGAACAGCGAATTTGGCTTTCCATTTGCGAAAAGCCATTCACCTCCGTCGGCGTTGAGAAATTCAATTCGCGAATCGAACTCTGATGATTCTTGGTTTTGACGAACCTGCTCGGCATTGATCTCGATACCGGTCGATGTTTTCGCACCGCCGAGTTCCGTTGTCATATACTGAAGCAGAAGTCCAGAATTGCAGCCGAACTCGACAATGTGCTGAGGTCGTTGTGATGCCCAAATTGCACGCAGCTGATCGAAGTCTTCCCTTTGCTTGGCGAGGAATAAATCTTCGAAACGGTGATCGCAGTTTTTCGAGAATGCCGCACCACCATCACCCTGCCAAAAATCAATGTGCAGTCGCTCGAAGAAGTCTTCTTGCTTATTGAGCATCGCACGCCTTTTCAGATGTGCCATAATCAGCTTGTCTTGTATTCCGCTTGGCTGGCTTTCGGGAGACTCAAAGAGTTGCTTCGCCTTTTGCGGTGCGAGCATGGCGACCGCTTGCCCTGCAAGTTCCTTTACGGATTGTTTCAAACTTCTTTTCTGAGCGGTCTCGATGGACAGTGTCGTGTTCATGCGTATTCTTAAGTTGAAGGTTGGCTCGTATTGTTTTCAACTGAACACTAGGTCACGATCTATCGCAATGCTGGATAATTTGTGGCATCGGCTGGTCTAACCTGAAAAATCAGTTCCTTCGGAATACGCTTCGGCCGGTTTCGACGATTTTTGCAATTGCAGTCGGAACGACTTTTTTCGCAACCATCCGAAGTTTGTTCTGTGCGTGAGGCTCTGCACCCCAATACTCTTTGTAGGGTTCGTTGCCCCGGAGAAAATCAAAGTATGAATCTCCTCTGTCGATTGCTCTACGAACCATCGCTGTGAATAGCAGATGCCCGGGCTCAAGCTTCATCGAGTCAGGATCGTATCCGGATTGGTAAAACTGGAATCCATTCGACGAGTCGAAATACAACTGCGAGGCAATCGGTTCTCCTTTGTGCGACGCAAAGATGATTTCACTTTTTCCGTTTTGACTGAAATCGAAAACCGCCGACTGAAGAAACGTTTCAAATTGCGGATCAGCGAACACGCCCGGTTTGCCCATGCTTTCGAATCGGCTAGTGTGAAGGTTTCTGAAAGTCTCAAAGGCGGTCTCGATCGGCATGTCGGCGGAAGATGAAATTGAAAACTCTCCTGAGTCGAGCTTTCGAACTGCCTTGTTGATTTTACGTCGCAGCGACTTTTTAGCCTGAGACTTGAACTCGTCCCAAGTATCCGGCAGCGCCAATCTCCAAGTGGGCTCTACCACGCGATGATCAAAACTGTAACTGCGGTTCAGATGTTGTTTAAGCAAAAGAGCAAGGCGATCATTTCTGGTGCATTCCAATTCCACGACATCGAATCGTTTTGACTGGATGTATTCGGCGAGAGAATAAGTGCACAACTCGTAGTGCTCAGGATCACAGATAAGATCCACGTAATCCGTGCACGCATCGCCCGTGGCGAGGAACCGAAGTCGTGCCAACCCAAACCAGCGGTCAACATAGAACGGGGCGAGACCGACAACCCTACCGGCTCGCTCGAACTTGATTAGATGCAAGTCACCGTGCGACTGAAAAGCGTTCCACCACGACAGGTTCCATGAGAAGCTATTGAGAGGATCGACATCGAACCTGTCCCAAATTTCTTGTACCGTGCGAAATTCTTCGAGAGTTTGAATCACTTCTCGATTGATCGAAAGATCGTCATTAAGCTCAGCAATTTTATCGCTCAACTTGACCGTAATCATCTTCACGCGATCGTGAAAATCTTGTTCAAGAAGGCCGTGTTTTTCAAGCGTGGCAATTTGTTGTTCGCAACCCGAGACGTGCTGAGGGTCGATCAGGACGCTACTTTCTTCGAAAGCCGATTCAACATAGCGCAGTTCTTTCTGAGCAGGCGAAGATGAAAGCGAAACATTGGGTTTCGGCCACAAGACAAGCCGCTCTGAATCGCCGTCAGCCATCTCTTTGCTGAGTGATTTGAGGAGGTCAGAACACTGGAATAGTTCATTTGGGTTCATGTGAGTATCACTTTTGATAGGTGGTGGGGATGCAAATCGACTACTTGCCCAGAGTCTTTTTGATTTTGGCGGGAACTTCCAGAATGGACGACTTCAGGCGTTCGCTCCAGAAGTCAGCACGCGGACTTACCGATTGGGGGCGAAGGCCGATCTTTCGCATCATGCGATTTGCACGAAACACACGGGCTCTACGAATCGAGCTAGGCGTTCGAAAGTTGATGCTCACAGAAATGGAAACTTCATCAAGTGTCTTTACCCAGTGCGGTGCTGTCACTGGCACGTACACACCGTCACCCGGATTCATCTCGAACAGCTCGTAGCTGTCGAATAATTCTTCAGGGCACTTGGTGATGATTTGGCCTTGAGTGTAGTAACGCTCCAGAGCATCCTCTGGCAGCAAGTTACGATCCGCGACGTCGTAAATCGCCATTTGCTTCTTGCCACGAACTTGCATAAAGAAGTTCTGCTCAGGATCCCAGTGATAGGGAGTGTAGGCGTTTGGAGGACTGACGAAGATAAAGCTTTCGCGACCAGAGATCGGGCCAGTTACCGGTTCGACCATCCCCGACAAAGAATCCAGACACTGATTGACGAATTCACCGTACACGTCGTCTGATTCGACATTGCGAAGGACGATCACGATGTTCTGAGTCTCAATTGCATTAATCAGCTCTTCTGTCGATAGCTCGTCATTGTCAGCGGCATGTTTGTACTGCTCCAAATCGTCATGTGCACCAAACTCTTTCTTGGCGAAGACATATTCACGCTGTTCTTTCGGTAGCCGCTTCGACAGCTCAACCAAACTTTCTAATTGAAACAGCGGGTGGCTGGGCAGCTCATGTTGAATTGAGAAGGGAGTCAGATCGACGTTGTTTGCAAATTGCTCTGCGTCAACGCGAACCATGTCGTCGCTGAATCTTGCAAGCTCAGTTGGTGTAAGTTTTTGAATCATGTTTTTTCCTTTTTGATTGTCCTGAACGGTTTGCCTATTTGTTTCGCAGCCGATGGACGGCGGACTGCACGAGTGGCAACGCTCGAACGGCGGTTCTGGCGAGGCCGGGTGAAAGACTGAGGATCAGGTTTTGAAACCTGAGCTTCTGCCCCCAAATTCGATTGATGGTCGAGTTGCTCGAAGAAGTACACGAGTCGCCCAACGCAACGCCGTCTCGATGTAAGAATTCAAGGTTCTTGACCTCAACCTGTTGACCGGGCGAAAATGGTGCAAACTCATCGTCATACGCTGTTTTGTACGAGTAGACGAACTGCCCAGATTGGATATCTGAGAGCATTGCGACAGGTCGTCCATCAAGTTTCAGGCTCAGAAATCTTGCCTTGCCAACTTGTGCACTCTCTCGAATCATTTCTTCATAGAACGCCTTTGTGGCCTCCGTCGAGGCAAGGGCTGTGCCCTCTCGACCTTTCCATCCGGACGCTTCGATTCTCAGGAAGTCAGCAGTCAATTGTTCATAATTGCTGGAGTCATCGGACGTTTCCCATGTGACCGTCCCTTGGTCTTCCAAGCGGCGGAGCAATCTGCTTGTGTTTTTGCGGACGCTTTTCGATACATGCTGTTGCACATAGTCTTCGACCGATTCCGCGGGAGTGAATGCGGCTCGCTGATATTCGTCGCGTTGAAAGCGAACGATGCGTTGCTTCTGCTCAACGGATCTAAACACATCATCAACGTCGGCTTCCCCCGACACCGTATCGAGGCTTATCAGCGAGAAACCATCGGCCTTTAGTTTTTCGCAAATCAGTTGCCACGCCTCAGCAGCAAAATTCTCATGGAGCAACGGCGTCGCATCGAAGCATTGGTCGTGCTTCCAGATTTCAGCTGCTTTGAACGGCAAACGATAAATTGACTTTGATTCAATGGGAACTAAGCCAACGATATTGCAATGGCTTTCTGCACCGACATCTTCGACGATCAGCACTCGAACTGATTCAGTTGCCAAATGCTCAAGGGCAGGAAGCAAAACGTTTGACTCGAATGCAACATTGATCGACACCGAATTTTCCGCAAGAGAATCCCATGCTTTCAGTCGTGAACGGAGTTCATCTGCTTCAATCCAGTTTGCCCGAAGTTGCGGAGTGCCAGCAGCTCTTTGGGCGACATCAGGAATGACCGCCAGTTGAATCGGGGTTTCTGTAGTTTGATAAGATTGCATATTCACTTAAGTGGCTAAGGGACGGCGACAGCCATCATCTAAGCAGGAACGGTGCCAAACGGATTTGCTCGAAAAACAACACTGGATGTGGTCGAACACGATGCCAAAAAACAACACACGGTGATTATCTGAGTCATGGAGATGTCGAGTTTTAGGAACGTGTCAAATCAACTCTCGACTTTGGCGAACGCAATGCGAAGCGATGATTTCAAGCCAAGTTTGCGAATTCAAAACCAAACGAATTGATAGGCAAAGCTACGTTTCGAAATGCTGAATTGGCTCAACAGGTAGCCGAATTTCACACAATAGAAACCGTACTTTGGTACGGACTGCTGTAGCTTGACAACCTAACCCTGTACCAAACTACGGTTTTCGTTCTTCGCATTTTCTCACATAGCTCACCTGTCCGTTCTTAGGTACGGACTTAAGAAATGAGTCTTTCGTAGATCTCAAAAAAAAACTCTCCGTACTACCGTACGGTCGCCGTTGGTTTGGGTTGGTTTTGCCGCATATGATGCAGGAAAGACAAAAAGAGAACTTGCCCGAGCTAACTTGACGTATAGTAAAAGAAGGATGTTCCCCTTGACCTCTTAGCTCCTTCCAGCGATTATTTGGGCAGGACCTAGAAATATGAAAACCACGCAAACAATTCAACGCACCTTACTCGTGACACTGATGGTGTTCGCGACTGCCGCGATTGGTTTGCAACCCTTTGTTTCTGGTTCGACATACGAGTGTGGTTGCCAAGCGAATGCTGTCGTCGACGTTGAAGCGGCCGATGTACCTGCGGCATCGTGCTGTAGCGTGCCGGTTAAAGTTCAAGAGTCCCGCAGTTGTTACTCGTCGAAGCCCGCAACTCAAAGCGGTGGTTGTTGTTGTAACCCGGAGGCTTTGGCCTGCGAGTGCGTTGACTGTCGTTGTGGAGAGGCCAAAGAGCCGACTGCCCCGACTCCTGCCATTCCAAGCAATGAAACAACGGAAGTAGTCTCACCTACTCTGATTTGTGCCACGCCGTTGGTTTGCTATCCGAAGCAAAGCGAAATCAATCGGGCGAGCTATCCAGGAACTGTCGCAGAATACGCGGCCCTCTCTTCGCAAGAAACTTGCGTTCTCCTCTCGCGATTTACGTGTTGATTCAGAGATCGACAACGTAAATGCGCGCTCATTTTTTCGTTCGAGATCTCGGTACGTTCTCGATTTGACTTGGTCAAATCGTTAGGCGACCGCTCTCCACACGTTCAAGTGCCGCATTCACGCAGCTCCTTTCCGAATCCTTTGGATTCGTTTCGAGAATCATGCGCGAATTGAACCATGGCAGAGAACAAAAATTCAGAACATGCTGACGGGTCAAAACCTGTCGAAGCGGAAGCCGTCACGCCTAACGCAGAGTCAGTTGATATCAACTCGACCATCGTTACGACGACGGATGACGTTGCGTCGGAAGCATCGTTGCCCATCGAACAACTGCAAAGTGCGGAACCCGACTCGGCATGTGACGCCGTTGAAGTCGTCGAAATCATGCAACCAACGGTTGTCGAGCCAACACCGACGGCGCGACGATCGGCTTTCGAAGCTTCGTTGGAGGTACTTAAGCTATTCCTGATTCCGGCGCTTATTTTGGCGGCCTTTGCTGGCGGGATCGCGATGATTGGAGTCGCGCAGCGGAACGATTGGATCACGTCTGCAAACGGTGATGACACCAGCCAAATAGGAACGACTTCGGATCAACAAGCCACCGACGTTTCTTACATTTGCCCGATGATGTGTGTTCCGCCAACTAGCGAGCCCGGTCGTTGTCCCGTTTGTGCCATGGAGTTGGTTCCAGCTGCGTCCGGTTCATCAAACGGCCCATCAAGCACGATTGAAATTGATCCGCGTTCCCGTCGCGTCGCTGGAATTGAAACAACCGTCGCGAGATCTGAAACGCTCTATCGCGAAGTTCGCGGTGTTGGCGAAATCAGCTACGACGAAAGCAAACTCAAAACTCTATCGGCCTACATCGACGGTCGCATCGAAGAGCTCTATGCGGACTAC
Organism: uncultured Pirellulaceae bacterium; assembly: GCA_964448575.1. Lineage (GTDB taxonomy): Bacteria > Planctomycetota > Planctomycetia > Pirellulales > Pirellulaceae > Mariniblastus. The sequence goes on from CAYUWY010000015.1 coordinate 145,809, forward strand.
ACCGGCGTAACGGTGAAGAAGGGCGACAAGCTGGCGATGCTGTATTCGCCAGACCTGTACTCGGCCCAAGGAGAGTACGTCCGCACGATTGAGTTTTCCAATAAATCAACGGCCAGCAACTCTCGCATTGCTGACTCGAATCGAAAAATGCTAACCAGTTCGCGTTCGAGACTGATTGAACTTGGCATGACGGAAGACCAAGTCGCAAACTTGGAGCAGACCAAGACTCCCGATCGAAGAATTGGCCTTCACGCTCCAATGAGCGGCACGGTGATTGAGATGATGGCCAAGACAGGTCAATACATCAAAGCTGGTACGCCGGTCTATAAGTTGGCTGACCTAAGCACCGTCTGGCTTGTGTTGGAGCTGTTCCCTGAAGACGCTCGGCTGATTCAAGTTGGCCAAAAGGTGACCGCGACGACCAAGTCAAACGCGGCAGCATCTACAGTTGGTACGGTTGAGTTCGTGGAGCCAACAGTCGATCCAAAAATGCGTACCGTTGGCGTTCGAGTTTCGATCAAGAATGAAAATGGCGAATTGAAACCCGGCGAGTTCGCTCGGGCAACCCTTAAGATTCCGTTGCTTTCTGAATCTGGCGAAGCCCAGCCCACCATCGTCGTGCCTCGCGACGCCCTGCTTTCAGTAGGACAGACTTCTCTCGTTTACGTCGAAGGCAAACCCGGCGTGTTTGAAATCCGCCGAGTTAAAACTGGCCCAACGGTTGACGGAATGGTCGCAGTGTTTGAAGGCGTCGCCGCTGGAGAGAATGTCGTATCAAGATCGACTTTCCTCCTCGATGCTCAGATGCAGCTGCAAGGCAATCCGTCACTTATGGATCCAGACAAAGCAGTCGTTGACGACGAAGTTCAATTGACCGAAGCCGAACTGGAAGAGATTCGCAAGGCGATGGAGCCGTTAAGCGAAGAAGATCGCAAACTGGCCGAAGCCCAAGTCATCTGCCCCGTTACAGAAGTTCGCTTGGGTTCGATGGGCATGGGCACTCCGGTCAAATTGGAGATTGAAGGGCGAACCGTTTTTATCTGCTGCGAAGGTTGTCGCGACGGTTGGGTGAATGATCCCGACAAGTACTTCAAGATTCTCGATGACTACGCGGCGGGCAATTCAGCAAAGCCAACAACTCCGTCAAACGACAATTCGGCAATGCCTCAAATGGATTTGCCCCAGATGCAGCTACCGACGATGGATCTGCCAAAGATGGACTTGCCGAAAATGGAGCTGCCCAAATGATACGCTCCATCGTCAAATTCTGTATCGAAGAACGGCTGATTGTCATCCTCGTGACAATGCTGGTCGTTGCGCTTGGTTGGTTCGCTACTAATTCGGTTCCGCTCGATGCGATCCCCAACGTGGGTGAAAACCAAGTCATCGTTTTGGCAGACTGGCCCGGCCAATCGCCAAAGGACGTTGAAGACCAGTTGACCTATCCGCTGTCGGTGGCTTTGCAAGCCGTGCCCGGAGCAACCGCCGTGCGCGGCAAAAGCATGTTCGGGTTTAGCTTCGTCCAAGTCACCTTTGACGACAGCACCGACTTCTACTGGGCACGTTCAAGAGTCGCGGAGCAGTTGCTTTCGCTGCCATCTGGGAAAATCCCCAAGGGAGTCACACCGGTGCTCGGGCCAGATGCGACCGGCCTTGGGCAGATCTACTACTACGTTCTCGATCCTCCGCCGGGTGTCGACCTTGCCGAGCTTCGTTCCACCCAAGACTACGTGGTGAAGCTGGCACTCGAGTCGGTCGACGGTGTCGCTGAAGTCGCTTCGATCGGAGGCTACGTCCGCCAATACCAAATCGAAGCCGATCCTGATCTGCTGCGGTACCACAAGATCCCACTACATAAACTGATCTCCTCGGTACGTGCCGCCAATGCCGAAGTTGGTGCGAAAACGGCCGAGACATCGGGAATGGAGTATCTCGTTCGTGGCAAAGGTTTTCTAGGTTCTGGAAAAACGGAAATCCAGACGATCGAACAAATCGAAAGCACGGTCGTTGAAACAAACAACGGCGTTCCCATTCGAGTCCGCGATCTGGCTAGCGTGCAAACTGGCCCTGCGTTCCGGCAAGGTGCTCTCGACTTGAACGGTTCCGAAGCCGTCGGTGGCGTCGTCGTCATGCGTTATCGCGAGAACCCCCGAACCGTGATTGAAAACGTCAAAGCAAAGATCGCCTCTCTGGAACCCGAGCTTGGCGGCATCAAGATCAAAGGCGTTTATGACCGAACGTTTTTGATCGAGGAAACCGTCCACACGCTCAGCGAAGCACTCTTGCAAGAAACGTTTGTGACGATCGCCATCGTTGTGTTGTTTCTACTTCACTTTCGCGCCAGCATGATAATTGCAATCTCGTTGCCGCTTGCCGTTTTGATGGCTTTCATCGCGATGAAGGTATTTCATGTTGATGCCAACATCATGTCGTTGGCCGGGATCGCGATCGCGATTGGGACGATGGTCGACATGGGAATCATTATTCTCGAAAACATCTATGACCATCTAGCGGATTGGGAAAAAGAGACCATCGAGGAACGAACCATTTCTCGTGTTGAAGTCATTCGTAGAGCAGCAACGGAAGTCGCACCTGCTGTGGTAACCGCGGTTAGCACAACGGTCGTCAGCTTCCTGCCCGTGTTCTTTTTGACAGGCCGAGATCAAAGACTGTTCGCTCCGCTGGCTTGGACAAAAACGTTTGCGATCGTTGCCAGTTTGATTGTGGCAATCACCGTCGTGCCCGCACTGTGCCGCATATTCCTGCGAAGCGCCCGCACGCCAGCTTGGGCCGCTTGGATTGGCTCGCTTGCTATGGCCGCAATCGCCGGACTGACCTGTCAATTTGTTTGGGGGCATCGCATTGACGCGTTCATCATTGCCGGTCGGGATTTTCTTGCGGCTCAATTCCCCAGCTGGAACCTTGCTCCCATTGAATCCATTCCGCTTCTATGGCTTACCGTCGCCTGTGCAATTATCGGATTTGGCATCGGTTGGTGGATCCTCCGGGAAAGAATTCGTCCCATCGAAGAAAACCCAGCGAGTGGTCTCATTCGATTTCTTTACGCTGCGAGACTTCGTTTTGCTCTCAAGCACAAATTGCTGATGCTCACCTTTCCCGCCTTCATCATTTTTCTTGGTGCGGGTGCATGGATCGGGTTTCCAACCGTACTAACGCCGGTTGAAAAGATTGCCAAAACGCTTGGGACAGAACTCAATGATGTGCCGGGATATGTTGATGCGAAACACACGTTCACCGGTTTGGTGTCCGATGATTGGATTGCGCTCGACGAAGGCAGTTGGTTCTATATGCCTAGCCTCTATCCCGCCGCCAGTTTTTCTCAAGCAGTCGAAGTGTTGCAAACGCAAGACGCGATGATCAAACAGATACCTGAAGTCGCGGACGCGCTCGGGAAGATAGGCCGTGTTGATTCGGCGCTCGATCCGGCTCCGGTCACGATGATCGAAACCTACATCATGCTCAAGCCAAAAGACCAATGGCGAGCAGGCGTTAAAGCGAAAGACATCTGGGATGAGATCAACGCTGTGGCCACCATGCCCGGGGTCACGATGGCGTCGCCACTTCAGCCGATCGAAGGCCGAGTCGTCATGCTGGCCAGTGGCATCAAGGCTTCCATGGCGATCCGCATTTACGGAGACAGCCTGAAGGGGCTCGGCATCGCCGCCAATCGCGTGGCTGATGAACTTAAAAAGAATCCACTGATCGACGAACGAACCGTCAACCCCGACGTCGTACTTGGAAAACCGTACTACGAGTTTGACGTCGACCGCGAAGAATCAGCCCGATACGGAATGACCACGGAAATGGTTAACGAAATCGTCGGAGCCGGTCTCGGTGGCGTCAACGTAACCAACACGGTCGAAGGGCGCGAGCGTTATCCGGTTCAAGTTCGATTCAAACGTGAGATTCGAGAACAGGTCGACCAGCTAAGCAAAGTGCCCGTCGTGACGCCGACCGGCGATATCGTGCCACTGGAAAGGCTTGCGTCGCTCAGCACTTCATGGGGGCCGGGCATGATCACAAGTGAAGATTCACGCTTGGTCGCGCATGTCATGTTTTCACCATCGGGAATGAAAGGCGACATCGAAACAGTCGCCTCCGCAATGGCTGGTTTGAAAAACGCACGAGCGTCAGGAGCGTTGGGTTTTCCAGAAGGAAACTTCGAAATGGTTCCCGTTGGCTCGTTTGAGAATCAAATCAAATCCAATCAACGTCTGGCTTGGTTGGGGCCGTTACTGAATCTCGACTACCCCGAGGAAGTTGTCACGCTCCAAGACCGAATTGCATATGTGCTGAACTGGATTCCGATGGGATTGGTTCCCTTGGCGATGACGATCAACTTCTTCTTGCTGTATTTGAGTTTCAGAAACTTCTCAGTCGCGGCAACGATCTTTTCCGCGATTCCGGTTTCCTTTGCTGCCGGCATGGTTGCGATCGCAATCGCGGACGTGCAAATGAACACAGCGATTTGGATTGGCTTCATCGCGTTGTTCGGGATCGCCGTTGACGATGGCGTCGTGATGGCGACCTACATCCAGCAACTTGTCAAACGCCGCAAGCCAGCAACGATCGACGAACTACGCGAGACGGTTTACGAAGCCGGGATGAAACGCGTCCGACCTTGTTTGATGACGACGATCACGACGTTGGTTGCATTGCTTCCCGTGTTAGTTTCAACGGGCCGCGGAGCCGACGTTGCTCGCGCGATGGCTATCCCAGTGTTTGGCGGCATGTTGGTGGAACCATTTTCATCATTCGTTGTGCCGACCGTTTACTGTGCGATTGCAGAATTCAAGATGAAGCTCGGGCTGGCTGTGGAGAAGGAACCCGATGCCATCGAATAGTCCAGAACATCCCATTCCAATTCAATCAATTACGAAAGAAGCAAACCGACAAACACACATTCGACGTTTAAACACCAAAACCTTGTTGCGTTCCACGTGCGATCGCGACAACTGATTTCGATTACTTCAATCGAGAATATTTGCTCCCCAAATGAGAAAGCTAAAAATGAAAACTTTATTTACGTTCGCCATCTTGGCACTGCTTACTGCAACAACGTTTGCACAAACCCAAACCCAACAAAATCACGAAGGGCATCAGCATCAAAAAGCGGATGCACCTAAATCCACTTTTACACAAGCAGATCAACTGCAAATTGCTGTTCAGAAAATCTGCCCTGTGACGGGTGAAGCCCTCGGCTCGATGGGCGAACCGCTCAAAGTCCAAGTTGGCGAACAAGTCGCGTACTTGTGCTGTAAAGGCTGCCAAGGCAAGCAACTGAACGCCGAGCACTGGAAGACTATTCAAACTAATCTCGCAGCAGCACAGCAGACTTGTCCCATCATGGGCAAGCCGGTGACTGCCGACATGAAGTCAACCGTCGTTAACGGTCAACAGGTTTTCGTTTGCTGCCCGCCCTGCATTGCCAAGATCCAAGCCGACGCGGAAGGTTCACTCAAGAAAGTAAACGCCAATTATGCTTCGTTTGTCACTGCCGAGCGCCAGGCAAAGAGCGATCAACTTCACGCCGCCGCTCAAGGCATTTGCCCTGTCAGCGGAGGCAAACTCGGCTCAATGGGCGCACCGATCAAAGTTAAAGTCGGCGAAAAGGAAGTCGCATTCCTTTGCTGTAAAGGCTGCGTTGGCAAAGAGCTGAAAGCCGAGCATTGGAAGACGATCCAAACCAATCTCGCCACCGCACAGAAGACTTGCCCAGTCATGGGAAAAGCGGTCGATGCTTCCATGAAGTCAACCGTAGTCAACGGTCGCAAGATTTTCGTCTGCTGCCCTCCGTGCATCGCAAAGATCGAAGCAGATCCGGCCACCTACGTCGCCAAACTCGACGCTCAAATTGCGAAGACAACGCACGTTGGTGAGCATCATGCAAATGATGGCCACGATCACTCGGGGCACGATCACAAGAACGACAAGTAGTTCTCACCACTGATTTATATCAGTGACTGGCGACACTTCCGCCTGCTTAATCCTCCTCAAGCAGATTTCGAGTTGGCGGAAGTGTTTTTGAATTGACTTCGTATCTAGGTACAGCGGGCATAATGACAGCATAGGTTTGAAATGAATGGATTTACAATCGGAAAAGTCGCGAAAGCGTCTGGCGTGGGCGTCGAGACAATTCGCTTCTACGAAAGGAAGGGGTTGATCATTCAGCCCGTGGCGCAGGGTACTTACCGCATATACCCACAAAGTGTTGTTGCAAGAATTCGCTTCATCAAACGAGCGAAGGAACTTGGTTTTACGCTATCGGAAATTAAAGACTTGCTGACGTTAGCCGATTGCCCTGACAACGACCGTGCAGCCGTCAAGAACATTGCTTCGCAGAAAGCAGAAATGCTTCGCGACAAGATTTCCGAACTCAAAAAGGCGGAGGAGGCTTTGTCAGCACTTGTCGAAAATTGTTCTGGCGAGGGAAAAGTCGAAGGCTGCCCAATTATTGAGGCGTTGATTGATAACGAGTTTGACAACGACAACTGAGAATGGGATTTTAGGATCTGCACATTCTCCCCCTCAGCGCCCCTCTTTGACGACTAAAACGATTTGATATCGTCCAGACTCAGAACACGACCGTCTCTGCAAAAAAGGTCCAAAAAGTCTTTTCCCATCGAAGCAAAGTAATCCATCCAGTTCTCTCGAAAATTGGATGCGGTGGTGGATATCTCGCGATTCAAAGTTGGCGCACGGCATGGCCCCATCGAGTTGCCATTCTCAAATCGCAGCCAGCGGCCACGAATGTTGCGGGCTGAGAATTCAAATTGCATTAGCTCTGCGTCTCCAATCCGTTCTGAAAAGTTGCAAGCCAACCTAAATAGATTCAACAACTCTAGCAAAAATTGATCCGCCGAAACCCAAGCACCTTCCGGCAGAAGTAAATCAGAAGGAGTTTCAGGACTAACAGAAGCATCTCGTTCTGATAGCCTAAATTCTGTTCGCCCGCCGACCATGAACTCTGCCCAGAATTGGCCTGCGTAAGTCAACGCCCACGGATCACCATAAGTATCGTTGTAAATTCCAAAGTCCATTGGCGCTGTGCCTACTTGTTGAGGTGGAAAGCGGCGCGACCTATTTGTCACCGGGCCGATGTCTCTCACCAACTGTTCAAGTTGACCTGCGTCAGGCCATCGTTTCGCCCGAAAAAGCTTGGGACGAAAAACGAAATCGAATCTTGGGAAGTCCGCTTGATAGACCTCCGTTGAAAGGAATGTATTGCGAATCTCAGCAAGGTGACGTTGATGAAAAACTTCGTCATCACCTCCGTACCCACCAACAAGGCCAAGCTTAAGTACTCCTCGCAACGCTTCCTCCATTGCTTTCGCCAACTCACTCACCGTTTGCTTACGAGTCTTGTCCAAATTCGGACTTGTGAAAGCAATCGGTCTTCGATGATGAGCCAAGTCGAAGATCTGATTCGCTGCCGGGCCGTGGGCCTCATTCATTACGCATATCATTCTTTCAGGTCCGATGGATGCAAACGCGTACCCCAATTCGAATAGAACATTTGGATTCGAGCAAGACTTAGGATCGTCAGCATCCGTCTTGGCGACAAACGTCAAGTCAGAGACCACAGCGTCTGACTCTCTCAATCGCCGCAAAATAGTCTCTGGAATATTGCAGAGCCCCGGTTCGCCCTCGGTGTCTGACTGAATTAATAGTCGATACGAGTTGGAGCTGTCTTCGCTGATTGCATCAGCCGCAGTCTCGAGTGCTTCACGAATCAGATCCCGATTGTGCCGCCGTTTTGTATCGCTTTGCCAAGAGAAGAACACTGTAAATAATTCGCTCATTGGCTTCCTTCTAGATTTGAGTATCGGCAAGTTTTATTGATTCGCAACTGAGTAAATTAAGCCAAACGAAATGCTCATTTTTCAGTACTGCGGGCAGTCGCGAGAACACCGACGAGAGACTTCATTGCCTTTTGGTGATCGAATTTTTCTTCACGTTTGTCCCAAATGTAGTTTCCAATTTGCGGAACTGCTAACAATGGGGCTAATGGGCCGAGCATAGGAAGGTATTGGGCCGCCAGACACACCCACGCTCCAACCATTGTTTTGGTATGTCGTTTCGAAAACTTGTCTTGAATTTGGCGCACCTCTACTTGATGCTCTGAGACTAGCAATTCTAAGCCGCGACTGACTTCAGCTGAAACTCGGTCTAAATCTTCGGCCGCTGCTTCGTGTATTTCCGTAAGAAACCCGTCGAGTCGTTTTCTGAACTCCAGATTTTGATTTTCAGCTCGCAATTCCACCAGCGATTCGATGGGAACATTCCCCAGCCAGATGTTTTCATTCTGGTTTATTGACTCTAGTGTATTTACGGTACTCGGCTTCAATATCTTCTGGTCCGCTAGTCGATGCCGATTTACCTTTGCACATAACGAAAAGTAGTGCGATTGGGATGGGATGCCAATAAGAGGGTGGGCCAGCATGGTTTCAGCATTCTCTCTCAAATGAAACTGCGGAGCGAGTCGCTCCCAAATTGCGTTAAACACTAAGATTGAATCAGGTACGGATTCAATCGCTGTTGCGAATTCTTGCGTCCGAAATTGAGAGATGTAGTCTCGATACTTACCAATTGATCTCGCAATCGGCTCCCCAACCCTGCCATTGGGAGCAACAAACAATGAATGGCTTTCGACCTGACTGAGGAATTCGTTGCTCTTGGACTGAGCAAATTCGATGATTTCAGACTCATCATAAAAGCTGGAATTTAGAAAAAACGAATAGAAGTCAAGCAGGATCTGACTGATTCCATCCTTCGTTATCTCGTCGTTGTTCTCGAGCGATTTCTCCCAGCTTGGAAAGACGCAAACAGCCGGAACAGGAAGCTCCGCATCTACAAGCGGTTTGAGCTTAAGCAAATTGAAAGCGTTTCGGAGCGGGTGAACCCGGCTAAACTGCTCATGCTCTCGCTCAACTTCAATCCACGGCAGAATTGGGTCCGGAATTAATATCGTGTCAGCATAGAGTAACGTTTTTCTGACGCAGTCTAGATGTGTCGAAGAGAAGTTTGAACTACCACCCAAGACTAATTTCACACCCCCAAGCTGTTTCGCTTGTCGATACAAATCTTGATGGTGGGTTGAGTAAAAGTTTCCGAGACTTGTGAAGGTGTCGCTAAATGCGATTTGTCCTCGATGCGCCACAGCTGTAGCATTCGAGCGCAAAAAGTCTTGAAACATGTCGACGTTTTCAAAATCGTCGTGGCGGTGCCCAGAGGCTTGATAAATAAAGTCATCCAGAATGGAAAAGAAGTCTCTTTGAATTTCTGGAATTGCTTTACCAGACAATTTTTCCTGCGGCTCTGCTGAGGCAACGCCAATTGCGTTATCAACAACTCGAATGCTGTTTGCCAAAAATCGAACAAGGGGGCCGCAAGAATTTAGTTCAAGCGAACCTCGATTGTTACGTTCTAATTGTGAAAGTTCTTTTTCAATCTCAGCAATCTCTTGGATTGGAATCTCTTGCGAAAATCGAAGCCTGCCTTCCGCAATCTCGGTAATCAGTTTTTCAATCCGACGTCGAAGAAACGTCTCTTGCTCGTAAGGTGTATCACCTCGCGAATCTCGTAGTTCGACGGCTTTCGTCAGAATCAACGACGTCAGCTCGAAGAAGTCGTATTCGTCCTCAGCAATCGTAGCCAGCAGTTTTCCAACTTTGGTCTCAACTGCCTTCAGCTTTTTCCTTGAATCGCCTTTGACGGTTGACATCGACTCTTCGATGCTGCGACTCAACGACCTTAAATCAACTTCCGAGATGCGTACATTGACTCGCGACCTTGGCCGCGTATTGATAATTCGTCCAATACACTCTGGAACTTCGACCTCAGATTCCAACGCGTCAAGTTGCAATGTCGTAAGCATTAGCTTGAATTCTGGGCTTGCGTCTTCCTTAGCCATTCGCTGTTTTGCTCGATTCACAATGATATTGGTTTTGCATTACTCACTATCCGATGGCAGCCTGACCACCATTTTGGTCGCGTGCCCCGTCAAACGCAGCTCGACTGCAACCGCTCAAAAGCCTTTATGCTATTGGATTCGTTGAATAATTCGAATCCTATCCCTCTCCGTGACATAACCCGCAGATCGTGGTATTAAATGTGGCGGTTCTTTTCTGACTAAATCCGAGTAGCAATTAACCGGTCGCAACGTTGAATAACATTCAGCTTTGTGACTGGCGGTATTTAGGTTTTAGGCTGCGAATTCTCCAACGCACTGGTTTGCTGATTTTCGAACGCGGAAGTCAGTGGGCCGGGGCAACCGGATTAGATATCCAGTACTGGAGGAACACGTGGTCAATCTTATGAGGGCCAATCGCGAGCTCTGTCGTCGCGAACCCGATGAATGTTATGAAAGTTTTGCCGATCTGAGAGAGCACTGCTATTCGCAGCGTGAACAGTCGGCCGAGCATTGGTGCAAACCACAGGCTGTCATTCCGATCGCGAAAGAGAATTCGGTTGCGATCCAGCTTGAAATCGGTGAAGAGTTCACACTGAACGATCATTCTTTTCGACAGCTATCGCGGCTTTGCGGCGTCTCTGCTGATACGCTTAATCGGCTAACGCCAAAAACGGCGGCAATCGCATTGGAGGAAACTTTGCCGAGTGCTGATCGTCCGATTCAGTTCTTGTCGGGTCAACCAACGATGCGTTCCATTCATGGCGTCAATTATACGCGGCTTTGGAATAGCGAGTTGCTGGATGTTGTGGCTGAGTACGAGTCAGAATTTCAGCCACCCAAGAAGGCGATGAACGGGCACGGAACGGGGCTTTATGCCGGCGAACAAGATATGTTCGCTTTCTTGATCGACGACAACGCTTGGGTTGACATCGGACAGAATAAGTTCGCACCGGGCTTTTTCGTTTGGAATAGCGAAGTCGGCAGTCGGTCGCTTGGCATTCAAACGTTTTGGTATCAGCACATCTGCGGAAACCATATCGTATGGGACTGCATGGATGTAAACGAGTTCACGCGAAAGCACACTTCGAGCGTTCGTGATGGACTTGGCGAGATCAAACGGATGATCGAATCGCTTGTTGAAGTTAAAACGCAACGGCAAGAGCAATTCGCTGCGAAGATCAAGCAAGCTCAAAAAGACAATCTTGGAAACGACATCGAAGATGTAACGAAGTTACTTCGCAAACAGGGCATTCCGATGTCAATGATTAAGAATGCAGCAAAAGTCGTTGGCAAGAACCATACGGCATTCGCGTGGGTTGATGCTTTGACCAGAGCCAGCGGTTGTATTGAATTCGCTGGAGCTCGTTCAACCATTGACCAAAAGATCGGCAGCTTGTTAACGCTGGCGATTTAGTTTTCTGCCATTTTTGGCATTCGACAAGTACTTAAAAGGAGCCTCAATGGCCAACTCAAAAAAACCTGTTCACGAAATCCGCATGGGCCGCATTCGAGCGGCGATATGGGAGAACGACACCAAGAACGGCACGCTTCACAACGTCACGATCAGTCGGCTTTACAAAGACGACAATGACAAGTGGACAGACTCGACAAGTTTTGGACGTGACGATCTGCCCGTGCTGGCAAAGGTCACCGACAGAGCCCACACTTGGATTTTCGAGCAGTCTGGAGCGTCTGACGGATAAGTCACTAATTGCGTCGTCACGTGCATAACGTGAAAGCAAACGTTGATCTACCCAGTGGTGGTGGCTGCTTTTGGTTTTCAAATCTGGTTTTCCAGTTTTGGTTCCGACCGTCAGTCATCATCCAATTGTTGTTCATTGAAAACGCTAAACATCTGTCGAAGGATTCGTTCGGAGTGTTGCCAGCTCGTTGGCTGGCAGTGCAGCGGGCGAAAAGGTTTTGATGGCATTTATAAAACTGGGTTCACTTCAAGTAACCAAACATTCAATATCGTTCAACGTTTGTTGAAGCCAAAAAACTTTGGAAGCTCAATGTGCTCGACGCGTTACGAATAGGGGATTTTCGGTATTCCTTTGGAGGGGTCGCCACGTCGTAAGAATTGGAAACGCCTGCAATGGCAACCGTGCGTATGATCTCGACGGAGATTGGCGAAAGCACGTCAGTTTTTCGCTTTAAGGCTCGGTTTTTGTTGTTTTGTTTTCAACGCCCGCAGCCTTTCCGCCCCAGAATTCCTTATTCGTGTTTCAATTCATATGAAATTGGATGTCGGAGCTGCCAGCAATGTCAGTCATGCCTATGCGTTTTGGGGCTCCGTAGTTTTGGTCAAAATTTGTAAACGCAGGAATTGGTTGCATTGTAGTCTTGTGCCTGAAAGCCGAGTTTGTCGAAAGAGGAATCGCGACTTGAAATGCCAAAGACTTGACGCGAAATAGCATCATTGCGCCGGAGTTGCCCTCGTCCTCTTCTTTGATGAGAAAAACTTTGACTTGAGATATCGCTTCCTGCCAATGGCCATTCTCGCAGTCGACTGACGAACTGATTACAAACAGGCGTTTACATTCTTCAGGGTTGGAAGAATGATCCGTAGAAAGAATCCATCGCTTGGTTTTCTCGAAAGAATTTAGATGCGAATTTGGCATTGCAGCCAAGCCATACTTTATCAGCGCCTTTAACATCTGAATTCGTTGTTCAGCACTGAGAACCTTCAGCGACGCTTGGAATACATTTACTCCATCTGCACGAGAGGAAAAGTCCCCGGCTTTGACTTGTTTTTTCCCGCCACGACCTCTGGTTTGCATCGCTTTTCGAAAACTAAGAGACCACTTACCCAAAACGTCTTCGCATTTTTGGAATATTGAATTGCATGTGTCACACTCGTCGGGAGAGATGATTTTGGCTCCCCAAAAATCACTTATCGAATGCCCCTTACTATCAAAAGTAACGACGGGGCTGGATTCGCCACAATATCTGCATACAAGTGGATCTAGTTTCTCTGCGTCCAGTTTCTTGTATTCGTGCAAGTTGTAGTCGGCGACGCAATCAAAGTTCTTGTCAAGTGTGATTTGATTGTGCGCATGCAACCAATCGTACTTGTCAAAACCATGGCCCCCGCTTCTCATTTGCCAAAAGTTGTAGGCTTGCAGTCGCGTCTCTTCATCTGTTGGCTGATGGATAGTCATGCTCAAGCTCCAAAATACAATTTGCACCATGATTGAGTATATCCCTAGTCGATTTCAAAAGCACACTCTGATGCCGGACTCGCGATTTCCAGCTCTGTTTGTCAAGCAAATTCCAATTGTTGAAGTAACTTCCAAATGCTCGCGCACCCAACCAGTTGCAGCTTTCAACTGCATTTGCATTGCTCAGAAACCTGATCGAGATCCCAGTTCAGTTCTTATCAGTCGTCCCGCTTGGTGTCGCAAAATGTCCTTTTTGAAACGCAAGAGTTGTGGCATGCTTCGACAAGAATTGAAACTTGAATCTCACTGTCGAAATGAATTCGAATCAACTGAAACCAAAATTTGCAACAGAAGTGCTGATCGAACCGGCTGGACTTCCTTCGATGATTCAACAGGCTGGCGAACATGCTCGCGAACGTTTTTTGGAATTCTTTACTGCAAAAATCAGGAATCGAGGAACGAGAGCTGTCTACGCGAATGCAGCTCAACAATTCATGTATTGGTGTTCCGTTCAACATATCAGTCTCGCTGAAATCAAACCGATCGTGGTGGCGACCTACATTGAACAGCTCCAGCACCAGCTACAGGCTCCGACTGTTAAGGTACATTTGGCAGCGATCCGAAGCCTGTTTGATTATCTTGTCGTCGGTCAGATCATCCCGACCAATCCTGCGGCAGCTGTGAAAGGCCCGCTTCATTCCGTCAAGAAAGGTTCGACGCCGGTACTGGACGCAAACGAAGCGCGTCAATTACTGGATTCGATTGACACATCAAAAATCTCAGGAATGCGAGACCGAGCATTGATCGGTGTTATGGTTTTCAGCTTTGCCCGCGTTTCGGCAACGATTGGCATGAACGTCGAGGACTATTTCGTTCAACGCAGGAAGCGATGGTTTCGCCTTCATGAAAAAGGGGGGAAACGCCATGACGTGCCAGCTCACCATAAGGCCGTTGAGTACGTCGAAGACTATTTTGACGCTACTGGAATTCGAGACGAGTCCAAGGGATCGATGTTTCGCACGCTTAATCGCTACCGCCAACTCTCATTAAACAGAATGCACCGCAACGATGTGCTTCGGATGGTCAATCGTCGCGCCGCCAAAGCTGGAATTCAAACAAGAATCTGCTGCCACACATTTCGTGCAACTGGAATCACCGCTTATCTCTCCAACGGCGGCTCAGTCGAACACGCTCAGAAGATCGCCAATCACGATTCTATTCGCAGCACAAAGCTGTACGACCGAACATCAGATGAACCATCGTTGGATGAAATCGAGAAAATTCAGATCTGACAATCACTGAAATCTGTAGCAAGGATTGGAATTGCCAAAAACAATTAATAAAAACCAACAAGCGAACCGAAGCTCCAAGAATACAGACGCTCAAAAAGCGAAGAGAAGCAAGCTGGCGAAACATACATCTCGGCTAAGGACAGTGGAATCATTAATGCCAAGAACAGTGGCAAAGGCGAAGAGTTAATTGTTCAGCAACGACTTGCAAACCTCAGAACCGCCAACGATGCAAAGACGAGATTTTGCACGGCTCAATGTCACGTATAGAACCTCTGGATGGTCTTCTCGGTTGTACTCATCGGCTCCCCAGAAATAGATGTATGTTGCTTCCAAGCCTTTGAATCGTTTAACCGTTTCGATGCATATCTTGTTCCGGTTTCCCATTTCTCCTTCGATCCAAGAAACGCCTTTGGGTAGCGGATTGGTTTTCAGTAGCGGCACATATTCTTTGGCTTTTTCGCTAGGAACCAAGACGCAAATGTCTCCGGGGCTAACGCCTTCATTGTTCAGCAAATTCAAGATATGGAGGTGCAGTTTCTTCGCTTGCAGTTTCAATCCTGATTCGGCGATGACTTCAACTGCTTCGCCGGGGATAGGCGATGATTCGGTTGGATCGCCCTTGTAAAATTGATATGCGAGATCGTGGATGATCTTAGTGTTGCGACAATTCCATGAAAGCGGATACGGTTCTTCAGTGATCGGGAAATACGAGTTCTTTTCATAGAGCTGTTGATTCGGATCGAAAAAGACGTAGAGATGCTTGTCTTCATCGTCGCCAAGCAAAGTGTCAATCGCCATCCAATAGTCATCGCGAAAGTCCTGAGCTTCATCAATGATAATCGCGTCGTATTGAATCTTGACGTGAGGGATGGCTTCGTCCAGAGCGTAAGGGAAGCAAACGTCAAACTTGCTTTTGCCAGCGTTGAACTCCAGTGATTCTCTGATGAAATCCCGGCCAGTATTGGTTAGGGCCACATCTCGGTAAAAGCGGCATAGCTGATGGAAAGACATTGCGTTCAGATTCTCAATGTTTTGTGTGATTTCGTTCAAGTGGTCGGCAAGTGGATCGTTGTAACAAAGCAGCAATGTGTTAACGCCAGCTTCAGCAAGTGACTTTGCCTTTTCAAGTGCAAGAACCGTCTTCCCTGTTCCCGCACCGCCCGAAATTGCTGCTCTCTTTTGATTGCGGAGTAACAAGAGAGTTCGAGACTGGTCGGTTGTAAGTCGAATTCGCTCTTGTTCTTCATCTGCCAGAACTGACGACAGCGATGGCTTGACTTCGATGCGAGTACAAAGCCTCCGCCTAATGAACTCCATCCCATCAGTACCCAACGGAGTCCTCGCGGTGTCATTCGGGTTGTGCCAAAAATCGAATACCGATTCGACCCATGCAGGAAATCGCTCAAGATCTTTGTCGCAACCGATTATTTCCAATTGGC
The DNA here is from genome assembly GCA_964448575.1 of uncultured Pirellulaceae bacterium. Taxonomy (GTDB): domain Bacteria; phylum Planctomycetota; class Planctomycetia; order Pirellulales; family Pirellulaceae; genus Mariniblastus. The sequence goes on from CAYUWY010000015.1 coordinate 161,635, forward strand.
GCCCAGACCCCTGCAACTGCCTTGCTCCTGCAGAGTTAATATCGGGTACAAGGACGGCATGCCCAAGCGTCGGGTTAAGCCCTAACCGCTTCCATTCTCGATCCGCGTCCAAGAAGTCTCGAAACGCGTATTTGGCGTCGAGCGCTTGCTGAAACGGATCCTTTATTGAGTTTTCGACTCCATGCCGATTCGTAGATGTCCACTCCCCAGAGGCTGGATCAAAAACAACACCACCACCTTTGACTTCAATCGACAGTACTCCCTTCGTCTTGTGAAAAAGAAGGAAGTCAGTTTCGCCGTCTCTTCTAGTTCCAAAAGAAGTCAACTTGATCCAAGGAAACGAAAAGAGCACAACGGTCTCCGGATCAAGTTCTGCGCAAGAATCGTAAACGTTCCGTTCCGCACGCGACTTTAGCTTGCGAAGTTCGAGCTCGTTGAGCTGGGGAAAAACTCTTGCCATATCAGTTCTATCAATCGAGGATTGTTAATGTTGGGTGGGGATATTTGATTTCCGTCGGTTCGCCACTATCAAGCTGAATTTTGAGCTTCTTAAAGGCCTTGAACTCTTTGATAGAGATTATTTCACCTTCGCCAGATTCTGCGATTGAAACACGGCTTCCTTGTTTGGGGGGAACAGTTCCTGCTCCAAGTGTTTCAGTCGCAAGCTGTGTCCAACCGGAATCCAGCCGGTACTCGGTAATCAGTTTGGCAGGATTTTGAAATACGTGAACGCATGAACGCTTTGGTTCGTTCGCAAATTCAACAACGTACAGCCAATGCTTGTCGCCGTTTTCTTGACCGAAAGCCAACTGTGCCGGAGTCAGCCGAATCCCAGATTCTCCCCACGCGCCTGGCAAGCCGACTACGGTAATTAGCCGCTCGACATCACCATCAGGTTTCGACTTGGACTCAATGTCAATTCTCGAGTTGGACTCAGCCGATTTGCATGCTGACTGAACCAGATTTTCTTCTTTCAAAACAAACTCGACGGCAGAGTTGTGAATCGGGTTATCAAATTGTCCTGAAGTCGGAGCCGTCGGAGTTTTGATTTCGCCGCCGCCTACATACGAAACAGCCCTACCAGTTCGTGTTCTATTTCCCGCACGTCGCCGCCCTTTACCTTTGCGAACTTTAGGGAAGTCAGCTTCGGTTCTGCCCGATCCGCTGCTTGCACCGTTGGAGCTTGAACCGCCGCTCCAGTTTGAATTCGAACCGGTTCCTTGCTGGACGCCAGTTGCGTTGCCGCGAGTCTTTGGATTTGCACCGTTTAAAGGGGCAGCCGATTCCTCCGTTGTTTCGTCGTCGAACTCGTCGGACAGGAGTTGCTGTGACTGTCGGACTTCCGATTCATCTTCAGACGGAATTTGAACAGCTCGTTCCACTGGCAATTTGGCGACGTGCAGTTGGTCAAGAAGCAGCTCGATATTTGCTGGAATATCTGAAAACATCATCGAAATTTTTAGCGCGGACACATCGACACCAGCAAATAATTGCTCTGAAATTGTTTCTGCAACTTTCACACGTAAGATCGCTTCGTTCAATGAAGTGACATACGCGGCCCCTTCATCAAATACAAAGTCCGAATGTCCGAGGCTATCGTCAACTGCATCCTCGCCGCGATATAGTTCGGTGGTGATTTCTGACGCAGCAATCACTTTGAAATCCTGAAGCCGTCGAACAACTTCATCCGCAACGAATTCAGGCGGAAGCAACCTCAACATCCCGTTCGTGAACTCGCTGGAAGCCACCGTTTTATTGAACTGGCGGCAGATTGCCAAAAGCGTTTCATCGTCACTGGTTTTATGACTTGCGATTCGCTCACTAACGACCTCAGAAAGACGGCCAACGCCGAATGCGGTCGCAACGGAGAGACCTAGCTCTCGGTCGGCGAGCTCGATGACCGACTCGGCAACACGTTTTTCCAGCCAAGGAGCATCGAAGAACAGCACAACACTGGACTTGCAGAAATGCCCATCTTCCGAAAGTACCGGTGAGCTTTTCATCTCGTTCGCATGCGAGATTTTCGCAACGGCACGATATGCGTCGCGTACCAACTCTAGTTCGCCTGTCGCAAAAGGATCCTGACCTAGCTCTGCAGCCAACTCTTCGAAGAATTCTTGGAAATCGTCTGTCGTTGGAGATGTTTTCCTTCCAAGTGCGGTCATGCAACGCTCTTCGTCGGCGCCCGAAAATTTGATGTATCGGCGACGATCGAGAAAGAACGGAACCGGCGTTTCGAAGGTGTCGAGAGGAGCCCAAAGCCGATTACCCCGGTCAATCAAACAGTAAACGTTGTGATAAGTTTGGCTCAATTCTTGTGCCGTGATTTCTGGCTCACGTTTATTCAGGGCTCGGCCAATGTATTGATAGATCTTCTCGAGCAGTCGTTCCTCAGCCTTGTTTGCAGATTTCTTGGCATCCATCGACTCGATCAAATTGTCAAAATGCGACAAGACGGTTTCAACCGATGGCCCTACATGGCCGATCACTTTTCCAACGGCGTCTTCAACCTTAAACATGCAAACCGGCAAAACAGAGCAGACGAGATCAAGGTCGCGTCGTCTTGCGATTGCTGACGGCTTGAATAAAGAAACCGTTGGCGGTTCGAACAGCGAATCGGGGATGCCGGACGGGCGTTTGCTAATCGCCGGCAGCCACGCTCGTTTTGCTAATTCTCCAGCAAACCATTCGCTCAAGATTGAGTCGTCGTAGAGCATTTCCCAATTGTCTGTGATGAACTTCGCAAGTGTTCCCAGTTTGTCTGCGATGCGATGCGTAAACGGGCTCTCAATCAAATTGTCGATCGCCTTGATGACGTCGCGCGGTCTGGCACTACTGACCATTCCTAGCTTTACGAGGAAATGCATCCACTCTTCATCGAAGAACAATTCTTGGTCGGGGAAGTTCGCAGCGGAACCAAGCAGCTTCACCAGCTCTTTACAGTCCGGATGGTAGAGGTCTTGCGGGGCGTGCAGTTCACCGTCTTCGCAGCGAATGATTTTTGCCGCCCGCAGCTTGCGCTTAAAATTTCGCTTTGCCGCTTCATCTGAAAAGTCATTAAGGATGAAATGGTAGTTTGCCCTCAGCCATTCCAATGCGGTGAATTGATCGTCTGTAGAGATGTTGGAAAAATCTTCGAGGACGAAATCCGTTACGAAGCTTGTTTGCGTCAACTTTTCAACCGCGAGCAGATCGTAGAGTTTCGACCATCGGCCATTGCCGTCATTCAGAATCGTAAACTCGGCAGAGACTTCGGGTGCTTGAAAACCCGACGACTGATAGACGCCGTCCTCAATGGAAGTAAAACCACCGCCTTTGACAGGAAATACAGTCAACGACTTAAGTTCCCTTACGAACCAACTGATCTGCCCAGCTTGCAAGGTGGAAACGAAATCAAGAAACGAACCGTTGGTGGAATCGTCACTCGTCAAAAGTGCTTCATAAGTTTCTGGGTCTTCAGAAGCGAGCTCAACTAATTTCTCTGGCGTTACACTGTCGATTTCTTCATCGGAGCCAACCGCGGCCTTGAACCTAGCGATCGCTTTCCCCGGTTTGTCAGCATCTGTAACGACTGATTTTCCTGCCGACTGCAATACACCCACCAGCCAAGGCTTGCGATGTCTGGTTGGAATAAACACTGGAGTTTCATTAAGGCACATTCCCCACAACCGTCCCGAACTATCCGGAACTAAAGGAAGACACTGAAGAAATTCTTGCGCTGGCAAGGATGACAGTCTGTCTTCTTTCACGACCGCCGCACAATAACCGAAGAATTCTGCAAGCCACTCGTAGCTGGGAATATCTTCGGCGGCCGAGTCGAACGATACAAAACCACGATCACCCACGGAACGATAGAGTTCCGCAGCATTCTCAATGACATCATTGATTGAGATAGAACGAACGTTGGGAAGTAGTTCTACGCCAAGCGAGACAACGTCTTCATTGAGAAACAGATCAACGACTCCCGCCAGCAGATTTCGTTCATTCTCTTCACCAAGAAAGAGACCTTTCGGTTCTTGAGAATCAAATTTCCGCAACAGCTCATCTGACATCAGGGCCAATGGGACATTCTCAAAGTCATTGGCATCGTTGTCTTTCAAACAAAACTTCAACAACGCCAAAACGGAATCCCGGTTTTGAAGACAAGTAAGAGGGGCGTCCTCAAGTTCACATTCCGCAAAATCCGGATCTCGCAAGAAGTCCCTAACGTTCTCTGGCGTTAAACTTGGAATCGCACTGTCAATCAACTCCAAGCCTTGAACAACATGACTTGGCGGAATGGGACAGGCGATTGAGAGCCCTTCGCCTTCGAGGATTTCGCTGTTTTTTGATGTCGTCACCTTTGCATCACAAGGAGCAACGAAAGAATCTTCACCATCGACCGCAATACAATCAAGATCCTTGACCGCCTCGTAGATGTAGCGTGGCAGCTCACGAACAAAGCGTTCCTGTCTTTGCTCCAGCCAATCATCATCGACTGGAACTGATGGCCATTTTTCGTAGATTGGGGTTCCAGTTTCGTCGGCCGTTTTTTGAAGCAACTGCGCAACAGCGATCGCACAGCCATGTTGCAGCAATTTTCGATTCCAATCGCATCGAGCTTTATCAACTCCAGTTGACCCCGCGTCTTGAAAAATATCTTGACGGTTGCTGTGAATGTCGAAAAAGCCGTCGACGTTAATCGGGGTGTTGGAATCAGTCGGCAACGGCAACGAACACGAAAGACCACCGACCCGTTGCGAGGAGTCCAGTCGTACCGCGGCTCCAGCCAGAGGAATGGCTTTCTTCTTGAGCCTGTTCATCTCGCGGGCTGAGCTGATCAATTCGTCTTGTCCGAAAAGCCCCCGCACCTTCCACCAACTCTCAGTCGAAACACTCTCTCCAATCTCGACTTCAATTTTGTGCTCGCCGAACCATGTTTGGTCTCCCATGAATTCGGCGATCGTCAGTAAGCTGTCGGTCGTGCGGCTCAGTTCGTTTCTGATCTTTTCCTGAACTGCAGTGACTTCCTTTGTGTTCGCGGTTGCAATTCGCAGCGTTCTGTTCGATTCGCCTTCTCGGTTGATTTCCTTAATCTTGAATTGCTGAACCGAATTCAAGAACAGGAGAAGCTCGCCGCCGTGCTTTTGTACGCTTTCCACGACGTCGCGAAAGTCTTTGGAGTTGAATGGCTGCTCACAAATTTGACTCTGCTCCGCCATCGCTTGGTTGCGCAACGGGAAACGAAAAATTGTGCCATCGAAAAACTCTTGCCCTTCTTCCAGCCCATAGTTTCGAAACGGGGCCAAAAGGTTGGGGTGCTTTTCCCAGAGTTCAGAAAGTTCCCACGCGGCTCCCGGAGTTTCTATCGTCGCCGACTCGACGGTTTGAGCGTGTGGATCAAAGATGCCAAGCCTGTCGCGCGTTAAAAGCATCGGGAAATCGGTGACGTTGTAAACGCAGTTGAATCCCAGCCCAAACCTGCCGGTCTTGGCCGTATCCATTGCTTTCCCGCTGTTGCCAATATCCTGAATCTTCTCCCAATCGGCTTCGGAAAAAGCCGTATCATTGACGAACACCAGAGAGCGGCCCATCAAAGAGCCCATCTTCGCATTGGGCAATCCAGTTCTGTCGAAACTGCGCTGATCTAAATACAGTTCCAGCAGCGAAGCACCAGCGTCGTCCGCGTTTTGCAGAAACTCTTTGAAAATTCCAACGCCACGTGGATATTCCGAAACCAACTCTCGAAGCCGTGTGGTCAGTTTCTGTTGTTGACCAAACTTCAGTGGTGTTAACGGCATACGGGACTTTGGGAACTGTCTGGAGGCAAGAAAAGTAGAAAAGAATCCAATCCGGCGATTCGTAAAGACACTCCATTGTTGCGAAGGTTCGCGCAATCCTCAATACAAGGGAAAGCAATGATAGTTGCAGGAATCTACTCACACCTTAGGATTAACCGCCCCAATTTACGATGCAGAGAAAGCGAGCGAAAATGAACGACGACATGAGAACCGGAGTCAAACTAGGCTTGCAGATAGCATGGGAATTGGCCAATCAAACTTCGCCAGAGATACTCCGTCCGGCTATCGAGCTTGCATTAAACAATCTGGAGGATGTTGCGGGAGCTGTTGATCCGGAAACATTTGCAAGAACCTGCGTGAAGCGGAACTACCTTACTCCCGGAGTCGAACTTCCGGAGCTTAATTTGGAAGCGATTGCAGTCCGGCTTTCACTGTTGATTTCGGAACTTGAGGACTTCGAACAAAAGGTGATCGCCGTCTTCGGAACGGGCGAAACGATAATTTCTCAGCATTCGTCTGAGCTCGAGACGATCATTTTCGATTTAGCTGGAATCCCGTACGTGATTCACCAATGCGACCAAGATGACGTATTCGTTGATGGTGTTTGCGAGGTTTGTCGCCAAAATAACGGCGCACCAAGGCACCGCGACTGGACATATGACTATGTCGATGAATTGAAGTCCGACGACCCCGAGACAATCAAAGCCGGATTTCGAAAAGCACGAACGTGGCGTCCGCCCAACGACGACGATCGCGATTAAACTTACGACGCAATTGGTAGCTCGGCGATGCCTGTGTCTTTTGTCAGCAACTGTGAAGTGGCAACACTACTTCTTGCCAATCCATCCTTTACGCCAAAAATACCTGATCATCCCGAGTGCGGTTATCCCCAGCATTAACCAGAAGATTGGGTACGCCCATTTGAATTTCAGCTCGGGCATGTGCTCGAAATTCGTTCCGTAGATTCCAGCCATGAACGTAAATGGAATGAGCAAGAGAGATTGTTGCAAAATCCTTGGTCTAGTAGCCGATTGAAGATGGCGTCGTGTTCGACGTAGACCTCAGCAACAAATTAAAGGTCAGGCGAGTTAACTTTATTGACGCGATGCGAGACTTCGGCAAATGATTGATGTAGTTTTTCAAGTTGATATTGAATCGGCGAATGACGCGTTTCCTGAATGGGCAAAAGTGTTTTCGAAACGAACGAAAGTTCCTGCTATTCCTGCGAAAGGAACGGAAATTTGGTTTTCGCTGGAATGTCCAGAACTTGAAGGGAGCTTTGGGTGCTGCAAGGTTCACGACGTAACTTATTACGAAGGATTGAGCGTCTTCTTGGTGACGACGATCTCTAGTGGAAAGGCTTCATTCGATTGGGACGAAAATGAATTCTCCAAGACTTGGATTGAAAGCGATTGGAGCCCGAAGGAAGGAACCGAAATCAGCCCGCTTTGTGACTAACAGTGCGAGATATTAGTCAACCTTAATCGGCGACTCGAATCCATCGTGCTTCATAGCCATCACCGCACAATCATCTTGGCGGAGAACTTGATCGGCAACGTTTCCGATAACAAACCACTCACAGCCTGCCTTGATTTTCCCGCAAACCTCAATTCATCGTGTTCCTTCAACGTACAGTTTCCAGCACCCGCCATGCCGCTCAGGTTAGACGCCAATTACATTCGCTTCACCTGACTTCATTGTCTGTAGAACTTGGCCGAAGTTACATACTCAGAATTTTAATAAAGAAAGCACTCACCACGGCGAAATTATCGTCTGCTTGCGAGCCAACGATGCTCGTCACGGAACCAAAGCCGTCCCACTCTTTTTCGCAATTCGTTCAGGATCTTGTGGTGACACTTTCCTACTCGAAAGCCGCTTTTGCATGGGCAGGGTTCGCGATTAGCTTTGGATCGCGGGCGACCAGCGAGAAAGAGCATTTTCATCGCAGCCTCGCGAGAGTTAACTATGAAAATTTCCATATAGTCATCCAAGAGACCAACGTCGCCGTGAGCCAGATCGCCGAAAGGAAAGGAGCCCGATCGGTCATGAACCAGCCAGCCATGGAAATACGGGACAACGCATCTATGCATGAAGTCCGTAAGCGAATAATCTCGTCCGAGAGCAACCCGCATTTTTAGTGGGGATCCCAAGCACAAGCTACGATCATCCATGTGGTGGTAAGAACGTGGAATCCTACTCCCGGTTTCGAACACAACTGGAAGGGTGCGCGGGAACCCTGCGTCAACTTCAATTCGGATATCAAATGAGTCCTCTAGTTCGACGCCATCAGATTCCGAATGGAATCGAAACTCACCAGACAGGATTAGTCGCTCATCGTGAGCTGGTGTGGAAGAAAGTTCTGGGTAACTTGCGACTAACGACGCGGCATCACATCGTTCCCACAAATCCGCATCATTTCCCCCATGGGCTCGGTGGAGCTGTGATGTGGACTTTCGGCGTTGGGACGTGGATTGCTGGAACCGCTGCAGAAGTGATTGCAGGGACTGTTGTGTTGGTAGCGTTGAAGTTGACATTAAATTTCTTCTCGATGATTCCTTTCAGTCTCGTTCCGTCCAATTGAGAGATGTTGACAAAGTCTTGCTGTGCTTGTCGAAGCCAAGTGTTGAAATTTCGTTCCAGCAATGGGTTTGTTGCCCACTTGTCGGCGAAGTCTTCCAGCGGATTCGCAGGATTCGCGATTCGCGGAGTTGCTTGCTGAACGTACGACGCCATTCCTGCAAGAATCGAATTCATGGCGTCACCAATGTTCGACTCACCGTTGTACGCATGGGCGGCCAACGTCGTGATGATGATTGAAACCGGTTTGAACTCGGGATCATCCTTGTACATGATGTCGCGATGACGTTTTAGAAGCTGAATGCATCGTTGCAACGGCGTCTTCAATTCGTACAGTGGAACGTCATCAACAGTGGCGTAGGCTCGGTTTTCAACCAGTGACTTAAGTTGATAGGCAGCGATCTCTTGCATTCGAAACAGAAACCACTTTGCATATCCGTTCGGATTGCTCTTGGGCCAATGTGGCGACAACAAGCGAAAACAATCAGATTCGATATCTGTGATCGTGCTTGAAAACTTGGCGTATCTTTCATCAATTCCGGCGTCAATCAATGCTTGAATGAACTCTGGCGTATCAGGAATTGCCGGCACTATGTCCATATGGAAACTTACGGTATCCGCATAATTCAAACGCCAGCATCTCCGTTTCTCTTCCGCCGGTGACTTGAAATTGTTGGCTTTCGCGTAGAGCTTGATTTCGTGCCCCAACAGTTCTTTCAATTGCTGTTGGGTAACCGAAGTGGCCAGCAGTTGAAGTTGGCAGGCCAAATCCAAGTCGTATTCTTCCCTTTCGGTAAGCGGGCGAATTACAGTGCCAAACTGAAACGATCCTTGCGAAAAAATGTATGGCGAAAAGTTCGCAACAGTAGAGTTCTCGCGTTTGAACCATTCAGCCAAAGACTGATATCGCTTGACGGCTAGTTCATAATGCGACTGCGGGATTTCGATCAACTCCACGAGTTGGCTGAGTCGTAGATCGAATGGGTTAAGCTTTTTTATCATTTTTTGTCTCAATTCTGGGTTGCTTGTACGGCACTTACGTCAACTTCAAGCGATGGTGAGTAAAACGGTTGATATGGTGCGGCTCTGTGCGAGATAAAAGATTGTTCAAATTGCGGGGCAAAGTTACGACTCGCGTGAGCGGCTTCACTTAAAAGGCGGTCTTCGTTCAGTTGATCCAAAGCAAAGAGCCCGGGAGAAACAGCCGGATTGAGTCGAAGTGCGTTTTCAATACCAAGAAGCAGTTGAGCTTGGCCTTGAATACCATGGCTTTGGCCGCACATGGCCGCGTCAATTCCGGCCTTTCTCCATTGCCACAAGCCACCACGATTGAGCTTGTTCGACTTGTTCTCAATCGAGTTGGTGCACCCCAGACTTAGCGTTGATATCCGAGCCTTTGGCACCTCCAGCAGGCTCATCGCTTCGACTATCCCAACCATCGTCGGATTGTTAGCCCATAGCCCGCCATCAATCATTCGAATGCGATCGACTTCCCTACAACATTCAAAGTACGAAGGCGCCGCTGTTGTCGCCATCGCGACTTTCCAAAGGGGAACGCGCCAATCGCGTTTCAGCCGTGGGTGGTGTGGCGTCTTGAACATGTACACCTCATTCCGATCAAGGTTAAATGACGGAACCACCAATCGCTTCTTGCAATCACCCAACCGTTTGTCGCCGAGGACTTTTTTCAGTGCACTTCTTAATGGATCGCTGGAGTGCTTTGCCGACCACAAATGCTTGATTGCCTTCCATCGCGACGGCTTGAAAATCCGAGGCCCCTCTTGGACATAGAAGCTAACGATTTCTCGTGGCCTCATGCCCAACGCCAGTCCGATCGCAATAATCCCTCCAGTGGAAGTTCCGGTAATGAGATCAAAGTGATCCGCAATCGAAATCTCCATGTCTTCTTCCAACGCCGCCAATACAGCTGCTGAAAAAAGCCCTTTAATTCCGCCACCGTCCAGTGACAGGATCTTGAAATCTGTCCCGTCGCTACTGTTGCTCGACATCGTTCACCTTCCGTGTTGTTGAGTTGTTCTTGTCTAGAGTCAAGTCTGTAGGTTCAGGTTCGCTAAAGACAAGACGAACGCTTAAGCCGGAATTCGGCCCTTGAGGAATAATCGCGTTCAACCCCGAATTCAAAACGTGATCAAGAAGTTCCGCAGCGTTGAATCGCCTACCGATTAGGCTTCGGGAGGATGAACGTGGTGTAGTTACGCGTTTCGCTCGATAGACCTCGACCTCTTCAATCTCATTTTCGATAGCGAATTTACAGAGTGCTCTGACGTAGTAGCGATTGAAGACATCTTGAGCCAGTGTTGTTGCGGCAGTATGCGGAACCTTTACTTCGGAAAAACCGCCAGAACGCTTTCGTCTGGATTCAGTTCTTTTTATCAGCCCCAGTTGGTTCAAACGATTGGCGAGCCAATGATCGTCGTGCAGGGAAACCGCTTCAAGCAGTAACTCAGAGAATCGAATCCGACCGTCGGTTGTTAGACGCGTGCTAAATTCTGGCGTTTGTTCTTTCAGGTCGCCCGCTATTTCCTCCGCCATCCGATCGCGGATCTCTTCATTTAAGTCAACTAAATTCAACAGTTCTTCCCTCTGTAGTTTTCACATTCGATGCGTTCTGTTTTAATTGTGCGAAAGGCGTGTTCCTGTTCGCCCGAAACACAGAAATCCTCCCTATTACCAAAGGCTGGTGAGCAGTCCGATATTTGGGAGAATTCTCAAATAAAAAGCGACTTGGCCCAAAAACACGTGCTTTCGTTAGCCTTTGTTATTGTCAGAGATAAAAATGGACGATCTTCAAAAGCTAAAACACCTTCGCGAACAGGATTGGGATGAGTTGGGCGCGAAACTAATGAACTTTGCGATTGGGCGAGCCTACAGGTATGGCTGGGATCTCAATTCCATGCTGCCCAACGGTGATTCTTTAACTGGTATTGTGCAGACGGCAATTGCCCGAACATTTGATGAGCTGGACAAATATGATGAAGACAAGCCTTTGCTTCACCAGCTCTTCAATCGTGTAAAGCAGCGGCTGCACAATCTTGCCGGCTGTTCGGATGAAAAAGTCAAACGTGTGGACGATTTGACAAGTGTTGATACGAATGATGGTTCCGATTTTGAATCCGACTACGATGACAATCAGTATTTCGAAAATCTGTTGGGCAAGCTTGTCGAACACCCCAAAGTCAAAAACAACACGGAGTTAGAATTGATGGCGTTTGCAATGGTAGATGGCGTGTTCGACCCCAAGCCAATGTCGGAGGCCACCGAAATCGACATTAAACGCATTTACGAGCTTAGACGGACATTTCAAAACGAGATCTTCCCTCAAGTAGCATCCGCAGTTACGGGAGCAAGCAATGAGTAATAGGAACGCACATCCGCTTGAAAAGTTCCTCTTTGATACAGAAGATCAACCCAAGGACGAAGCAATCAAGGAATTGGGTGCCAAAGGCGTCGACACTGCTGCATTCCTTGCTGACATTCAGAACGTCGTTCAAGGATCGTACATGAGTCAACTAAAGCAAATCGCCGAAACGCAACAAGCGGATTCAGTAAAACCTGCCAGCTTTCTTTCTGACCTTGCTACGTTAAGTAAGAGTGCGATGTTGGAGTTGTTTTCGAATTTCCAAGCTGGGAGTTTTGGCGATCAGTATAAGCAGGCAGCCGTTGCTCGTTGTCGCAACAAGAATCCATCAGAGCTTTCAGAAACGGAACTGCGGAGCTGGCTCGCAGATATCGGCGAAACTCTAGGCGATCCAGTCGAGGAGTAACTGTTGAAGAAGAAAGTTCGAGCAAAAACATGTCGTGAATCTGCCAGAAGCCTCCTTCATGATCTGCATATTACCGACGCCAGTTCGATCGACTTGGAGACAATTGCTTGGCACCGAGGGCGACTCAAAGTCAAATATGGCGGCTTAACGGGTGCCGAAGGAAGGATAATCGCAACCGCGACTGACGGAGGTGTAATTAGAGTTGCAGAATCAAACAACATTGGTCGAACTCGCTTTACCATCGCACATGAAATCGGTCATTTCGAACTTCACCTCAACTCAATTATTGATCGTTCGGACGATGCACGTTCACTGACGATTTGGAACGATCCCGGGGAAGAGTGTGAAGCAAATATTTTCGCAGCTGAACTTCTAATGCCAGAATTCTTGTTCAAGCGCCCAGCAAGGTCGAAACCCCCGAGTATCGACCACATTTCAGACTTAGCTGATACATTTGAAACGAGCTTGTTGGCTACTGTTTTTCAATACTGGGAGTACACGAATGAGCCTTTAGCAGTAGTCATCAGCGACGGATGGGAGATGACTTCATTCAAGGCGTTTCGAGACGAGAGTGCATGGCTCAAGTTCGGTAGAATTCACGAGCATTCTGCTGCTGGTGAAAGATTAAGCGGAGTTTCAGGAGACAGTCGAGGCATGGTGCAAACGCCTGCTTACGCTTGGCTAGATGGTTTCGACGACGACAATGAACACTATGTCATGGAAGACAGCATCTACCTCGAATACTACGATCGCACCGTCTCTTTGATCTGGATCGACGAGCCACTTTGTGATCATCAAGAGTAGGCGGTGCCACGCGAAACGGCCATAGAAAAACTTCGGCTGCATTTCTTACGTAAATCTGATCACAATCGAATTAGATTGGCATTGATTTCCACACACCAAGATGTGAGGAATGAGTGCGAACAAAATGCTAAGTAGAGCAAAGGCTTTGCCGGCCAAGTTGCGTTACGAGGCAAATTGTTCCGCACGACGTTCGAAGTCGGCAACAACGGATTCATATGTTTCGATTTCCTCGATGCTGCAGCGTGGAAAAGATTCTTCAAGCAGACTGACAAATTCGATTTTGCTGGCAATTAGTTGCCTCTCTTTCTCCCACTCAAGCCATTTTTCGCCATCTTCTCTGAAGCGTTTTGGGAACAGGCAATCCAAGACAACTCGGCTCTTTCCCCGGGCTTTCTCTTCGATTTCGCAACCGTCAAACTCGACCACGTCGACCTTCAATGACTTTCCACTTCGAAAAATCACGACATACGGACCGATATCATCAGCCAGCTTTTCCCATCGTTCAAATTCTTCTACGAGGTTTAGGCCGTACCGGTCAATATCTTCCTGTCGCATTTCAAGTTCAGCCGCAACACTGGCCTTCTGCTCATTATCTATCGCATTCTCAATCTTTTTCGCTACAGCAGGTTCACGCATCAAGTGATTGATTTTCTTTTCGACCTCTGTTCGTGACATGCCACGAGGGTATTCAATTTCCGCTCGTTCAAAGAACTGTTTTTGTTGCCACGTCGGCTGACCTGCGCGAATGAGAAGTTTTGCTTCTGCAACCGTTGCACCGCGAGGAATTGAAACACCAACCAACTTAGCCTGTTCCAGCTGCGAGCTAGTTGCGGGTTTGCTGTCTTTCTGTTTGAGGGCTTTTGATATTAAGTCACTCGCTTTTCCTTTGGTAGCATCTTTCGGAAGAGTTAAGCCGAGTGAGTTGGCAAACGAAACCTGTCGGTCTGTCGCTGGGTCAAACTGCCAGTCGCCGGGTGGCGGGGCGTCTCGCTCTCCACTTACTGGGTAAGCGTCAACAATCTCTATTGTTACGCGGGGCTCTACAGCAACTTGTTTCTCTCGCTTGGCCCATTTTCGCAAGATACCTTGTAACGCTGCGCCGACCTGTCGCGATTCATCTTTTGAGATCATGTTGTCGGCAAACACATTTTTGAGCAGCTTTACCAACGGCTTGCCCGGCCAATTCTTGCGAACTTTTGGATGTGCGTTAATCCATTTGGCCAGTCCAACGATTTCAGATTTAGTTAAGACGCCATCCCGAACAATTTCTTTGCATAAATTAATCAGCGATTCTTGCTCGTCCATATTGGTCCTTGAACTCTCAGTCGTTCTACTGGTTGCTAAGTAGGTGTCGTTGGTTTCGTGTGATATTTCATCCGAGCGGCAGCACTCTTCTCGACAAGCACTCTGCCTAACGTTGGCTGCATTTTAGCGGTTTCAAATTCGTTTGTGCGATATCAAGGTACCAATAGCAAGACGTACCTGTGTCCGAATTTGAAACGTTTCCCAATCCGTGATTTAGTGTCCGACGTTCTCGACTGTTCTCTCTCATCGTCTTACCGAGCAGAAGTCCTACCCCGCCGATTCAATTGGTTGGATCAACCTTTAGATAATTCCGCGTTGATCTTGTCAGTCGGAACCGGTGGCGTGCATCGGTTTTACAGACAGGTTTTCTGCTAGGAGATTTAGATGATGAACAAATTGACGAACAGGCGAATAGTGTTTTCCTTGCGACGCAAGGCAGCGATGATTTCCTTCCTCAATGAATTGACAACCGGCGTTGTGTCCTCGATCGACGATCCAGAGTCTCCGCCTTGGTTTGAACCGGGAGCAATTTATCAAGTTTGTCGAACCACCTACCTTTATCATGCTGAGTCAACCTGCGTCCGATGGGTTGACCGGCGAAGGTTTGTTTTTGCTGTCGACTTGAATCCATTTCAATTGTTTTGGAGTCGCAATACAGAATTCTTCGGACGTCAATTGACTGAGAGTGAAACGTTCCGATTTTGCCAGCTGACTGACGTTAAACGGTACACATAACGTTGAGACTATGGTCATCCCCGACGCAAACAGCGGAGTAAATCTATCTCTCTCGTCGGCCTTCCAATCGTGCCACGGCATCAAGGTCCGTGTCGCTTGCAGCGTCACTGCTGCTTTACTTTGTCTTTGATTCTTTGAAAAGACTCCACCTTGACTTCGCCGTGGGCGGCTCTTAACCGGGCCGCCGGTTGGCCCTTTCGATTTTCTTGAACTGCAAAACCGGATGCAGTTTCTATCAAAGGGTATACCTATGAAACGTGATGAAGCAATCAAACTTGTCAAAGACGGATTCGAGCAACTCGAAGACGCATTGAAGCAAGGTAAAAGCGATGCCTTGATGAAGTACCTTGGAACAATCTCAAAGTTTCACAACTACAGCATGCGGAACCTGTTGATGATCTGGCAGCAGAAAGAAGACGCAACAAGGGTTGCCGGATACCGAGCGTGGCAAAAACTTGGGCGAACCGTGAGGAAAGGCGAGAAAGGCATCGCGATCTTCGCCCCAATGCCATTCAAGAAGCAAGCTGAGCAAGGTAACGCAACAAAAGGCAAAGCAAAATCGGACGAAGAAGTGCAGATGATGGGTTTCCGAGTCGTCCACGTTTTCGACATCAGTCAAACCGAAGGCGATCCACTGCCAGAATTTGCATCGGTGACGGGAGAAGCCGGAGACAAACTTGAACGTCTCAAGCAAGTGGTCATACAAAATGGTATCGAGCTTTGTTTCGAAAGAATCGAAGGCAGTGCCGAGGGATATTCAACCGGCGGTAAGGTCGTCATTGAAGAGTCACTCAATGATGTCCATGCATTTCAAGTTCTGGTTCACGAGTTGGCACACGAACGACTTCATCACGGCGACCGTCGTTCCGAAACAACGAAGGCCGTCAGAGAAACCGAAGCGGAAGCAATCGGATTCATCGTCTCGAACGCATTTGGAATTGATGCGAGGAACCACAGTACGGATTACATCCAACTGTACAACGGCGACTCAGAAACGTTACGTGAATCACTTGGATTCATACAGTCAACCGCTCAATGGATTATTGAATCCATCGAATCGGTGTCGCTAAGTTCTGGCATTGCAATAGCGGAGGCAGTTTGATGTGCAAGCACCAATCAAAATCTCAAACGAGAAAGGCGACTGTCAAACGGCAGCCGCCTATTCGGCTCGCTTGCGTTGGCTGTGACCGTGATGACTTCGACGGAGTTTGGCGGTTACCCAAAGACTGGTCAGGTATCAGTAAAGAGCAAACGCTAGGTCAATCAAAGGCTGAAGTTTCAATCGACGACACATCTCGGAGTGTTTTCGATTGGCATACTCACAACGGGTACAGTCCCGATTGCCAATAGTCTGATTCTCGAATCAGCGGCTCAGGTTTTTGCACGTCACCTGAGCCAACTCGCATCCAATATTGTCTCAGTTATTTAGTCTCTTCAATCAAGTGAACGATATGGGCCACACCATCAACGTGGTATGCCAATCGACGCGCGTCTGCGGAAAGCATGATGTGCGATACACCTTGCTTTTCTCGGCACCTGATTGTTTGAAGCAATTCACCAGTTTCCAAGCTGTTAATACGAACAAGCCCTTTCCAATCACCCGTCGCAACAAGTCCATTTGCAACTGACATGCAGTTGGTTACCTCGTCAGTGCCACTGCACGGAGTAAACTGACGCAACAACTTACCGGACTCGATTTCGTAAACATGAACTTGCGTTGCAGTGGCCACGATCAAATGCTTGTTCTCTTTATCAAATTCAATTCCCTTGAACACTGATCCGTCGTAGCTTTCCTTGTCCAGCGCGACGGGGAACGTAGACACAAGTTTTCTTGTGTTGATCGACCGTATTTCGACGCCAAAGAAATTGGTCGGTTGAGAATCGTAGCCAGCTTCCTCCATTGCGGCTCCGGCAACTCCATCTTCATAGTGAAAATCGTCATCACCGCTTGCCTTCTTTCTGGCCAGCAAAGTCTTCTTTCTAAGTTCTCGTGCTGCGTTAGGGATCTCAACGTATTTGCCCGCCCAAGCAAAAAGTTTGCCATTGGGGGCAACGCAAAACGAGCCGCGAGTGTTTGAGACGTTATCGCTACTGAATGCTGTCACGAAGCTTCCGTCTCTGGATGAACGAAATTCGTGATAGCCGCCTGACATGCACCACAAGACAGTGTCGTCGATGGTGCTTGGCGTGTATTGTTCAAACGTTGTTTGCCCGTTCGACGAACCAAGCGAGTGCCGCTCTAGAAGGACATTCGATTCGTCGATTTTTCCTTTGGGGATCGTTGCCAGCCTGAGTTCAGTTCCGGCTGGCCCTTTGAGACGCTTGGCGAACCTTTCAATGTCTTCCCCGACGACAGGTGTTATTTCGCTCGTACGCCCGTTAGCTATACCGACAATCTCGTCCCCGACGCTCAGCAATTCCGATTTTGCGGATGGACTTCCGGGTGCAATAGAATCAACGATGATTTTTCCATTCTTGTTCGCGACTTGAAGACCCACAAACCCCTTGATTCGATTGACGTTTGTTGGGATCTCAGATTTACCTTGAACGTGAAGTAGTTTGCTGCCGGATTCACTGATTGAGTAAAACCGATTTCCATCTTTTGAATATACGATGGAGAACGGTGACTGTTTTAGTCGGGTCGTCAACTCACCGTCAGAAGTCCTTATGAATTGCAGATCTCGTTCAGTCGCAACAGCGACTTCGGAGCCATCGGGTGAGAATGCAATAGCGCGCACGTCAGGTTGGCCGTACCCCTTGGGATCTTTGAGTCGAATCGTAAAGCGGTCGCCTACGGAAACCTGCTGTGCGAAAGCCGCAGTTGAGGGAAGAGCGAAAATCAAAATCAGTAGAAGTCGAGCAGTCATCGTAGCCAGCCTAAAAATAGTTCGGATTTTCTACTTTAGCTGACACGTTTTGAGTTTCCACAATAAATCACGGTTCTCCGGATGAGCTGGAAAACAATAGCAAGGTCATCGACGAAAAACCTTGCCATCACGGCTACGAGGAATTTAAATGCGCACGCGGGATTGAACGTAAAAACTGGCTGGCAAATTGAGTTCGCGAGTTTCTCTCCATAGCGCAGGACAGAACGAGATGATCACGTGCTCTCGTGATTCCGACGTAGAACAATCGTCGCTCCTCTTCGATTGCCGCGTGCCCCGAATTGACGGCAGCAAAGTGTGGCAATCGACCCTCTTCCAACGCAGGGATAAATACGATTGGAAATTCAAGCCCTTTGGAAGAGTGGAGCGTCAGAATTTTGATACCGCCCTCACCCTTTATCTTGACACTGTTGGAGTCAAGATATGCGCCAATGATGCTGCCTACACTGTGCGACCGAACGAGAATCGCGATTTCTGAATAGTCAAAGTTCGACTCTCGGAATTGCCTAATCGCGTCAAGGATAAAACGTCGTTCATTCAAAGACGAATTCAGCCGCGAAAACTGAACACTTCCCACAACCTCGCGGCATGCAGTTAACTGCTTCTCAAAACGATCGGAAGCCTTAGCCGTTATACTGTTCGCCAGTCGAACGACAGATTTCGAACACCGATAGTTTCGATGAAGTGTAACCAATTTGGCTGCTGGGAAGTGCGTTCCAAAAGAGCGAATTAACTCTCTGGACGCACCTTGGAAACTGTAGATGCTTTGGTCGTCGTCGCCAACAACGAACAGGTTATTCTCTTCTGTCATCAGCGAACAAAGAATCTTGAATTGCACTACGTTTGTATCTTGGAATTCGTCGACCATGACGAACCTAAACCGTTCGCGGAACTCAGCTCGGACTGATTCGTTTTCGGCTAGAAGCTTTGCTGCGAGAATTACTAACTTGTCGAAACTGAGATCGACGCCAATCCTGAATTTGGGACTCAAACCGATTCTGTACCCGTGGTCTCGCACTATTTCCATCGCCAAGGAATGAAAGGTTCCGATCTTGGTGCCTTGTGAACGATCGCCAACCAACTCCAACACTCGATGCTTCATCTCAGCTGCTGCCTTGCGAGTGAATGTCAAAGCAAGAATCTTCTCCGGCTTGATACCAACTGAAATTAGGCTGGCGATCCGACGGGTGAGCACTCTTGTTTTGCCGGTTCCCGCTCCTGCAAGCACAAGCATTGGGCCTGTTTCATGCGATACCGCTATCCGCTGTTCTGCATTTAGTCCGTCAAGAAAATCACTTTTAATAGCTTTCATAAAACCACCTGAAAAACATGTCGATGTGCCTTACCAGCGATTTAGAAATCGCAAGCACGGCACAGACGTGAATTACCCAGATGGTGGTTTAAAAGACCAAGAAACCGCTACGTTCTTCGCTGCACAGCTACCACGCAACTTTCAATAGTTTTAGAAAGCAAGCGATGCCCAACAGCCAAGCAAACTCTGTTGGGTAAGACGCAACAACAGCGATCCCGGTTAAGTAAAGAAAAACGAATAGTGGTACGTACATTTCAGGCCCCGTCTTGGTCAAATGGTTTCACAATCGCACGCCGAAGCTTCAATACAGAGTGTGGAAGTTCGTCAAACCGTTGTTTCGATCTGGCCTTGTTGACGGCTCGCAAGATGTTCAACAGCTGCCGACGAACGGGAGCGTATCGGGCGTATGGTACTCTGGCGAAATCTTGTGCAAGCGTTTTGGCATTGCGATGAGTGGCTCGATCGAGAAAGTAGCTTTTGAGTTGTTTGTATGTTGGCCCGTCAATCCGAACGCAAGCGTGCCACTTTGGTTCGCCGCCTCCCTTGGGCGTAATGGGACTGCGGCGGTATGAGATAGAATAGCCCTCGAACCGAATCGGATGACGGCGGCAATCCCGGATCTGGTTGCGTTCCTGTTGTTTAAAGGCATGGTGGCCTTCGGTCGCAAGAAGCACAAACCAGTTTCCGTGCCGGAGGTACTGAAGGTTTGCGAGGCCCCTGCGTTTGCGATCCGCCTTCTCTCGTTCGTTGATGTCGATGCGGTATTTGGAGATCAACTTCTGATCAAGCTGCGCCGGATCTTTGCCGAGCTTGATTCTGCCTGTGACGTAGAACCAGTAACCGTGTCGTAGATAGCTCACGGCGACTTGCTGAACAAGCCCTTCAGGCGATGTTGTCACACACCGGTACTTGTTCCGGTGATTTCGGCGGTTTGTGTTGGGACGAGTGACAGGTGCGATACTGGTCGACTCGGCCGCATGAGCGGAACTAACTTGATGCAATCGTAATTTACAGGTTTACAACTGCCGTCAGAGCAGGAACACCATTTGCGCCAGAGCTGATCTGACTATTCACAAACACCTGTTGCATGTCGATTCGGACGCTGACTACGTCATGATGCAAAAGGCCACTTTCACTTCAGTAGAGGAGTTGTTGACGGACAACTCCACGAAACCGCTCCACAGAAAACAGTTGACGGAACAAGACAACTTGTATCAACTCGTGACGAACTGCCAAACAAGAGCAGAATTCGACGCGAGGCCTTAGTCGCTGGCTCAACGGGTGAATCGGATGTGTATCCGTTCATCGTTAGTTGCCAGAAAATTTGCACTGGTTTCGTCAGTGCAGTCGGCCAATACATATTGCCCACAAAAAAACCTCGGCCCGAACAACGACGCTGTCACAAGACGCACGTCGAGTGTCCGTCGCAATTTCGCTGCCATAAGTGACCGCTCGTCAAAGCAGTCACCTCTAGCCGCATCGCTGCCAACCAAGGATCGTTGCAAGCCAAAGCCTGCAACTCATACGCGTTTGTTGGGGTGTAAATGCCCCTCAGCTCTTTCGTTCTTGCTCGCCAAGTCATCACACTTGGGTCACCGCAAACGGATCGCGACTGCCTTGCCGCGTACAAACTATCGCATCAAAGATGCGAGTCTGCATGAACGCCTTCGCGTCCAATACCGCCCGTGCTTCCGCACAAGTTCTAATTGAGCCTCGCTCCCCCACTACGGCGTTTCAAACACTTGGCTTACCAAACCAAGCACCGAGTCGCCAAACCCGGAAGCCGCAGTGGTTCCTGCGTTAGTGTCGATCTTCGATTCTGAG
>CAYUWY010000016.1:0-179829 GCA_964448575.1 uncultured Pirellulaceae bacterium
CGTCTTAGCGTCCTTGCGTCTTTGCGTTTCCCTTTCTGGTCCGCTGGAGAAATGGACATAAGCCCGATTGTGGCACATGGAATCTGCCTACACTACATTTACTTATAAGAAGCGAGCTGCAAGTCCGGGCAAGACGTCAGAAATAAGACGTATCAAGCCTGTAAATGACAATACGACATTGGTGAACCATTTTTTGAACGCAAAGACGCGAAGACGCAGAGACGCAAAGATTTTGATTCTGAACTTTGCGTCTTAGCGTCCTTGCGTCTTTGCGTTTCCCTTTCTGGTCCGCTGGAGAAATGGGACATAAGCCCGATAGTGGTACATGGCATCTGCCTACACTACATTTACTTATGAGAAGCGAGCAGCATGTCCACCAATGGACAGACGCCAAAAATACACGAAATCAAGTCTGTAAATGACAACACGGCAAAAAAACTTTGCGATCTCCGCGCCGCCACGTTTCAGACCTCGGCTCCTTTGGTGGACCTTTTTTGAACGCAAAGACGCAGAGACGCAAAGATTTTTGATACTGAACTTTGCGGTCCTTGCGTCTTGGCGTTTCGCCAAGGATAGATATTGGGACATTAAGCAATGAACGAAAACGAAATCAGCAAACTGATCGTCACTGCCGCGATTGAAGTACACCGAACTCTGGGTGGACCGGGACTGCTGGAATCCGTCTACGAAGAAGCCCTTGCGTACGAGCTAACGCAAGCTGGCTGCCACGTCCGCCGACAAGTTCCTTCGCCAATCCAATACAAAGATGTCACGCTGGCGACGCCATTGAGAATTGACTTGCTAGTGAACGACCTCGTGATCGTCGAATGCAAAGCCGTCACTCAATACAACAAAATCTTTGAAACCCAGACGCTGACCTACTTGCGGCTACGCAACCTCAAACTCGGCTTGGTGATTAACTTTGGTGAGAAGGTCGTGAAAGATGGGATTCATCGGGTTGTGAATGGATTGTGAGAAAGCAGCAAACGCAAGGATTTCACCAACTACGAACTCCCAAACACTAAAACGAACCAACTGAATCAAGCATGAACAACCAAACGACATCAACAAAACCAAAACAGCCCTTTGCGTCTTAGCGTCCTTGCGTCTTTGCGTTAGACACCGCCTGGGACGACGCCAACGTCGTAGACATCCGCCCGATGGTCCTGAGTTGTTTCTCGAACCAAGCACCCGAAGCACATCGAACTAATCATGAAGCACAGCACTCGCTCCGGACTGGGCCAGCAAAAAGTTGTCTTGAGAGTTGTCTTAAAATTTACTGAGCACGCGAATAGTGACTGGTCCAACAAATAGCGCATCGGTCCGACAATCCGAATTCTTCGTTAGCGTCCTGTAATAATCGTGTTAATCTCGCCCAGCCAAAGCAGTGCGGCGGTTGTCAATCGGCGACCAAAGCGGTATTTTTTGTTGGTTAAATACTGCTTACCCAAGGACACCCATGATCTCTTTTCCGAAACCTGATGAACTGCCAGATTCGCAACGAATCGTCATCACCGGCCTCGGTTTGACTTCGCCTAATGGAAATACAATTTCCGAATTTCGCGAATCGCTTCTAACTGGCAAAAGCGGTGTTCAGGATTACAAGATTCGCTATTTTGGTAAAACAATCGCAGGTATTTGCGACTTTGATGTGCGCCGACACCAAACTCGTAAAGACGCGCGACGTGGAACACGAGCCGGCAGCGTCGGTTGTTACTGTGCCCACGAAGCCCTCATTGATTCAGGAATCGATTGGGAAAACCGCGATACGTCGCGAGTCGGCGTTTACGTCGGGGTTACCGAGCACGGCAACGTTGAAACCGAAAGTGAAATTCACGAGATTCGGCAATTCGACTACGACGTTAAAGTCTGGTCGCATCATCACAACCCGCGAACGGTGGCAAACAACCCCGCCGGAGAGATCGCCCTTAACCTTGGGATTACGGGTCCACACTACACAATCGGTGCGGCTTGTGCGGCTGGCAACGCTGGGTTGATTCAAGGGTTGCAGATGTTGCGGCTAAACGAATGTGACTTGGCGATCGCCGGGGGTGTCTCTGAAAGCATTCATACATTTGGAATTTTTGCAGGGTTCGCCAGCCAAGGAGCACTTGCTTCTCACGACGATCCGACAAAGGCTTCGAGGCCTTTTGACAAAAACCGAAATGGCATTGTCGTGTCCGAAGGTGGATGTCTTTATACGCTTGAACGATTAGAAGACGCCAAAGCGCGAAGTGCGAAGATATACGGTGAGATTGTCGGTTACGCAATCAATACCGACGCGACCGATTTCGTTTTGCCCAACCCTGAACGCCAAGCCCAATGTATGAATATGGCACTTAATCGAGCCTGCATTGAGGCTCGTGATATCGACATTGTCAGCACACATGCTACTGGCACGGGAATGGGCGATACGCTTGAATGTGACGCCGTTAGGCGGGTGTTCGGCGAGTCGGATAAAACGTACATAAATAACGCAAAAAGCTTTATCGGGCATACGATGGGTGCCGCCGGTGCGTTAGAATTAGCTGGCAATCTGGTTGCATTTGACGATGGAGTTGTCCACCCTACGATCAATGTGGACGATCTTGATCCAGAATGTGACTTGCCGGGACTTGTGAAAAACGAGCCTCGCGAAATTGGAAAAATTGACTATATTCTGAACAACTCGTTTGGCATGTTGGGCATCAACTCAGCAACCGTTATCAAACGAATGTAACTCACTTTAAATTTTGTTAGCGTGGTTGATCCGTTCATTTGAATTCGTTCATTCGATCGCTTCCCGATTCACCCGCCAACAAATCGACGGAGAATTCTGTGGCACCTGAAGAAATTAGAAACGTAATCATCGACATCCTCACTGACATCGCTCCAGACGAAGACCTAACGGATCTTAAAGACGAGATTGCGTTCCGTGAGCAGCTTGAGCTCGACAGCATGGACTTCCTCGACATCGTGATGGAACTTCGCAAGCGTTACAAAGTCAGCGTTCCAGAGCCGGACTACCCACAACTGGCTTCGATGGACAGCACGGTTAGTTACCTGACTCCAAAAATGGCCGATTGCGTCGCGTCGTAGACTTTGTTCCTTTTGACAAAGTCTATTAAGGAACAAAGCGGATCACTTGTGACGGCTGAATGAAAATCAGTTGTTTGCGAATCAACTTCGCGAACCAATTTTGCGACTCGTGAAATTGTTAGCGATACCCACCAACCGCCACATTCGACTCACATTAGCGTCGATTCACCCCAGCGTCGTGTTACCAATCAGGGTCCCGTGTATTTGCGGGGCCTAATTTTTTTTGACGATCGTTCATGTACGACACAATTATCATTGGCGCAGGAATGTCTGGATTGGCGGCGGGAATCCGTTTGGCCCACTATGACCAAAAAGTCTGCATCCTTGAGCGTCACTATACGATCGGTGGGCTCAACTCTTTCTATCGAGTCAACGGGCGCAACTACGACGTTGGCTTACATGCGGTAACGAACTTTACGGAGAAAGGCGCCAAGAAGGGACCGCTTGCTCGCATCCTTCGACAGCTTCGGTTTAAGTGGGAGGATTTTTCGCTTTCACCGCAAAAGGGCTCGCGCATCGCTTTTCCTGGCGCAGAACTGCGATTCGATAACGATTTGGATTTACTCCGCGCCGAAGTCAAAAAAGCGTTTCCCACCCAAGTAGACAACTTTGAAACGCTGGTCGCAAAAATTGCAGACTATGACGATTTAGACCAAGCCGCATTTGAAATTTCCGGACGCAAGATTCTCAACGAAACCATCTCCGAACCACTTTTGATCGAGATGCTGTTATGTCCACTGATGTGGTATGGCAACGCCGCCGAGCACGATATGGCTTGGGGCCAGTTTTGCATCATGTTTCGCAGCATTTTTATCGAGGGATTTGCCCGGCCTTATAAAGGCGTCCGCTTGATCCTGAAGAATCTGGTCAAACGTTTTCGCAGCCTCGGTGGTGAGTTGAAGCTTCGCAAGGGCGTCAAGAAAATTCACGTGGACGCCGGGCACGCCGTTTGTGTCGAGCTCGACGATGGCGAACAAATACAAGGCAAACGGATACTCTCTTCGGCTGGCCGGTTGGAAACACTTCGAATGTGCAGTGATACCAGCGAACCAGACCCTCGAAGCGCAGGGCAGCTCACGTTTATCGAGTCGATTTCTATCCTGGATCGTGAGCCTGAAAAAATCGGAAACGAAGACACGATTGTGTTTTACAACGACTCGGAGAAATTTAATTGGGAACGTCCAAGCTCAGAACTATGCGACACGCGCACCGGCGTTATCTGCTCACCTAACAACTATGTGTACTCCGACGAAGAAGGCCAATTGGCCGATGGCGTAGTCCGGATCACGACGATCGCCGATTTTGACAAATGGAAATCGCTTTCTGAGGAAGAATACCAACGCGAAAAATTGCGATGGTACGACAAAAGTGTTGCCGCAAGCGTGAAATACACACCAGACTTTCGCCCGTATGTTATCGATACCGATTTATTCACTCCGACGACAATCAATCGGTTTACGTGGCATGACAACGGAGCCGTTTATGGCGCGCCAGACAAAGTGTTAGACGGCAAAACGCATCTGGACAACCTGTTCTTGTGCGGGACCGACCAGGGATTCGTTGGGATTATCGGTGCCATGATGAGCGGAATTTCAATGGCCAACATGCATTGCTTACGCGATTAAACGAAGCGCGTTTGAGCCTGCAATTGATGCGGATCTCTCGGCAGGTCGAGTTCTAAGATGGCGGTGTGCCGGTCGCTAATCCGAACAAGGCTGAGCGTTTTTTGATTGAGCTTACGCTGCGTCGCGTAACTCAATTGGCTGCCGTGGTGCGACGGGTGGAAGCTCGTTTTGAATGTCAGTCAACATCTGGCGAAGCGTTTCAACTTCACTTCCGCTTAACCGCGCCGATTCGACCAGATAAGCCAACATCGGAACGGGACGACCTTTGAAAATCGTATGCAGCAATTGGTCGCTCGCGTAGTCAACGCACTCTGCTTCTGAGAAATTGGAACGGTAAAGATACCGATTGCCTTTGCGCTGAAAATCCAGCACGCCCTTTTGCACCAACCGATGAAGTAGCGTTTTGATTGTGCCTGGCGACCAATCTGTCGTCTCACTCAAACGAGACGTGATCTCTCCCGATGTCACCGGCTCAAATCGCCAGATCTCATGCATTACCCGCCATTCAGCGTCGGAAATACTCGGTCGATTGTCATTCATGATGCAGGCTCCTTTCCTCTAAATAGTTGATTCGAGGGATCGAAGCAATGTCAGAGTATAGAAAACCCGCAAGCAATTCCTAAGCAAGCACTCCCTAATCCATGATCAGCGACCGCATTTTTGGAACATTGCTCAGTGACACAAATGGTGACGCATATACGCGACTCAAATGGGTAGGGAAAAAAGGAAAGCCATGCCCAAAATTGAGCATGGCTTATCCAATCAGTTTGCAATCGCTTGCTTTGGTGGTTAGCGAGGAACCACAGGACTCAACGACTCGCTAACTCTGGCTTCGTCAACTTCGTAGACGAAAACCGTGTCTTCGGCAATCACTTTGCGTTCTGTGCCGCTGACTTCCAAGACGCTGCGAACAACTTGCTCGCCTGCAGCCACACCAACAACAGAGAATTTGAAGGTGGCTTTTTCGCCTGGTGAAATTTGCGGCTCACCGAATATGATCGCGTTTTCTGAGCGATCCACGTCCATACCTTTGACAGCCATCAAAGTTTCAGGAAGAAGCACTCGGACATTGACGTCGCTTGCACGACGACTTCCTTTGTTTTCAACATCAATCACGAACTCAGCTTTGCCACCGACTTGAACAGGACCTGAGATGTTGCGAATTCGAACGCTCAAGTCTGCTCGTGTGATGACTTTGGTGCCAAGTACGATTTCTTTTTCACGAGTCTCGTTGCTGCTGACCATGATGTTGCAAGTCTGCTGGCCTTCTTCCAACGCAGTCGCCTTGAGCTGAATTTGCTCTAGCGATTTGGCTGAGATTTTATCAAACGTCCAATTCAAAATTCCATTGTCGGCGTCGACGTTTGCTTGACGACTGATCGTTGTGACTTTCATGCCTTGTGGAACTGCCAAAGCCACCTTGATGCCAGTCACGTCGACTTCACCAGTGTTCTCGACTTTGATCGTGTAGATTCCATCACGCTCGACAAAATTCAATTTTGGACCAATCGCAGAGATGCGTAGCTCTGGCTGGTAGATATTCATTGCGAATGAAGTTTGCTGGGCTTCCACACCGTTTGCGTTAGCCGAAACTCTCACATTCACTGGACCAGCGTTTAGAGCTTTTGATTCATATTTGACTTTGACTGTTTTGCCCGGCTCAATCGAACGAATGACAGGACCGGCCGATTGAGAAATCGACTTGATTTGCAATGGGTAAAGTGCATCCAATCGGACGTCGCGAGCAACGCCATCACCAGTGTTGGTGACAACCAACGTATGTACCAATGTCTGACCAATGTTTGCTTGAAGAGGTCCAGTCAACGACAGGCTCAAATTTGGCTGACGAACAGAAACCAAAGTCTTCTGTGTCGAGTCAACGCGGACTTGAGTCCCAATGTTCAATGGAACTTTTTGGGTTGGGACCAAGTTAAGCACGATTTGACGAACGTCTTCGCCGCCAATTCGCTGAATCGAAAATTCGTAATTTTGGCCTGCCGTGTGCGTAGCTTGCGGCGACGAACTAGCCAACCTTGCATTAGTCGGAATCGTTGCGATCAACTTCACATTTTCAACGGCATCATCGCCTTTGTTGTAAACGTCGATTTTGATCTGCGCCGTTTCGTTAATGTTGATGTATCGAGGCGAAGTAATTTCTGTCGAGATCATGTTTGATCGCTTGGTGACAATTTCTTTGCTTGTCGATCGTGCTGACGATGCTTTTGAAGTGGTTGGCTTTTTACTCCATGAAGACGAGACCATCGGAGTCGTCCGCTTGGAAGGCGCTGCCTGAAAAGGCGTTGCTTTAAATGGAGCTGTTTTGGCAGGCGCTGTTTTAAAAGGAGCCGTCTTGACAGGCGTTGCCATGAATTGACTTGATGAAGAATTCGGGCTCATTGTGGCTTCTTCAACAACAGGACCACGTTGATCTTGCAAAGCACGCGGGACTACCGGCTGAAGCGAGTACTTCGCTTTGACCTGCGTCGCCATTGGCGTTGTCTTACGTGCGATTCGGTTCCCCCGAGAGGTCACGTTATCGATGGCTTTCTTTGGAATGTTCGATTGCGCCTTTGATCGCAACTGAATCACTCGATTGACTGCTTGGCTTTCGCCTATAAAGTGCTCCTGACTTATCACAAAATCAGAAAAGGTAACGATTGACGCAGCTAAAACTGCGATCGTCGTCACGATTTTGAATAGGGAAGATCCCATGGGTTACTCCAACAAAAAAACTGCGAGATGGCAAAACTGATTGTCTCGTTATCGGGAGAAGTCAACTTTTCGATGCAGCACTACCCATACCATCGGCAGAGTCAGCCACGACGCTTCAGACTTCGCATTTAACCCGAACCTCCAAAATGGGTGAATCCTGTATTCACACGGGAAATTGCGGTTAAACGCAAAAATTTGGTTGCTGATGAAAGGGTTAACGACAGACAAAAAACGTTCATTGGGATTCAGAGTGCCCCATATCACGAAAATTGGCAGCGTCTTGTTTTCAGAATGTCAAAAAAACAGACCAAAAAAATTGGCGATGGCAAGAAGTGAGATAGCAGAGCGAGCGATTGCGTAATCGTCGCTATCACAATATTGAAGAGTCGCAGCGCCCATAAATAACTATAGCTCTATCTCTTAACTACCAGCACCGTCGCCAAATCTTGGCAGCAAGAAACTGAGTCAAGTGATAGAGCCTAGTCAGGAAGTAGGTTATTTGAATTGGTTTTGGCTCTTGGCAGAGCTGAGCTTAATCAAGCGTCATGATTGATCTCGAGGCGAACACCTCGGCCAGTTCCATCTCCTCGGAATTTAATCATGCCACGAATTTGCTTGCGATTAAGACATTTCAACGTGTCGTGCAATCGACGTTTGGCACAGATATCGGGATGCACAGGCAACGGGTCATCGATATGTTCGGGCCAGCCGGCGTCTTCAAAAGCGTTCAAAACGCGCTCTTGATTTTCAGCTGGCCATTTGAAACGTTTGACGACGATATCGCCAAGCCGCAATTCTCTTCGTTGCCGATCCCAGACCGGGCGGCGATTTTCAGGGACAGACTCCTGAATCTTCTCAGACGATTCCATTTTGGAGGGCTCACGGTGGTGCATCGACCAATGCTTGGTGGGCGAATCAGCCCCAAGCTCAGTTGGCGTTTGCGAGTTTGAAGATTGGTTTTGGTTGGGGTTGTTCTTTGATTCGAGTGAAACAAATTTTGATTGAACTTCCAACCGAGTGGCAACGCGATAGCCATCTTTAGTAATTACGAAACAGCTTCGATCAGAAAAAACCAATTCGGTTTCGTCCTCAAATGATCGTCGCCCTTGAGTTGCGCCAGTTAGCTCTCGTCGATGAACAATCCAACCTCGACAGACAAGCATTCTGAGGATTTGATTGTCCACACCTGCGTGGCCCATTTGCGAAAGTTCGATTGCGAATTCCCAGGAATTCCTGCCAAAATTAGAAGCCGAGTCGTGGGCCTCTTTAAGACGTTTAAGAGCAAGTATGGCCGCTGGATCGATTTGTTCAGAAACCAATTCCCTATCACGAGCCTCGTTTTCCCGTGCTGTCATCATTGTTCCACCAGTATTTTGGAAGAGCGAACTTTATATTCGCTTTGGCCATCGAGATCTCCCGTTCTCAGATGCTTCGTTCGCCGAAAAGTCACGGATCTAAGCCGTGGTAATTTATGAAAAAACTAAAAAAGCTTTCCTCTATCCCCCATAACGCTGGAGTCTTCCATATTTCGCCCAAAAAAACCGGTCACGCGGACGCAAACACTTTATCACAAAGGATTTAAAAAAAATATGGTTTTCCCGCAATACCTTCCCTGAAGGGGATAGAAGTGACAAACAACTGCAAAAACGCTAACCGATTTTCTGAGAACACAAAATTGCTAAACTGGATGCTAATTACCCAATTCAATAGCTTTGCGGAGAGCATTTGGGCATTTCAAGGGTTTCCTTGAAGACATGAATTCTCAATCATTTGGAATCCAATGACTAACTACCGACTAATTCTTCTCGCGGCCATTTTTACTCTTGGCCTTCTCACCCCCACAATTAGTGGAATGGCTCAGGAAAAAATGGAATACCCAAAAGCACACCACGTGGAACAAGTGGACAAATATTTTGGTGAACCGGTTCGCGATCCGTTTCGCTGGCTCGAGGATGATGTACGAAATTCGGACGACGTTCGCCAGTGGGTCCAAGCGCAAAACAAACTTACGTTCAGCCAAATCGAGAAACTGCCGTTTCGAAAAGAAATTGAAAAACGGCTAACCGCACTTTGGGATTATGAAAAATACGGAACACCATTTCGCAGTGGCGATCGGTATTTTTACTTCAAGAACTCTGGTCTGCAAAATCAAAGCGTTCTTTACAAAATGAATTTTCTAGACGACGCTCCGGAAGTCTTAGTTGACCCAAACAAATGGTCAGACGACGGAACCGATGCGTTGGGCGGACTGGAATTCAGTCCCAACGGAAAACTAATGGCTTACGGCGTTCAAAAAGCCGGCTCCGACTGGCGGACTTGGGAAGTGCTTGACGTCGAGACAGGAAAAAAACTGTCAGACGAATTGAACTGGCTTAAGTTCGGTGGAGTGTCATGGACAAAAGATTCAAAAGGTTTTTACTACAGCCGCTATGAAGAGCCAAGTTCGGACGCAAAATTCCAAAGCCTGAACCTTGGTCAAAAAATCTACTATCACACGATCGGTGACAAACAATCCGAAGACAAACTCGTTCACGAGAACGCTGACAAACCCGAATACGGATTCCTGGTCGATGTGACCGAAGACGGAAAGTACCTTGTCGTGACCGTTTGGCAAGGAACGGATGACCGATACCGAATTCTTTATCGTGATCTTGAGTCCGACTCAGACAAACTTTCAGTGTTGATTGATAACTTTGATCATGAGTACAGCTTTATCAGCAACGAAGGCACCAAGTTTTACTTCAAGTCAAATTTCAACGCAGCCAAAAAGTGCATTTTGGCAATCGACATCGCAAACCCGGCACGTGAAAACTGGAAAGTCATCGTGCCTGAGTCGACCGAATCAATGGAAAATGCGTCCATCGTCGGTGACACGTTGATCGCCCAATATCTCAAAGACGCCAAAACGCAAGTAAAGCTTTTCAATCTCGCTGGCGAGTTCATCCGCGAAATCGAGTTCCCCGGCATCGGTTCAGCAAGCGGATTTGGTGGCAAGCGTGAACACAAAGAAACTTTCTTTAGTTTCTCCAGCTACAACCGTCCGCCAGAAATTTACCAGTACGATCTTGAGGCTGGAAAATCCAAGTTGATTCGTAGTGCGAAAGTCGATTTCAAAACCGACGACTACGAAGTCAAACAGGTTTTTTACAAGAGCAAAGACGGCACCAAAGTCCCGATGTTCATTGCTCACAAAAAAGGCCTGACGCTGCACGGCGAAAATCCAACGTTGCTTTATGGTTACGGTGGATTCAACATTTCACTAACACCCGGTTTTTCAATTCAGCGCCTTCAATGGATGGAAATGGGTGGCGTTTTCGCGATGCCTAACCTCCGTGGTGGCGGTGAATATGGAAACGCTTGGCACAAAGCCGGAACCAAAACCAACAAGCAAAATGTTTTCGACGACTTTATCGCGGCAGCCGAATACTTGATTGAGGAAAAATACACTTCACCTAAACATCTTGCCATTCAAGGCGGAAGTAACGGTGGCTTGCTCGTTGGAGCCTGCATGACGCAGCGGCCAGAACTCTATGGAGCCTGTCTTCCGGCAGTCGGCGTGATGGACATGCTTCGCTTTCACAAATTTACTGCAGGAAGATTCTGGGTTGACGACTACGGTAGCTCCGAAGCCAGCGAGCCTGAGTTTCGGGCTTTGCGTGCCTACTCGCCTTACCATAATCTCGTTGACGGCACCGAGTACCCGCCAACAATGGTGACCACGGCCGACACAGACGATCGCGTGGTTCCAGGGCACAGTTTTAAATTTGCGGCAAGGCTTCAAGAAGCCCAGGCAGGTTCAAACCCGGTTTTGATTCGCATCGAAACCAAAGCAGGTCACGGGGCCGGAAAGCCAACCGAAAAGATAATCGAAGAAGTCGCCGATCAATGGGCATTTCTGGCTAAGCATCTTGGATTGAACGAGCCCAACATTCCAGATTCAAGTAAATAGTCCATCGGTTTCTTTTCAATTCAAAGATCCCTTTTTCAATCGCTCGCACATCGTGTGAGCGATTTTTTTTATCAAGTCACAACAATATCGGAGCACGACATGATTGCCAGAATTTGGCGCGGCTGGACCACGCCTGAAAATGCAAACGCCTATCAAGAGCTTTTGACCAAAGACATCATGCCGGGAATAGACTCCCGTGGCATCAGCGGTTTGATCAAATATCAATGCATGCGACGGGAAATCACCAACGACGATGGCGAGTCAGAAATGGAATTCACAACAATCTTGTGGTTCGAAGATCTTGAATCGATCAAGCAATTCGCTGGCGAGGAATACGAAGTCGCTCACGTTTCGGATAAACCCCGAGCGGTGCTCAAGCGTTTCGACGCACATTCCAAGCACTACGAGATCTTTGCAGATAAAGCTTGTTAACGAAGGCAAGTTTGTTGAACACTTAACATGTTTCAGGATATACTCAGCATTCAGTTTCCGTTCACAATTTGTCTCTGAATAATTCCATGTCAAACATATCTCGCTACGTTGTATTTTGGTCGCTCATTTTTGCTTCCGCAATTCCACAACTATCCCATGCTGACGAGCTGAGATCGGCAAACATTTTCACTGACAACATGGTGTTGCAACGTGACAAACCGATTGCAATTTGGGGCTGGGCAGCAGCAGGCGAAGAAATCGCCGTCACACTAAAAGACCAAACGGTCAAAGGCGTGGCCGACAAAAACGGCAAGTGGATGGTCAAGCTGGAACCCATCTCAGTTGGCGACCCGTTCGAGGTCACAATTAAGGGCAAGAGCAAAGAGATCACGCTCAAAAACGTCGTCGCAGGCGAAGTCTGGATTTGCAGCGGACAGTCAAACATGGAGTGGGAAGTCCGCTCCTCCGGTAATCCAAAAGAAGAAATTGCCAACGCGGATTATCCACTGATTCGCCACGTCAAAATTAACAACGCAACCAACACACAAAAGAACACGGACGCTGCGAATACCGGCTGGAAAGTTTGCTCGCCTGAAACGGCCGCAAAATTCACTGCTGTCGGATACTATTTTGGCAGAGAGCTTCACAAAGAAC
This sequence comes from uncultured Pirellulaceae bacterium, assembly GCA_964448575.1. Lineage (GTDB taxonomy): Bacteria > Planctomycetota > Planctomycetia > Pirellulales > Pirellulaceae > Mariniblastus. The sequence goes on from CAYUWY010000016.1 coordinate 12,451, forward strand.
TTGACGTTCCAATTGGATTGATCAATACGACGTGGGGCGGAACCATTATTGAGGCTTGGATCAGCGGCGAGTCTTTGAAAATGCATCCGGATTTCAAAGATCAAATTGTCGAGATGGCGAAGCTTTCAACCGACCCAGCGGAAATCAAAAAACGTGCTGACGACTTCAACAAGTGGAGCAAAGCGTTCAACGAAGCTTACTCTGATCGCTCCGACGATTGGGGCAAAGCAGATTTGGACGACGAGGATTGGAAAAAGATCAAAGTCCCAGGCCAATGGGAAGGCCAAGGCTATCGCAACATGGACGGCGTTGCTTGGTACCGACATTCGTTTTCCGTTCCGGCAGCCTGGATTGGAAAAAAGGCAAAAGTCTCCATCGCGATGATCGACGATGGCGATACGACTTTTCTTAACGGCCAGAAAATCGGTGAGAACACAGCTTGGAATAAACCGCGGCTTTACGAAGCGCCGGCCGATGTCTTGAAAGAGAAAAATACACTCTCAATTCGAGTCAACGACGGAGGGCAGGGCGGTGGCATTCATGGCGATGCCAAAAATATCTTCATTGCAGTAGAAGGCGAAGATCCCATTCCGTTGGCGGGCGATTGGAAATTCAAACCATCAACCAAGACAGCCGAACTGGGATCAAAACCTGAAGTCCCTTTCGCTGGCCCAAACAATCCGACCGTACTTCACAATGCGATGGTCCATCCAATCGTGCCTTATTCGGTTCGCGGAACGATTTGGTACCAAGGCGAATCCAACGCCGGACGGGCTTATCAATATCGCAAACTCATGCCGATGCTCGTCAAAGATTGGCGCTTGAAATGGAAAAATGAAATGCCATTCTACTGGGTCCAGCTTGCCAACTTTCTTGAGCCGTCCAAAGAACCAACGGCCAGCAGTTGGGCCGAGCTTCGAGAAGCCCAATCGATGGCCTTGCGAGTTCCCAAAACAGGCCAAGCCGTCATCATCGACATTGGCGAAGCAAAAGACATCCACCCAAAAAACAAACAAGACGTTGGGAAACGACTGGCTTTAATCGCGTTGGCCAAGGACTACGGAAAAGAGATCGAGTTCTCCGGACCAGTTTATAAATCGATCGGCATCGAAGGCAACAAAGTTCGACTGTCTTTTGACCACGCCGAAGGCTTGAACGCGAAAGCGAATTCGGCTGGCGAAACCAAGCTGATGCGATTCGAAATTGCTGGCGCCGACAAAAAATTCGTTTGGGCAGAAGCCACGATCGAAGGCGAGCAAGTCATCGTAACGCACCCAAGCATCAAACAACCGGTCGCCGTCCGATACGCTTGGGCCGACAACCCAGAAGGCTGCAACCTCTACAATAAAGCCGGCCTACCCGCTTCCCCGTTCCGAACGGACCAGTGGAAAGGCATGACGCAACACTAATACCGTTTAACGACAAACCGGAAGGCGCCGCGAGGTACGACGCAACGTTATCCCGTTTAACGACAAGCCGGAAGGCGCCGGCGCTCCGAACAAAAAAACACGGTCGAATACTGGCGCTGTGTAACGATTTTACCCCACGTTCAAACGTTTCCAAAAAGCTTCCATGCTCCAATTACTGCCACGGAAAAAATGGCAGTCGCACTGATCCAAAGCGCCACGTCATAAATCGTCGTCGGTCTCAGTCGCGGGTCTAGACGCTTATAGCGAAAAAACAACGCCGCAAAAACGACGATCAAAAGAATCACGACCGTGATCAAACCACCCAGGATCACCAACATCCCGGGCTGTTCAAAAGACAAAGACAGGGCCGCCCAGACAACAGGAAATACCCAAGCGACCACTCCAATTGCTCGACGACGCGATTTCGGATTCGTGAAATCGACGACTCCAATTTGTCCTAACGCATCAGAATACAACCGCGTCCATGCAGCCAGCGCCGCAAACATGGTCGAGTAAAGGACAACAATTGCACCCAACAAGAAAACCGTTTTCGCCCATGGACCTAACGTATCGGTGTACATCGCCCCAAGCGTCGCGATCAATTTCTCACCCGCTGGCACCATACCTTGGCGATGCAACACCGCCGCGCCGAGCAAATAAAACATCGCGGTAACGACCGTATAACAAACCATCGCCAAGATCGCGTCCCAATACATCACGCGGATCCACCCCTTGGCTCGCCGCTCCCACTCGACTGAATCATCTTTGGGCCCGACATAGGATGCATATCCTTTTTCGATCAGCCAATAGTTGTAGGCCAAAATTTCATCGCCACCGACACCTGTAATTCCAAAAGCTCCAATTGCCACCATGAGCGCGGCCTCGGTTGGAATAATCGGCACCAAACCTGAACCAAGCTCCATCGGTGTGACTGCCAACTCGGTCGTTTGAAGCATCACCAGTGACAAAAAAGTGAAAATCGTAAACGCGCCGATCATGACCAACGAGGCTTTCTCAAGCAAAACGTAATAACCACGGTAGACCAATACCGAAACCGAAAGCCCGATCCCAAGCGTGGTGAATATCCGCATCGGAACCAACACAGGAAAAAGCTGCTCCAGCCCCAAAACAACTCCTCCGATGATGCCGCCCAGCTGCATCGTTTTGATCAACATCAAAACCAACCAGGACCAAACCGACCAATTCGCATTGCCGAATTTTGGACCGGGCAAAGAGTTAAGCGCCTTCATCGTCGATTCGCCCGAAGAGATCGCGTGTTTGCCAAACTCCAGTTGCACGACGACTTTTACGATGCAGCTAAAAATCACAAACCAAAGCAACACGAATCCTGCTTTGGCTCCTACCAAAGTCGTTGCGATCAACTCACCTGAACCGACAATCGAAGCCGAAAGAATAAAACCCGGGCCAAGATACTTCAGGCTTTCAACAAAAGTCGTTGGCGGCTCTTTGATGTTCGCCGAGTCCAACTGGTAGGGGTCTTCAATTGGCATCTTCAAAGCGATTCAAATTCTGCAGAAAAATAAAAACGTTCGCGCCGCGTTGGCTGATGGGATACACCACGCAAATATCGCACGGCAATTCGTCACTTGGGATTTTAGCCGGAATTACTTGCCCCGTGCACAACACAACCAACATTACGCTCCAATTGACTCAGGAAGACTGCAAAGTTTGGCTTTGGACAAAATGGCGAGACAACTTACCGGCAAATATGTCGCGACCATTGAACAAATTCGGCCAATGTCCTATCCTGCTTGATTAACTTCACCCACAAAAAATCACGTTTTGCAAAACACTTCATGCCAAAAGATTTTCTAAAAGGCGCAAACGACAGTTACGACGTCGTTGTCATCGGTAGCGGACTTGGCGGACTTACCGCCGCTAATATCCTTGCGCGTAATGGCCTCTCCGTTTTGCTACTCGAACAGCACTATAAACTCGGCGGATTGGCGACTTGGTTTAAGCGACCTGGCGGGCATATTTTTGACATTTCCCTGCACGGATTTCCTTACGGCATGGTCAAAAGCTGCCGTCGATATTGGTCCAAAGAGATCGCCGACTCGATCGTACAACTTGAAGGCGTTCGGTTTGACAATCCGATGTTCTCTCTCACCACCTCGTTTGATCGCAAAGATTTCACGAAACTGTTAACGACCGATTTTCAAATCGAACAGGAAAAAGTTGACCAGTTTTTCGATGCTGCTCGCGGGATGAACTTTTACGACGACCAGAGCAAAACGACTCGGCAATTGTTCGATGAATATTTCCCAGGCCGTGAAGATGTTATCCGATTGTTAATGGAACCCATCACCTACGCCAACGGGTCAACTTTGGAAGACCCCGCGATCACTTACGGAATCGTATTTTCCAACTTCATGTCCAAAGGCGTTTTCGTCTTCCAAGGCGGCACCGACAAACTGGTAAAGTCGATGGAAATGGAAATGAAGGCCAGCGGCGTCGATGTTCGAATCAACTGCGACGTAGAAAAAATCAACGTTGGTGCCAGTGGCGTTGAGTCCGTCGAGGTTAATGGAAAAACAATCAAAACAAAGGCCGTTGTCTCCAACGCAAATTTACGCTCGACGATTTTCAACTTGATCGGTGAAGACAAATTTGACGCAGGATTCATTGACGACGCAAAAGCCGTTCGCTTGAACAACTCGAGCACTCAGGTTTATATGGCGATGGCCGATGGAGACACCGTGCCACGCGAAACGGGCGATCTTTTATTCTCCAGTACCGCCGAACGTTTTCAAACTGATTTGTTACTTAGCCGCGACATCACCAGCCGCACTTTTTCTTTCTACTATCCTGACACGCGACCAGAGGGAAAACAGAGAACGCTTATCGTTTCCAGCACCAATGCGAATTACGAAGATTGGACTGGAATGTCGAAAGAGGAATACGATGCGAGCAAAGCAGACCTGGTCGACACCACTTTGAGTGCACTCGAAGAATACGTTCCAAACGCACGCGAGCGAATTGTTCACGCCGAAGCCGCCACGCCCGTCACATTTGAGCATTACACCAAACACATTGACGGAGCGAGTTTTGGCACCAAGTTCGAAGGTCTAACGGTCAGCCGAGCCTTGCCCGAGCAAATCAAGGGACTTTATCACGCGGGCAGTTGCGGCATCATCATGTCGGGATGGCTTGGCACGATCAACTATGGCGTGATCGTGGCCAATGACGTGATCAATCAAATCAGCAGCATGCCTGCGACTTCACCAGTTTCCAGTTAGACGTTGATGTCCAGCGTATTGGTTTGGCATTCAAATTCAAAACGTTCATAGCTAAGCGTTCAAAATAAGATCGAAATTTGTTTATGGCTCACCCCACTCTCGAAAAAATTCACGCTGCGATTCCACACCGCGCCCCGATGCTGTTGGTTGATGAAATCGTCAGTCAGGACGAGAAATCCATCGTTTGCAAAAAGTCATTTTCGGCCGACGAACATTTCTTCCAAGGCCATTACCCCGGCCAGCCGATCGTGCCTGGTGTGATCCTTTGCGAGTGTGCGGTTCAGGCAGGTGCTGTGATGTTATCTGAGCTCATGGCGGGCGAAGAAGGCGTTCCGGTTTTGACACGCATGGGTGACGTGAAATTCAAAAACATGGTGAGCCCTGGCGACGTTATCGAGATGCACGTCAAACTCGACGACGTCGTTTCCAACGCGTATTACATGACCGGCCAAGTCAAATGTAACGGCAAACTGGCGGCACGACTTTCGTTTACGTGCAGTGTCGCAAAAGTGCATTAACGTCACACCAGAGTAGGTTGGTCAAAGTAGGTCAGGCTGTGCCTGACGTGCATTGGCAATTTAATGTGCAACCATTCAATGTTCAAAGCGGAAACGCAATGCGATGTTTGTAGTGGAGATGTCAGGCACAGCCTGACCTACAAATCAATTTAGTTCATCAACTTCAAATCGATCTTGCAGGATCACTTCATGGATTTTCTTCAACTGGCAGGCAAAAACGTCATCGTATTTGGCGTCGCAAACAAAAAAAGTGTCGCTTGGCATATTGGCAAAACACTCGAAGAAGCCGGCGCCACTGTCGTCTATGTTGTGCGCAGCCCCGAGCGACGCGAATCGTTGACCAAACTCATGGGCGACCGACCATGCTTCATCTGCGACGTTGAATTCGAAGACCAAATCGAACGGGTGAAAAACGAAATCGTTGCCGAGTATCCAGAAATCCACGGACTCGTCCACTCGATCGCATTTGCGGCTTACGACGAAGCCGGCATTCGCCCGTTCCACGAGACGACCAAGCACCAGTTTCTGCGTACCATCGACATCTCATGCTTTTCATTCATCGCGTTAGCCAACGCGTTTCGTGACAACCTCGCAGCTGATGCTTCCGTAATTACGATTTCAATTTCAACAACCACCATGGCCAGCGAAAACTATGGCTTTATGGCACCCGTCAAAGCCGCCCTCGACAGTTCACTTGCGTTTTTGGCCAAGAGCTTTAGCAAGTTCTCGCAGGTTCGATTCAACGCCGTTGCTCCGGGCTTGTTAAAGACTTCGGCATCGGCAGGCATTCCGGGCTACGTCGACAGCTACCTGTTTGCCGAGCAAGTGATACCTCGCGGCAAAGCAGTCTCGACTCAGGAAGTCGCCAACGCGGCTTGTTTTCTATTGAGTCCTCGCTCGTCAGGGATCAATTCTCAATTGCTAGTGATTGACGCTGCGATGTCGATCAACTATTTCGACAAAGGCATCATCGAAAAAGTGATGGGCCAGGAATAACACGCAGAAGATACCATCGGATTTTTTGCGCCATCGTCAATATTACCCACTCCAATTGCTGGCTATTCGCGGTAGGTTTTTAACGAATCAAGCAAATTCAAACGTTTATTAATCTTCCCCAGCACGCTATAATTGAAACCTCTTCCAGAGTTAGCCTCTTACCCCAAAAATTATTAATGGGAATTCGGTTTCTTTGCCACCAATGTGAAAAACGCCTGAATGTAACTGCTAAACAAGCAGGGCAGGAGGGCCAGTGCCCTCATTGCATGGCGGTCGTTGCGGTTCCACTGAAATCAACGATCCCTAGCGCCCAAGAGAAACTCAAGAAAACTCGGCGACGCGGGCACAAGCCAAAACAGGATTCTTTTGTTGGCCTTCATGATGCGGATGAGCAAATCACAATGGATGGAGTTCCTGCAGAAACACAATCGGTTCAAGCGATCGCCAAATTAAAGAAGAAGCGAACTAAACCGATTACCAAAAAACAGTTTGATTCGGACAATTCGACCGAACTGTTCATGCTCGACAAACCGCTGCCACCTGAAACGCTTGGCAAAGTCGATCCGATCGCCGAAGCGCCTAATAGTGTTTGGTATTTTCGCAGCCATGAGCTTGGTGAAAAAGGGCCGTTAAAGGCGAAAGCGATGCAAAAGCATCTGGACCGCGGCGACGTAACGGTTGGCTGCGTCGTCTGGCGTCAAGACTGGGAAGACTGGGCTCCGGCGGAAGCAGTTTTCCCAACGTTGGTCGCCCAAGCCAAAGCTGAACGGCGTAAAGCGCGATTGACTCGTGCCTTCAAAGAAGCGAACTACGAAATTCCAGATGAGATAAATCCAAAGTCTGAACTTCGGCGGCTTAAACGTAGAAACCAACGAATCTTCATTGCTGCGATCACCGTCGGATTGGGGATCGTCGGCATGCTGGTGTACGTGTTGGTAAATTTGCTTGCAGGTTGAACCTCAGCACTTCTGCACCTTTTAACAATCGGCCGGTCAGCAGCATTTGTTGTGCTCAGAGGAGAGACCTTTTTTTGAGCCGTTTGGGCGCTAGCCCCGGTTGTCTTTCGGGTGTGCCTCGGAACCGTGGCTATCGCCAAAACGGCTCAAATCGGAGCGCCCACACTAACATGATTTTTCGAAGGCGTTTGCAACTGCGCCGCACTTAAGACCGTTTCAAGCTGAATCCAACTTTGTCGAATTTCAACCGTGGCAAAACGCCAGTTTTGTCCCGTGCTTAAAACAGCCACGCAAAGACACCGGTTTTTGCGTGCAAACGAAGGTCAAATTTGCTGTCCCAAACAGCCCAAAACCAAGTCAATTTGGTATAGTGATTTTTGGATTTCGAAACGGAACTGAACTTACTGTTCGATTCATCCGTATCGTTTTCGACTTAGCAAACTCACATACCTTTTAGTAGTAACGAATCAAATGAATACTTCAATTTCAAAAATCGCATTGAGCTTGGCATTTGCCTTTTCCATTTCTGTCTTGAATTCTTATGCCAACGCACAAGAGACAGCTGCGGCAAAAGAGACCACTCAAGAAACGGAAGAAAAGCCCGAACCTGTTGAAGTAGCGCTCAAAGACGGTGCCATCAAATTTGCAGCCACTGGAATGTGGAAATCCGTCAAGCCGCGGAGTGGCATGGTCAAGTTTGAAATGCAGGTTCCCAAGGTCGGCGAAGACGCAAACGACGGACGTTTGACATTCATGCCTGCCGGAGGTTCGATCGAAGCCAACATCACACGATGGCGTGGTCAGTTTGCCCAACCAGATGGCTCAGACACTGCCGACAAAACCAAAACTGAAAAGATGGAGCTTGCTGGGCAAACGGTTCACATGGTCGACATCAGCGGAACCTACATGGACTCGCCGATGGGACCGCGTGGCAAGAAAGTTGAAAGAGCAAACTACCGAATGCTCGCCGCGATCATTGAAACGGCTGATTACGGAAAAATCTTCGTCAAACTCTATGGCCCAAAAGGCACGATCGACAAAAACGCTGATCACTTTAAGTCAATGATCAAGAGCTTGGAAATGGTCGAGTAAGTTTCTGACCATTCCAACGCAAATTTTGGTTTGACCCAAAAAATGGTTCATTGAATCCTGTCGGTGATCGCAAAAATCGTTTGAAAATTCTTGCGATGGATTGCAAGTTCACAACGGAAACTTAAACAGGCGGGGTCCAATGCCAGAAGTTGCAATGCTGTGTTGGGACAGACCTAACGCAAACAAATTCCACACTATTGAACAAGTAGGAGATGCTGAAGCTGCTCAAGTGTATTTTCGTTTGATGCAAGGGAAGCGTTTGACTGAAGCCGACATTGAACCACTCCTTTTTTCAGCTGAGGTAGTTGCAACCGGGGTTTGGCCTGATTTCGTAGATCTGACAGCAGGACTTTATCTTTTCAGCCCCAAGTTGGTTGAAACGTTGACAGCGTCCTGTAATTCACCTGGTGATGTCTATCAGTTTTTTGAACCACGATGGTTGATAAAGCCCGATGGCATCCCAGACTACAAAATCTGCAACCTGCTCGATTTGCGAAAAGAGGCATTTGTAGGCGACAAAGTGATGCTAACTCCTGACGATCCAGAAGTCTCACAGGGTCGCGTTTCAATCGTTGATCAATCAAAAGTTGCAGGGGCAAAGCACTTGATTCGACTTAAGGCTGGTCGTGTGATCGCCGTGCAGCCGCTGCTCGACACGTTACTAGAGCAAGAGCCGCTTGGGCTTTGGTTTAGAAACCGTGTTCGGTGGTCAGAATAATCGACATCAATCCCCATCAAGCAATGTCTTTTTGGGGGCTTATTTTGTCAAACGAGGGGCCGAATTATTTCGGCCCTTTTTTGTTTTTGGCACTGCTTTTTATCCGCAATCAAAATGGTCGAAATTAAAGCAGAATTCACAACGGCCAGTTCGCTCATATGATCTTAGTCTTAACAGCCGCACCGGTTTCAGCCTTGATGGCAGCTTTGAGTTTCTTCCAGCAAGATTTTCGAATTTTCGAATCGATTTCAACCGCTGGGAATACAAATGTGCGCGAGGCTCGTTTGTTTTTCCACGGTTTCCCAATGCCTTCGCGTGACATATCCTGACAAGTCACTGAATTCGCTGGCTTGGGTGGTGCCTTCCCCTTCGTTGCCCGCATTTGAAATGGATTGATGTAGATCTTGGCGCCAGAAAGTTCAAGCGCAAAGATGTCGCTTAGTTTGATTGAGTTCTTGGTCCAATTTTCCCATTCAAGTTCTTCGTTCCACTTTCCGTCCCGTTTCATGTACTGACGTCCGTACATCGAAAAGTACTCCACCTGGTCACCGTTGACGCACAACCAATTCCGACAAACAGCTCGTGACTTTCGACGCTCATCCTTCATGATTGATTTTTGGGTCGATGTGCCAATGATCATATCTGGATCCACGGCGTCGATATCGATACTCTTCTTTTGCCCCATATCCGGTTGTTGCCAACCCGCCAGGAAGTCATCGAACGAGTCTGCAATTTTTTTGCAGGTGATCTTTCCTTCGATGTCCAGATAAATCACATGCGGTTCTTTTTTGGGTCCCGTCTTTCGATAGTCGAGGGCATAGAAATAGTGCCCGTCGCCGCAGAACGGAAAAATCAGCTCAGGTTTGGCTAGTCTCCCTCGAGCCATTTCGAGATGGTCCGCAAATTGAGGTACCAGTTCTTCGATTCCAAAAACGCTAATAGGCCAGATTTCTTCGACTGAATATTCCGATCTTCCAATTTTGAAATCGGGCTCTTCAAGGTATCCACCATTTTGGATTTTCATCAGTGAGACCATTGCAGCCGGAAATTTGATCGCACGTTGTTTTTCAACTTTCTTAAGCGATGCAGCCGTCAGTTTGGGATGACCTTTGAGGTCCTTCTTTGAAAGAGGCCGGAAGAATTTCTTGAGGTTCAGTTTTGCTACTTTATCTTTCGCCAAATTGGATTTGTTCTTGGACAGGCGTTTCATCGCATCAGTTTTTTTGCTGCCGGAGCCTTCGACGTAGCCCTTCTTCATTTTCTGTGCAATCAGCTTCTCTACAGAAGCTTTCGCCAGCGCCGCCGATTCAAACGTTTTCGTTTTGGTCTGGCCGTCGGTTCCAATCCGACCGTACCAAACTGTTTGATTCTTTGCCTTTTGCTCAACATGCCAGAATTTTGCAGACGCGCCTTCAATGAGCTCAAATTTTCGTTTGGGCATTTCGAACCTCTTTTTGGAATAGCGTTAGGTCTTGGCGGCTTTGATTGCTGATTTGAGTTTTCGCATGCAAGCCTTGAATTCAGATGTGGCTGGATGATTGGTTGGCAGTTATTTTATGCAGCAGAGGCGAGCAACCTGAAGAACTTTTTTTGGCGACGCAATTTATCTACCAAATCGAATAGAACACAAGAACAAGGAGAGCAATAATCATAAACCCACCCAAAGCGATAAAGTTCACCATCATGATCCAAAAGAACATCCCATCGTCCGGCTGTTCGACCTTGGGATACTGTTCTGGTTGGCTGTTTTCGTGCTCGGATGATATAGGTGGTCGGTACGGATCGAATTCCATTTTTGGCCTTCGTTCGAATTTCTAAATTAGACGTCGTTTGAGCGATGTTGTCGAAGCGCACTCAGGGTTCGCTCAATATCGTCAGGCAAAGGAGCTTCAATTTGCATGTCTTCTTCGGTAACTGGATGCTTGAATTTTATCCGGCGTGCGTGAAGGGCCTGACGATCAAGTAGTAAATTATCGTCCGTTTCGCGCCGGGTAAGCTCTTTCAAATTCAAGACAGCCCGGTTCGCGTAAAGCCGGTCACACAAAACCGAGTTTCCAACGTGAGCCATGTGGACACGAATTTGATGTGTCCGTCCCGTTTTGGGTTTGACTAAAACACTCGCAAAACCGCTGAATCGCTCAAGCACTTCGTAATACGAAATCGCGTTGCGGCTGGTCGAATGGTTTTCGCGAATGGCCTTCTTTTCTCGCTGGTAAGGGTGGGCGCCAATCGGTTTGTCGATGATGTCTCTGTCTCGATCAGGGGCAGGGCTGACGATGGTGAAATACTCTTTCTCTACCGTTCGGTGTTCGAATTGAGATGAAAGATGAACGTGGGCTTGGTCCGTTTTAGCGACCAAAATCACGCCGCTTGTATCACGATCCAGTCGATGCACGATGCCCGGCCGAGTTGGACCGCCAATGCTGCTGAGATTCTTAAAGTGAAAAGCCAGTCCCGCGGTCAACGTTCCAGACCAATGTCCTTTGGCTGGGTGAACCACCATCCCAGGTGGCTTGTTGATGGCGACCAGATGATCGTCTTCAAAAAGTATATCCAGCGGAATGTCTTCTGGGATCGAACCTTCTGGCTCGCGAACGGGAGGAAGAAAACGCACTTGATCGCCGGTGCGAATTCGCGTTGACGATTTAGCTTTCTTATTTTCCAGCAACACGTTTTCGGCGGCGATTGCACGTTGAAGTTTTACACGGCTGAAGCCAGAAAAATGCCTTACCAAAAATGCATCCAGGCGCTCGTTGTCTTCGTCCTCGGTAACGGTCAACAACTGCCAACCGCTATCGCTAGCTGCATCATTGCCGCAATCATCAACGTGACCATTTTCGTCATTGGTACTTACGTTTTTTTCAGTCATCTATAAATTCAAATCTCGACACAATATTGGTAAGGATTTTAGTCCTCCAACCTACCCAAATTCCAATGAAAGCGGCATGGGGACATAAAAGTGATGCTCACGTTTAGGTCCTGTGATTTCCAAGTGCTGTCTAGCTATATAAGTCTCTAACACGAAAAGTTTACGCAGATTGCGATGCCAACCGCGATTATTGTAATAACTGGCCGGCCCTGATTACTGGCAATTTTCTACCCCACGGTTATGATAGATAAACTCTTTGGCTGGGAGCGGTTTATGCGAAAAAAATTCGAATGGGGTTATTGCCGGAACTGCATTAAAAACGTTCCGCATGTGCGCCACGCTAAATCGATTCTTTTACGTTTCGCTGATCTCCTGACGCTAGGTATGATCGCCAAGATGCGGATTGGGCCTTGGTATTGTGAACAGTGTGAACGCAAGGTCGCCATTCTAAAACGAACTCGTTTTGACGCCGCTGATTTTCGATCTGATACCTACCAAGAGGATGATGAATCAGCCGAAGAATTAGAACAAATTCAATCTGCCGGGAATTACTTAAAAACGGATCGCTCGTTGGTGATGCGTTCAACGCGGCTTCGTCGTTTTTCTGAGAAATATCGTGACTCACTAGTCCGTCGACTTATGGATGGCAAAATTTCGATCGCCGACTTGCGCCAGGAACGCAATGTTACGGAAGCAGAAATTCTTGATTGGATCAGCGACCGATTCCGTCGATTGGAGACTCGAATTGAGTTGCTCAAAAATGGGAACCATTCGCCCTTGGTGATTGAACATGAAGCAAACGCCGAGAAAGCGCATGACCAACCCCATGAGCCAACGCACTTCGACAATGCGTTGGATGGAACGGTCGTCCAAGGTCAAGTTAAGCCCAAGTAGGCTTAATTTCTTCCGATCGTTTTTGTTTCCTTTCTTAAGTCAATAGTTTTTGTTGGCCTATCCTTCGTTGAGTTGGTCATTTTGTGGCTCGCTGTTTTATAGAGCCGATGCCGGTCTGCTTGAGCGTGAATGGGTACACCGAGGAGGGCGATGTAACCAATAAACTTCGTTTAGCTCCCCTCACAATCGGCTTTTGATGTTAAACTTTGTAGACAGAGAATTGAGCATTTATCTGATTCTCAAATCGTTTCTCTGTGGACTTTAGGAAATCGGAACTTCGAACTATGAAATTTATTGAGATGACTGGCGCGACATTGGACGCAATCATCAACGACGACGAGCTTCACACTCAAGACCTTGATGGTGCTGGTGTTAAAGCAGACTCGATCGTACGGATCAACCAACAAGGCGACATTGAAGTGCGGCGCGCCAACAAATGGGATGTGATCGGCGGACTGTTAGGGAATTTTGAAGATCGAATCAAGAAGACAACAGGATTCGACTGGGCGTAGAGTTTGAAGTTGCGATCTATATTCGATGGATAACCGTGGCTATCGATAGCCAAACGGCTAATGTTTTTACTCTGATGGATTCGTGGGTTCAATCACGAACCTTGCGTACTTAAAAGTCCACCATTGGACGGCGATCACACCTACGATTCCCAGCGGAATAACAGCCGCCAACGCATACGGACCGAAGTAGACGAGCGACGCAATTACAAAAGGCGCACTGACGCTTAGTAGTACGAAAATGCAGAAGAAGATCATTTTTATCGGTCGTGCTTGCAATGGCGTCGTCTGCTGACAACCATGGCACTTAAACTCGAATGGCGATCCCTGTCTCTGCCAATGAATAAACCTGATTGGCATCTTGCAATGCGGGCAGTCTTCAATTGGGCCTGACAAAGAGGAATAATCGCTGGGAGTTTGAAATGGATTGTCGTTCATGAGCGAGCAAAACTAAGTTTGAAGCGGCTTATCTCGTCCGGAACAATTGATCATTAAATCCATACCAGCTAAAAAATCATTGCAGTTAAGAATCCATGCCAGTTAAAAACTCTGGCGAATCAGCTTGGATCTCAAGCAGTTCATCGATCCAAATTCGAATATCGTTTTCGTATTCGCTTGCCAAGTCATTCTTAACCAGCTGCCGATGAAACGCAGCAGCGCCAAACTCAACCAGGTCCGCGGCTTCGGCAGTTGGAAATCGCTCATCGGGATTGGGGGCTATCAGGCCACGACAAAACGACATTAGCAAATCGTTACACGCAACATCATCTGGCAGCATCTCCGGTAACCGATCGCTCAGCGTGCGTTTGGCCTCGACCAATTCAGCGAGATCGTTGATGCCACCAAAAACAGGCTTGCCCGCCAACAATTCCACCGTCACATAACCTAGACTCGCCAGATCGCTTCGCGGTGTATGCTCGTTGCCTTCTAAAACTTCAAGTGCAGCATACGCGGGTGTACAGGCGCGGCGTTGTGGCGGGTCAGCGGTGTCGAATGCCGAACCGATATCAATGATTTTTGAGTGCCCACTACGTTTGAGCATAATGTTTCCGGGCTTTACGTCGCCGTGAACAATATCCTGTCGATGCATCGCGGCGAGGGCTTCAAGACAATCCCGAACGATCGCCACAGCCACACCGGCTTTAAATCGAGGTTGAACGGGGCCAGACGTTACGAGCACTTCGTTAATATGTTGCCAACGGGCCTCGCTGTAGCGTTCTTTGACCACGCCAAACATTCTCGGGGTCAACAAACGGCGAAGGTCAAAGCCTTCAACCCACTCCATCACCATCATTCGAATTCGATCGCGGTCGAGAAAGTTCTCAACCACCAGGAGATTTTCGTGTTGAATCCGCGCGACCTTGGCGGCAACCCGCCCCATGCGAGCCATATCCGAATCGTAGTGGCTTGGAGTCGCATAATGTTCGGGCGAAAATACCTTGAGGGCGACTGGCAAAGTAAATCCGTCTGAACCTCGTCGCTCCGTCAGGTAAACAACACCTTGGCCGCCAGCCCCCAGCTTTTTCAACAGACGCAGGTGAGTCGTCCAGCTATGGCGTTTTTCATGCAAGATTTGGTTGTAACGTTCACACAGCTCCCCACACTGATTAACGACTAATTCGCCATCCTGAGTGACCGTCGGCGATAGGTCATCTGCCGCCGTGTTAAATAATGTTTTGCCATCGAAAGTCAATTGAGTTACCTGGCGTCTGGATGCGTGGTGGTTGAGTAGTCGAGCGATTGTTTATTTTATTCTCGCAGCACCGATAAGGTCTAGCTCATATATTGCTGCATGCAGTCCGATTCACAAAGATAAGAATAAAGCTGCCTTGTTGAGTGTTCAATTTAATCGAAAGAGATCCGATTTTCAGGACGTGGAAACCCCAGGACTTTGTCGACTTGATTAAGCAGCGGTTTGCCATCGCGGAAACGATTCAGATTCTCACAGAACAAGTCGATCGTTACGGGAATTCGAAGTGGCGATTGCGCCCCCACGTGCGGTGAAATAACGACGTTGTTCATGTCCCAAAGTTTCGAATCGACAGGCAATGGCTCTGGGTCAACCACGTCGATCCCGGCTCCAGCCAAGTGTCCATTAGCAAGGAATTTAACCAGACTATCAGTGTCCACAACCGAGCCACGACCTACGTTGATCAGATACGTGCCGGCTTTGAAAATCTCGAACTGATCGTCCGAGATACGTTTTTCGTTGGCTTCGGACAAAGGCAATGTCACGATGACGACATCGCATTGAGGCAGCATCGTTTCCAGCTCGTGTTCAGCAAAAACGTTTTCAACAATATTCTGATCAACCAATTTTTTACCGGCTTCGGGAAAGCAATCGGTAGCCAAAATTCGCCCAACCATTGGGGCCAAAACTCTCGCGATTCGCTGTCCGTTACCGCCAAAGCCAACGATCCCAATTGTTTTGCCGAAAACGTCATCCGTCGGACGGCGAACGTACTCTTTGATCTGCTGGGCCCGATAAAAAACCGGCATCCGTCGGATCAATCCCATTAGCAGCGCCATCATTTGCTCGGCGACTTGGGGGGCGAACAATCCGGAGCATCCACTTACCAAGATATCTGACTCGATCACTGGCGGCGTCAAGCAATGATCGAGGCCGGCGGCAGACGACTGAATCCATTGGAGCTTTTTCGCGTCAACAACCGCCTGCCAATCGACTGGGACTTTTGCGTGACCGCAGAAAATGTCGGCCTTGAAAATGTTGTCTGGAATTTGATCCTGCGACGAAACAATGACTTCAAAATCTTCTTTGGCTACCTCACGGATTTGCTCAACATGTGAGTCGCCAAGTGGAAAGCAGGTTACGATCGTTTTTCGAGTCATCTCAGTCGCGTGTTTCTTTAAGGATTAGGTACTTTGAACAAGATCACAATTCAAATTTAAAATCAAGCCCGCGAGTATCGTCCTGGATTTCCAGCCAATGCTTTGAGGGACGAACAAAAGCGTAAAGGCGGCTATAATCGTGCGGGTTTCGCGATTACTTTTACAATTACGATTAACACGCAACCGGACGACAGCAGGACTTAAGAAATTATGGGCGACATTGGCGAGACGACGGATTCGGATATCACGCTCCGAAACGCTCAGGCAACGGTGGATCAGTGGATCAAAAACATCGGTGTCCGGTATTTTTCCGAATTGACCAATCTCGCACAACTGGTCGAAGAAGTCGGTGAGCTTTCCCGGATCATGTCGCGAACCTACGGAGACCAGAGTTTTAAGGAATCCGACCGGCAATCAAGCATTGATGACGAACTTGCCGACATTTTGTTTGTCATTATTTGTCTTGCCAACCAAACAGGTGTCGACTTAACTGATGCATTGAGCAAAAATCTTTTAAAGAAGACCAATCGCGACAAAGACCGTCATAAAAACAACCCCAAACTTCATTGACGGGTAAAATGTCCTTTCGCTTTTTGGTTTGAATTAGATTCAACCAAGCTCCCAAAATTCAACCAACCAATGACGAAGAAAATATGAGCATCACTGTAATGCGGCAAGTCAAATTCTGTGCCGGACACCGCTTACTTGGGCATGAAGGCAAATGCGCCAACCTTCACGGACATAATTACGTTATCGAATTTCACGTCTCGGGCAACGAGATTGATGAGCTTGGTCGAGTGGTCGATTTTGGCGTGATCAACAAACTCTTCAAAGGTTGGATCGATGACCATTGGGATCACGGTTTCATTATCTGGGATACCGACGACAACGCTCTCAACGCACTTGAGCAAGTCCGCCCCAATAAAATTTATCGCTTGCCGTACAATCCGACCGCCGAAAATATGGCGCGGTATTTGTTAACCGAAATTGGCCCGCAATTGATCTCAACGATTCGTGGCTACGATCTGTGTTTGTCCAAAGTCGTTGTTTGGGAAACCGAAAACGCGTTCGCCGAAGTCACCGTAGACGCGAGCCGCAACCAAGCCGATGCGATGCTGCGACACGCGCACAAGACGAACTTCAATTAGTCGTTGGTTGATTTTGAAATTGGGAACAGCCCACGATTGCTCGATTCAACTGTGCAGCGACATCTTTAAAGCAGCTTAACTGGAGGAGTTAAATGAAACTGTTTTACTCTGACACGTTTGAGCTTCCTCTTCCGGACAATCATCGTTTTCCGATGGCGAAATACACTTTGCTGCGAGAGCGAATTCTGGCTGACCAAATTGGCGAGAATTGTGAATTGCTTTTGCCACCCGCGGCAACCGACGAGCAAATTTCACTTGTCCATACGACCGAATATCTCGAAGCCGTAAAATCTGGTCAGCTTTCGGCTCTCCAAATCCGGCGAATCGGTTTTCCCTGGTCCCCCGAAATGGTCGAACGTTCGCGTCGTTCAACGGGCGCGAGTATTGCGGCAGCTTTGGCCGCGATCGAAGAAGGAATTGCGGGCAACCTTGCGGGCGGCACCCATCACGCATTCGCTGACAATGGACAAGGCTACTGCGTTTTCAATGATGCTTGTGTGGCAGCCAAAGTCATTCAAAAGGCAGGACTCGCCCAGAACACATGCGTGATCGATTGCGACGTCCATCAAGGCAATGGAACGGCCGGCATCGCCAGGAACGATCCGACCTTGTTTTCGTTTTCAATGCACTGCGAGAAAAATTACCCCTTTCAAAAAACCGACGGCGATTTTGACATCGCTTTGCCGCCTGCCAGTGGCGATGAATATTATCTCAGCCAGTTGAAGCAAGGACTCGACCGGGTCTTTCGTGAGTTCGACGCGGATTTCGTTTTCTATCTCGCAGGAGCCGACCCTTTCGAAGGCGATCGGTTGGGGATGCTGAGTTTGACAAAAGAAGGATTGCGAAAACGTGATGAGTTAGTGATCAATTATTGCCGCGACCTCGAAGTCCCCGTGGCTCTTTCGATGGCCGGTGGCTACGCGCCAGAAATTGAAGACATTGTTGATATCCACTTTGCCACGATTAGCGTCGCCTCCCAACGTTACTTGCGTGATCAGGTTACCATTTAGATACATCGGCCCAATCGAAGTAAACTGGTCAAATTCCAAAACCAAAATTAGTCGCATAGGCTTATGGATTTCCTTAAAGGCAAACAGCGCGATGACGATCTAGTCTTACTGGCTCTATTTGATTCTCCTCCATCAGCTCACAGCGTTCGCCTCTTGCTTGAAGCCCACGGTATCGACGCGACGGTTCAAAACGAAGAATCCAACGCAACGCTGGGCGGTTCGATTTTCGGTCAGATCGGCTTATTCAAGATTGAGTTGTTCGTCCGACGATCCGATCATGCCGACGCAAAACTCGTCATGGAACAAGTTCCTGCAGCCGCGGAAGTTTTGATTCCAGAGTGGAAATGCAATTGCGGCGAGACCGTCGATGCTGGATTCTCTATTTGCTGGTCTTGCGGGGAACCTCATCCCGAAGAAACAGATTAGTACAGAGTTGCGTTGCCACAATCGACAAACATGGCGTCACACACATCAAATGTGAGCTATTGAAAGTTGCAATCCAAGCATTCCACAGGGCTGCATTGGAATCCTCAAGCAATTGGAGTCCCTTACTATTTATTCTTCGTTGTCCCATCCACTTACAAGTCTATTGGTAACTTGAAAAACCTTAATGAAATCAGATTCGGATTTAGGTATAACAGTAGCGGAAAAGAAGACTGGCATTTGATCCGTCTCGAAAATCTCGAAGCGCTTTATCTTTCTCTTGGATGTCATAAGACAATGATTTCCTAGGAAAGCTTTAGGCAATATTGCTTGCCTACAGCGGGATCACTCGTTGCGATTCAGTTTAATCATTCTTGTTTTGTTCCCGATCTCGGTATCGCCTGACGCTTGCCATCGCCTTCTTCCAACTTTCCATTGCGCGATTGTCGCTGGCTAGCTTAGTAGAGCCCTCCAATTGTTTTTTCTTTTCCAGCAGAAAGGTATTAGCCGACTCCGGATTGTCAATCAGCAGATAATACCGCGTGACGTTCGCAAGGTTTCGTTTCCAATCTTCGGGTTCCAAGTCCAATTTGGATTTCGATAGCAATCTTTGGGCAATACACTTACGGAATCCCAGTTGAGCAATCTGATCAGACAGGAGATCAAAATGTTCGAGTGCCTCTTCAACAAGTGCTGGATTCTTCTCGCAATAGGATTCGCTACTCAAGAGCTCGTTGAAAGCGTATGAAGCGCGAACCAACAGAACGCGGTTACCTGAATCGTTGCCCACTTCAACTGCATAACTCGCAACCAAGTGGCTAATGTCCAATCGCTCAGAATCCAGTTCCATACAATGCTTAAGGTTTTTCGTAATTGCAAAGCCATAAGATATCCTCTGTTCAACCATCTTTCTGGATTTAGAATTAAACTTGGCGTCAAGGATTTTCCCGAGCCCAATGTAACAGCGAATAAGTAACTCGTGAACTTTGAATTGCGTTGTTGTGTCGTACGCGACTATTGCGTTGAGGGTTTTTATGGCGGTTTCAAATTGTCCGTCGGCGATTTGTTTTTTAGCTTCTTTGATTTGCCTTGGATACCTAGCCGCTTCTTTGGGCGTAATCGTCAGTTTGCGCAGTTCAACGGTTTTGCCATCACGGGGGTCGAGCGCATTTCGAAGAGTCTGGATGTCGCACTTGTTCGAAACCCAGATTGCGGACCCGTCGTAAAAGACCGCAACAATTTGTTTGCCCTCGGGAAGGTTCTTGACGATCTCGACAACCTCGTCTGGCGTCAGGTCTTTGGGTTCGGTCCAATCGACAGGTCGTGGGTTTTGAATCAAAGCAATCGTATTTGATGCTCCATCCCCAATGCTTATCGTGCTAAATTCATTGTTAAATGTTTTGACCCAACAGACGTCAGTTTTATCGCCTGTGCCAAATGGAAAAGTTGTTTTTGCAGCAAGCGGCTTGTTTTTTGCACTGTCCCAATCCTGTCGCAGGTCAAATTGTTTAAATAGTTTTTGCTGGGGACTGGGAAATTTCGCATTATTCTTATTGCCACCGAATTGGTCCAGCGCAAGGACTCGCCAACTGATGTTGCCGAATTTGGCTCGCCTGTGTCCATCATTCGCATTGAATGGTAGTTTTCGGTACTCCGTTTCAAATGTGTGTGCCGCTATCATTGCCTGGCGAAATCGATAAATTGTTGCCGCTTTTTTTTCTTTCTGATCTCTCAAAGAAGCAAATTTCTTTACGATTTCGTCTATCTCTTTTGGCTTGTTTAGTTCAAAGGTAGCCCAGCCGTTTTTGATTCCGCACTCGATTCCGTCAACAAAAGGCCTAAAAGTTGGCAACAGACTCTCTTCGGAGGGTGTACTGTTTCCAACCATTGTTTGAGCCCATTGCTTTATATCGTCAAATCCCTCGACAATTTTTTCAACGCTTCCGTCTGCCGCTGGTTGCGACATCATGTTTACAACGACTGATTTATTTGGGTTACCTAACAGGATGATCGATTTAGAATTTTCAATCGCGGCCATCAATCTCCTGACCAATGGCTGATGCTCCTTTGAATAAAATTCTTTTTCAATGAGCGGGAGAAGCGTTTTCGTGTTTTTTGAGTCAACAGCAATTTTTAGCGGCGCATTTGGTAAACGCTTCCACATCCCTTGCAATTCGTCAGGAACAACGTCGAATACTTTCCGCTGCGACAAATAAATCTTTGTTCCGAATTCAAGAATCCGGCTATTTTTTTTGTGAATAAATACAAGCCCCTCGCTGTCTCCGAAGACTTCTTTCCCACCCAGATCAATCGGTTTAAGATTTTCGGTTGTCAGCTTATATGACTCTTTCAGTGTTTTTGAATTGTAAAACTGAACGCTAACAAGAAAATCGACCGTTGCCGCACGTCGCTTTTCAAGAGATGCGATGTCTTTCGGAATACCGATAACCCCACTGATTCTTTTGGTTTTTAGCATCCAGCGCAAATCGTCGTCGTCGATCTTGACTGACTTAGGTTCCAAGCCAACCAGAAACGGTTTCAAAAGCTTGCTTTCCAAAATTGCTCCCATGTCGCAATCGAACACGATGATGCCGGCGTCCGGTATCGTTCTTTCACCTTGCGCTGTCGATGGCGAAGAACGTTGAGCGTAGCTTCTCGACGCATTTACTCCAATCATTGGGATGAAAAGCCAACAAGCCAATACCAAACATATCGTCCGAGACGCTCCAGATTTCATTTTGCACCCTTGATTGCGTTCATGAAAAATCAAAAATCCAAAAGGAAGTATACCAAATGGGGACAGTGAGACGCTTGTTTTTTTGTCGCTCAATTGCTGTCTTAAAGCACCTGTTGGATGAAAAGGTGTGATGGATTGTCGAGTTGGATTTTTTGCCCCTGCTTGAGAAATTTCATTGTCGTCGAACACCAGAAAGTGGTTTTGGTGCCTCGGGCGAAGGCTTGCTACCGGTGGCAAATCGAACTTCATCCTTTAGAATTTACTCAAAAGATGAGTCATCCATTTTGAAGGAACAAGCTTATGTCAACAGTTGCAACAGAACAGGTCATGGTCGTAAAAACTGAGTTGTTCCACACGTGTGGTTACTTCCAGGGATTTTGTGCCGAGACTGAAAAGTACCTTCAAACGTTGCTTGATCCTCAGAACACTCAATATCTTCCTCGCAACAAAATGGAAGAG
The DNA here is from genome assembly GCA_964448575.1 of uncultured Pirellulaceae bacterium. GTDB lineage: Bacteria > Planctomycetota > Planctomycetia > Pirellulales > Pirellulaceae > Mariniblastus. The sequence goes on from CAYUWY010000016.1 coordinate 34,299, forward strand.
GATCCAAGCTTCAAACAGCTTATCCCGTATTGCATTTTTCAGTACGTTGACGACGCCGGCAAAGTCCACGTGTTTCAATACGCACGCGGAAAAGGTGGCGGTGAGTCACGCCTGCACAGCAAACGTAGTGTCGGAATCGGCGGTCATATCTCAACGTTGGATGCCGACGACCATTCGCCTTACCAAGAAGGCATGCGGCGCGAGCTTGAAGAAGAAATCAAAATCAACAGTCAATACACCCAAAAGCTTGTTGGGTTAATTAACGATGATGAAAACGATGTCGGAAAAGTTCATCTTGGCATCGTGCATTTGTTTACCGTCGAAGAGCCCAACGTCCAATCCAACGAAACCGAAATTGCCGAAGCCGGGTTCTTGCCAATCGAGGAAGTCATGAACAATCTCGACGTTTATGAGACTTGGTCAACGATTTGTTTAAAGGCTCTGTTTGCGTAAGAAAGTTAATTCGTAAATCGAGCGAACCAATTCTTTAACTTTGACTCAAAGGATGTTATACAATTCGAATCGACAAAATTTGTCGAAAACAATCCAACTATGGGGCATAGTGAGGTTCCTTCTTTGTTACCAATTACCTCCCGCCCCGCTTTTTCAAATAACCGCTCGTTTTTATGATCGCTTCAACGCTGAGATTGTTTAAAGCCGTCTGTGTTGAGGCGGGCGATCCTTCTGAAACTCCTGCGTTGGAATCGGTGAGGGACACGATTCCGTTGGGGTTTGTGCTTGACCCACGAATCAAAGCCGACAGAGCAACGGTCAGGGCGATCAACGACGTTGTCGGAATTTCTGGAGAGCAGGCTAACGCGGCGTTCCACAAATCCTGGGAAAAAGTTCGCTCTGCGAGTATTGAGCAACTGGTGATGGAGCAACTCATTCACTACGTATCTACGTATGGTTTTCGCAGCATCGGCATCCATGACCCTTCGACGATTTATATCCCGCTGGAAAAACTGGAGTTGCCCGAAACGGTCAAGGATGACTTTGAGTTGACTCGAATTCGCGGTCTAAAGCCGGACGAGTTGCTGGACCAAATCATCAAACTTGGAAGTGGCATTGCCCTGATGGATCAATCGCTTGATGACATCATGGCGATCGTCAAGGAATTGAAGTTTGAGCCAGACTTTTTGGATCGGATTGGCAATCACGAATTGCTGGCGAGGCTCTATGACTTTTATGGTTTGGTGCCAGAAGAGCCGGTCGCGTTTTTGCGCTTTCTCGTTTACGCCGTTACCGGATCGTCATTGTTGATCAAGAATCCGGCACTGATAGAATTGATCAAGGCGGCTGAAGCTCCGCAGAAATCGAAGCTGGACGGATACCTCGCCAAAGCCCCAGAAGAATTGGCGTCGATATTTTATCGTTTCAAGCCAATTTTCCTCGCGCTCAAGTCAATTTCGAGCAACAAGACCTTTTTCAATCGTTTGCGCAAAGATGCCGTCAATCAACATCGGCCATTGCCTGTCGACTATTTCAATTCGATCACTTCTAAGATTCGGGGCGGAACGCTCGACTTGACGAAGCTTTCAAATCGCTTGTCCAATGTGTCAGTGTTTCGGAAAATTCGGCTTGCTTACGCACTTCAATATCGGCTTAATGCAGGCAATAGCATCGTTTACCTGGTCCGCAATGGACGTGGTTGGGCAACCGATTTTGATTGGCCCAAGGAGCTTTATAGCAAAACGTTGGACGCATTCAACGTTGTTTACGAGTCGTTGATTCAAAGCATCAGGCCACAAGTTGACGGGAAAGTGATATTCATTCCATCGTTGGTTAACTACAGTTTGCCCGCAACCGAAAAACAGTTTGCTGGTCCGTTTCCCTTTGGCAGTTATGTCGCCAACGCGCAGGATACCGTTTTTGGGATTCACTGGTTTAATGTTGGAGACCGGCAAATAGATCTCGATCTTTCGTTGATGTCCGCCGAAGGTAAGATCGGCTGGGATGCGGCTTATCGCAACGAAGAAGTTCTCTTTTCCGGTGACATTACGGATGCTCCGCGTCCCAATGGGGCAACGGAGTTGTTCTATGTCAAAAAGGGAACAGCACCATATTTGGTGATGTGCAACTACTATAACTTTTCGCCATCGACTCCGGTCGAAGCAAGAATTCTTGTGGCTTGTGATGCGCCAAAGAAATTAAAATCCAACTACATGATCGACCCGAGCAAGATTGTCGCCAAGGCAGAAATCGTGATCGGGAAAAAGCAAACGGTGCTCGGATTGGTCTTAACCGTCGAAGGCCAGACGCGATTTTATTTCGGCAATGTTAGCGTAGGCTGCGGGATTTCGGCTGCACTCACCGGACCTGCTCAGCACGCGAGAGAGTATTTGACCGACAAGTTTGCTTCATCATTAGACTTCAAAAAGGTTTTGCATGACGCTGGTGGAACTGTCGTTTCCAATCGACCAGACCAAGTCGAGTTTGTTGATTTGTCGCCAGAAAATTTGACCAAGCAAAGCATCTTGTCGCTTGTTCAGGCCTGATAGAGATCATCAAAACGCGAATGGTTGTTGTTGAGGGCATCGACGACGCTAGTCTTGGTGGCTCGAAACCGTGGCTAGCGCCAAAACGGCTCATGTTTTGGCAGCCGCACACTGTTAACTCATAAGTCCAATAGGGCAGGGGACCAAATGAATGTGTGATCTGATCCATTGAAAGTGGCTTGGATGCGGTTTTTGGCCATAAAAACCAGTAGATTTGACAAATCGTTCACGAATACAGACAAAAGCTCTGGACAATTAAACACTAGTTACAAAAAATGACGAATAGAGGATAATGTCCTCCACCTTAAACCAACCAAAACCAATTTATCCAATTCCGGAGAAATAAATCGAATGAGTGTTACGGTAACGGAAACAGCTGCCAAAGAAATTCAGAAATTCATCAAGGAAGGTGAGCACGATGAGAACTCTGTGCTTCGAATTTCGGTCTCAGGCGGTGGATGCTCAGGTTTCAACTACGGCTTGAACGTCACAACTGACTACGACGAAACAAAAGACAACAAGACTATCCAGCACGGCGTCGCTGTCGTTGTCGACAAGAAAAGCGATTTGTTTCTAGATGGAACAGTCGTCGATTACTACGAAGGCATCGAGCAACGTGGATTCCAGTTCAACAATCCAAACGCCAAGAAAACTTGTGGCTGCGGAAACTCGTTCAGCACATAGAAACTTGCTTCGGCAAAGTTTAAAAAAAATCAACGGCTGGTAATTCACCAGCCGTTTTTTTTGCGCTAACTGTTTGCGCTAACTGAAAACTCCCGCAGCATTGCTCATGTTGAAAGAGCGCTGGATTAACCACAGAGGGCGGATTAGCACAGAGTTTTAGCGCATCCACTAAGTAGGATGGACATTCCTGTCCGTCAACGCGCTGCACAGACTAAATCGTGCCCAAGTAAAGCCCCATGAACACTTCGCCGAGCGCCCTGCCGAACACGGCCAATTGCCTACTGGCTACCCAAAAGCTGTTCCACCGTCGCCTTCAAGACGGATTCTCCACCAAACGTCATTCCGAGTGCTTTGATTTTTGAGCTGTCTATCTCGTGCTTGGGTCGTTTCTGCTTTCCGACAATCTCGCTGGAACTTCCAGTGATTTTTTTCGCCATATGCGCCACATCGAATTCAGAAATGTAGCGGTCATAACACGAGAAAGCCTGACCTGCGATCTGATTCGCATCGGCCAACCCTTTGTCGATCAACAAACGGATCCCTTTGGCAACGTCGCTTACGTGAACTTCTTTGCCGCCTCGGTTAACTTCAACCGCATCTCCTTTGGCGACCGAATTCACCAGACCAAACCACTTTGAGTTCGCAGCCGGCTCCATCACACCATAAATTCCTGTGGGCCGAATTGCACAAATTGGAAACCCACCACCCAAACCGTAACTGTGTACGAATTTCTCAATCGCGGCTTTGTGCGCGCCGTAATGACCGTTGGCCCACAATGGATGGGTTTCGTCCAGCGGCCGGTCGTCAAGAATGTGATCATGAACCGCACAGGTCGAAACAAACACGAAGCTCCGAACCTTTGACGCGATTGCAGCTTCAATCAGTTCCAGCGTGCCCAAAATATTCACGCGTGCATACTCAACGATATCAGATTCGTTGGCTTGAAACGACACGCCTGATCGCCATAGCCCGGAATGTACAACGACATCGCAGCCTTCGACCAGTTCCTTTGCCGAGCATCCGTCCGCCAATTGGCCTTCGACAAACTCCATCGAATCGTGATCAGCAAACGTGTTCGCACGCGAAACATCACGCATCCAACAGCGGAGATCGTGACCGTCTTTTTTTAACTGGTTAACCAGTTCGCGACCAACAAAACCTGTGCCACCGGTGATAGCAACTTTCATCACTCAACTCTCAAACAGAATGGAATAGAAGAAGAACTTCGCAAAACACACTTTCAAAAGTCTCCAGCGCCTGACAACAATTCCGGCCAGTGCGCCGCATGCCGAACCGTTTTGGCAAATCGTGATCGAAAATCAGAATCAAGAAACGTGCAAGAACGTCGGCATAAAAAAAGCCAAGCCGTCCAGAAACGAACGGCTTGGCGTCAATCAATTGCGTTGACTATTTCTTGGGAATAATTTCTAAAAGCGTAACTTCAAAAATCAAAGTCTGATTCGGACCGATCTTACCACTACTACCTTGCAAACCGTAACCAAGATTTCCCGGAATCACAATTCGCCACTTGCTTCCAGCCGTCATTGCCTGAAGTGCTTTTGAAAAACCTGGCACGAACTGACCGCAAACCAATTCAATTGGTGCGCCAGGTGAACCATCCGGAGGTGTCACGCTTGAATCGAAAACAGAGCCATCAATGAACGTACCGTGGTAATCAATTTTGACCAGGTCTTCCGCAGTCGGCTTGGCACCTGTTCCAGCAACCATCACCTCATACTGCACACCCGACTCAAGTTTTTTCACATTCGGATTTGAGGCTGCATTTTTTGCCATATAGGCTTCGCCAGCAGCAAGGTTGTCAGCCGCTTCCTTTTTAAGTTTTTCGACTTGCTTTTTTTGGACCAATTTTCCAAACGCAGTGAGCATCGCATTTTTCTCTTCATCGGACATACCAAGCTCTTCGCCTGCAGCAGCAGCCTTCATTCCTTCGAAGATTTTTTCCAAATCAAAATCAGCACCTCGCTTTTTAAAGTCAGTCATCATCTGGTGACCGATCACAAAATTCGTTTGGTCTGGCCCTTCCTTAGCAGCTTTCATACCTTCATAGACTTTTGCCAAATCAACATTTGGCCTTTGACGTTTAAGCGACTTCATCATGTTGTAGCCGTCAATCCAAGACGTGCGGTCTTCGCCGCTCTCTACCGATTTCATGCCATCGTACAATTGAGTGACGTTGGCTCTTGCGCCCGCATTGCTCACCACATCGAACCCGATGAAATAACTTGTTTTGGCAACCAAAGTGCCTTCATCAGCAGGCGTCTGAACAACTGCTTTAGGCTTGAAGCCCTCGGTTGCCTTCTGACCGGAAGATTGAGCAGTGTCTTGAGCAAAACCGACAACACAAGCGAAAGCAACAAAAATCGTGCTTAAAGAAAACGTAAACGCGGGCGCGACAACAGCGCAGCTTCGACGAAACATTTTGAATTCCTTTTGGAGAGAGTCTCGCAAGCAGCAAACGACGTCGGATGGTGACCGCGATTAAATTGATTTTAAGCAAAAATTATACGGCCAATCGAAATCCGTTCCTATGTCCGAAGCGGTAATTCCCAAGCCCAAAACGCGCGGAATTAGAACAGTTGGGAAAGTTTGATGATTATCGGTGTGCTGGGCAACAATCAAAACCAAAGGTTTATTGGGTCCGTAAAGGATCGGTTGAGGCGCCCGGCGCATCGAAATCCAGTGAATGATCTCGATGTTGATATTGAATTGCGCAAACGTCATGCACAGCATGACCTACAAGAATCTCGTGGCTCCACCTAATCTTCAACACCGACGCCGGCCTGCAAATAGATCGCGAACGTTGCCAGCCAATGGTCGCCTTCGTAGTGACCGCTAAATACGTATTTGAATCCCATCGCAGCATGAGCCTTGGCTGATTTATTCAAAATCGCAACACGTGGATCGGAATCAGGTAGTGCCGAAGCAATTCCCTGCATGCACCACGCTCGTGAAAGATCGAGACCGGCCAAATGCACAATGTATCCGTCGGTTACGTCGCTGACGGTAACGGGTTTCAACAGGTTTCCGCCATCGCCGGTCGAAAGCGCCGGCAAGTATTTGTCAAACCATTTCGCAAACTCTTCTTTATCTAAAACACGCCGCATCAAATCGGCTTCGTTCAAACACGACGAAAAGAAATCTTGGCCGGAAGGTTCGTAGACCGTTGGATAGTTGACATCATTGAAATAGAAATCTTTGGCCCGTTTGACGATCGCCGCTTCAAGCTCACTGTGCTTCATCGTTCTTGCGTAATCAAGAATCTGACCTAACCCAAATCCCAAATCGGGATGCAGGCCCGTTCGGATCGGATAGCTTAACTTGGGCAGGTAATCCAATGTCCGCTGTACCAACAACTCTTCCAAACCAACCATGTTTTTACGCCACTCTTTGCCTTGGGGATCGTCCCAATTCTCAAGCTCATCAACCATTCGCAAATACCAAGCCCATCCATACGTCCGCTCAAACGCTTTGTGCTGTTCCTCTTGAAAGTAACTGAGCTCGCCTGCCAAATTTTCGGCGCTTAGGTTCTCGGCTAGTTTCGCGCGAATCTCTTTGTCGACCGATGAGCCGGGATAATCCTTGAGTAAGCGAATTAACATCCAATGCCCGTGCACGCTGCTGTGCCAATCAAAGCAACCATAAAACGCCGGGTGCATTGACTTGGGCGTGCGAACCGAAGCTTCATCCACGACGACGTTACTTGGCTTATTGGGATACTCGGTTTGGATATTTTTGAGGGCAAGATTCGCAAACGAAGCCACTTGCTCGTCGGTTAATTTTTGGCCCAACGTTGGAAGCACGACATCGACCTTTGTTTCTTGTGAGTGCGACATGCTTGAGCTTATGACAACGAAAAAGGAACAGGCGGACAGCAATAAAGCAGATTTAAAAGCGGACATTTGATACGAACTCGTTTCGATTCTTGAATTGGTTTTAGTCTTCATCTATTTCTTATTAAGTTGGCCCAGCCACTACACATAACAGCCAAGCGTACGAAAATTGTGCTCGTCGGTCATGATCACAATCACGTTAGAGCGATCGGCTCTGGCGGGTGGTGGCCTCATCACTCGCGTTCGAATCAGGCCCCAGCGAAATACAACTTAAAAAAACGAAACCAGACATCTACAGAAAAATGGATCGTTTAAAGATGGACCGCTTTATCATCAGAGCCTCGACAGAATTGCGAAGCGGCCATTTTCATGCATGGTCGACGGCACGTCAAATCGTGCCTATCTGGATGTTCCGAATGCAAACGCAGAGTAGTAAGAATTCATCCGAACTAGAAAGTCAGATGAGTGGATCACTGGAAACTTCGGCCGCTCTAGCCGTCTTCCAATGTCTTTTCGAGATGCGCGATATGGCTGCGAACGCCATCGAGATCCGGGTTGATTTTCAAAGCCAACCGGAACCCCTCAAGGGCTTGAGATGGGTTGCCCAATTGCAAACAACAATGAGCCAACCCCATCGCAGCAGGAAAGTGAAAACGATTGCAGTGAAGCGTTTCCCGACAGTCGTCGATCGCGGCTTCCATTTCGCCTTCTGCACAGTATGCGATCGCTCGCTGATTCCAGGCTTCACCAAGTTTTGGATTCACATTGATCAACGAAGTCGCCAAATCGATGGCTTCTTCCATCCGCGATTGGCCAACCAAACGATAAAGAGCCTGTAAACTTTGTTGCTGGCTATCTGAACCTTGGCGTTGCCAAATTTGGCGAATTCCATGGTCGGCGAGCAAGCGAACAGCACGATCATGATCGACCATTGCGGCGCCCATGATTTCGTTTACAGAATAATCACCTAGAAAACCGATTGCCAAAATAGCAGCTCGACGCGTCATCCGGCCACCACCGGTAGCCAATCGTTCCAGCGTTCCCAGCGTATAGTTACGCGAGATCGCATGAATAAACGATGCCGAGTTTTCGTCGGTCAAATATTGCTGGTAATATAGATCCAGCATTGGATATCGGAGATCGTTTTCCGACATGTTGACCGCGCTCCAGATGAGTAACAAAGTGATTGAGTAACGACGACACGACGCCGAGACCAGTTAAAAGTGATTGTTAAGATTAAATGATGTAAACTTCATCAATAAAACTTAACAACAAGCCTGAGTTTAATTGGCGACCCACGGAGTAACAACGATGTTTCACCGTTTGACAAACAACTTGTGTCCCTTTTCATGCACAATTGAGCACACCATTTCAAACCGTAACGAATATGACGACTGGGTGATTTCATGACCATTAAAACTCGCTCACATATCCACGTTTTTGGCTCGTTGCTATCACTCGTTTCGCCATTAACGGTCGTGACAATTGTTGTGATTGGTTCGGGGTTGTTCGTCGCGTTTGATGAAACAACCGCTCAAACGCAACAGGAACAAGGCATTCAGGAGTGGCATACGGGCCGAGATCTTGATCTGTTCAATCAAGCTTCGATTTCCGCCAACTGGACCACCGCCAAACGCCGCGAACGCTTGCTTAATTTTGCAAAAAAACAAAAGGTAGCGGTGTTCGTTGATCGCCGAGTCGACCCGGCGGTTCTGATCACTTTCGGCAAAAGAAATTGCACGATCGAGCAGTTCTACTGGGCGCTCGCCGAGCACCAAAAACTCGGTGTTTGTCGGCTGAACGATGTTTTTTACTTTGGCCCCAGCGAGACTACCCATACGCTTCCAGTTGTTTGGGTTGAGCTTAAAAAGAAGACCGCCCGCTTAAAAAAATCGAAGATCAGTTGGTCAGCCAAAGCGCCCATCAAAACCGACGTCATTGCGTCGCCAGCTTCTTTGCTTGAAACACTTGCCAAGCAAAACGGATTTGAAATTACAAACCCGGAATCAATCCCGCACGATATTTGGGAAGGGTTTGAGTTGCCATCAATGAGCCTTGACCAGCGTGTGGCGATTTTGTTGGTAGGATTCGGCAAGTGGTTTGAGCGATCGACCGATGGGACAACGATCACCATCGTCGATTTACCCAATCCAGCCGAAGGACGACTTGAATTTGCCAATGTAGTAAACGCAAAAGAAGTGGCGGCACAACTTAAGCCGCAATTCAAATCGGTTCGACTGCGTGGCAAAGGCAAAGTCATCACGGCAACCGGATCCCCTGCGGACCTGGCCGCCGTAAGAAGCAAACTTGTCTCGCTTCAAGTCGCTGAGAAAGCCGATATTTCCGACACTCCTTGGACCCTTAAATTAACCCGGGCTCCCCGCCGAGCCGTGTTGCAAAAGATAACAAGTCAAACCGGTTTGAAGCTCGTCATCGAAAACGTGCCCGACGAAAAATTAGACGAACTCATCGGCTTCGACCTCGACAACGTAACCCTAGACGAACTCTTCACAGCAACTCTCGAAGGAAGCGGCTTAAAGTTCGAGCGTACAGAGGGCGTGTTACGGGTATACAAATAATGTGTACTCGATGACCAGCCACGTCCAATCTGATGTCGCGCGCATCCACGAATTCAATGTCGAATGAATGCGAGATGCGAATTGATGACCACGTGGCCGCACCTGCAAACCTCGCTGGCTTGGCCGTTGCTTCGCTTGGATTTCAATTCCGCCGGTCCGATTCAGCTCACTTGTTTTTGCTCTGACTCGTCAGCTCATTGATAACTTCCACCGCTTCTTTGACCGCGCCTGGGTCGCCCGTGAGAATCACGAGTCGGTTTTCAAAGTCGATCGTTACTGAATCATTATCAGCATCGTTGTCAGCCAGTCTTGACTTGATTTCACGATTCATCAAGTCAACATTGGGTAAACTGTTCATGACAACGGCGCTGACGGTCGAGTTGTTATTCTGCCGCGTGATAACATATAGCTTGAATTCTTCATCATCCAGTTTGATATCCCAGCGGTGTTTGTTTTTCGCGTGGAAATACAAGCTCTGTCCGGCAGCCGCTTCCAATGCTTGGGCGAGCAAATCGTTGTTTGCGACCAGATCCAGGGAAACGTGCTCGTTGCCGTCTTTGTAGGTCAGGATAATTTTTCCCATTTTTTCAAGTGGTTCCCAGCTGTTTGCCTTTGCTAGTGCTGCCATGCCTTGAAGCCAGAATTTAGTTTGGGGGGTAGCGGTGGTCTCTGCCGGTTTGCGAGAAGACTTGATACCGCTACTCCGCAATTGCTCCCGCTGCGGATATTGAACAACTTGAACATAGATGGCGGCATCTTTGACGAACTCATCGTATCTCTCATTGAGTTGCTGCTGGAGATTGTCGATGGTTTTTCCCGCTGCTCGAATCTGGCCGATCAAAGGCAGTGAAATCATGCCGTCAGGAATAACAGAGACGGCGTCCTGATTCAAACTTGTATCAATGGCAGAGCCTATTTTGAGTGTATCACCAACTTGAATCCGGTAAGGCATTGCTTGTTCAGTCCATCGTCCGGGAACTGGCCCCTTGAAAGGCTCCGCTATTGCCGGTTTCCACTTTGAACTATCCCGACCCCTGCGGTCTGTTGGCCAGCCAAGCCCCTCGACATCACTGACAATCGACGTCATTCGCATTTCCACCAGCTTGTCTTTGGCGTCTTTTTGTCGGTTGTATTGATCGCGTAATTTCTCGAGCCGCTGTTCCATCTCAACGAGCTTGGCGTTCTGTTTGTTGAGTTGCCGATCATATTCGGATTCAAGCAAGTCTCGAATTTCATCCTGCAGATCCGATTTTTCAGAATCTGATTCGGTCGCCTTCAGTGCCTGCGTAAGCTGCGCGAGTATGGAATTGAACTTGGCTGTTTCACGATCCTGTTGGGGCACGGCGGGAACTCTTGCTGGGCCTAATAAGCTATCTTGTCGTTGTCCAAAAGAGTTATCTTGCTGTTGCCGGTACTCTTGCCGTTGCCTGATACCTTGCAGTTGCTCCAATAAGTTACCCCCTTGCCCAAAAGGATCCACTTCCAGTTGCCCAAAAGAGTTACCTTGCTGTTGCCGGTACTCTTGCCGTTGCCTGATACCTTCTTGCAGTTGCTCCAATAAGTTACCCCCTTGCCCAAAAGGGTCCACTTTCAGTTGCCCAAAAGAGTTATCTTGCTGTCGCCTAAAAGAGTCATCTTGCCGTTGCCCAAAAGGGTCCATTGGCCGTTGCCTTGGAGAGTTATCTTGTGGTTCTTGGCGGGAAACTTCGAGCAACTCCAGTTTTACATTCTTGACTCTACCATGAAGGGAATCAGGTATCGGATATTGGAAAACCTGATGTTTCATGCGACTTAGCAGGTCATCGGTGATTCGAAAAACGAGGGTGTTATTTTCCGGGTTCCAATGCGGGCTGGTTGTCAGTTTCATAAAGTCTTTAGCCAGCGGGCTATGCTCAAGACGCATCTGGATTGAGGCAACCGTTTCCGCCATGTCGTCAGATACCTTGTAAACTAATCGGCCCTGCGTTTTCAGTTTCTGGACTAATTCATCGGTCAGGATCATCTCGAAGAACTCTAATGGCGAACTAATATCCGATTCGTCCGTGCTGATTTTGCCTAGCAACGATTCCCGCACCTGATCCTGAGTCATCGCGATGCTGATTGAAGCCAACGCCAACATGCTTATTGTCGTGATTGAATATCGAAAAATCATGAAATCTCCAGTTAGTTGCCGTCCAGATATTTAAATTCGCGTTCCAGTATCTCGATGTCCCGGTCCAGTTGCTCGGCTTCGGATTGCCACTGTTCAAATGAATCCAAGCCTTGCATCCATTCAAGATTCGATTCGGTCGAGTCCTCGTTAAATTCCGATCTCGTGACGTTGCCGTTTTGGGATGTACTTCCTGGCTGGGCATTAGTACCCGCTGTGTTTTGCAAGCCTATGTACTGCCACCATCCGACGGCCAAGAACCCGACCAACAAAGTCGCCAGCCCGACAAGACCAAGAACACGCCCCGACGAAGATTTTGCTTTCGCCACACTGATTTTTGGTTTCGGTTCAAGCCTCGGGTTCTGCAAGTGGGCGAGGTAACAAGTCAGCACTTCATCGACTTCGGCCGCCGATTGAAAACGTTGTTCGATGTCCTTGCTGATCAAGCGGCGAATGATTTGGGAAAGCGTCTTGGGAACTTCGTTGTTCACTGACTGAGCATCGTTCGGTTCTTCGTTCACGATTTTTTGCAGGACAGTAAATGGCTGGTCACCGCGAAACGGCTCTCGACCGGTGCACAGAAAGTACAGCACTGCCCCCATGCTGAACAAATCGGAGCGGGCATCGATTTCGTTGCCTTTGACTTGTTCTGGTGACATGTAGTGAGGCGTTCCTAACAACCAACCGGTTTGTGTGACCGCAGCGTCGTTGGCGCATCGGGCCAAACCAAAATCGGTGATCATTACCCGATTGACGTCGTTTTCCATCAGAATGTTTGCCGGTTTGATGTCTCGGTGGACGAGCCCGGTCTTATGAGCCGCAGCCAGACCCGCCGCAATTTGCTGCGCGATTCGAACCACTTCTTTGGCCGGCAATGGCCCTTTTTCTTCGACATGAGCCTGTAACGATTTGCCGGAAACGAGCGTCATCACAAGGTACGGACGATTGGGCGAAACAGAATTGGCGTCAGTTGAATTCACCGAGTGAATCGGCACAACATTGGGGTGCTGAACGGCAGCAGCAGCTTGAGCTTCCCGGTCAAAGCGTTTGCGTGAAATTCCGTTGGCTGCCAGATGCGGCGCGAGAACCTTAATCGCCACCGGGCGGTTGAGTTCGGTATCAAAACCCTTGTAAACAATTCCCATTCCCCCGCGACCGATGATTTCCGAAACGTCGAACGCACCAATTCGCCCCAGCATTTCTGGATGAGTTGCCGGATCAAGCAACGGAGTCGAATCGGTGTCAGTATTTGTTTCGCGAGTATCTTCGTCGATACGCAAAGAGATGGTTGAATGAGTCAGCTCCCCATGATTCGGCTCCCCGGATTTTACCATTGTCGAAAGCGATTTGGCTTTTCCGAGAAACGAACTTGCCTTTTGCCAGAACGCGTCGTCCGCTGCCATCGATTCCAAAGCAGCCTGACAAGACTCACAGTCTGCCATGTGTTCGTGCAACAAATTCATTTCTTGAACAGGAACAGAACCTGACAAGGCATCCGCAAGATGAGTTTCGTATTTTCGACATGCGTTGCGTTTATTCACTTTGACCTCCCTGGATCCCGTCGGCCATTTCGGTTCGTTCGACCAGAGCTTTCAAAGCAGCAATCACCCGGCTGCGAGCGACATAGATTGCACCGCGGCTGATATTCAGTTGACTGGCAACTTCATTGACCGGCTTGTTCTCGACCGCCGTTTGCCAGAAAGCTTGCCAAGTTTTTGGTTCAAATTTCATTTCGACTTTTTCGGCTGCCCAGGCAAAAAGCTGCCGCTCGTATTCAATGTCAAACATCTGTGATTCGCTGCCCGGATCAGGTTTGGATTGGATCAGCCGGTACACGGCCGTATCGTCGCTGGTTTTGGGCAAGCGATTTTTGTTTCGCATAAACTCGATCACCAGGTTCCGGGTAATCCGCGACAGCCAACCGCGAAACGAGCCCTTGGATGAATCTGGATCAAACAACCGAATCGACTTTGCGACGCGTGTCATTACTTCCTGAGTGACATCATTCGCATCAGCTGGTTGCAGGCCTCGCGAGACGGCAATTCGAAAGATCAGCGGCCGGTAGAGCTGTGTAAACTCTTCCCAAGCCAATGCGTCTTCGCGCGTTCTCAACCTCAGTATCAGGCTGGCTCGAGTTTTTGGAGGTGTTGCCACGAAGCAGATCCGAATGAGTTGCTTTAGACGAATAAAACCGTCGAACTACAATCTACACGGTCGCCGGAGTCGAACCTTACAGAGAAATCCAAAAATTCTTGGTGCTTCCCACGCGAAAACCGGCAACTTCATTGGCAACGCATAAAACGGACAAGTAAGGATGAATGTCCATCCTACAAAAAACCGTGCAATTCAAAACGCGTAAGTGAAGGTTCGAGAGAGCTGAGACTTGTATCGCCAGTACTGATGTCATGCACAGCATGACCTACGAGGCTCAAATGGAAACCCGTTGCGTAAGCGAGGGCGCAGCAGATTTTTTTTGAAACGTATTTCGTTCGACGGTGCACCATTCTGTCGTTTCGTAAACCAGATTTTGATCAGCCAACCTTCGGGGTTTAAACGGAAGAATACTGAACCGCGAATTAACGGGAATGGACGCTAATGAAAACCGAATTAATGAGCACTCAAAATACGAACCTACGATGGAGGCCCGCTTGCATGAGCGCACAAAAAAAGACACGGTGTGAAACCGTGTCTTCTTGAGAGGCGTCGGTGGGAGTCGAACCCACGATGGCGGATTTGCAATCCGCTGCCTTAGCCACTTGGCCACGACGCCTGAATTAAATTGAAAGGTCGCTCAACATCTTTTTGTGTGAGTTTATACGTTATCGGATCAAATTTATTGGTCAAGTGGACTAGGTAATTTGACGATTTTTACTCGTTTTTTTCTCGCTAGAAACCACCACCAACGACTCGTTAATGGCTTCAGGCTCGCGCTCCGGAAATTTGGCTACATTCGGCACAACCCTAACACTTATCAATTCGGATTATTGGACTCGGAACTTTAACGATCTCTTTTCATACAGTTTCAACAAGGAAAGCTACGGTTTGGGACAGGATTTTTGAATCCAATGTTCGCATTTTCGACTCGAGAACGTTCAATTTTCTATATCGCTGCCATTTATGACCATTCAAAACCATTCGGCATTCAGAGACATCTCAAAAAACAATGAGCTTGTTGACCAAAGTATCGATAGCCTCGTCGAACTGGCTTATCAGCACGAAATGGATGGTGCGATAGAGTCTCCAATTAAGCCAAACGAAGAGCTTAAAAAAACTGCCCAACTGTTGCTTCTATCAAGCCTGCTCCAAAACCATACCGACGAAGTTAACAATTAGTTAACTGATTCGAGTTTCGCTTTGCACGAAGCGGCATAACGTCTCGCCGACCGCTGACTACTTCTGACCAAACCTCTTGCCTTGCCAAGAGTCTCTTCGCTCGAATTCGTCTTTGACGGCTTGGAGCACACCGCTTTTGTCGAGACACCATTGGGGACCGACAAAGTAATCACCTGGTGCTTCACCGCTGATTCGTTCGACCACCATTGTTGAAGGAAGCAATTCCAAGAAATCGACAAGCGTATTCACGTAGTCGTCTCGCTCCATCAAGACCACTTTGCCGGAAGCGACTTCCTCGGCCAGCGGCGTGTTCTTAACGCAATAAAGATTGTGGATTTTCACCGCATCAAGCCCGCAATCGGCGACAACACGAGCGGTGGCCATCATGTCTTCATGCGTCTCGCCAGGAAGCCCTAGCATGACGTGAGCGCAAAGTTCAAACCCGCGACCGATGCTTCGCTCCATCGCGTCTTCGAATGAATCGTGGTAGTGGCCGCGATTCATCCAATCAAGCGATTTGTCATGGATCGTTTGCAATCCGTACTCGACCGTCAAAGGAATTTTTTGCCCGATCTCTTCAAGCAGATCCAGCACGTCATCAGGCACGCAGTCTTGCCTCGTTCCAATAGCCAGGGCAACAACATCGGGATGAGAGATGGCTTGTTCGTAAAGCGGTCTCAATTTATCTACCGGTGCGTAGGTATTGGTGGCAGGTTGAAAGTAGGCCATGAAGTGCTTGCATTTGTAACGACGCTTGACGCGCGAAATGCCTTCTTCGAGTTGGTCTAAGATATTCTGTCTGGGCAATCTGCGGCTTGGGCTGAAACTTCGATTGTCACAAAATGTACAACCGCCGGTCGCAACTGTCCCGTCCACATTGGGGCAAGTAAATCCTGCGTCGAGACTGACTCGCTGAACTCGGTGCCCGAATATTTGCTTTAAATAGTAGCTATACCCAAAGTACCGCCATCCCGCAGCCTTCCAGTCCATTTCTTCACGATTGTGTGTTGTGATATTGGTTGACGACAAAGTGGACACCGAATAAAGTTAGAGAGTAATTTGCATGGCGATTGCGGAGATTTTTTTCCGTATGAGCTTCGTTGCTCATTCGCTTATCTGCTCCAGCCATTCTGGGGTCAATCATTCCTTTTGTACAGCGTGAATTTTGTTCACGTCCAAAACATGTACGGTGAACTTGTACCCATCGGTGGCGGTGACCCAATCCCTCTCATGAAAAAGCGGCTTCGCGTAGGTCGGCGTGAGGGATGTGATATCGTTTTAAATTTCGGAAACGTATCAGGGCACCATTGCTTGCTCGATATCGAAGAGGGCTATTGGTTCGTAAAGGATCTCCGCTCTCGAAACGGCGTTAAAATCGATGGCAAACGCATCATGACCGGCGTTCGCAGAAGGCTTGATCCCAATATCGAACTGACCATTGCCAAGCACAAGTTTGAGCTGCAGTACGATCCCAATGCGTTGGGCGCTTATGGTACGCCTCCGCAAGACGAGCAGATGGACGACTTTTTCCGCGAGTCTTTGCTTGACCGAGCCGGTTTGAAGCGAAACGACAAAAAGAAGAAGTAGTTTTTTCTTTCGTCTAATTTCGCGTCGGTTTGCTGAACAGATTTTGCCTTGGCAACGCTGCAGTTCGCGCGATGCTGCCAAAGCGCATCTGTCTTTTTAGCAGCCCCTGAATATTGCGTCTCAAGTCAGTTTTCCGGTGCCTGCGATTCTGTGCCAAATTGGCAGAACAGAATTCATGCCGGCGGACGACGTATTCTTTTCCGCAGATTTCCCGGCCTTTGGGGCCATTTCTGATTTGGCACAAGCTTTGCTTTTTAAGCCAGCTAAAGACTCAGGCTGTCCAATGGGCAGGTCCGTCAAAACAGACAAAACGCGACGTTTGTCGCTTAATGCAGTTCAGATAGTAGGAGAGCAATATGGCTCAAGGCGAAAAAATCATCGGAATCGACCTCGGTACGACCAACTCATGCGTCGCCGTCATGGACGGCAATGAGCCAACGGTCATCGCCAACCAAGAAGGTGATCGAACCACTCCCAGCGTAATCGCATTTACTGATGGCGATGAAACCATCGTTGGTGCTCCCGCTCGAAACCAACGCGTCACCAACCCGACCAGAACGATCTATTCGGTCAAGCGTTTCATGGGGCGGCGCCATAGCGAAGTTGCTTCGGAAGAAAAAATGATCCCTTACGATGTTAAGGGCGGTGCTGACGAGTACGTCAAAATCGGAATCGGCGAAGACGAATACACGCCTCAAGAAATTTCCGCCAAGACGCTTCGTAAACTTAAAGAAGCCGCTGAATCATATCTTGGTCACAAAGTCAACAAAGCCGTCATCACGGTTCCGGCTTACTTCAACGACGCCCAACGTCAGGCCACCAAAGACGCTGGCCAGATCGCCGGACTTGAAGTCGCCCGAATCATCAACGAGCCAACCGCCGCAGCGATGGCTTACGGTTTAGACAAAGCTCAAAACGAACAGAAGATCGTTGTGTTTGACCTTGGCGGCGGAACGTTCGACGTTTCAGTGCTTGAACTCAACGACGATGACGGCATGAAGGTTTTTGAAGTGATCAGCACCAGTGGCGATACGCACTTGGGTGGTGATGACTTTGACGAAGTCCTGATCAACTACGTTGCCGATGAGTTCAAGAAATCAAATGGAGTCGATCTTCGCAGCGACACAATGGCGCTTCAGCGTTTGCAAGAGGCTTGTGAAAAAGCGAAAAAGGAATTGAGTTCGGCACAGTCTTCGGACATCAATCTTCCGTTCATCACGGCTGACGCAAGCGGCCCCAAGCACTTGCAGATGAATATCAGCCGAGCCAAATTCGAAGAGCTAATTGATCAGCTGGTAGAGCGTTGTAAAACACCTGTTCAACAGGCGCTCAAAGACGCAAAACTTTCGCCATCAGATATCGACGAAATCGTTTTGGTCGGCGGCTCAACTCGCGTTCCAAAAGTCCAGGCGATGGTTAAATCCATTTTCGGCAAAGACCCACACCAGGGCGTTAACCCTGACGAAGTCGTCGCCGTTGGTGCTGCAATCCAGGGTGCCGTCCTCGCAGGCGATCGCAAAGACGTATTGCTTTTGGACGTGACTCCTTTGACACTCGGCATCGAAACAGAAGGCGGCGTGTTGACGGCGCTTGTTGAGCGTAACACGACAATCCCAACAGAAAAGAAGCAGACCTTCAGCACCGCAGCGGACAACCAAACGGCTGTCACGATCCAAGTGTTCCAAGGCGAGCGAAAGATGGCCGTCAACAATCGCTTGCTCGGCAAGTTTGACTTGACCGGCATCCCACCGGCTCCGCGTGGCGTTCCACAGGTCGAAGTTAAATTCGATATCGACCAAAACGGAATCTTGAACGTGTCGGCTAAGGATCTGGGCACCGGCAAAGAAGCCAACGTCGAGATCAAAGAGTCTTCCGGGCTGTCGACCGAAGAAATCGAAAAAATGAAGGCCGACGCTGAAGTCAACGCAGAAGAAGATCGCAAGCAATTTGAGTTGGTTTCAGCTCGAAACGAAGGCGAGACAATGTGTTACCAAGTCGAGAAAACGATCAAGGACAACGAAGACAAACTTCAGGATTCAGATCGCGAGCCACTTGAAGCCGCCATCACCAAAGTCCGCGAAGCCGTCAAAGGCGTTGACACCGACGCGATCAAGTCTGCGGTCACCGAACTCGAGCAAGCTTCACACGCAATGAGCGCTGCCCTTTACGCGAGCACCGACGCCGGTTCGGAAACAGCTGGTGCAACCGCCGACGCAAGTGATGCAGATGCTGCCGCCGCGGAAGACGATGCAATTGATGCAGAGTTCGAAGTCAAAGACTAGGCTTTCCAAAACTCGAAGCGGCGGTTGCTAATTGGCAATCGGCACTTCGTTCAAACTTGAAACTCAAAGCGAGCGGGCTAAACTCCGCTCGCTTTTTTTGTTTGCAATGCACGCCTCGAACAAGCGATCCGCTCCGTCGAGTGCAGAATGAAACACAGCCCTTACTTCATCCCCTGCTCGTTTTTGATTCCGCTTTGATATCACGTTGAAAAGTATAAGCTTGTCTGGCGTTTTCCAACTCGGTTCCGATCCATTCGGCCTCAGCGAGAGTAAGCGGACTGATCACCAAAATTTTCTCAACTTTGTTGTTAAACGTAAGTTTGTAACGATAGTCGATTAGTTGTTTATGGTAATCAAAGCCCTCGTCTTCTGGGAGCAAAGCCAATTTCTCCACAATCTTTATGCTTACAGGCCCATTCAAGCTTCGAGCCTTGTTCTTCCCAATTCCAAAGTACTTCAAGCTCCGCACTATTTCACGGTCCGTAAATACGTAAGTCAGCTTGCGAAAAGGCGCAAAGGATTCGAACACCAAGTACGCCAACAAAGCTAAGCCAACTAAAACAAACGGTATCAAATACAGCATCTCGATCCAGTCTCCACGTCTCCAGTCCGGGATAGCGAGCACGCTTACAATCACGTTCCAAAAAAGGGCAATTCCCAATATACTGAAAAAATCACCGACAACGAAACTTCCTTTCTCGATTAACACCGATTCACGGTTAAAGCTCTGTTCGATTTCCCAACTGCAATTAAGCGGGCTTACTTTTCTCTTCCTTGCAACCAATTCCCGTTTTGGATTTTCGTTCGGCACTCCATCAATGGTCGGGATATGTTGTTGTAGAAAAATTCGCAAGTCGGCAATTTTTTCATCATTGATATTTTCCAGCAAATCAAAATCTCCGCAAGAAGAATGCACACGCAATGCAGAGCACCCTGCCGAAAAACGACGGCTTGTGATGTTTGAAATCTCTTTAAGTAAAACGGTTCTTGACCAAACAGGAATGACAACACGAATTGTGTGTTTCAATTGGTCTTTCGATAATTGAATGATTGTGGTGCCAAAAAGCGAGCTTAAAAGAACCGCAGCGCCCGCAAACCACGCCATAAAAAACGGAATGGATGACAACAAAATAAACCATTGAAAATCTCTCAACAGCTTTGCGACGAGGAAAAAGCAAGCTGCGCTACAACCGGTTAACCAAATCGATATAGCAAGGCTGGTTGCAATCCTTTCGAGCACATTTGGTTTTTGACGAATCGTGATCAAGCCGTGTTGGTTGGTGATTCGAAAACCAGCGAGTTTTGTATCTTTCATTTCACCCAGCTATTCGTCACTAAAACAAAAAGATTGACAAAATAAAACAGCATTAATTGTGTTGCGCTCATGAACAAGTGGTGGCCTGCAGGATTCAAACGATTCAACCGCAGCCCGGACGCGGCGTGGATCCTCGTCGGGGAAATGTTGTCCTACCAAGGGGCTGAACTTAGCCGCTTGATCTCAAAACGAATTCATCACCAATGGCTGCTTGGTGATGATAGCCTTCGCTAACGCGTGCCCACATCTCTACACAAGTGCGCCTACCGACGCACTTAATACCGCCAGAGAGCAATACAAACCCGACGCGCAAGCGAGTGTGCCTCAGATCGTTTTTTAATCAGCCGGGACTCATCTAACTGTTGACGTGCTCTTTCGCGTCCAGCCCCGCAGACTTGAACACGTGGCCATCTGTATACTACAATGTTGGCGTTTTCGAAACTCGAGAATGCACACTCGCTTGCGCGTCGGGTTTGTATTTGGATGAACCCTCTTATCACGAGCATAGTCTCCCCAGGTAAGAAACTATGACCGATAAAAAATTCAATACAGGCGATCCCCTTGGTTATTTCATTACATGGACTTCCTACGGAACATGGCTTCCAGGCGACGAAAGAGGCTGGCAACGGAAAGGCGACCCTGATCGCTCGGGGCCTAACATGCTGTTTCAAGAAATGGCTAAAGCGGAGATGAAGGAAACAGCCTTTTTCATGGCTCCAGTAGATAGGGAGATAGTAAAAGCTACCGTCCACCGGCACTGTGAATTTCGACAATGGGAACTGCATACCATTGACGCCCGAACCAATCACACGCACGTTGTCGTGACTGCGCCAGGATACAAACCAGAAACCGCTCGCAGACAGTTTAAGGCATGGTGTACTCGCAAATTGAAGGCGATCCATTCCGAAAGACGAGTGTTTTGGGCTGAAGGCGGAAGCCGTCGGTGGCTTAACACCCAAGAAGAACTTGATGTCGCGATCACGTATGTCAATGAAGCGCAAGACTAACCATACAAACCCGACGCGCAAGCGAGTGAGTCAGCTCAAGACTTGAAACGAATTCAAGCTCAGGAAAGAGACACACTCGCTTGCGCTTCGGGTTTGTATGGAAGATTTTGAGATGACACACTCGCTTGCGCGTCGGGTTTGTATTGAAGACTTACTGGCAGGCGAAACATAGAAAACTGCCAAATCGTTTGACAACCTGTCACCTGCCACTGTCGTTGCCCATCCCTTTCGTCGCCCGGTTTGCCTTTGATCTAACCATTTTTCAATTGGCACGCAATTCGCTTAACTACTGAATAACAACGATTTTGCCTGCTAGAACTTTTCCATCCATCAGGACGATCTCCAATCATGCCAGGAGAAAACATGTCATTTCGATACGAGAAACTTACCACCAAAGCCCAACAAGCGATTGTGAACGCACAAACGATGGCCGGCGGGAAGGGGCACCCGGAAATTTCGGGTTTGCATCTTCTGGTTTCGTTGCTGGATGAAACAGATGGGATCGTGCGACCGTTGCTTGAAAAATCAGGTGCGCCACTACAACAACTGACTGAGATGGCCAAGTCAGAATTAAAACGACTTCCCAACTCAACCGGAGGAAGTACCCCCAACCCCAGCCGTGAACTGCAAGTCATTTTGGAAGCCGCAGCGAAAACGGCTCAGTCGATGCAAGACGAATTCGTTTCGACCGAACACTTGTTACTGGCGATGGTCAAAACGAAAGGCCAACCACAACGCATTTTTGAACTCAATGCCGTTGATGAAAAATCTATTCTTGAAGCCCTCAAAACCGTTCGCGGTTCGGCTCGCGTCACCGATCAAGAACCTGAAAGCAAATATCAATCGCTTGAAAAATTCTGTATTAACTTGGTTGCATTGGCGAAATCAGGAAAACTCGATCCGGTCATCGGCCGCGACGAAGAAATTCGACGTGTCATCCAAGTTCTCTCGCGCCGTTCGAAAAACAATCCAGTACTGATCGGCCAGCCCGGTGTCGGAAAGACCGCGATCGCCGAAGGGCTTGCGCTCCGTATCGTCCACAATGATGTTCCGCAAAGCCTTCGAGACAAACGCATCATGGCCCTCGACATGGGTGCCTTGATCGCTGGAGCCAAATTCCGGGGCGAGTTCGAAGACCGCTTAAAATCCGTTTTGAAAGAAGTCACCGCTGCGGCAGGTCAAATTGTTTTATTCATCGACGAACTTCATACAGTCGTTGGTGCCGGCGCCGCAGAAGGCGGAAACGATGCGGCTAACCTCCTCAAGCCAGCGCTTGCCCGCGGTGATCTTCATTGCATCGGCGCGACCACACTCGATGAGTACCGCAAATACATCGAAAAAGACGCCGCCCTCGAACGGCGTTTCCAACCTGTCTTCGTTGGCGAGCCTTCTGTTGACGATACGATCTCGATTCTTCGTGGTCTTAAACAACGATACGAAACGCATCATGGCGTGCAGATCAAGGACGCGGCTCTGGTTGCGGCGGCTCAGCTATCCAGTCGGTACATCACAGACCGTTTCTTGCCAGACAAAGCCATCGATCTGGTCGATGAAGCGGCTTCCCGTTTGGCAATGGAAATGGATAGCGTTCCCGAAGAAATTGACACCGTCCAACGTCGACTTACACAACTGGAACTCGCCGCCCGGCAGCTCGCCGATGAAAACGACGAAGGCGTGAAAGCGCGATTGGAAGCCGTACGCGCAGAGATGGAACAGAAAAAGAAGGAGCTTGCCAGCCTCCGCGAACAATGGGAATCGGAAAAACTTGGCATGTCCGGTATCCAAAGCGTTCGTGAAGAGCTGGCGAAAGTCGAATTTGAATTCGATCAATTAGACTCTTCTATCAAAGCCAACCAATCATCCGGTTTGACTGTCAACGAAGACGATTACCGACGGCTTTATGAGTTGGATACGCGGCGCAAACAACTATCTGAACAGATCGAGACCGCCGAAGTTGCGGAAGCCGCAAAAGAAGGCGGCACCGATGACGGAAGCGGAAACGAAAACGACCAACCTGACAAAAAACGGTTGCTCAGCGAGATGGTCACCGAAGAAGAAATCGCAGAAGTCGTCAGCGCCTGGACCGGCGTCCCTGTCACACGAATGATGGAAACCGAACGCGCAAAATTGATCGTGATGGAAGAACGGCTTCACCAGCGAGTCGTTGGGCAACACGATGCGATTGCCGCGGTTAGCAATGCGGTTCGTCGAAGTCGTAGTGGACTTCAGGATCCCAATCGGCCAATCGGTTCGTTCATGTTTCTTGGCCCAACGGGTGTTGGCAAAACAGAAGTCTGCAAAGCACTCGCGGAAATCATGTTCAACGATGAAAACGCGATGATTCGAATCGACATGAGTGAGTTTATGGAGCGGCACAGTGTCAGCCGTTTGATCGGTGCACCTCCGGGATACGTTGGTTACGATCAAGGCGGAAAACTAACCGAAGCCATTCGTCGTCGGCCTTACAGCGTCGTACTGCTGGACGAAATCGAAAAAGCCCACCCGGACGTTTACAACATTTTGCTTCAGTTGCTTGATGATGGTCGGTTGACCGACAACCACGGACACACAGTTGATTTCACGAACACAATTGTTGTCATGACGAGTAACGTGGGAAGTTCGATGATCCAGAAAATCACTGAAGAAAATGGCTCGGACGAAGAAATGCAAGAAGCAGTTGAGCAGGCGCTTCGGGCGCGATTCGCGCCGGAGTTGCTTAATCGAATCGATGAAAAGATCGTGTTCAAAACGCTCGACCAGGCTCAAATTCGCAAGATCGTCGACCTGCAATTGGAATCGCTTGAGAAACGTTTGACCGCGCTTGGTTGGAATTTGGAAGTCACCGAATCGGCGCGGGTTGCAATCGCAGAAGAAGGTTTTGATCCGCAATACGGTGCTCGGCCACTTAAGCGAGTGATTCAGCAAAGAGTTGAAAATTCACTGGCCACCGAGCTATTGAAAACGGGTGACAATGGAGCCGACAAAACGATCGTCGTGGATTTTGACGGCGAACGGTTTCACTTTAAAAGCTGAATTCTCGAATCGAAAATTGCGGACCGCCAACCGTAGATGGACAAATCAAATTTTCGACCTAATCCGGCTTTACTCGCGCCCGAGTTGCTTCGCGATTCTTGCCGCAGCCGTCATGCGCACCAGTCCGATTCCCGAGCGAAAGACAATCGCTGACGGTATCGAAAGGGCAACGGCTTCAAATACGCTGCGATTTAAAGCCAACATTAGCACAACGCCGATCAACAACAATCCAACAAGGGTAATCACCCATCCGATCGCTTCACGGATTCCAATCCACATTCTCAGTTCCTCATTAATTCTAAAACTAATTTTTCAAGTACAACAATTTGCTTGGCACCGGAACAAATTCCGATCTTCTTTAGGCTTCATCCGTCGAATCCATTTTGAACACCGCAGTTAATCTATTTGCCTCGCCCGAATTTTGGCTCGTCTTGATTCAATTGCAGCATGATCTTTCCAAAACTCCTTCGCAGCCAATGACCTGGCGCGAATGTCGGCTTGGGCTGGTGTAATTCTCCAACTGGTTATCAACCCGAACACGGTGTGTAGCGTGAACCAAACGAAAAACATAAAGAAACCAAAAAAGATCGGCCTTGCCGCAACTGGCTTGATCCCCAAACGTCTACCTGTTGATGGGTCGTACGGAAATGCATTAAGCAATACGAGCGCCAGTCCGATTGCCACGGGAATCAGCCACCAACGTCCTCGTAGCGTGGCTGGAAAATGAGGATAGCGACGCGTCGACTGGTAAATCGCTTGTTCAGGCGCACCCCAATATCCCTGAAGATATTTCGCAAGTTCAACAAATCGAAAACTCAATCCTGCAAATAACATGATCATCAAGATTAAGACAGAATCCAACTCGAGGATCTGTTGATTGAATTTTTGAGCCACTCGAACGGCCACTAACATGCAGACGCAGCAAAAAATGCCCCAGCCCTGTCGATATCGCACGGACAATCCAAACAGGACAATGAAAATCAAAAGAAATTGCCAAGGCAATTCTCCTAGCAACTGAATCGCGAGCACAAAAGCGATTGCGGCCAGGATCACCATTCCTATCCAGACTGATCGCGGCGAGAACTCATTAAAACCTACACGTTGCGACTCTGAGTTTTCAATTGCATTCGAGTCGTCTTGCGTGCGTTGAATTTTGTTTGGCTGGTTGCTCATGCGCGACCTCCCCGAAGGACTTTGCCACGAGATTTTCCCGACTGTAAAATACCGACTTCATTGGCCACGATTTGCATCAATGCCGGATCATCAATTCGAGCGAACGCGGCGCCCAAACTGGTCAACGCATGACGAAGATGGCTTTCTGCATTTCGCGTATCGACCACTCCGGACTGGGACAAAATTCTTTGTGCGACTGGGTCTTGGGCCGATTTGTCGGACTTTGAAACGGTCGGCGCGATAAAGATCACCCGATGACGTGCACCAATTGCCGACTTAACGGCGCTTTCAATGGCTTCTGTGCGGGCTCGATTGACGGGCTCGGGAGCGATCAAAACGAACAGCTCATTGTCCTTCGCTCGCGAGCGGGCTTCTACCAAATGTCTGCAAAGCGCCTCAGTCATGACTTGAGATTCACGAAGCCATCGAGAGGCGTCTGCCCAAGGCTGTTCAATCGCAACGGTCGTCGCATGCGAAACGACCGAGTATTTCTCAACGTAATCCAAACACGATTTTCTCATTACGTCATCATCGAATTGCATTCGCGTGGACATTCCTGGCTGAAGGTTAAGCAAATGCTCGAGCACGACGCTCAACGAACTGCGAACCAATCCCTTCGTGTTAGGAAACAAAACATTCCACGTGCGGCGAGTCGGGCCGGCGTTATAATTCTGGTCAAACAATTCTGGAAATCGGCGTGAACAATTTTCGAAAGTCGCTTTGACCAGTTCCTCTGTGTCGAAATTTCGCAGCGGCGGATTCGGATTTGAAGCTTTCAACAAATACTGAAGCAACCTCGTCAACTGACGCTCACCCGATCCATGATCAATCCTCTGCGCCGAATCACGTTTCAACAAAACGGCAGCAACCGGGTCGCGATCGGCCAGCAACAATTTTGAAATAGAAGCCGCCGCCGTAATCGCTCGATCCGCTGGCGAAGGTCCCGGTCTTCCTTCAAATTGATAGGTCGCCAAATCAACAATGACCGTGGCGCGAATCGGAACTTCATTCTCGAATTCGCAAGTCATCAGTTTGCCCAACCTGGCCGTTGGTTTCCACGCGATCGTTCTTGGCGGATCGCCAACTCGATAATCTCGAATACCTAGCAACTCCGAACTGACGCCAGCGCTTTTGTGCCGATGGTTTCCGATATGCCGCTGCAAATTATTGTGTTTCAAAACGGAAACCGTCGTTTGCGACCGAATCAAGAATGGCAAAACGGTCGCCAATTGCGTGACTGGGACAAACTGTTCGCTGCGAAAAAAGCCCCAATAGTCTGAGACTTCAACCTGGATCCCAGGAAATTCCATTTTGCCGCAAAGTGGCGTTTTGATCGTGTAATTACAAGCGAACATTTTTCGCCCCGGCGAATCAACAATCAAAAACGGATCACCATTGTCCAATTCGAATGTATCAGGCACAACGTCCTGGATCAGAAGCCGGTACCCACGCGTCGCCCCCGCAAGCTTTCCCGTTAAATGAACTTGAAATTCTCGATCTGCAACAAGCGTGACTCGACCATCCATTTGAGAGGAAGATTGATCACCAATAACGCGTTCCAATTCTTGTAAAATGGGCTTTCCCGACAGGGTAATTTGCTGAAAGAAAACCCATTCGAGAAAAATCCAAAACAGGAAAGCCGACGCGATCAAAGCCCCGGCTTCGTGCCTGGACAACATTGAGGTCAACAGCAGCCAAACGCTAACGCCGATGATGGCGCTACTTCGCATTGTCAGCATCTTAGACGTCCCTTATAGGAACGGAGCGTACAATCTCTGCGACGACGTCACTGGTTGCGCGGCCGGACAATTCTGCTTCGGGGCGAATGATGACGCGGTGTTCAAGCACTGGATGTGCGACGGCTTGAACGTCTTCATGAGTGAAAAACTCTTTGCCATTAAGTAATGCTCGCGCTCGTGCAGCGCGGAGCAAATAAATCCCGGCTCGAGGACTGGCTCCGAGCAACACTTCGCGATGTTGACGTGATTCGCGAATCAAATCAACGACATACTCTTTCATTTCCCGCTTGCCAAACACCTGATCAACGGCCTTTTGAAAACGCAAAATCCGCGCCGGGTCGCACAACTGAGATGGGGCAGGGGGTGGCGACTCCTGTAGTTCAAGCAAATCAATTTCGCTGTTTCGATCAGGATATCCAACATTGACGCGAAACAAAAAGCGATCCAATTGGGCTTCTGGCAAACGATAAACGCCTTCTTGCTCAACCGGGTTTTGGGTCGCCAGGACGATGAATGGATTAGGGAGCGGTAGCGTTTCGCCTTCGATCGTGACTTGGCTTTCCTGCATCGCCTCAAGCAAAGCCGATTGCGTTCTCGCGGGTGCACGATTCAACTCGTCAGCCAACAGCAATTGGCAAAAGATCGGTCCGGTTTGCAAAACGAATTTTGATTTCGTTTGATCCAAAATCCGCGTGCCCGTCACGTCAGAGGGCAGCAAGTCGGGTGTAAACTGGATCCTGCGAAAGTCTAACCCCATCGCTGCCGCCAGAGTTCGACAAAGAGTCGTTTTGGCGGTTCCAGGAACGCCTTCCAGCAGGACATGACCTCGCGCGATAGTCGCAATCAAAACCTGTTCGATGACTTCGTCCAAGTCGATCAGCGTTTGGCCCAAACCTTTAATCGCACTTTGACGAAATTGATTCGCTTCGGCGGCAATAGTTTGAACATTGATAGTTTCTGTCACACTTACCTCAAATATATTTAATGGGACATGCCGTCCCGCTTAGTCGTTTAAGTTTTTGCTGGCTGGCTATCGAATTGGTCTGCCGGAAAGAACGACTTCCATTTCTCGATTTCGGACTCCAAATCCAGCAAACGTTGCTTCGTCCAGTACTTTGAAGCTTTCGTATTATAAAGCTGATTTACTTTTTTCATCGAATTGAACATCCTGTTGATCTCGTTTTCCTTTCCATAAACACCAGCCGCAACGAGCTCATTGGGAAACGCAGGACAGTCATAGTATCTCCGATTGGCGACTTCGACACAAAAAGTATCCAGCAAGACTTCCACCGCCATCTGACGTTCAAAAGCCTCGTTGTTCTTGCGAACTTTGTCCGCCGCGGCTGACCGTTTTGCAGCAACGTCACTGGCGGTAAATCGCAGAAGCTTTTTTTGCCACACGTAGGTTGTCAGGGCGAACAGAGATATCAAACCAAACGAAAGCAGAATCCAAAATCGGTCGATGTTTTTGTCAGATTGGTTATCCATCACTCGGTGAACCAAATCGTTAACCATATCTTCATCTTCGACTTTGGCGATGACGGTGTTTCCGAAATCGATCAGTGCTGACGGAGGAAGACTCTTAAGCGCGTCCAATACTTCTTTCGAAGTTGGAGGCGGCAATTCCACGTCGACGCCAGCAATGTCGACGGTTTGCAGCGCTTTGTTACCGTTCCATACAAGAACATGTTTTCGTGCCTTTGAAGTTTCTTTGAACCCGCTCAGCCACAACATCGCATCTTGTGCGAACACTGCGTTGTCACCGTGCATTAGCATTTGATTGCTCAATACGGATTGATCGCCCATACAAACGAGTCGCCCACCATTTTCGTTTTCATTAACGCAAACAAATGTTCCGGATCTTCCTTTTTCTATTCGAGGCAAGAAGGCAATTGCTTTAGCCTTGTTTTCACCGAAAATATTGAGTTTGGCGACTCGGTTACCTATGACTTCATTGGCACGTTTAAATACAGGATGGGAGTCAATTAGGCGACTTACGATTGGACATTCACTGAGGCCACCAAAAAAGATGGATTTATCTCGATCGACTATCACCCCTCGATACTTGCTGGCCATCTCCCCGATCGAAACGGGCGAAATGATGATGCCCATCGGCACCAACGTCGCGAGGCTATCCTGATCTGAGGCAACAAAAACCGCGCCGCCGTTATTGTAGTAATGCTCAAGGTTCGTTGGCGGGTTGGATACATCACCCAACACAACCAACACCGTCTGGGATGCAGGACGCCGTTTCCACGTTTTCACATCAGTATCGTGCTCCAGCCCAACACCATTGCTGACAATGTTAAATCCATGGTAACCAAGCTTCCATTCGCGTTCAGAAAGTTGCTCGGCAGGAAGCTCTTTTTCTTCGTCTTGAAAAGCTGCCAGTCCGTGCGCTGGTCCAAGCACTGTTGAAGCGATCACGATTAAACCGATCAACAACGCAAAAATCATTCTGGATCGAACTTGCCAAGAAAAAAGTCGCACAGTTTGCATTAACCTTTTGCCCCAGCAACGTTCACTTTTTCAACCAAGTCATCGGCAATCAAATCAACACCGGAATGAGGAGATTTTTCCAACGCCAATCGCGTCAGCTCCTGAAGTGTTGACTGGTAACGTTTTTTCTCTTCGTCAGTTAGTACGAAGTTTTGATCCACATAGCGAGCTCGAACATACAAGTTCGTCAGTTCTGAAATTTTCGCTTTGAAGTCCGGAGCGGCCGACACCAAAATCTGTTGTGCGTGCTTTGAGTTCCACCATTTCGAATCGGAACCGAATTTTGAAATCAGGAAGTGATCCACTTCATCAACCAACCCGCTAGGCGAATTTTTATTCCTTCCAAACATGCGACTCAACTGCTTCTTCACACTATTTCCCGACTCTGTTTCCAACTTGTTAATGAGCAAGTAGATTAGAAACCCAAACCCAGCAAGAATCGCCAGCCAGACAAGTATTTGAGTTGGATTGATCGTCGGCAGTTCTGGCAAATCCTTTATTGCAGCCGACAAACCGCTGCCTCCCGAACCTGTGTCAGAGCTTGAACCGGAAGTTCCCGGGGAAAAACCAGGCCAATTGTTATCGTTTGAATTGAAACTCGAATTCGAATTGGAATTACGATTGCCTTTGAATGCGGAATTCTTCTTCAACCGATTCTTGTTCTTGTTTTTAACGACCGTCTCGCGGACTTTGTCGACGATGGTTTTAAAACTTGACTGAACCGAATCAGGCAGTTCAACTTTGGATTTCTTTTCACTAACGGACTCGGTGAAAGCGTCCATAAATACGGAATTCATCTCGGCACCCAAATTGACTTTCGGTGCGTTTGGGTCTCGTTGTTTATCTCGCATCCCGCTGGCAAGTTTTGGCAAGTTGCCCAACATCTTTTTCAGCGTTTTGTCGTCGGGAAGTTTTCGTTTCGTTGACCTTCTTTTTGTAGTTGACGAGTTTCCGGTTTTTGGCCGACCTGCAATTCCGCTGGCCTTAGCGCTGCTCTTGCTCCATTTCTTTCGATCGGCCGCCTTGGAATAGGAGCGAACCGCTCTTTCACTGTTTTTCTTGAACTGACGAGCCAGATCGCGGTACGACGTTGCCCCCTCGGGAAAAAACTCATCAGCTTGCTCAGCAAACTGTTGCTGGGTTCGCTCATCAAACCCTAAGTCCTCCAGATATTTCTTTCCAAGCTCGGGGTCGATCCCACTATCCCGCTTCAAAAATTTTCCCATGAACTGTCCGAGACGCCCCTTTTCCTCCAGGCTTAAGTTTGAAAAATCAGACTCTCTGAACTTTTCACGCAGCATACTCGCCCAATCGTTTTTGAGTTGCTCACGATTAAGCGCTGCCAATGTTGAATATAGCTCTTGTGGTGAAGGAACGACCGAGCGATCAAGTTCGACTGCACCGCCGGAATCCATTTCTTGCAAAGCTGAAAGGATGTCTAGCTCCGATTCAGCATTTAACCTCTTTCGCTGAACTGGCGCACCCAAGACTGTCGAGTCAGATTCAAAAGGCAATGCGAATAGAACCAGAAAGGAAATCCCTAATGAGATCGCACAATTTGTTTTGTAACGTTTCATTGCACACTCGGAAATTTCAAACACAAGGCAAACATGCGGACAATCATGTCAAAGGCAATCATACGAAGACAATTTCACTATGAATTTTACGCAATACAATTACGCGCGTCTTTGTATATACGCACGAGAATCGCAATGATTTGACATAAAATTGTTCGAATCAACAAAATCACTCAGTTGGCAACACTTTCGCGTGAGATTTTGAACGCAAGCTGATGTTAAGGACCTCAACGACGAGCCCAAAGAACATCGCAAAATAGATGTAGCCTTTGTCCATGTGTGCCCCAACGCCTTCAGCGATCAACATCACGCCGATCAAAATCAGGAAGCTGAGGGCCAACATTTTCAGTGTCGGATGCTCTTCAACAAATCGGCTGACCGGCTCAGCAAACACCAGCATCACGATCACCGCCAGGATAATCGCAGCGACCATGATATAGACATTCTCCACCATTCCGACGGCCGTGATCACTGAGTCCAACGAGAACACGACATCTAGTAGTGCGATTTGAATTAAGACGCTGGCAAACATTTTCCGTGTCGGCTCGACCACCACACCTTCTTCGTGGCTATACGAATCATGAATTTCATAAACGCTTTTACCGACGAGAAACAGTCCGCCCAAAAACAGAATCAAGTCCTTCCAGGAAACCTCATTGGACTCGTTGAAGTGTTCTTGGCGAATCTCTTCCAGAATCTCCTCAGGGACGTGCGCGTGGGTTGCTTTGTCCTTGACCGCCATTTTGCTGATAACCGCAGAAGGGACGCCGATGTCGGTCAATTCAAAAATTGGTTTTTCGAATGCCTTATCATGAACGACATAAAACAAGCCAAACAGTAACAGCAATCGCGTTGCCAATGCCAGAATAAGCCCCAGTCGGCGAGCGAGTGGTTGCTGTGCTTTGGGAAGTTTACCCGAGACGATCGTAATGAATACGATGTTGTCAATTCCGAGAACAATTTCCATCGCCGTTAGGGCAAGTAAGCCGATGGCCAATTCCATTTAAGCAATCCATTATCTGACAAAATTAGTGCGGACGAGTCACACAAATATACGAAGTTGAGAATCTGCTTACTAGCTCAGGCTTGCACAACCAAACGAAGCCCGTTATCGACGGTGTGTTTTTGAGCGGCTTTTTTCCGGCTATTTTTTACCGTCACTTTGCTTCTTTTTCTCCGTTTTCTTCTCGGATTTAGAACCGCCAAAAATGTTTCCAAATCCGCCGAACAAATCGAAACCGGGAAGAGACTTGGTGGCTTCGGTACGTTCGATGTCGAGAATTCCATGCACAGCAAACTGGGATTCGGCTTTCATCACTTCGACTTCTAAACCGCGAAACCATTTTAGTAGCGGAGCCTTGTGTTCCGCCGGCAACACGGGACTTGAAAAAGACGGCCAAGCATCCGAGTGCCAGAACATTCTGCCTGACGGAAGCTGCGTCAATTTGTAATTACCATCAAGCGAACAAACCAACTCCACATCCAGCATCCGCTCGACCACAATTTTGGCTGCCTCGGGTGTGACACGAAACTGTTGCGTCAACAAGTTAAGCAAACGGACGTTGGCAATCGAAGTCTGCCAGCTGCGCCGATAGTTGACCGCGTTCGCCCAACCACTAAGTTTCGAGTTCGCTAAATCACCAACGTACAACCGCAACTGTGCCGGTCGCTCAGACGGTACCACTTTCAAATGAGGCTTAAGCGATTCAAGACGTCTTTGATCAAAAGACAAAACGGAAAAATCTCCCCACTGAAGTCGCCAAAGTTTCAGCAACCGCGAATACGTGTATCCATATTGATCTGGCTCCCGCCCCAATGCGGGCATCCAATTTGTATAACCTGGATTGGGCCAGGCACCGACGTAACCTGGCGCTTCTTTTAACGTTTCGAGAACGCGCAAGAATGAGCTTGGTCTAAGATCGACCGTCGGATCGACTTCATCTTGAACGGAAGCAAAAATCTGATGCGGAGGTATTCGACCGCCTGATGATCCGCCGCGCATATTGGCCTCAAAGCGAATCACGTCACTTGGGTTGGAAGCGATTTCTTGCTTAAGCGGAGGGCCCAACATCGAAATTAGCCACCCATATTTGTCTTCGCCAAAAGGAGCCACGCGTGCATCGAGCACGACCCTTTCAATGTTGCCTTTGTGGCTAAATCGCTTGATCGCGACGAACATTGGATCGAGCGAGCGAATGGACTGGCTAAAAAAGTTAGCTCGCTCGCTAAACCAAGCCGCTTCTTCCGCGGTCACGGCAGTCAAAGGCACGTCGGGTATCGGAGCAAAGAACCCACGAACGCCGCGCACGGAATCGACCCACTGACCAGCAACGGTTTCAACGTTGCCTTGATCCGGCCGATAGCCAAACCCGGTGGGCAAATAGCCACCTCGTTTTAAACCTTCCAAACTCACGTCTTTGTACTGTTCGTTGGCGGCCGCCAAGTTCGCCATCTCCAACATCACCATGTCGGTCACGATTCGATTTCGACGACGCAGCTCAATTTGATATTGTGGCGAAAGCAGTTCCTGAAAAAAGCGAGTCGACAAGTAGACGAAAATCGTATCTTCTCGTTCAAGCGGCATGTTGTATCGCGCAAAACGATACTCGGCCGATTTTGCCAGCGAACGAATCCCTGCGCCCGACTCAAGAAACCGCTGGGCAAGCTTGAGCGAGGTCGTCATCAAATGGCAATCGCCACTGACAACATAAAAAGAACGATAGCGGTTGTCGGGAGTTGAGAGGAACTCGATGTTCACTCGTTTGGTTTTGTCACCACCGATGTCAAACGGGATATTAACGATGGTCGCTTTAAGTTTTTTGTTGGCTGCCGCAAATGTTTTTCGTTTTGACCGCAGGTTCTTTTCCAAACGACCAGTCGCTTTCGCATGTAGCATCACACCGACGGCAGAGCCTTCGTTGAAGTAAGTATCCGATCCGATCACGGCGACGTCATCGATCAAGCTTCCACCAAAGAGCCGGTCCCACTCGCTGGATTGAATTGCCAATTGCTTCAGGAATTTCGATTGGATCTTGTATTTGAAGCCACGAACTTGAATCATCCGGCTAAGGTTGCCGCCAAATTCTTCAAGCAATCGCTGTAACCAAATCTGATTTTCCCAAGTTCCGAATCGGAGGTAAAAACATTCTTCGGGCACGCAGTAGGCCATCGGCTCGATCTCGATGTCGTCCGGCAAATTTTCAACGACAACAGGGCTCCACCTGATAGGATCCGGTAACGGCTGATCCGAAGCCGCAACGTTGACGCCATTGAGCATCGTGTTGCGAATGGTCTCGGCACGCAATGTTTCAACATCGAACATGAGTTCAAACGTTCTCATCAGTGGATCGCTGCTTCGTTTGAACGGCGTTGAGATTTCCAATCCCATCCGCTTGCCCAAAAGGGTTTTCAAATACGTCTCGACAAGTGGTGGATATTCGCTTTCTTCAATCTGTCCGTCGACCACTCGACTAAAAGATGACCACCATTGATTGACGTGTCTTTCAAATTGCCTTGTACGTGCGAACTCGACCGGAACTTCGAACGCGGTTCCACCACTGCCTTGCAAAGTAAATTTCAGCGGGTTCTGACCCTTGAACAAAAACCAAATTGTTTGAACATCGTCGGGCTGATTGTTTCGGTTTCCAGTAATTGTCTGAAAGAAAGTCTTAACGGGAGAATTTGAAATGATCGGATAGAAAACCCGATTCTCAGTATCGGTCAACAAAGCCGCTCCGACTCGGTGAATCATTTCGTCACCAGCACGCAGGCGGAATGTCAGTTTGCCAACGCCATATGGTTCGCCGGCATAGGCTTCGGCACGCAGAACAAGCGGTTGGTTTTGCACCAAGAGATCGATTGGAATCTTGGCAGCGGCTTCTTGTGACGTTTGAGGCTGTGCCGTTTTTCCCTGTGGTGATTGATTCCCTGCTGCACGAGCGTTCGGCGCAGCGGCACCCACAACTGGCCTTGATGCTGATCGAGTTGGTTTTGGTTTTTCGACCTCGACTGTTTTGTCTTGATCCACTCGTCGAGAAGCGGGCCGCTGGTTTTTAGCTTGCCCACAAACGACATCGACGCAGGCCTGCAAAATTAATAACTGCGCGAGCGCTATGCCGATCATCAACCTAACGTAGCCGGGTCTTAAAAAATTCATCATTGTTTGAACCTAAAGCTCAATTCGTTGACAGGAAACGTATTGCGAAAATCGAATCCGGGTGTGTATCGCTTTGGCAAGCAAGATACTAGAGGTATCCTGAAAGTTCTCATCCGAATCAATTTTCGCTAATCCGTGCCCACTTTCAAAGACCTACATTGACCAATTTTGGAAATAAGAAATACCAAGTGTCCGAAGATGCCCCATTCAAACTTGCACATCAGCCATCACATTAGGTGAAGCCCTGTTTTTCCGTGGTGAGAAATGAAAGTAGCTTGCACGAGCAAGTTGTTTGCAGAGTGTAGCACCGATTCTTGAATCGGTGACGCGCAGCGGTAAGAGGCCATTCTTTAGCAAGTTGGCAATTTCAAGTTGCTACCAGTCTGGAATACCAAACGAACGACGAACTTACGAAAGTGAACTTTGGGCTGCATTGGTGTCATGATTTTACCGAACCACATGGGTGCGCTCGGGTGGCATGAAGACCAAAGAGAGGCAAACAAATTGAGAATCGAGTGGATCGCGTGTCCGTTATGCCTCTTGCCGCTGCGCGGCACCGATTCAAGAATCGGCTACCCAGTTTAAGTTTGACGTGCCCAACAATTAGATGACCTAAGTTTGAATGAACTTAAGCCACGTCAACAATCGGCTCTGAAACATCGCTGAGCGTTACAAACACGGTCCAGTCTTCTACCAAATAGTCGAGACCGTCTGTGACGCCCGGCTCCTCTTCTGCATTGACGGTAACTTCTTCTCCATCGGCGGGATAGAAAATATAGTCAAGCCCATCAGTGTCTACGCTGATTAGCGGCCCCAACTGAGGATGAAACATCTCCACAATTTTTGCGTAGCGGACGGCGCAGTTTTTTGATGAATCAAGCTGGTTATAAAAAACCAGATCGACGTCTGACCCGAGGGCAACACATTCTTCAGGCGGGTTTTGGAAAAACCAGAACTTTTGTCGCTCGCCCAGCGTCAGCGTTTGATCAAGTTCATACCAACCGGGAGTCCAGATTGCTTTTTGGATTGAGTCTGACATTTTTTTTCGCGGTCGCTGGTTTAAAGAAAGAGCTTTGTTTTGAGGTCGCGTGATTTTAGACGTGGGTCGGTAAATTTGCAATTTCAGGTTTGCGGTTTTCTAATACGAAAATGTGCCTTGATTTTTCGCCGCAAATTTAACGCACTGATTCATACTTATCCGAGCAAATGCTTTTCGAAAAGCACTTTTTCTGCGTTCGGCGTTCCAGTCCGCCTTTTTCAAGTGCACTAGCGTCGAACAGGAAGTCCAACTGACTTGATTGGTGTCAAAAACCAGACTTGCGAAAATTCCAAACTAACCCTTCGATTGAAGATCACCGGACGCGGCTGTTCAGGGTAACGGGACACCTCGGCGTTGTAGCTGATTTCGCAACTCAGCTGCCGACTCAAATAGCACGGCATCCATTCCATTGGCATTGGCACCGTCAACGTTTTCCTGCCTGTCGTCGACGAAAAAACATTTCTTAATGTGGCAACCGGCTTGCTCGATGGCACAGTTGTAGATCTTCGAATCGGGCTTCATCGAGTTTACTTCGTAACTCAAAATCACGGGCGAGAAGGATTCAAGAAGAACCGGGTAATCGGTGCTGACCTTTTCCCAGTGGGCATTGCAAGTATTAGACAAAATGCCGATCGGGAATCCAATCTCCTTCAGCTCTGCGATTAAATCAAACGTCCCATCCACTGGCGTAAAAATATCACTGATCGCAAACAGTATTTCGTCTTTGCCCCCTGAACTGTTGGTCAATCGGCAAAACTCTGCGTGAAATTGGTCGTCATTAATCAATCCTGTTTCATATTGGTTGGCCAACTCCGAGTCAAAAATCGCCGCTCTGGCTTCTTCAGCCGAAATCCCTGCGACTTCGGCAAGCTGCTTGCAACCGGCGACATGGTCAAAATCCAAAATGACTTTGCCGAGGTCAAAATAAATAAAGTCAATTTCTGGCATCAGTTTTCCAAGTTTATTTTTGGTTTGTCTTCTCAAAACATTCAACGAACCATCTTAAGGACCGAAACGTTCTCCGAAAGATGCCGCTCAACGTCTGC
This sequence comes from uncultured Pirellulaceae bacterium, assembly GCA_964448575.1. Classification (GTDB taxonomy): domain Bacteria; phylum Planctomycetota; class Planctomycetia; order Pirellulales; family Pirellulaceae; genus Mariniblastus. The sequence continues at coordinate 71,846 of CAYUWY010000016.1, forward strand.
TTACGCCATACCTTCACTGAACAAAGTGTCCACCTTGAACGTTTTAGTCAGACGAATCTCGGGAATACTGGAATTTTCCAACACCGGCTTCCTATAATTCGCTTTTGCATTCAACTGCTTTTTGAACCAAAATCAATTCCCATTCCGGAAACAATATCCATGTCGACACCAACAGCTTCTATGAATTCTGAAACTAACTTCCAGCCCAGCGATCGACCGACAAACCTGCTGGAGCTTCAGCAAAGCGGCTGGAAGTCGAAACCGGTTAAGCAAGAGATTCGCGAAAATTTCTTGCGTCAACTATCGGCTGGCGAAGACCTTTACCCAGGCATCGTCGGATATGAAAACACGGTCATTCCAGAAGTCAACATCGCACTGCTTTCAGAACATGACATGCTGTACCTTGGCGAAAAAGGCCAAGCCAAAAGTCGGATGATGCGAGGGTTGATCAGTTTTCTTGACGAGTACATTCCTTACCTCGACGTTCCAGGCTCGCCATTTCACGAAGACCCTTTTGATCCAATCAGTCAAGTCGCCAAAGAGTATGTTGCCAACCACGAACCGGCCGACATTCCAATCAAGTGGTGGCATCGTGAAGACAGATATGCAGAACGCCTCGCCCCGGGAACAAAGTTCGCTGACATCATTGGTGAGATTGATCCGGCGAAGCTCGCGGGCGGCGTCAGCATGTCAACCGAAGACGCATTGCACTTTGGTTTGATCCCGAGAATGCACCGCGGGATTTTTGCGATCAACGAATTGCCGGAACTGGACGAACTGGTTCAAGTCGGTTTGTTCAACATCCTTGAAGAACGCGATGTACAGATCCGTGGTTTTCCCGTTCGATTCGAAATCGATGTGATGATTCTGTTTTCCGCCAACCCTTCCACTTTCAATCGAAGTGGAAAAGTGATTCCGCAGTTAAAGGACCGCATCGGCAGCACCATCCAAACGCACTATCCCGTCGAGCGTGAGCAAGGCATCGAGATCATGGAGCAGGAAAGCAAGATCGACCTTGATGGTGACTATCCGGTCCGTGTGCCTTTCTTCATGAAAGAAATTTGCGAACAGATTACCGTTCAAGCTCGCAAATCAAAATACGTTGACCAGCAATCAGGCGTCAGTGCTCGTTTTAGTTTGGCCAATTATCGTACGATGATTTCCAGCGCCCGCCATCGTGCCGTTTTGTTGGGCGAAAAACCCGCAGTACCACGAATCAGCGACCTCGGTCATCTATACACTTCTTCGCTGGGCAAGCTTGAGTTGGATTTGATGGGTAGTCACCAAATGACTGAACGCCAAGTCCTCGACAGTATCGTTGCTGAAGCGATTCAAATCGTGTTCACAGAATATGTCACCAAAAATGGCTTAGACGAGATCGCTGAGATTTTTGGCAAAGGCGTGAAGATCGAGGTCGGCGACATGGTGCCTTCGTCGCAGTACGCCGAGCGTTTGAAACGCGTTCCGCCGGCTTGGGAAAAAGCGTTTGAGATAAACGCGTCGTCAGACGAAGCAGTGCGAGCTTCTTGCGTTGAATTCATTTTGGCAGGTCTGTATTCAATGGACATGATCTCACGAAGTCAGGCCCACGGCGGTTCGTCTTACGAGATTTAAATCTTAAGTTCGCAAACTGGCAATCGCCAGTTGGCAATCAATAACCTCAATCAAACGAACTTAGACAAAAAGATCATGGCCAAAAAAAACAAAGTCGGTGGCGTTTTTCAAACTTACATGAAATACGACCCCGTCAAATTTCCCAGCCCAACCCAGCCACCACCTGATTTCGTCTCGCCAATGATGAATCAGATGTTGGCCTATGGAAGTCAAAAAGAACTGACCGAAGAAGAGCTCGCGCGGGCGGTGCGTCTTGATCCGGAGCAGTTCAAAAACCTTGGGCCCAGCATCGATATGATGAAGGCGATCCTGGAAGAGCGAAAACGGAAAATCCTTGAGACCTACGAAACCGATTCGGTTCAAAAACAAGTCCGCAAGAACTTTCACAGCCACGCGAAAAAGGGCCCAAAGCCGCCACAGGAATTGAAAGAGTTTTATCGTGAAGCCGTCCAGCAGGAACAGCTTTATGACCTTGAGCGGATGTATTACCAGATCGGTGATGACGCAAGTGACATGGCCCAGCACCTTGCGCAACTGATCAGCCGACTCACATTCAAGTACGAAGTGGATGAACTTGCGTCAAAGTATCATTTCACAGGTCACGAGTCGATGACGCCGTCACAAGCGATTGAGATCAAGGAAGAACTTGAGCAGATCGACGAGTTGCTTAAACAGCTTGAAGAAGCCCGTGACACCGCGCAGATCGCGATTTTGGACATGGAAAAACTTGGCGAACACATGGACGAAAAAACCATGCACTCGCTTGAGGAAATGAAACGTGCGATCGACAACTACGTCAAAGAAGCTGCCGAGCGCCAAGGCCTGACAAAGAAAGATGGCAGGTTCCAACTGACCCCTGAAGCTTATCGTGTGTTTCAGGGCAAATTGCTGGGCAAGATTTTCAGCCAACTGAAGGCATCCAAAACTGGCCGCCACGAAGGTAACGTCGTCGGTGAAGGCGCGGTCGAATTGCAATCAACCAAACCCTATGAGTTTGGCGATTCGCTAACCAACATGGACATCCCCCAAACGTTCATCAATGCGATGCTGCGAGGTGGACGCGAGCTTCCGATTCGATTGAAAACGGAAGACATCGAGATCCACAAAACACGCAACAACCCAAAATCCGCCACGGTCGTCGTGATGGACATGAGCGGTTCGATGCGTTACGACGGGCAATACATCAATGTGAAACGAATGGCACTGGCGATGGATGGGTTGATCCGTAGCGAATACCCGGGTGATTTCTTGAACTTCATCGAGATGTATACGTTCGGGAAAATTCGACGGCAGGGTGAGATCGTTGACTTGATGCCAAAAATGGTCACGATTCACGACCCGTTCGTCGCTCTCAAAGTTGATATGAGTAATGAGAATGTCAGCGAGCACATGGTGCATCAACACTTTACCAACATTCAGCATTCGTTGCGGCTTGCGCGGCAGTTACTGGCCCATCAAGACACACCCAACCGGCAAGTCGTTTTGATTACCGATGGTTTGCCAACGGCACATTTCGAAGACAACATGCTGTACATGCTTTATCCGCCACAGAAATCGACCGAAGACGCGACCATGCGCGAGGCGGCAATGTGTGCCCAGGAAGGCATTACGATCAACACGTTTTTGGTTCCCAGTTGGTCACAAAACGAGGAAGACATTCGTTTCGCCCATCGGTTAAGCGAACAAACCAAAGGCCGAGTGTTCTTTACCGCGGGTGCGGATTTGGATCGGTTTGTGGTTTGGGATTACATGAATCGGAAGCGCGAGATTCTGGGTTAAGGGTTGCAGTTGGTTGGCGGAGTCAGTATCCAGATGGACCGTCATCGGGTACAGCTGGGAGTATTCGCCGCTGCTACTTTTTCAAAATGACTCCGTTGATCAGCCAGCCGCCTTCGACATTTTCTAGCGACCAACCTGCGTTGCCGAGATAGGGCGTGATATGTTTCTTGACATCGGCCGGCAGGGATTTTCCATCGAGCCGCTCAAGTAACCCTACTTTTTTAGGTTCGTCCAGTTCTTCGAATTCTTCGTCAATCTCCAATGCAGGTACGGGCGATAACAGCTCGCGCAAATTTAGCTTGCCCTTACGCAGCAACTCGTAGTTGAATTTGACTGACTGGTCCAAACGAAGAAAGTGGTGGATCCCAACGTTCTTGGTTTCACGGAGCTTGCTGAGGGCGGCGAAAACCTGAATGTAGTCATCAGTCTCCGCAAGCTTGCCTTTTTTCCGTTTCTCCAAAACACGCTTTAGCACTTCCTTGTCTCGGGCAACGATCAAGTGACCTTGAGCATACACAAAGAACTTCCCTTCTCTGTCACTGGCATTACCCACTGGATCCACCCCTTTGCCAAATGCGGAATTTTCATTTTGTACTCCACTTTTTTGAAACGCCGCATCATCATATTGACGGGCTTTGATCACTTCGAATCCCATGAGCTTTATCACTTCGCCGCCTTCCACTGCTCGCTTGAGTGAGTCCATGACGAACTTCGATTTACCTTCTTTGATTTTGATGCAAAACACAGATTGAGATCTGGCGGTTGCGCCATCGGTGACGGGTAAATTAAACATAACTATCCGACGATTGAGGCAAAGAGCGAATTTTTTTACATCCAATTTCACATCCGGATCGATTTTGAGATCGTTCAACAGGCGTTTGAAGGATCCATTTTCTCCAATAAATTTGTCGTAAACGGGATCCAGCCCAAACAATGCTGCATGTGCGTTCCAATCCAATACGGTGCATTGCATTGCTATATTCGGAACCCAATCTGGCGGGTGCAAAAGAACTTTTTCTTTGTTTTCAAAATTGAACATACTAATAGCGTTGGCTTTTTCCCGATCCGCGCCAACGTGATAGTCAACGAACATTCGGTGGATCATCTCATGCTCGGCCGTCGCAAAACGAATCCGCCCGCCGGCTCCTCGAAACACATCGAAGCCTGTCGATTCAAGAAGCTTGAATAGCTCGGGATCGTTAGCGCGAGAAAGCTCAGCGACGATTCGGAGAGCTCTAGTCGGACTGCAAAACCACTTGATATCACCAGAGTGATCGGCCAAAGCCGCTTGCTTGAATTTCGTCCGCGACATGACGTTCGCAGCCAGCGATTCCGGCAGCTTGACCTTGGCCATTGCAAGTTTTTTCAACACACCTTTAACCGTCGGTTTATGGTCGCAAACCGTCAACCAGCCATTTGAATTTGCAACGTAAATCTTACGACTCTTTATGTCGCCAATCGGTATCGTCCAAGTTTCAATATCGTCGCCTGGCTTCTGAGTTTGAACACCACCTGCCAGCCTCACATTGTCAAAAACCTTTTTCAAATGCGCAGCGGTTTTCTTTTCATCGCCATTCAAGCGGATCAAAACGGCACGGTTAATAGCAAAACGTTTTTCCGCAGACCACTGGGTAGAGAAAGCAAAACTGACTTCGCCGTCGATCCAATCCGTTTCCGAAAACAAGTCCATCCCAAGCCCCATCTCGGATTCGTAAAGCCAAACTCCAATCGCGGGCTTGATGCTTTTGACAAACGGCTTGAGTTCATCTTGCTTGAACATTTCGCCCAAACGCGTGCTTTCAAAGTGCTTTTGTGTGGCTTTGAAGTCAGGGATAGAGACCCAAATGTCGGTGGCTTGCGGGAGAAGCGTATCGCTGGTCCATTTTGCAACTCGTGCTGCTTTAGCGGGTTCTTGATTCGCCGCCGGTTGAACGGGTGGTTTTACGAACAGAGTAGGGGCTTTGGGAGAGGAGGGAATCTCAGTTCCTATTGGTGGAGATGTTACTTCTGGGGCCGGACTCTTTTCAGAATCGAGTAACGCGTGATTGGGAGTTTCAGGAAACAAATATTGTTTTCCCATAAATAGCAATCCAATCATTGCAGCCAGCGCGATTATCGATAGGCCGAGTGTTACTAACCGTTTCGATTTGGCCACTCTCTTTTTCGGGACCAGTTCGGCGACTTGTTTGGGCAAATCAACGGCGGTCGGATGTTGCACATGAGCGAGACAGTCACGAAGCAATTCGGCAGACTGTTTTGCGGAACCAATACGGTCCTGTGGGTTCTTGCTTAACAATTTGAAAATGAAGGCTTCCAACCACGCCGGAATCGCTTCGTTGATCTCGCGAATGGGTCGCGGTTGATTGTCCGTGATCCGTCGCAAGACGCCGTAACTCGTCTCGGCTCGAAACGGGGAATGGCCAGTGCACATCGCGTACATCAAAGCGCCCAAACTGAACAAATCGCTGCGGGTGTCAATTTCACTTCCGATCGCTTGTTCGGGCGACATGTACTCAGGCGTTCCAGAAATCACACCCGTTCGCGTCAGGCTTGCGTCGTCAACCGCCCGAGCCAAACCGAAATCGGTAATCAACAATCGCTCGACGCCGTCTTCGAGAATGATGTTGGCAGGTTTGATATCTCGGTGAACGAGCCCTTGGGCATGGGCGGCGGCCAACCCGGAACTAATCTGCATTGCTATTCGAACGATGGACAACGTCGAAAGTGGTCCATTGTTTTTGATGCGACTGTCCAACGACTCGCCACGCACATACGGCATTACCAAAAATGGAAGCTCGCCCGATTCATCGACACCATGAATTGCGACAACGTTTTCATGCACGACAGTCGCGGCGGCACGTCCTTCACGAGAAAATCGCTGGCGGGCTGCACCGCTGACTGCAAGGTGCGGCGCGAGGACTTTGAGGGCGACATAGCGAGAAAGCGATTTATCATAGCCTTTCAAAACGACGCCCATTCCGCCTTGGCCGATGACGCCAGAAATTTCATACGGCCCCAGTCGCCCAAGCATTTCCGGATCGTCGGACGGAGCAAGCTGCTTGAGCACCAATCGACTGCAGGCGTTGGCTTCCACCGAAGTATCAAATGCTCCATCACCAGATTGGTCGCTTGAAAAACAGAAACTCTCATCGGCCCGCATCAACGATTCGCGCGCCTCTTCCCAGCCTCTGGCATCAGCAACTCCGTTCTCAAGCTCGTCCCGACAATTTTCACATTCGGCAAGGTGCGATTCGAACTGCGCAAGCTCGTCCGCATTGAGTTGGTTCTCAAAAAACAATTTCAATTGGTTGGGCTGACATTTCGATCCCGTTTGGTTGTTGCCGCCGACCGTAAGGTCTTTGTGTAGGTCCTGATTTGAGTTTGACTTAATCATTTTCGACCAAATAGAAGCTGGATTAGAGTTTCAAAACATTCAAGGGTTTACACACAGCGCTGCTGGAAATCTAACATCCATTTAGGATTTTTATTGATTGATGGACTTAATGCGGCAAATCGCGGGAAAAGTTAATGATTCAATTCAGTGAGTTAATTCGCTTAGACGTTGCTGCAGTCGTTGCATCACGCGACTTTTGGCCGTGTAGATGCTGCCAATGTTTTTACCAAGCTTTTCCGCAGCGTTTTGCGCGGAGACACTTTCAACCGCCGTTAGCCAAAACGATTGCCAGGTATCAGGTTCAAACTCGTCTTTAATACTTCGAGCGGCCACACGAAAGGCTTCGCGCCGTTTCTCCAATTCAATTAGCTCAGAATCAGGGCCACCTGCTGGATGTTCGGCCAGCAAGTCCAACATTTGCGAATCGCCCGTCCCGCAATCAGGTTTTCGCCGAGTGACCGCATTGATAATCGCATTCTGAGCAATTCGATTGAGCCAAGTTCGAAATTTGCCACGGGCCGGATCGGGCTGCCAACGAGAAACCGCGCCGGCAACAGAAATCAAAACGGTTTGTGTGACATCTTCTGCATCGGCAGGCTGCATGCCTTTAGCCAGAGCAACGCGATAGATCACTGGACGGTAGAGTTCAACAAATTCCTCCCAAGCGATTTGGTCCGCCGGGTCATTGAGCCTGGCGATCAAGCTGGGACGAGTTTCTGGTGATCGTGTCAAAATCGAGTCAGGGGTTGGACTGGGGACTCGGTCAATGTAGCCGTTAGATCGGCGGATTGCAAAAATGTGCGAACTTCAGGCGGCTTCATTCAGGAAAGCTGCACAGTCGTGAGCGTTTAAACGGACAAGAATGTCCATTCTACAAACAAATCATTTTCAGATTCGAGTCGACTTAGAATTCGATCTCAGGCAGATGAACGGTCTCAGAATCAATCGTAATACGTCGCCAGTAATAGGATCGATCTTCAACGACGTCTTCGACTGGAATAAAGAAAGTGCCGATCGATGCGACTTGCTCTTTCTGCATTGGCTCCGTATCCTCGCCCCTTTTGTTGTTGGAAACGATCAAGAGATAATAGCTTTGTCCGTCGCCGTATTTTGCATCAACGATCACATCGAAAATCCCGTTGTCATCCGCTCGGACAACTGCGCCGCCCAAGTCATGGACCCGATCGATACCTGCATTGTCTAACGCTTTGAAATTCCCTGGATTGACGCAGTCACCGGGCGAGCGTTCATCTGGTTTCTTGTCGGCTGGCAAAAGAAAGACAACCGCGCCTTCGTCGGCTCGCAAGTCTCCATCTTCGCGATAGGCGACGCTGCCTTTGACGCGACAGTCAAACGCAGCATTGATTTCCGCGTTGGTACCTGGAGTTAAGCTTCCAACCATCATCCCAAAGATAAAAAACGTGGTCGCAATCAGGCCCAACAAAGCGGCCTGAAAATAAACCGCCCATCGCGGAACCGAAATGTTTTCTTTCCAGGAACTTTGATGCCCCGAGTCGGCTGTTTCACTCACCGACGTTTGCGAATGGTTCGCATCAGACTGCGCCGTTCTTTTGTTGGTTTTGGATCGGACGGTTTGGGACATGGGTGAATTTAGTAAGTTGATTTTGCGTCGATTGGTCGAAAACGAAATTGATTGAAGGAAAATGAAGTTAAAACTTTCCTTCTTTAATTTGCTTCAATTCACTATGATTGCACTATAATTGAACTGGGCAAATAGAACTAAGGAATCGCATAACTTGACGATTCCGGGAGCATATCATGGAAAATCTGATCGCCCTCGACTTTCGCCATCTTCCACAGCGAAAAAAACGAAAGGCGCTTTCTCGGCGTCCATTGTACCCCATCATCGCGCTGATGTCGGGCGTTGCTTGCCTTGTGGGATCGTTTTTTTTTCAACACAACATTGTGTTGGGTCAATTTAAACCGGTCACCGTCACAATGAACAATGGCCTGCGCTACGAAGGCGATATATTTGAGCTCTCAGAACTTGGCCCCTACGTGATTGCAGGCAGCGGCGGAGTAGATGCCGCCGCCATGGTCGTGGTCAACGACGGTTTGAAATACACATTCTTGAATCGCAATCAAATCACCAACGCCAACGGCGTTTCGAACATCGCAGCCGAAGTTGATTTTGATATTTTCCAACGTAAATCCAGGGGCACCGCCGGTAACGGTGGCTTTGTTTCCGCGGGGGCTTTCAACGAATTTGGGCATCGAGAGTATCGAATCGGCGTCAATACCACGGCGGGTGTGATCCACCGGACTCACACCCAAGCCATCACCAAGATCACACCTCGTTACTGCGAGTTACAGTTACTCGCTGGCGGGCCCGTTTCAATGAGTTGGCGGTCAAAAATCAGCACAGGCACCGTTCCCAAAGATGTCATTTACAACTTGCTGATCAAGCAAATCAAAGATCGCAAAAACGTAAACGAGTACTTCGACATCATTAGTTTCTACCAACAGGCCGGAGACTACAAACGGGCCAAAGAAGAACTTCAATGGTTGGAGCAGAATTTTCCTGAACAGAAAGATCGCATCAAGGACCTGAGATCGGACAACCTTCAATATCAGGCGCGACAGATCTTGCGAGAAATTGAAGTCCGTCGCGCGGCCGGCCAAACGGACCTTGCACTGCAACTAGTCCAAGCCGCCAACAAGGTCGGTGTAGCTGGGCAAATCATGGCTCAATTCGAAGACATTGAAAATACACTTAAAGCTATTCCTGAAAAGCTTCAAGCGACTCGCACGAAAGTCATGGACTTAATCGCGCGGCTGAACGACCTGGATCAAGGCGAATTGAGGGCGGTTAAGCGGTTTGAAAAAGAACTGGAAACGGAGCTTAACGAAATCACCGAACCACGACTCTCAGCGTTTCTTCGAATGTCCGATGTTGCCGAAGTAAGTGACGAGGCCAAGATTTCGCTGGCGATCAGTGGTTGGATTCGAGGAAGTAATTTCGCCGACGAAAACCTGGCGGTGACTCAGGACTTGTTCACCACGCGCGACTTGGTACGCGAATATTTGACGATCAAAACAACGAAAGAGCGACGACAGGAAATCCTAAAAGAGCTTGCGACACTTGAATCGGGAAACACCGCATTCATCGACACGATCGTCAAACAGATGAAACCAATCGCGGGTGAGCAGGACGTTTCGCAATACACAGGCGAAAAACCAATTGAGTTTTTCATTGAAATCCCTGGCACCAAAGCCGACCCAACTCCAAAACGATTTCGCTGCCTGGCGCATTTGCCGGGACGAGGTGCATCGATTGAAGATTTAGCCGATGGCGAAGTCGCACCACCCCAGTACAACCCGTATCGAAAATACCCAATGATCCTTACGCTTCCCGGTGGTGCCCAACCACTCGAAGCCAATCTGAACACGTGGTGCGGCAATTTCAGCCCGCGGCTTAACAATCGAATGGGTCAGGCCATGCGGAACGGCTACATCGTTGTCGCCGTCGACTGGCGCAGCAAGAAGCAATCCAACTGGAAGTATTCTGGACTTGAACACAAGGTCGTGAACGAAGCGCTTTACGAAGCGCTATCACGATTCTCAATCGACAGTGATCGCGTGTTTATTTCTGGCCATGGTCGCGGAGCCGACGGTGCGTTTGACATTGGCGTTTCGCACCCAGATCTTTGGGCAGGAGTGATTGGCTATTCCGGAAAGTTCGGAAAGTACGTCAACAATTACGACGATAACACCCATGTCAATCTTCCGATGTACATTGTGAATGGACAAAAGGATACAGTTTCCAATTCCACGATGATGAAGTCGTTAACAAAATGGCTAAGAAGTAAAAACAACTTCAACGATGTAACCCTCGTTCAATACAGTGGACGAGCCAATGAGTTTTTCATCGAAGACATTCCGGATGCGTTCAAATGGATGCGACCGCAGCGAAGAACGCGGCCAGACCGCAACGGTTTTGAATTCGATTGCGCCACTTTTCGACCGTGGGATACCTTCTTTTGGTTCTACGAAATGCACGGGCTTCCGAATTCCAACACCGTCCCTCCTGCTTTGTACGATAACTACTTCGACAACAAAAAGTTTCCATCCAAACTACGTCTCAAAGGGAAATTGAAACTAAATTCGAACGATTTTTACCTCGAACCGCGAAATTTGAAAATCAAAACCGATGCAACTCTTTGGCTGTCACCTGAGTACTTTGATTTCTCACAACCGATTTCGATTTCGGGTCGTGGAAGATTCAAAGGACCAGTAAAGGAATCGGTCGAAGTGTTGCTGAACGATGTTCGACAGCGTGGCGATCGCGAGCACCCTTTCTGGGCCAAAGTGGATTGCATTGACGGCCACTGGACGCCGGCTAAGTAATTCCGTATCGCTTTCCGTCAGCAATTGAATCAAGTCCTGTAGAGAATGTTTACTGTTGAAACGCAGAGGCGCGGAGAACAGAGGACACAACGGCACGCGCATAGAAAAGGCCAGAACGCAATGTTCTGGCCTTTTTTGTTTCTTGGACTAACTGAAGCAGCTGGTTTTCCCTATCGTTTTTGAGAACTGCCTTTTTCGTCGCCCAGTTTTCGAACGACCTCAGTCATTCCCTTTTTTTTTAGTACGCAACCAGTGATTCGCCAGCCGTCATCTTCTACTTCCAAGGCCCAACCCATTGGCCCCAAATACGGTGCGACCGACTTTCGGTAATTTGCTGGCAATTTTGTTCCATCCAATTTTTGCTTGCGGACGACTTCTGCATCTTTTTCTTTGCCTGCCGCTTCTTCCGTTTCTTTGGAGAAGATCTCATTGATAACGCGAGCCAACACGGTTTGTGATTTCCCCATGTCACCACGTCGAAGCAATTCATAGTTTGCTTCCAAAGAGCGATCAACACGTCCCATTTGACGCCATCTCACTTTCTTGGCATCGGTAAGTCTGTCAAGCGAATCGTAGACCTGAATGTAGTCAGGCGTTTTGTCTAAACCAGATGTTTTTTGGTAGAGGATCCTTTTCAGAAAGTCTTTGTTGTTCGCGACCAAAACGTGGCCCTGAGCAACCGCAACAAATTTTTCCTCAAACAACTGAAAGTCATCTTCTTCTTCCTCATCATCATCCGCTTCTTCCTCTTCCTCACCTTCTATCAGCCAAGGGTCATCTCCGTCGTCTGCGACTTCTTTTTGAGAGACCATCTTGATGACTGAGAACTTGCCAAGCTTGATCACTTCGGCCGACTCACTTGCCCGTTTGATACTGTCGAAAATGTATTTCTCATCACCACCTGCCTTGATCGGGAAACCAATCGCGACTTGCTCTGAACGCTCGGTAATTGGTGTCGCAACTGCCGAAGCAACGGTGATACGATTGTCGATCATGCCAACAAGTTTTTGAATGTCCAGGTTCATGGTCGGGTCGACCCGTAAGTCATTCAACAAACGTTTGAAACTGCCTTCTTCACCGATAACTGCATCGTATATAGGGTGAATACTGTTGAGAGCATTTGTGTAGTTCCAATTGCCAACAAGATACGCCGAGCAATCAGCAGGAACCCACTTGGCTGGGGACGTCGATTCATTACCGGTGTTGAAATCAAACATGTTGAAGATCTGCATGCCGTGTTTCACCGAAGGTCGCTTGGGAGCGTAAGTAAACGTGCGATGCAAGATTTCGTGATCTCCAGTGGCAACCGCAATATTACCACCTGTGCCTTGAAATGAGTCAAACCCATGATTCTTCAGCAGAGCCGGATAGTTATTGTCTGCCTTGCGAGTGACACTGCTTTCTTCTTTCAAAACCCTGGCCAATTGAATGTAGCCAAACGGATCGACGTACCAGCGAATCTGAGAATCATATTCCTTAAATTGAGTCCGCTGTTGAATCGTGACGAACGATCGCTTTTTAGCAAGCGTTTCCTCGACGACGATCGCTTTCTGATTGCTAACTCGCCTTAAAACGTCGCGGAAAATCGTAACGTTGTCGGAAACCAACAACCAACCGTTGGAAATGACTTGATAGTTCTTCTGTTCTTTGCGGATCCGAGTTTTGTTGACAATCGTGGAGACAGTTACCTTGCTTCCATTGATTGATTTTGTTTCTTGAGTCGCGCCTCGTTTTTTCAAATTCGCATTGATTTTGCCAAGCAACGTCTCGGCTTCTTTTTGGCTCTTGCTGACATCCATCAGGAATACCATTCCATGGCTGCCTTTGGCGACTTTCTTGGCATCCAATTTCGGCAGGACACCTGCAATGCAAATTTCGCCAGAACGAACGGCTTGTATGTCATTGATGTCCAAACCCAATCGGACATTTTGCTCGTTCAACCACTCTTTGGTTTGACTTTCAAAGCTGTCAAAGAATGGCTTAATCGCTGGGTCTTTAACGAGTTTCGCATACTGGGTCGCCTCAAAGCGAGCTTTTAAAGTTTCCGGATCAGGGACCGAGAAGAAGGCGCGCGTAGTTGCCGGAAGAAGAAATTCCGATGGAATTTGCTTTTCAACTTTAGGGGCTATGTCGTCTTTTTTGGGCACCACACTACCGGTCTCGGTCGCAGGCTGCGCGCTGGCATCTTGAGCAAGAATCGGTGACGATCCAAATGGTGCCCCAAATGAAAACGCGAATCCGCAACTGACACTCAACAGAGCCACGAGTAAACGTCTGACCACAGAACTCTCCTTAAGGCGATGATCTCTTGGCCAATCTCTCGAACCTACCAATTCGAGTTCTTAGCCGCACCAATTAATTGTCGACCAATTACCTATGGTCAAAAGAAACCAAGTCAGCTAACTGTTAGACCTTTGCCGACCCGCTCAATCAGTTTGTCTCATACCGATCTCGCGACTAATCGTACTGAACATTCGGCTTTCACGTAAAGTGTTAACTCATACAAAGATGCTATTGGATGGCACTTTTTAGCTATTTTTTCGAAAGATATCGTTCAAAACTCGGATTCCCGCGAAAAGAATTCGGATTTATTCTTCCCTATAAACCTCAGGCACCAGCGATCACTGCATGCAAATCCTCTTTCTTTGGATTTGGCAGCCAGAAATATCAGCCATCTGAAATGTGAAAATAAAACGGTTATTACTTTTTCAACGACCTATGTCGCGGAGGCGTGACTGAAACCGGGGCAGCACTTAATTATTGCTGCGGCGTAAAATTACGCTGGCTTGCCAACCTTGCGCAAAAATAATCCAAAGCTAGAATGGCATTTTCGATGACTCAATCCACTTTTGAAATCACTTTCTGATGATCCCGAACATTCTCGCTCAGCGTTACGCCTCGTCTTCCATGCAAGCCATTTGGTCGTCGGAGGGGCGAATCGTTCTGGAACGCGAACTTTGGATCGCCGTCATGAAAGCTCAAAAGCAGCTTGGGCTGGACATCCCCGACGCGGCGATTGCCGGCTATGAATCGGTCATCGACAAAGTTGACTTGGACTCGATCATGAAACGCGAGCGGGTCACTCGGCATGACGTGAAGGCTAGGATCGAAGAATTCTGCGAACTGGCTGGCCACGAGCATATCCACAAAGGAATGACTTCCCGGGATTTGACCGAGAACGTGGAGCAGCTTCAGGTATACCGTTCACTTCAATTGGTCCGCGACCGTACGATTGCCGCGTTAGCAGGGATCAGTAAACGGGCTCAGCAATGGCGTTCACTTTTTATTACCGCTCGCACGCATAACGTGGCCGCTCAGCCGACGACATTTGGAAAACGGCTGGCGATGTTTGGTGAAGAGTTACTATGCGGGCTGGCTTCGATCGAAGCGTTACTTGAAAACTATCCCGTTCGCGGCCTCAAAGGCGCCGTTGGCACCCAGATGGATCAGCTAAGTCTATTCGATGGCGATATCAAAAAGATCAATGAGCTCGAATCGCTGATCGTACAGCATCTTGGCATTCCCAAGAACTTTTCCAATGTCGGCCAGGTTTATCCGCGAAGCCTGGACCTGCGGACGGTCAACGTTTTGGTCGAACTGGCGAGTGGGCCTTCTTCGTTTTGCCGAACATTGAGACTGATGGCTGGGCATGAAACGGCAAGTGAAGGGTTTGCCAAGGGACAAACTGGCTCCAGCGCGATGCCTCACAAAATGAATTCACGATCAAGCGAACGGATCAACGGCTTTCACACGATATTAAAGGGTTACCAAACGATGGCCGCTGGGTTGGCGGGCGACCAATGGAACGAAGGTGACGTTTCGTGTTCTGTGGTGCGCAGAGTCATGTTGCCCGATGCCTTTTTCGCGACCGATGGAATGTTTGAGACGTTCTTGACGATTCTTGGGCAAATGGATGCTTACCCAGCCGTGATCGAAGCAGAAAACAACCACTACCTGCCATTCCTTTTAACCACCACGATCATGATGGAAGCGGTCAAAGCAGGAGTTGGGCGCGAGACGGCTCATCACGCAATCAAAGAACACGCCGTTGCCACAGTTAGCGATCTCCGCTCTGGCAAAGTCAATGAAAACGACTTGATCGCTCGATTAAGCAATGACGAGCGGTTAAGTTTGGATGAATCTCAATTGCAAGCCATCCTTCAACAAGGCCGCGATAATGTTGGCGCTGCAAAATCTCAAGTCGACCAATTCGTTGCTCGCGTTGATGAGTACGTAAAGTTGTATCCAAAAGCGGCTGAGTATTCGCCCGGTGGAATTCTTTAACGGTCCGTTTTGGCGATAGCCACGGTGATTGCGCGCCGAACCGAGGCTATCGCCTAAACGGCTCATAAGGGAAGTCTCGTTTAACGACACTCCGGCAGGCGACGGCGCGTTCGACTACAAAAACACGGTCGCCTTCCGGCTCGTCGTTAAACTGATCCAACAATAATTCAGCCCAAATCCATCATCGATCTCGCGTACTCGGCAACATCGGGTGGGATGTGGTCGATTGAAAATTCGTTGATACCGGGGCGCAGAAAGTCCACCATCAAAGTCGTACGGACTTCCGTTGAATCATTCCAGGCTTCGTGCTCAACAGTGTCATCAAAAACCAGACACTTTCCGTTTTGCCATGATCGCGTCTCGTCCGCCACACGCAACCTGCAGCCTGGTGGTACATCCAACCCAAGGTGCAAGCGATAAGAATCGTAAGCCCAACCGCAATGCGGAAGAATATGCGTGCCTGCTGCCATCCTTGAGAAACCAGAAAGGGCCACGCCAGGGATGGTCTGAAGAATGCTTGACGTTTGAGGGCAAAATTCAACAGCCTGTTTGAACTGACGGCCAATTGCCGCCAACCCAAAAACGGACCAGCCTTCGCCATGCATCGATCTTTGCAACCATGGATCAAAATCGCTTTGGGAAATCGAGAGCATTTCATCACGGATGACTTCCCAATTCGATTCAAGCTTTTCTACAAGTTCAAAATCCGAAGCTGGATAGAACATTTTGTTTGTCCTTTTGTATTGGTATCCGCACCAAGGTGATCATCAACGTAAGGCTGTTGCGGCTTTAGCCAGAACGCGCCGCCAATTCCTGAGAAAATCGAATCACAGCTAAACATCGACTGGCAATTGGGCAATGATTCCCCTCATCTCATTGGAGCGTTCGATCAATCGGTCAAACAAAAGGAATTCAACGGCTGCTTTCTTTTGTTGAAACTTGGTCCAGCCGACTTTGCGAAAGTTATTTTTATAAGACCGTGAATTGGTGGCGGCGTAAAGTGCATCAGTGAAAACATCGCCGCTTCGAATTCGGCAGGAAACGCCACATGCCCTGGCAACTGCCCACGCAACGCGTCTTCCATCGCCGTTGGACTCACTCATCTTATTTCCCCAACTTTTCCAAACCAATTCTCGCACCGATTCCAATTCGAATTCCGAAGTCAGACCGAATAGAAACAGCCGCGTTGTCTCGATCGCTCGGGAGAAAAGCCGATCCTTTCGTGAGACCTGCTCAGCACAGGCGCAAGCGAAAAGCCTGGCACTTGGCTCTTTGAGCATTTTAATCAACTGCCGAAAACTCGGTTGGATCGAATCAATGAACAACTCCGCTTGATCTTCGGCGTTGGACGGGTCGGAAACAACTCGCAGGTAGTTGGAAGCCAAATCTCGCCCGCAGTCTTCGTAGTAGTCCGCCAAAACGGTCAGCGCCTCGAGGTGATCGTATTTCGAAAGTTCACTGTCGACTCGATTCCACAAACACGTTTCAGTTTCGTTCCGAGTTGGCAACATCTAATTCCTCACAAGATGTCTGTTTTGCAAAAATGCCTGTCCGCAAAATGTCCGTTTGCAAAAAGTATCAGAATATCGACTTTTAAAAAATTCTACCTCAAATCAAGTCGACTTTTCGTCGCACACGTCGATGTCCTTTGCGGCAGTCCTCACAGACACCAGTGATGATCAAGCGATGGGTTCGAACATGAAAGTTATGTGCTTTGGCAACGTCATCTCGAATCTTCAATAGTTCTTCGCTTTGAAACTCGATCAGTTTTTCGCACTTGCTGCAATAGAAATGATCGTGTTGCGGATAGCCATAGTCGTGTTCGTAAACGCTTCGGCCATCCAGCACAAATTTTCTCAGTAACCCGGCGTCACAAAATTCACCAAGCGTTCGGTAGACAGTCGGGCGGCTGACGTAGCCTTTTTGCCCCTTGGCGGGAAGTCGCTCCAACAACTGGTCGGCATCAAAGTGATCGTGCTGCTGGTAGACGCAGTCCAAAACCTTGCGACGCTGCTCGGTATTTCGCATACCGCGACTTTGTAAGTAGTCATTGAATCGCTGCTGAGGCGTCAGGGCAACCTGAACTGGAGGAAGCGGGTTTAGTTTGGAATCAGCCGACATTGAATTTCTTATTGAGACACAAACACAAAAAAGACAGGTGAATCTGAAAGAAACACTTTTAACAGTCTCAATAAGTCTAATGGACAATCCAAAGAAAACAAGTTTTCGCTACCCACCGACACGTGCCAACTCCTCAGAAAACATTTGCTGGAAGATTCGACCGAGAATCGAGATGGCTTGATGGGCGACGTCGAAACGAGTTTGAAGATGGCCCAATCAAAGCGATAAATCACCGCGCCGGATTTAATGCTACTTTCGTTGATCGGCCGCTTTGGGGGCTTTCCCAGAATTGGCTCCAGATTTTGCTCCAAAGCCAGGAACGCCTTTATTGCTACCGAAGCCCTTGATCGTGCGACGGGCAGATTTGGAACCGGTCTTTGGTTGCGCTAAATCCAATACAATTTTATTTTTGGCTTTAGGATCTGTATTCAGGTTGGGAGTCGTACCGGCGGCATTGGCATCTGCGCCCAATTCAGCACCGGCGATTTGCGCGTCTGGCAATTCGACCCCATCTCCTTCAAGCGGATCGAATTCGGTGTTTGGCTCGCCGTCCAAAGAGGGTGTTTCGCCATCAGGGTTTTCGCCAGTGGTCGAATTCTTTTGTTGGTTGGGCACAAATCGTTCTCCGCACATTGCGATATAGGTATCAATTTGCTGAGCGGTCAAGACGTTGATCGTCTGGTCGATGACCGTTTTTTGAATTCGTCGAATTAGGAAATTTCGTTGATCGCTGGAGAGATCAGGATTCGCGAAACTAGCATCGATTGCAATATCGCCAGCGTTCTGAATTTGCACGATGCTGTCCTTTTGTTCTTCGCTGGTTCCAACAATTCGGCTGGTCGTGCCGAACAACAACGCATCCACTCCCAATTGCTGTGCCCAAAGCTGACGGAAGCGCAACATCTGCGGGAAATTTAAAATACGCCCGCTGAGCATTTCCAGCTCCATTGTTTCCTGGGCGTCCTGCTCCAATAAAGCTAACGCAGACATGCGTTGATTAAAGGGCAGTGCTGCATAAACGTCTTTCAGTTCTTGAGGCATCAAATTCAAAGTCTCATTGACTTGCTGTTGGCACAAGTAATCGCAAACAGGCTGGAGCTTTTGCACAGCCGCCAACTGGTCACTAGATAGCTCGATTTCCTGACCGACGGCTTTATTTTTTATATAAGCGAACGGTGAAATTTCTGGCTCGTAAATCTTCGCATCGGCTTGTACGGTTGCCTGCGAATTTGATTGAGCAGATGCCTGCAAGTCCGATTGAGCCTGCGAATTTGCTTGCGCAGCTGGTGATTGCGCAGATGCCGGGGTAACCAGAAATGGTTGCTTGGGAGTCTCGGTTTTTGATTGCGCAATTGCCGGATTCGACAAGACCACCAAAGTCAGAAAAAGTAAGGGGGACGCAATTAGAGTTCTGACCATCACAATCTCCCATAAAAAGAGTCACGAGCCCCAACGTATAAGAAACACAATTTGCTAATAATTGTTCCGCAAGAATCAGGTAAAAACAGAAGCGCGATCGAAAACGATCTCTAGCTTGCAGCCGAATACCGCAAAAAAACGGCCACCCAAAAAAGGCGGCCGTTACTCAGAAATACTTATCTGACTCGTTGTTGACTCAATCAATGACTTAGTGGTTTAGTGGTCCAGTGGCTTGTGTGCCTTGATCTGGCCTTTGTACACTTTGTCGCCAACTTTGATTTCAATATCAACGCCCAGCGGAATTGTGGTTGCCAGAGCTTTGTCTTCAAGCATGAAAACGGCAGTGGCTCCATTCTCATCTGGCTTCTCAGCTTCGAGTTGGAATTTAGCACCATCGCTACCGGCTTGAGCCATAACCATGAAACTATCCACTTTCATTGGAACAGCCTTTGGTTTCATTTTGGCATCCCCTGGCACATCCAGGATGTACATTCGAATCACGTCATTATCAGAATACTTTTTCCATTCGCATTGGTACTCCGGTGAGTCCAGCGTGAAAATGTGACCGCCGAACGGGCCGTGCGGTGGGTGTTCGTGGTGATGGGCATGCTCGCCATCATGAGCATGTCCGTGATCATCTGATTTGGTTTTTGTTTCAGTGCCGTTGTCACAACCAACGGAAGTAAACAGGCAGACTGCCAAGGCTGCCAAAAGGTAAGAAGTGGACGAATTGATCCGCATTGGAAATCTCCGAGTCGTTAAAATAAAGCTGTACAAAGGGAATTGATGAAGAATTACTCGACAAATCCACCTTAAATCTATGGATAGATTATAGAGTTCGGTGCGACAATAGAAACCGTGACACCAACTTTTGATTACGTGAATTAGGGAAAATCGGTTCAACCGTTTGGGCTCGATGTTAACGATCTTTGAGCCAACCATTCGCTCCAAGGGTAAATCCCCAACCTTGCCGCCGAAAAACGATGCATTTTTGCTGGGAAAATGCTGAGGATTATCTTCGATCATTGGCCCGTTTAAACCAACATGTGACCGATTGGCAAAGCCGATACTAACGTCCCGCTTTAATTGAGCAGCGGACTTTCTGGCAAACCATTGATTCCAATGACATCGCAGATCAATTGTTGGCCGTAGCGGCGAATTGATTTTTCCCACATCCAGGTTGGATCATCAAACACTTGGTCTGCGTTTCCATCAAGCGTAAACCACAACCCCTGTTTGATCTCTTGCGAAAGCTGACCAACTTTCCAACCCGAAACGCCGAACACAATCCGATAGGCAGATTCATCTCGCTCGATAAGCCGATGAAACGTTTCGCTTTGAGCCGACACAAAAACACCACCGGGCATTTCCATTTCGGCTAAACCTTCTTCTTGGTGAAGTGCAAAAATGGGACCGCCGATCGGACCGCCTTGCATAATAAATCGTTCGCCAAGTTCGCTGCCGGTTAGCTTCTGCCAAGCGAACTTCATTTTTTCGTCGCCAGGACGATTCAAAACAACTCCAAACGTGCCTTCCTGATTGTTTTGCAAAACGAAAACAACTGTTCGTTGAAAGGGAGAATTTGCCAGGGCAGGGGATGCAACCAATAACGTTCCCGGCGCGACTTCGCTGAGACTGTTTACTTTGCTAAGTGCACCTTGAGCATTGTTAGCACCCAAATTGGATGCAGAATTGGCAAATTGGCCGGGGTCAAAATTTTGAAATCGGTGGTTCACGTTGACTCACTAATTTGACTATGAAAAAGAATGCCACCCAAAGGCACCCTATGCATGACTGTTCCGCAAACACCGTGCCACTTGCTGTGTCAGCCACCAAATTCAGCTTAAGAATCCCAGCGTTCCGCGCCAGAGGGCTCGAGAAATCCGGCGTTTTGCCCGGTCACTTCCGCGTTTCCCACATTCCAATAGTACGAATGGCTGAAGGAATGAAAAGTAAATTTGCTTACTCAGCCAGAATTCACCCAGCCATTTTGTCAATTTGTCAGTCACAACGGGTGCCAACTTAGTCGCAAAATCTTGAGAGTTTTGGGGAACTTATCGTTGCCAGCAAGACACCCGCGAGAATTTCATTCCGCTACAGAACAAGAGAGCGAACCCAGCCTAAAGGTTTTTGGCAGCGCGGACTTCTTCTGCAGCGCTTGGCCGAAAGTAAACTGGCTCAAGCTTCCAAAGATCATCACGTTGGCCAGATTGAAAATGGCTTAACGCAAGTTTGCCCACCGACGCAGCGGTCGGCTGCCAAGTCGATTCAGGTGCGACCAAAACATCCGGACATTGCGTTTGCACTTGTTCAAGAACAGGGGCAAGTCCCATTCCGGAAACAACATCGTTTGGCTGAAGTCCGTTGATCCACTCTTCGCGATCGAGAATCTCATCCGGATTAGACTGATCGATGGCCCAGTTCGATTCCGCTCCAGCAGTATAGCGCCCGCAAAATAATTGCTTACGTTGAGCATTCAATACGGGTCTGACAACGCGATTCACATTGTGAATTTCCGATTGATTTTGCATTGCATCAAACGTCTGTGCGGCGATGGTCTCCAAAGTATTAACGCCGATCAATTCGGCTCCAATTGAATAGGCAAGCGATTTTGCGGTTACTACTCCTACTCGCAATCCGGTAAACAATCCTGGTCCCACTGAAACGGCCACCAATTCAATTTCACTGGCGCGAACGCTTGATTTTTCAAGAGCTTCCTTAATCATTGGAGCAAGCAAAACGGATGCCCCTGGCGCGAAAACTCGTGATGTTTTCGAACCACGCTTGGATCGTTTCTTGACGTAGCCGGGGGGTAATTGGTCGAGAGCACCTGCATTTTGCCCCTCCTGTTGAAGGGGCTCCGATTCTGGTTTCGCTTTTTGCTCCAGATAAACCGTCGAATCCAACTCAAAAATGGTCTCTTGATCTTGTAAAACTGCGACAGAAATAGACTTCGCTGAGGTGTCGATTGCGATTGTTCGCACAGAATGTCCTAACTCAAACAACTTTACTAACTGAGAAATCTCGTGTGGTTTTGCGAATCGAACTTCAAAGTCCGATTTACTCGATTGCAACGGAACGATGTTGTTCTTAAACTTATCCCCTGCAGTAATTTAGGCAAAGGTGTTGCTTTTTGCCAAACATAGCAGTTGCGATAATCGACCATCTATTGCGAGTAGTTATTTAGAAAACCTTCCCGAATAACCGTTCCAGATAGCGTTCATGTTAAACCGCAATCAAACTTGCGTAATCCCACATCGGTCGACGAAACAGTAGTAATCTGCTCCCCCAAAACTAATCCAACAATAAATACAGTAATCTCCACAAAGGCTCCAATTCTGTGAAGCGGGCAATCATCAGCGACATCCACGGCAACTTTGAAGCCCTCACCGCGGTGATGGGGCGGATTGGTGATCTGAATATCGACGAGATCATTTGCTTGGGTGACATCATCGGCTACGGCCCCGACCCGCTCAAGTGTCTGGACATCGTGATCGAAAAATGCCAATTGACGATCTTGGGTAATCACGATCAAGCAGCAATCTTTGACCCAGAGGGTTTTAACCCTGTGGCAATGAGAGCGATTTTTTGGACGCGGAAACAACTGGAAAGTGACAACGGGGATTTAGATCAAGCCGACCGTCGTTGGGATTTTCTGGGCGAGCTTCCTCGTCGACATGACGAAGGCGAATTTCTGTTTGTTCACGGGTCACCACGAGACCCTACTAATGAGTATGTGTTTCCCGAAACGATTTATGAAAAAGACTTACTCAATTTGTTGATGAGTCGTTTTGAGAAAGTCTGTTTTCAAGGCCACACCCATATCCCTGGCGTCTTCACCGAAGCCGGTTCATTCATTGCACCCGAAGAGCGAGATCACTTTTTTCGACTCGATGGTGAAAAGTGTATGGTCAACGTAGGAAGCGTCGGTCAGCCGCGTGACGGCAACCCGCGTTCTTGTTTTGTCGTGTTGGATACCGACGAGAAAACAATTGAATACCACCGCGTTGAATACGATGCAGAAACGACTCGTCAAAAAATTCATGACATCCCTGATTTGGATGACATGCTTGGGGACCGACTTTTGGGCGGTCGTTAAATCTTATGATTTAGTTAACTAATTGGCAGGATGCCAGTGGTCTTCAGTTCCATGATAGTTACAATGCAACCATCAATATTTTGCCACCAACCGATGGGTTTCAATCGTCTAGTTGTTGTTCGACGCCAAGGACTCATTGATCTTTTCTGGATAACCTATTCTGGCATCCAAGCCTCCCTCCTTTACAATCGTCTCTTCAAATCATTAAGGAAAGCTCATGGGTAAACGCGCTATTCTCAGCGACATCCATGGCAACCTCGAAGCGCTCAACGCTGTTCTTGCTGATATTCAATCGCAAGAGGTCGATGAAATATTCTGCCTGGGTGATGTGATTGGCTACGGCCCCAATCCACGTGAGTGTATCGATAAGTGTCGCGATTTTAAATTGACGTTGCTGGGCAACCACGACAACGGTGCTCTGTTTGATCCAGAGGGATTTAGCAGCGGTGCCGAACGCGCCATTTTTTGGACACGCGGCCAATTGGAAAATCAGTCGTTCGAAGGCGCCCAGGTTCGTTGGGATTTTTTGGCTCGGCTTCCTCGTACACACCGCGACAACAAAATCATGTTCGTTCACGGCTCGCCACGCAGCCCGCTCAACGAGTACGTGTTTCCAGAAGACGTTTACAACCAGCGAAAAATCGAACGCATTTTTGGTTTCATCCATCAATACTGCTTTCAGGGCCACACCCACGTCCCCGGAATCTTCACTGAGAATTTCCGTTTTTACTCACCCAGCGAAATCAGTAATACCTATACGCTTGGTGAGCAAAAACTGATGATCAATGTGGGCAGTGTCGGACAGCCTCGCGATAGCGACCCTCGCTGCAGCTACGTAATACTCGAAGACAACGAAATTGAGTTTCGACGAGTGGAATACGATCCGCAACAAACCCGACAAAAAATCCTCGCCATCAAAGAACTCGATGACTTTCTGGGTGACCGTTTGCTTGAAGGCAGGTAATAAACAGTCATCACGCGAATGCCTCCTGCCGCTTCGCGGCACCGATTCAAGAATCGGTGCTACCCCGCTACCCCGCTTTTAAGACGAGAAAAGGGTAGCCCAGATTCTTGAATCTGGGTGCGAAAGCACAAGAGGCAACTTGTTTCCGCCCCAACTGAGTAGATGAAGTCAGAAGGAAAGAGAAGTAGAAAGCGGAGATCATCAGTACGATCCAGCCACGGCGTTTGGTACCCGCCCCGGTCAAGCCAACCACCGCAAAACGCAGTTCGGCATTCTTCCGCACTGTGTGCCCTTTTGTCGCACTTCATTTTCGCTTCAAATACTCCCCCAGCCCCCTATCACCCGGATTTTCGGTAGTCTGGGATTCTGGCGGTACAAGCAATCCCCCTTTCCAATATTTGTCGATATTTGGAGAATACGGGATTACTGACAGACGGATGTATTATTTTGGGCTCCAATAACAACGGACTCCATAAACCGACTTTCAAGACGTGGATCATGAAGGCTTTTTTAAGCCAACCTTCCACCAATAATTTCTGATTCAAATCACATCAATCGAATCCTTATACCTCGGATTTTTTCGTGAATAGCGGACGCTTATTAACTTTTGTTTTGTTGTCATCAATGTTCATGATGTCAGCGATCTTGCTCCAAAGCGTCTTTGCGCCCAAAAAGCCAGTGGTCGAGGGAGAAGGCGCCGTTGCCGAGGGCGAACTTAATCCCGGTGAACAAGAACCAGCCGAAGGTGAAGAAGCCGCAGCCGATCCTGCACTCGCCGTCGCTGCTGATGACGCGCCCGCCGACGCAGCTGATGGCGCGCCCGCTGATGATGCCGAAGCAGAAAAAACAAAACGTGTTGCCAAAGACGAATTCGTTACCCTCGGCTCATTGAACGCAGATGGTTCTGACCGCTACCTCATTACGTTGAACAAACGCGGAGGAACCATTCGCCGAATTGAATTGAATTTTCGCAATCACAAAGGCAACTACAAGTATCGTGACATCGATTGGAAAGGCGGCTACCTCGGCAGTCTCGATTGTTGGGACAAACCGTCTGAGGCCGAAGTAGTCGAAGGCGAAGAACCAGTTACGCTTGGATGTGAAGTCCGCGTCGTGGGAAAATCAACGCCAGCAGAAGAGGCTGGAATCCAAGTCGGCGACATCATCAGCGCGATCAACGGTGAAGCGATCATTACTTCGAAACACTTGGACGCTTACCTTAAAGAGTTCACTAAACCCGGTGACACAGTCGACGTCACAGTAAAGCGAAACGGCGCAGCACAAACATTTGCGGTGTTGTTGACTGAGAAACCGATTTCGATCATTCGCCCTGAACCGAAATTAGTTGATCCGGATTTTGATTACCCTGAGTCGTTTGTAACTTCGCTGATCAAGCCGGCTGCGCTTGACCAACGCTGGCCTGACCTTGATATTGCCATGCGGGATTCAAATTGGGAAGTCGAAGAATCCGAAGACGATCAGACAGTAGGATTTAAGTTTGACCTTGCACCAGAAAGCTTGAAAGAGCATGGCATCGCAGGCCCCCTCACGGTCTTTAAACGATACAAAATGCCGGTGTTGCTGCCTGAACAAATTGCAAATCTGGATACGCGTTCGTTTCATCTTGATTACGAAATCGAAGTCAAAAACGGCGGTTCGGTTCCGCAAACGATTGCACTTGAGGTCGACGGCCCGACCGGAACAACCGCCGAGACATGGTGGTTTGCCAACAAAATTTACGGCAGTAACACTGCCTTTTTCTCGATGGCTGGTGCCCGGGATATTGTCGGCTCAACCAACGGCAATTCCTTTGTCTTCATTGGCGGCCCAGATATCGTCAAAGAAATTCAACGAACGCTCCCCAAGCCGCAATATGTCTGCTCACCTGCTTCCAACAAAGACCGTGACCGCGAGCTAAATTTCGTCGGCACCGACTCACACTACTTTCACGTTTCGTTGATGCCGATCATTCCTGAGGGTGGCGTTTTTAGAACTCACAGTGTTACCGCTTCGGTTAATGGAACAGCCACCGCGACGCCCGTCATTCCCAAAAACACACGCCTGCAAAAACTGGTTGACTGTACTTTCCAAATGACGGTTCCCGTTGAATTGGAAGCAGGCGGAAGCTACAAGCAATCGTTCAACATCTTCGTTGGGCCCAAAGAAAAAACCTTGCTCAAGCATTATGGACTCAGCGACACGCGAACCTTTGGCTGGTTCGGATGGTGTTCGATTGTCTTGCTCGGAATCCTCGATTTCTTTTACTGGATCACCGGAGGTTTCAGTTACGGCCTCGCGATCATCATGCTGACCGTAATGGTTCGTTGCTTGATGATTCCATTCTCTCGCAAAGCCGCACTCAACGCACAGATGATGCAGCACTTGTCGCCGCAGATGAAAGAGATTGCGGAAAAGTACAAAGACCCAATGGAACGTTCTGCCGAGCAAAGAAAGTTGTATGCGAAATACAATTTCAATCCGCTGGGCGGGTGCTTCATGATGTTTTTCCAGCTGCCGATTTTCTACGGACTCTACAAAGGCCTTAACGTCGATATTGCGCTGCGAGATCAGGCTTTGCTGCCCGGTCTGAACTGGTGCACCAACCTCGCCGCGCCAGATAAATTGATGTTTTGGAAAGACTGGATGCCGGCTTGGCTGGCAGATGAAACGGGCTACCTGGGACCATACTTTAACCTTCTGCCGATCTTGACGATGATCTTGTTCATCGCTCAGCAAAAGCTGTTCACTCCGCCTCCTACGGATGACCAGCAAAAGATGATGCAGCAAGTCATGACGTTCGCCATGTTGTTCATGGGCATTTTGTTTTTCAAAGTTCCTGCCGGACTGTGCCTGTATTTCATCACATCAAGCCTGTGGGGAATCATCGAAAGAAAGATGCTACCCAAACCTGTTTTGAATACCGACAAACTCGCATTGGTCGATGGTGATGGAGGTGGCGGCGGTTTGACCAAAGCCCAGAAAAAGGCGATCAAAGCAAGTGAAGACGAGGCCAAACGCCGCGAAATAGAGGCTCAAGAGCGAAAGCAGATGAACGCCGAGCGCAAAAAGAAGCTTAAGAAAAAGCGCTAGAGTTAAACATGGCCTCAATTGATATTGAAGACACGCTTGCGGCAATCGCTTCACCACCCGGTAGCGCCGTTCGCGGAATCGTTCGGCTCAGTGGCCCCAATACAATCGCCTGCCTTGAGCACTTGTTCGTGGCTGAAAATGCGAAACCGCTTTCGAGCATTCGCTCTGCCGATGCGGTAACTGGGAACTTTCTAATTCCTGCTGATTTTGATGGACCAAGTAAATCATCAGAGCCTTCTGAGAATGCGGGCGGCTCTAGCAATCCAAACGGCGCAGCTGAGACTCATCCTCAAACCCTTTCCATCCCCGGTCAGCTTTTACTTTGGCCGACCCAGCAAAGCTACACGCGCCAACCAACCGCAGAATTCCACACCGTTGGATCAGCGCCCGTCCTACAGATGGTCTTAAACTCGGTTTGCAACGCCGGAGCCAGACTCGCCAAGCCCGGTGAGTTTACGCTGCGGGCGTTTCTGTCTGGCCGGATCGATTTGACTCAAGCCGAAGCCGTTTTGGCTGTCATCGATTCCGATGGAGAACGCCAACTCGAAGTCGCACTTGAACAACTGGCTGGCGGACTGGCCGGACCGCTGGGTGAAATCCGAGGCCAACTAATGGGCACGTTGGCCGAACTCGAAGCCGGATTGGATTTCGTCGAAGAAGACATTGAATTCATCTCCCAAGACGAACTAACCTCGCAACTGGACATCGCCAACGAACAATTAACGAAAATAGTTAACCAAATCTCAACCCGGGATTTGGCAATTGGATCCATCAAAGTCGTTTTGTTTGGCATGCCCAACTCTGGCAAAAGCAGTTTGTTCAACGCACTGACACAATCTCAACAGGCCATCGTCACACAGGTTGCCGGAACAACCACGGACTTCATTTCGGCAACTCTTGAGATTGATTCGACTTCGATTGAGCTGATTGATACAGCCGGTTTTGAAACCTCCAGCGCTGAAGATGGATTAAGCGAAACCAATGAACAGTTTCATGCGGTCATGGAACAAGCCCAAACACACCGTGACCAACAACAAGGCCAAGCACAAATATCGTTGCTTTGCGTCGACCGTTCTCGCAAGACGACGCAATGGGAGATGGCTCAGCTTAATCAGCTCACGCCGTCAACGATCGTTGTTTTGACCAAATCGGATTTACCGCATGCGACAGATTTTGACCAATCAAAATGCGATAGCCCGATCGTTGAAACCAGCACGGCAGGATCACTTGATACAGACAAAGCATCTGGCAAGGATGCTGCTGCTGACTCAAACGAATCAATTATTGAAACGGACGTCTCCAGCGAAGGCTTGGATCGGCTGAAGCACTTGATCCTGGAAACCGCAAACAACTCACATGCTGACCACTCTGTGGTTTCTTCAACAATCGCCAGAGCCACCCAAAGCCTCCGAGAAGCCCAAACCTCCGTGGCCTTCGCCCTTGATGCGACAAAATCTCAGGCTGGCGAAGAGGTCGTCGCTGCCGAAATTCGCCAAGCGTTGGAAGGGTTAGGGCAAGTCGTTGGCACCGTTTACACCGATGATATTTTGGATCTTGTGTTCGGCCGATTCTGTATTGGCAAGTGAATCGGCATTTGCAACTAAGTCGGCGTTGTCAAGAAACTTACAACTTCCCACTCGTTTGGAACCGAAATTAGGTATGGACACTTTAGTGGGCGCGAGTGTGAGAAAACTGGCGCATTGCCAAGTAATGTCGAGGCGTTCGATTCGTCAAACTTCCCCCAGCCCGCCTTGTCTAACTTGCGGATAAAGCCCGATTCCCGTTTGCAAAAAACCGGCCTCCGATTTAACCTTATCAGTTGCAAATTACCCAAAAAATGACTTTTACAAATAATTCGAACCGTAATCAAATTGTAAGAAAAATGAGCAAGTCCACTTCCTTCAAATTCGTGTTCGTCATCGCTATTTTGTTCAGCGCATTTTCGACTTCACAGCTAAACGCCCAGCAAGAAGGTGATCGCGTCGTCGTCACCTCCTACTCCGAAACCAAGATTTACAAAAAGGTAGTTGGCCACGCCTTCGAAGGCAGCATTCGCACGATTGATGCAGTCAATGGCAAGTGGTGTTCGCTGGATGATGACCCGGGCTGGTTGCTGCTGCAAAACGTCATGGACATGAACATGGCGATGAAGCATTTCAGCAAACGAATCACCGATAGCGATACAGACTATATTGCATTGGCTCATCGCGGCATGATTTACCACGACATTGAGCGATACGGGTTAGCGTTTAACGACCTCAATCAATCGCTCAAGATCAACGCAAAAAATCCTGTAACCTGGATGCATCGCGGGATGGTGCTCAAGGCACAAGGCAAATACGTTTTGGCCGCCAAGGACATTCGCAAAGCGATTGAGCTGAACCCCAAACTTGCCAACGCCCATTACAACATCGGATTGGTGTTTTATGCACTCAACGATTACAAGCAAGCTTTAAAAGCGTACAACGAAGCGATTAAGCTCAACGACAAACATGCACTTTGGTATATCAGTCGAGGAAGTGCGAAAATCGGAGTGGACGATTTGGCGGGCGCGAAAGAGGATTACCTCAAAGCACTCACAATGAAAGAAGCACGCACCGATTCGGAATCCCATGTCGGCCTTAGTAACATCGCTTTGATCCAGGACGATCTAGAGGAAGCTTACAATCAAGCCCACCTTGCTGTTGAAGCTCAGCCCAAAAACGCCATGGCTTTGAACGCGCGAGGCTGGGTTTTGTTTAAGCGTGGTAAAACCGACGAAGCGATCTACGACTTAAGCCGGGCCATTCGTTATGCCCCATCGCTTTCCATCGCCTATGGAAACCGCGGTGTTTGCTACGTGAGCCAGAACAAGTTTGACAAAGCAATTGCTGACCACACCAAACACACCGAACTTGATCCTGAGAGCCCGTTTGCACTTTCCAACCGCGGTGTTGCGTGGCTTGGCAAAGGCGATTTCGAAAAGGCCAAAGCTGATTTTATGGCCGCCGAAAAAATGGCTCCTGAATTGGATGAAACCTTAAATGGATTCGCTTGGTTCCTCGCGACTTGTCCCGATGAATCGTTTCGTGACGGCGAAGCGGCAGTTGAAAAGGCCACTAAGGCCTGCAAGTATTCCAAAGAGAAAGATTGGTATCACTTGGACACCCTGGCCGCGGCTTATGCTGAGCTGGAAAAATTCGACGAAGCCATCAAATGGGCTAAAAAAGCAATCGATGTCGCTCCCGATTCCAAGAAGCCAATTTGCAAAGAGCAGCTCGCCAGATTCGAACGCAAAGAGCCTTTCCGCAGCCAAATCGGTAAGAACGCGGAACAAGGCATCGCAACGAACTAAGCAGTGTCTTGATTAAAGACGTGAGCTTGATCGAGAGAAAAGCCGCGGCGGCCGTAAGAGCCTCGCGGCATGTCCGATTAAACTCCACCGATCTAAACTCCAGCACGTGATGCTGGATCGGGCAGCGAAAAATTCTTGCTTTGACTAAAAAACTCGCGCGGGTTGTCGTAAACGATTTTGCGAATCAGACTTTCAGAATGACCGCGTCGCCGCATCTCCAAAATCAAATCTGGAACGGCGGTTGGCTTAGAAGGTCCCCAATCGCCAGCGGAATTAACACACAAACGCTCGGCGCCGTGTCGTTCAATGATGTCCACCGCGCGGGCTGGCGTGCACTTGGTTACTGGATAAAGCGTCATGCCGGCCCAGTATCCGGCTTCGAGAACGGCACCGACCGTGTGCTCTTCGACGTGATCGACCAACACGCGTGACCGATCAAGCTGATGGTCGGCAAGCATATCAAGGATCATTCGCGTTCCCTGATACTTGTCTTCAAGGTGCGGTGTGTGAATCAGAATCTGCTGCTCGTATCGCAGCGCCAGCTCAACGTGTTCCTGAAAAATAATGGCTTCGTTGCGCGTGTTTTTATTCAATCCGATTTCGCCAATCCCAAGCACATTGGGACAGTCAAGGAACTCAGGAATGATCTTGAGGACTTCACGTGAAAGCTCGACGTTCTCGGCTTCTTTGGCGTTAATGCAAAGCCACGTGAAATGCTTGATCCCATATTGGCCGGAGCGTTTGGGTTCGACTTCAGTGAGTTGGCGAAAATAGTCGCGGAAACTTTCGCCGCTTCCACGATCAAACCCAGCCCAGAAAGCGGGTTCGCTAATCGCGACACAGCCCATTTTGGCAAGCGTTTCATAATCGTCCGTGGTTCGCGACACCATGTGCAGGTGCGGATCAATGTAATACATGATTTAGTTCCGTCTTTTGACAACGCCAAGCGCTGACTGAAAATCGAATTGTTTAAAGTTCGCGTCTGGGACTGCAAGTATTGCAATCCCAAGGCTGGCAGCATTCGCAAGAAACACTCACCAACACAAACTACGTCCGGGTCGTGATCTGAAATTCTTCCTGCCATTTCGCGTCATACTCGCGCGAGAAAAGCAACTGAATCTTTTCGGCACGAATGGCATCGGATTGCTCGGTCGCGATGACTTTGATTCCATCGGCAAGCAACGCCATTCGCGGATCGTCGCTGACATCTCCTTCGCCTCGTTGAAGCCGATCCAAAGCGGCTGCGACTTCGAGGATCTTACCTCGAATTTCGAGGTACTCACGATCAAGTATCTGTTGTGAATTTAATAGTTGCGAGTTCATTTTTTCTTCATCGTTTTATTTACTGGCGTTAGAGAATCCAACATCCATTACAATATGATATTCGGAGCCGCTCTTTTCGGCCAGTTCTGTTTGAATTGCTTGTGGCTCTCCGTACGCCTTTTTCACGAGAATCCAACAATGCGGCCAAGATTCGTTCAAACAATCAACTTGCTGCTGGCTTCACTGGTCGCAGTATTGCTTGGTTCGAATTTGCCGGGTTCCTCTTTTGCCGGCTCCGCGCGACCTGCCATCGCTCACGTTCTCGAAGACGGCTACATCGAACGCACCGTCGAAGTCGTCATCCGCGACGACACGGCTTACGTGGAGTACTCAGTCGGCCTCAACGAAAATACCATGACCCAGCTAACTAGCTCGTGGGACGAGTTGAAGACCAAACCAACAGCCCCCAAGCCCTCAGATGACAAGGAAGACGAAAAAGCCAATCCAACAGATTCTGAGCCAGCCAAGACAACCAAAACAAAAACAAAAACAGACGAAGACAAAGAGCCCGCCGATTCAAAACCAGTTGATTCAAGCCCGGCCGATTCGAACTCCACCGATTCAAGCTCTGAGAAAGCGACCGTTTTCGATAAAGTCCTTTTGGCGAAATTCAATAAATTAGCACCAGCAAAAGTCACCGCAGGTCTCAACATCACTTGCGATGACAAACCAGTCAAAATCGAATCGGTAACACTTGATCCCGCCCCACGTCATCCATTCGACGTTAAAGTCAAATTCCAATTCAAGATCCCAAAATCGGACAAGGAATCAATTGAGCTTAAACTTGAGGACTCCAATTTCACCAAGCAAACCGGCGCGGTCCGTTACGCTCTTAAGGCCAGAGGAATCGCGATGCTGCTTCAATCAAACGTTGCCCCAATCATCGTGCGTGCAGAACGAATCGAGCTTGCGGAACTAACGGAAGAACAACGCAAAACGCAAACGTCAATTTTGGCACGAATCGCGCTTATGAAGAAATTGAAGAAATGAAAAAGCTAAGAGCAAGCGCGATACTCCAAGGCAGTTTTACTCCAAAGCCCAGTCTCACGAATCGCACGCTGGGATACTGAATTGGCGCGTAAATCGCCCCAAATCAATGGCGACTTTCGAAGGCAATGTTCAAGGCGTACCCCAAAGGGGTTTTACTCCAAAGCCCAGTGTCGCGAAGCGCACGCTGGGATAGTGATTGCCGCCCAAACCGAACCCCAATCGGGGTTCCACAATCCAGATTAACCCCGCGTTGGTCCGAATTGTGGAAACGCACAAACCCACTCGCTTTGCGACGCTGGCCTTTGCAGCAGGAAGGCTGTTGCCGAATTTGCGTGTGACTTTCACAACTGTCCGACGACACCGTTTGGGATCTTCAAAAGAAAGATTCAAACGAGTTTGCCAACACGCTTTGACGAGCCATTGTGCTACGCAAGTTCGGTAAAGCAGCGAAAAAATTCACCAACTCTACCCACCTTCTCCCCAAGCCTCCCAAGCCCCCAACAAGAGTAGCCAGCGAGTTAACCTTGTGCGAAAATCGGCGTGGCGTATGATTTACCGCTTAACTTTAAGTCCTCCACAACTACTTTTCATGCCTCGAACCATTGCAATCGGCGACATCCACGGCTGTGGAACCGCTCTCAAAAAACTCCTTGCGGAAATTGATCCCAAACCTGATGACACAATCATTGGGATTGGTGACTACGTCGATCGTGGTATGGAGTCAGCCGACGTCATTGATACGCTATTGAAATTGGTTTCCGAATGTCGTTTCGTTCCGCTGATCGGCAACCATGAATTGATGATGTACAAAGCGCTTCAAAACGGCGGCTCAGATTTTGAATTCTGGTTTCAACATGGTGGTAATGCGACGCTGGCGAGCTATGGCGGCCGCATCGAAAACATCCCGCAGCACCACCTGACTTTCTTAAGTCATTGCATTCGGTTTTACGAAACGGACAGCCACTTTTTCATTCACGCGAATTACGATGCCGGCACGCCGCTGCCCGAACAGCCAGACGATCTGGTTTTTTGGACTCACATTCGTGAGTTCCCACCGAGAATTCACATGAGCGGAAAAATTGCGGTCGTAGGGCACACGCCACAAACAGAAGGCGACATCCTCGACCTGGGTCACATCAAAATCATCGATACGTATTGTTACGGTGATCAATGGCTGACGGCACTCGATGTCGATTCCGGAAAAATCTACCAAGCCAACAACATTGGGAACTTTCGCGTAAAACAAATGGACCCGCAAGAAGACTTGGGGTACGGAAGCGGCCCCAGCGAGTAAGCATCAGAGCGCAAAAGCAAGCCATTATTCGAACATGGACTCATAAGCGCAAACTTGGCTCCCGGATACTAAGGCAAGGCGTAACACGAGAAAGCCGGATGCGGCCGCGCAAAAGCAACCTTGGCGATCCTGACGTTGCCAACTAAAATGCCCCCTCAATGGTAGAAGTAGCCCCGCACATTCTGGCGGCTGAACGTCTGCTTACGTTGCCAGAAAAATTCGCTGCCAACACTGACTTTGCCAAATGCATTGAAACACTTCGTCGAGGTGAGACAGCAACATTTGACTCCGTCTGGGGATCAGCGTGCGCGCTGCTCACCAGTTCACTGGCCACCGAATTCAAAAACATCTTGGTCGTCGTTCCCGACGGCAAAACCCAAGACAATTTGCTTGACGATCTGGGAACGTTTTTCAGTGGCATGGTCGATCGCTTTCCGGCTTGTCTGCCCGGCACCGACTCTTCGGTCACCGTTGACGTTGAATATGGCGACCGACTCAGGCTGATCAAATCATTCATCAACGGAGACCACTCGCCAATTGTGGTCGCGACCGTTCCTTCTTTGCTTCAACCGGTTCCTTGCCAAGAATCAATTTCCGGTAACTCTCGTGTGATCGCCAACGGGCAACAACTGGACGTCGAATCATTTGTTGAATGGCTGATCGAACAAGGGTTCCATCGGACCAGCGCGGTGGAGCTTCCGGGCGAATTTTCCAGCCGCGGCGGGATCATTGATGTCTATGCACCTGACTGGGAAGGGCCCGTGCGAATCGAGTTGTTCGACGACGAAGTCGAATCCCTTCGCCAGTTCGATGCTGGAACGCAGCGGAGCAATATTGAGCTTCAACAAATTGAAATCACCGTTCTATCGGAAGACCACCATCAAAATCATGTTGGTGACGGCCATCTCATCGATTTCTTGCCCGACGATACTTTGCTGCTGCTCGTCGAACCCGAAGAGTTAAACGAGTCCGCCAAACGATACCTCGAACGAAGCGCCGACGTAGAAACGCTTTTTAGCTGGGCCGACGTTTGCAAACACTGGGCAGAATTAAAGGCAGCCACGGCGAGCAAAGTTGCGGCCGGCCATCTCGGAGCCAGATGGCAACTACCGGTTGATTCGGTCGAACGATTCAGCGGCGACATCGGCGATCTAAAAATGCAAGTCGATCGTTTGGCACGGGACACGAGCGGAGAAGAATTTGAAGTCCTCGTGCTCGCGCGAGTCGAAGGCGAAATCCCGCGTGTCACTGAGATCCTTTCTTCAACCGCAGCCTCCGCCTCAGGTAATTTGCACATTGGGCTGGGCTGCGTTCATGACGGATTTCGCCTGAGAGACTCCAAGCAGATCTTGATCGGCTGTGACCAGATGTTCCACCGGACGGAACTTCGCCGAAAAGGTCGCAAACGTTTAAGCAAAGCCATCGACAGCTTTCTCAATTTGCGCGAAGGCGATTTGATCGTCCATCTCGCACATGGCATCGGTCGTTTCCGCGGCTTGAAAATGCTGGACAAAGAAGGCCAGAACACCGAGCATCTGGAGCTGGAATTTTACGGCGGCACAAAAATCTACGTGCCCGCGACAAAGATCGACCTCGTTCAAAAATACATTGGCGGCACAAAAACGCGGCCGGTTCTGGCAAAGATCGGTGGCAAATCCTGGGCGAAACAAAAAGCCTCCGTTCAATCGGCCATCACCGATTTGGCTGCCGAGATGATCGAAGTCCAAGCCAAACGAGATGGCCAAAACGGAATCGCGTTTGGCCGTGACACCGATTGGCAAAACGAATTCGAACAAATGTTTCCGCACCACGAAACGCCCGACCAACTTTCTGCGATCGCTGCGATCAAAGAAGACATGCAGCGTGCCCAACCGATGGATCGATTGCTTTGCGGCGACGTTGGATTCGGAAAAACCGAAGTCGCCATGCGTGCCGCGTTTAAAGCCGTCGAAAACGGATACCAGGTCGGAATCCTCGTTCCCACCACGGTCCTCGCCGAGCAACATTACAAGAACTTCAAAGAACGGATGGGCGAGTTCCCGTTAGACATCGCCAAACTCAGCCGTTTTTGTACGTCCAAAGAAATTAAAGAGAACATCGAGAACTTGGCCAAAGGGAAAGTTGATATTTGTATTGGGACCCATCGCTTGGTCTCCAAAGACGTCAAATTCTTCAACCTTGGTTTGGTCGTGATCGACGAAGAGCAACGTTTTGGCGTCGAACACAAAGAGCGATTGAAGCAACTCCGCAGCAGCGTTGATGTGTTAACCATGTCAGCCACGCCGATTCCAAGAACGCTTCACATGTCGTTGGTTGGTGTTCGTGACATCTCGAATCTGGAAACCGCACCCGAAGAGCGATCGCCTGTTGACACAAAAGTTCTACGATACAACGCAAAAGTCATTCGTTCGGCGCTTCTACGTGAACTAAATCGCGGCGGACAAGCGTTCTTTGTTCACAATCGCGTTAACGATATTCACATCATCAAAGATCGACTTGAAAAACTCGTTCCCGAAGCCACTTTTCGATTTGGTCACGGTCAAATGAATGAGCGCGAGTTGGAACAAGTGATGACGGATTTCATCAATGGCGATTTTGATGTCTTGATCGCAACGACAATCATTGAAAGCGGTTTGGATATTCCCAACGCCAACACGATCTTTATTAACGACGCCGATCGATACGGGCTTTCCGACCTCCACCAGTTGCGAGGTAGGGTAGGGCGATACAAACACAAAGCGTACTGTTACTTGCTGCTTGAGCCACACAAACATTTGAATCCAACCGCTGCCAAACGGTTGCAGGCGATTGAGACGTTCAGCGAAATGGGCGCGGGTTTCGCAATTTCAATGCGCGACCTTGAGATTCGCGGAGCGGGTAACTTGCTAGGCACTCAACAAAGCGGTCACATCGCAACGATTGGCTACGAATTGTATTGCCAATTGCTTGAGACTGCCGTGCGCCGGCTAAAACACATGCCAGCGAAAATGTCGATTCATGTTGAGATTGATTTACCAGTCGCCGCGTTTTTGCCTGATGATTATGTCAGCGATCGTCGCCAGAAAATTGATCTTTATCGGCGACTGACACGGCTGGAGCGGTTTGATCAAATTGAAGAACTTCGAAGTGAGTTTCGCGATCGGTTTGGGAAATTGCCCAGCCCCGTTGTGAGACTGTTGACCGTTTCCGAATTGAAATTGGAAGCGGCCGTTTGGCAAATCACCTCGATTTCGATGCAGGATAAATACTTGACGTTCAAATTTCAGGACAAAGCCCGGTTTACTCAGCTATCAAAAGTCCGCCCGATGGTCCGCATTATTGACGACGAAACGGCGATGGTGACGCTTAAAGAAACCAAAATCCTGCCCAATAAAATGCTGGCACTTGTGAAATCGCTCTTGCAGCCACCTGCCTGATCTCTCTAACCTCCCACGCCACTATCTCGAAAGTACGGCGTGTATCTACGCGCATGCACGAGAACGTGGTGGCAAAATCTGACTTGGTATGAACAGATCTGGATGATCGTTCGTACGGTCTGGAATTATTTACGACAAAACATCCTTCATTCGGCTGGATCATGAAGACCTCTCGAATTTCAACTAACTGTACGCTTTGTTTTGTCTTTCTCTTGGCGTTCTGCGTCCCAACACTGGCTTTGGTTGCAATCGGCCAATCCGCGCAAATTTCCGGAACGCCCGATCCGTATTTCAATCAACCAGTTCGCCCGCGTGTGGCAGCCAAGCCAACCAACACGATTCATCCCAACATCTCGCCACGCCCCATGAAGTCCGAAACGTGGAAACAACCGGGCACTCAAACCAATAATCCGATCAACAATTCGGCAGCATCAAGTCAATCCATCAAGAGTTCTCTTTGGAACGCCCCGCGTACACAAGTCACCACTCAACCAGTTCCGAATAATTACGCATTGAACCAACCCGCGCCCAATCGCCCGACACAGGCGCCGAGTGCAAATCCCCAAACGTTCGCACCATCCAAAGCACCAGCATCGAACTCGATTATTCGCGAGAGCCAGCCAGTAGCGACTTCTGCGCCGACCAACAATTCATTTGGCGGCGGATCTTTTGGAGCCGGGGCTTCTGATAACTCTTTCGGAGGCGACGGATCATTAGGCGGCGGTTCTCCAGGAGGCGGAGGAACTTTGGGAGGTGGAGCTTTTGCAGGAGGTGGATCTTTTGGCGGAGCTCCAACAACCGCATCCCAAAACAATGGTTCGCAAAGTCGAAATATCGCAACCAGTGCCGGATCCACTAGCGGGTCTTCCAATCGCAACTCAACTGCCAGCGCTCCGGTACAAACCGAAACGTTGGACTTAAACGCCAACAGTTTTTCAAACGCATTTTCAAGCAACTCCTCCAAGGGTGTTTCCAACGGTTCGTTTTCTCGCGATTCAAAGCTGGAAACTGTTGGGTTTGAAACCACCTCAAATATGGATAGCTCCTTTAAGAATCCAACGCCAAAGAAAATCAGCACGCTAGGCACCGAAAAAATAACCAGCCTCCAAACTCCCGCCACAACCAAGCCCATGGCCATGAAGCAGGAGACGGAAAAATCGTTTGAGCCGAGCAAAGTGATGGCGATCGTTGGAGGTGAACCGATTTTTGTTGGCGACCTCCTGTTTGACATCAACCAACGGATCGAAAAAGTCATGGGAGCCGCTCCGGCATCAGTCAAAGCCGACGCAAGAAAGCACTTACTGCCCAAAATCTTGCCACAATTTGTTGACGCAAAAATTCGTTTTGTTGGTGGACTTAGAAGTCTCCCGCCCGAAGTCGAACTAGAAAGCATTCTTGAGCAAGCCGGCCAAAGTTTCGATGAAAACGCGTTGGAAGAAATGATCAAGAAATCAGGCGTTAAATCAGCCGCCGAATTGGATGCTCAACTTCGCGTTCAAGGTTCTTCCCTTCGCAAGATACGGCGAATGTGGAGTGAGGAACAACTAACTCGCCATCTATTGCAACAACAACTGAATATCGACGAAGACATTCCTCACCATCAAATGCTCAACGAGTATCAAAAGAACATTGAGTCGTACGCGATTCCAGCAAAATCGAAATGGGAACAATTGATGATCCGCTTTGATCGAACCAGCTCCCGCGCAGAAGCACAACGCATGATCGAAGAGATTGGCGATCTGGTAATCCACGGTGCTTCGCTCGAGGCCGTCGCCAAGAAAAAATCACATGGATTCATGGCTTCCGTTGGTGGGCAACATGACCCAACTTCACGAGGCGCGTTGGTGCTCAAAGAAATTGACGAAGCCATCTTCAATTTACCCATTGGAGAACTAAGCGACATCATTGAGACACGAGACGGATTCCACATCGTCCGCGTACTTGAACGCACTGAAGACTCACGGACGCCGTTCCGCGAGGCACAAGTCGAAATCAAGAAACGCCTGCTCGACGCCAAACGCAATGCGGCTTTCAAAGCCCACATGGAAAAACTTCGACGCGAAATTCCGGTCGAATATTTCACAGACGAAGTTGCCCCGCCAAAATAGCGACGTTTGAAAATGGCAAAGACCGAAAGAGCCATAATACGAATCAATCGTTGAGACTTACCGCGGAAATTCTATTTTTCCTATCTGCTCAGGTTAGTTTCTTTCAGGTCAGTTTCATTTAGCGGAAAAAATGGTTAAACTGACCGTCTTTGATCTGGAAGTTTACTTTCCATCGGATCGCAAATCTCACACCATTTAAAGACAACAAACTGGTGAAATACCAGTGAGTACCGTCACTTCAGGAAAAGAATCTATGTCAAATGTGGCCAAAATTCAGTGCGAAGGTCATGAGTTGGAGTTTCCAGTCGTCGAGGGCTCGGAAAATGAAAAAGCCATCGATATCGGCGTGCTGCGAAAGCAAACGGGATTGATCACGATTGACGAAGGCTACGTCAACACCGGCTCAACCAAAAGCGCCATCACGTTCCTTAACGGCGAAGAAGGCGTTTTGCGTTATCGTGGTTACGCGATCGAAGAACTCGCCAAAAATTGCGATTTCGTCGAAGTCGCCTATCTCTTGATCTATGGTGAATTGCCAACTGAGACTGAGCTTACGGATTTTCGAAATTCTATCCGTCACCACACAATGCTTCATGAAGACTTGCGTTTGTTCTACAACGGATTTCCTCGTGACGCCCACCCGATGGCGATTCTGTCCAGCGTTGTCAGCGCGATGTCGACTTTCTATCAAGACTCTCTCGACCCGCACGATCCGAAACAAGTTGAAATTTCCATCCAACGTTTGTTGGCGAAACTTCCGACGATTGCGGCATACAGCCATAACAAATCAGCAGGCCAACCGTTTGCTTATCCGCAAAACGAATTATCTTACTGCGAAAACTTCTTGCAGATGATGTTCTCGGTCCCATGCGAACCATACACAGTTAACCCAACGTTCGTCGAAGCCCTCAACATGCTGTTGATCGTTCACGCTGACCACGAACAAAACTGCAGCACATCGACCGTCCGAATGGTTGGCTCGGCAGATTCAAACTTGTTCGCTTCGATTTCAGCCGGCATCTGTGCTTTGTGGGGACCGCTTCACGGTGGAGCCAACGAAGCCTGCGTTCAAATGCTGACTCGAATCCAAGAAG
The DNA here is from genome assembly GCA_964448575.1 of uncultured Pirellulaceae bacterium. Lineage (GTDB taxonomy): Bacteria > Planctomycetota > Planctomycetia > Pirellulales > Pirellulaceae > Mariniblastus. The sequence goes on from CAYUWY010000016.1 coordinate 112,537, forward strand.
ACAACGGCGACGTCGAAAAATACGTCAAAATGGCGAAAGACAAAGAAAATGGCTTCCGTCTAATGGGCTTTGGTCATCGCGTTTACAAGAACTTTGATCCGCGCGCCACGATCATCAAGAAAGCCTGCGACAAATTGCTCAACGAGCTTGATCTGGACGATCCACTGTTTGATATCGCCCAGAGACTTGAAAAGGTCGCTTTGGAAGACGAGTATTTTGTAAAGCGTAAACTTTACCCGAACGTGGATTTCTACTCGGGCGTGATCTATCGTGCGATGGGAATTCCGGTTGAAATGTTTACCGTTCTATTCGCAATTGGCCGACTTCCCGGTTGGATCGCCCACTGGAAAGAAATGCACGAGTCTCCAACGAAACGCATTTGCCGTCCGCGTCAGATTTACAATGGCCCGAACAGTCGCGAATTCGTTTCGATCGACAAGCGTTAATCTAAGATTGATTTCTAGCAAAATGGATTGCTTACCCTTGGAAAAATTACGTGTCCAACAATTCGGTTGGACCGTGTGCCAATTGCGTAGCTGGAGCTGAATTGCTTCTGAAAAACGGGGATCACATTGACTGTTCATTATCCCAATGGAGGGGAAACTGTAATTACAGGAACAAGTTAAATGGTTTCAGAACAAATTCGTAATTGGGCACTGCGATTCGTCATTGCAAATGACGCTGAATCCGTTGAGAAGCATATTGAATTGTTAGCAGAGTCTGGAAACAGTCAAACTTTGCTGGCTGCTATTGAACAGGCTGTAGAAATCCAGGATCTAGGTAGCTTGGGCGGGCCATATTTTGGCCACACCGAGATTGCAAACGACAAGTTACCGCTGGTAAACAAAGACGGTTTTTTTCTCCGCAACAACAATAACTGGAAATGGATTCCAGCGAATTACGAATCTGTAGTCCAATTGGTTGTGAATGATGACGGATTTCAATCCGTGGTGATTGACCATGTGGACAATTTCTTCTATTCCGCTGGAAAACCTTCCATGATGCCCAACCGTCCTGTGTTGGCAATCGCTCGCGGTGTCCGTAAAGATGAAGGCCAGAATATTTGGCGTGTTAAAAACGGCCCAACTTATGGATGGACGATTCCATCAGCTGGTAGATCTTATATTGATTACTTGGACTGTGTTCCTGGCGATGAAGCAGTAATTCGAGAAGATTTCATTCTAAACGAAGCTGAAATCAAGGAACTTATTAAATCGTTTTTAGATGAACAACCGATTCCAAGTCGATTCGAGCTCGTAGAAAATTTCTTTGGTTATCATCCTGACATGGCCAAAGAGCACTCAGCCGAACAGATTTAACGATCTGTTAGGTTAAGAATTGTAATCAACGGCGCGATCCACTTACGCTATTCAATGTCTGATATTGAGTGCTGACTCTTACCGCGACTTTATGAAGCTTGATGACCGCCCTCAGGTCCGTCGCTCTCAAATTACAAGCTGGTGCAAACCAGAAGTTACGAGTGCATTTTTTCATAGAGCGTAGGCATGCTCATGCTGCGCGTGAGCATGGCACCCAGAACTCTCCCTCGACGATCACGCCACCGATTGAAGCGCCACGGCCGAGATAAACATCCATTTCAGCGTTGAAGAACCGCTGGATTTTCATGTAGCTGGATTCACCAGAATTCAGGACGTTCAGCAAAAACCGATGTCTGGCGACTCCGGCTAGATGCATTTTGCTGACGCGACTTCTGCGAACAATTCCTTATACTTCATGTCTTTAACGACATTCGTAATCGGCATCTAAAACAGAGAATCTAAAACAATTAAGCCAGCCATGCCTCTAGAAATCAAAAACTCTGATCGGCTTTCGTACGCGCTCATGACCGAAAACGATGCGGATTTACTTTTCGAGCTTGACCAGAACCCGGAAGTCATGCGTTACATCAACGGTGGCTCGCCATCGACTCGGGACGAGATCGAGAATAAGTACATTCCACGGATGATGTCCTATCGAGATCCAATCAAAGGCTGGGGGATTTGGAGCGTAACGCTTACCAACACGTGTGAATTCATCGGCTGGGTTCTGGTCCGTCCAATGAACTTTTTCAATGAACAACGCAACGACGAAGATCTGGAACTTGGCTGGCGATTCAAACAAACTGCTTGGGGCCAAGGCTACGCCACCGAAGCCGCTACGACCGTGATGAACGCGCTTGAGGCAAGCGGAACGCACCAATTCACCGCCATTGCTGACGAAGCCAATATAGCCTCAACCAATTTGATGAAGCGGCTTGGCATGACGTATGTCAAAACGGGACTACACAAAGACCCGCTCGGCGATGCCATGGTGGTTTACTATTCTCGCAAGGTCGCTTCAAAGAAAATTCACTAGGCGAGCCCGTAACACCATGATTGGCGCGTAAAAAAAGCACGGGCGGACCCGTGCTTGATTTCAAATCACTTTGGATTATTCAGTTGCGGCGGTTTCATCGACAAGCGTGTCGAGATGCATCAATTTCTTCACCAATGGCGAGATCAAAATGACCACCACACCCACGATAATCGCCACCCAACCAACTTTTGAGTAGACGTCAGTCACGGTTTCCGGTCCCGCACCCTCAGCTCCAACCGCAGAGGCGATCAGTCCAGCGGCAAAGTTACCTGCCGCAGATGCAAAGAACCAGGTTCCCATGATCAAACTAGCCATGTGTGCAGGTGCCAAGCGATTCATCGCACTCAACCCAACAGGTGAAAGACAAAGTTCACCCATCGTATGCAGCAAATAGATCAAGAAGATGTAGATCACTGGTGTCAAGTTTCCTGCACCAGCAGCAAGCGCACCTGCAACAAGAACCAGGAAGCCCAGTCCCAACTGGATCATTCCCAATCCAAATTTCGCGGGCGCTGAAGGTTCCATATTGGCTCTACCTAAGAACGTCCAAAGGGCGGCAAACACCGGCGCCAGCAATACAATGTAAATCGCGTTGATCGATTGGAAAATCGAAGCAGGAACTTCCCACCCAAAAATCTTTCGATCTACCGAACGATCCGTGAAAAGGTTCAACGACGAACCGGCCTGCTCGAACAATGCCCAGAACAAAATCGAACCAAAGATCAAAAACATCGCGGCGAAAATTCGATCTCGATCTTCTGGAGGAAGCTTTGTAACAGCAGTGAAAATAACATAGAAAACCAGTACTGCACCGGCGATTCCGAGTAGGTATCCGACGACCGATTGGTACTGAATCAAAAAGAACACAACAACAACGCCGAGTACGCTGAATAAGTAAAGCAGCCATTCGAATTTGATGCCAGCAACTTTTTCTTGCAGCTTTTCTGGATTGGTCGATTCACCGCGACCACACAACAATGGCGTTCCCCAGACGAACACAACTAATCCCAGCAACATTCCAATCCCGGCGGCACCGAAACCATACTTCCAACCGTACGTCTCACCCAACCAACCGGCAACAATCGCACCCAACGCAGCACCAAGATTGATACCCATATAGAAAATCGTGTACGCGGGATCACGGCGCGGGTCGGTTCGTGTATAGAGCTGTCCAACGATAACGGAAATATTGGCTTTCAAAAATCCAGAGCCAACGATAATAAACGCTAACGCCATCCAGAACATGTTGATGGCAAAACCCTCGTGGCCGCCTTCGCCTTCGAACGCCATTAAGAAGTGGCCGAATGTCAGGAGCACCGCCCCAAACAACACCGCCTTTCTTTGCCCCAGATATCGGTCCGCTAAATAACCACCGATTACAGGCGTAATGTAAACCAAAGCCGTGTACGCGCCGTAAATAATGCCTGATTCGCCATCGGTAAACGCCCAGTGCTTAACCAGATAAAGAATCAGCAACGCTCGCATGCCGTAGTAGGAGAATCGTTCCCACATTTCCGCAAAGAAGAGAACGAACAGCCCTTTTGGGTGCCCTAAAAAGGTACCCCGCGAATCTCCCGAAAGTTCATTGGTCGACATGATCGGCAATACTCCTGATGAATTATCCAAGCCACGAAATGGGGGACGCGGCCACTAACTAATTGATTTTTAATGATTCCGATTAATTGATCGCGCGTTTAATCGAATTTAGATGCTTAATCTACTAAAAACCTATCGCGGAGCTAGCTGAGTAAGGTGTAATCCAGACAAGAAAACTTCCGAAATGCATTAAAATGGAAAGTGTTTAACGAATTGCGGAGCTTTTGAGACCAAAACGTGGAGTAATGGTGGTTTACTTCGCTCTTTTTGGACGGTCTTCATCTGGAAGTAATTTCCAGATCCGCGCTTTGGTTTCGATGTCGACCTTGTCCAATTGCGATTTCAATAGGCCGCGGATCTTTTCCTTGTCCGGCTCAAGTGCTTGAACGGCAGCGGCGCGGTCCTCGTACTTTTTGCTGCCCAGTTGCCGAATCAATTTGATGTACCGCTCCTTGATCGCTTGAGGGGGTTGGGCCATCGGATTCTTGAAGCTCTTAATGATCTGCGCGGGGATCTTCATTTCCTTGCCAAGAATCTTCAACCGCAAATGATCACTGGTTAAGTCACCTCGCAATTTCGAGCCATCCCAAAACGAAATCTGCATTCCGCCTTTCAAACCAGGTAGGGATTTTAAGCCAGAAATTTGTTCAGGGTTTAGTACACGCGTTCCAAAGTCTGTTTCGAATTCAAGCTTTTGCTCGCTGGTCATCAATTCGGCGTAAAGAAAATCGTTCTGGTTAAGCTCGATATAAGCCTGTTTCTTACCACTTGTCTTAGATATTTTCCCTGACAAGTCATTTAGAAAAACGGCGGTCAATTCTTTGGGCGAAATTTCTCTCACTGAGCCATCGAAAATCTTGATGTTGAATTTGTCATAGATAATTCCGGAAAAACGCTGCCCGTCTGTCGTCGTGAATTGTGAACTCAGCCCAGCCCCTCCGCGGGCCAATTGGATTGAGCGAATTGACTTGATCGGCAAATCCAATTTTCCGATTTCGGTATGAATCTCAAAATGATCGGTGCTGAATTGGCCGGTCAGCCTTTCATTGCTGGCAAACACAAAGATCGGTGTCTTGAACTCAAACCACTTTCCTACTTTGCGTTTTATAGTCGAATCGGGAATGCGTGGAACCAGTCGCGCGACGTTTTTCAATTCAATCTCGCCTGTTCCTCCGTCAGAGAGTTCGAACTTGACCTTTTCCGGCGCCAACGTCCCTTCCAAAACCGATCCATCATCCGAAGCAATTTTGTAACGGCCGTCCCCTACGTTGAACGCGTTGACGATTTGCTCAGCCGAATAAGTACGCTTGCCGATGTCGGTCACCAACTCAAATTCGCGCGTCAGCAGCCTGCCATAAACTTCATCCTTCTTACGAGTCCGGATGAAATCGTTGGGAGATTGATTCACCAATTCAAGATCGCCAGTATCAAAAAGCCCCATGCCTGGAAGGTTCACAAAATTAAAATTTCCAACCGAAGCCATCTTTGCAAGGCTTTGCATGAACGCTTCTTCACTTCGGTAGAGATCGTTCCCGCTGCCACGAGCACGCTGGGCAACAAAATAGCCAACCGTTTTCCGTTGACCGGCCGCCAGTTCCATTTCAGGATATTCGAACCAGTAAGTGTCACCGCTGCCAGACATTTGCGGAAGGTAAGTCGTGTTTTTATCACCGAACAAACAAACCGCGGTCGGTCGGGGTGCGCCGTGCGGATAAATCATTGCAACCATTCCGCCACCTTTGCCAGTGATTTTTTGTGGCGTGGCAGCTTCTCCAAAATCGGAATAGATTCTCGGCGAAATCTTAATCGCGTCTTTGGTAGTGTTGTGGTAAGTGTCGGCGTAAACCAATCCAACCGGATCGTCGACCACCAACAGATGCCGTGTGATCATCACGTTGCCCAGTGGCGACGGGCCGAAGACATAACTTTTTCCTTTTTGCACGCCAGCTCCAGGCGCGAAATTATCCGAGTTCAGATACAGCGCAAAAGCACCGTCAAACATATCGTCGTTTCCGTCTTCGATGGCGCCACCAGCCATCATGTCCCAACGGAATCCGCTTTTGTCGGTTGCAACCTGGGCAGACGCAGAGTTACCACAGGAAAAGATCACACCACAAAACAAAATGGCGAGCGTAAAAATGCAGCAGAGACGAGTCATGAAAACCCCAAGTCTGATCAAGTTGAATAATGAGACAAGATTGTAGGGTGAAAGGAAGGCAATTCTCAATCAAACAAACTTTCAAGCCGAGTGGTAAGGGTATCCAATTCTATTCCGGATACAACAAATTTCTTTAACGGGGAAGTTAATCCTCCCACTAGTTTAATCTGACTTTTGGAGACCCCAAGTTGCTTTGAGAGCAATTTTATCACTGCCGCGTTGGCTTTTCCCTTTTCCGCAACCACAGTGACGCTGATTTTCATCGCGTCATGGATCCAGCTGTTCAAATTGTCTACAAAAAAACGAGTCTTTGGCGGCTTGTTTCCAATCGTACTTTTGCTTCGTTGGCCGTTAATGATATACTTAAAAACATGAATCAACTCACTCCTGAACAATCAGCTGCCTTGCATGGCGAACCACAAACCGAGATGGTTGATCCATCATCTGGCAAGGTTTTTGTTTTGATTGAAAAATCGCTTTACGATGTTCAGATCAATTCTGCAAATATTGCATCTATCCAACGCGGCATAGAAGACATGAAAGCTGGCAGGGGACTACCTGCAGCGGAAGCTCGCAAAGAGACCGTGGATCGGCTTACCGAAGCGTACGGTAAATGAGCTTTTCGGTTATCTATTCTGACGAGGCGAAGGAAGATATTTTTCGCAATGCTGACTGGTGGGCGAGGAACCATTCTTTAGCACAAGCCAAGATTTGGTTGAACGCAATTTACAACCAAATTGATTCTCTCGCTGACATGCCAGAGCGCTGTCCACTTGCTGTTGAGAATGATCGATTCGATATCGACATTCGGCAATTCTTAGTTGGTCAAGGTGCACGCAAACGATATCGAACCATTTTCACGGTCACCAACGATACCGTTCACATTCTTGCGTTGCTCGATGGTGCGCAAGCAGAACTTCTCCCGGATAACTTGCCGCCGCATGACAATTCCTAGTTACTACGACTTGAGGGTTGCCTTGCAATTTTTTGGGCTCACCGATCAATTCCTTCAAACAACGCCGACCCGACTCGGACCATGGTTGAGCCTTCGGCGATCGCGGTTTCAAAATCGCCGCTCATGCCCATAGACAGCTCAGTCAGTTGAACATTCGCCGGAACATTATCCACAAATTTTTGCTGCAAGTTCTTCAGCATCGCAAATTCACGTTTTGAATCATCCACCGCCAGCCCGGCCATGCACATAAGGCCTTTGACAGATACATTTTTCAATTCCGCCACGAAATCAAACGCTTGCTCTAGTTCACCATCGGCAAACCCATGCTTGGAGACTTCGCCCGAAACATTGACCTCCAACAACACATCAACGGTCTTGCCCAGCTCAGCTCCTGCCGCGTTGATCGCCGTCAACAAGCGTTGACTGTCTGCCGAATGGATCAAGTCGCAACACGCGACCGTCCTTTTGACTTTGTTTCGCTGCAAATGGCCAATCATGTGCCAGCGAATATCCGATACGTTTGAGAGGGCTTCATGTTTTTCCCAAAGCAGTTGTGGTCGACTTTCGCCTAGCTGCAAACATCCGGCTTCAGCCAACACGCGCGTTGTCGGCGCGTCAACGTATTTCGAAACGCCAATTAAATGGACGCTGTCGGGATCGCGGCCTGCTTTTTGCGCCGCGTTGTTTATCCGAGCACGGACACTTGCCAGGTTCTGTTTGAATTGCTCAATCATTCAGTTGCATCGATTTGGATCAAAGAAGTTACGTTTCCCTTTTTATCAAATCGGTTAAACGAAAACTCGCCAGCAAAGTTCTCACCCAGAAAGGTTCGATTTCCCAAGCTGGAAACAATTCGATAAAAGAACCATTGTTGCCGATCAAGCTGGACACGGTAAGCGCAAGCAACGTCGCGTGGCACAATTTGTAAATTTTCCCCGACCGTCAATTGCCGCCAAGTTCGTTTTAACTTGCTGCGTTTGGGACTCAGGTCAAAAAACAAAGGAGCATAAAGCCCGCTTCCGTTAATCGACTGCACCAAACTCAAATGGCGATCTTCAAAACTCAAACGATCATCTGCGAGACCAACTTTCCACTCTGGAAGTGCCAACGGCAACACAAGCGACCGAATTTTTTTGTCTTTTAAGTACACCTCTCGCGTTTCCGTTTCATGCATCCCTTCAATCGAATTTGCAAGTGGCCAATTGCAGCGATAGTCAATTTGTGATTCTGAATCGGGAACGATCGCGTCCGCTACCAGCAAAAATTGCTCGGTCCGCGAAAGCAAAATCTGTCTGGAAAGTGTTGCCCCTTTTCCGACTCGACCAAGCCTGATCTCCAACTCAACAAACTGGATTTCATCCGTTCGTTCCTCGCAAACCAGTTCAAAATCGCCATCAATCGGCATCGGCACACCATTGAGCGATACGCTGGGCATTGCCGAGCCTTCGATCAGGGGGAAACCGCTTCCAATCTCCAGTCGGCATCCGCCAGAAGAGTAATCGATCGACACCCGAGGCGACTTTTCATCCCATTGGCTTCGCAGAATCGTCGCCATCGCCCATTCGGAAATGTTGCTCGGATCAATCTTGCCCGATTTCCGTTTCGGATCGCCTTTCTTTTCAACGAACCGCTTGACCAAAGGTTTATCGCTTGGGTCGTTTGATACTTTCAACAACGTTTTCAAAAACGAATTGGATGCGGGATGCGAACCAGGTGGTGAAAACGCCAACGTTCTATCGGCGCGGAGCATTCGCATGACTTGCCGAACCATCCATTCGAACTGCACCGCTGCTTCGCCCTCAAGCTGCACGTCCATTTTGGTCAGCATCGCATGGGAACGGATCCAGCTTGCAACGAGCACGCCGAACTGCGGCAAGTACCGTCCATGTGGCCAGCCGTCGTGATCAAGCATATCCGCAACCGATAGTGACAAACGTTTGGCACAGCGAACGACCAAGCCTCGATAATCTTCGGTCTCGGGAATTTGAAACGCGACGGCCAACGGGACTTCGATCGCAAGGATTTGGTAAACCGATGGATCCAAGTCGACGGTTGACTCTGCCGCCTGTGAAATCTCAAGGAGCTTTGTAACGCACGCGTTCCAGTCTTCGTACTCACAATGCTGCGCGATCGCCCGTATCCAGTGGCACGTCGAAAGGAGAATCGCAGCGTCGCCGAAAGTCGTAACATGGAGATCTTGCACAACGACAGCTTCTAGAACTTCGTTGGCCAATCGCTTGAGAGTTGTCTTTTTGTTTTTCTTCTTTTTGGTGCCAGAATTTTTGCGACTTACAATTGACTTGAAACCGCTTCGATGCCAGCGTTTGATTTGCTTCCAAGCATCTGGTGCATCGTTTTCGTTTACCAGCCAACTGATTGCTGATTCGCCAGATTTCTTTTCGCTTGTCTCACAAAACATCTTGGGCAAGCGATAGTCTTTCTTTTTGTTACCGGCTTCAAGTTCTACCCCCGGCCAGACCTGGGCGGACGCGTTCTTATTCTCGGCCACACCATTACGGTTTGCGCCAGGTTCACCTACGCTTGATTTCCTTACGTTATCAGTTGCGCTAAATTCTCCATTGGATGCGGGTGCGTGTTTGGATTTTTTCTTTGCACTGGCTTTAGATTTCGACTTGCCTTTTGGCTTTGTCTTTTGACTTGTTTTCGACGGCATCTTCGACTCGTATGTTACTTTCCACACCAACGTATAATCGCTGGCAATAGGATTCTGATCGGGATGACAATCTTATCAATCCGCAGAGGCGAGGAAACCACCTGAACCGCCCAAATTAGCCATGATTCTTCGCAAACATTGCCAATGCCTTTTGTGAAATGGCCGGTATAATAAACTTCGCTACTAAAAATCGTTCACAAGCGTTCGTTCACCACAGACCGCTCATTTGAATTTGAGCTAAACCAACCATCGAACAAAGGTTCCAAATGGGATTCACGAAAAAATCGTTTTCGCTCATCCGGCTTGTCATCCCGTGCCTTGTCTTGTTGTTCGTATCTTGTAATGACGACGGCGAAATGTTGGTTCAAAAAGAAAGCCAACCTAAATCTCGGCAAGAGGCTGACAAAAACCCCAAGCCTCAAGAGCCAGCAAAGCAAAAGGACACAACGACGAAAGCGGACACCGCCCAACCACAAGATGGCAACTCCAAGTCATCCCCCTTGTTTGGCTCCGAGCAAAAATCCGATTCAGCATCTGAAAACACGATTGAAAAACCTCGTGAAGAACAAGAGAAACATTCTTATTCCGATGCTGACGAAGAAGTCAAGAAGCCAGTTAAACACACGATCGACATTGGCAAGAACTGGACCAAGATTTACGAAAAACAGGAAGTCTGGATCGATCTAAAAAACAAAGCAGTAATGATCGGGGGCACCGTTTGCTTGAACGCTGGACCACTTGAAATGTTCATCTGCCCAGAAGGATCCAAAGAGCACGAGTCAGTTATCTCGGCAAACGCGCTTGCATCACATTTGCATGGGGCACTGGTCCCGCTGGGTATTGAACCGGGCAAGCCGTCTTCATGGGATCCTGTCTATCGCCCTGTGTCGGGGCCAGTCATCAAAATTAAATTGATGTGGCGTGATCCCGACTCATCCAAGATCAAGACCCAAGATGCTTCGCAGTGGGTGCAAGACGCAAAAACAAAAAAGGCAATGAAGCACCAATGGGTGTTTGGAGGGAGTGAATTTTGGACCGACCCAGACACCAAAGAACAAGTCTATTACGCAGACTCGGGTGAGATGGTCTGCCTTTCGAATTTCTCAACAGCCTGCATTGATGTCAATGTTCAAAGCACGGACACTGATGGTGGCTTGCTTTACCAAGCCTTTACCGAGAACATTCCGCCCGTTGGCACCAAGGTTTATATGATCTTCACAGCCGGCAAAGTGATTCCGCTTCCTGCAGCAAAAAAAGAAGACAAAAAAGATGCAGCTGGTGCAGACCAGGACGCGGCTAAGAAAGATGAAGAGCAAAAAGGTGCCGCACAACCGACCGACAAAACTGACAACTCGACGAAGCAAACAACCACACCAGAGGAATCAAAGAAGTCCGAGTCGGACAAATAAAGCAGATCCAAAGTAAAACAACAGACGAGTCGATTGCCGCCTATGTGAACCTCTCACTGCTTTAACTGTCCACCACACAACTGATTTCTAACTATTTACTTTTCGCTGATCACTGACTATTTAATCTTTTTTGGAGCCACCCCAGCACGTGCAGGACAGGAAACGAGCACAACAAGTTGCACAGGAAATTGCGATCGTCGTTCGCGTCGTCCTCCCCGATGATGACGCCATCGACTTCGACCCGCTAGACGAAGTCCAAGGTCTCGCCGAAACGGCCGGAGCGGTGGTGCTGGGTGGAATGATTCAGCGACGCGAAAAACCCGATACGGCGACTTATGTGGGTAAAGGCAAGGTCGAAGAGCTTCATCAGTTGGTCGAATTTCACGCAGCCGATGTCGTGATTTTTGACAACGATCTTTCGCCAGCTCAAAACCGTAACCTTGAAGTGGCTCTCAACACAAAAGTTCTTGATCGAACGGAATTGATTCTCGATATCTTCGCGACCCATGCGCAGACATACGAATCTCGACTGGCCGTTGAATTGGCGCAGCTGGAATACGCGCTGCCTCGACTTAAACGAATGTGGACTCACCTTTCACGTTTGAAGATGGGCGTGGGTATGCGTGGTCCTGGTGAAAAGCAGTTGGAGACTGACCGCCGGTTGGTTGAAAAACGTATCCACGACTTGAAAACTGAATTGACCAAAGTCGAAAAACGAAAAGAGCGCCAGGTCGCCTCCCGCAAGGGCACAATGACAGTGTCTTTGGTCGGTTATACCAACGCCGGCAAAAGCACATTGATGAACGCGTTGACGGACGCACAAGTTTTAGCGGAAGACAAATTGTTCGCGACACTGGACACGCGAACCCGACGCTGGGCGCTTCCCAATTGGGGCCCGGTATTATTAAGCGACACCGTTGGATTCATTCGCGACCTACCACACAGTTTGATCGCAAGTTTCAAAGCAACCCTTGAAGAGACTCGCCAAGCCGATCTTTTAATTCATGTTGCTGACGCGAGTAACCCCAAAGTCTCTGAGCAAATTTCTTCGGTCTATCAAGTGCTTCAAGAAATCGGCATTGAAGAAAAAGATACTTTGTTGGTTCTCAACAAAGTCGACCAGATGAGCAATTTGACAACGCTCGATGCGGTCACCAACCGCTACCCCAACGCAGTTCCGGTGAGTGCAAAAACAAGCCTTGGTTTTGAAAGACTCCACACCGTTGTTAGTGACGCACTCAGCCGTTCGTTTCAAGACGTCGACATTGAGATGGATGTCAGCAACGGAAAATTACTGGCCTATATCGCTGCCAAAGGTGAAATTCTTTCGACGCAATACGGCGAAGACATGATGAAGGTCCATTGCCGGATCCCGCAAAAATATCTTGGCCGCATCGATCCGACGGACACGATCATCACGCCACATTCTCCAACGGGTTGGATCACGGAATCGACTGAAGGTGATGCTGAATCCTCCGATAGAAAGACACCGGTTTCCGACAATGGTCAGTCCGCCGAGCTGCCGACAAATCCTGAACCTGGTAATAAAACCATCGAACCAGTCGCTGATCCACTGGCACCTTTGCAACCCAAGCTCCCGCCAGGGATTTTCATTTCCGCCGACTCGCCACAACGACCAACGGTAGCAGATCCCGAGTTGCCCTTGGATGACATCAGCTCGACTTAGGCAACCCAGTTTAGTTTTTTGCCCGTAGCCGGAGTCGCCAGAATTCGGGCGAATTGCCAGGGCTCCTGAACTCTGGCAAGCCCAGCTACAACCAATTTTCATTCGCGTTCATCAACGTCCATTCGCGGTTCTCATTCCCGCTTCGCGCGCCAACCGCCAGTGATTTCAGCTTTCGTAGCCGAGATCGCCATCCAAATTCCGTAGCCGGAGTCGCCAGACTTCGGGCGAATTGCCAGGGCTCCTGAACTCTGGCGAGCCCAGCTACAACCAATATTCATTCGCGTTCATTAGGCCCATTCGCGGTTCTCACTTCCCCAATCCACAGATCACTTGACACCTACGACACACTGTCGTAGCATTACGTCCCGTTGTCGTATCTCAATCAAGCAGGGCGTAAAACATGAGCCGGACGTTGGCCAATGCTGAACTTGCTGTAATGGATCTGCTTTGGAAAAAAGCCGACCGGATGACGGCGCGTGAGATTCGCGAGTCGCTTTATGCCGATGAAAAGAAAGCCCAACATGGGACGGTGCAGCGACTGCTTCAACGATTGGAAGAAAAAGGATTCATTGAGCGTGACAAAAGCATCTCCGTTCATTTCTTTTCAGCCAACGTTTCGCGAGAGTCCTATGGTGGCGGACAACTTGAGTCGTTGGCCGAACGCTTAACAGCTGGATCACTTGCTCCATTGATCACCCATCTGGTTGAGCATAAGAAAATCTCTCGCAAAGAAATCGAAAAAATCCGGTCGATTCTCGACGCACATTCTGACTCGGCTTCTGCAAAACCCGTGTCTAAACCCCAATCCAAAAAGCGGGGATCCAAATGATTGAATCGCTTTTTGATATTGGGTTGAGCAACGCCTTGCTTGCGCTCGTGATCGCGGTCATGGCAATGTTTGCCGGGCGAAAACTTAAACGCCCGCAACTTGCGTATTGGCTGTGGCTGTTGGTGCTGATCAAACTTGTTACGCCTCCACTGGTTGGCATCCCTACGGCTTGGATCGGATTGGACCAGCCGCCTGAAACAAACGCAATCGAAACGGCTACTGCATCGCTTGGTCATTCGAGCATTCCGACTTTCGAAATGAGTGTCGCAGATGTAGAGACAACACAACGCGTTACCATTGCTCAAGCATGGTCAAGCATCAAACCTTGGCTTGGCTATCTTTGGCTGTTTGGAACTGCGGCGATCGCCATTGTTTCTTTGTTTCGCGTGGTCCGATTCCATCGCCTGATTCATCGAAATTCAACCGACATAGATTCTTCGACAATGAAGACGGCCAAAGAGCTGGCTCTATTGCTTGGTCTCAAACGGATGCCACGGATTTTGGTTACGCCCGCTCGAGTAAGTCCAATGGTTTGGTGGATTGGCGGAAAAGTAAACGTCTTTCTGCCGCAGTCGGTTTTAAAAGACATTCGACCGACGCAAACGAGATACATCCTGGGGCATGAACTGGGACACATCAGACGTTATGACCACGTGGTTCGGTGGCTTGAGTGGACTGCAGGCGTCTGTTTTTGGTGGAATCCTGTGGTCTGGTACGCACAAAGAAACCTACGCGCGGCAGAAGAAGTCTGTTGCGATGAATTGGTGTTAAACTGTTTGAAACCGGAGCCTCGCGATTACGCGGAGTCGATTTTGGCAGCCGTTGAGTCTCTTGTTCTTCCGGCAATCCGTCCGCCGGCGATGGCAAGTGAAATTAATAGTGGCGGAATTTTAGAGCGGAGAATTGAAATGATCCTTAGTGATAATTCGCGGCCATTTACAACACGATGCATGCAATTTTGTGTCGCATTGTTGGCAGTTTTGTTTGTACCCCTGGGAATGACGCCGCTTGAATCGGCCAACGCACAAGACTTAGAAGCCGTAGAGCGACGGCTGATCAAATCAGTTAAAAGACATGAGCTAACGCTTGAACAAGCTGCCGTGATGATGGACGCCCTCAAAGAATTCATGGAAGACGAGCATCACGAGCACGATCACGAGCATGGGCACCACAGCCACGGAGAAGAGCACGAGCATCATGAAGACGGGCATCATGAAGAGCACGGGGACCACCGACACGAAGAAGCAGAAATTGAAGATCGGCGGATGGAGGAATTACGTCATGCAGAAATGGAACTAATGCGAGCAGTTAAAAATGGCCGCATTAGCGAGCAAGATGCCAAACGCAGGTTGATTGAACACAAGAAACACCTTTGGGGTGACGGCGACAAGTACAAAAAAAATGAAATGTCCGAATTCAAAAGAAAGTACCAAGAGGCTGAGGGTAGGCTCGCAAAAATGGTTGAAGCGGGCGAAATCTCAGAAGAGGCTGCCGAAGAAAGACTTGCATCCATGAAAGAGTATTGGAAAGAAGCAAAACAAAAGACAACGGATTCGAAGACTGAATTCGCAAGACAAATGGAACGCGTTAAACGCCGAGTCAAAGCGGGCGTTGAGTCGGGCAGAATGACTGAAGAGGAAGCCAAGGAAAAGTACGAGGAATACGAAAAACGATTCAAGCAAGAAGCCAAGGAAGCTCAAGGCGGTTCATCTGCAAAGGCCGAGTTTATGGCAAAAATGGAACGCGTTAAACGCCGAATCCAAGCGGGCGTTGAGTCCGGCAGAATGACTGAAGAAGAAGCCAAGGAAAAGTACGAAGAATATGAAAAACGATTCAAGCAAGAAGCTCGTGACAAAGAAGAAGACGGAGAGGAGCATGAAGAAGGCGATGACAAAAGAATCATCCGTTTCGAAAACGCTAAACAAACTTTGCAGCGTTATGTCGAAGCGGGCGAGGTGACGGAAGCTCAAGCCAAAAAACGACTGGAAAAACTCCATGAAAAACTTTGGCCGCATGGAGACGAGCACGATCACGATGAAGCGCACGGTGATGAAGATTCAGACAACGATGATCGAGCAGCAGAGGCCCAGAGCCGGTTGAGAAATATCGGCCTTCGCATTCGTCGCGCCATCCAAGCCGGTGATATGACGCGTGAAGAAGGCCGCGCGAAGTACGAAGAACTACGTCGAGAGCTAGAAGGTCGCGGTGATCACGACGATGATGATCATGAAGACGATGGTGACCACGAAGAAGATGACGATGACGGTCGGTAGTTGCACGAGGAAGGAACACTAATCGGCGCTGATCTTCACTACTAATAAAAGACCGAGTAATTCGGTGTATTACCGACTCAAGAAATGGAAACGCGTCGCTGACATTGCGACCAACGACGCGCTACCCAAAAAATCAGTGTCGATTAGTGAAGATTAGTGTTCCCAATTTTGCACCCTGCCATTTTTCGCAGAACATTCCCGCCTGAGCATCACGCTATCTAACAGGCTGACCAATCTTCGGTTACACTTTTCGTGAACTTCTGGTCACCATCACTGCGTCTCTCCACTCAAAATGCGTCAGCTCAAAAACAAACGTGTCATCGTCACTGGTGCATCAAGTGGAATCGGTTGGCATCTCGCCAAACAACTGGCTGCCGAAGGCGCGACCGTTGTCGCCTGTGCCCGTCGCGAAGAACGACTTAGCGAGTTGGCCCAGGAAATTGAATCGGCGGGCGGCAAATGCCTGACCGTTGCGGGAGACATTACTTCGGCCGCAACGAGATCAAAATTGCTTGAAACGTGCGCGAACCAATTGGGCGGACTCGACATCCTGATCAACAACGCAGGCATTGGTGCGATGGGCCGATTCGATGAAGCCAACGATCAGCGACTGCGAAAGGTTTTTGAAGTCAACTTTTTCGCGATCGCAGAATTGATTCGTGAATCCTTGCCCATTCTGAAATCGGGCTCCGAGCCCATCATCGTCAACATGAGTAGCGTTTTAGGCCACCGAGCGGCGCCGCTTAAAAGTGAATATTGCGCAAGCAAGTTTGCCCTTCATGGTTTCAGCGATGCGATCCGGGCGGAGCTTTCGCAAAACGGGGTTAGCCTATTGTTGGTCAGCCCGAGCACCACCGACAGTGAGTTTTTTGACTCTTCCATCGAAGACAACACGAAAAAAGATTGGAAAATCCGTGGAGCCATGCCGCCTGAAACCGTCGCTGCCAAAACGATTCGTGCGATCAAGAAAAACAAACACGAAATCATATTGACGCATGGCGGGCGATTTATCGTCTGGTTGGATCGCTTGATTCCCGGGATCGCAAACCGCGTCATGGCTCGCTGGGGCCAATGATGCCCGTGTAGGGCCTACGCCAAAGCCGATCATTTCTTTAGAATACGCGTCTGTTCAAATTACGAATACGCGAAGAATTCCCAGCTGAAATCGACATTTTCAATTTCAGATTTCCAATATTTCAATTCCCAAACAACACACTCACTTTTCAGAGTAACAATGAACGACGAAGCAGGAAGCAGCAGTGGCAGTGACGAATCTCGACGCGAAAAGCTACGAAAGATCATCGAGTTAGGCATCGACCCGTGGGGCCAGCGTTTTGACGATCGCGATATGATCGGAGACATTCGCAACCGAACTGGTGAAATCAAGTTCGTAAACGAAGCGGGCGACTCGATCGACTTGCCAACCGAAGAACAACTTGGCGATTCCGATTTCCGGTCCTGGTGCAAAGAGCAGGGCAAGGGCACGATGACTGGCCCCAAGGTCCGCGCCGCTGGTCGAATTCTGCTGCACCGTGACAAGGGCAAGCTTCAATTCATCGACATCGAAGACTGGACTGGCAGGATTCAATTGTTCGTCGGCCAAAAGCAAGTTGGTGAAGAGAACTGGGAACTGATCCAGTGTCTCGATCTCGGTGACTTGGTCGGAGTCGATGGGACGCTCCGCCGAACTCAAACGGGTGAGCTTTCGATCTTTGCCGATCAAATCCACGTTCTCTGCAAGACGCTTGACCAGCCACCTGCCAAGCACGTTGGTTTGGTTGACGCCGAACTTCGCCAACGACGACGTTATGTTGACCTCGCTTACAACGAAGGCGTGCGTGATCGGTTCCTGAATCGGTCGAAGGTCGTTGCTTCGATTCGCCAAACGCTTACCGACCAGCACTTTGTTGAAATCGAAGGCCCAACGCTTCATACCGTCGCCGGTGGTGCGGCTGCCAAGCCTTTTGAGACTCATCACAACGCACTGGACATGCCACTCAATATGCGAATCGCACTTGAGCTTCATCTCAAGCGTCTAATGGTTGGCGGAATGGAGCGAGTGTTCGAACTTGGTCGCGTATATCGAAACGAAGGGATCAGTCCAAAGCACAATCCTGAGTTCACGATGCTTGAAGTTTACCAAGCGTACGGTGATTATGTTTCGATGATGGATTTAACCGAATCCGTGATCGCAAACGCTTTGAAAGCGATTGGCTCGGACAATGTGGTTCCCTATGGCGATACTCAAGTTGATTTTTCGACACCGTTTGCGCGTCGGCCTTACGATGAGTTATTCGCTGAGAACACAGGTGTTGATCCGCAGGATCCAGAAGCGGTCAAAACATACGCAGCGTCGCTTGGCATTCCCGTCGATGGCAAGCACCCGGATGTGATCAAGAACGAAGTGTTCGAAGCCAAAGTTGAAGACGCGTTGGTCGGTCCGGTTTTCGTAACCGATTACCCAGCGAGTATTTGCCCTTTGACCAAGCGAAAAAGAGACAACTCGGCGATTGCTGAGCGGTTCGAGTTGTTCATCAACGGCATGGAACTGGCCAACGCCTATACGGAACTCAATGATCCTGATTTGCAGGAAGAGTTGTTTGCCAAGCAGTTAGACGGAATGGCCGAAGAGGACTCGATGGCCAAGATGGACCATGACTTTGTTCGGGCGCTGCGCAATGGTATGCCGCCAGCGGGTGGGCTTGGGATTGGAATTGATCGACTCGTGATGTTGCTTACCAACTCACCGTCAATTCGAGATATCATCCTGTTCCCATTGCTTCGAGCAGAGAATTAAGTCGTAACGGGTAGCCCAGATTCTTGAATCTGGGTGCGAACGCACACGAGGCAACTTGCTTCCGGCCCGACTGAGTAGATAAAGTCCAACATTGATGCAGTCTCAACACTGATGCGTCCTGCCGCTGCGCGTCACCGATTCAAGAATCGGTGCTACCCTGATTTACGCCAACGGCGTTGAACTCCATAGCCCAGCGTCCGCGCAGCGCACGCTGGGTTGTATGTTCCCCGTATCCCAAACCCCAACTGGGGTTTCACTCGATTTATAGCACCCCTGCGAACGCGCCTGCGCCTTCCGGCTCGTCGTTAAACTTTGAAAGCCAATAGGTCCAAAACCGATGACTTTTTCGCTCAATTTGAGCAATCACTGAAGTTCTCGGACCAACTTCTGGTTTTGCTGGCACTTTTTGGCACAACACGGGCACTAAATTAAGCTTTCACTAGAAGCCCGTAAGAAATAGAATCCGAACCAGACGACTTTCGCGTCGTAAAACCCGGATGGATTCGGGAACACAAAAACCAGCCAAAGGATTGGCGAATGTACAAACTGCTTCTGTCGTGGCGATATCTCAAAACTCGCTTTATCGCCCTCGCATCGATCATCAGCGTCACACTTGGCGTGGCAACTTTGATTGTCGTAAACAGCGTCATGGCTGGATTCGTCGATCAAATGAAAAGCCGGCTGCATGGGATTTTGTCGGACATCGAAGTTTCCGCGCCGATTCTTGGCGAAATCAAAAGCCCAAACCAACGAATGGCGTTGATTCGCAATGTCGTCGGCGATGATCTCGAGAACATCACCGCGGTCGTGCGTACTCCTGCACTTCTTACATTCGACTTTGAAAACAAACCTCGAACACAACAGATCATGCTGTTGGGTATTGATGACGATACGTTTGGCAAAGTGACGGATTTTGAGCCTTATTTGACCAACGAGATCAAGAAAACGGCTTTCTCGTTCAACCTCGAAAATGATGGCTATGGCGATCGGTTTGAACCTGGTGAATCCGGCTGGCCCTACCGACGTCGCAGAATCGAACAGCGAAGACACTACAAAAAACTGATTGAGGAACAGGAACGGCTTTTTCAGCAAACGTCCGATTCCTATTTTGATGAACGCGGTCGTTTGCAGCAGAATTCACTCCCGTTAAATACAGGTGAAATTCAAGCGTCTTATGAAAATAAAGACGGATTGCACATCCAGCCACCTGTTCAGCAAGCGTTTGATCAACAACCAAGTTCACCGACTCCCGCTGCCGAAGCAGGTTTTCAGTTCATTCCCTTACCCGATCAAGCTCCCGATCTCGGAGTGGCTCACGATTCCAAAAACGCCGAATCTAATAGCGCAGATACCAATCCAGCCGATGCCTTTGCAGGGCAAGTCGGCAACATTGTTAGCGACGGCCAAGGCGGAACGTATCAGCTGATGATGCCGATCGATCCACACGCAAAATACAACCCAATTGATGAAGAAGAGCTATTCGATCCGATGCGGTCGCAGCATACCGGGATCATTCTTGGCATCGCGATCTCGGAACGTAAATACATGGCTGAAAATGGCGATTTGAAGAACGTTTACATGGTCCGTCCGGGTGACGATGCGAACATTATGCTCACGACCATTGGCACCAACGCCCGGCCGGTACTGGCCAACTGCACGGTGGTCGATTATTACGCATCCAACATGCATGAATACGATTCAAGTTTCGCGTTCGTTCCGCTGAGCGAACTTCAACGGCTTCGCGGCATGATTGACCCACTTTCCGGGGAAGGCTCGGTTTCGACAATTCAAATCAAGCTTAAAGAAGGCGCTGATCTTGACCTTGTTCGAGACAAATTGATCGCACAATT
Organism: uncultured Pirellulaceae bacterium; assembly: GCA_964448575.1. GTDB lineage: Bacteria > Planctomycetota > Planctomycetia > Pirellulales > Pirellulaceae > Mariniblastus. The sequence goes on from CAYUWY010000016.1 coordinate 133,120, forward strand.
CCCGCCAGACATGTACAACGATTTTGACATTCGAACTTGGGAAGACACACAGCGACCGTTGCTTGCGGCTGTCAGCATGGAGCTGACGATCTTGAACATTTTGCTCTTTTTAATCATTGCCGTCGCAGGTTTTGGAATTCTCGCGACGTTCTACATGATCGTGGTTGAAAAAACGAAGGACATTGGAATTCTCAAAGCACTTGGCGCTCCCAGCCAAGGCGTGATGTCGATCTTTTTGGGATACGGCATGTCGCTGGGCTCCGTTGGCACGGGGGTGGGAATTATTCTTGGCCTCGTGTTCGTTAGTTATATCAATGAGATTGCTGATTGGATTGGCAAGCTCACTGGCCAAGAGATTTTCGACCCGACGATCTATTATTTTTCAGAAATTCCAACCATCGTTAACCCGTTCACCGTCGTATGGGTCGGACTGGGAGCGATTGCGATCGCTGTTTTAGCAAGTGTGCTTCCTGCACTTCGCGCCGCCCGCTTACACCCTGTCGAGGCTCTCCGTTATGAGTGATGTAGCACGCCAATCAGTTCGCATGCAAGAAAGTCTTGCTCGCTCAAAAAAATCTCCCGGTGCGCCGTTGCGAATTGCGACGACCAACGCGATGTCGGTTTCGAATTTGCATAAAAGCTACCGCAAGGGAAAGCTGGAAGTGCCCGTTTTAAAAGGCGTCGACCTGGAGATCGTCGAAGGCGATTTTACGGCGATCGTTGGCCAAAGTGGTTCCGGAAAAAGTACATTGCTGCATTTGTTGGGAACGCTTGACGCTCCCGACAGTGGCGAAATTCATTTCCAGGAAGGACGAATTGACAACTTGCCACCTCGCAAGCAAGAACATTTGCGCAACAGCGAATTTGGGATGATCTTTCAGTTTTATCATCTTCTTCCCGAACTCACGACGCTGGAAAACGTTTTGATACCGCGAATGGTGCGAGACGGATTCTTCACTTACCTGCGCAACAAACGTAAATATAAAAAACGTGCGACCGAGTTGCTTGAGATGGTCGGGATGGGGCATCGTTTGACGCATAAGCCCAATCAGCTTTCTGGTGGCGAGATGCAGCGAACCGCAATCGCCCGTTCGCTCATTTCAGAGCCGTCAGTGTTGCTCGCCGACGAGCCAACGGGGAACTTGGATTCTGAGAACGGGCGTGAAGTGATGGATACTTTGACTGCGCTGAGAAAGAACGAAAATCTCACCGTGGTTATGGTCACGCACGATAATGCGCTTGCCGCAAAAGCTGATCGTGTGATCAATCTGGTAAATGGAAAAGTCGCTGTAGAGTAGCGGTTTGTCCAGATTGAGTTTTCCCGTAGCTTGAGTCACCTGAATTCACCTCGTTGAGCAAAAACCGAACTCTGGCGACTTCGGCTACAAACGTGCATCCGCATTTCTTTCCATCTGGCCGCAACAGTAGTAGTCTTGCTGTTGACGACAGTGGAGCGTTTTCCTGCGCAACGGTAAGTGAATTCATTTATTTGCTTTGCCAGCACTGCTTCTGCTTGCAAAACGCTCTTGGTCGCGTTTACGAAACCGGCTTTTTCCTAACGACCGGAGCATGCAGAACGATCAATACAGCTAATTTTTTCACGAAAACTGGTATAACGCCAATCTTCGTTAAATTCGGCATAGCTTAATGGGCGATTAACTGGGTGAGGTAATGGAGCTTGTCTTCACGACCAGACATCCATTGAAACGTAGTTTCTCTGGAATTCACTCAGGGGGAAATCATGTCCAAAATCGCCGATCTCAATCAACCCAACACTGGAATTCGACTCAGCGGTCGATTCATCCTCTTGGCTTTAGCGGCCTTGATGGTCGTTCCCACCATGGGATGTCAAAGCTGGCGCAGGCTTGGTTTGACCGAAACCGCTGTCGTTACCTATCGCGATTTGGTCTGGGCACGACGAGCGTACAATCTTCGCTTCGGAAATTGTAACCGCCCCTACGAAGAGCATTTTAGGAATGGCTTCTGTGCTGGTTACCAAGGCGTTGCAAATGGTGGTGACGGATATGTTCCAGCTTTGCCTCCGTCCGAATACCGTGGCTACGAATTTCAATCCACCGACGGTGCCAAGTGCGTCAACAGTTGGTTCGAAGGCTATCCGGCTGGCGTTAAAGCTGCCAAGAATGACAAAGCCGGTACTTACCATGACGTTTTGATTTCACGAATGATTGACACTGCGATCGCTCAAGACAAAGCGAAACCAGTTTTGCCAAGCGACGTTCCAGTGGTGACACCAAAGCAACAAAGCACTCAGTCAACTGGCGTCCCAATCGTCCAGCCACAGAATTATTCACCACCACGATTTTCGCTCCCACCGATCAAACAAGCTCCTTCGGTCATTTCCCACAGTAAATATGAAACGGAAGTAGGGAACAACACTCCGTTGCCTATGCCAATGGCGTTGAAAGCGATTGATGCTCCGAGCGTCTCGGATTCAGCTCAACAAATATCACCAGCGACATACATCGCTTCGCCGGAATCTAACGAGCCGTTGCCTTACGCAATGTCCGTCGAAGAGTGGAAACAAACGCAGCAGAACTAACCAAATCACAACCGAGGGACTTCAAAACGAATTGGAATCCCAACCCGTTTTGAAAACTTCACTAACTCGCGGTGACTTAGCCGCATTCAAGGGAGTCTGACGTGATGGCAAATCACACTCGCACCAACTCGATCGTCCATGGAAGAGCCACACGGCTGGCCGTTGTCGCGGTTATGCTGATGGGTTTCTCACTCAGCGGTTGCACGGCTACTTTCTCGCCGATCGACACGATTCCGGCAAACCGAGTGCCGCCCCAATTCCTGGCTGAGCCACAGGCGTCCAAGGTGTCACTGGACTCCGTTCGTTTGCGGCAGACCAAGCCTGAGTTTTATACACTTGATGCGAAAGACGTTTTGGGTGTCTTCATCGAAGGTGTGTTGGGCAACTTTGAAGAAGCACCACCGGTACAGTTGCCGTCGCCAGACAGCGATCTTCCACCGGCGATTGGTTTTCCCATCCCAGTTCGTGAAGACGGTACGCTTTCACTTCCTTTGATCAAACCAATTCCTGTCCGTGGTCTTACCATTCGACAAGCTGAAGACCTGATTAAGCGAGCCTATCGTGGCGGTCCAGAGCCGATCTTGAAAGAAGATGGTCGTATCATCGTGACCTTGTTCCGCGAGCGAACTTACCGAGTGTTTGTTGTTCGTCAGGATAACTCAGCGTCTCAACGTGGCCAGCAGCTCCAAGGTCAACAGCAACGAGCGGGTGTTACCGATCGTTCCGATCAAAGCTCACGTGGTTTCGTATTGCAAATGCCAGCCTACAAAAACGATGTACTTAACGCGTTGCTGCAAACTGGTGGTATCCCTGGTGTGAACGCCAAGTCTGATATCCGAATTTTGCGAGGCGACCGTTTGGACACCGCTCGACGAGACCAGCAGATCGCCGAATTCTATCGAACCAATCGACCGGACCAATTCCCATACGGAGCGATTCCGAATATCCCTGACGAGACCAATTCGATTTCCATTCCGCTTCGTCTGAAACCTGGCGAGATACCACGATTCCGTCAGGAGGACGTTATCCTGCGAGATGGTGATGTGGTTTATGTTGACACTCGTGAAACGGATGTTTACTACACCAGTGGACTGCTCAACGGTGGTGAATTCCCGATCCCTCGTGACTACGATCTCGATGTGCTTGCCGCGATTTCACTTGCCGGTGGCGGATTCGGAACGGGTCAAAGAACTGGACTGCTCGGTGGAGCGGCTCAGAATGTTCCGCCAACCGAACTGGTGGTTCTACGCCGAATTCCGGGTGATCGACAGCTCGCCATTCGGATCGACTTGAACGATACGATCAATGATCCACGGCAAAGGCTGCTGGTCAAAGCGGGAGATACGTTGATATTGAGGTTCAAGCCTCAGGAAGAAGCGGTGAACTTTGTCTCCAACCTATTCTTCACGTTCGGTGTTCGCCAACTATTCAACTGACGTTCGCCCACGAGCTTAATCGCTTGAAGCAAATTGAAAACCAAAACGGCTGCTGGTACGAAACCAGCAGCCGTTTTTTTGTGAATTCAGAATGGTTACGATCACCGCAATAAACCGAGGATTTCATTTTCAATCCGCTGATTGCCAGGCAATCGCCTCATGATAGTCGTACGGAATTGTTTCGTCATCCATAATGCCAACGAATGATCGAATGTCAGGCGCGACCATTTTCGAGACGACTTCCTCGTCACTATCTCCGGCCGAGATATAATGCACCGAGCCAGGGTTGATTCGCATATCAACCGCAATTGGATCACCATCAGGGCAACAGGCAATGATGATAAATCCGTTTTCAACTGCAGTTGTGCCAACCGGTTCCTCGTAATTCAGTTCGTGAGTTTCCTCAAAACTAGTTACAAATCTAGCAATCATTTCGCGGTCATCAATCCCCATCGAAAGAGCCCATAAAGCAAATTCAGATTCGGTCATTTTGTTATCCTGACAAAGTCGCCGAGACAGAGCGGGTGATGTTCCATTGCGCGGCGATAGACAACTAAAACCTTGATAACGCAGAACGACTGAAAACTAACTAAGCACTACTGACTGCCATTGGTTTTCACACGATTGGCGACCAAAATTCGATTGGCAACATTCAACACAGCCTTAATCGAAGCCTCCACGCAATCGGTGGAGACGGCTCGACCGCGGTAAGTTTGCCCGCCGAATTCGGCTTCGAGAGTAAGCTCGCCTTGAGCATCATGGCCAAGCGATGTACCACGCAATTGGAAATCCTTGCAAGTCATCTCGATCTCGGTGATCTTTTTTACGGCCAAGAACGCCGCATCAACTGGTCCGGAACCTTCCGATAGCTCAACCGATTTCTCTTCGCCGCCTTTGCTGAGGGTTAGGTTGATTGTAGGCGGCTTCTGGTAATTCAAATCGACTTTAAAAGTTACCAATGACCATTCCTCTTCCACGGTGCCAAGAATTTCATGCTCGATCAAAGCCGAAATGTCGCCATCGAAAATCTCTTTCTTCCGATCGGCCAGCTTCTTGAATTCGCCAAATACACTTTGCAACTGCTCGCGACTCAAATCGTATCCAAGCTGCTTCGCTCGGTCAGCCAATGCCGCTCGGCCACTGTGTTTACCAAGCACCAAATCGGTGTCGGCAAAACCAACATCTTCAGGCAACATGATTTCATAAGTCGTTCGCTCTTTAAGCATACCGTCCTGATGAATTCCGGCTTCGTGAGCAAACGCGTTGCGCCCGACAATCGCTTTGTTGCGCTGGACTTGAAGTCCCGTAACGGTGGAAACCAAACGACTGGACGGCACCAAACGGCGAGTGTTGATCGTGGTTGTGTAATCGTAAACATCGGCGCGAGTACGCATCGCCATGACGACTTCTTCAAGCGAACAATTTCCAGCTCGCTCGCCGATTCCATTGATCGTGCATTCAATTTGCCCAGCTCCGTTTTGAACGCCGGCCAAACTGTTGGCGACAGCCAAACCTAAATCGTTGTGACAGTGAACACTGAGAATGGCTTTGTCGATATTAGGCACACGATCGACCAGGTTTTTGATCACGTTACCCATCTGGGCAGGAGTCGCAAATCCAACGGTATCGGGAATGTTAACCGTTGTTGCTCCGGCATCGATGACGGCTTCAACGACTCGGCAAAGGAAATCAATTTCGGTTCGGGCAGAATCCTCCGCTGAAAATTCGATGTTGTCACAATAGCCTTTGGCTCGCTGCACGCCTTTGACCGCTTGATCCAAGATCTCGTCAGGTGACATCTTCAATTTGAATTCGCGATGAATCGCACTGGTGGCAAGAAACACATGGATACGTGGATCGTCTGATCCTTTAAGTGCTTCCCAAGCCCGATCAATGTCTTTGTCGTTGGACCTGGCCAATCCGCAGATTTCTGCGCCGTGAAAGTTCGTTGCGATCTCACGAACGGCATCAAAATCGCCTGGTGAGGCAATCGGAAAACCGGCTTCGATTACGTTGACGCCCAGATCAATCAACGCCTGTGCAATCTCGAGCTTTTCCGGAAGATTCATGCTGCAACCTGGTGACTGCTCACCGTCTCGCAACGTGGTATCGAAAATCTTAATCTTTCTTGCTTCACTCATTTGAACACTCATCAAGGTTAATTGTGTGGCAACACAGAGTTCGTTTAGGCCAATCCAATTATCTGTAACTGGAACGAAAATGAAAGACTCGTTTCCAATAACGGCAGATTACGGGTTCACATCGTCCGCTGAGTTGCCCTAAACCAATGCATATGCCTGAGTTCATACCATCATCTGGACGCAACTGTTGAATACAACACGTTGGGTAGACGAAGGATAGAGAACCGCGAATTCACGTTAACGGACGCTAATGAAGAGACTTCTCGGTGACGCAACCATTTTTTGAGCATGAGATTTTGGCAGTATCTTTAGTTGCTGGTTTTCTTTTTATAACCGCGGATGGACGCAGATAAACGCGGATTCAGTTCTGTTTTTATCCGCGTCCATCAGCGTTCATCCGCGTTTTTTTCTTCATCAGTTTTTCCCGTGTTGAATGGTGTTCTCCGAGGACTGTCCCAATGCCAAAACTAATTTGCATCCGCGTGTATTCGCGTCCATCCGCGGTTAAAAATACAAATTCCAAATGCGCGATAAAACGTGCGCGATGCCTCAGATTTACGGCGCTGTAACCGTGGCTATCGCCAAAACGGCTCATTGTTTACTAAAACGCACGCTTGATCTCTTCCAGGCCCGCGCCAAGCAATTTTTTTGCCAACGGATCCAAGAGTTCTTCAGGGCCCTGGATGTGGAATGTTCGTTGAACGTGCTTCATCGTTTCGCCGGGTTTGAGAGCAGCAGCAGGCGATGAAGTTTCCAGTTCGTAGAATGGTCCCAGCGGCGGCTTGCCCTCTTCTGGCGAGCCATCGTTGTAAGAGTTGATGACGTCACCAGCGTATGGTTTGTCTTGCAACTTCCAAGCCGAATTGACGTACCCGTTGGGTGATTCCTGTACGTTGTAAGTCACGATGTTAAGGACTTTGCCATCGGCGTCGTAGCTGCCAGCGATGCCTTTTGACCGTCGTGCACTAATGCCGATTTTGCCTCGTCGTGTACCATCGCCTTTGAAAAACAACTTTTGCTTTTGAACGTTAAGGTATTCCGGTGGGACTTTGCCAAAATAATCATCGGTTACTTTTGGACCCAGCGTCTTTTCGTCGCCTTCTTCAAAAGGAATCACGACGGTCGTTTTGGGGGCCGGGTTGTACATGCCCAACATCCAAATTGACAACAAACCAGTCTCGGCCGTCCAAGCGTTGTCGCCAGCGTTGGTGATCCGATTGTCAGTTTCGTAAGCAACCATCTTCAAACCAGCCGGTAGCTCGACCTCCAACATTTTGTCAGCGTCGTCTGGGCCAACCAATTTGACAGTTCGTTCAATTCCGACATTAAACTTAGTACCCGAGTAGTTAACTAGCTCGGTTGAATGTTTAAATTTGGCGGACACATCAGTTGATTCGACAAGCTCGAAAGCCTCGGTGTCGATGGCGGGCGGGGTGGTCCAGTCTGAGAATTCAAACTTTGTACCGGGCTTAAAGAAAATTGCGAATTGACCGCCTTCTGGGCCAAGCCAAAATCGTTCTTCGCCGCCGAAAATGTAAATGTGCTCTTCAAGCTTGCCCTTTTTGTCGGCGTCTGAAAGAAAACCCTTTTCGATAACCGGACGATTGATCCAGCCAAAGCTCGGTCCTGCGGCAGCATCAAACGTGCTGGTCATCACTCGGCCTTGATAAGCCGGCGCAATTGCCACGGCGGCATCGCCATCTTTCAGCGTCACAATCGAAGTGTGCTTTTGCATAAACGCCAAGTCATCTGAGAACTTCACGGCAGCTGTTTTGGCTGAATCGACTTCGGTCGTTTGTACATCGAAACGGCCGATGAATGGTAACTGGCCTTTGGCTCTGTCCTTGCGTTTGCTGCGGGCGATTTCTACACCCCACTCCGGCAGTGTGCCGTTGCCGGATTGAGTGAAAGCCTCTGGACGATAAGCGCCGCCAGCCCAAGGGCCTTTGATGACTTTATGAGTTTTGGTGAAATTGACTCCGTCGGCAGCGTAGAGAATTGAGTTAGTGATTTCCTTTGGACCGGTCGTTCCGATCATTGCCGCCACACCAGTGCCTTGCGGCCAGACAAGGACTTCGTGGTTGCCAGGGATCACTGGATTGTTTTTATGACGCACATAAGGGCCTTCCGGTTTATCGGCAATGGCCAATCCCATTTGTGTCTCACGAGGACTTTTGCCCTGTTGGCGACCTTTGTAATAGAACCAGTACTTGCCATCGCGGACGACTAAACAAGCATCGTCGACCAAGTGGCTATCAAAGTCTGATGCGTTGGAGCTGTTGCTCAGTGCAGGGTTGGTAGCAAGTCGTTTCCATGGTCCATTTGGCGATTCGGAAACTGCAATTCCAATTTTCGAATCAGGGCTAAACGGTTTTTCATGAAAGTTGTTTGAAGTGCCGGTGTAAAACAGCCAGTACTTGCCTTCAGCGACCATGATGTTAGGCGTGAAAACGCTGGCGCCTTCCCAAGTCCCTTTGGCACCTTTATCGAGCGCCATGCCTTTTTCGGTCCACGCCTGTCCGTCTTTGGATGTCGCATACCAAACGGTTGCATCGTAACCGGGGCTGATCGTGCCTTTGGAGTACCAGACGTAATACACGTCACCGACTTTAATGACGTCACTTGGATCGCGACGCATTGTATCGGCTTCAAATCCAATACCTTCGAGGGCAGAGTGAGTTACCTTAACTGTCTCAAAGGAAGTTTTTTGAGCGTGAGCAGTCCCCACCATCAACGCGATTGCAGTGGCTGAAATAATCCAGTACCTGAAGCTTGCGTAGTCCCGCAAAGCCAATTTTTTAACGGAATGTCGTTGCATTTTTAAATCCAAGAGGTCGATTACTAGCAAACTGATTGTACGCAAAAATCTGCGAAAGCTCTAAACAAATCAAATTGGTTTAAGAAGGCACATAAAGGCGAATTGAAGACGGTTAGGATGCTGGACGATTCTTGGAATCGATAGCTAAAAACGCGGGTGTGAGTTGGCTCTTTTGGCGTTCTGGAGATCCGCCACTGCTTTTGCGGCCATTTCGTGACGAAGCGAGCCAACTTTCGACGAAGCAAACCACGCTATTACCGAGGAATTCTTCCATTGAACCCAATCGGCTAAATGAAATAAAATGAAACGACTAACAATGGACGGTTACTTTCCCTCAACGGCTTGCCGACTCATCAAGAACTATCAAGGACGAACCATGAACTGGCAAACAATACTTCTGTCGCTGGTCTTTATAAGTTGCTGTGCTTTTTCAAATACTGAATTGGTACAAAGCGCCCAGCAAAATCAATCACAAAAAACGACCCGTGTTTGGTCTGACGATTCAGGCACATTCATGATTGAAGCTGATTTGATCAAGATCAACCAATCGACCGTTACGCTTAAGAAGCTCAACGGAGTCGTCATCGACGTTCCCTTCGCGCGGCTTTCGACAGCGGATCGAAATTTCATCCAGGGGCAGTTACAACCAGCGACCGCGCCCAAGAAAACGACGCCACCGAAAGTAACCACCCCAGCGCAGCCTCAGCCGCGCACCCAACCCCAGCCGCGAACTCAGCCCCAGCCACGAACGCAAACACAACCTCGGCCTCAAACACAACCTCGCCCCCGAACGCAACCTCAGCCGCTCACCAACCTGGCTTCCAACAGTCAGACACCCCAACCAAGGACAACTGGGAATTTCCCAAACAACACATCGCCTCAGCCCTTGCGATCCAACTCCGCGGCTCCAACAGCGACACCGAGAAGTGAAACACCAGCCTATTCAAAAAGCGCCGTCTCCTCGAAACCACCGTCAAGCAACTTTGACCGCGACTCGATGACATTTCCTAAACCAAATTTGAACTACCGCGAAAACCCAGGAGCGAATTCCAGTTTCGGCGATCCAATACCCAAGGACGTAATACCGAAACTTGCCAAGATCGAATTTGGATCAAAAAGCTCTACCGATTCATACTTCCCAGAGATCCCGAAAACCACCCCGCGCAACAGTGGCTTGAGCAAGGGCACTGGCTTGGTTTTCAAAGTCCCGGCCAACGTACTTCAATCGATTCCGACCAGCGTAAAACCTTCCGTTGACTTGATCATGAACGCGAGCGATCACAAAGGGGTTCGCAAAGGGATTCGTCAGCTTACGAACGCTCAACCGCGCACTGCAATTCCAGCAGTCATCGAGGTCATCCGCCAATGTTCGGCTTCAAGAGACTCCGCCACCCGTCGTATGGTGATTGAATACCTCACCGAAGTTGACTCGGCCAACAGTATGAATTGGATTTTCGCCGGCATCAACGATTCCAATTTCGATGTACGCTGGGCGGCTTATCGTAGCCTGGAAAAAATCGGCGACCAACGCGTTATCCCTGAACTTGCCAAGCGTTTCCCTGGTGAAGACCGCTCGCAAATCATGTTGGTTCTCAACAAACTGGGCAGCGCATCGGAACAACATGTCATCCCTCACCTTTCGGATGAATCTCCCAAAGTTCAGCTTTCGGCCTGCAGTCTGCTTGGGCAAATTGGCACCGAAAAATCAATTGCTCGTCTCAATGAAGTCGCGACGACATCGACCGACGCCAAAGTGCGACTTCAGGCCAACAATTCCATCAAAACGATTCAGGCCAGAGCAACCGGCACAGCCAATTCGAATTCATCTCGAACGGGAAATCAGATTAGGTAGTCGAGCCCTTTGCGATTCGTCGTAATTGCTTGTCGCGGACTTTCGCCGCATGAGCAACTGGCTACACTTTACGGTGCCATGTCGCGGCCGACGAAATCGTCGGCCTTTCTTTTTTTGAGATGTGTATCGCAAATGTCCGAGAACTTTAAGTTAGGGCCGTTTGAGTTTATTTGGATTGCACCCGGAGATTTTGTTGTCGGTCCGGTAGATTCTGATGCAAGTGAAACTGTATTCCATACCGGGTTTAGTTCCGGATACTGGTTGAGCAAAACCGTCGTGACCAATGGGCAATATGCAGAGTTGAAATCTGCAGAGTTAACCGAGCCGATTAAAATTGAACCAAGTGAAATTAATCGCCCCGCAACTCAAGTTTCATGGTTTGATGCCGTCAAGTTTTGCGAAACTGTGAACCAAGAGTACCAATCGGAAATCAAAGCTGGCTTTTCTGTTGGCTTGCCAACTTCCTTACAATGGGAGTATGCCTGCCGTGCGTCCGGCGATAAAAGATACGGGAGTTTCGACGATCCCAAACTCCTTTTGGCGGCGGGCTGGTTCTCAGAGAATTCGCAAAAAAGACCTCAACCAGTTTGCTTGAAAGATCCCAATGAATGGGGGTTCTACGATATGCTCGGTAACGTAGCCGAATGGTGTGCTGACTCGCCGGTCGACCAGTACCCCAAAACCGTTATCCGCGATTGGCAATGCGAAGTCGACGAAGTTGGAAAGATAATTCGGGGTGGTCACTACGCGACGTCAATCCAATCGACTAACGTTCATTGCACGAATTTTCAGTATCTCGCAGAAGACGTAAAACTGAAATTCGTTGGCTTTCGACTTTGTATTCGCAAAACCTAAAGAGCAAAAACGCAGCCAACGGAAGTCAGACTTTGATTAAACCCACCCTGAACACTTTTTGAATTTTTCTTGCATCATCTTTAGAGACGCTTGGCATTTTCTTCAGTCCGATCAAACCGCTGTGTCACAACAAATAATCAGCAACCATAAGACAGGGACATTTAAACATGGACTACTCCGCCAGTGCGACCGAAGCGAAGAACCTCATTGAAGGTAGTTTGGGAGAAGAGTCTATTTCGTGCCGTGATTTTGAGAAGATAATTTATCTTCTTGGCTATTCGGACTGTGTGTATCCGACGTTCTACCCGCTACTTGAGGATCTGCTCAACCTTGTTGAGAAACAGACGTTTGATGATAGACGCGAGTTGTTTCACATGATTTTGGGTATACGAATCAAGTTTGCTGTTGAGCAAGAGGAGGCGGAGTGCTCGCAGGAGTGTCGTGAAAGTTTTGCGAAATCTCTGGTTCGTTTAAGAAGAATGTTCTTCGAAGTTCTCGATAACTTGGAGGCTGGTGACACAGCAATCAGGAATATCCTAGTCGGAATCTCTGCATGTTCGAGAGAGGTTAAGATTGCGAATTTGATTCGAGATTACGAAGGCTAAGATCCGGGCAACTGTTTCTTGTTTTGCTTCACATCAGCACGCGAACGAATGGTATTTTTTCGCGTGCTTTTTTCATTTAAAGGCGGAAAGCTTAGCTTCGCTGCGATCTTTCGATGATTTTCTGGACGGTTGATTTTGAAAATTCAGCCCCACGAATCGTTTTCCAGCCCGCCTCACGAATTGTCGTTGATACCTCCAACACAGTCGAGCCAACACGACGCAAAATCAAAATTAGGCCTACCAATTCAGCCGGATAACTTTCGCGCCTTGGTTTGACAATTCCCACTTGGGATTTTGCCGGGCCGCGGTGTGCGTTGGCTCCAAGTGGAACTTCCAAGATGCAGTCCGCCTAATTCGATACGCAACATATTTTTCACTTAGCAAAAATTTCGTTGACGTTTCCGCGAATCATGTCAGCGAGTTTTTGGGTTGGCAGGTCGTTGGGATCCCGTCCGAATGGCATCTCGATTTCCTCGGCAATGATTTCGAGAGAAACCAATACGTAGAAGACGAAAACGGAAATTGGAATCGCCCAGTACTCGAAGTAGGCGACAAATCCGATCGGTAAAGTGACGATATAGAAAAAGATAAATTTCTTCAGAAAGATACTGTAAGAAAAAGGAATGGGGGTGTTTTTGATTCTCTCGCAAGCTCCCATGATGTCGAAAAATGACTTTAGCTCCTTGTCAATCACAATCAGTTCGTCACCGCTTATGTGGCCGGCATCAAACAGGGATTTCGTTTTGCGATACAACAATTGAATCATCAAATTGGGGATATGCTTGCCATCAGCGCATTGTTCTTTGAATCCTTCGACGTCCTCGATCTCACTTAGTTCGATGCCTTCACGAAGATGCTCTTTGAGTGCAAATGGGAAATTGCCGATCATCGTCTTGAAAAATTCTTTTTCCGCCTGGCAGCTTGCCGGGAGAAAAGAATTTATCTTCACCGACAGATTTCGCGTGTTGTTGACCAGCGCGCCCCATAATTTTCGCCCTTCCCACCAACGATCGTAAGCCGTGTTGGTTCGAAAGACGACCAGCAGTGAAAGCACGAAACCAAGAATCGAGTGCATGATGGTCGTGTTTTTGAGCACCTTCTCAACGGCTTCACCTGATTCAGTCATTCGCAAATCGCGAAGGAAATGGATTTCAATCGCCGCCACAACGGCTGTGTAGGCGGCAACGATCATCATCTCTCTCAAAAGGATCCGGAAGGTATCCGTTTTGTGAAAGTTGAGGATGTGGCGAAACCAGACTTTGTTGTTGTATTCAATCATCGCGCGAATAAATGCGAAAGCAGGATATTAAGAAGGAACTTCGATGGAAATTTAAACAACAAATTTTGCGCTGTCTAGACAATAATGAGAAAGCATCCCCAACGGTTGTTGCAATGCCTTCAACGCTGTGTTGGGCCCCAGCGTTTGTTGGGCTCAACGCCGAACGTCACTATTTCGACTTGAAACGATGCAGGCCCTGCGGAACATCAAACGTCGCCCCGTCAGAGAATTGTACTGACTTGGTTTGCGAATGGGCGTTGTAAACGACGTAGGTCCGTTTGCCTTGGTCAATAAAAGCAACCGCCGTCGGCCAATCCGCTTGGGTTGCCGCATCGTATTGGCCAAGCGAATTCAGCGCTCCGATCCACTGAGTTGTGTGGACTTTAGTTTCACCGTGTTCGCTTTTGACTTCCCCCTCGGCCAGATAACGCTTTTGAGCATCGGCCGGGTCGGCGAGTGCCAAGTACTCATAGAGAATGTCTCGCCAAGTCGTCAGTTTCTCCGGATCTCCTTCAAACCCGGCGCTATGGAAACGTTTGTTGGCGGCTTGCAGACTTTCGAAATTGCGTTTCACGAATCCAGGGTCGCGGCCAAGATAAAGCGAGCCACCAGTGACTGGCAAAAAGTTGATCCCATGAATCTCTTCCGGGTTGGCAGTCCACCAAGTCCCGAACGTTCCGCCGTCTCCCCACACCATTCCCACGCACGGCGATCCGAATCCTTTTGGAAAGACTTCGCCATCGTTGTCGAACCAATAATGCTTGATCGATTCGGCTTCCGTTGCATGCCAATAGATTCCCAAGTCCCTGACTTTCTTGTTGCCCGTCGCTTCTCCGTAAAGAATCAACGACGTTGCAAAGTTCATCGATTCCGAAGACGACTCCTGGTTGTTGCCTGACGCGAATCCCGCATTGCCGGAAGCCCATGAATGCCCCGCGTACGGATCAAAGAATCGCATCCACGGGAATTTTTTGTCATTCCGGTCGTAGTTGGCGCAGTTGCGAATCAACAGGTCGATCATTCCGCCGTAATTCTCGGGCCGCACCCAGTCAGGATCATACTGAGCGATTGTTGCCGCAGCTTTGATGAAATAGCTGTAGTGGAAATGGTGGTCATTCAAAGTTTCGGCCGATCCGTAGCTGTCTGGATAGCCGATCAGCGTATTCCACGTTTCGTCGTAGTAAAAGAAACGCTCGGTGTCCGTTGCGTCGAACCAGGATTCCAATCGTTGCTGGAGAAGCTTGACCAGCTGGTTGCAGATCTTGTCTTTGCCGATGTGGTTGGCGATCTGAATGACTTCGGAGATTTTCCCAAACTCTTTGCCGTTCCAATAAGTGTCATTACTTTGAAAAGTCCTCTCGCGCGTCGTTAGCTCTTTATAGTAAGCGTCAACCATTGGCCCAAGTTTCGCCATCGACTCCTTTGAAGTTGGGAGAGCTGGCAAGACACCCAGAAACGGAATCGAAGTGGTAAACGATTCGCCCAAAACGAGTTTCATTTTCCCGCGTGGACTGGCGTACTCAAACCCGTTAACCACAGATGGAGCGACGAGATTTAAAACCTGATGTCGGTAAAGCGCCATCGGCACCGCGGTTTCTTCGCCTTGTTTAACATCGGGCGCGACGGAAAACTTAGTCTTAACGGATGCCGATTTGGCATCGTATTGATATTCGATTTTTGTGTCGCTTGGGAATGTGAAAGCAAAACGCGCAAACCACTTAATAGTTTTGGGCGCTGCATCTGGCAGAACGGCAACTGAAAAGTAGTTCTTCCCGGCAAGCGCCGACATCATTTCGTCGACGTCTTTTTTGGCAGGTGACCAATTCGCGCCCGTCGGAGCAAACAGCCCGTAGTGAGTTCGATTGACCGTTACGCCAACCACATTTTTGTCGCGATAAAAAACTTTTGCTTTGCCTGTTCCTTCTTCGACCGTTTTGACGATCTTGGCATCGGGTCGTTTTTCCAGGACACCGATCTCCCATGGATATCGAGTCCCTTTTGCGATCGGAAGCTCGAACTTGCAAGACTCGAGATCCAATTGGACTTGGCCATCGCCAAAGACTTTCCAAAACTCAACTTTGACCGAGCCGTTTTTGAAGTCCTTTTTCTCGCCATGGCTAAGCCTTTCCTCCAGCGGGCGCGAGCTATCTGAGTAGGTTTCCCAGGAGGAATCTACCGGATCGGTTGCCATTAGCGAAAACACTTCGAGACGATCGGTTTCGCCGTCACCGTCAAAGTCATAACTGATTCGAACCTTTGAGCCGACACCGACATTCTTGCCAGCGTTGACCGCCAGCGTGAACTTGCCGTTGGACTGGTTGTGTTTGCCGCTGATGTTTTTTTCTTCAAAAACGATTGGCGCAACCGGCTGTTCGTGACGGTTGAATTGGGCTTTTGAAAATTTGATAACCGCTGGTCGGTCACTTTCGCGCTCGAAATATACAAACGGCAATCCGTGTCCGAAGGTTGCGCGAAGATTGTCGCCTGAGGAAGTCCAAAGAGCGGTTACGGCCCAATCGGATTGCCCATCCAGAACGCAGGCCGGACTCTTCATACCCTCAAGTCCAACGATCATGCTTTCTCGATACGGGAACTTGTAGTTGCTTCCTTTTTGAAAGAGCTTTCCGTCTTTACGCGAGTCGGTAAGCATTGGAATTGGGTTGTAGCCCAACCCCAAACCCGAATCGTGGGCTTGGACGGCTAAAGGATGTGGAAACATCGGTAGAGAATGAGGAGAGTTTGATGGCCAGACCAGTGAAGAGCACCAGTCGTTGGTCGGGGCCGGAGCGACGACTCGTTTGCTGACCAACGGTTTGGCTTTCATCAAACGTCGTGGCTTGCCATCTTTGTTTGGCGGCAGGTCGGTTCGATAGGTCGCTTTTCCAACTGAAACAGTTTGAGCCGCAAGGGTGTTTTGAAGCGATAACAAAACGACACCCAACACAACAAACGAACCAAACGATCTGATGGCCAGGCTCCATTGAGAGCGGACGTTTTGAGGGCTTGTTTGAGGCATCGAATTTTTATCCATTTGGGGCGGGACCGATTTCAACAGAAGGCTTATTTCAAATTTGATTCAACGAGTTCCAGATTCTCCCATTTGGCGATTCGATCTCGTTTCTGCAAATCATCCCGCCTTTGTATTTTTCGCCGATTTCTTGGCTGGCTTTTTCGAGGGCTTCTTTGCCTTCTTTTTCGCTGGCTTGGTTGGAAGAATTTCCCACTCGTCTGTTCGAAACGAAGATGAAGGCAATCCTTCTTTGTTCATTAAATTAGGCTCGTCTGAATTCCCCCAACCATACCGAACCGCGACCGGACGAGTGACTTTCGCCGAGCCAACGAGAATCGTCTCACCGTCAATCTTTGCGACGGCAGGATGAAACACTTTGTCCGGGCCAGCGATCATAAAATAAGAAAGCTCTTTACCATCTCGAGTCGCCAACCCGCCTCCGATGTGTTTAAACTTCAATCGAATTCGTTTTGACTCTACTTCATGACCAACATATTCAGGTCCCGAATAGACGAGATCCGTTTTGCCGTAGTCTTTGGCCAAAGCCAACAAAGCAAGCCGCTGACCAACTGGCTTTTTCTTTTTCGGGTGAATATTGGTTGGATCACCAACATCCATCAAAACCGCCATGCCAGTGTTGGGCACGTTAAGCGTTTGCAACTGAGCTTCTCGGAGCAAGGCGGCTGGAAGTTCATTTGTTCGATAGTGATAGGGTGCAATCTGAGCAAAGTAAAACGGGAAATCGCCTTGGCCCCATTCTCGACGCCAGCTTTCAATCAGTTTGGGAAACAATTTTCTGTATTGAATCGGATGGCCAACATTAGATTCACCTTGATACCAAATCACTCCTCGAAACGAGAAAGGAATTAAAGGGTGAATCATATTGTTATAGAGTACCGAAGGCATTCGGTGATTCAATCCTTTGGGCATCTTCTTACCTCTTGTGTGCGCGACGCCATGTTTCTTGATCAACTTATCGTAGCCGTTTAGCATGTTGGCAAACTCCGGCAGTTCGCGAACGAGTTCTGTTTGATTCATCCACGCTTCACCAGACGAGCCGCCCCAATTCGTTGAAATCAACCCAATTGGAACGTCCAGTTCTTTGCGAAGTTTGTCACCAAAGAAATACGCGACAGCACTAAATTGAAGTGCCGTTTTGGGCGTGCAAACGGACCACTGCGTTTTTACATCACTCTGTGGCTGTAACGCTAATCTCTGCGGGACCTGACAAAAACGAATCTTGGGATGATTGGCTTTGTCGACATCTTCTTTGAAATGCTCCAACCCGAAACCACGTAGTTTCCACTGCATGTTTGATTGGCCCGAGCAAATCCAGACTTCGCCGCAGAGAACATCTTTTAACGTTTTCGATTGGTCGCCTGAATCGATTCGAATTTGAAAGGGGCCACCAGCGGCAGGGGTCTTTAGGCTTGTCTTCCATTTGCCATTTTCATCTGACCGCGTCTTGGTAACTTGATCACTCCAAGACGCTTTGATTTGCACTTCGGCGTTAGGACTGGCTTTGCCCCAAATAGCTGCGTCGGTTTGCTGCTGTAGCACCATGTGATTGGCAAACACGCCTGCCAACTTCAACGACTTTTCTGCCGGTTTGTCTTGCGCCCGAAGTTGGGCAAATGAAATTGAGATTAACAGAAAAAAGAAAGCTAATTTTTGGCAACGCAACATGATTGGTCTCGTCGGATTCGGATATTGATCTCACCAATATAAGCAACAGGGCGATCACATGGCACTGTAACCACCATGAACAATCAAAGTTGCTAGTATCGGCGGTATTGTTCCTCACGAATTTGTTGACAATTGGAAATTTTGAATTTTTAAAGCTTCTTTTGTGTGCTGTGAACCGGGAAAAATCAAAGTAGAATACTGGTTTGACCAGCCGGCCTTAAACTACATTCCAGGATGAACCATCCATGCGTCTTAAGCGATACTTGATTGACACTTGCGTCATTTTTCTTGTTGGATTTTTGCTTTCCTCCAACCTCAATGCCCAATCGAAGCCTTTGGTTTACGAAGGGACAGAGGGCCCCGGTAAAGGCAAACATATCGTCTTTCTTGCTGGCGATCACGAATATCGCGGCGAGCAGACGTGTCCAATGTTGGCTCGAATTTTGGCCAAGCGATATGGCTTCAAATGCACTGTCCTGTTTTCACTCGACAAAGAAACGGGCGATATCGTTCCCGGATCAAGCTTCATGCCGGGCACCGAAGCACTTAACGACGCTGATCTCGCTGTGTTCTTTTTGCGATTTCAAAACTTTCCGGCAGATCAATTTCAACCAATCGTTGACTACCTCGATCGAGCCGGTCCAGTCATTGGGTTAAGAACATCGACTCATGCTTTCAAAGTTCCCAAGGATTCCGAATTCGCAAAATTCGACCATAAGTTTGCAGGTGAAGATTACAAAGGCGGATTTGGACGTCAGGTTTTGGGCGAAACTTGGGTCCGCCATTATGGTCGCAATCATGTTATGAGCACGCGACTGGATATCGTTGAATCTAAAAAGGACCATCCAATTTTGACAGGTGTCAAAAACCCTTGGACTCAATGCGGTGGATACTGGACCGACCCCATGCCAGGCAGTGAAGTCCTCGCGATGACGCAGCCACTTACGACGATGGAGAAAACTTCCGCTCCTGCACCCGACAAGGCACCTTGCCCTAACGCCTGGACACGAACGTACACTGGCAAGGACGGAGCCGAGGGCCGTGTTTTCACAACGACCTCGGGCGCTTCAGAAGACATTCTCGATGAAGGCTTTCGCCGCATGTTGATCAACTCATGCTTCTGGGCAATCGGCATCGAAGACAAAATCAAAGCCGATTCCGATATCGCAATGGTTGGTGACTACAACCCTTCGACGTTTCAAATGAATTCAAATTACTACGTTGGTGTTAAGCCGTCGGACATGGCTGGTTGGGACACACCAATCATGGCTAAAGACAAAGCATTAAAAGCTCGCAAGAAAAAGAAAAAGAACAATAACAAAGGCAATTCGAAAAAGAAAAAAGCCAAAGCAGGTCCAGCTACGACAGGTCTAAAGCATCCCAGCCCAGCCCCCGAAGGCATGGCTCTCGCCGTTGAGAAGGGTGAGAAAATCTGCTTGATCGGAAATGGACTTGGCGAGCGACTTCAGCATCGCAACCATTGGGAAACGCAACTTCATCAAATTCATGCTGACAAAGAGCTGACGGTTCGCAATCTGTGCTTTCCCGGTGATTCAGTCGACACTCGCTTGCGTTCATTGAACTTTGGCGAGCCCGATCAACACTTGAAACATTCGGGCGCGACGGCTGTGTTGTTTTTCCTTGGCGGCAATGAGTCGTTCCAAGGCAAAAGTGGGCTCGAAAGTTTCACACGTAAACTGGATGACCTGGTGGCCGAAACGAAAAAGAAGGCTTACTCGGAATCGAAAACTACGCCAAAGATCGTTTTGGTTTCGCCAACTGCTTTTGAAAAAACAGGCGATTCGAATTTGCCGGATGGAACACAAGAAAACGCCAACCTCGAAATGTATACCACTGCGATGCAAACTATCGCGAAAAAGCACAGCGTTGGTTTCGCAAATCTGTTCGCTCCAACCATGGCGCTTTTCAAAGACTCCGACGCACGCATGACGCTGGACGGATTTCAACTCAACGATGACGGCTACAAAGCACTTGCCCCGATCCTTAACAAAGCACTTTTCGGTGAGGTCAAAACGGACATGGCTGTTAACGCGAAAGTTAAAGCGTCCGTTGACGACAAAAATTTTCATTGGTGGCATCGTTACCGAGCCGTTAATGGTTACTCGATTTACGGAATTCGTGGCAAGGCTGGCTCCGATGGAACGTACAACAACGAAGACGTTATGGAACGCGAGCGCACGGTTCTTGATCAAATGACTGAGAACCGTGACAAACGAATTTGGGCGTTGGCCAGCGGTGAATCCGTACCAGACAAAATCGACGATTCCAATACGCTTCCGTTTATCAATCCAAAATCCAATGTGGGCGGTCCGAACGACAAACAACGCAGACTTGGAAAGCTCGGCTCGTTGGATTATCGACCTGCCGCCGAACAAGTTTCGAAATTCAAATTAGCCGAAGGCTACGAGATCAATGTGTTCGCCACAGAAGAAGACTTTCCCGATCTGGCGAACCCAGTGTCCTTAAACTTCGACGCCAAAGGCCGGATGTGGGTCACCACGATGCCGTCTTATCCACACTGGAAACCGAAAACAAAACTCAATGATAAATTGCTGATCCTGACCGACACCGATTCAGACGGCAAAGCTGACGAATGCAAAGTCTTTGCCGATGGACTTTACGTTCCAACCGGTTTCGAACTGGGACACGGCGGCGCTTACGTTGCCCAACAGCCCGATATCTTGTTCATCAAAGACACCGACGGCGACGACATAGCCGACACGCGAACCCGAGTGATCACGGGATTAGGCTCTGCCGACACGCATCATGGAATCTCCGCGTTTGAATGGGGCCCGGGCGGCGGACTTTACTTCTGCGAAGGAACATTCAAATACTCACAAGTCGAAACGCCTTACGGACCGCAGCGATTGAATGAAGCGGGCATTTGGCGCTACGACATGCGGCGACAAGACACCCACGTGCATGTTAACTATGCGTTTGCAAATCCATGGGGGCATGTGTTCGACAAATGGGGGCAAAACTTTATTGCCGATGCATCGGGCGGACAGCATTACTGGGCGACGTTGATCTCGGGAAAAACAAACTTCCCAGCCAAACACCCCGGAGGCAGTCACTACAAACGTGCGTTTAAGTTAGACAAGAAATCGAAAGTTCCAGACGCTCCGAAGCTTCTCAAGAAACGCATCCGGCCTACCTCTGGTTGTGAAATCGTTTCGAGTGCCCATTTTCCGCCCTCCGCTCAGGGCAATTACATTTTCAATAATGTGATTGGCGAGCGAGCCATTTTGCAACACACGATGGAAGAGAAAGGCTCTGGATTCTTCTGCCCCGAAATTGAACCGCTGCTTCACTGCGACGACGGAAACTTCCGTCCAGTCGATATTCAGTTCGGCCCAGACGGCGCACTTTATATTGTCGATTGGCACAACGCGTTGATCGGTCACTTGCAACATAACTTGCGAGAGCCTAAACGAGATGTCAGCCATGGCCGTATTTGGCGTATCACTTACAAAGGCCGACCGCTGGTCACGCCACCAAAAATCGACGGCGCGACTGTGCCTGAGTTATTGGCTCTTTTGAAAACACCTGAACACCGAAACCGTTATCGCGTTAAACGTGAACTGGCAGCAAAAGATACCGACGTGGTGATTCCAGCGGTAAAGACGTGGATGAAGTCGATTGACAAAACGGACGCCGAGTACGAACAGCTAATGCTGGAAGGGCTTTGGCAATTCCAAACGCATAACGTTGTGAACCAGGAATTGCTTGAGCAAGTGCTTTCGTCAAAAGACTACCACGCACGAGCCGCCGCAATCCGAGTTCTTTCCTACTGGCATGCTCGCGTCCCCAACGCAGTCGAATTGGTTAAAAAAGGAATCAACGACAAATCTGCAATGGTCCGAGCCGAAGCCGTTCGCGCGGCAAGCTTTTTATCAGGCGACGAAATTGCCGAAGGCGTTTTGGATGTGCTGAACTACGAAGCCGACGATAGCATGAATTACCTGCTCGAAGAAACGATGAAGGTCCTTCAACCTGAATAAAGTTGCACGCTAAATCTTGTTTGATAATTAGGTCGGTTTGCGCCGGCCTATTTTTAAGTCCCGCTCAGCATTCCATTTCGAGAAAGCTGAATTCTCTTTTCATTTATTTAGTTGTCATGAAACCTCGATTGAATTTCTTTTTGGCATTTCTGACGCTTGCCGCACTCCTTCCGTTGGCTTTGGTCGCCGCACATGACCACGACCATCGTCATGGAGCTCAAGACTCTCAGGAAAAGAAAGCGCCCAAGATCTTTTTCGACAAACCGGCGCGGATCGTCGAGTTTCAACTCAAACGGCTCAATAACGCAACGTTGCTTCGAGTTGAGCGGCGAGACGATGACGCGAAATATCTGCCGGCTCATTTAATGATCTTGAAACGAGATGGAATGGCGCGACAGGATCGCGAAGTCGCCTTGAACGCCGTCGCGAAAATCAACGGCTCAGACCCCGTCGCCGAATTGCTCAACGTCATCCCAACACTGGACGACTCTACCGAACAAAAACGCGTTTTAGGTCAGCTCAATCAAATGCTGCTGACCCAAACGCCTGCAGATCTAAAAACTCACCTCGACCAGTTGATCGAAACGGCTAACTCGGACAACGCGAATTTACGCTCGACTGGATTTGCAGCTTTGATCGTTGCTGGCGAATCGGAAAAAGCGATCGAACTGGCGGCTGTTGATGACTCGGCCAACGCGGCGATGCTTGGCGCGATTGGATTGCTTGGCAGCCAGAAACTTCGCAATTCAATGCGAGAACGAGTGATTGGCGCTTTAGGTAGCAGCAACGATGACATTCGACTTGCAGCGGTCAAATCACTAGCAACGATCGATTCTGATCGGGCAGGGGACTTTAAAGCCGTTGCCGGTTTGGTTTCAAATCCCAAACTCCGTCGCGCCGCCATCAAAACATTGCTTAACGTGCCCCGTGACCAACGCGATCCGGGCGTAGCAACTGAGCTGGCGGAATTTCTGGTTAAACACGCAGAAAAAACACCAGCCGCTAAACGAACTTCCAACCAGTTCATCGAAGCCATGCAATTGGCCGAACAGGTTCTTGGACTGGTTGAAAAAGACAAAAGCGACGGCTATCGAAAACGCTTGGACGCCGTCACCGTTCGAGTCGTGTTGATCCATACGGTCGATGAAGAAATGAGATACGACGTGCCTTGGTTCGCCGTCCAAGCCGGACGCGAAGTACAAGTCATTTTGAAGAACGAAGACCTGATGGCGCACAATTTGGTCATCACCGTTCCGGATGCACTTCAAGAGGTTGCACTGGCCGCAGCCGAAGAGGGACCCACGATTGGTAAAAGCGGATTGCAGTACGTGCCGGACTCTGACAAAGTTTTGGTCGCAACCAAAATGGTTCAATCGGAAAAACAGGGTCGGATCACATTCACGGCTCCCACGACGCCCGGCGAATACCCTTACGTCTGCACTTTCCCAGGCCACTGGATGCGAATGTACGGCGTGATGGTGGTGGTCAAAGACCTAGCCGAATTCCAACGCAATCCAGTGGAGCCCAAAGATCCAGTTGGCCAAAATCGACCGATCGTTAAGGCTTGGACGATCGACGATTTCAAAGACAAAATCGAACCGGGACTTCGCGGGCGTACGGAAAAAATTGGCAAGCGTTTATTTACCGAAGCCACCTGCGCCCAGTGCCACAAAATCGCAGACGAAGGCCAAGCAGTCGGGCCGGATTTAACGGACGTTTGGTCGCGCTGGAAAGGCGATTCAAAGGGGATTCTTCGAGAGATCGTTGACCCATCGCACAAAATCGATACCAAGTATATTGTTCGCAAAGTCATCACCCTCGATGGCGATATCGTTTCAGGAATCGTTTTGGCGGAAGACAAAACGTCGATCTCGATTTTGCCGAACCCTGAATCGAAAGAGCCAACTGTCATTAAACAAGAAGACGTTGACGAAATCATGAAGTCATCGGTGAGCATCATGCCCAAGGGGTTGATGGATCGTTTTACTGAGGATGAAATCTTTGAGATTCTGGCTTACTTGAAATCGGTTGACCCAAAAAAGTAATCTGCCGCGCAGCAATTCGATCAAACAATAAAGCCTCAAGGCAAAAGCAATGCAAACGCTCTTCGTGAGAATCGTCGTCTTTTCAATTGGCGTTTTGATCACCAGCTCAACACTCTATGGTCAGTCGACAGATCGAGACAAATTGATTTTGTCTGACCCGGAACCTCAACACTACAAACTCACCGCCCGCGCTTCTGAGATTGACTCGCGCGTAACTGCGCATCCGAAAATCGGTTTCCTGATTGAATCAAAAGGAAAACCGGCTGATACCCAGGACGCGTCCGTCGACACCCGAGTTGCGCCCCGTGGGAAACTGATGATCTGGATGATGGGCCACAACAAAGAACTGTTTGATCGCGTCAATTCATATGGCATTCACGCGATCCGAGTTCATTACGCCAACAAGTGGTTTTCGATTTGCTGCCAGGACAAACCCGTTGGCGAACACTGCCGAGGCAACATTCGACTTGAAGCCGCAACGGGTGAAGACTTTAGTGATGAAGTCGCGATTCCGAAACCGGACGGCATGCAAGAGCGTGCACTTCAATTTGTAAAATGGCTGGATAAACAGAACCCGCAATCTGGCTGGGGATTTTTTCTAAACAAAGACAAAACTGACCTTCGCTGGGAGCATGTGATCATGGCCGGAAGCTCTCATGGCTCAACGACAGCAGCCCGTTTTGCGAAACATACAAAAGTCAGCCGTGTTGTTGCGTTTTGTGGTCCGCGTGACCAGTTCCAAAGTTGGCAATCGCTCGAATCAGCCACTCCTGCAAATCGCTTTTTCGGTTTCTCGCATACGCTGGACAAAGGCTGGGTCGAAGATCACTATTGCCGAAGCTGGGAAATGCTCGGCATGCATCAATTTGGCCCAATCGTCAACGTCGACAAAACAAAAACTCCATTTGGCAACACAAGGCGGTTGATCACCGATTTCGATGTTGGCGGAGACGCCAAACGGGCGCACAGCAGCGTCCAACCTGGCAAACGAGCTTTTAAAATCGACGGGGAATATCAACACGAAGAAGTCTGGCGTTACATGTTCACTCACCCAGTCGAAGAAGTCGGTAAACCAGTTGCAGCTGATGATTCTTGCTTGAAAAATCAAAAGTAACTGAGCGATTTCAGATATCGCATTTCAGAACTGCGAGCATTGGCATTGGCGAACACTTCTCCCGAAAACTCATCTCACGCCACGACAATTAAGTTTGGAAAAACTGCTGGCTAGTCCATGCAGACACGACAGCCACGGGCAAAACCGCTACCAAAAGGGGACAAAAAACTTCTATTGAGTCGTACCTTGAAAAAGAGCAATAATCTCCCTGAACCTTTTCCAATTCATTTGTGCGGAGATCACTGTGAAGAAATTTTTAATCGTAGTTTTGCTCGTGTTGATAGTCGCTACTGGCGCACTGACCACGTATAAAAAATACGCCCCTCGGCCAACTTCCATTGCCAATGGCACACCGATTCTCCCAGAACATTCCAATCAAGTTGCTGCGGTAAGGAACCCAACTCGCACTGTTTCTCCAAAAGCAAGTCAGCTCACTTTTCAAAAAGCGTCTTTTCAATCGCCTGCTTCCGGCTTCAGTCCGCAGCCCAACACGGCACAACCAGTTCGATTTCGCTCAGCTTCAGCTGTACCTACCAGCAGCCTAGTTCACCCACAAAGCAATGTGCCACACAATCGATTTGGCGCTCTTCCAGTAGTTGCACACAGCCCATCTCAGAACCAAACGCCTAGTAGGCAGTTTACACGTCCTGCTTCCCCCATCTCCAATTCAAAATTCGGCACAACCCGTCTTCCCGTCCGAGTGAAAGCACGTTCAAACACCAATACATTTACCTCAGCTCCCGCTACCAAAGCACCTCTACCATTGAATGCACGCAACGTTAAGACATTAGTGCGGGCCAATTATCACTTGCCACACGAAGCCGCAAAAATTCTGGAGAACTTTTTCGCACTAGACAAAGCACAGAATATCGAGACGGTGATCGATGGCGACGAAAGCGACCCATTGGTCGACATCCAAGTCACGACTGATGCCGACACTCAACGCGCAGTCGCCATGTTTCTCAATGCTGTGTACACACCAGAACGGATTGAGAAGATCAAAACGAAATCTGAAAAACAAAAAGACGATTCAGAAACTTCAGATGCTTCGGACGGCTTACAAAACTCTACTGTGATAGACTTCAACGAGACAATAAAAGACCTTCAAGGCGTTATTGACCAAACTAGATTGATAACGCCCAGCAATCGCAAGCCTAACCTTGAGGCCACCCCTAACACCTCACCGTCGCTTAAACGCCCATTGCCGCTTAAACGCCCAATGCCGCCAGTGACCTCCAAGAAGAAGTCCTTCAAAACCCGTCCAGCACCGGCAGTTACCCCAAAGAAGCGCAAAACCTTCTTCGACAAACCTTGATAAAAAATCTGGCTTTTGATCGCCATATCCAACGCATGGGCAAGCCCATACAAACAATGCCTGGATTTAAGCTTCCTTCATGGCCATGCTTCTGTGGCCATGAAGTTTAGCGGAGCGCCCCCAACGATACTTTCGGTCGATGCAACTGACACGCCGAAATCAGCACTTGCCAAAATTGCAAAACCGTTCAGCAACAATTAAAACTGAATGGATGGTCAGCAAGGCAAAACAAACCCGAGTCGCAATTCGGCAATTCAATTTGCTTAATCTCTCCGCAACCTCTTTTGCGATTTTTACTCTGGTTACTCTATCGCTCACCACATCGGCGTTAGCACAAGCAACCTACATTCCAAAATCGCTTAATACTTCAGATGCGACGAAACAAGCCGATCGGAAAGAAGAACCAACCGAGCAAGACCCGTCTATTGATAAGTCCGTTTTGCTCGCCGCCATTGCTGACCTTTCCGACCCCAAGTTTGCAAAACGCGAGGCTGCCCAGTTAGTGATCTGGAAAACTGGTGAAGAGGCGATCCCGCTACTCCAGTCTGCACTCAAGGATCTGGAAACCCCTGAAGCAATCGCACGATGCATTAAAATCATCGAAATGTTCGAGTTTGGAATCTACCCCGACACTCCGCCTAAAGTCGTCGAGGAAATCAAGAAATTTTCAAAATCGGATGTCAGGACAAAGAGTTTGATTATCAACGACCTGCTCAAGAGAGCAATGTACTTGCAGGCGGTGCGCTTGGTCGAAAGCGAACCCGAAGGCGGAATCAGGATAGGTCTCGATAAACAAGTTCTCCCGTATATTAAGAATTTTACCAAAACTGCCTTACAAAAAGGTGACTGGAAATCAGCGAAACGGTTTCTTTCCTTCGCTGCTGAAACAGCCCCAAATGAAACTGCCAAGCATTCTTATGCAAGAGACTACGCAGTCTTTGTTTCGCTTACTGGTGACCTCGACAAAGAAATTCAGATGCGCCAAATCAGAAGAAAAGAATCCAAAAACCGGATTCTGGCGAACCTGTTTGTCGTCAAAGGTGATCTCGCCAAAGCCCGAGAGGCAATCGAGGGCATCTCTGCCTCCGCCTTCCGAAACGTAATATTTGCTGACATTTGTATGCGGCAGCAAGACTGGAAAGCGTTGGTCAACGACGATCGCTTCATGAAAGAATTGAGTCGCAAAGCCGGCCAAACTGGATTGCCCGCTGTCTATAGCCGACTAGCCAAAGCCCCACAAAAATTTGAGCGTGAAATCGACGAGATACGTCAAAAGCTAATCGTTCGCGCAAGCACCGCATTCTATTGCACAGAAGCGTTCATGATCTGCCACGAATGGGATGAGGCGATTCAAACAGCCAAACTCTACTCGTATCCAATCGCGTTTGATTTACTTTGTTTTCGATCTGAATTCGAACAAGCGTTTAAGTTGATCAAGTTTGATTACTCGGCCGACAAAGACGCCGCCGCCAAATGGCTTTTGAAAATCGACAAACTGGAAGCCGGCAAAAAAAACTCAGCGTGGAAGACAGACGTATACCCGCCCAGCGGAGTTGACTCGAAATATATAACAGAACAAATCGCCGAGAATTTGGCTTGGCAGTTGCACCGACTGGGCCAAAAAGAACAAGCGAAATTGTTGCTCGAAGAGATGGCAAAAACGTCAGACAGCGAACAGCCCAAACGAATCGTGGCTTGCATCAAAGCCGGCTTAAAATGCGACCACCGCGAGTGGGCCACCAAGATTGCCAATGAGCAGCTCAAATTGGCCAACTCATTGGGAGCACGGCAAACAATTCTTAAGCTGTTTTTTCCGAATCACTCGGGGCTTGCAACGGATCTGATGGAGTTAATTCTTCTTAAGCCAGAAATGTTTTCGGTTGATCTGAATTCAACCGTGCCAGAATTCATCCGCCAAATTCAATTGGCAATCGAACCCGAGGAATCCGAATTATTTGAACTGGAAAAAATTCAATCCATTTTTGAATTACACGACCAACGGTTTTTGAAAAAAGCAAAACGCGACAAAACGATCGCGACGATTCACAAGAACCGCGCCCAACTCGCAAGAATCCATCAGCAGTCAGAGCTTGCGATTGAGATGATCAAAAAGGCAACCGAAGCAACGCCGACACACGCTTTGCACTTAAAGCTCGGCAACTGGTACTGCGAAGTGCAAGAGTGGAAACTCGCTATCCGAGAATATCAACAAGCGTTCGAGCATGCCGATCAAAGCGACTCAAAATATTCAGATGGCGAACGAGCTTTATCGGCTTATCTGGAAGGACGTGCGCTCAAAGCGCTGGGGCAGATCGAAAAAGGTGAAGCACGCATGAAACTTGCAGAAATACTTCCGCTTTCCAAATCTCACGCGCGTTACCAACTGGCAACCGGATTGCAAAAAGCCGGATTGGAGGAAGAAGCCAATCGAAATTTTGTTAACACCTACAAATTCTCTCTTCTCAAAATGTCGGACTGGTGGTTACACCGGGCCGAGTCAAGTGCCGGAAATGTGCTTCGAAAAACCGACGCATTGGCGGCCGCCGGCGTCTGGGAACTTTCCGTCATTCACACCACCAGCAACTCGTCCAAGTACAACGAGATACTCGGCTATCCGCGGGAGCTTTTGCTCGTTCATGAAAAACGAGGCACTGAATGGTTGAAGGCAGGCAAACCAGAATTAGCAGTTGAAGAATTCAAACTCGCCGTTGGCATTAGTGACATCGGGTCCAAATCGCAAATCGGTTTGGTCAAATCGCTGACCGAACTAGGTCGCAGCGATGAAGCGGACAAATCGTTTCAAGAAGCGTTCGATCGCTTCAACAAGGTACTATCACGGTTTCCCAATTCAGCGTTTCACAACAACAATCTGGCTTGGCTTTGTGTGAGTCTAAATCGAAAGCTTGATTTGGCCGAAACGTTGTCAAAGAAAGCGATCGAAGCCAACCCAAAATCCTCCAGCTTTCGCGACACACTGGCCGCGATTCATTTTGCCAACAGCGATTTCGACAAAGCCGTCGAGGTCCAGCGCGTTGCGGTAGAACTTTCGACCAACAAAGCGGGACCAGAATTGAAGTTAAAGAAATACGAAGAAGCGCTTGAGCAAAGTGACGCGAATAAGAAAAACACCAACAACCGTTAGTGTTGTCTCGCCTCAATTTTCGCGTGTCCTATTCACGCTCGCGTGTCACAAATTGAGCCGTTTTGGCGCTAGCCACGGTTCCAGCGCAACGAACCGAGGCTATCGCCTAAACGGCTCATAAAGGAAACGCCTCTAAACGAGTCCATCCTCTCAATGCCTCGCCACGATTAACCGCTATAGAACTTCCGCAAAATCAAACAACTGCAAACGATTACCCCAAGTATGATAGCCTTCCAAGTCCAGAAAAATTAGAATAGCAACACTAAACTCGGCGCACGGCAGCCATCAACCATCTTCACCTCGGAACCCAACCCTTGAAACTTACAGCCGCATGCGCATTTGGACTCGAAGCCATCGTCAAGCGCGAACTGATCGCCCTTGGCTATGAGCCGCATGTGGGCCAGCCGGGAAGGATTAGCTTCGAAGGCGATTGGTCTGCCGTTTGCCGCGCGAACACTTGGCTGAGAACGGCCGATCGGGTTTTGGTCGAAGTCCAACAATTCGAGAGCCCGGATTTTGATGCACTTTTCGAGACAGTCAAAGACTTCGACTGGAGCCAATTCATTCCTGCCGACGCTTCATTTCCTGTCATCGGCAAATCTCGCAAATCAACGCTCACCAGCGTACCCGCCATTCAGCGCAGTGTTAAACGGGCCTTGGTCGAAAGCCTGAAACGCTATCACGGCGTCAATCAACTTCCCGAATCTGGTGCGACTTACAAAGTTGAAATTGCGATCCTCGACGACGTCGCCACCCTGACGATCGACACGACAGGGCCAAGCCTCCACAAACGCGGCTATCGAAAACTGGTCGCCGAGGCGCCGCTAAAAGAAACACTCGCCGCCGCGTTAGTAGACCTGAGCGTTTGGAATCCGGAACGCCCTTTGATCGATCCATTTTGCGGTTCAGGTACGATTCCAATTGAAGCCGCAATGCTTGGATTGAAAATCGCACCGGGAATGCACCGAACGTTCTCGTGCTCAAACTGGGGCGCGATTGACCAATCACATTGGGAGAAAGCGACTGAAGAAGCCAACGATCTGCGGCGACGTAACATTTCGCTGAACATAGTTGGCAGCGATCGAGACAGCGAAGTCCTCAGTCTCGCGAGATACCACGTCGAAAGAGCAGGGCTTGCTGACCAGATTCAATTCGAACACAAACCGTTTGACCAAACTCAAAGCAATCACGAATACGGATGTGTGATTACCAATCCGCCTTACGGTGAGCGATTGGAAGAACACCGACTGTTGACCGGGCTTTACCAAGCGTTTCCCAAAATGATGCAGCGGTTACCAACTTGGTCGTTGTATTTGATCACCAACATGCCCAAGTTTGAGTCGTTGATTCACAAGGAGGCAACGCGAAGGCGGAAACTCTTCAATGGCCGGCTTGAATGCACTTACTATCAGTACCTTGGTCCGCGCCCACCTCGCAAAACGGATCGTCCGGCGGAATCGGTGACGAATGAAAACCAAACAACCGAGCCTGCCAACAAGGTCGCTCAAAAATTCGAAACGCTAAAAGCAAAATCTCCCACAATTCAGCCTCGCAAGGTTGAGACCGTCGTCGTTGATGTTGTTTCAGAAAAAGCAGTAACTGAAACAGAAGACAAACCGCGTTCGATTCCATTCGAAGTCATTCCCGTTCAAGTCATCCCTCAATCCGAGCCAGCACCAACGGCTGTCGATGATGAGCCGACAGTTAAAGACGAACCGGCGGATGAACAAGCCAATCAACAGGCTTGGACCGTTCCAGCAGAATCTACATTTGAACATGAGTCGGGCCAACCGGAGTTGGCAGTTGAACAGGAATCATTCGCTTCTCCTGCACCTGCACCTGCTCCAAGCGTGACTGCAAGCGAAACCGAAACGGCTCAACCGCTTTTTGGTGGACTGACTGCAAAAGATCATGAGCAGGCGGAGATCTTTCGACTTCGACTAACCAAGCGAGCCAAACACTTGCGACGTTGGCCGACCAAACGAGGGATCACTTGCTTCCGTCTATACGAGCGTGATGTTCCTGAGATTCCTTTGGTCGTCGACAAGTATGAAAACAACTTGCATATCACCGAGTACCAACGGCCGCACGAGCGGGATCTTGCGAGACATGAGGCGTGGCTGGAATTAATGTGCGAGACCGCCGCCAGCGCGATCGACATTCCGATCGCCAACACGCATTTAAAGAAACGTCACAAAGACCACCAAACTCGGCAGTACGAAAAAGTGGATTCACTTGGCGAGTTAATCACCGTCAACGAAGGCGGGCTTAAGTTTCTGGTTAATCTTTCGGACTACGTGGACACGGGTTTGTTTTTGGATCATCGCATTACCCGTTCGATGGTCCGTAAAGAAGCCAAAGATAAAGATTTCTTGAATTTGTTTGCTTACACCGGTTCGTTTTCTGCCTACGCAGCAGACGGTGGCGCTCGTTCCACGACAACGGTTGACCTTTCCAAAAACTATTTGAATTGGGCTCAAAAAAACCTCGAAGCCAACGGGCTAGAAGGCGAGGAGCATTGCATGATTGCCAGCGACACAATTGAATTTTTGCGCACAGCTGGCGAGGCGCCCAAAGTCGAATTCGATCTGATTGTGGTTGACCCACCGACTTTTTCCAACAGCAAGCGAACGACCACCGACTGGGACGTTCAATCACGATACATCGAGCTTTTACGTTTGGTCGAAAACGTCACTCGCGAGGATGGCGTGGTCTATTTCTCTACCAACTTTCGACGATTTAAATTTGATGAAAAAGAGTTTCGTCATTTTGAAGTTCGTGAGATCAGCAAACAGACGGTGCCCGAAGATTTTCGCAACCGTCGCATTCACCGCTGTTGGCGGATGGTCAAAAAATAGGATGCAATGATGGGATGCCTTCTCTCACCTTTGGTTTTGATTCCAATTTTTGGATTCCCGATGTTTTGCTGCGATCCACTATTGCCAAAGCGTGCCGAAAACAAATGAGTCGAAATATTTTGCTTCTGCAGCTATGAATCACAGCGCATAGAAAGAGCCAAGCAACTTATGCAAGGCTCTTTCCTCGTGACGATTTTACAGCGTTAAATCAGATCACTTTTTTCGACGACGACCAGTCACAAGAACGGCCGCGAAACCTGACCAGATCAACAGAGCTGTTGGTTCGGGTACGGCATCGACGGTATTGAATTGAATGTTATCCACGATTTCAATCAAACCGTCAGTCGAGACGTCGTACAAGAAAGTAGCCCTGTTGAACTGGACGCCAGAAAACGATATCGATTGATCAAGGATATCATTCCGGTTCAAGACAACTGAAGTCTGGCCAACCTGGACTGCCCCATCAAATACAGTAAGCACGGCACGATCGCCCTCATTGGAAAAAAATGGGTCGTCGTTTCCAAATTCGAGACTTAGTGCATCAACAGTCACGGCAAAGTCCAAAATCAACTCACTCTCATCATCACCAAACACTCCGAGCCCTTGGCCATCAGATTGAAACCCAAAATCTTCGATTCGAAGGCCATCGGGAGGTGTCAATGAATCAGAAAATGCTACTAGCGCAGAGTCGTTGCTTACAAATCCGTTGCTTTTCTCTCCAATTGTATCAGACTCAAAATCGATCGTATGAATTGAAGCGTGAACTGTCGTTCCGCATAGAATTAGTGAAAAGGCCAAAAGGCCAAATAAAAAACGTTTCATCGTAAAATCTCCAAATTTAAAAGTAAAACAAGTCAAAATTCAATTGAATTGAGTTACAACTTTGGAGGTTTAAAAAAAACAAAAATTGGGGGTTCGGGAATAAATTTAAATTTCTGAGTCGAAAGCCTGCTCAGTGTCGTTTCAAACGTGAATCCCGATTGAGCTGAGGTAGCTCCCGAAACAACGATCTGCTGAATACGAATGGAGTTGGATTCAGCCCCCAACCGTCCTCCAAGGGTCGGCATCTCCGTCGGGGTGGGACTTACCGGCTCGGGCATGGCTAAATCAAGACTAAAGTCAACTGCAACGGAACTCGGTTTCTCGTTAACCTCGATAATTTCGGACCACTGATTTTTCACCATCATAATGCTCGCGCAAGCGCAATTGCCATAAAAGGACGCGATGGCAAATGTCAACAAACATGTTGATACAATAAAATTCATTGAGGCATAGGACAAAGTGCTACAGCAGTTGATCACGCTTTCATTAGTCAGTGAGGCAAAGATACTGACAAATTGCCCAAAAAAATTTTGGAGCAAAACGGCACTACGAGCAAAAAATACCCAAACCGATCGCAAAAGCCAAAAGGGATATGCCGCGTTTTCAAGCGGTCGAGCTCATTTTCGAAAATTGTTGATGTCGGCAATCGTTTGTTGCCAATCACCTGAGAACCTAACGGCTCGGTCGTCGACGTAAACGTGAGCAGCAGGTTTGTTGCGGCACACCTCGTCGACTTCGATATTGTGTTTTACCAACCACGCGCGAATGGCTTCAACGCCTTCGTCAGTTCTGCAACGGGCTGAGAATATTACAACGCGATAATCTCTGCGTAGTTCTGCAATCGCCTTATCGACTCGGTGGACTGGTGGGTCAGGTATGATCGCTTCCCCTTGCCAACCATGCATATGCGAATGGACAACGCCATCAAAATCGAGACAAATCGTACGCGGCTTGACCGTGATGCCCTGGGCTTCCAACAACGGCTGACGGGCAAAGGAAAGTGCGAGAATGCGCTCGATTGCCTCTTCTCCCTCCAGCCACTTGTTTCCTTCAGCGTACGGCTCGTCATTCCAAACGCGCGTGAAATGCTCTTTGGTATGGTGGCGGCCCCACAAACGAAGCCAGCTACCATGATGACTGGCTCCGGTGGCTCCAGGAAAAATATCGGGACTTCGATCCAGCCCCAGCACGGCATAGTTTGAGACCAAGCGTTCGCAAAATTTCCGAACGGACTTAGTCGACATCGGACGCTCGAAAACCACCGTCAAGTGATAACCGCCTTTCCCATTGGAATCGGTCAGTAATGGATCAAAACCCATCTTCACAAGCTGTTCAAACCAAGCCATCGCAGCAACAAAGTTACCTTCTTTTGTGACAGACAAATCATCGTCATCATGCAAATCAATATCGATTGCGAACCAGCGCGACATCCCGTCGCTTGAGGCACTATGAAGGCCGAGAATTCCGCCACCATGTTTTGCTTTGAAATGTTTTTCCAAAGAGCTGCACTTAAGAAAAACTTTTCCGCGTTCGCGTTGGAAGGGCGCGGTGATCGCTTTATTGACCCGAGTTCCATCGTCTGACATTTTTCGATACTTGGGCGCAAGGTACCTACCCCAAATATCGGTACGGTTCACCAAGTTGTCCATCACCCAAATGCTCAGTTCACCCGCACGCTCACGCCATTCGTCAGAAATTCGATTTAAGTAATCGTCCATAAATTAAAATATCGTTTGAACAGTACGAACTGAAAAAAACATCCTATTAATCTAAGTCAATTGGACGCTCCTGTCCGACAACTTTTCCGACCTCGTCACCAACTTAAATCACATTCAGACTACGTCGCAATCTAAACGCGGCGTTGACAACCAATATCAAACTTAACAGCAAACAAACTCCGTTAACCGACGTCACAACATTCCAAATCAAGCTCTGGTTATCCACGCCAATCGCATTGCGAAAACGCATCGTCGCAAAGTAATTCAAAGCCGGAATGCCAAGCAATACAGTCAAACTTCGACGTTCCATTGGATTGAGATCCGTGCAAACTTGATTTCCAAAAAACGTAACCGCCACCCACGCCACCGCGATCAGCAAGCTATCGTAAGAATGGTGATAAATCGTGAGCAACAATGCAAGGCACAGGATCATTCCTGTCAGTCCCGTCACTCCCGAATTTGCCTCGTGATCAGCGGTCTTCCAAATGGCGATCCCAGGCACGATCAACAGCACCAACATCATCGCCAAATAAGTCGGATTGTCTGGCTTCCAATCCACGAGCTTGGCAACCACGCCAGGCGTATCAAGTCGCGTCCATGTGTTGACGGGATGCTCCGTTGGGTCGTCGTCGTGTGCGGTTTGTCCAGCTTTGACCCCGTCGATAACCTCGCCAAGACTCGAATGCGAAGCCAGCCAACCCAATCCAATTGATGCACCAATTGAACAAAACAGAATCCCGATCACGAGAGCTTTAAAGTTCTTGCGGTACACCATCAGAATAATCAGCGGCAAAATGTAAGTCGGTTTGCCAGACGCGATCAACATGCCCAGCCCGGAAATGGCGGGGCGCGTCTTCGCGAAATGGACAGCAACGATTGTCCCAACAACCAACTGCGCTGTGAAATAGCCTGTAAACAAAGAGATATGGCCCGCGCGGCTAAAAACAAAAAGCCCAAAGATCCAAATCCAAGGCCCCCATTGAAATTTCGTTTTGGACATCGTCAACGAAAAAGCCGCCAGCAGACCAAGCAACGACAAATTGAAACCCGTGTACACCACGTCGGCAACCGCCAACGGCATGTAGGTAAACGGGAGATGAAACATGAACACGACAGGCGAGTAGGGTGGCGTTGACCGCGCCATTTTGTAGGGAGCACAAACTTCCGGCGAATATGGATTGACGCCCTCGCGAAATGCGAGCGCTGGCAAATAACCACCATTGTGAAAATCACTCAGACCCGTTTTTTCAAAATCAAAAATGCCATTGGGCGTCGAGTAGTTCAGGTAAGCTCTGGTGCCCGCAAAAACCACGCCCAGCATTAGAAATACGATGCCAAGAGCGATCCCTTGCTTGGTATCAACGAGCAAAGAAATCCAACGCGCGATAACGGAGGGTTGTGGTTGTGATTCAGATAAAGCTGAGGTGTTAGACATCAGAAAACGCTTGGGTGGCGAGGTGATCGCAAAAACTTAAGCGGGTTCTTACGTACATTGGCGAGAATCATTTCCAGATAACGTGCAGACGGCATACCGTCGTCTGCATTGAAACAACAATCAGTTTAATCAGGCAAACCAATTGTTGAGTCTTGTTGATAAAGTTCTTCCATTTTCAATGCACGTTTCACAACTTCGTCCCAAGGCTCAACGTATTGCACAGGGTCTGGCCGCCCGAACTTGTGAAAAGCAATAATCCGCTCGACATCCGAACCGGTCAAACCGTGCGACTTTCCTTCTTTGTTTGGCTGATAACTCGTGCAGGTATTCCTGAATACGGTGTCGAAATCGAGCCCGAGCTTCTTAATCGACTCATCCGCATCGCGAAGGATGTCGGTTTTATCATAGTTAATGTAAGGCAGATTCAAGAACACTTTTTCCGAATCCCAGTTGCCAATCGTAAACGCTTTGAAGATCGCATCGTAAAACTCTGGGCGGCAATCCGGGTAGATCGCGTGGTCACCACTATGCACGCCTAACGAAAAATCGACTTCGGCGTCTTCCTGGACTGCGATCGACAAAGCGTACCCATAAGCGATCGACGAGAAAATCGCATTCCGGTTTGGAACAACCGTCTGCTTCATGTTCTCCTGCTCGTAGTGCCCCGTTGGGACGGTCCAATTGGAATCAGTCAAAGCCGAATGAAAGAGCGACCCGATTTTGGCCATATCCAATGTTTGCGAATCAATTTCCAAATCGTTTTCGCGCAGATAGGTCAAATTTTGTTTCAGGCGTGAAAGCTCAAGTCGATGTTTTTGCCCGTAGTCAAAACTCAACCCGAACACTTTCCGGCCTTCCGCCAATAGCCGCAACAACAACGAGGTTGAGTCCATACCGCCACTCAAACAAATTACGGCTCGCCGGGCTTTAGTCATGTTAGATCAAGTCAAAATAATAATGGGCAAAGGGTGATTTTATCTTACTGATCATATCAATTGCGGGGAAATCCTAGTAGGAGGAACATACTTTTCTCGGATGAATATTCAGAGTTTGCCTACTTAGTTTACCAATCAATTTCCCAAAGCTATTTCTTTCGCGAATTCCACGCGATGGCGGGGCGTTTTTGTGTGCTTGCTCAAACTCCCAGTGCTTGGCGAGCGTGCTTAGGCAGTAGATAATCAAGCTCTCATCAAAAATGCCAAATTGAATCGCAACGCAGCATGGCAACTTAATCAAGACAAACCTTCAATTGCATCAAACAACTTTTTTACGAAATACGCTTAGCGGATACCGATGGCGCGAAACGAACAACTGATTAGACAGCACAAGATTCTTCAAATTCTTGAACGCGTACGTTTTGGAAAAACTCTTCCCGAACTCCAGCAAGACATCATCGATGAGCTTGGCTTGAAATCGTGCCACACACGAACCATCCGCCGCGACCTCGAAGCGCTACAAGCCGCCGGGATCGACGTTGACGTTCATGATTCCCAGCGCGGGAAAATTTGGAAGCTTGGGCCCCTCGCCAAAACCGCGACCAAGATCAGTTTTTCCGCCACCGAGATAATCGCCCTTTCGATGGGCCGCAAGCTCATGCACCCGCTCGCCGGCACGCCGTTTTGGATGGGCATCGAGTCGTTTTGGAACAAGGTCCAAAAAGAAGTCCCGGAAACCGTTCTGACCCACTATGAGAAATTCAACAAGACTCTTCACGTTCTTGGTGTCCCTGCAAAATCTTACGAAAAACATCACGGCATTATCAAAACGCTCAACCGAGGTGTGCTTGAGCATCGCGTGATTGAGATTACTTACCAGTCGCCCGGCAACGCCCCCAAGGTCCGCAAGATCGAGCCGTACACAATCGCACTTTTTCAATCGAGTCTCTACATCATCGCGGCGGCTTGTGAAATCGACGACCCCGAGTCGCGAGTGCGTTCGTGGAAACTTGATCGATTCCAAAAAGCCACGATTCTGGACGCTTGGTTCAAAGTCCCGGAAGACTTGGACCTTGAACAATTCATCGGCAACACGATGCGGATGTTTGTACGCAACAAAAAACTTGCCAACTACAAAATCTGGATCGCGCCCAATGCAGCTGCTTGGGTTATCGAGGATCCGCTTCACGCCGAACAAAAAATCAAAAAGATGAAAGACGGCTCGATCGAGTTAACGGTCTCCGCCGTTCATCACATGGAAATCATCCCGCGTGTTTTGCAGATGGGTGACAACGCAGAAATCATTTCACCTAAAAGCGCACGGAAACACATGGCTGATATCGTTACCAATATGGCAGAAAAATATCATGGCTGAAAATATCGACGGGCTCACCGAAGCCGACAAGAAGGAACTTTCACAGCGAGAAGTTGTCGTTTATAAAAGCGCCGACGAACTCAGTGACCCAGCGATTCAAGTCCACGAAAAAAAGGACACGCAAGACAAAAACGAACCCGTTGGACTGGGGCAGGGCAGTGGCCTACTTGCAAAACTCAGAACGTTTTCGTTGCTAGGCATCGAAGCCATGCAAGTCGAAGTCGAGGTCGACGTTTCCCCTCGGGCTTTGCCAAAAACAATTCTGGTCGGCCTTCCAGAAGCCGCCGTTCGCGAAAGCACTCATCGCTGCGAGCGAGCGATGGTCAACTCTGGATTCCAGCGACCAGCCGACCGCGTCGTGATCAATCTCGCACCGGCAGAGCTACCCAAACAAGCCGCCACGTTCGACTTGCCAATTTCACTGGGCATCCTTATCGGAAGCGGCCAGTTCGCATCGGAAAAACTTCGCGACTACGCCGTCGTCGGAGAACTGGCACTTGAAGGACACACGCGTCCAGCAAAGGGCGTACTTTCAATGGCGATTGCCGCCAAAGCGCACGGTCTTCGTGGGATCGTTGTTCCAGAAGAAAACGCTTACGAAGCCGCCGTCGTTGAAGACCTTGAAGTCATCGCGGTCAATTCACTTGCCCAAGCCGCCGCATTTTTCGCAGGCCAACTTGAGATCGAGCCAACGCCATCGCGGATCAGTGACTTGTTCGAAGAGTATTGCAATTACGAGATAGATTTCTCTGACGTACGCGGTCAGGAAATGGCCAAACGAGCCATCACGGTCGCAGCGGCCGGAGTGCATAATTTGCTGATGCTTGGCCCACCTGGGTCTGGCAAAACGATGCTGGCCAAACGTATCCCAACGGTGCTTCCTCAGCTTTCGCCCGACGAGTCAATTGAAACAACGCGGATCTATTCGGCTTGTGGTCGCCTTCAACCGGGCCAACCCTTGATGGCCACTCGCCCATTCCGCTCGCCTCACCACACCATCAGTGAACCGGGACTTGTCGGTGGCGGCAGCATTCCAATGCCGGGTGAAATCTCCATGGCGCACAACGGCGTTTTGTTTTTGGACGAGCTCCCTGAATTCAATCGACGAACGCTCGAAGTCCTCCGCCAACCGCTCGAAGACCGCATCGTCACGATTTCACGTGCACTTCGTTCAACGACGTTCCCTTGTGATTTCATGATGGTCGCCGCGCTCAATCCGTGCCCATGCGGCTACCGCTCCGACCCTCGGCGCGATTGCAATTGCACGCCACCACAAGTCGAAAAATACATGGGCAAGATTTCAGGGCCGCTGCTTGACCGAATCGACATTCACGTCGAAGTCCCAGCCGCAGAGTTCAAAGAGCTTTCTTCCACCAGGCCTGGCACCTCCAGCGAAGAAATCCGCGAATCCGTTATCTGCGCCCGCAAGGCACAGCTCGAACGCTTTCAAGGGACTTCAATCAGCTACAACGCACAGATGTCCAGCCGTCAAATCCGCGAGTACTGCAAACTCAACGACGAATGCATGAGCATCCTGAAAGTAAGCGTCAACGAACTGGGGCTATCCGCCCGAGCACACGACAAAGTCCTGCGACTTTCAAGAACGATCGCCGATTTGGAAGCTTCAGAAAACATCGAAACACACCATCTCACCGAAGCGATCAATTACCGAATGCTCGATCGAGATGTTTGGAAGTAACACTGTATGTAAAGCCACGTAAAGCACGCCATTCGGTGCTAACACTTTTGTTGCTTTCACTTCACGTACGCAAGATTTAGGAGGCTTCTCGGTGAACGCCACCATTTTTTGTGCATGAGATTTTGCCAGTATCTTTGCTTGCTGGTTTTCTTTTTAAAACCGCGGATGGACGCAGATAAACGCGGATTTAAGTTCTGTTTTTATTCGCGTCCATCAGCGTTCATCCGCGGTTCTTTCTTCATCAATTTTCCTGTGTTGAAAACGAATTCGGTGTTGATAAGAGGTGGTGTTCACCGAGGACTGTTAGATTTAGTCCGTATTTCCCATCGGATTTTCTTTGCTTGCGTTTTCCACTGGCATCCAAACGTCATTGTCTGAAGTTCGGGAGCGTAACTGGACGATGATTCGCATTGAGCGCAATTTCGTCACTCTGTACTGTCGGCGCTCGTCCTTAAGTTTCTCAGCTTTGTCGCCAGTAGAGATTTCCAATGAGAGTGTTTATTGCTATCTGCGCCGTAATTGGGGTGATCCTTTTAGTTCGATTCATCAAAGCTCAAAGAATTGAAGTCCCCACTATTTCAGCGGAGCAAATTCGCGAGTTGCAAAACAGCAAAGGGTGGACCGATCGCTCTGTCATTGTGGATGTGCGAGACAAAACCGAAACAGACGTTTCTGTCATTCCCGGTGCGATTACAAAGTCAGAATTTGAAGAGAACTCGCAACTGTACAAAGGCAAAGTGGTCATCGCGTATTGCACGGTCGGTCATCGAAGTGGTATCTACGGAAAGAAGCTCGCATCCATGGGCTGGCATGTCTACAACTACAAAGGAAGCATACTTGACTGGTGCCAAATCCAACTTCCTCTTGTATCCCACGATGGGGAAGTGACAAATCGCGTGCACACGTACAGCTCAAAGTACAAAGTTGCCAAGGGCTACGAAGCAACTCGATCAACGCTTCGTTAAACTCATCAAGTAAAATGTTCTTCCTTCACAGAGCCGTCGTAGAGAGGCCTTGTTGTCTAGCGGTCAAAAAGATTAACGCGCGGTCGGCAGTTCGAAACACGCCCACTGACTCGGTCGCATTTTTGCACATGCGAATTCAAAACGAAATGAAAAACATCATCTCTCTAGCGACACGAAGCAACGCCAGTGTTGAGATCCCGATCCACAACCAACAATGACGCTTCGAATAATTTCCGATTTTGCGATTAGAGACAGGGAGCAGTTGTTGAAGTGCCGATGAATACTTCCAACAGCAGTAAGCAACTACCACCAGAGCAATCGTGTTTAGATAGTCGATCGTTACAATAAGTCGCGACCGCATCGTATCAAGCTCAAACAAATTGCCGAAATATAGTAGTGAAAAGCTAAGGGCAGCGGCAACCAAACAAAAAACTGACACGCCCCTCACGGCAATCGTAGATATTTGAATTCGTCGTAAACTATCGTAGTCAGTTTCGAACGCACTTTCATTGAGACCAGGGTTAGCTGGTGCTTCGAAAGGATTGTCGGAGTTTGAAACGGAACCTTCCGAAGAAGAATTCGGTAGTTCTGTTTCCGCTTGAGCAGAAACTCCCAGTTCCTCCAATCTTTCAACGCAGTTTTTAGCGTACGTGGAATGCTCAGATGTGCCGTTTGCAATTTGCTGATAAAGGCGAATCGCACCAATTCGATCGCCTCGCTTTTCAGCCTTAAAAGCAATATCTAACAGTTTGTCTTCGTTGTCTGGCATGATCTAACTCTTGGCCAAAGTAATAATTCACCTCAAGAAACAAGTACAAGTCCAGCTCTTGGTTTATTCCGGTCGGTTAGTTGACTGCAAGAACCGAATGACGAAGCTTGGATAAACCGGTGATTTGCGTTTTCGCCATGTGGAACCCGCATCATACGATTCGCCTTTACTTTTTGTTCCCGATTCAGATTCGCTATC
This sequence comes from uncultured Pirellulaceae bacterium, assembly GCA_964448575.1. Classification (GTDB taxonomy): domain Bacteria; phylum Planctomycetota; class Planctomycetia; order Pirellulales; family Pirellulaceae; genus Mariniblastus. The sequence goes on from CAYUWY010000016.1 coordinate 175,774, forward strand.
TACTATTGTTTTACGTGATCTATGACTTGCACCCGGTTTTGCTGGCTCTTTCGGGAACGGTGATGAACACCGGCATCGGCCATGCGGCTCATCTGGGCGGGCTGTTGTTTGGCTATCTGTACTATAGGAACGACTGGAGACTGCTGCCGTATTGGAATGGAGTCGCCCAGTTGGCCAGCAGCGTTGGCGGAACCAATGCGCGGGACAAACGAAACCACGCGCAAGCCCAAACTCGCGCGTATCACATTGTTATCTCGCGTTAACCTGCATCTGTTTCAACTGTCATTTACACGGGCAAATGAGTTGAGCAACGCCGATATATTCAGTTTACCAATCGGATTGGCACTCTGTATATTCCAGGCAGGAAGTTTTACGTGATTATCAAGACAGTACTCAGTCAGCCATTTGGCGGCATCCATTCCAGACGGTCCATCACCGAGGTCATGATCAAAACAGATGGCGTCTGGAAGTGAATTCGCGCTAATCCAATCAGTAAATTCGGAGCAAGACTTAACCCAGATGACCTCGGCGGAAGGAATAGGAAAGAAATCATGCCACCGCGTTTCTGTTGGGTCGCGTTCATCATCTAGCCAAAGTAAAGTCGCCATACTGTCCTTGTTTCGTTGCGAGCCGCAAAACAGTTGCGGCACTGCTGGTCGCCGAGTCCCAAACAGGGCTAGTCCGCGTACCCCGGTATGAGTTGCGGAAATAATTCACGCTTGCCATTGTAAAACCTTAATCCCCTTATGACGACCATTTTACTTTTGCCAGCTCGAAACTCCAGTTTCAATTTTTGAACTTCAACAGGATCGAAACTGAGCATGGCAACGGGCGCAGTGTCTTTCTCATCGCAAATCAATTCTGTATCGGCGTCCATGGCATACACTTTTGCTGCGACCACTTGGTGACTCTTTCCACTGTGTTGAGAGTAGATTTCTATTTTGTCCAGCGTTACCGCTTTTGGAAAAACAAGGTTCACCGTTGCCCAGCCGTTTTTGAGTTTATCGGAATGCCACATTCGACGTTTGTCGAACTCAGCCTTTCCTCGATCGATGCTTTGGGTGATTCGCCCCTGAACGATGCTGCGGATTGAACTCTTATAAGCCTCTCCGCTATCGGTTGTAACGTTGATTTTGGCAGGCAGGCTTTCGAGCTCCATCGCGGGAAAATTTTTGATTCTGCTAATCTTATATCCCTTTGGAACATCCCGCTCTGGAACGAATTCGAGATTGGGAAATACCTTGTCATTCAAACACAACCCGCGGAGGTCTTCGGGAATCAATTTGCCAGGATTGCGGCTGGCCTTGAATTTCCTGGTGTGATGCAACGGGTTGTAAGACATGATCGAGTCATTTTTTTTCATGTCATAACCGTAAGCCTTGACGTGATTCAAACCGAAAGAATGTCCAAGTTCATGTTGAACCGTCGATTGGAAATTAGGTTGTTCATTGAGCATATACAATCCAATCGATGCCACACCGCCTCCTGTGTTGAATCCTCCGTTAAAAGGAGTTCCGCTTCCGCCAGGAAATTTATCCTCGGTGTTCATAACGATTGTGAAAAAAATCAATTTGCAATCGAATCGATCCGTTTTTTTCCAGGCGAGCAATTCGTCAGCAATAACGGGATTGTGTTTTTCGGCGTTTTTATAAAACACCAATGGTTGCTTTGCCTCGTAGATTTCCGGTTGTTCAGCAACTCGAAACGTTGATTGATTGTTCAGCATCTCGCGATAGCGTTCCTGAGCCCAAACTAAATGACGTTGCAGACGACGCATTTCTGTTCGAGTCGGCTTGCGCTGATCTTTTGGCATGAAAAAAACTGGGAGCACTTCGATCTCTCCAGCGATATCTTCTTGAACACATGCACCGCACGCAAATTGATTGAAGCTAAATACGCAATAGAACATCACGATGAGAGCACACCAAACACAAGCTCTAACGCTTGACCGCTTAAATTGATCCATGGAATTTGCCTGATCGAGACTGTTTTGAAAATTGAAAGCGAAACATCTTGCTATCTGGCGCTATCAACATTTCCTGAAGCGTTGAGATCTCTTGCGTGTTGATGAGGCAGTGATAGTAAAGCACAAAGCTGACGTCAAACTTCCTGAAACGCGGCCGGGCGATGCCGATCGTCATTTATTGTCAATTGGGAAATCAGCACTCCGATATCTCTTCGAAACGCCTCTCCAATCTGCTGCATCCATTTCGATTCGCACTCCATCCCAATTGTATGGTGTGTGGAAGTTGACTGTACGGGGTCGCCAGCGAAAAATCGGAACCAATGAACCCTTGGCACCGAGCATATTTTGGTATGCCCCGCTTAATTGAAGATTGGGCGGATAACAGTAGTAGCTGCCGACAGTCTCACCGTCGCTGCTGCCACACCAAACTGGAAAGAAAGAGTCGTTACGAATCTCCATTTCATAATGCTTAAACTGAACACCGTGTTCGTTCTCGCTGATTTCAACAAAAACGGGTGGCGAAAACTCGACTCTAGGCTCAAACGGATACAGCAACGCCACCACTGCAGCGCATAACATCGTGACAACCAACAGACTTCGGATTCCGAATTTTAACTTCATGAACACAGCTCCTGATCAGATTACGATTACCGAACCACGACAGTTAATCTTTCAATTCAAAAGCGCGCACGAACGCAGATTCGCGTGCATCACATTGTCATGCGGCGTTGGCCTATTCTGGCGGCAACTCTCCAACCAGTTTTAGAGTATCTTCATAATTGCTGCCAAACAAGACATGTTCGATATCTTCCACTGGGATCGTATGAATCCCATCAAGCCAGTATCCAGCGACTGAGATCGTTCTTAGGTGTACGATCTGGTCCTGAACCAACTGAATGGTACCTGCAACACCATCGTCATTGTTGTTCTCCACAGCATCGTCTACTACGACGATTGGGAAGTGCGTGCAAACCACCGATAGAAATTCAACCATTGATATTGGCTGAAATGGAACGGTCGGCGGAATCTCTTCATTACGAGCCTGCATCGCGCGGCAAATAAAATCAGCATCACCGGAATCGCCGAACTTATGGATTGCGTCGAATCGAATAGCGCGATAACCATTTGCCCAACTACGCTGATGCAGTCTCGACAAGATCGCGTAATCCTCTCCTACATGAACCACGAAACCCTCCGCCCAGCAATCGCCATCGTCGTATTCAAATCCAAAGGGTCGACCTTCTTCGTGAAAACGCCGAAGTTCTGACGCTACGTTCGAGGGGGTTTCAAGTCTGTCGGATTCTGTCATTCGTAAATCCCTGGTTTCTGCAAGCCGCATAACGTCAGCGATCACCGAGCCGGAACGGAAATCTCTGCTTCAATTTGCACGCGCAAGTCCGGCTTCGCGTGCATCACATTGTTATGTTGCGGTTGGCTTCGGCAGTCCGATCAGCGGGTAGACGTGAAGTTTAATGTAATCATAACCATATTCCTCCTCGAGATTTTCAAAAAGCCTATGATTGTTCGAAAGAAACTCGATGATTTGATTTGCGAGGATCTCGTTAGCAGGGATGTCACGCTCGTAGCCTTGGTCAGTATTGTCATAAACAAGCAGACACAACGATGATATTAATACACCCCGTTTCGATTCAAGGATGTCATCGCGTTGAACGAATTGGATGAGGAGATCCAAGGTTTCCTCATTGTCCAAGAGCATGTCCTCGTCTATTTCTGAGAATGAAAGGTTCTCGTTTTGGGCCCACAACTCCAATAGCTCCGCGTCGAATGGTGGCATGTCCGAGAAGCCGCTGGAACTAAAAAACGAATCGCCACATTTAGGACAAGGCTCGGCCCATTTGTGGCGCTCCACGAACGCGGCATCGTGAGCGGATAACTCTCGGGAATCCCTATGAGAGCAATTTCCACAGGTTCGTGATTGAAGATAGAGCATCATCATCGAGCAACATAACGGCCGCGATGCCCCAGTCGCAGCAAATAAACTAAACATTAAAACCGACGTGAAATGCGACTTGGGTCCATTGATAGGTTTGAAACATAAAGTTTACAAAATTTAAAAAGGCTCTCCAATT